>NZ_PVBR01000012.1 GCF_002980495.1 Phyllobacterium phragmitis
ACCCGATCGATTGCCGCGCCTTGCGACGCACACTCCTTGCTGTCCGGAATACGGATGAAACGGGTGCGTCACCGTCGCAAACTGCAACGAGGCAGAGGAACTGCCTGTATTTCCAACTGACCTACAAAGAGCTGCGAAAGCGTCGCCGCCTGCATGTATCGCGGCAGCTTCTTTATCCTTGTCAGCACATCGCGCAGCGTGCCGGCCGCGTTTTTCTGCATGGATTTCGAGACTTTGACCGCATCGAGGCCGAGTGTCTTGTATGCTATTCGCTGTGATTTCGTTGCCGCCTCGCCCTTGGTCAATGCCCGGCCCACATTGCGGAACGAAGTGGACGCCACCTCTGCTTGTGCACCCGATGCGATCATCGCCGAGCCGATCGCCGCCGTCTGTTCGGCCGTGAAGCCATACTGCTCGCCGGTGGCCCCGACGCGGTTCATATAGTCGAGGATCTGCGGGGCTTTCGCGGCCATATTGTTGGACAGATGGTTGATGGCGTCGGCCAGCGCGCCGGTGTCGGCGACGGAAAGGCCGAGCGCCGTCTTGAGCAGCGCCAGCGCGTTTCCAGCCTGGCTTGCGCCGATGTCGAATGCGACGCCGACCTTGGCCGCCATTTCCGTGAATGCCAGCAACTCGCCCGCCTCCATGCCGGCCGCGCCCGCTTCGGCGGCGATTGCGGCCAGCCCGGTCGCGGCGATAGGAATGCGCCGCGACATGTCGATAAGGTCGTTTCCCATCGCCTTGAAGGCCGCGGGCGTGGGGAAGTCCACCACCTTGCGCACATCGGCCATGGCCGATTCGAACTCAATGGCGGCCTTGACCGGAGCGCCTACCGCCTTCGCCAAGGCGTAGCCCACCGCCGCCGCCTCGACCATGCGCCCACGCATCGCGTCCAGCTGCCTGGAATTCCTTTCCTGCGCGGCCTTTAACCGGCCAAGGGTCGCCGCGATGCCCCGCGCCGGAGCCGTCACCCTGTCGATCAAAGAGACGATCAGGGAGGATGTCATCACAGCCATGATTGGACCTATCGGGATTTGGAGGGTGGACGATTTTCAGCGCGGATGACGCGGGAAAGGCTCGCGGAATAGTCGAGGAGCTTGTCGATATCCCATTCCTCGATCACATCGATCGAGGTGTGGAGATGGCGGGCAACGGCAGTTATGACGTCTCGCCACTGGACGCTGACACCGCCTTCTGCAGCTGCCCGCCCGCGGACTTTCCCATGAGGGGGGCTACCTTCTCACCGATCGTTTCCATATCCTCCCAGTCCAGATTCTCGATCACCTCGAGATCGACGCCCGCGAGTGCCGCAAACAATTTGTAGCCAACCCGCGCCTGATTTTCGTCGCCCTCGCCGACATAGGCGTCCACACTCTTCATACGGCGGAAGGTTAGGCTGGTGATTTCAGCGCCGGCATGTTGCACCGGATATTCGAGGGGAACCGTGACGGTCGTGACTTTTTTCATTGGAGTGTCCTGTCATGTTGAGGAAAGTAGAGTTTGGCCGCTCTCATCAGAGCGGCCGATGCGGTTCAGGCGCCGAGCGCCCGGCGCTCCGCCGCGAAATAGTCGACGCGCTTCGACCGCAACTCGCGTTCCCAGAAATCGACGTACCAAAGCTCATCTCCGTCGAGATGGAACTCGTAGTGGGTGACTTCCTTGAAGGAATGGGTGCAGCCGACGAATTCTTCCGGGCTCGCTTCGTCGGGCTCCCATTCGGTGATGGCGCCCTCGATGACGGCGCGGGCGGGCAATGAACGGTTCGTCTTCTTGTCCCGCACCGCGCCGGCGAAGGTCCACCGATCCCGCTGGCCGAAGCCATTGAAGATGTCGGTGTCGAAGCCCTTGATCTCGAAAGCCGGTTCGACCGGCTCGATCCGCGGAAGCGCGAAATCGACGCCCATCACGCCACCGGCCGGGTTGTGATTGGCCGTCATGAACTTGATCGCCGGGATCGTCAGCTTGGCGATTGTCAGGGCGCGAGACGAACCGGCCTGCTCGGCGCGGCGAACGTCCACCGCCGTCAGGAGGTAGAGAGACTGCATGGTCTGGTCCTTTCAGGATGAGAAGTGAAACGCGGCTGGCGAGGAGGCGCGTCAGGCCGTCGCGTTGAGACGGGCGACGATCTCGGCGACCAGCCCTTCGACTGCCGGCCGGTAGCGGCGGATTTCGTGGTTCGCGACCTTGAAGGCGGGAGCCGGTTCGATGCCGAGATTGACCGTCAGACGCCCGAGCCGGATTTCTTCCGGGCTGTTCTTGTCCTCGAGGAACTGGAGATTGTAGCCGAGGATATCTTCATCGGCCTTGTGGTCGCGCAGCATGAACTTCATGGAGTTCAGCCAGGCCTCGACGCCATCGGCCGTAATGCGGCGGCCAAGAAACTGCCGCGTGATCTGCATCAGCTTCACTGTCAGATAGTCGGAGCCGCGCACCTGGTGGATCTGCTTCCACAGTTCGCCGGTATCGGCATTGTCGGTGCCGATGAAAACGAAACCGCCGTCCGAAGCGGAGCCATCCACGCCGGTTTCGCCGGGAACGACGATCGAGACATTGCCTTCCAGCATTTGCTGGCCTTCCGTCGAGCCGTCGAGGAGGGAGAACGGGATCCGGCGCGAAAGGCCGGCGAGCCCCTGCACTGCCCTGTTGGCGATGGGATCGAACGGCTTGCCCTCATTGTCGTTGTCGACCCGGGCGAACAGACCGGCGATCCTCGGCCCCATCGGGCGGGTGACAATATTCTCCCCTTCATAAACGCGCGCGGCCACGCCGATCGGCATCAACCGTTGCGAATTCATGGTCTCACGCGCCGAGACCGCCTTGTCTTTCGCGGTGTCATCCACATCCACCGGCGCGATCGCCAGGAGCCGTTCGCATGCAGCCGCCAGCGCAATGACGACCGGATTGACCGTCTGCTCATCGGCGCGCCAGGCGGTGCGACCCGCCCATATGATGCGCGGTGTGGTGTTCACCGCGGAGGGAATATCGCCAGCGCTATCGAGAGCGGCCGCGATTGCCGCGGATGTTGCTGCAACATCTGCACCTTCAGCCACCCGCAAGACCGTAATGTCTGCACCGGCGTTGAGCCCGGAAAGCTGGGCGTTCACACCTTTTACGGCATCCGCCAGATATCCCGTGCCAAGGGCCGCCACCGCATCGGAATCGCTGGACGAGATCCGGACCGGCGTATCGAGCGGATAGGCTTGCGCCGACGCATCCTCGGAGGTTTCGATAAAGAGCATCTTGGAAAAATCCGCGCCGATAACGGGCAACGGCTCGTCATTTGGACGCGTGAATGTCATGCCGAACGTCGGTGCGGACATCGGATAGTCTCCTTCGGGTGTTTGGTTTAGCGCCCCGCCCACGGGCCGATTTCAGGCAACAAAAAACCCGCGCAAAGCGGGTTTATAATCTTGTGTGGCCAACGGTCGGTTTGTTTCAAGCCGATGCGTCCACGCCGATCCCCATTTTATCGATCTCTTCCGGTGTTGCCGATGCATCGAAAATACGGCATAGCTGCCGCAATTCGGTGGGGGTCATGTCAAACAACACTCTCTATTCTGTGCAGTGCGCGCGGGGGCTGGCGGCCTTTATGGTCGCGATCTTCCATATGCTTCCGATCGAAACGAAGTATGTGGCGCAGCAAGTTCTTCCATCTTTCTTCTCCTTCGGTCAGATCGGGGTGGATATTTTCTTTGTGATCAGCGGCTTTGTGATGGTGCTTACGACCGAGCAATCCCATCAGAGCATCGGTGCAATCGGCGAATTCATCCGTCGCCGGGCGACCCGGATTTTTCCCCTGTACTGGTTTTACCTATTGCTACTCCTGCCGATCTATTTCGCCGCTCCGCAGATGATAAATTCGGCACAGGGCAATCAGGTCGATTTAGTTGCATCGTTCCTGCTCCTTCCAAGCAACAAACTTCCGCTGCTCAATGTGGGATGGTCCCTGGTATTCGAACTATGGTTTTATATCGCCTTCGCGGCCATCTTGTTGATGCCTCGAAAATGGCTCGTTCCTACCCTTTTTGGTTGGGCGGCCCTTATCATTGCCAACTCGCTGCACGTTCGAAGCGGAGCTTCGCCCACCATCGATCTCGTGCTCAGCGCGTATTCTCTTGAGTTCATTTCCGGTGCAATCGGCTGCTGGCTCCTGCCGAAGGTTTCGCTTGGCACCGCACGTGCAGCCATCGTTGCAGGTTTTGCGGCACTGGCGGGGACACTGTGGTTCTTCGCGGCAGCTATCGACGTGATCTCCGTTGAACGATGCATTGCGTTAGGCGCGTCCATTGCGCTGGTCCTGACCGGCGCCGCCGCTTGGGAGCGCCATGGCGGATTGCGGAGCCTATCGCGACTAAAATGGACAGGTGATATTTCCTACTCGGTTTATCTGTCGCACGTTCTGGTACTGTCTGTGGTCGGAAGGACGTGGTTGCTGCTCACGGATCGAGCTGAAACCGGTATGCTTGCCACCTTCCTGTTCTGGTCCGCAGCCGGCATTCTTGTGATTGCAGCGGGACTATTCAGTTATCATTTGGTTGAGCGCCCTTTGATGGGCTTTTTTAATACCCGGAAGGTGAGCTCAACCGATCGTTCTCTTAAACCTCTGCAAATTCCGTCCAAACGGTATCGACTTGCTCGTCGGTCAATTCAAGGCCCGGAATAAGCTGCACGATGAGAGGGTGGAGGCGCCGAAACTCGGTTGCATACTGCCACTCGATCTGCGCTTGGCTCCGATCGGGTTCGGGTAACAATTCAATTGCAACTGATACCCCCTCCAGCTTGCCAAGGCTCAACAGGCCGAGCCTCAGTTGTCGAGCCGTAAGGTTTGGCATGACCGCTCTGGCTTCTTCGGGTGTCAGAGGAAGAAACTCCGAAATAGGGCCATACTCTCCGGCAACTCCCTTCTCCCAAATCTCCCGGCCATATTCGGTATCGCTATCTGGCACGGCGGTGAATGGCACCAGGCCGATGCCGTCCAGTTCCACCAGGGCATCAAATGCAGTCTGGTCATGTCTGGACCACTTAAGGTTTGAAACCGAAATCACCTCCATTTATGCGATCCTCCTGAACAAGCCCGCCAATACACTTGAAGAACTTGTGTCATTGTATGCTGGCCCGAGGTATCGCCAAGTTCCAGACGGCGTGTACAGGCTATAGCTTCCACCGTTTCCGCCGAGAGCAGTACCAGCGACCGGAATAAGACTGCTTCCAGCAATGATCGTGTTGGGGGCGATTGAACCTAGCGGTCCATTACCCTTCAAAATCGCCACGCATCCGACGCCATTCGTAGTGATCCCGGTAATTGTCGGCATGATAGCCGCGATCGCTGCGGCCTTCCGGTCGTCCGCGAATTCACGGGCGCGAAGCTCGATGCGGGCGCTAATAGCCGCCTTTGCGTTGGTTGATCCCCAATCTGACCATCCGCTGCCGACGACATTGCCATCGGTGTTGAGATAAGCGTCTCCGTCGGCGGCGTGTACGCGTCCCTGGACTACTATGTCACCGTTGAACCGATGGCCGATGAAGCCATTATCAGCGAAGTGGCTGATACGAGTTCCGCTGGCGTGGCCGATATAACCCGCTCTGGTCCCATCAGGTTTCAGAAATTCGACACGGCCGGGAGTGCCGCCGGCAACGACAAGCCGAGCCCCGCCAAGGTCCGAACGCTTCGCGGTTATGTTGCCGGTCGAACTAACGGTTGAGGCACTGAAATTCGTAATGGTGCCGCTGGCGGCACGGAGGCTATTAACCTCAAACTCGCCATTGGTGTTGAAATTAAAATACCTACTCCCGGCAACACGTATGCGCATCGCGCCGCTGGCGGTATCGCTATACAGTAGCCCCTTTTCATTGCCGTCTGCGTCTGTAAACCAGAAATGGCGATTGCCGTTGTTCTTTACCTGGAAGGCATTTCCCGTAGTAGTTAGGCTACCAGTTATCGTGCCGCCAGTCAGATTGAGCTTGGCATTGAGCGCCGCCTGAAGCCCGCCAATATCGCCGATGACAAGAGCCACCGCCCCGGTCCTGCCGGCGACCGAAAGCACGGCGTCGCTCGGCGTGCGCAACTCGACCCAATTGGCAAATGATGTCGCCGGAGAACGCGCCAGCACGAAGCACTTGTTGATGTCGGAGCGCACCGCGATATCGCCGCGCTGGACATTGAGCGCCAGCATCTGAGCCTGCGAGGACACGACGTAGGTATCAGTGATCGCCACTGCCGGAAGATAGGCTTCCGGGATCTTGGTATCGGCCCCGAGCGGAGCCACGCCATCGGCAGCACCACGCATCGCCTGGGTGAGGACCGGCGAACCGGCCGAGGTGATCGCGCCCGTCGCGGACATCGTGCCCTCGACGGTCAACGATGTCTGGATGGTCGGCGCTGTCCGCCTTGCAAAACGATCGTCGAGAAACTCCTGCAGGAGCCGTTCCTGCAACTGACTGTCGGGCACCACAGCGTTTTCGTCCAGCCCGGCATAGCCGTTCGCCTGCCCTTTCTCGGCCCGCGCCTGCCGCTCGTCCGAGATCTGCTTGACCGCCTCGTCAAACGCCGTCAGCGCGTCGGCGATCTTCTGGACCTCCTCACGCTGGATGCCGCTTGGGTTTGGCAGCGGTACTTTGAAATTCGGTGTTTCAGCCATCTCAAGCCACCTTCGAAGTTATCATGCGCAGGGATGAAAGCTCCGGCCGTGCGGCCGGCGTTCCGGTGAGCGTGATGCGGGTGCGGGCGTCCAGATTGGCCGCAGGATAGGCGGCGCGGACATAGGTCTGCTCGACCAGGCCGTCGCCGAGCTGCGTGGCGCTGAAGACATTCACGACAGCGTAATTGCCGGGCACACCGATCTCGACCTTGACGGACGAGCCGGTCGGCAGCAGCGCGTCGAACGTCGTCATCACCTTGTCGGCGTCAGTGGCTGTTACCGCGCGGGTCACATAATCGGCGGTCGGCTGCAGCTCGCCCTCGATGATCTGCACGGTCGGGAACAGGAAAGGCGTGACCTCGGCCGTGCCGCGCAGTAACGCCGAGACCTCGATCGTCTCGTTCTGGATATATTCGTCCAGACGGTGCGTCTGCGATGGCGAAGAGCGGATCACCTGCCCGTTGGGCCGCTTCAACAGGATCTCGATATCGGCCACCGGAGAGGGATATTCGACACCTGCCGAAACAATGATGTCGGACATCTTGGTCGGCTGGAAAGTGCCGATCGTCACCGTTCGTTCGGACGGCTCAAAGCGACAGGCGATGAGCTGGAAGACGAGATCGGCATCATTGTGCACCGTCCAGGTGCTGGCATTCGACGATGACAGCAGTACGCCGACGGTGAAGGGTTGGCCGGTGATGATCTCGTTGGTCGCCACGTCGATCTTACCGATCTGGGCAATCGCCAATGCGTGGTCGCCGTCATCGGTGAGCGCCACGAAGCAATATTCCCGCGCCGGCTCGAGATAGACGGGATAGCGGAAGCGGGCGGTGAAGAACGCACCTTCCTGAAGTTCAGCACCCGACACGAAGGCTTCGGCCAGCACCGTGCTCGTCGGCAGTCCGACATCCGTGGTTCTGATCTGCAAGAAAATCGCATTGGAGCGCGCCCCGATCGCCGCGCATTTCAACCTGACACCGGCGATGCAGCGGCCGCGCGTCAACGTGAATGTCTGCGCCAATGGATCGTGGTCGCCGCCGCTGCCGAACTCCGGTCTGGTCGGGCTGCGGGTCGAGGTGACCGGCGTGACATTGTTCACCTGCGTGACGTTCGTGGTGTTGTTGGTGACATTGGTGATGTTGTTGATCACCGTCGTCTGGTTGATCGGCTGCGGCATCACCTCGGTGGTGGTGGAGAGCGACGACGCAAGGCGCTGCTCCTCGACCGTGATCGTGCCGCGTCCTACATAGGAGCCAGCCGCCACCGTGCCGACGCTGCCCTGGAAATAGACCGTCTTGGTGCCGGTCGGCACCCCGGCCGGGATGGTGAACGTGCCGGTGATGACACCTGTTTCATCGGCAGGAAGGATGCCGGCCGGGACCACCTCGACATCGTCGAACCACATCTTTTCGAGAAGCTCGCCCTCGATAAAGCCCTCCAGCCGGAAATTCACGGCGCGGGCGCGGACAAACTCCGCCGCGCGCGTCGTCGTCCGTACCGTCTCGATGCGCTGCTCAAGCGATATGCCGGTGATGTACTCGCCATCGGCCGCCTCAAAGCTCTGCGTTTCCGGCGAGGTCCAGACGGTCTCGGTTTCCGTCCAGATGTCGGTCGAAGGCTCCAAGCTTGCTCGACCGGGCATCGGTGTGAAGGTCTGGTACGGATTGATCTTCATCGATCCGCTCTCGCGCAGCTGGCTGATGATGACCTCTTCCGTGAAGACGAGGTGCTCGATATCGGTAAGCGCCGGGAACTCATGCACCCTGGCATGGATCGGCAGGCGGAGCTTGCCGCCGAACGACGCCGCCGTCTGCGCAATGCCCTGGTCGCGCATATCGTCGTCGAGGAACGGATCGACGAAGACGCCGCGCTTTGCCGCGACCTCGCGCGAACTGGCGTCCGTCTTGAGCCGCTCCTGGGCAACAAGGTCGAAGAGGTCGATGACCATTTCCTTCAGGTCGGTCAGCTCCGAATACGGGATATTGCGCACCGCCGACTGGATCACATCAGGGGCAACGCCCCACTTGTTGACCACACGGGCAAGCTCCAGCCGGTTGCCGGGCACCACGGGCGGGCGGGCGCGTGACGTGGCGGAGGTGCCCTTGATGTAGACGAGCTGGCCGGTCGGCTCCATCGCGATCACATCGATGCGCGGCAGCTTATAGGTATAGTCGACAAGGATATTGGTGCCCTGCGCCGCGCCGGTCACCTTGATGCTGTCGCGCGTGACCTGATCTGGATCGATGTTCTCGTAATAGCGGTATTTGACCGTATAGGAGGTGCCGGGTGCCGGCTCGGCTCCGCCCGGCGACCAGTCGATCTCACCTTGGGAGAGAAGCCAGCTTGCCGGCGAAGTGTAAACCGTCGATCCAGCCTTGACCTCGATGATGCGCTCGGCGGAGGGATGCTGGAGCGGGTCAGACACGCCGGAGAACGCGCCATGCAGCACATTTTCGGTCACCTCCTTGATGATGGTGACGCGCTGCACCGCCGCGATCGGCGACTTCGACAGGGTAAAATCCTGCGTTCCGCCCGATGCCGTGGTGAAGGCGTGCGGCTCGGCCGAGATGGCACGCAGGTCCGGCTCCTCGGCAATGGCAAATCGCAGGCTCTGTGCGCGCGGCACACGGCGGCCATTGACGTAGGCAACACCTTCGGCGATCGAAAAGACCTGCTTTTCCTCGCCGTCGATCCCGAGCGCCGTAACGCTGCAGCCGGAATTGACAAAGCTCCCATTGCTCTCGCGGCTGTAGTTCTCGATCGCCTTGTAGATCTCGGAATAGTCAATGTTGGTTTCGGTCGTGATAATGGTGCCGTCCTGGACGGCATAGACGGCGATCAGCGGCAGGTCCGAGAGCTCGACCGAATGTCCCCATTCAACCGACATGGAGACACGCGCCGCGCCCGGCTCCATATAGGCTTCCGTACCTGTGATATCGCCTTTGAGCTCCGGCTCTTCGACATCGGTCACCAGCGCCTCGGAGCGGCGGACGCCGATCGCGTGACTGCCGGTGGCGGATAGCACGATAGTGCGCGCCGGCACGTCATGGACGAGGCCGGCAATATATATAGAGACGGCAGGCAGATCGACGCGGATCGTGCCATCTTCGAGCGGCGTCACCACCGGGTCGGGACCATCGACGATGCGGCCGTCCTGAAGGATATAATCCGAGACGCGCCGCAGCTTGTCGTCGGAAAGCGACTGCAGCTCGTTGAGTTCGGAGGACTGGAGAAAGCGCGGCTCGTCGGCGAAGGCGACCGCGAATTGCTTCCTCGCACGGTCGAAGCGATCAGAGAAACCGGGGCGTTTGATGATGCTGCTCATTTCACGCTCACAAGGTCAGGATAAAGTTGAAAGACTGCTCAAGCGTGCCGTCGCGGATAATCGAGTTGAAGCGATCAACCTGGATGAGCGTGCCGGTGACCGCCACATCGGCGAGCGGGATATACATCTGGCCGGCCGGCACATCCGGGTCGATTTCCACGCCGACCAGAATGCCTGTCTCGCGCAAGGTCGAACCGTTGGCATCGGAAAGGTCGAGCTTGAACTCCAGATATAGGTAGCGGGTCGGGTCATCGACGCGCAAGAATCGAGAGGTGTCCGCCATGATGATGTCGCCGGCATCATCGGGGGCGACAAATGAAATTTCCCGCAGCCGCGTCACGCCGACAGGGGCGACCAGCGCCGTATCGGTTGCCAAGGGTTCGGCGGGCACCGTATCCCAGGCGATATCGCCCGAGCCGACCCCGAGAAAGACCGGCACCTCTTTGAGAAGAGACGCCAGTGTCTTGCGTCCGCCGAGAGTGAATATCGCCATGTTCTAAGAGCCTTTCTGGACGCGGATGGCCGGAACGCCGAACGGCTCATCGAGCCATGGAGCGTTCGAGAACGGAACCGAGGTGGGATTTTCGTAGTCGGCAAGCGCCGGCGCGTTGGAAACGGTGCGCGAGGAGCGCTGGACGGTAGGAGCAGCGGCGTCGATGATGTCGGTCATCCGCATCCGCGAAGTTTCGATCACGCCAATGTCGCCGCCGCCCCACACATCAACGAGCTCGCGATGGTGATATCGCAGCGACAGCACCGGCTCGCCGGATGCGCGGCGGACACCGGACCATGAATTGAGCAACGCGCCGCCATTGAGGCGATGCTGGTTCAGCCGGAAACCGCGCTTGTCGTATCCGGCAGTGACGCGGGCGAACTCCGACCGCAATGGCTTCGAGGCTTTGGAGAGCGCCGTCATCGACGTCACGAAATCGGTATTGCGCACCTCGAACGGCAGGTGAACCTGGATCCACATGCCCGGTGATGAACGATCCCGATCGACCATTGCCATCAGATCGGCAAATTCCATGATCTTGCCCCAGGACGAAGCCTGCATCTGGCGCCAGGCCGAATGCAAATTGTCGAGCCCGTCGACGCCGCCGCCCTTGGTCAATTCATCCGTGAAGGCCCAAGTCAGCAATTCCTCAATCGTCTTCGTTTTCATTTTCCAGACCTTTCACCACTTGGCAGTAGTTTTTCGATAGTTTGCGATAGTTTGTATTGCCGTCGTTTGTTGAATGATTTCAGTTGGTTGCAGTTTAATTGCAGGAGTTGCGATAGTTTTGTCCCTAAAGTCGCATGGGAAATTTCATCCCCGCACCCCTTCTCACATCCCTTAGCCCTCCAAAAACTGGTGCAAACTATCGCAAGTCATTGATTTTCCTTCACTATTCTCGCTGTCTGAAGTGTCGCAAACTGGCGCAAACCGTCGCGACTATCGCAAAGCGAAATCCAACAAAATCAATACGTTGCCAGTTTTCAGGCGAAAACGGCTGGACAAGAAAGGGGTTGCGGGGAACGCGGGCGGTCATCGCAAATGCGCCTCCAAATCCTCGACGCTGTTGCCCGGCCTCTCCTGCGATTTCGGCACAGCGTCGAGTTTCAGGCCGTGATAGTTGACGATGCGCCCGTCCTCGCGCCGGTATTTCTTTTTCATGATCAGCCCGAAGCGGGTGAGCGTCACCGGCTTGCCGCCCTGATCGAGCGTGAAGTCGACATAGGCCTGATAGAACTCCTTGGCGGTCACCGAGCCATGCTCGTCCGGCATCACACAGCGGGCGCAGAAAGCCGCTGTCGGGTCCATCTCGTCGCGGTACTCCTGCGTCTTCGCCTTGACCGATTCCGGGATCACCAGCCCTTCGCGCAGGAAGATCTTCACCCCCTCGATCAGCCAGTTGAGGATGCCGGAATATTCCGGCTGGAATTCGGTCACCACATCTTCGAATTCACGCTGCTCCTTTTCCGCGAGCGTCACCGGCCAATGCACCACGGCCATGCGCCGCCAGATGCCGTTATCGGTGCCGCTGATGCGCGGATAACCATTTCCCGACATATGGCCGGTAAAGATCGGCTTGAAATCGAAATAGCCCTGGAAGAGATCGCGCACGGTGAAATCCTCGCCGCCCGTCAGATCCTTGACCAGGTTCTCGCGCAGATCCTCGCCTTCGGGCAATTCCTTGACGCGCAGGAAGCGGCGGCCATAGAGCCGCGCCATGTCAGGGTTTGCCGCGCCGGCGCCCTTGCCTTCCCCGATGAACGATTCGGAGGGAAGCGTCACAGCCGAATCTCCAAGCAGCCGGCACAGCGTCTCCATGTAGACGGATTTGCCGTTCGCACCGAAGCCATAGTGGAAGAACAGCTTTTGCACCGTCAGCCCGACCAGCCCCAGCCCCGATGCGATCTGCACCATGCGGCGCACATCGTCGATCGGCAGCATGCGCTCCATGAAGGCGTCCCATTTCGGGCATCTCGCCTCCGGATCATAGGCGACCGGCACGATCTGCGTGATCAGATCGCCGCGCTGGTGGCCCGGGATAACGTCGAGCGAGGCGCCGGTCGCCATGATGTATTCCGGCAGGTCTTCGCGAATATCGTCGGGATCGTCGAATGCCGGGTTGCGCTGCCGCTCGGCCGACTTGCTGAAGATCAGCGTATGCCCCCGCACCGCCACCTTGAGCGGATCGGCGTTGAAGGCATCGGGATTGCGCATGATATGTGGCGCTGCGCAGACCAGCATCGCTTCCAGCCGCCCCTTGTTCTTCGAAGAGACGGCATGATCCATCCGCCGCTTGCGCCGTTTGGCGAGGTTCTCCAGGGCATTCTCGGCGGATTTCGCCAGCTTCTTTTCCGCAGCCGTCCGCTCTTCCTCCGCCTTGTCCAGCGCCTTTCTGCCCTTGTCGACCGCCGCCTGCTCCGCAGGCGTCATCTGGATGAACTCGGCCTCCATCGCGATGCGCCCGCCCAGGCGCTGCGCCACGGCGAGTGAGCGGGGATCGCCCGTATCGATATCCCAATGGGTTCCATCCCAGACGGCATAGGCGGCCTTGCGGGCTTTCGATTGCGCCACGACAAGCAGGTCCTCGCCGAAATGCCTCAAAAGCCGCTCCGCATTGTCGGTATCGGAATGGTCGAGGCCGGCGCAATATTCGACGATTTCCTTGTCGACCTTGCCGTCCTCGCGCATGGTGGCTTCCGGCTCACCATCATAACCTTCCGACTGCCAGTCTGCAGGCCGCGCTCCTTCTGAAACGGGGTTGCGGGGATTGTCCGCCGCCCGCGCCTGCCGCTCGGCCTCGTCAAGCATGGCCTTCACCGCGGCGGGAATGTCACTCTTGTCTTTCTTCACGCCGCACCCTCAAACTCTGATCCGGCCTCGGCCATCATTTCCGCGAAATCCTTGCCATGGCGCCCCCAGACGATCGGGATCAGCCGTCCCGGCCGGGAGAGCCGCTTGCGCGCCCGCGCCATGGCCGAAGCCGTCATGATCCGTTCCGAATCGGGATCGCCGAGCAGCACGAGCTGGTCGACGTGGTCCGCGACCCACATGGCATCGTCCGGCGTCTGATCCGGTTTCGGCACAGGCCCGGCGACCATCAGCGGCCGCTCGCGGCCTTTGCGGTCGGTCACCGTCAGCGTCGGGTGTGCAAACCGTGATTTCGGATCGGCCGGTCCCGCAAGATTGCCGAGATCGCCGGCCGCGAAATAGAACGTGTCGGGCCGGAACTTCTCCCACCGCCCAAACGCGGCCCCGTTCTCGATCCCCTCGCCGCCGACCCAGCGCCTGGCCGAGGGATCGCCGGCAAGCGGGATCAGCCCGCCCTTTTTGGAGCCGCGCATCTTCTTGGCCGGCAGATGCTCGTAGAGCTTCACCTCGACATCGGCAGCGGAAGGCGCTGCATCTCCGAAGGCCCAGGGCGCAATCCCGGCCTTCTCGCCCTCTTTCGTCAGGCCATAGAGCACCGGCCGGTACTTCGGAGGGCGGTCGAGATCGATCCAAGTGATGTGGCAGCCGATGATCTCTGCATCAGGGCCGATGAATGGCGCAATCATCGCCGCACCGGCATAGAGCGAATGCGGCTGGCCGTTCTGGTCTTGCCCGTGCCAATAGGTGACAGACGGCGCGACCCTCAACCAGTCGTCATCGGTATAACCCGCCCCGCGACGCTGCAGGTAGAACCGGCCATGCATCATGCCGGCTTTCCAGAGCGGTTCGGCCCGGCCGTATATGCCGCGCGCCTTCTTGCGCTCCGCCTCGCGGAAATCATGGGCCTGGCGTTCCTGCTCTTCACGTGCATTCGCGTTCTCGCGCCGCTTCTGCTCGACACGGTCCAGTCTTGCCGCCCGATCTTCCTCGCTTTCGCGCTCGCCGCCTTCCGGAACGGGCCGGCCGGTCAGGATGGAACACGCCTCGAGGAAGCCATCGCGGCGTCTGATGTCGAGCCCATGAACATGCGCGGCCATGCCGATCGCATCGCTGCCGCCCACTCCTCCATGCCGGCAGTTCCACTTGTTCTTCTGCGAATTGAAGGCGAAGCCATCCCGGCCACCGCATAGCGGGCATGGCTGCGGATGCTCGTTTCCCCGCGCCCGAAACTTGAGCCCGAGCGCCTGCGCGGCGTCTCCGATAGAAACGCCGCACGCTTCCTCAATGAATTCATCGATGGCCGAGGTCATGACCACTCCCCCTGCAATTCCGTCATTGCAGTAGGTGCTGCCCGCCTGCTAATCATCGGCGCATGGGGGCGGTCAATAACGGCAACGATGACAAGAATCAGGACGCCAATGGCGCCGATGTGACGATGGTGGTGATTGTCGCCATCGTCGCGGCATGCGGCGTTGCCGTTTTGGCTCACATCTACGAACTTCCAGGACTTGCGCTTCGGGAACGGTACGAAATCCTCCGTAATGTCGGTCTTCTGGTTCTTGGTTTTATCGGCCTTCCTCTCGCTATCTGGCGAAGCGTTGTTGCCGCGCGGCAAACAACAGAAGCGATCAAACAAGGCAGGCGTGTCGAAAAGCAAATGCTCTTTACCGAGCAGCAGATAGCTGCCGCAGAAGAGAATAACCTCGCCGGTATCCTCGAAAAAGCTGCCTCGTTGGTCGCGGAGAAGAACAATGCGCGAATATCTGCGGGCATCGGACTGCTCCACTATGTGGCGACGGCGAATAAAGCTACATTTTCCCGCGAAGCAACCGACCTTCTCACTGATTTTGTCGATGGCAAAGAGCTTATAGATGGCGAACCGCGTGTACTTTTGCGGGCACTTGAATATTTGAATGAAATCGGACGCAAACGCCCTACGCCTGTTATTGTATCCGTTACCGTCAAATCGGGAGATGTGCCTTTCCGCCATCTGGCGGGCGTCGCATACAACGATTGCGAATTCGATGGAGAGAACCTCCCTTTGGACGGCACAAACACTCTGAAAGATTGCCGCCTTACAGACTGCCGAATTGGCGGTTGGAACTATATGGTCGGTGATATCAAAATCGAGAGAAGCGCAATCAGAACTCTGCGCATCCAGCAGTTGAGGACAACCAAAGTTGTTCTGGATTACTGCGACTTTACCGGATGTCGGCACATCACACCCGGAGCGAGCCTTCAATTCAAGAATTGCTATTATGATGTCGATCATCCGCCTGTGAGGAAAATACTCAAGGAATTCGGAGGTCAACTCGTGGCACGGGATCCGAGTGACGAATTCGAAGATATCGACGAATAGTTTCATTCGGCCGCCTCCGCCGCGCAATGAAGGCCGCACTCAGTGTCGTATTCCTCATTCTGCGGATCGAAGAGTTCGGGAGAACGGCGCACCTCATTGAGGAGCGCTGCATAGCGGTCGCGTCTATCGAAGAAGCCGCCCGTGAGGCGCTCCTGTTCAGCCCACCAGTCGGCGCGGCGTGGATTGTCGCGGATAATGCGCTTGCGGAGACCGCGGCCCTTCAGGAAGCACAGATCACAGTTCCCTTCCCACGGCTCCAGGCCGAGATCGAACGGCTGATCAGCCCAGAAGGCCATGACATCAGCCTTGGTGATCTTTGCCTTCGACAAGGGGTAGAGGCAGCGGCGGTTGAACTTCTCTGCGTTCTCCAACCCCTTGAGGGTGCGCATTCCCTCGTCATAGCGAAGTCCGATGACTTCGGAATATTCACCGGATGGCCAGCCGAGCGATGCAGCGAAGTCATTGAGGACCTCAATTTTGAGGTGTTGGGTGCAAAAGCGAGCCTGCCAGTTAGGCAGATAGCTTTTCCCCTTCACCAGTTCGGCGAACGGTTCTCCGTTGCGACTGGCACTGTTGAACCCAACCTCTTCGAATGAGGGTTTGCCTCGCCGCCATTCAAGCCAATGCACCTGGACGCCCCACCGGCTTCCGCACTCATAGACGAACCGCAGCGTTTCCTCGCGTTCCTTGCCTGTATTGGCAAAGGCGACGATCACGTCGTCCGGCAGCTTTCCGTCATGGGCGCGTAGGATCTCGTGCAGCATGTAAGCTGATGTACGGCCGCCGCTGAAGCTAACGCGCGCTGGGCCGGTAATGAGGTAAGGGTTCGTCATGCTGTCCCCATCAGCCTGAACATCGCGCACATGGCGCTAGAGATCGTTGCATATACGACAAAGCGTTTCATTCCGCCGCCTCCCGAAACGTGGTTTCAGCCCAGTGAAGCGGCGGTCTATAGTTGGCTACGATCACGGCAGCCGCAGGCTTCTCGCAAACGGAATTGCCGATTTTGTGCCGCTGCTCTGTTTCGGACAGCGGCTTGCCATTGAAGATGGGATCAAGGATGAAACTATCCGGGAAATCCTGCGCCCGGGCGAGTTCGCGCGGCACCAGCATGCGCATGCCGATATCGACGATGACGAACACGGTCCCTCGGATTGAAATCGTCACGATCTCGCCGCCGTCCCAACATCCGTGCGCACGCAAGAATTCGGCAACCTGACGCGCTCGCGCCATCTGAGCCTCGGAAATCGGGGGAACGGCAGCGTCCGCCTCGGTCAAGCCGAACCGCGCCTTGGTCGGCACGGTAAGCGATGGGGCGTCGACCCGCGCATGCTGACCGCCGGTCGAATAATAGGCCGTCATCAATGGAAGTGTCACAACGGCAGAATGCTGACCGGAGGCGCATACCGCAGGGTGCGCGTCTTCGCATGAGCCGTCCCGGCGTTCACTGCCCTTCAGTGAAAGCATATGGGCGGCGACCACCCCTTGTTGCGCGCCTTCGAATGTAATCGTCGAGAGTGGCACTCCGGCCGGTCGCCCCGGATTGACGCCAGTAGCACGGCGGCTGTCGCTGTTATGCTGCGCCAAATAGACGGCCGCCAGGCTCCCTTGGTTGCCATCCGGCACCGGCGTCGGCGTTGGCCGCTCCACGCTTGCCGTTCGGGGTTCTTGGCCATCTCTCTCGCCGTATCGCGGAACAAGGTACGGTACGACAACCTGGTTCTGATCACCGTCGGATGCAGAAATCGTGTGAAGCGGCTCCTTCGCGGAACGATTGCCGCCCCCGTGCTGGCCGCGAGAGACGAACGGCACAGCTGCAGTTTCAACGACGCCTATCGGCGACGCTCCGCCCGGACGCTTCAAGAAGCTATTGGCCGTCACAGTTGCCAGCGGTTCCATTGGGGATCTTCCGGTGCTGTCGCCTCTAAAGATGGCGACATGTGGAACCACAAGCCCACGCGCATCGCGCGCAACTATGAAGGCTTCATCACCGGCATCAATCACATGGCGCTTCACACCAAAAGCAAGTCTAGCATCCGTCTTCGGGGCCAATGGCCGCACGACGCGCCTGCCCGTTCGTTTGGCGTATTCCCGCCCTTCTTCCTTTGTCATGAAGATCGAAGGGCAATCCAGCGACCAATCCAAGATGTCGGCTGCTACTGGCCATGGCTTGCGCTCGCCAGACAAGACGAAGTGAGACTTCGGATCGCCATGCGTCGGCTCAGGCCATTCGACGGGCATCCCGTCTCTTCGCGCCACAAGTTTGAGCCTCTTGCGAATGGTCGGTGAGCCATATTCACAGGCAACAACCTCTTTCCAGCCTATCGAATAGCCGAAGCGCGAGAGTGCATGCACGAACTGGTGGAAGGTCCAACCCAACCGATCAGGATCGCGCATGAACCCTTGGCCGTCCGGACGCTCGATCAGCGGTGACCATTTCGCAAAGGCGCTGACATTTTCGAGACAAATGATCCATGGACGTTGCCAATCGGGCAATTCCTTGAGCCATTTTACCGCGACCCACGCAAGGTCGCGGACGGCGCGGGACGTGATCGGGCCACCCTTGGCCGGGGAATGATCGCGGCAATCGGGAGAAAGCCATAGCAGCCCGAACAAATCGTCGCCCAGCGTCTCGCGCATCGAGACCTGCCAAACATTGACGGGAAGATGGGTGGTGTCCGGATGGTTCACAGCATGCATGCAGAGCGCGGCGTCGTCGTGGTTTACTGCGAAATCCACGTCGAGTGGGTGCCCTGCCGGCAGCAATTCCATGCCGTGGAGTTGCTGGAGAGCCAGCCGTATACCATTCGATGCACCGCCCCCACCCGCGAAGCTGTCGACCACACGAACGCGCCGCGTTGCATTCTTCGCGGGCGGAACCTCCGGAAACGGCGCCTTTGCAGCAGGATAGGAGCCAGGGCATGGGAGGCAGCGCCAGCGAGCAGGTACGGCAGCTCTTGCCTCTCCGAAGAGATCAGCGACATGCGTTGCGTCGCCCCTGGCGAAGGAATCGATGATCAGCGGCCGGGTCATTGGGCAGCCTCACTGGCGGCATCGTTGGGACGCATTCCATCAATCTTGAAGGGGCTGAAAATGGTATTGAGGCAGTCGCGGATCTTGTCTTCAGACATGCCGCTCGCCTCGCGCATCTGCTTGCGCGTCAGGCCCATTTCCTGAAGGAGAAGCAGCCCTTCGATCTTCATGGCAATGTGCAGGTCCTGGAAACTGGCCGGCGTGATGCAGCCGGGCTGACCGAATGTCGCGCTCATAGGTAAGCCATCCTTCTGGATTTCAGATCGTCATGGAGGAAAAATTCAGGGGACCGGTCGAGCCATCGGCATATCGCCTCAAGCGCCTCGCGCCCGATGCCGCGCCCACGGATTACCCGGTGGATATCGTCGGGCGGCACATCGCAGATCTTCGCCAGCGCGCCGATGGACAGGCCGGCCCGTATCCGCGCGGCATCCGCAAACATGCCGAGCACTGCAAAATCGATCCGGTCTATCGGAAATGTCACGTCCCCCTCGCCAAGCATTATGGTTCCTCGCCCCAATAATTCGGATAAAAAAATCCGAATTCCGGAAAATAACGTCCGATTTCATTTGACAATGGGTCAAAAATATCCGATTGTCTATTTATCGAAACGGAGAGGTAAATGGACAAACGGGACCGCTTCATCGCCGAATTGAGAGACGAAGCAAAAGCGCTGGGGCTCATCTTCAAAGTGAGCAAAAGCAAAGGAAAAGGCGGACACGCCACGGTCTGGATAGGGGACCGCTTCACGACACTGCCAAGCCGTGAAATCGACCCCAAGACAGCCGCGAAAATCAGGAAAGGGCTGGGGCTCAAGTGAGCCCCTCCCTCCACACCAAACACCGAAGGGCTGGAATTATGAGAACTTATGCTTATGCGGCAATCTTCGAGCCGACGGAACGCGAGGGCGGCTTTGTCGTCACCTTTCCGGACGTGCCGGAAGCCATAACGGAAGGCGACGACATGGCGGATGCGCAGGTCCAGGCGGCCGATGCGCTTGGCGTCGCGCTGCTGACCTATCTCGAAATGGGGCGCCCTCTCCCCATAGCCCGGGCGCATGGCGAACTGATCTCGCCGAATGCGGGCATCGCGACGAAAATCGCGGTGATCGAAACCTTCCGCACATCGGGCATCACCCGCGTCGAACTCGCGCGCCGGGTTGGCAAAGACGAAAAGGAGGTCCGCCGGCTGCTCGATCCGGCGACGGCAACCAAGCTGCCGCTGATGACGGCGGCGCTCGCCGCCATGGGGCAGCGTCTGGTCATCGGGCTGGAAGCCGCGGAATAAGGAGGCCGTCATTCGGCGGCCTCCGCGGTCCCTGCCCCGCCCTCGGGCTGATCGCTGGCGGGGTCCTCATCACGCACGCCGAGATAGTCGAACATCGACGGCATGGCCATCTTGGCTTCCATGGCCTTGCAATGCGCCACGCCGTCGAGGAAATAGCCGGAATTAAGTTCGATCCCGACGCCGCGCCGCCCGAACTTCAGCGCGCGGTAAGGCACCGTCATCAGCCCGCCGAAGGGATCGAGCACCAGGTCTCCCGGATTGGAGAGTTGGTTTATCGGCCTGTCGACAATGTCGAACTGCAGCGGGCAGAGGTGCATTTCCTTGCCCTTGGCATGCTGCGCGCCATTGAGCGTCAGCATGCGGGTGACATCCGACCAGACATCATCATGATTGCTGTGCGGCGGCATCAGCATGAAGGTCGGCGGCAGCGCGCCGCGCATCTCCAGCCCCTCCGCCAACATGACATGATGCTCGAAATCATAGATCGACTGGAGATTATAGGCCTTCCAGATCTTGAACACCCGGCCAGCCGGGATGCCCTGTATCTCCTGTGCAGTCAGGAGCCGCTCGCCGGAAGACCGCGCAAAGGCATGCGCATCGATCTGCCACCTGGCGCGGGAATAGCCGGCCTCGTTCTTCCACTGTCCCTTGTCGTGGTCAAGAATCGGCTCATCGCCCCCGATCGGATAGCCGTCCTCGTCCAACGCCGGCTCGTCACCCAGGAGCGCTGGCGCCAGCCACTCCTTCTTCGCCTTGACCACAGGCACATCTGCATAGGAGCGTGATTTATCCGTCTGGGGCTTGCGGAACAGCAGCATATATTCCGGGGTGCCGCACCCCATCTTGGTCGCATCCTTGCACTGCTCTGTCCAACCGAGCCGGTAGGTCTGATTGTTCTCGCGCACCACGTCCGTGATGATGGTCTTCATGCCCATGAAGGCGAAACCGTGCTTGCGGAAATGCTGGATGGTGTCGCAATGAAAGGTCGAGAGCGTCTGGAAGCCGAGCCCGGTAAGCCCGCCCGGGATCACGCGATCCTTGACATGGATGCAGGCCCACCGGCCGGGCTGCAGCACGCGCAGGAGCTGCGGCGTGAGGAAGTCCATCTGCGCCCAGAAATGCGGATCGTCATCGGTATGCCCGAAATCATTATAGGACGGCGTATATTCATACTGCGTCGAGAACGGGATCGAGGTGACGATCAGCCCGACGGAGTTCTCCTCCATCCCGTGCGTTTCGATGACATTGTCATTGTTGATGCAGGTGAAATTGTCGCCCCGCACCTCGATCCGCTCGACACCGATCGAGCGTTCCAGCGCCTT
Source organism: Phyllobacterium phragmitis (assembly GCF_002980495.1). Lineage (GTDB taxonomy): Bacteria > Pseudomonadota > Alphaproteobacteria > Rhizobiales > Rhizobiaceae > Paramesorhizobium > Paramesorhizobium phragmitis. The sequence goes on from NZ_PVBR01000012.1 coordinate 21,326, forward strand.
GGCCATGGCATGTTCGTTCAGCCGGTACTTGCGGATGATTTCGCTCATTTTCTCCACCAGATGCTCGTGTTTCTTCCACTTGGCGACGAGCTTCCGGCGCACTTCCCGCTCGTTTTCGGTGAAGATGATGTGTATCTCGACCGGCTTGTCCTGCAGGAATCTCAGGATGCGATGGATCGCCTGAATGAAGTCGTTGAACTTGAAGCCGATGCCGAGAAAGATTGCCTTGTGGCAGTGCCGCTGGAAATTGCAGCCGGAACCGGCGATGACGGGTTTAGCGGCCAGATGCTGGAATTCGCCCTCGGAAAACTCGATGATCGTCGCTTCGCGGTGAGCGAGGTCCTGCGCGCCATAGACGGATCGCACGCCGCACACCGCCACCTCGATCGCGCGCCGCTCATCTTCGAGATCATGCCAGAGAATGAAGTGATCATCCGGCGAGGCCGTCAGAATCTCTTTCATCTTGTCGACGCGAAGCTTAAGGCTGTCGCGTTTCTCGCGGGCGGCATCGACGACACCCAGCGCGGCATCGCGGAAAAGCGTATGCTGGCCGCTGCGCTCGATCTCCCTGCCCCGAATGTCGGACTTGACCTCGTGCCAGTGGACCTGCATCGGCGGCAGGTCATAACCCTCATCAGAGAAGCCGAGATCGGAAGGCTTTTGCAGGAAGATCGCCCAGGAGGAAACCCAGAGCCAGAATTCATCCTCCTTATGGGGATGCAGCACCAGCTGGTCGGCCTTTTCCGAATTGCGCTTGAAGAAGCGCGTCTTGGCCTCGCCGACATCCATGATGCCGAGATAGGCGGCATAGGCGAGAAGCTCGATATAATCGTTCGGGCTCGGCGTAGCGGTCGCCACGAATTTGTAACGGACATTCTGGAAGAGGCGCATGAACTCGCGGAAGATCTTCGTCCCGCCGAAGCCGCGCAGGCATGAAGCCTCGTCGAGCGATGTGGCGAGGAAGAGTGCGGGATCGATCTTCCCGTCGCGCACCGTCTCGTAATTGGTGATGAAGATACGGCATTCGGGATCAGCCGCGTTCGCGGCCACGGCCTCTTCCCACGATCGGATGAAGGTCAGCTTGGTTCCAAGCGTCGCGGCATCCCGCATAAATTCCTGCCGCACGCCGAGCGGCGCGACGATCAACCCGAAGCCGGCTTCAGCGGATGCCGCAAACACCGCCTCGATGACGCAGCGCACCGTCTCCAGCTGCATATTGGTCTTGCCCAGACCGAACGCCGCAAAGATCGCGCGGCACCCGCCATTGACGGCCCATCTGACGATGGCGTCCTGGTGCGGCTTCAAAAGCGCATTGACCGAAACCCCATCCAGCAGGAGCCCGGCCGGTTTCGCCACCGGAGCCTTCGCCTCGAGGAATTGTTGATAGGCCCGCAGCGTCATGGCATCACCGCCATCACGAAAGCGATCCAGCATGCTCCGATGACGCATCCGATGCTGGCAGCAGCGGCGATGCAGACAGGGCGCGAAAGTTCACGGTCGAGCCAGGGCTGTTTCATGGCTGCCACCCGATCATCGCCCGGACATGCGCCAAGCCTTCGGCGCTCATCCGGTAGCCGAACCCATACAAATTGATGATCTCGATGCAGGACGGGAGCTTCTTGCGTGCGTGACAGACGAGGACGGCGATCTGTTTGTTCTCGATATGCTGGTTCCAGCGCGTGACGGCGCCGATCAAAGCCTCGAAACTCCAGTTCCGGCCATTGGCAAGACATGCCACCACAATCGCCTGCTGCGGCGTCAGGCCGAACGCATCCCTCAGCCTCAACTCATAGCCTTCGGGCGGCAGGAGCGTATCGAGGACATATTCGAGCTCCTCGATCCGGCGCGCCATCGCGTCCGGGCTCGCCCTGTCGATATCGAACTTGCGGGCAATCGCCGTCATGTGCGCGGCCTCCGCTCGGTGCGCAGATGCGCCGCGCAATAAGGCTTGCGCTTCGGGTTTTCGGCGCGTTCGCAACCGCACACCGGCATCAAAGGCCCGGCTGCGCTGAATGGATCGGCGGCGAAGAACAGGCAGCGATTTTCCTGCAACGCCCGCTCGAACGACATCGGCACGACGATGATGTCGCGCGCATCCGTGATCTCGGGAACCACTGCGCCGGCATTGGCAACCGGCTCAGTCGGTGCCTCGGGCCTGACAGCACCAGGCGCACGCAATGACGATTGCGCACCCTTCTGCTTTCGGCTCGGGCTGCCCGTCGGGCGGCTCGCAAATATATCCGGATGCCGATGCACCTTGCCCAGCACGGCGCTGCGCGAGATCGACAAAAGCGAGGCAATCTGCGCGGCGCTGTCGCCACGCCGCCAGTAGCGCTGCAATTCGGCCATTACCTGCGGGGTCCAAAGGCTTGCCATGGCTCAGCCCTCCACCACGCGGATATGCGCTTCCGGCGATCGAGCAGCGGCGAGCAGCTTGCGCAGATCCGAAAGGCTGCGTTCAACATCGTTCGCCACGCGGTCCATCTGCTGGGCCTCGGCAGGCGTCAGCTTGCCATCGGCGAACGCCTTTGCCCCGGCGCTCATCAGCTCGCCCGCCTGGCGCACCGTCTCGGCATAGCGCGCCAGAATGGTGCCCGTGCTCTTCTGCGCCTCATCCGGGTCTGCAAGCCGCCGCCCGTTCAGTTCCGCCATGACGGCGGTGACGATCGGCACGCCGCATTCGGCTTCGAGCAGCAACACGGCGTTCAATGGAATGAGATCGGTATCCTGCGTGTTGTTCCAGCGCCCGACCTGGCTTTTCGAAATCGAGGTGATTTCCGCAACGCGCTCGATCTGGCCCGCCAGTTTGATCAGGTCGCGCTGCGCGGCTTTGAGCCGGTAGAACCATGCGTCTGAAATCTGCGTCATGGGGGCATCCTCGAAAAAAGGCAAAGCTTTCCCGTCACGGGAAAAGCCGTTGAATTTTCCCGTTAAGGGAAAGGGTTTTTGCTGTCAGAGTGCGTGGGTCAGATGATTATGGAGGGCCACATGAAGCCCGATTGCTTAAGCGCTCGAAGGCCAGATGGAACCTTCGGAACAAAGGAGAGAAAACCCGATGCCAATACGGAACACGGATACGAAGCTTGTGCACGAACGGACGCAACACGCCCTTTTCGCCAAGGCCCTCGAACAGCTTGCCATAGCGTTTGTTGGAAAGGATCGGCGCCGCGTTCCACTTCTCAAGGACGTTTTCGTGCGTGCCATCGCGAGAGCAGAGATGCGCCCAGACACGACGGGCGCACAGACGAGCGCGGTCGATTTCGATTTCCTCAAGGAGCGCAGCATCCCCGAGGCGACCACCGCTCTGATGAAAGTGTTCGAGAAGATCGAACGCGGCGTCGGCAGATGATTGGAAAAACAACACATCGTCGAAACTCTCCGCCCATTCAGCACGCCTTTCCCGGCTCGCGACAAGTCGCTGTCCAAGAAGCAGCAACCGACGCCTGCGCACACGATCCAGATCACGGCGCGAATGGCCGTGGCAGAATGCGCAAGCTGCATCATCGAAGCGGCGCAGAAGCGAACCCATTTAGCCTGCCCTCCCCTTGCCAAAGAGCACGCGCCGCGCTTCCTGCTCGACCAGGCGGGCAAACAGCGCAGTCGGGCTTTCGCCGCGAAAGGCGCAGAGCAGTTGGAAAAGCTTCTTCGCCGTGGCGAGGCGTCGCGTTGCACGGCTATCGGATGGCTGACGCAGGGTCAGGCTGTCGGAGCTGCGGACGGCGTTCATTCGGCTGCCTCCTTTGGCACACAGACAACCGGACGGTGAACACCTTTCGGCCATTCCATACCGTCGGGCCAATTGACAGAGAACCAAAGCATTGCGTTCTCGAAAGTCGTGGTGGTGACGTCGGCCTGACCGGCGGCGATGCGATCGAGTGTCGAGCCACGGTTCAGCACGATCGTCGAAACCCTTGAACGCGAAAGCCCTGCGGCTTCGCGGTAACAATCGGAGACACGGACAAGATGAGAGCGCATGTTCATGAAACGGAAAATGAGGAAATCTTTCCACACTGTCAACCGAAAAGTTTCCACGTTCCGCAAATTGATATTGCGGATTATATTCCGCACATGATGGAAACGTTTCAGGACCGCGTTCGCCCAAGAATGCAAGAGCTGGGATTGAACCCTACCAGTCTGGCGACCAAGGCGGGTCTGGACCGGGGTACGGTCCATAAGCTGCTGGCCAATGACCAACAATTGCCGCACCCCAAAACGCTCATGAAGCTTGCCAGGGCACTTGAGGTCAGCGAACAATGGCTGTTGACAGGAGATGCCGCACCAGAGGACCCCGTGTCGCCAACGACACCGCCTTCTAATTCGTCGCTGCGCGGAGATACAAAAGCCGCAGGTGTGACGCCGCCCAACATGCGTCTCCTTCCCAACGATGTGCCTGTTCTCGGCACTGCGGCTGGCTCGCACCACGCCGGCTCATTTATTATGGAGGGAATTATCGACTACGTTCGCCGTCCACCTGCACTGGTAGGTGCGAGAAATGTTTATGCGGTCTTTATTGAAGGCACATCGATGGAGCCTGAACACAATCCGGGCGACCTTCGATTCATTCACCCCGATCGGCCGGCCCGCGTCGGCGATTCGGTCATTATCCAGACGAGCAAGGGCGCCATGGAGAATGTGGAGGGGACCATCGGCAGGCTTGCCAAGCGCACAGCAACGACAATTACACTGCAAAAACTAAATCCGCCCGCATTGATCGAATTTGAGATCGCGACGATCTTTGCCATGCATAAAGTACTGACAATGAACGAACTTTTTGGCATGTAGCGAAAAGATAAAGACCCGGCTGAAGCCGGGTCCATGAGCCGCGAAGCAGTCGCATCTATTTTAGCAACCCGTTGGCCTTAGCCGATCGACGAACCTGCATACAATGAGCAGTCTTGGCCGACCCCTTCATTTCATTGAGTTCATATTCCTGACCGCTAATCATCAAATTCATCGTCGGAGCAAAACCCGTGTCACCGGCATCGACATGTTTTTCGATGTAAGCTTCGATTGCAGACTGGTTGAAAGCAAGGTCGCAGAACTTCTCTGAAGCGATGATAGTACCAAGCTCATTGGCGACCTTCATGCTTTTCAGGCTGTCACCCTTGGCCGACGATATGGAAAGAAGGCCTACAGCGAGGGCCGCCAGCGCTTTTGGCATCATATTCATTCAACGGTCTCCTCTATAAGGGTCTTTCTGCCACGAAAGAGAACTGCGAACAGCCCAAGGATCACCGCTCCCGCTACCCAAACGAACAACAGAAAGCCACCGCCGATCGCTGCTCCTATTGCCCTTCCGGCCGCCTCTGCATCGCTTGCCACCGGCCCTGTCGCCGCGCTCTGAACGCCGGCGAACAGCCCAAATGCCATGAAAATGTTAAAACCCAAGAACAACAGCAGGAAGAGCCAGCCGAGAAAGCCCCTCTTCCTGATTTCTTTGCGTATGATTTTTGCCATTTTTGCCCCCAAATAAAATCACCCAATGCAATCGCAAATTGCCCGAGGGAAGCACGGCAATCAAGGCAAAATTTGCCGCGCGATCAGCGCTCTGGTAGGCAGAGATACATCAATATGGAAATCTTTCCTCATTTTATGATTGACGCGGAATTGTTTCCACATTAGCTTTTCTCCATCGCCATTCCCGATGGAGCCACACCGTGAACATCCAACACACACCACAGCAATTCTCGCCGGCCGCTCAGCGCGCCCACCAGTCGGTGGAAGCAGGGCGCGCTTTCGCCACCAGCTACCGCAACGCCGCCTTCGCCCGCGCCGACAATCCACGTGGGCCGGACGAGAAGCCGCACCGCCGCGCCATAGAAATGGCCACGGTGATGCAGGATATCGCCGCTTCTCGAGGCGCCGCGACATTCCGCGATATGATCAGCGCCGGCTTCACAACCGCAGAGATCATCGAATTCGGCGGCCAGGCGCAGAACCTTGCCGCCGAATGGAAATCGGAAAGCCGCAGCGGTGCATTCGACTGCATCGAGGAAATGGCGATCAAGGTTCGCCAGCCTCTCCCGAACCGCCCGCCCATGACCGAGAACTACATGACCTCGCCGGGATTCTTCCTGGCATGGGGAAAATATTGCGCCGGGCGCGCCGCACTTCTCCTCGATCCATGGGCGGCCCAGCGCGAGCGCTGCCTCTGCCTGCTGCAGGAATTTCTCAATACGCTGCCGCTCCTGCCGGCTGAACGCGCCCGCCTCGTGCAGGCGGCGGATAGCACGCTGCCGAAGATCCAGGTGCGCAATTCGAGGGCAGTCCTATGACCGCCTTCGTACCGGCCTTTCGCCCCGACGGCACGGTCTTGAACCTTGCCGAACCACAGACCTCCGACATCGTCTGGCCGGAGATCGCCAACAGCCTTTCCAAAATCGCCCGCTTCAACGGGCGCTATTCGTGCCCGGCCTATGTCGTGGCGCAACACTGCGTCATGGGCGCCGACGCAATCTTCAACGAGACCGGCGACGCGATCGCGGCAGGCTATTTCCTGCTCCACGATGCGCGCGAGGTGTTCATCGGCGACATGATCCGCCCCATGCAACGGCTGCTCTCGCTGCATCTCGACACCTATCTGGAGCCCGAGCTTTCTGTGCGGCTGTGCATCGACAGGATCGGGTGGAAGATAGACGCCGCCATCTTCAAGGCCGCTCGCCTGCCCCATCTCACAACGATGCCCGATTATCAGCACGTAGTCGACGCGATGGATGACCGGATGCTGCGCGCCGAAACGATCGCCTTCTTCGGGCAACACGCGGCGGAACATGTGCCAGCCGCCGATCTTCCGGCACCGAAGCTTACCGGCGCGCTGAAGCCATGGGGCCCGATGAAGGCGGAGGAAGCCTGGCTTGCCCGCCTCTCCCGCTATCTCGGCATCGACGCGAGGGCCGGGGTCCCCGCCAGCGACCGCAGGGAGCTTAAGGGCGGGGCAAACAATGGGGGCTCGGCATGACCAAGCCGGAAACCGCACGCGCCACCCTGAAAAAGATAGAGGCCGGAGAGCCGCTGCGCCTTCTCATCGGCCGGTTTCCCGACATGTCGGAGATCGTGCTTGAAGCCAGCTACGCGGCGCGCCTCCGAGAGAAGATCGCTATGGAAATGGCGCTACTGGCGGACGGTGACGAACCGGGCCCGGGCGCTTCGCCCGCCGCCGCAATTGCCGAGGCCGAAACAGCCGAAAGCGGGCCGCAACCATCCCAAGCCGCGACTGAAAGGACCATCCGACCATGAAACGCATCCGAGACTCCCAGGCCATCATCGGCTCGCTTGAAGGCGGCGATGCCGTTGCCGCGCTGTCCAAGGAAATCCTCGACACCCTGCTGACGCTGAAAGAGCTTTCCGGCGATCGCCCAAAATCGAAAGTGAAGGGCAGCGTCACCCTGAAGCTGGACATCGTCGTCGAGGCGGGCACCGCCACGTTCGAGGTCGACATCAGCTCGAAACGGCCCAAGCCCGTTCGCGGCTCCTCCTTCTTCTGGGTGCTCGACGACGGCTCGCTTTCAACCGAGCACCCCGAGCAGATCAACATGTTCGCCGGCCTGCGCGACGCGGCCGACATGAGCCGTTAACCCCCAACTCACCCCCTAAAGGAGACCTGAATTGTCCGAGAACAACCCCGCCACCGAAGCCGCCATCGTCGCCGATCCCGCATTCAGCCTTTCGACCGCCGCCGAACTTGGCGCCAGGGCGAATGGCGCGGAGCTGGTCAATGTCGTGCGCACGGACGAACTGACCGGCCTGCCCGCAAGCGTGCCCGCACTGCTCATTCGCGGCGACAATCCGCATATCAGGAGCGTGGATGCGATACTGGAGGAGCACCGCCTCTTCCCCGCCCGCAAGTCCGGCATCGCCACGGCCCAGACGCTCGAATCGTTCATCGGGCTCACGAACCGTCACAAGATCGAAGACAGCGTCGTCTTCGCCAATACCGACTGGATCAAGCCCAGCCTGACGACCGTCATCGATTATCACGAGAACACGAGCGGCGGCAAAGCCGCTTTTGGCAAACACAGGGTCCACTATGCCTTCCCGCTTTCCGAGGAATGGAAGGCATGGGTCAAGCTCAACAGCGCCACGATGACCCAGGAGGATTTCGCGGTATTCCTTGAAGAGCATGTGTTCGAACTGTCGGCGCCCGAGGATGGCGAGAAGCTTCGCTACGAACGCGAATTCGCCACCACGATCGCCACGCCGGCCCAGCTCGTCGAACTCTCGCGCGGCCTGCAGGTCAACGTCGCCGCGAAGGTCAAGAACGCCTCGACGCTGCAGACCGGCGAAGGCCAGATCATCTGGGAAGAGGAGCATCAGGGTTCGGACGGCAAGCCGATCAAGGTGCCCGGCCTCTTCATCCTGTCCGTCGCCCCGTTCTTCATGGGCGAGAAGGTTCGCGTGCCGGTCCGCCTGCGCTATCGCGTGAAGAGCGGCTCGATCGTCTGGTTCTACCAGATCTTCCGGCCCGACCAGATCATCAACGAGCGGGTCCGCACCGACCTCTTCGATGTGAAGGACAAGACCAGCCTTCCCGCTTTCGAGGGCTCACCCGAGATGCTCGCATGACGGGCGCTCTTTTTCATCTGCCGCGGGAAGCTCTGCTTCCCGCCCTGGCCGCCGTGAATCGCGCCGTGGCGAAGCGCAACACGATCCCGCTTTTGTCCAATGTGCTGCTTTCGCATGACGACGGCGCGCTGACGATCACGGGCACCGACCTCGATGTCGAGATCAAAGCCCGTGTGGACGCGGAGGGCATCGCGCCCTTCCAGGCATTCACACTGCCGTCTGCGCTGCTTCACGACGCCATGCGCAAGCTGCCGGATGGCGCGGATATCAGCTTTACCGGCGATCCGAACGGCGCATCCATGACGATCGCGTCCGGCCGGGCGCGCTTCCGGCTGGCCATCCTGCCGGCATCCGACTTTCCGACGATCTCCGCCGGAGAGCTCTCCCATCGCTTTTCCCTGTCCGAAAGGACTTTTGCCGCGATCATCGCGACCACGGCTTTCGCGATCTCGACCGAGGAGACGCGTTATTATCTGAACGGCATCCATCTGCATCAGGATGGTGAGAAACTCGCCGCCGTCGCGACTGACGGGCACCGTCTGGCGCTCATGCGGCTATCACTGCCGGATGGCGGAGCGGGAATGCCACCCATCATCCTGCCAAGGCGGACGGTGTTACTGCTTGCAACGCTCCTGGGCGACAAGGAGGCGATCGACGTTGCCCTTTCAGACAACAAGATCCTGTTCAGCCTGCCAGGCGGCGTGACGATCACCAGCAAGCTGGTCGACGGCACCTATCCCGATTACCAGCGTGTCATCCCGCCCGCTAACGCCAATCGGTTCAAGGTCAGCATCGAGCCGCTGGCAAAGGCGCTCGATCGCGTCCTGACCCTTTCAAGCGACAACGGGCGCGCCTGCAGCTTCGACTTCGGCGACGACGCGCTCAACCTGATCGTCATCAATCCGGATCAGGGCGAGGCCAACGACCAGGTCGACATTGAACGCATCGAGGGCGAACCGGTCAAGATCGGCTTCAACAGCCGCTACTGCCTCGACATGCTCAATGCCGCGGGCGGCGCCGAACTGATCTTCGAACTCGGCGCCCCGGGCGATCCCTCACGGATCATCCCGGCCGGGCAGGCGGACGGCGCCGCCACCGAGACGATGTTCGTCCTGATGCCGATGCGGATCTAGGGACTTAGGAGAAAGCGCATGAAGCTTCCCATTCCGATGGGCCGATATGGCTCCGGCATTCATTTTATCCCATGGTCCTATTTTGGCGTCATGTTGAATGGACGCATGTATGTCCTGCGCAATAAGGGGCAATTTTGCTTCCGGCGCTGGGATAGCATCTGGCGCAAAACAGCAACGCCCGTCCGGTCGGCAGGGCGATAGCCATGGCAAGCACCTCCCGCACCACGACTTGGCTGCTCGATGAAAACGAAGCGCAACACGCACTTGAGCTTTGGGGCACCCGAAAATTCGATACCCACGACATCGCCCGCTTCCTGCGGGTTCCAGAGCACGCGGTTTGCCGGCTTATTCAGGCGACCCGCGATATCATGAGAGAACAGAAGGAGGCTGGCAAATGACATTTCCGATAATTAGTCCTATGGGCTGTTTTTCTGGTGGCTCCCATGACTGACGCCCACACAGCAACGATAACGGACGATGCGGCAAAGGCATACCAGCGCGCCGCAGAAGTCGCCAAGAAATTGCTGGAAGTCAGCGACGGCTATTCATGGGAGAGCGCTGACGGCATCTATCACACTATCATTGGTCTGATCGACACGCACCCTACCACCGCCCTTGCCAAGCTACCGGCAGAGCCGAGCGCGTGGCGACCGATAAAGTCGGCCCCAAGGGACGGAGATGAGTTCATAGGCCGATGCGAACCGGGTCGAGCAGAATTTTCATGCTTTTGGGATGGTGAGGCGTTCGCGCATTATGACCATGCGGACGGCCTGATTTACTATCCCGTCAAAGAGTGGCGACCGTTAGCCATAGCCACACCCCAAACACCCGCGCCGCAAGTGCCGCAGCACCCCGACGACATAGCCGTTGATCAGTTTGCCGCTGCGATGAAGGACAAGCTCGCCAGGAAGCGTGCAGAAGGTCGCGGCGGATGGGATGAGCCCAATCAGTGCTCGATAGCGTATCTCTCGCGGCTCCTAACTGAGCACGTCGAAAAGGGTGACCCTGTAGACGTTGGCAACCTCGCAATGATGATCCATCAGCGCGGCGCGTCCGTTGCGGATGAGCGCGAAAGGTATGCCGATAAGGTCAAATCGCGATCCGATGTAATTGTCACACCCCAAGCCACCGCGCCGCAATCGGACATGACGGCTTTCCAAGGCTCACATGATGCCGACAGCCGCCTCCAAGCCGCAGCTCGTGAGGCTGGTTGGGCGTTGTCCCAGCTCGTGGACGGGATTGATTGGGATAAGCGGGAGCAGGTCTCCGCCATCATCGGCAGGCTAGGCCTCGCGCTTCGCCAAGCCCCCGCGCCGCAAGCGCCGGAGCACCCCGACGACATTGCCGTTGATCGGTTTGCCGCAGCCATGATCGCAGCTAGCGCCCTTCTCTCCGAACTGCTGGCCAAGGTCGAGGCTCAGAAGGCCTATTGGAATGCAAAGCAGCGCGGCCTGCCATCCATCGAAGACTACACCGACGATGAAGGCGAGGTCTCTTTGCCAAGCGATATAGGCCCGCTCTTGGAGCAGGCATCGGCAAACGGGCGATACAGCGCCGCCGATTGGTGGCTATCAACCATCACCGCCGTCTTTGCCAAGCTACCGGCTGCGCAGGGCGTGATGCAGCCCACGCACCGCCACAAGAAGCGCGCCACCGAATATGTGCTGATCGGCATCGGCAGGATGCAGACAAGTCACTGGCGTGATCCGAGTACGCCAGCAGACAACTGTCCCCACGGGACCTCGATCAATATGCGCGAGGTCGCCATTTATCGCAGCGTTGACGACGGCTCGTTATGGGCGCGTCCGCGCGAAGAATTTGAGGACGGGCGCTTCAAACCTCTTCCCGCTGCCCTCGCCCTGCTCGAACGCATCGGAGGGCAAGATGGCTGACGGCACCCACATCGAATGGACGGACACCACCTGGAACCCGATCACGGGCTGCAGCGTCGTCTCCCCCGGCTGCACAAATTGCTATGCCATGCGGCTTGCAGGAACGCGCCTCAAGCATATCCCGAGCCGCGCCGGCCTGACCCGAGACACGAAGGCAGGCCCGGTCTGGACCGGCGAGGTTCGCTTCAACCCGCAATGGCTGCATCAGCCAAGCAAATGGAAGCGCCCTCGCCGCATCTTCGTTTGCGCCCATGGCGACCTCTTTGCCAAAAATGTCCCGGACCAGTGGATCCTCGATGTCTTGACCGAGATGGCGGTCAACGATCATCACGAATTTCAGGTGCTCACCAAGCGTCCGGAGAGGGCCTGCGAGGTCCTGTCACGGGAGGATCTTCTCCAGGACATATATGCCAACTGGTATGGCTTTTCCGGAAAGCCAAGGGAAGTCAATTCCTGGCCGCTCCACAACGTCTGGCTCGGCGTCTCGGCTGAAGATCAGGGCCGCTACGACGCTCGCCGGCGCTGGCTTGAGGAGACCCCGGCGAAAGTCAGGTTCTGGAGCCTCGAGCCATTGCTCGGTCTCATCGATCTCCAGTTCGGGCGAGTTAAACCCGATTGGGTCATCGTAGGAGGCGAGAGCGGCCCAGGTGCCCGGCCGATGCATCCGGATTGGGTGCGGTCGATTCGCGACCAGTGCGCCGCCGCCGACGTGCCCTTCTTCTTCAAGCAGTGGGGCTCGCATAAGCTGACGTCCGATTGCAACGGCCCTTACATGATCCCCGCATCGAAGAAAGACGCCGGACGCGCGCTCGACGGGCGAACCCATGACGATTTCCCGGACATGACACAAATACCCGCGCGGAGGGCAATTTGATGACAAAGCTATCGAAAGCGCAAATCCGAGTGCTTAACCTCCTCGCCGTCTACCCTGCTGGGCATGGTGTGTTGTTGATCGGGCCGAATGTCACGGTAGCCGCCAAGCTGGAAGCAAGAAAGCTCGTAGGGTCTCACGGAAGACACTACTACAGCATCCTCAACGCAGGCCGCGCAGCACTGGCAGAGGGAGGCAAAGATGCAGACGCTTCAAGCAGCCATTGATGCTTTCAACGCGCTCCCTCCTGAGAAACAGCGCGAAATGACGGAGGAACAACGGAAATCATGGGCCGAAGCGGAAAGCGTACTCGACCGTACCCCAGCCAATCCGGCAGACAAAGCCACCGCCGACCTGGTGCCGGTGGCGCATCTCTTTCGCTATGAAGATTCCGAACATGGAAGCTTTGAATTTTACGACACGGTTCCAAACCCTCCGCAGGCATTCACAAGTCGCATCCCCCTCTACGGCCCCGAAGCCGCCGAGCGGATAGCGGCGCTGGGCCAAGAGCTTGCCGAAGAGAAACGCATAAATAAGCAGCTGTCTGACGAACTCGACATGCGCGAGGACGAAGGCTGCATGTTGGATGACGAGTTCCGTAAATTGACCGAACGCGCCGAGACAGCCGAAGCCTGTGTGGCGAAACGGGAAAAGGAAAACCAACAGTTCCGGGATCGCTACGAAAATTGGAAGCCGATGACTACCCCGCCTTTCGAAGGCGCACACCCTCATACGCTGCTCTGCTTTTGGACACCCCCGACAGAAGACGAAGCTGACTATTGGAGCACCGGACATTGGGATGAGCGGCCTGATAGCGCCGCTATGTGGTGCTCAATCGTAACGCCGATTGGTCCGCGTCGCGAGCAGATAGCCGCCCTTATCCAGCAGGAAGGCGAACAGCCATGACCTCGTTTGACCGCCTCCCCCAGCTCGCCCTATCCGTCATACAGCCATGGGGCCACGCCATCGTCCACGATTGGAAGGACATCGAGAACCGCAGCAAGCCAACGTCGGTGCGCGGTCCGGTCTGTATCCACGCCAGCCGGTTCGTGAAGCGGACCTTCAACGGCGAGGCGAATGCCTATCTCCAGACCGTGGCCGGTCTCGACGTGCCGCAATTTGCCTTTGACGACCTCACCTTCGGCGCCATCATCGGCACGGTGGAAATCGTCGACTGCGTGACATCGAGCCCCAGCCGTTGGTTCTTCGGCACCTACGGCTATGTGCTCCGCAATGCTCGGTCGCTCGAAGAGCCGATCCCGCTCAAGGGCGCACTCGGCTTCTTCGACTGGCGTGCCCGGCTCCCGGCCGATGTCAATCCGGCCAGGGACGAGCCCGGCTCTCCCGCACAAGGAAGCCTGTTCTGATGAGCGACGAGATAGAACTCGACAGGCCAATTCGGCTCAGCAAGGCATGCAAGCTCTTCTTCGACGGAGCGCTGACACCCTCCGCCTTGCGAACAGAAGCCGCGAAGGGAAATCTTGAAATTACTCAGATTGCCCGTAAGGATTTCGTCACGCGCCGCGCGATCGAGGAGATGATGACGAGATGCCGCAAAAAAGAAAGCCCCCACGCCTCTGGCTTAGAGCCGAAAAGCAGCGCGACGGCACAATCCGCAATACGTGGATCATCAAGGACGGCACCGCCAATATCCGCACAGGATGCCTTGAGGATCAAGTTGATGAAGCGGAGACAAAACTCGCAGAGTATCTCGCCGAAAAATATGAGGCCCCCCGCGGAGGTCGTTCATCTGAAATAAAGGTCGGTGATGTCCTGACCATTTACCTCGACGAGAAGTCGGAATCGACATCCAGGCCAAAGGAAACCGAGCAGGCGATTTCCCGCCTTAACGAGTTTTTCGGCGACAAGCTTGTCTCGGAAATAAAGGGCAAGCTCTGCCGGGATTTTGCCGTCCATCGCAAGACGCAATCGGGTTCCCGCCGCGACCTAGAAATTCTTCGTGCAGCCCTGCGTTATTATCACAAGGAATATGGGCTGGACGTTCTGCCCGCAGTGACGCTGCCGGAAAAGAGCGTCCCGCGCGAGCGATACCTCACGCGATCGGAAGCGGCAGCACTCCTCTGGGCATGCATGGGATGGGAGAAGCACGGCGAAGGAAAGAGCGTCTTCTGGACCCGCCGACGCGATCAAAAGCGCATGCACCTTGCCAGGCTCGTCCTCATCGGCATTTACACCGGCACCCGCCTTGGCGCGATTCTCAACCTGCAATGGATGAGGAGCACCACGGGCGGCGTCGTTGATCTTGAGCGCAGCGTCATCTTCCGTCGAGCCGATGGCGAGCGTATGGCGCACAACAAGCGCAAGACCCCGGTCAAGATGGCGCGGCGCCTGGTGGCCCATGCCCACCGCTGGAAGCGGCTCGATGGCTGGTCTGACGAAAAGGCAGGGCTGCGCTACGTGGTGAACTATCTCGGCGATCCCATCACCAAGCCCCACAAGGCGTTCCGAAGCGCGCGGGCAGCGGCCGGTCTGGGCGAGGACGTAACGCCCCACGTGCTGCGCCACACGCGCGGCACATGGCTCGCCCAGGCCGGCGTCCACTCCAGCGAGGCTGCCGCTTCGCTCGGGCTTACGGTCGAGGAGTATGAGCGCACATACCTGCATAATGATCCTGATTTCCAGCAAAACGCTGCCGATGCCTATTGAGAACAAACCCGGTGCAGCGCACTGATTGCGCACCGCTTCACGGAACATGGAGTGAACATACGTGACTAGACTGAACCAAATGGCACTGATTTCATTGAACTTTTTGCGCGCACACGCCGTTCGGGACGAGGGGGTCGGAGGTTCGAATCCTCTCACTCCGACCAATGTTTTCAATAGGTTAGCTATACGACTCCACCCCCACAGATACCTTACCCCACAGAATGACGCTGAAAATTGGTTTCTTAACAGCGGTATTCGTGGCGGCTGTAGCGCGCAAAATCGCGTGGCAGCGCGCGCAAGATCAGATGGCAACAAGTTTTTCTTTGTAAGCCTTTCCTCCATCCCATGGGGCGCTTGCGGAATCGAGCGTAAGGTGCACCTGAAGTTGCGTCTAGGCGACTCTCTTCCGCGCCTTCGATATACGATGCTCTTTGCGGTTCCCGAGATATTCCACATTCTGAGTATGGCGATAGGGATTGATCGGCTCGCCAATCGGATCGCCGTAATCCTTCAAAAGCTCTGTTGCTGCCCCATCGCGAGTGATCGTCGTAAGCTCGCAGACACCGCCTGCTGATGCGCCGAGCATCGGAACCTTGGTGCCCCATGTCGTTGTGTCGGGAACACCAGCAAGGCGGAAGGCCTCCATAAGCTCGACGCCTCGCAGTTCCAGGAACCGTTTATCTGATTGTGGAATTCCTTTGCTGAATGTGTGAGCTAACTCCGGCCCTAGGCGTGGACCGCCCGCCGCAAAGGACTGCTCACGGAAGCAGTATGGCGTCGGATCATCGGGATTTGTGCCTGCTACCAAAATGAAAAAACCGCGTGGTGGCGTGTAGCCGGCCACCAGCAAATCAAAATGCGTGTCCTTTGCATCGAGGTCGGCGGTATTCTGTTCTTTCATGGTGCGAAATATCGCGGCCAGTCCTTCGATCGCAATCTCGACTGAACCGGACTTGTCGGCAATCTTCACACCGGTGCCTGCCAGTTTCTTTGTGATGGCATCATGCCCCCGGCCTGTGATCGCCAGCGGCAATGATTTTGCGCGAAAGACCTTGCTTTCCACCTTGGCGAGATTGCCGTCCACGTCCCAAGATGCGCCGTCAGTCATGAGCCTCACGCAATCGGTATACTTTATAGCGACATAAACGCTCATATCCATGTTTCCTTCAGGCTAGCGTGTCGCGGCAGGAAGCCGCCATCGTGTTTGAGAACGTCCGCTTGAGATCGTCCTTTAGGAAGTCGGTCGCGGCCTTTCCGATTCCGGCCAGGGCACCCTTCCAGTCACCACTGGTCAGGCTGTCAATTACAGAACCGATAGCGTCTTCACCAGCAGAGCGAAAGTTGCTCCAGGCATCGGTTTGGCGCTCAAGTACGTTTGTCAAATCGGACTGCTGTTTGGTCAGTTCTCGGATTTCCTGCGCCTCCCGGCTGCTCTGCCCCAAACCGCGCTGACGAATAAGTTGCTCGGCTTCCAACTGGGCGAGAACACGGGCGCGCACCTGTTCGCTCGCCCCTACTAAGCGCAGTTCCGCCTGCATCAGTTCTATGCGATCGCTCTGAGAGCGAATATATTCTTGGGCGCTGGCGCGGCGTTCTTCCTTGGCAAGCGCCTCATAGCCTTCGACCGTCTGCGAAATGATCTTCAGGAGCCGCTGCTTTTCGTCACCCTCGGCTCGCGCAGCTGCCGTGATCAGCGGTCGCAATTCGCTCTCTGCGCGCAGATACTGCTCCGCGTCAGCCGCGCTGACCGTACCGGCCGCGATCGCGTCGTTGACCTTCGCCCGCGCTGCCGCCTCGGCTCGCATGTCGAGGATCTGCGCCGATGACTGCGCCATCGCCTCGGCCATGACTTGATTACGGGCCTGACGAACGCGGTTCTCAGCCTCTGCCGCGTCGATCTCCATGCCGGAAAGCTGAATGCGCTCGCGCTGCGCGGTCAGTTCCGCACGCGTCAGCGGATCGCGAGCTGCCTGCAACTGGATATCCACGCGGGCGAGTTCGATCTGGCGCTGCTCCTGGGCAGTGATGCGGGCGAGCGCTTCTGCGCGTTGTCGATCGGCGTCCGATCGCTCATTGCCATCACCGGCATTGCCGCGAGCCGTGGCGTACTGATTTTCGACTTGTCGCCGATCGCTCAATTCGGGAGCGGCAATCTCCCGCAGACCGGACAAGGCTTCCTTGTAGTGGTCCATCCGCCGCGCCGCCGCCTCGACGGCATTCGCAGCGCGGATCGCTGGGGGTGATGTTTTTTCCAGAGACTCGGCGGCTTCCAGCCCGTTCTTTGCAACGCCAAGGAGCGCAAGGCCGGTTTTCAGGAGCTTTTCATTGTTCGGCTCAAGGCTCCAGCGGTCCTCGACCATCTTCCTGAACCCGAGGATATCGGGCTGGCCTTCCTTGGCCGTCATACGCAAGTGCTCAAGCGCCTCGGCAAAGGCGTTGTAAGATGGATCAACGAACCAAACGTCGGCACCATTAGTCCGCACATAAGCTTCACTCGCCACCGCATGCGAACTGTTAACGATGGCCTCGTCCAGTTCCTTGCGTGTCGATGCGGCGGCGATACGCGAACCAGCCATTGCGCGGCGATAATACTCGTCCGCCCCGGTACCGGCATATTG
Organism: Phyllobacterium phragmitis; assembly: GCF_002980495.1. Taxonomy (GTDB): domain Bacteria; phylum Pseudomonadota; class Alphaproteobacteria; order Rhizobiales; family Rhizobiaceae; genus Paramesorhizobium; species Paramesorhizobium phragmitis. The sequence goes on from NZ_PVBR01000012.1 coordinate 39,069, forward strand.
GTAGGCATCGCGGAGCTTGCGCACCTGTTCTTCATGTTCACTGGTGATTTCGCTGACCTTACGGGTCTTGGTGAACATGCCGTCCAGGGCATAGCTGGCGGCGTAACCGACTGCCGTGATGCCAACCATCAGCAAGGTGGTCGGGGTGATCAGTGAGGTCATCCCCTGCAACAAAGCCGGGAAGACCTCGCCCAATCCGCGGTTTCCCATGACCTGGGCGACCTGACCGGTCTGTTGCACCATGATCATGAAAGGACTCTGCCCGGAAGCCAACATGGTCACGATATCGTTGGCCTGATAGCTCAGGATCGCCATTTCATGTGCCGCGAGTTTCGTCGATGTCGCGGCCGCAACGCCGCCCGACTGAATGGCCGCGACCTGCGCGGAATATGCAGCCTGCGCCTTTGCGATCGAGGCAACGCGTTGCTCCTCCGTGATCGCTCCAATCTTCTCGGCTGCATTCAGTTCGGCGAGCAGCGACAGATGCCGCTGCTGAGCGTCCATCAGCGGCTTGTATTGCGCCCGAACCTGATCCAACTCCCGGCCATAAGCCTGCAACTCGCGCTGGCGCTCGACCATGGAACTATCGGTCATGCCCGAACGAATGCCGAGGAAGCCGGAGACTTTCGAACGCAAATCGTTTTCCGCCAGCGCCTGACCGCGAGTGGCTTCCGTCGCGCGTCGGGATGACGCGGCGGCCTGGTCGTTGCTGGCGGCAAGCCCCTTCATGGTGGCGGCGGAGGCTGCTGCCGTGCTGCTGAGGCCGGCGACCGCAGCTTTCCCGTCCGTGGTCGCGCTTTTCAGACCACTGGCATCGCCGGTGATAATCATCGACAAACGCATCGGTGATGTCATCTGAATATCCTAGCCATCGTACTTGCCGGTATAGCCATGGTCAGGCTTTTGGAGAAAGGCGCGCGGCAATGGAGAAGCAATCATTGCCGCGCTGGTCATAGAGCCTTGCCACCCTATGACCGTAGGAGATACGGGTTCTATGCTGCTTTGGCCCAAGCCGTGACGATGGGCTTTGCGGTGTTGGCCCATTCGTTCTGGACCGAAACAGCCGTTGTGCTTCCATCACCATTGTCAGCGATAACGACGCGAGTCCCGTTGTTCAGAAGCCGCATAGCCGCACCCTCAAGGGCTGGAGGAACAACAAGAACGGTTGGCTTTATCCCGAGCAGGCGTCCTTCATCGCCTGTCAGGTTCATCATGTATTGCCGAGCAGCTTCATAGTTTTCGGCATTCAGTTCGGCCTTGGATGCGAAGGCAAGCTGCCATAATCCGAAGCCAGCATTCGAACGAGCGCGGATGCCGTAGATGTAATCATCTTTGAAGAACACATTGCTGTCGTTGTCATTATCGAGAGCAGTCAATTTCGGAGCAATACGTTCCTGATAGATCATCGGTTTAACGGCACGGCTGGTGTCCAGTAAATACCATGCAGGTCCGTTCCCGGCCTGCATATTCGAGACAGTGGCAGTTTCACCCTCGCCATTCCTCACCGGATGATCAGCGTCGAAGAAATTCTTCCCGTCATAGCACTTTGTGGCAAAGCCCTGGGCCAGCAATGAAAAGACCAGTTCGTCAGGTTGTTCTTTTGAGGCACGTCCAAGATCGGTAAAAAATGGCGCATAAACACCTATATTGTCGTCCTCAATGTCCGTCCGCTTGACCGAAATCGTATCTTCGAACAGCTTGTTGGTGACAGCGAAACCATGCGCTTCCAGACTCTTGATTTCACGGTCGCCTATCCATTCGCGAAGCTTTGGAACTTGACCGAGCCAGCCGTAGCGCTCGCTGCTATTGGTTGACGGCACAATCATGGCTATTTCGCCATAAGCGCTCCCCGCGCCTTCGAACCCAATGTTAAAATTCGCCTTGAAGCCCGTAAAAATATCCCCGAGGCTTTGTTTGTTAATGATCATACTAACGGCTCCGATGAGTTAGGTGCGGTCGAACTGGCATCGAAGGTTTTGCGGACTTACCAATTGACTGCGGTTAAAATCAAATTTGAAGGTCATTTGAAGGCCACTGGCGCGTTTTCTCCCTCCGGCCTTGTTCTCCCCCTTGGCATCAATGCCGTTTCGCCTTTCCGTGGGCCTGATGGCGATCTTCAGCTTTCCCGTGCATTTGCAAATTGTTCGGCGCTGAGACCGAGCTTGGCACATATCGCAGCCTGCCCTTCGTCCAGCTTGCTCGCGGTCTGACTGCGGCTATGCGCCGATGTCTGCTGTCCAAACAGACCGATGAAGGCAGGACCGGTCTTTTCCACGAAACTGTCAAAGGCGGGCTTGTTTACCTTGCAGAGCGAAACAGCCCAGTCCTTCATGAATGGAGCGACCACGCCGCGCCGAATATGGTCCGCAACGTGCGCTTCTGCGGCCGTTTCAGTCACGCCCTGGCGAAGTTGGTTTGCCTCGGCTACAACACGTTCGAAATCACCGATCGGAACAAACTTCGAAGGATCGGGAGTTGCGCTATTTGCGGAGACAGGTGGCGTCTCACCCGTGATGGATGCGATTTCAAATGCCAGATCGACAAGCGGCTGCAACTTCTGCAAGACGGCCTTCTCATCCGACCCATCTGGAAGGCCTAGCAACTTGGCCGCGCTCGCGACCTTCTCGACATACGCTTCCACTTTCATAACTACCTCCGAGCGCGCGAGCGCTGTCAATTGATCCAAGTTGGGAGAGTTGGTCAGGCCTGCGTTATCGATATGAAGAACGCTGCCCGATTGCGTGTGATGAAAAACCGGAGAGAGGTAACGATACTCGCGACTGGCGAGGTGTTTTGCGGCGGCTTCCGTCCATTCAACAAGCCCCCAGACACCATCTGATCGAGCTTCCATACCGACTATCCAACCCGCAGCCGGCGCGGGCTTGCCGTTGTTGGCGGCGTTTATGCTTTGGTGCTCGTAATCGATAACGATCTGTTTTTTACCGTGATAGGAACGCGTCCGTTTCACGATCTGCGCCGGATCATTCGCGAGATACGGGCCGCGTCCGTCAATGCCGTTGAATTTGCCTGCGGGCAGCAGGTGCACCCATGATCTAGCCTCATCTTTTGAAGCCAATATCTCGATGCGGTGCATTCCAACTCTTGCGCTCATCAACCTTTGCTCCGCGCGAAACGCTGGAGATCATCTTTTATTTTGCCGGTTCTTTCGCGCAATTGTTCGTCGCTCATGAGATACGAACGGACAGACGTGTCTGTTACGCGCAGGATGCGAGCGATTTCACTGTTGGAAAGGTTGCAGGAGCGGAAATATCGAGCGAGAAATTTCTTGGCCACCGGGATGCGATAAATGCTAACGCCCTCGAAGCGATCATATAAAGCCTGTGTCGCTTCTATTCCGATGAGGCGCACAATCTGATTACCAGGCGTGGCCTTGCCCGAAAAAGAGAGCGCGCTCCCGCCGAAATTGATCAGGAACGTTACGGCAACCTCAAGCCCCAAAGCTTCAATAAAGGGAATAATATGGGCTTCAATTCGCCCGGAAATTTCTTGGTTTTGGGAGTTTCGCCATGTGTGCTGCATGACCGAATTTAGATCATAACCAAGGTTGGCGATCTATTTCCTAATCCTATGCAATAAGGGTTTTTGGCCACCGCACGTTCGTTGGCAGTTCAATACATCAAAAGGCCACGGGAAGAAAGCTTGCCCATGGCCTTCGATTTTGATCCTGCCCGCCCTAGTTGGCAAGGCCCAATCTAACGAGCACTTTTGCCGCTTCCTCGACACTTGGTAACGCGATCTCCGGCGGTAGCCGTTCCGGCAGAATGTCCCATGCTTCTGCGAGATCGCCGTTCGTTTCGGTTTTCAAAATGCGGACGAGCGGCAGGACCCATGGCGGGGCCGTGTTCTCCGCTTGCGCTTCTTCCACCCGCTCCACGTCAGGCAGGTTCGGCAAGATTGAAACAACCGCGTCGATCGCCGGCAACTCCAGAATACGCACTATCAATTCGTCGAAGGCGCGGGCTGGCAAGCTTGAGACGTGATACGCGCAAAACCATTTACCTTTGTGTCTCGCCTTGCGTCTGCGCCAACTATCCTTGTTTGCTCTGCGGCTAATTGCTTCCGGCGTTCGAGGCAAGCCGGGTAATGCCTTGGCTGCCAGATCGGCGGCGGTGAACCATTCCTGTATGCGACTGCCGTCGCGAACGATATGCAGCAATAAGGTTTCGAGATATTTCACGCGTCGTTGATTGTAAGCCCATTCGTCAGCAGCGACCGATACCGTAAGGATAAGGCTATCTGACATGAGGCCACCTCTTTTCGAGCCAAAGCGTGGTTTGCTGCTTTTGAAGAATCCATCGAATATAAGCTGCGAAAACTCGGACAGAGGGCATGGGAGCAGTTTGAGTGCCTTCGGCATTCAATGAAACGGCCTTACCGAATTTTGCGATGCAAACCGCCCGGATCGGGGCCGCTTTACTTGTCGGAAACGTCAGAGAGTGCTCGATCCGTATCATCAACGTTATTTCACGATGCAACTCGCCGTTTTCTGCAATTTCGAGAATCTGCATCCCTCGAACTGGTTGCCAGTCCCTCCAGCCTCGACGTTTTTTCCGCCGCGCTATAGCGTCTTGAGAAAATAGACTGACATGGTACTCCATTGTCGTACCCTTTCCCGCTGCCTTTCGGCATAGGGTCGGATGCGCCGACAGCCAGTGACGCTGGATATAAAGACGCACCGCCTGATAACTACGAGACATGCCCAACAACTGCGCTTCATGGACTTGCCGCGCCGTGAGCCATTCCGTTTGGTGTGGGTTATATGATGTCGGCATAGTCTTTACCCCATAAACAAAAGAGGGCGCGGGATATGACCGCGCCTCAAGCCGCTCTATTCGTTTACTACTCTTTTGAGGTCGGATTGATCCGTCTCATTTGAAAGCTCTGTTCCGCTACTACCGAGCAACTGTGCAATCACCTTTTCGACGGTCGCGGTTTTCAGATTGAGCGTCTGGGCGATGGCGCTGGCGTCCACGCCTTCCTTGATCTTCGCCGCGATGGACTGATCGCGCGCGTTCTCGTTAAGGACTGGCTCCTGTCCGTCAGTCTCTGCATCGGACCGCGCGCTATATGCGTTCGGCAGGGCAACATGGAGCAACACGCTCCGTACGTTGTCGGGTGAAATATCGTGGATTTCGCCGACACGCTCCAATTCCGCTCTGTCGTTGATGAATTGCAGAAGAAAAGGCCTCACCATTTCATAGGCGCTCAACCCCTTGTTCTTGACGTATTCCGCCGCGTATTCTGCAGCCTGCTCATGTCTTTCCAGCCGTTTTTCATCTTCGGCGGGGCTGCGCGACTCTTTGACCATACAGCGATGAATAGTTTGCAGGTCATTCACGATGCGGTCGGGGATACGGCAGATGTCGTGACTAAGATGCTTTAATCCGCCATTTTCCCAAAGGGCCGCATGGAGAAGGTGCGTAAAACCGCGCAACTCTCCATAGGTATCTTCCAGTGTGGAAAGCGCGTCGTCCATGTCGTCGAGTTCATAGGTGACTTTGATAGCCATGTCGGCCTCCAGCATGCTTTTCAAGGCATCATTCCTGCGGGCGGCGCAGAAGCCGGGAGTTGAAAACCGTGCTGGACGGCAACATGACCTTTAGGCTTTCGCCCTGGACATTCGCCATGTCCTCCCGGCCGCATCGGCAGCAAACGAAAAATTTTCGCTTGCTGAAATCTTGTGCGACCACGCCCCGGAGACAGGGCATAAAAAATGCGCCGTTCAGGCGCGGATTGATTGGAAAATAAAAGAACGACATTTTTTCGTTCTCTATCTCTCGCACCGGCCATGGTGGCGCATACCACCAGCAAGGAGTTTTCAAGCTCCGCATATACCGTAACGGCGATTGCCTGTTTCTGCAAGCCATCAACACAGAGAAAAATCAGAAGGAAAAAATTTCCTTCTGATTTTTGAGATGGCAATTTTTTCCGCTTCAAACAGAAGATGGAGTTTGCGGGTTATCTCTCCAGCGCCAGCAACGAAAGTCTTTGCCGTCGCTCGCCAGCCATCTACCGTCCGCCTAGCAGAAAAATTGCCGTTTGCCTAAACGAAATTCTTTCGTTTAGGCACCTTTCCAAGCGGGGCAGCAACACTCTGATTTGGCAGTCCGAAATTTCCCACTTTCGCAACGCTTTATTTTCAATTATTATAAGTAAATCATTGAAATCAATATATTAAATTAAAGTGGAAAGTGATTTTAAAAGTATCGTTTCAGCGCTCCACTTTCGAATTGTCATTTTTAATGATTTCAAGCACTTAGCACTTTGATACAGCGTAAAATTATAGCCAAAACAGGCGGTTTATGCCAACTGATCTTGCGCGCGGCTTGAATGGGCTTTCCGCTCGATTTCGTTCTAATTCATTGAATTGACGTTGTTTTCGCCCGATCCCGGCCAATCCCACCTAATCCCGATTAATGCCATCTGATATTGCGGGTTACAGCGGCGTTGACGACAGGCGCGTTTTCCGGCTCTTCCTGTGGCAGGAAGATATGCGCGCTTGACGGCGATACGGTCGTCATTGAACGGGAGCATATTCGCATCGCGAATATGCTCCCATCTATAGCGCCGGGCGCAAATAAAGGTGGCGGACCGTCCCCGGTGCGTGAATGCGAAGCCCCTTTGAACGAAAGGGCTTTCAAAGCCCCGACTTTTTCCAACTCGCTTTGAATAAATTCTTTCCGATCCATTGCGAGCGCCGCCAAAGCTGGTGCTATACTATCGAAATCAGGTTCTCCACGAGCATGCTGCTCGATCACGCGGCGCAGAAGCTCTCATTTCTGGAGAGCGTTTTGTGAGAGGTCGAATCCGCTACCCATCGCGGGTCTTTCCGACACGGACGGCGATTACCCTGCTCCGGAAGAGGATGTGCAGTTAAATCGCCTGCTTCGCAACACCCGATTCCTGCGATTGGTCAAGTGCAAGATACCAAAACTGGCAGCCCAAACGATCATCGATGGAACTTGAGGAATCGAACCCAGGCACCTAATCAAACTTTGCTGTGCTTCGGAAGTTTCAATGCCAATTTATGGTTTAGATACAGCCATCTCATAGCTGTGCAGTTAAACTCCAAGGTATATTGCCGGCGCGATCAGCGACAAGCCGGACAGCAACAGTAGCGCGAAAGCCATTTGCCTTACGGTTCTAGGCGTCAGTGGCGGAGGCCACCTCCTTGCCAGGTAGGTGGCTGCGACCACGCTCGGTAAGCCGGCAAGCGCCCAGACGAGAACATGGCTCTGCCAGTCGCCACTGACGGCGACCAGACCAAGACGCAACAAAGAGCTTATCGAGAAGATCGCGACGAGCGTTTCGCGAACCACCATGTGCGGCATCGGCTGGCGGTAAAACTGGAAGACGAGCGGCGGCCCCGCCGTCGAGAAAAGCCCACCCATCAGACCACCCAGGGCGCCGTAAACTGCAAAAGCCGCGCCAGATGACGGCCGGCGGCGCAAAACCGGACGCCGGATCAGTTGCAGGCTCGACAGAACGATCACCACGCCCAAGACGATTCTGAGGGCCGTCAGTGACGTCGATGCCAACAATTCGAGAAGTGCATAACCCACAACGATCATGGGTACGGCGCCAGCAAGCGACAGGAAGAACGGCCTTGCGGCAATGTCGCGCCAACCGCGCGCCAGAACCACAACCGCATTTGCGAGCGTCAGCAGGCTGATGACGACAGCAGCCTCGGCGAACGGAATCAGCCCTGTAAACGCCACGGCGCCCATCAAAAGCAGTCCGAAGGCGAAGCCGGTCAGCGTCTGCACATAGGCCGCCCCGAAAGCAAGTAGACCGAACGTGACGAGCTCCGCCGTGCCGATCATGCCGGCTCGCCAGATGCCAGACGGAGCGTACGAAACGGTTCGAGCCGTGCCAGATCCGGCATCGCGCCGAGACCTGGTCCTTCGGGCAAGGCGACCCGCCCGTCGTTGACCACGAGCCAGGCGGGCGTGATCGCATCGCGCGACGGGTTCGCATTGACGTCGACCTCCAGCAGCCCATCCCCACCCGCCGCGGCAAGGATATGAGCGGAAGCCACGAGGCCGATGCCGGCACCGAGGAAATGCGGGCAGTAGCGGCGTCCTGCTGCGAGGGCGGCCTTGGCCACGGAAAAGCAGCCGCTGACGCCGCCCCACTTCGCGGCATCCGGCTGGATGACGGAGATATGACCGGCAGAGATCGCGGTGTTGAAGGCCGCAAGCCCAATGAGATTTTCGCCACCCGCCAGTGGCGTTTCAGTCAGTTCCGCAAGTCCGGACCAGACCGCCTCTGTGGAATCCACCCGGACCGGCTCCTCCGTCCAACCGAGCCTTAGATCCTGCACGGCCAGCAGGAATGCGCGCGCCTGCTTAGGCGAAAAGCCCTGATTGGCATCCGCATGGAGCGTTTCACCCGGCTCAAGGCTTTCGGCAAGGTCACGGATGAGGGTAATGTCGCGCTCGAAATCGAAGCCGACCTTCACCTTGAAATCACGATAGCCAGCCGCGCGCGACTGCGCGACGGCCGTCTCCGCCTCGCGGATATGGATACCGCTGGCATAGGCACGCACCGTTGTTGCTGCGCGCGGCGAAAGCGCCTTGGCGAGCGGCTTGCCGCCTCGTCTGGCGGTGAGATCCCAATAGGCCATGTCCAGACCCGCAATCACCTGAGCATAGGGCCCGGCCTCACCGGTCTGTAGGGCCAGAATCTCCGTGGCGGCGGTAAGCTCCCGCCACAGGCTGGGCGGGGTGGGCAGCAGCCGCCCGATGATACGCGGCGCGATATCGGTCACAAGAAGACGGGCCCGGTGCTCGGCGCCACAGGCCGGCCAGTTGCACCAGATCTCACCCCAGCCGGTGAGACCGACGTCATCCTCCAGACGGACCAGAACTGCGGGACGATCCCGCATTGTCCCGAATGACGTCGAAACGGGGCGATCGAGCGGGACGCGGAAGACGAGGGCTTCCACCTTTCTGATCGTCACCGGTGACCGGGCTGAAACGGCAGTCATGCTTCACCCCGCGAGAAAGCCGCCATCGATGGCGAAGACCGTGCCGGTCGCATAGTGCGATGCCGGCATGGCGAGAAAGACCACGGTGCCTGCCACCTCGTCCGGCGTGCCCCAGCGCTTCAGAGCGGTGCGTGCGGCAATCCGGTCACGATGAGCTATATCCTTGCGGCCTTCGGCATTGATCGCCGTCTCGATATAGCCGGGCGCGACTGCATTGACCCGGATGCCCTCCTCGGCCCAAGCAAGCGCCAGCGCCTTGGTCAGCATGACGACGCCTCCCTTGCTGGCGCAATAGGCCGGAATGCGCGGCAGCGCGGCAAAGGCGTTCATCGAAGCAATATTGACGATCGACCCGCCGCTCGCGGCAAGATGCGGGCGGAACGCCATCGACGTACGGAAGGTACCGGTCAGGTTGACGTCAAGGACACGCTGGAAGGTCTCGATTTCGAACTCTTCGTCTCGCGCGAGGATGCCGGCACAGTTCACAAGTGCATCCACCCGTTCAAACCGGGCGGCAAAGGCACTGACCGCCGCGTCGGACCGCACGTCGAGGGTCTCCAGCACGATATCCGGATTTGCGGACAGGGACGACCGATCGAGCGAAGACTGATCGTGGCCGGTGGCGGTCACCCGGGCTCCGCGCGCGTGAAAAAGGGAAGCGATTGCCGAACCGATATCACCAGCCCCGCCGATGACGACAGCGTTGAAATCCGGCGGAAAGGAAAACGGATCGTTCATTCCAGCACCTCAGATGCCGCCGACGGCGACGTATTTGAGCTCGAGGAAACCCTCGATACCGTATTTCGAGCCTTCCCGGCCCAGACCCGATTGCTTAACGCCACCGAAGGGCGCTATTTCGTTGGCGAGCATGCCGGTGTTGACGCCGACCATGCCGGCTTCCAGCGCTTCGGCGACCCGCCAGACACGGCCGAGATCGCGCGCATAGAAATACGAGGCGAGACCGAATTCACTGTCGTTTGCCATGGCAATGACCTCGACCTCGTCGCGAAAAGTGATTACCGGGGCGAGCGGTGCGAAGGTCTCTTCCTTGGCGACTTTCATCTCCTGCGTGATGCCGCTCATCACCGTCGGCTCGAAGAAAGTGCCGCCAAGCGCGCTGCGTTTGCCGCCGGCCAGCACCTTGCCGCCCTTGGAAAGCGCATCGACGACGTGTTCCTCCATCTTGGCGACGGCCCGGTCGTCGATCAGCGGTCCCTGGCTGGTGCCCGCTTCCGTACCGCGGCCGAGTTTGATTGCCGAGACCTTTGCCAGGAGCTTTTCGGTAAACTCCCCGGCAACCGCCTCCTGCACGTAGATACGGTTGGCACAGACGCAGGTCTGGCCGGCATTGCGGAATTTCGAGAGCATTGCGCCTTCGACGGCTGCATCAATATCGGCATCGTCGAAAACGATGAAGGGCGCGTTGCCGCCGAGTTCGAGTGACAACCGCTTGATGCCGTCGGCTGCTTCCTTCATCAGCCAGCGGCCGACTGCGGTCGAGCCGGTAAAGGTGATCTTCGCCACTTTCGGGTTGTGGCAGAACTCATGGCCGATCGGCCGCGCCTCACCTGTGATCACCGAGAAGACGCCTGCCGGAACCCCTGCCCGCTCCGCCAGCACGGCAAGCGCAAAGGCAGAGAGCGGCGTCTGGGCCGCGGGTTTCAGGATCATCGTGCAGCCAGCCGCGAGCGCCGGACCGGCCTTGCGGGTGATCATCCCGTTTGGAAAATTCCACGGCGTGATTGCCGCGCAGACGCCGACGGGCTGTTTCAGCACCATGATGCGCTGATGCTGGTTGGGCGCGGGAATGATGTCGCCATCGATGCGCTTTGCCTCTTCCGCGAACCATTCGAGATAGGCCGCATTCGAGACGATCTCGCCTTTCGCCTCGGCCAGCGGCTTGCCCTGCTCGGCGGTCAGGATCTGGGCCAGATCATCAGCGTTTTCGATGATAAGATCGTACCATCGCTTCAGCACTGCGGATCGCTCCTTGGCGGACTGCTTCGCCCAGTCGACCTGGGCGACGGCGGCTGCATCAATTGCTTCCCGCACGGCCTCGACGCCGAGATCGGGAACATGGGCGATGAGCGAGCCGTCGAACGGGTCGGTGACGGCGATGGATTTGCCGCCCTCGGCGCCTACCCACCGTCCGGCAACATAGGCATTGGCGGTCAGGAGGGATCTGTCCTTCAGGGCCGGAACCGGCTGGGTCGATCGTTCGTCCATGCTCTCTTCCTTCCGTTTCCGTCCGCCTCAGGCGGTGGCATAGTTGCTGGCAAAATCGCCTTCGTTGCGGATGGTCTGGAAGGCAGGTGCAGGTGCTTTCCAGCGCGGCGCCTTGGCGCCCGTCAACTTACTCAGGCTTTCGAGAACCGAGAGCCCCTCCTGCGACAGCGCCTTGGTCACCGCACCGGTATCCGGGAAATACGAACGGATGGCGTTGAGCCAGATCGTGCGGCCGGCGAGGAAGCCGCCCGCACCGGCCGCGTAGGCGTAGTCGAGCACCAGTTCGAACTTTTCCGGAGCCGCACCGCCCGACAGCAGCACCCACGGAATTCCGGCATCGGCGCAGATCTTGCCGACCGCGTCGAATTCGCGCTGGGCGGCGAGGGCTGCCGCGCTGCCGTCGCGCGCAGGCAGGCTGTTGGCCGCAAGCGGGCTTTCAAGCTTCAAGAGGTCGACGCCATATTCAGGCTTGGCGAATTCGCGCACGCTCTCGACAACGAGTTCCGGAAGCTTCGTCGGCGATTCGACGTAGTCCGCCGTATGCTCGACGGTACCGAGGAACGGGAAGACCAGCAGTTCGAGCACATAGGCGATATCGTGGCGGCGGCAGTCCTCACCGATCTTGCGGACGAATTCCTTCTGGTGCGCCAACACGTCGGTAGAGGCATCCGGCCGGTACCAGGCCAGAACCTTGACCGCGTCGCCGCCAAGTCGGCGGATCTTCTCGACGCTCCAGTCGGCGATGACCTTGGATTTCCGGCCGCCTTCAGTCTCTTGCGTGCGGTGGTCCTCCAGCGTCACAATCAACCCGCAGTCCGCCGGCAACACATCGATTGCGGCCGGGATCGCATAATTGGGGTCGAACAGCATCGAGCTGCAATGGGGGGCGAGATTCTCCACCAGCAGGCGCTTGGCAGTGATCATGTCAGAGAAGGGCACGGCCGATTTGCCGATGCCGCGCGCGGCGGCGATGGCTTCGAAGAGCGGCGGGCGCTGGTCGAGCGCCACCATGCAGAAATGGCCCTCGCGATTGGCGAGACGGGCAAGGCCACGGGTTTTACCGAGTGTAAGCATGACGTTTCCTTTTCAAGATGACTTCAATTCGTCGAGGGAGGGGATCGCAGCGCGGCCGCCCGGCCGTGTGCATTTGAAAGCGGCGGCAGCACCAGCAAAGACGAGCGCCTCGGGAACCCCGAGCCCCGCACCGATGGCGAAGGCATAGGCGCCGTGAAAGACATCACCGGCCGCGGTCGTGTCGATGACCTGCACCTTGGGCGCAGGCAGATGACGTAGGCCGGCGCCATCGCGCCAGGCGACGCCGTCGGCGCCTTGCGTAACGCCCACCATTCGGCACCCGAAGGCGGCCGCACGGGAGAGCGCCGCTTCGATCTGGTCACCGGCAAATCCGCGCAGGCCCGGCTCGGAAAAAATCGCGTGATCGGTGAGCGGCAGCAGGCGTTCGAACACCTCCACATCCGCCACGTCTCCATCAAGGACGGTCGGAATGCCTTGGCTGCGGGCGGCGCGAAACAGTACCTCCGCACCCTCGGGCCAGCGCGGATCGGCAAGAACGCAATCCGCTGATAGGGCCGCGAGCGGAAGCCAGGAGGGGTCTGCGGGATAGCGGCCGCGAAAGTTGACGATCTGCCGCTCGCCTGCCGCATCGACGATCACGCCCGACACGGACGAGGCGCCACCTTCGAACAGGCGGAAATTCTGAATCTCGACACCTTCGGCGGCAAAGCCGTCGGCGAGAATGTGCCCCGCGTCGTCATCCCCGGCGCGGCCCCAAAAGGATGCTTCGCCGCCAAGCCGCGCGACGGCGACCGCGGCATTCGCCGCCATGCCCCCCGGCTCGGTCAAATGTTCGACTGCGCGGATTTTCTCGCTTCCCGGTGCAAACGGCCTTTCGACGCGCCAGATCCGGTCGAGCGCCGAAAGCCCCAGGCATATGACCTTGGGATGCGCACCTTCGGGGATGGCAACGGAACCCATCATCGGATTGCGTCTCCGCTTGCCTTGACGAAGAGGTGTGCCTTGCCGGGCTGCACGGCCAGCTCAAGCATCTGCCCTGCCTTCGGCCGGAGTTCCGGGTTTACCCGCGCCACGCTGCTGATACCAGCGAGGTCGAAATGCACCAGCGTATCCGATCCGAGCGGCTCAACCAGATTAATCGTTACCTGCAAGCCTCCCGGCTGCCCCGGTGCATGAACGAAATGCTCGGGCCGGATACCGAGCACGGCTTCGTCGGTATCGGTCGAAACAGATCCCGGTATCCCGGAGGACGGCACCGCCACGTCCGGCGCGCCCGCAAAGCAGAAACCCTCACCCATGCGCCGTATATCGAAGAAGTTCATGGCCGGAGAGCCGATGAAGCCTGCGACGAACTGGTTCGCCGGTGTCTCGTAGACCTCTTCCGGGCGGCCATACTGCTGGATCTCGCCGCCCTTCAGCACGACAATGCGATCGGCCATGGTCATCGCCTCGATCTGGTCGTGCGTGACGAAGATCATCGTCGTCTTCAGCTCCTGCGACAGCGCCTTGATTTCAGCGCGCACCTGGCCGCGCAGCTTGGCGTCGAGATTGGAGAGCGGCTCGTCGAACAGAAAGACCTTGGGATCTCGCACGATGGCGCGGCCCATGGCGACACGTTGCCGCTGGCCGCCCGACAGAGCCTTGGGTTTGCGCTCGAGAAACGGTTCGATATGCAAAAGGCCTGCGGCATGGCGCACTTTCCGGTCGATCTCGGCCTTGGTCATGCCGCGCAGTTCGAGTGCGAAGGCCATGTTGTCGTAGACCGTCATGTGCGGGTAGAGCGCATAATCCTGGAAGACCATGGCGATGTCGCGTTTCGACGCCGGCACGCTGTTGACCTTCGTGTCGCCGATGAAGAGCTCGCCCGAGGTGGAGGGCTCAAGTCCGGCGATGATGCGCAGCAGGGTAGATTTGCCGCAGCCCGACGGGCCGACGAAAACGACGAATTCCTCATCAGCGATCTCGAGGTTCAGCCCCGGAATGATGGTCAGTTCGCCGAATTTCTTGACGATGTTCTTGATTGTGATCGATGCCATGATGTCACCCAAACGACAGGACCGGCTTGATGAGCTTGCCTTCGGCGAAGCGGGCGAAATTTTCGGGCAGATCGTCCAGCCCGAAGGCAGCGTCCACCAGCCTGCGGTAGCGATCCTTGTTGGCCCGCAGCAGTTCGACGTTGGGCTCGAAATCGCCCACTGGAAAATAGAAGGTCCGGATCATGTAGAAGTCCTTTCTGCGGAAGATCTTGCCTTCCTCGATGGTCCAGGGCGCGGCGTTTTCGCCTACAAGCATCAGGGCGCCGCGCGGCAGCACGAGCTCGATGCCGAGGTTGCGGGCCGCATGGGCGCCGGAGCATTCGAAGATCAGCTTGAAGCGCTTGTCGCGTGCGCCGACCGGATGTGCTTTTGCGCCGAAAGCGATGGCGATTGCCAGCCGTTCCTCGTTCGGATCGCTGACATGGATGTCAGCGTAGCCGAGGCTCGACAGTGCCAGCACGACACCAAGCCCCACCGGGCCGGCACCGGTCACGAGGACCGGCGCCTTCCCTTCGGGAGGAACCAGTTGCATGGCAAAGCGCACCGCATGGGCGGAAGTGCCGATCGTATCGAGGAGCAGCGGCGCAAGGTCATCCTCGATGTCGTCCGGCACCGGAAGCAGGCAGTTTTCGGGAACCGGCACATATTCGGCATAACCGCCCGGCCGGTTCCAGCCGATGAGACTCGACACTTCCAAGCACATCTGCGTGTCACCGGCCCGGCAGGCATCGCAATGACCGCAATGGACGGGGATGTAGATCGCACAGCGCTGACCGTTACGCGGATGTCCCGGCTGCTCGACAACGCCGAAAATCTCGTGGCCGGCAGTAAACTCGGCGCCCTTGTGCCAGAGCTTGAAGTCGGAGCCGCAGAGTGCCGTGCGCAGCACCCTGACCAGCACTTCGCCGTCGCCGACCGGCGGCGTGTCCTGGGTCTCGATGGTGATCTCGCGGTCGCCATGAAAAACGGAGGCACGCATGCGGGCATTTTTTCGGTGGTGCATGTTGGTCATCCCTTTACGGCGCCGAGGGTGAGCCCAGCGACAAGCCAGCGCTGGACAAGGATTGCGAGGCCGAGCGGTGGCAGCGCGATCAGCGTCGCAGCGGCCATCAGCGAACCCCATTGAGTGGAACCCTCGCCGACAAAGTTGAAGGCGGCGGCGATCAGCGTCTTCGTATCGGAGTCCGACAGGATCAACGCGAAGAGGAAGAAGTTCCACGAAAAAACGAAGGCGAGGATGGAGGCGACGGCAATACCGGCGCCGACAAGCGGCATGGCGATGCGCCAGAGAATGCGCGTCACCGAACAGCCATCCATCTGCGCCGCCTCGAAAACGCTGCGTGGAATATTGTCGAAGAACGGCAGCAGCACCCAGATGACGATCGGCATGGTGATGACCGCGTGGCTGAGGATGAGCGCCGTATAGGAACCGATCAGACCCACTTCGCGGAACATGATGTACCAGGGCAGCAGGAACAGCGTTCCCGGCGCCATGCGAGCTGCGAGCGTCAGGATCGCGGGCCACGTCACGCGCGACCAGGAGACCGCAAAAGCCGCCGGAATGCCGAAGAGAAGGCCGAGCAGCGTGGAGCCGATCGTGACGACGAAGCTGTTCACCGCATAGGAGAGGAACAGCGTCGTCTGCCAGAGCGTCACGTAATTCTCGAACGTCGGCTGGAAGAAAAGCGTCGGCGGATAGGCGGTCACTTCGAACGAAGGCTTGAAGGACGACAGGACCATCCAGACCGTCGGAGCAAGGATCATGATGCCGGCAATGGTAAGCTGAAGCGTGTTCAGCCAATAGAGCCAGCGATCGGAGCGGGAGAGTTCGTTCATCGTCGTCTTCTTTACCAGGCCACTGCATTGCGCAGGCGGTTCAGCACCAGCACCGCGGCGAGCACGATGGCCGACAGCGTGATCATCAGGGCACTGGAATAACCGATGTTGAAAAATTCGAAGCCGACCCGGAAGCCGTATATGTTGAGCGTGTTGGACGCATTGCCCGGACCGCCCTGGGTCGTGATGTAGATGATGTCGAAGAAGCGCAGCAGATCGACGCTGCGCAACACTGCGGCGGTGACGATTGTCGGCAGGAGAAGCGGCAGTGTGATGCGGCGGAATATCCGGAAAGAGGAGGCGCCATCGATCTGCGCCGCCTCATAGACACTCGGCGGCAGCGACTGAAGGCCGCCGAGTACGATCAGCGCGACGTAGGGCGCCCACTGCCAGGTATCGATCAGCGCGATCGTGGGGATGACCCAGACCGGCGAGGCAAGCCATTCGGACGGGGGCAGGCCGATGGATTCGAGAATGTAGTTGGCAGCCCCCAGCGACGGATCGAGGATGACCAGCCACATCATGCCGGCCACGACGGGCGGCATCATGAAGGGCGAGATCAACAGCGAGCGCAGGAAACCGGACAGGCGTTTTGAATGAAACAGCAGCATCGCCAGATAGATGCCCGCGACCAGTTGCAGCACCATCGACAGGATATAGAGCGCGAAGGTGACGTACAGGCCGTTCCAGAACTCTCCGTCAGCCGCCAGCTTCGAATAGTTGGCAAGCCCTGAAAACGATCCCTCCCCCGTTGCCGAGAACGAGTGAAAGCCGAGCCAGACCGTATAGACGACCGGAAAGGCGATCATCGCGACGGTGAAGACGATCGCTGGCGCGGACAGGGCAGCCAGCTGCCTTCCCTGACTGTTGGTCGAACCATGTGTCATGAGTCGGTTTCTCAACTATTCAAAAGGAATGGTTCGGGCCCCGCTCGCACGGAGCCCGGATTTTCACTTGCGGGCAATCAGCCCGTCGAGAGCGGTATCTGCCGCAGCGCAAGCCTCGTCGACCGGCTTCTGCCCAAGGAGCACGTCTTGAACCGCTTGACCGATGTAGTCACGCGATTCCGGGTTGGCGACGATCGGGTAGCCGACTTCCGAGGACCCGTCGGAGGCAAGCACATCGAGCGCTTCCTGCCAGCTTGCCCGGACCGGAGCTTCGCTGATCCACGCCTTGTATTCCTCGTCCGCCGCGACGGACGGGCGAGGTGCAGCCACGCCCTGAAGCGCCAGGCGCTTTTGGATTTCCGGACTGGAGGCCCACTGCACGAAGTACCAGGCTGCATCCTTCTTGGCGCTGTGATTGGAGATTGCCAGCCCCCAGCCGATCGCCGTCGGGACCATGCCTGCCTCGCCTGCCGGTAGCGGAATGACGTCGGTGTCCTTGAGACGCTCGCCGCCTTCCATGATCGTGCGCAACTCGTTGGAGGATTCGAAGGCCATCGCCGCCCGGCCACTGCGGTAGAGCGCGGATATCTGGTAGAAGCTGTAGTTGGCCGCACCGGGCGGTCCGTATTCGCGCATCAGATCTCCATAATAGGAGATCGCCTTCTTGCCTTCCGGCGAGCAGAGCGCCGACTTGCCATCGACGATGTAGGTTCCGCCAACATTGTGCAGGACGTTGCTGAACGTATAGGCGATGGCCGGCTTCAGGCCGCGCGATGCGAAAGGTGTCACGCCGCTTTCGCAAGCCTTCACCTTCTCAGCCGCTGCCCGGACGTCATCCAGCGATACCGGCTTGGCAATGCCGCATTTTTCGAAGATGTCAGTCCGGTAGTAGAGGAGCGGCCCTTCGAGATTGAGCGGGACGCTGGTGAGCTTATCGTCGAACGTCGCGGCCTTCACAAGTGCCGGGCTGATGCCGGCAAAATCGTATTCCGGCGCAACGGCGCTCTGCGTGTAGTCAGAAAGGTCCGCGTACCACCCGGCTGCCGCAAACTGCCGGCCTTCGCGAGACGCGAGCGTCATGAAGACATCGACCTCGTCGCTGCCCGAGTTCAGCACCGTCATCAGGCGCTGGCGCATCTGCTGCTCCTGATAGGTATCCACCTTGAGCGTGATGCCGGTCAGTTCGGTGAATTCGTCCTTGTAGGACAGCACTGCCTGGGACCAGGGATTGTTGTTCGACAGGAACGATACCGTTTCGCCCTCATGCGCCTTCCAGTCGAAAGCGAAGGCGGACGTCGCCACGCCGGAAAGCAGAACCGATATCGCAACTGCGCGGACGGATAGAAGTCTTGGCATTTTTTCCTCCACTAGTGGCCACCGAAATGGCGGCATCCTCAACGCTCCTCCCGAGCATCATTTGAATGTAACCGGTTACATAAATTAGTTGAAGCAGAACTGTCAACCGGTGGGAAAGGTAAATTTCCGTTGTTCATCGGCGATTTTTTCGTTTGACTTCCGCCGATCGAACGTCAAAAAGCATATGTAACGTTACATTCACGAGCGCGTCATGAACGAAAAAATGGAAAAGACCGGAATACGGACAGTTGCAAAACTGTCGGGCTTTTCGACGGCGACCGTATCGCGCGCACTCAACAATCCGCAGAGTGTCAGCGAAGACACGCGAACGCGTATCCAGGCCATTATCGAACAAACGGGCTACGTGCCGCATGGCATGGCGAGAGCCTTGTCCAGCAACCGGACCCGCACCATCGGCGCGATCATCCCGACGATCGACAACGCGATGTTTGCGCGCGGGATCGAGTCGCTGCAGAAATATCTCTCCTCGCGCGGTTACATGCTGATCCTGTCGACGAACGGCTATGATATCGACGCCGAACTGGAACAGGCGCGCAATCTCGTCGGGCGAGGCGTGGACGGGCTGATCCTGCGGGGAGACTGCCACCATCAGGCCTTGCGTGATCTGCTCGTGACACGCGACATTCCGTTCATCAACGTCGGCATCTACAATCCGTCGCAACCCCATGCCAGCATCGGCGTCGACAACGAGGCGGCCGCGCATCGTGCCATGATGCACCTGATCGAAATCGGTCACCGGCGGATCGGCGTCGTCAGCGCGCTCCAGCGCAACAACGACAGGGCGAGCGCCCGGATCCGTGGCTTCAAGCGCGCACTTTCCGAAAACGGCCTGAACCTGCCGACGCAATGGCATGTCGAGGTCCGCTATACGCTCGATGATGCACGGGAGGCCGCGCGCCAGATTCTGACCGGCAAGAACGTGCCGACGGCAATCGCCTGCGGCAATGACGTGCTCGCCTACGGCGTCATGCTGGAAGCCGAACGGCGCGGCCTCAGGATTCCGACCGACCTTTCCGTCGTCGGCTTCGACGACCTCGAATGGAGCCGCCATCTCCGTCCCGCACTGACGACCCTGCACGTTCCGACCGACCTGACGTGGAAGGGCGCCGGCGAATATATTCTGGCGCGTCTTGAAGGTCATCGGGTTCCAAATCACTACGAGATCGACTATTCGCTCGTCGTCCGGGAATCTACCGGCGCCCCTCGGCGATGAGCGCCTGATGCTGTGGAGACCATCAGTGTCCAGTCGCATACAACCAGTCATACCTTTCGACAGGTTGGAGCGAGTTGGTGGTTTTGAGTTTTTGAGCGTCCCGGGCGGCGGTCGAGCACGGCGGCGCTGAGGATGCGCGAATGGTATCGGCGAACCGGTTTTGGGTGCGATGCTGCCAGCCGTCGGCGACGGAAGCGAAAGCGTAAGAGCGGTCGCGCAACTCTTCCTGGAGATCATCGATCAATAGGTCGATGCTGCAATCCCGGCCGACGACGCGTGCCAGCGTCTCACGGGCCACCGGTTCGGTGGAGGCGAAGATTATGGCCTCGACGCGCAATATCCATTCGCGCCAGCGCAGTTCCGCCGGCAGATCCTCCAGCCCCCCGATCGAACAACACGTCATGTTGCGGATTTCCGTCCGTCTGGTCGGGCCGGGATCGTCGCCGGGCGCGGCCAAAAGCACTGCATCGTGTAAGCCTGCTTCGTCCTCGCCCCGGCCCATCAGCCGGGCGGTGACCGCGGCGCACTTCAGCGCTTAGCGGGACCGGTTTCCGTTCGGATCAGCCCGAAACGGCAAGTTCCGTTTCGCGATCGAATAGATGAATGTTTTCGAGAGAGATGTGGAGGCGAATGACGGCTCCCCTTTCCACGCCAGGTCTTCCGCTATGCGCCACCACCAATTGCTGTGATGCCACGCCAGCGGTGACGAATGTCATGCTCCCCGTGGATTCGACGCTTTCGACGTCAGCATTCAAGGCAAGGTCGCCCTTGACCGGCGCGAACGACAAATGTTCGGGCCGCAGGCCCGCCCATAATCTCGATCCGGGATTAAGTTTTCGGTTGAGAACCAGAGGCTGCGCCAGATCTTGTTCGATCACAAGCGATTGCCCATCAGGTCCGACCACCACGGGAATGAAGTTCATCGCCGGAGATCCGATGAAGCCGGCGACGAATTTGTTTGCCGGCTTGTCGTAGAGATCGAGCGGGCTGCCCTGCTGTTCCACCACTCCTAAACGCATCACCACGATATGATCAGCCATGGTCATGGCCTCCACCTGATCGTGGGTGACATAGACCGAGGTCGCTTCCAGCCGCTCATGCAGCTTGCGGATTTCGCTGCGCATATGGACACGCAACGCCGCATCCAGATTGGAGAGCGGTTCGTCGAACAGAAACACTTTCGGATTGCGCACGATGGCGCGGCCCATGGCGACGCGCTGCCGCTGGCCACCAGAGAGCGCTTTCGGCAACCGGTCGAGAAGCCCGCCAAGGCCCAGCGTCTCCGCCGCCGCCCGCGTGCGCGCGGCGATCTCCGGCCTGGGCCGGCGCTTCAGGCGCATCGAATAGTTCATGTTGTGCTCGACATCCATGTGCGGATAGAGCGCATAGGACTGGAACACCATGGCGACATCGCGCTCGCGCGGCGGCTTGGCGATGACGCTTGTGCCCGCGATGCGGATATCACCGGAACTGGTCTTTTCAAGCCCCGCGAGCGTGCGCAGCAGGGTGGACTTGCCGCAGCCGGACGGCCCTACAAGCGCCACGAACGAGCCGTTCCGAATAGCGATGTCAATATTCTTCAGCGCGTGAAATCCGCCATAGTGCTTGTTGAGATTGTCGATCTCGATCTGGAGCATGGTATCACCTCATTTCAGCGCGCCGGCGGTGAGCCCGCTGACGATGCGCCGCTGCAGCAGCATGAAAATCACAAGGATGGGCGTCACATAGATCGCGGCATAGATCATGATGCCGTTCCAGTCATTGGCGTTGGGGCCCATGAAGCTCTGGAGGCCGACGCTCGCCGTCTGGAGTTCGTTTTTGGCGATCAGCGAGCGGGCATAGACATATTCGCCGAAGGATTGCAGGAAGATCAGCACCGAAGTGACGAGAATGCCGTTCTTCGCCAGCGGCAGCATGATGTTGAAGAACGCGCCAATGCGCGACGAGCCGTCGACCAGCGCCGCATCCTCCAGTTCGCGCGGCAACTGCACGAAAGTGGCGCGGCACAGCACGATATAGAGCGGCAGCATCTTCGCCGTTTGCGCGAGAATCACCGCGAAACGCGGGCTCGCCAGAAGGCCCAACTGGTTGAAGGCGACGAAGATCGGCGTCACCATCAGCGAGGACGGCAGCACCTGCATCATCAGGATGGCGAACAGCGCCATGTCCATCCAGATATTGCGCACCCGCGCCAGCACATAGGCGCAACCGGTTCCGAGCAGGGTCACCAGAGTGGTGACGCCGACGGCGATCAACAGCGAATTCCAGATATACCGGCCCATATCCCGGGCCTTCCAGACCTCCAGGAAGTTCCATTGCGGATCGCTGGGCCAGAAGCTTGGCGGATACTGGAAGATTTCCGTGCTGGCCTTGAAGGCCGTCAGATACATCCAGTAGAGCGGGAAGAGATAGATCGCCGTAATCGTGAGACCGATTATGAGAAGGATGGTGCGTTTCATCGGCTCTCTCCTCAATAGCTGTGTTCGTGGTGGGTGGAGCGGACATAGACGGCGGCGACCACGATGACGAACAGGATCATCATCACGGAAACCGCGCTGCCGAGCGAAATTTCGTAAGTCTGGAAGGAGAGCTGCCACGACCAGTATTGCGCCACGTTCGAACTGTTCGCCGGACCGCCCTGGGTGAGCGCCGCGATCAGGTCGAATTGCTGCAATGTGAAGATGACGCCAAGCGAAATCACCGCGCCAAGCTGCGCCCGCATCAAGGGAAGCGTGATCGACCGAAACCGCTCGAACGCGCCCGCCCCATCCAGCTCCGCCGCCTCATAAACATCGCGCGGGATGCCGGCGAGCCCTACCGACAGCAGCAGCATATTGAAGGGAATGCCGAGCCAGACATTGGCGATGATGACGGCATAAAGCGCGACATCGGGGTCGGACAGCCAGAAGATGCGCTCGTCCGTGACGCCTGATGACATCAGGATATAATTGATCACGCCAAAATCCCCGGCGAGCAGCCATTTCCAGATGGCGCCGACAACCAGCGCGGGCATGATCCATCCGGCGAGAAACAGGCCGCGCAGCCAGGTGGCGCCCGGAAAATCCTGCTGAAAGAACAGCGCCAGCCCGAAACCGATCGACAGCTGGAACACGATGGAGAGCACGACGAACTTCACCGTGTTCCAGAAAATCGTGGAGGCCAGCGGCTGCGACAGGATATCGTAATAGTTCTTCAGCCCGACGAAGGGCCGGTCAAACGAGGCGATGGTGAACATGTCGACCGTCTGCAGCGACATGATGATGTTGTAGATGATCGGGAAGGCCGAAAACGCCACGAGATAGACGAGGGCGAGAAGAAGCAGAAGAATATCAAACCCGCTGCCGTCCCGGATCGTCCTGATGATGCCTTGCATGTGGTCGTTCTCCCCGGTCTTTATTTTTTACGCTGGCGGGGCACAGCACCCCCCTCTGTCCTGCCGGACATCTCCCCCACAAGGGGGGAGATTGGCTGACATCAACAATGGCGCTTATCCTGCAAACGTCTGCGATTGGTGCCGAACATCCATGAAGGCCAATCTCCCCCCTTGTGGGGGAGATGCCCGGCAGGGCAGAGGGGGGTTGCCTCGCGCTTTCGTTACAACAGCCCTACTTCCCCAACACCGCATCGATCTGCTTTTGCGCCGCCCCAAGCGCGGTCTTCGGATCGCTCTGGTGCGTCAGGGATGACTGGATCGCCGTGTAGATCGCCTTGGAGATTTTCGGCCATTCGGGATGCGGGCCGCGGTTGCGGGCGTATTTCATGCTCTCTTCGAAGACAGCGTAGATTTCCGGCGACTGCGGATTGTCCACCTGCACCTTGGACGCAGGCAGGAAACCGAAGCGGTTCCAGACTTCGGGCATTTTCGAATGGAGCCATTCGAGCAGGATGAAGGCTTCCTTCGGGTGCTTCGAGTTGGCGAGGATGACATTGTCGCCTTCTCCCAGCGCCGATGCGCGCGGCGCACCATCGTGGGGAACGGGGAGCAATGTTGCGCGATAATCGAACTTGGCGTCCGTCGCCATGCGCGGCAATTCCCACGGGCCGGAAATCGCCATGGCGGCATTGCCCGCATTGAAGGTGGCAAACGAATCGTACTGGCCGCGGATCAATGTGTCGGGCGATGCCAGCTTTTCATCGAGCAGTTTGCCCCAGGCTTCCAGCACCTTGACGCCGCCTTCGGTATCGACCTTGTCATAATCGCCGCCGGTCATCTGCAGCCAGGGCAGGAACTGGAACGTGCCCTCCTCCGTGGCGACAGCGGAAAAGGCGAGGCCGTAGACATTCTTCGCTGGATCGGTGAGCTTTTTCGCCGCCTCGTAAAGCTCGTCCCATGTCCTTGGCGGCTTGTCCGGATCGAGCCCCTTGGCCTTGAACATGTCGACATTATAGTAAAGGGCAATCGTATTGGCGCCGCGCGGAAGGCCATAGATCTTGCCGTCCCACGTCACCGAGGCGAGCGGTCCCGGAAAAATGTCGTCCTTCTTGACGATCTTCGATTCCGCAATCATCGGCGTCAGATCAAGCAGCAGCCCGCGCGAGGCGAAAAGCGCCACCTCCGGATTGTCGATATAGGTGACATCCGGTCCTTCCCCCGTCGCCGCAGCCCGCGCCAGATCGTTGACCATATTGCGGAACTCGATCGTCTTGAGATTGAGCTTGATATCCGGATGCGCCTTCTCGAACTCGTCCTTCAACAGGTAGATATACTGGTCCGCTCGGTCGATGGTCCAGATTTCCAGCGTTACCGGCTCGGCCTGTGCGGTCGCGGCGGTGAACAGCGCTCCCATAAAAGCTATTGGGCCTGCCATCCATTTTACGATGCGTTTCATGCCTTATTCTCCTCCTCAGCATGATCCCGAAAAGTTGCAGACTTTTCGGATAAGATCATGCGGCTAAAATAATGCTATGAACCGGAATTCCCATCCGGCGCGGGTAATCAGGGGTTGGCGATGAAATCACCGCCACGGCAATGCTTCAGATAATTGAGCGAGTGAACCTGCCCGGTCATCTCCAGATCATTGCGATAGACCGGATCGTGCCAGCCTTCGATATCGATGGAGCCGGGCCAGCCCGCCAGACGCAGTTCGGAGATCACGTCCGTCCAGTTGGTGTCGCCGAAACCCGGCGAGCGCATAAACACGAACTTCTCCTTGCCGAACACCCCATGCTCGCGGATCACCTCCCAGCGAATGGTCGCGTCCTTGCCATGCACATGGAAAATCTTCGAAACCCATTTGCGGATCTGCGGCATGGGATCGATCAGATAGACCATCTGGTGACAAGGCTCCCATTCAATGCCAAGATTATCGGCGGGAACCTCGTTGAAGATCATTTCCCAGGCATCCGGGTTATGCGCGATATTCCAGTCGCCGCTCGCCCAATTGCCATCCATGGCGCAATTCTCGAACGCCAGCCGAACGCCCTTGTCGGCGGCGCGTTTGGAAAGCTCGCTCCAGACCTTTTTAAATTGCGGCAGGCTGTCCTCGATGGGCTTGCCGCGCACCCGTCCGGTGAAGCCCGCAATCGTGGTTGCGCCGAAAAGATGCGCATGATCGATCAGCGCCTCCCAGCCTTTCAGCGTTTCCCGGTCGATCTCGGTATCTTCAAGCGGATTGCCGAACATGCCGAGCGTCGAGATGGTGACATCCTCGTCACCAATCGCCTCCTTCAACTGCGCGGCCAACGTCGGCAAATCCTTGTTCATCACCTGCCAGAAGAACGGCTCGATGCTTTCGAACCCGTGGGGCAGGATGCTTTTCACAGTGCTGGCCGGATCGGGCGCATTGGCCTTGATCATCGTGCCGATGCGGATGGATTTTGCCGGATTGCTCAATTCTGGGATTCCTTTCAAATCGTTATTTCCACGCGTCGCCCGGTTTCAGCACTGTCAATCGCGCCGAACACCATTGCGAGGCTCTTGATGTTTTCCGCGCCCACCGTTTCGGGCGTCGGGCCGCCACGTGTGGCACTGATAAAATCCTGCATAACTCCGAGGTGGCCGCCCACGCGGTCGGGGGCATCGAGGGGAGGGATCTCGACGGCGGCCACCTCGGAAAACAGGCCGTCTAAGCCGCTAGCGACGGCTTCGGCCTGTATGTCGTCATGCCCGTCCCAGACGAGCGTGCCTTTGGTGCCAACGATGCGCCAGGCGCTTTCCCAGCTCGTTCGCAGGCCATCGGCGCACCAGCTGCCGCGATAGGTGAAAATCGCGCCATTGGAAAACTCGAAAATCGCCGCAGCGGATGAACCCTGGCTGTACCATGAATTAGCCGGCTCCCATTCCCGCGCATAGACGGCGCTTGCCGCATCATCGGCAAGCAGGCGGGCGGCATCGAAGGTGTGGATCGCCATGTCGTGGAAGAGCACATGGCGCATTTCCTCGCGAAACCCGCCGAAATGGGGGCCAAGGAAGAAATCGCAATGGAGGCTCGTCACCTCGCCGATTGCGCCTGAACGGATCAGCCTGGCGATGCGCCGGATCTGCTCGAGATAGCGCCGGTTCTGGACGACGGCATGGATGCGCCCTGCCGTCTGCGCCCGCCGGATCAAGTCGCGGGCCTCATCCAGCGTTTCGGCCATCGGCTTTTCCGTCAGCACATGACAACCGGCATCGAGGCCGGCGGCAACGGTGGCATGGCGAGCACTGGGAATAACGATATCGAAGAGGAGATCCGGTTTGGTTTTCGCCAGCACGGCTGAAAGATCATCGGAAACCATAGCAGTTGGCAGATCGAATTCGCCGGCGCGTACGCGGGCCCTCTCAGCATCAAGATCGACGACCCCGACAATGTCGATATCGCCAATGGCGCGTGCTGCCTCGAACCATGCTTTGCTCATAGCTCCGCAGCCGACTAAAACGGCACGCTGCATTTTATTCCTCTCCTCCCAAGGAAGTCACTTAAACCGATTAAATCGGTTGCAAATGCTTTCCGTAAACGTTTACGATATCAATCTAACGGTTTGTTTTTGTCAATCCCTCTTTTTCGGTGTTAAAGATGACAGCTTCCCAACTGGGCCGTCATTCTCGGGCTTGTCCCGAGAATCTACGACGGAGCGCTCAATCAGGACGGTAATCACTTTCCTTCTTCTTATGGCAGATTCTCGGGACAAGCCCGAGAATGACGGCAGGACAAGGAGCGTTGCCCTGCCAGTGATGACAACTCTAGTAAGAAAGGAAAAAACCTTGAGCATTCGAGATCTTGCCCGCCATCTCGACATCTCGATCGGAACCGTCTCACGCGCCTTGAACGGCAAGGCGGACGTCAATCCGGAGACGCGCAAGCGCGTGCTGGAGGCGGCCAAGCGGCTTGGCTATGTGCCGAACCAGTCCGGGCGCAGTCTTCGCCAGGGAACGACGAACACGATCGGCTTCATGATCGAATCCACCATCGAGACCGCCGATACCGGCGGCACCTTCTTCATGCCAGTGTTCGAAGGCGTGCAATCGGTCTTCCGCCGCCATCATCTCGATCTGGTCGCCCTTCTCTGCGGCACGGACGAAGACCCCGCCTCCTATCTCAACCGCGTGGTCACCCGGCGCTTCGTCGATGGACTGATCATTTCGGCAACGGCACGTAATGACCCGCGCATCGATTTTCTGCTCGAACGCAACATTCCCTTCGTGGCGCTGGGACGCAGTGCGACGGTGGGAGACTATCCCTGGATCGATCTCGATTTCGAAGGCGTCGCCGCCGCTGCCGTCGAGCGCTTAGCCGGCTTCGGACACCGGCGGATTGCGATCGGCACGCCGGCCAGCGATCTCAACCTCGGCTATGTCTTTCTTGGCGGTTATAAGCGCGCACTCGCAGACAACGGCATTGGTTTCGATCCTGATCTCGTCCTGCCCGCTAATGGAAATGAAGAAGGCGGCTATCAGGTAGCGTGTGCGCTCCTGGCACAAAAGCCCATGCCGACCGCGATCATTCTCGTCAACGAGAACATGGCGATTGGCCTTTATCGGCGCCTTTACGAAGCCGGAATTCATCCCGGACGCGATATTGCGGTCATCGGCTTTCGCGAGAGCACCCAAAGCCGGTTTCTGTCGCCAACGCTGACATGTTTCCGGATTTCGTTGCGCGAGCTCGGCATCAAATTGGCCGAGGCCCTGCTTTCAACCTTGCCGGCGTTTGCTGGCCAATATCCGCAGGAACGAACCAAGTTGGTCTGGCCGATGGAACTGGTGCCAGGTGAAAGTGATCGATTTTCATTGCCAAACAACATCGGCTCGGCCTGATCCTGCACCCTCGGCCTTGATGGCAAAGGTCTGTTGCCAAATCATATGCTCATCGAGTGCGAGGAGATTGTTTGTCAGGCCGATCTCAATGCTGGCCCTGCTGTTTGACATGCTCCGCTCGCCGATCCTGCGCCTGACCGTGGCGCTAGTTTTCGCCGCCCTCGCCGCATCACCGGATATGCGCTCGCCCACGGCGTCACCAAGGAAACGGCGCCTTGCGACATCTGACGGCAAATCTTCTACATCGCCGCCGGCGACACCGTGGAGGTTGCGGCGTTATTGCAGCTAGAACGGTTCCTGTTTTGATGGAATCGTCTAGCCTTATCATTCTGCATCGCCGGAACTGTGGAGATGACGAGGCATGGATTCCTGTGACAAGCACAGGAATGACGGAGGATTGACTATTCTCGCCAATATTGGGCGTTTTCACCCCGCAGAACGATAGCTTATAGGAACGAAAACACCCCCAAATCGCGCATTGGAATGGCTCGGGCAAGATCGAGGAAGGATTGTGCCGCTGGCGATAATGTGCGTCCGGAGCTCCAGACGAGGCCAATACGTCTTTTGGCACCGAAATCCGGGATTGGACGGAGAACAAGCCGGGTGGCGCCGAGGACCGGCAAGGTCAGCGTCGGCAGCGCCGTAACACCAAGTCCCTGCGCAACCAGTGCACCGGCAGTGGCGAGATGGGCGACCTCGAAACGCGGTTCGAGAACGCGGCCGATGCTCAGACAGGCCCCGTCCAGCAATTCGCGCACGCTGGTTCCCCGCGCCATTGCGATGAACGGCATGTCGAGGAGCTCTGACCAGGCGTAGCTGCGATCTTCGGCCAGAGGTCCGTCAGAAGTTCCTACGGCGACGAACTCGTCATCAAGGATGCGGTGGAAGGATAGCCGCGCGCGGGTGCCGACCGTTCCAGCGGTGAACCCGATATCCGCTTCACCCGACTCCACTGCATGCAGGACACTGTCGGATAATGTGTCGAGTATCCGTAAATCGACATTCGGATGTTCAAGTGTAAAGCGCTGAAGGAGACTTGGCAAAAGACTGGTCGTGACCGAGGGGAGGCCCGCGATGACCAACCGGCCGTTGCGTACCGCAAGGTAGGATTCGAACTCGACCATTCCGTTGTCAGCGGTGTTGAGCATTCGCTCGGCGATGTCGGCAAGCAATAGGCCTTGGGCGGTCGGTACGACGTTGCGTGTGTCGCGGTCGAAAAGGCGGGTTCCCAGGCATTCCTCGATCGCACCAATCTGTCGTGACAGCGACGACGGAGAAACTCCCAGATTCTCAGCCGCTGCCCGAAAGCTTCCGTTGCTGGTGAGGGCACGAACGGCTTGATAATCGTCGAGGGAGAGTTTGTTGCGCATCCTGCGTTAATTATTGCGGTAGGCGCTATTTATCGCAACAGATTTTTCGGGAAGACTGTAACAGGACCCCTATGCGGTTCGTGAGGGAGGAAAATCATGAACACGACTTTGCGTGCCCTGATGGGCGCATCCTTGTTGACTCTGCCCATAGCGGCGATGGCACAGGATACCGATATTCTGATCGGATCGACCTCTGCTTCGTCGAGTCATTACGGATATTTCGTGGCGGTTGGCCAGCTCATCAATGAGAAGGCTGACGGGCTCAGCGCTTCGGTGGTGGAGACCGGTGCGACGATGGACAACATTCGCCGAATGGAACGGGACCAAGTGGACCTTGGACTTGTGACGACGAATGTCGCTCAGCATGCCGTGGCTGGCACGAAAGAGTTCGACGGCAAGGCGCGGGACCTGACGCTTCTGTGGGTCTACACAGGCGCACCGCAGAACGTGGTGATTCGCGCCGATGCTGGGGTGGACAGTCTCAAAGGTCTGGAAGATGTGCGTTTCAACCCGGGAATCCGGGGATCCGCCACGGAAACGACGACAGAGGCGGTATTCGACACGCTGGGTCTCAGCGCCGACTACGTCCGCGGTTCGACCACTGATATCGTTGACGCCATCAAGGACAACCGGGTCGCAGGCTACGTGAAGTCCGGCGCGGGGCAGAAGCTCGACGCCTCGACGATGGACATCGCGACGTTCACGGACATCCGGGTTCTCGGCCTGACGCCCGAGCAGGCCGATACGTTGCGCGCCGAAATGCCCGACATCTCGGTTGTCGACATTCCTGAAGGCGCGGCGAAAGGCATCCCTGCCTACACGACGTGGAGTTTTGGCGTTGGCGTCGGCGCACCCTCAACTCTGGACGAGGAAACCGCCTATAAGATCGTCAAGGCGGTGATGGAGGATGACACGGCACAGGCGAACGCGATGGCCAGCCTCAAGGAGGATGACATTTCCGAATTGACGCTGACCTATGGAACGGTCCCTCTTCACCCCGGCGCGGCGCGCTGGTTCAAAGAGCAGGGTATTGACCTGCCTGAAAAGCTGCGGCCTGCCGAGTAAGCCATGACACTCGAGCGCATGCAAAACGGGCTGGCACTGCTGGTCGGGGCGTTCGTCTTCTGGACAGCCGCCACCGGGCCCTTCGAAGGGCTGGTCCAGCGGGCCCTGTTTCTCGCACTGGTGGTGGCGCTCGGGTTTGCCCTTTACCCGCTGGGCACCGGCACCCGCTGGCGGCCCGTCGGGCTGGCCATCGACCTTGCGCTGACTGCGGTAACGGCCATCGCCTGCGGCTATATCGTCTGGAACTACGAGACGATCATGGGCTCACTGCCCTGGGCCACCGGATGGGACATGGCGATGACTGGAGGCTTGATCCTGGCCGTGCTGGAACTGGGACGGAGAACCGTCGGGATCATCTTTCCGGCGCTGGTCGTGGCGGGGTTGGCCTATGCCCTGCTCGGAGAACATATTCCAGGATCACTTGGTCACCGTGGGTTCGATCCAGCCTTCGTGACCGAGACGATTTTTCTTGGCGATCTCGGAATCTGGGGAATGTTGACCGGAGTCGCGGCAACGGTCATCGCGGCATTCGTGCTGTTCGGTGCGCTGTTGCTGCATTCGGGTGGAGGCCAGGCCTTCATGGACCTGGCCATGCGTCTTGGCGGTCGCCAACCGGGCGGAGCGGCCAAGATCGCCACGATCGCCAGTGGTCTGTTCGGCATGATTTCCGGTTCCGCTGTCGCCAATGTCGCGACGACAGGCAATTTCACCATCCCGATGATGATCCGGCTTGGCTATCCCAGACCGTTCGCGGCGGCGGTCGAGGCGGTGGCGTCGACCGGTGGCCAGATCGCACCTCCGATCATGGGAGCCGCGGCTTTCGTCATGGCCGAGATTCTCGGGGTTTCGTATCTCACCATCATTGTCGCAGCGATCATTCCGGCTGCGCTATTCTACCTGTCCGTCTTCGTCACCGTGCATATCGAGGCGCTGCGTCGCAACCTCGCCATCGTACCGGAGAACGACCTGCCAGCCTGGAGCATCATTGCCGCGCCGCGTCGGGTGCTGCCGATTCTTGCCGCGCTGACCGGGCTGGGCGTCGGCATCTATCTAGGCCGATCCGTCGCCACGGCGGCGTTCTACGGCATTGTCGGACTTCTGGTTGCCTTTGTTGCGACCCAAGCCGGACGGCTGAGCCCGCGCGAGATGGCAGACCGCATCATAGAGGGACTTTCCGACGCGGGCAGAGGCATGGTCATCATCGGTGTCCTCCTCGCCGGAGCACAGGTCTTGGTGGCGATGATTAACCTGACCGGCATCGGCGTGACATTGTCGTCGCTGATCGTGGCCATTGCCGGCGATTCCACAGCTCTGGTTGCATTGATCGTCGGACTCGTCTGCCTCATCATGGGGATGGGACTGCCGACGACCGCGGCCTATGTCCTGGTCGCTGCGGTGCTGGCACCGGCGATGACTGCGGTCGGGGTCGACCCGCTGGTCGCACATCTCTTCGTGTTCTATTTCGCGACCATCTCTGTGATCACGCCACCGGTCTGCGTGGCGGTCTTCGTGGGCGCGGGGATCGCACGGACCAACTGGTTACCCGCCGCCTTTGAGGCAGTACGACTAGGTGCAGTGACCTATGTCGTGCCGTTCATGCTCCTGCTTTATCCGGGCATGACAATGCGCGGCGGTGTGCTGTCGGTCATCGAAGCGCTCGTCTCCGGTTTTGTCCTCGTGTTGGCGATCCCCGGCCTCCTTTCCGGCGCCCGCCTGACCGGAAAGCGGGCTGTTGATCTGGCCTTGATGATCACAGCGATCGGTCTTGCGATCTGGCCTCACCCAATCGCCCCCTTCGCGGCGCTGGCACTCCTGATCGGGGGACGGGTGATCGGGCGGCGGCAAGGCGAGGTGTTGGCATGAGGACGATTCGCGTCGGCGCAGGCGCGGGTTTTTCCGGTGACCGGATCGAGCCCGCGGTCGAACTTGCCGAGAAGGGAGAACTCGATTTCCTCGTTTTCGAGTGCCTGGCGGAACGCACCATCGCGCTTGCCCAGTTGGCGCGGATGGCCGATCCGAATGCAGGCTACGACCCGATGCTCGAACGGCGGATGCAGGCGGTACTTCCGGCCTGCGCTGCGCGCGGCACACGGATCATCTCGAATATGGGTGCGGCGAACCCGCTTGCCGCAGCAGAAAAGGTGCGTGAGATCGCCGACCAGCTTGGGCTTGGCAACCTCAAGATCGCGGCGGTGACGGGCGACGACGTGATCGACGCGGTGATCGACGGCAGTTTTGTCCTTGACGAGACAGGCGCGCCCGCCTGTGCTTTGGGCGACCGTCTGATCTCGGCCAACGCTTATATCGGTGCTTCTCCAATCGTCTCGGCGCTGGAGGCTGGCGCAGATATCGTTCTGACCGGGCGCGCGTCGGATCCCGCCATGTTTCTTGCGCCCCTCGTCCACAGCTTTGGCTGGGCGATGGATGACTGGCACCGGCTGGGGTGTGGCACGGTCATTGGTCATCTGCTGGAATGCGCGGCACAGGTCACCGGGGGCTATTTCGCCGACCCGGAATATAAGGACGTGCCGAACCTCGCCCGACTTGGCTTTCCGCTGGCCGAGGTCGCGAAAGACGGCGATGCCGTCATTACCAAGGTCGCCGGAACCGGCGGCCAGGTCACCCGCGCGACTTGTACCGAGCAGCTGCTCTACGAAATACACGATCCCTCCTGCTATGCGCAGCCGGATGTCATCGCGGATTTTTCCCGCGTGACTCTGGCTGAGGATGGCCCCGACCGCATCCGGGTATCGGGTGCAACCGGGACGCCGCGCACGGGCATGTTGAAGGTGTCGGTGGGTTATGACGACGGATGGCTGGGCGAGGGACAGATCTCTTATGCCGGACCAGGAGCCGAGGCGCGGGGGCGGCTGGCGATCGAACTGCTTCGAGAGCGTCTCGCGGCGAACGGACCCGCCGTCCGCGAAACCCGGGGCGAGCTGATCGGCGTCGATGCCATTCTCGGAAATGACGGGGCGTATCCCTGCACCCCGCGCGAGGTTCGTGTCCGCTTCGCCGCGCGATGCGTCACGCGTGCTGATGCCGCCCGTATCGGCGAAGAAGTCGAAAGTCTTTATCTCAATGGTCCCTCGGGCGGAGGAGGCGCGACCCGCAGCGTTCGCCAGATTCTCGGCGTCGCCTCGACATTGATCCCCGAGGAATTGGTGGAGACCCGCGTTCAGATGGTGGAGAGCTGAGAGATGCGTCTGCGTGAACTGGCTCATTCCCGCACCGGCGACAAGGGAGACACCTCGAATATTTCCGTCATCGCCTACCGGGCCGAAGACTGGCCCCTGATCCGCGAAACCGTGACCGTCGCCAAGGTCACTGCGCTATTCGGCCCCCAGATCGCAGGCGAGGTCACACGCTATGAGTTGCCGCAGCTCTGCGCTCTGAATTTTGTCCTCAAGGGCGCGCTGAGGGGCGGCGTGACGCGATCGCTCGCGCTCGACGCCCATGGCAAATGCCTCGGCTCCGCCATTCTCGAGATGGAGGTTTCAGCCCACGACGGAGGAACCGGCGCGGGCCACTGATCTTCAAGACCAACCCAGGGAGGGAAGCAATGAAATGTGGCCTGAAAACCGGACTTATAGTCGGAACGGCTCTGGCGGGGCTGACGCTTTCTGTTCACGCAAATGAACACGACGCTCCTGACTGGCTTCGTGTCATGTCCGAAACGACGTTCGATGGCGTCACCAATGACCTGGTAACCGGCGGTTTCGGTGTCAGCGGGATGATCGCGGGGCCGGATATTTCTTACGCCGACCCATTTGCGCCGACGGCCGATGAGCTTCGCCGTGCCTCAATCATTACCGATGGCTCAGCAGGCTTTGGAAAGATTTACGGGCCGAATGTGGATGCGGCGAGTGGTGAGCCGATCCTGGGTGACGGCAAACTGGCCGGGACCGAGTACCTCGCATATGCGGATGACGGGAGTGGCCGCCAGAACGTGTCGTTCCTGCTTCAACTGCCAGAGACTTTCGATCGGGAAAGCCCTTGCATCCTCGCTGTTCCGGTAGGCGGCTCGGCCAGCCTTTATCGCAATATCGGGAATATCGGCTACTGGGGTCTCCAGAAAAATTGCGCCGTTGTCTACACCGACAAGGGGCTCGGCAACGGGTTCCACGATCTCGCCAGCGATACGGTGACGCTGATTGACGGCACTCGAAGTTCGGCCGACGAGGCAGGTGCCGCTTCCCACTTCACGGCTGATCTCGATGTCCCGGCCCGCCAACAGTTCCTGAAGGAAACGCCGCACAGGATTGCCTTCAAGCATGCCCATTCCCGGCAGAATCCTGACTCCACATGGGGCCGGGACGTAGTGCGCTCGATAGAGTTCGCTCTGTATCAGCTCAACGCCGTAGCGCCTGCTGCTCCGCTGACGCCGGACGATACGCTTATCATGGTCGCGGGCAACTCCAATGGTGGCGGCGCGGCCCTTAATGCCGGTGAAGAGGATACCGAAGGGTTGATCGACGGTATCGTCGCGGCACAACCCCAGGTGCAACTTAAACCCGATGACCGCGTGACCGTGGCACGCGGCGACAACATTCGAAAGGGATCAGGCCGCCCTCTGCTCGACTACTTCACCTATGCCATCCTCTATCAGCCTTGCGCGGCAGCAGCGACACCGGATGCGCCTTGGGCGGACCGGGTTTCTTTCGCGGAAAACAGGTGTGAAAGCCTGATCGAACGCGGCCTGGTGGACAGCGAAACGGTCGCGGAGGCAGCCGGGGAGTCGCTTGAAAAGCTTCGCGCCTATGGCTGGGAGCCCGAATCCGACATGCTTCACGCCTCGCATTACGTGATTGCGCCGACGGCCACCGCGATGAAATACGCCAGTTCGCAGGGGCGGTTCGGGGTGGAAGATCGGCTTTGCGGCTACAGCATCGCCTCGGTGGATGAAAACGGGAAACCGCAGGCTGTTCCGGAAGAAGAGCTGGCCGTCATTTTCGCCAAGGCCCCGGGCGGCGCGCCCACAGGTTCCATCGATGTCGTCAACGACCGGGACCCGGAAGGGCCGACACGCGACTATGTCTCGCGCTCGCCGAGTAGCGGGCGGCAGGACTTCAATCTCGACGGCGCACTGTGCCTGCGAGGCCTTGTCACCGGCGAGTCCGAAAACGCGGCGCGCGTCCAGAAGGGGATCGACGAGGTTGCCGGCAACGCCGATCTGCATGGCACACCCACCATCATTGTCCACGGACGCGCCGATGCGCGGGTGCCGATCGGCTTCACCTCACGGCCTTATCTTGGTCTCAATGCACTGAATGACGGATCCGGCAACTTGAGGCTCTATGAGTTGACCAATGTCGAGCATTTCGGTGCCGGACTTCCGGGATACGCGAAACACTTCGTGCCTATCGACCCCTACCACATCGCGGCGCTGGAGCTCATGTACGCGCATCTCACCGCAGGCGGTGATCTGCCCCCCAGCCAGGTCGTGCGCCCCGAGATTGGAACCGAAGGCGCGGGTGCGGGCGGCACCAATCTCGTCCTGCCGGAAATCGCCGCGACACCCGACACGGCCGACCTCATCGATGTCGCGAATGGAAAGGTGACCGTCCCCGATTGATGAGCGCTTGGTGATGGGACCGGCCGGGATTCCGCTGCTATCGTCAGTCCCTCCGCGACCGCGCCGATCGTCTCCGAGTGGTGGACGAGTCCGCCGCCGGCAGCGGGGTGTGCAGTTCCGGGACGGACAGCGATCACCTGTTCGGATGTGGTCAAGGAAATTGGCAAAGAAGGAGCCGAAGTCACCGCCCGCGCTGCTTTGAAAACCATTCTTGGAGTGGCTGACGGCTATTTCAATATGACCGGTGACGCAAGTGACGGCTGCCTTGCTTCCGGCTTCGTGGTCAAGAAGTGAGTGCCTACGATCGGGTTGATCCTGCAGCTCAAGCGAACTCATGCATGTGGACTATTATGTTCTCGCTGTCGGCGAGGATTACGCCATAGGCTGGCGGGTCGAAACTGACCTCATGCGGCCCGCTGAATGTCAGCGCCGACTGGAGACTGGTGGCGCGCATCGTCGTAAACGGAATGCCGTTCCAACTGCCGGCGGCGAAGCGGTGCACATGGCCGGCGAATATGTGCCGCACATTGTCGTGGCGGGCCAGGATGTTGCGGAGAGGATCGCTGTCGGTCAGCCGGTATTTGTCGAGGGAAGGCATGCCGATCTGGAAGGGTGGATGATGCAGAAACAGCAGCGCGCCTTTCGCATCCGCCAGCGTTGCGTCCAGCCAGGCGAGCCGGGCATCGCACAGCCTGCCTTCGACATGGCCAGCTTCCAGCGTATCGAGAAGCAGGATCCTGCCCTCCGGCAGATCGACGAAAGACTGCACGAAGCCGCCATCGCCCGGCGCGTCGGGAAAGGCGATACGGAAAGCGGCGCGATCGTCATGGTTGCCGAGCATGAGCCTGTAGGGCGCGGCAAGCTCGGCGAGCCGCTCCATCAGCGCGGCATAGGCCGAGGGCTCACCATTGTGGGTGAGATCGCCCGAGAAGACGACGAGATCGGCGTCGGCGTGATTGCGGTTGAGATCGGCGATGCACTCGTCCAGCCGCGCCAGCGGGTCGATGCCAGACAGCATTTCACCGGGGGTGACAAGATGGAGATCGGAGACCTGTATGATTTTCATGCAACTGATTCTGTATCGGGGTTTTTGGCCAATGTGGACAGCGTGCTCTGCCGCTCGATATAGGCGGCGTAGAGATGCGATGTCGCTGGAGGTGCGTGTGGGGCGGCGAGGCGACGGTCGAGATGTTCGATGGCGCGGGCAGCGATCTCTTCTGGATCCTGTCGGAAGGTGCTGAGCCGATAGGCGTCCCATGCCGCTTCCGGGATATCGTCGAAGCCGATCACCTGGACATCGTCCGGCACTCGCAATCCGAATTGCCAGCGCAGGGCGTCGATGAGGCCGATGGCGATCAGATCGTTGACGCAGAACACCGCCTGTGGCCGGTCCGCGCGGGTGAACAACTGTCTCGCCGCTTCCTGCCCGCCGGCATAATCGGAATCGCTCCCGTATGATGCCATCACACCCGAGCCGAGCCGCCGCGCCTCGTCGATAAAGGCGCGCTGGCGCTCGACAATGCTGGGTGTGCCCGAAGCCGATCCCGCGAGCCCGAGCCGCCGGTGTGCTTGCGCGGCGAACAAGCCGGCTGCTTTTCTCGCCGCCCCGGCATTGTCGATGCGCACATGGTCGCAATCGGGCTCCGAGCGTCCGATCATCACCAGCGGTTGGCCATTCTGTTTTGCAAGCTCGGCGAATGATGCGGGGGGAGAGCCGGTGAGGATAATCGTCGCCTCGGCACGGTAGCCGAACAGCGCTGTTTGCGCCGCCTGCAACTCCTGTTGCGAGCTCCCGGTATTGATGAGGAAGGGTAAATTGCCCCGCCGGATCAACGCCTGGCTAAGCGCCGCCACCAGATGCGCCCGAAAACCAAGCTCCGGCTTGGTGACGACGAGACCGACAAGCCGGCTGCGGTTGGCAAGTAGCCCGCGCGCCAGATCGTTGACCTGATAGCCGAGTTCCGCCGCCGCCTGCATTATCTTTTCGCGCGTTTCCGCTGCGATGCTGGCCCCCGGCGTGAACGCGCGGGAAACCGCTGAACGGGATACCCCGGCAAGCTCCGCCACCTGCTGGGCGCTGACGAAACGGCGTGGGGCTTCTTCTTCCAATGGGATTCTCAATGGCCAACCTTCGAAAGCACGTCGGATTTCAGGAAGCGCTCAACCACCAGCATGAAGGCGATCGACGGAATGAGCAGCAGAAGCGCGGTGATCGACGCCACCTGATAATTGCCGCCGGCGCTCGATGTATAGAGCAATAGTGGGAGCAGATTTACATCGGGTGCTCCGACGAAATAGCTGCCGGTGAATTCATCGAGCGATTCCAGAAAGACGAATATGGCGCTGGCGAGCAGGCCCGGCGCCGCGAGCGGCAATGTCACGTCGCGAAAGGCGCGCAATGCGCTTGCGCCCACCGAGCGGGCCGCTTGTTCGAGTTCCTCATCGACGGCGGCGAAAGCCGCTGTCGTGATCCACACGGCATAGACGAGCCCATGCGTGACATGGACGAGCACGACGCCGGCGATCGTGCCATTGAGCCCGATCTGATAGAACAATCGCGCGACATTGACGTAGACTGGCAGGTTGGGGAAGGCCTGCGGAATGAGGAAGGCCAGCAGGATCACCGCGCGAAACGGCAGCTTCAGCCGGGCCAGCGCGTAGCCTGCGGGGATGGCCAGCGCCGTTGCCACGATCACGGTAAGCATGGCGACGAAGACGCTGTTTGCCAGCGATTCCATCGCGTTGCCGCGCGGCGAGAACACCCGCGCCCAATAGCTGAAGCCATAGTCGAGCGGCAATGCGTGCGGGAAATACCAGCGCTCGGCCACCGCCCACAGCGCCAGATTGGCCAACGGTCCGAATATGACGAAGGCGAGCAGCCCGAGCACGGCGGCGCGCGGTATCCACCACAAATCCAGCCCTATGCCGGAGAGGCGTGGCGCAGAGGTCGAGAGGATGCTCATGTCTTCTCCTTCATGCTGTGGCGCAGGTAGAACCATGCGACGCAGGCCGTCACACCGAGGGAGATGAGGCCGAGTGCATTGGCGACGCCATAGTCGCCATAGGCATTGATGCGAAAGGCAATGTCGGCGGTGAGCATGGTGGGCGACTGGGCGTTGATCATCAGCGGCACCGAGAGCACCGACATCATGGTGACGAAGGAAAGCACCAGCCCGACCGTCAACGTCGCCGCCACTTGCGGCACGAGGATTTCGATGAGGATGCGCAGGCGCGAAGCCCCCAGATTGCGCGCGGCCTCGATGGTGCCGCGATCGACGGAGGCCATGGCGCCCGCCACCAGCAGGGTGACGAAGGGCGTCTGCTTCCAGACGAAGGCAATGACGATGCCGCGCCAGTCGAGAAAGCTGATTGCCTGCAGCGGCGTGATGATGCCGCCGGCGACCAGCACATTGTTCATCAGCCCGTTCTTGGCGAGAAAGGTGCGCAGCACCTGGCCAACGACGATGAACGGAATGAACAGCGGCCAGCGATAGAGCCAACGCAGGATGGCCACCGCGCGTGGATTTTCGCCCAGCGTCAGGTATCCGCCGATGGCGACGGAGAACAAGCCGATCAGGACGGTGGAGAGGCTGACGATCACGACGGTGAAAATGACGTCGGAGGTATAGAGCTCGAACGCTTTGGTGAAATTGCCCAGGCCGTAACCATCGCCCGTGACGAAGGCGCCTACCACCGAGGCGCCGAGCGGCACGACGAAGAGCAGGACGACCACCGCGAGGGCAGGCAGGACGAGAAACAGTCCGAGCAGGTTTTTCGGCATAAGCGGATATTCCAGATGTTGGCCGCCGGGAGGCAGTGAAACGCCCCTCATCCGCCCTTCGGGCACCTTCTCCCCGCACGCGGGGAGAAGGAAGAGGCAGTGACGTGGATGCCCCCCTCTCCCCGTCCTTACGGGGAGAGGGTAAGGGTGAGGGGCATCTTCACCATATGCGATAGCCCCGCGCCCAGGCGGCCAGATCAACAGTTGAAATCAGTTCGTGACCTGACGCTCATAGGCTTCCAGAATCGCCTTGTTATAGGGCGCAATCGGGAACGGCTTGCCATATTGGGCGAGGTCTTCGGGCGTGATGTCGACGAAGAGCTTGTTCCAGGTTGCCTCGTCAAGTTCCGCCTTCACATGGTCGGCGTCGATGCCCGGATACCAGTTGAAGCGCTTGACGATGCCTTCGGCCTGCACCTTCGGGCTGGTGGCTAATGCTACGAACTTTTCGGCCAGTTCCTTGTTGGGCGCATTGGCCGGGATCACATAATGCATCGGCTGGCCGGGCATGCCCGGAGCAGGCAGCACCAGCTTGAATTCGGGTGGCAACTGGCCGTTGGCCTGCCAGGAATAGAACATATCGACCCAGACCGGACCCATGGCGATTTCACCGCGCGAGAGCAGATCGAGCGTACCGGCATTTCCCGGTGTCAGTGTCGCGTTCCGGGTAAATTCCTTGAGGCCGGTGAAGGCCTTGTTCCATTTGCCGGTCTCGGCTTCTTCGAAGGGGCCGTTCATCAGCTTCTTGGCGTCGCCCTCACCGAAGGCATAGATCCAGCCCATGACGAAGCTGACGCCCGACGCGCCGCCCTTGATGCCATTATAGCCGAACTGCTTGGGGTGCGCCTTCGCCCAGTCGGCCAGTTCCGCGTAGCTCTTCGGCGGATTGGGAACCAGCGCCGGGTTGTAGGCAATCGCCGTCTGGCTGTTGAACATCGGCATGACATAGCCGCTGACATTGGAACCAAGAGCCATATCGGCATTGGCGCGCGTCACCAGTTTGCCGGTGGCGAGCCGGTCGCGATAGGATTCCAGAAAGCCTGCTTCCACCATCGGGCCGATGAACTTCTCATGCGCCACGGCAATGTCGGTATCCCAGACTTTGCTGCCCGCCTGCTTCTGCGCCTCGAAGCGCTCGACGATTTTCTGCGAGCCGGCATCGCCCGGGCCCGTACCGACGGTGCGCACGCTATCGCCAGGATTCTGCTTCTCGAAGAGCGGCCCGAGATATTCATTGATGTAATCGACCATGTTCTGGTCGCCGGCGGTGATGACGGTCAGTTCGGCTGCTGCGGCTGGCGTCGCCGCAAGGCCGAAGGCCAGTGTTGCCTGAAGGAGTATCTTCATCGGTGCTATCTCCGTTTGATGGATATCAGGTCTCGGATGCTTCCAGCACATGGGCTTTATGACCGACATGCAGGGAGTTGGTCTGCGGGCGCGAGGCTACGTCCGCATTGAAGAGAAAGAGTTTTTCCGCAGGGATGCGCACGCGAACGGCTGCACCGCGTTCGAACGGACGAGGCGCATCGACCAGCAATTCGCTTTGTCCCACGCGCACCGAATGCCGCCACGCGCCGCCGGGGTAGCTTGCCGCCTCGACATGGCCCGCAAGCTCCAGCGCATCGGTGAGCGTTTCGCCACGGGGTCCATCGTCGAGAAGTTCGGCTGCCTCGGCGCGGAACCTGACCTCGAAAGCGCCGTTGGTCAGTGTGCGCCCGTCGAGAGACAGCACGGCGCGGCAATTGTCCGGCCCGGCGTCGATCATCACCTGCCCGGCGCCGACGCTGCCGGAGAGTTCGAGCATATTTTCAGCTCCCATGAAGGCGGCGACGAATGGCGATGCGGGGCGGTTGTAGACCTCCTGCGGCGTGCCCTGCTGGGCGATGCGTCCGGCATTCATGATGACGATGCGGTCGGCCATCACCATGGCCTCCTCGCGATCATGGGTGACATGCACGGCGGTGATCCCGAGCCGCTTTTGCAGGGCGGTGATATCGTGACGCACCTTGAGGCGGATGCGTGCATCGAGATTGGAGAGCGGCTCGTCGAGCAGCAGGATCTGCGGGTCGATGGCGAGCGCCCGGCCGAGTGCTACGCGCTGGCGCTGCCCGCCGGAAAGCGCCAGCGGCTTGCGCTGGCCCAGCCCGGCAAGGCCGAGCAGGTCTTCGAGTTCGCCCACGCGCCGCGCGATCTCGGCGCGTGGC
Organism: Phyllobacterium phragmitis; assembly: GCF_002980495.1. Classification (GTDB taxonomy): domain Bacteria; phylum Pseudomonadota; class Alphaproteobacteria; order Rhizobiales; family Rhizobiaceae; genus Paramesorhizobium; species Paramesorhizobium phragmitis. The sequence continues at coordinate 80,917 of NZ_PVBR01000012.1, forward strand.
AGCCCCTTGAGCTTCAGCCCGTAGCCGATGTTCTGCGCCACTGTCATATGCGGCCACAGCGCATAGGACTGGAAGACGAGCGCCATGCCACGGCGGTCCGGCGGAAGGGCTGTGACATCCCGGCCCGCAACGGTGATCCTACCGGCGGATGGCTGCACGAAGCCTGCGATGGATCGCAGCAGCGTGGTCTTGCCGCAGCCCGACGAGCCGAGCAGCGCCACGAACTCGCCCCTGCCGATCCCAAGATTGAGCGCATCGAAAACCCGCGTGGCGCCATATCCGGCTGACAGATCCGTGATGCTCAGAAAATCGTCTTCACGCATTTTCGCCCTTTGCACAGCTGTGCAACACGGAGCACGTCCCGCCCCGGTTACTGTGCGAAGCTATAAGAGGCGTTCATAACGGATAGATGACGGTCGGCGGTGCGCTTCATTCAGAGCTGCCGCGCCGGAAGTGCGCCCGCGCGCGGCGGCAACGATGTCATCTATGCGTTCGGACACGGTCATCTCGGCCTAACCTGGCACCGGTCACGGCGTGTCTCGTGCAACTGCCGCTCGCGGGTCGCAGCCTGTCCGGGCCTGCCGCCGTGGCGCCGCGCCGTTTCCGTTAGCTTCTCGATCTTGAGCAGATTCGAACCTCGGACCCCCTGCAATTTCCAGTTTCATGGGTGTAGAGGCCCGCCCACATCGCTGGCGAAGTAGCACTCGCTTTCACGTCGGGGTACTCCCCGACCATCCGAATTAATGTGCCGCACTGTTTGATTTATAATCCTGCACCGGACGTAACAGAATGAAGAACAAGCGTAGATTTTATCACCAAATGGTGCTATTTATGATGCTTGGCAAGGAAACCAGATGATGCGATCGACTATAAACCTCGATGACACTCTCATCGAAAGGGCTAGGTTCCTAACCGGCACAAAAGAAACCACCGCTTTAGTCCGCCAAGCGTTGGAGACGCTTGTTCGTGTGGAGTCGGGACGACGGCTCATCGCGCTCGGAGGAACCATGCCCGATGCAGAGGCAGCCCCACGCCGCCGGAGCGCCGCAGTCGAGTGATACTAGCAGACACTTCTATATGGATTGATCATTTCCGCCATGTCGATGCAGAGCTGCGCAGGATTATTGAGGACGATCGTCTACTCTGCCATCCCGCTGTGATCGGAGAGCTAGCGCTTGGCAGCCTTCGGGATCGTGGGAGCGTGATAGCTTTCCTAGCGGCTCAGCGTGAAGCGTTCGTCGCAACGCATGACGAAGTCATGACGATGATTGATCGCCATGGAATTTTCAGTATGGGCATTGGCTCCACAGACGCTCACTTGCTGGCTTCGGTCCTCCTTGATCAGCGAGCGGCCTTATGGACCAGAGACAAGCGCCTGCGGGCAGCGGCAAAAAAGGCGGCCGCTCCACTGCACATGCCGGTAGACGCCCGCAACTAAACGCTCACACAATGCTGCTAAGGATTCGGACTTTATCCGATACTCGCCTTGAAAAGGAGGCAAACCCGCGACCTGTGATTGCCGGCCAGGGGGTAGAGGCGTAAATTATTGAATTAGCAGGATGGCGACGCCCTTACTTTGCCACCTGCCGAAAAGCAGCTGCGCTTCCACGATCTCAGAGTCCGTTTTGAAAATCAGGGATGAGCGGGTCTTCGGAGGAGGCCGCCGCCGACTGAGACAATTGTTCAATATCAACCTCGACGGTGATCACCTTGGTGCCAATCCACTGCTTCCGCCATCGCCGCCAACATAGCACTGGCCGAGGCTGCGCCTGGATCGACGTGACCAACAGATCTCACGCCAAGTTTTGCCGAACGTCCGCGGCAGCTCTCGAGTTGAGCGGTTTGTTCCATACCCGCTCGTGCTGCGTCACGCGCGGCCTGCAGGACCGCTGCTTCATCCAACCCCATACTCGCCGCCGTTGCCGCGGCAACAGACGCCGGCGCCCAGGCGTCAACCATTGTTTTGTCGCCAACCTTGGCACCGCCGCGGGCGAGAATTCCGTCGTTCATGCCTTTGATCCAGGCCGCCATTGCCGGTCCGTCAAGATTCAGGCGTCCTGAAACTGCCGCGCCCGCGCTGCGGAAGGCATCGGCATAAAGTGGACCCGACGAGGCTCCAACAGCGGTCAGGAACGCGTGAGCAATCGTCTCACATATCTCGGAAATGGTCATGTCCGCAGGCTTCTCATAGAGAATAGCGGTGACCGCGGTCCAGCCGATGTCCATGGTTATGCCATGATCACCATCGCCGATGACGCCATCAAGCTGCGACAGCCGGTCCTTCTCGCGCCGGATGGTTTCCGCGACGGCCCCCATCATCGTGCGAAAGATTGCTGGTGTTATCTGACCGCTCGCGTTCAGGGAAGCGCGATCGATCGCAGTGCCGGCTTTCGGTGCATGCACGTGTCGCGTCCTGCGCGGGGCATCGGCAACCGGAGCCAAAGCGTTTCCGACCGTCAGCGCAGGCGTTCGACACGGATGATCGAGCAGTGCAGTCAGTGTTTCGTCAAGTTTTAGCAGCGTGACTGAGGCACCCGCCATTTCGAGCGAGGTCGCATATTCGCCAACCCAGTTCGCGTGGATTTCTATCTTCTTTGCGTCAAGGATCTGACGCACGCGCCTGAAGAGCACGAAGAGTTCGAGCTGCGTCGTGGCACCGAGGCCGTTGACCAGCAATGCGACCCGGTCGCCCTCGGCCAGTTGGAGTTCCGAGATGATCGGCGCCATTAGCTCGTCGGTCACCGTATCGGCGGTCGCTAGCGGTTCGCGCCGCATGCCGGGCTCGCCATGCAGGCCCATGCCGATTTCCATGTCCTGCGGGCCGATTTCGAAATTCGGCGTGCCGGTCTGTGGCAGAGAGCAGGCGCCGAGCGCTACACCCATGGAGCGGCAATTGTCGTTCGCGAGACGGGCGAGTGCCTCGACGCGATCGAGCGGCTCACCACGATCGGCAGCCGCTCCGGCACATTTAAAGACGAAGAAATCGCCAGCCACACCGCGTCGTTCGGCCCTTCGGTCATAGGACGCCGAGGCGACGTCGTCCGTCACGGCGACGTGGCGCACCGGCGTGCCTTCCGCCGCCAGTTCTTCGGCGGCCATCGTGAAATTCATAACGTCACCGGTATAGTTTCCGTAGAGGAACACTACGCCAGCACCGCCATCCGCAGCGCGTCCGGCGTCGAGTATCTGCTGCGGTGAGGGGGACGCGAAGACGTTGCCGACGGCGGCCGCATCAGCGAGGCCTCGCCCGACATAACCAGCGAAGGCCGGCTCATGCCCCGATCCACCCCCGATGACGATGCCTACCTTGCCATCGCGCGGACCGTGGCGAGCAACGACTGCCCGTCCCGTGGAGCCTTCCACCGTCAACAGATCGCGATAGGCGCCGATCAAACCATCGATGAATTCGGGGATAATGTCATCCGGCGCATTGATGAGTTTCTTGGTCTTGATCGTCATAGCGTTTTCCATCCTCCCGGACGTGTTGCGTCCGCCACAAGCTGGCATCAATCGTTATGATCCAGGGTGCCTCATTTTAAACAGTCAGGCGGCCTGATTGCCGGGCACCAACCGTTTGGCGGCCGTTACGGTGCGGGCAAGCCATTCGTGTTCCATCCGGCGCGTTTCCTCCATGTCTCCCATCAACGGCAACCAATGTTCGAGGATCACGCTCATATCGTCCGGGCAATGGGCGAGACAGGAAAGGATCTCCTCGATTTCTGCCCTCCCCTCACCGAGCGGCGTTCCAAGGATTCGAAACCCGACGCCGTAGGGATCGGGTGCGATCCGGTAGTCCTTGAGATGCAGGTTGATCGTATAGGGTGCCAGTCTCGCCACGGTCGTCATCGGCCATTCACCGGCGCAGATCGAGTTCGCGACATCCAGGCAGACGCCGAGCGCGTCATCGGCCACAGCATCAAGCAGATCGACCATCCGCAGCGAGGGATAGTTGAAGTGGTTCTCGATCGCGAAGCGCAGTCCGGCACGCTTGCCGTCCGGCAGCAGTTCGCGGATTTGAGCAGCAAGCTCGGGCACCGGGATCAGCGCATCCTCGGCGTCGAGCGCGACGCGCAGTATTTTTGATCCGATCCGCTCACCGATCGGTATGTAGCGGGCGAGTTCCTCGGCGTCGAAAGACTGCGTGCCGAGTTCCAACGCCATGCCGTATTCGTCCGCGCGCCTCCTGAGCGCCCTGTGTTCATCCGCCGTCAAGCGGTCGAGCGGCAGATTGTCGGCATACTGAACCAGCGCAAGACCATGATCATGCGCGACTTCCAGTACCTCCATTGCCGTCATTGGCTTTGCCGGTCGCAGGTCCCCCAGACCGATCGACCAGCGGAAGGCATAGCTTCCCAAACCAAGTTTCATACGTTTCTCCCGGACGTCCGGTCAATGGATCAGCGAGCCGCCATTCACGTCGACCTCGGAGCCAGTGACATAGGCGGAGAGGTCGGAAGCAAGGAAGAGCGCGCAACCAGCCACGTCCTCCGCCGTTCCCGGACGTCCCATCGGGATACCGGCCTTGATCTCCTCGAGTTTGTCGGGCGTCAGCATGCCGGCTGTGATGTCTGTTGCGATAAAGCCGGGGCAGATTGCGTTGACGCGCACATTGTCGGGCGCGAGTTCGCGCGCCATCGCCTTGGTGAGGCCGAGTACACCGGCTTTGGCCGCCGAATAATGCGGGCCGCCGAAGATGCCGCCGCCCCGCTGTGCCGACACCGACGACATGTTGACGATCTTGCCCTGCTTTTGCGCGCGCATGTGCGGGATTGCCGCCTGGCTGCAATAGAGCGTGCCGCGCAGGTTCACATCGAGAACCGCTTCGTAGTTCTTCGGTGCGATCTCCATGATCTTCAGCGGCTGGGTGATGCCGGCATTGTTGACGAGGATGTCGATCCGGCCCCACTCGGCAGCCAATGCGTCGATCACGGTCTTCGCGCCGTCGTGGTCGGTCACGTCGCAGGCCATACCGACATGCTCAGGACCAAGATCGGCGGCGGCTTCCTTCGCGGCCGCCTCATCGAGGTCGAGGATCGCGACCGTTGCGCCGTGTTCGGCAAAAAGCCTGGCCGTCGCCTTGCCGAGACCGCGTTTCGAGGCTGCGCCCGTGATCACGGCGAACTTGCCCTGGAGCAGAGCAGTGGTCATTGGTGTTCTCCCTTGGTCATTGCGCCGGCTGTCGTGCCGGGCATCCTGTTCGTTGAAACTTGCTTGTTCACAGCCAGCTGCGTATCTGATCCATCATGGCGATCGTCGAGATACCGTATCGGTCGTGCAGCGCCGGTAACGCCCCGGCGTCGAGGAACTGGTCCGGCAAGCCGATCATGCGGAAGGTGGGCGTCACGCCGTTGGTCAGAAGCGTCGAGGCCACGGCCTCTCCGAGCCCACCGACCCGCGTGTGGTTTTCCGCGGTCACGACCAACCGTTCGCCCTTGCGGGCCTCGGCGAGAATTGTCTCAGTGTCGAGCGGCTTGATCGTCGGGCAATGCAACACCGCGACCGAAATGCCTCCGCGCTCAAGTTCCTCGGCGGCGTCAAGTGCGCGCATCGTCATAAATCCTGAGGCAATGACGATGGCATCCTTGCCGTCGCGAAGCAGCTTCGCCTTGCCGAGCTCGAATTTATAGTCCGGACAATGGCGGCGTATGACCGATGCGACCTTGCCGCGCGGCAGCCGCATGTACACTGGTCCCGGATGGGCAGCGATCGCTGGCACAGCTTCAGCGACATCGATGGCATCACAAGGATCGACGATGGTGAGGTTTGGCAAGCCGCGGAAGATCGCGAGATCTTCCGTCGCCTGATGGCTTGGTCCGTAGCCAGTCGTCAGCCCCGGCAGGGCGCAGACGATCTTGACCGGCAGGTATTCTTCCGCGATCGCCATGGCGATAAAGTCGTAAGCACGGCGGGAGGCGAAGACCGCATAGGTCGTCGCGAAGGGTATGAAGCCTTCGCGTGCCATGCCTGCCGCCGCTGAAATCATCACCTGCTCGGCCATGCCCATCTGATAGAACCGGCCTGGGAAAGCTTCGGCGAAAATATGCAAGTCGGTGTATTTTGCGAGGTCAGCGGTCAGGCCGACAATGCGGTCGTTCTTCTCCGCTTCGGCCACCAGCGCGTGGCCGAAGGGTGCAGAGACCGTTTCATAGCCTTCTGCTGCCAAGGAAGCGATCATCGCCGAGGTGCGGCCGCCTTCGCCCGGTTTCGGCGCGGCGCGCGGTTCCCATTTGCGATGCGGATCGTAGGCGCGGGTTGCGCTCATGGTTCTTTCCTCCCTCACTCCGGCCGGTTCGCATCGAGAGCGGCAAGCGCTTTTTGCCATTCGTCCGCCTCGACGCGGACGAAATGGGTGATCTCGCGCGCTTCCAGGAAGGGCACGCCTTTGCACATAACCGTGTCGCAGATGATGACGCGCGGCTTCCGCTCGGCGCAGACGCGGGCGGCATCGAAGGCGGCGACCAGCGCGGACATGTCATTGCCATCGACGCGCTGCACATGCCAGCCAAAGGCGGCCCATTTGTCGACAAGCGGCTCGGCGCTCAACGTCTCGGTCGACTTTCCGTCCGCCTGCTGATCATTGAAGTCGACGATACAGACGAGGTTGTCGAGCCTGTGATGGGCGGCGGACATGGCTGCTTCCCAAGTCGATCCCTCGCCCAGTTCCCCATCGGACATCAGATTATATACGAAGGCCGGGTTCTTCTTCGCCTTCAGACCGAGCGCCATGCCGACACCTATGCCGAGCCCTTGCCCCAGTGATCCGCCGGTGATTTCCATACCCGGCGTGTAAGCGGCCATACCGGACATCGGCAGACGGCTGTCGTCGGTTCCGTAGGTTTCGAGTTCCTGTTCAGGAAGGATGCCTGCCTCGATCAGCGCGGCGTAAAGCGCAATTGCATAGTGGCCGATGGAGAGAAGAAATCTGTCGCGGCCTTCCCATTCCGGCTCCTCCGGGCGATAGGTCAGCGCATGAAAATAGGAAGCGGCGAGAACGTCGGCGATGCCCAGCCCCTGTCCGACATATCCCTGTCCTTGCACCTCGCCCATGCGAACAGCCTTGCGACGGATTTCCCACGCGCGGCGTGCAAGGCTCACGTTCGACAACTGAACTGCCGGGCTCTGGCTGGTCATGGCTCCTCCTGTCTCATTGGGCAGCACCGCTGCACCATGGACCAACTACTGACCGTGGACTGGGCGATTTGACAATTAAGATATTCGAACAAGTTGTTAAGAAAAACTTAGGTGACGCACTGCTTGAGATAAGCGACGGTCTGAAGAGGCGGGCGAGGAGGACGCTCCGCTGCATGAAAGGCGAAGCCCCTAAAGCCAAGAGGCTTTATCGCGGGATCAGCAGTGCGAAAAATCGTTCATGCAGCACCGGAGGAAGTCCCTTTCACTGGTCGAACACTGTACCTATGCTCTCAGGGAGGAGATTCATGAACATCCGTCATTTGATGGTCGCTGCTGCCATTGCACTTTGCGCCAGCCAGGCAAACGCGCAAACATTCCAGCTTTCGCACAATGCGGCGGCCGGCAATCCGAAAGACATCGCCTCGCTAAAATTCGCGGAGCTCGTTGAACAGAAGTCCGGCGGCCGGATGAAGGTCAATGTCGGCGGCGCAGCGCAGTTCGGCGACGACGCCGAGACTATTACCAACATTCGCCTCGGCACCATCGCCTTCTCGGCCAATTCGCAAGGCACGACGTCGGCCGTCGTGCCGGAGATCGCGCTTCTCGGCCTGCCCTTCCTGTTCCAGGACCTGAAACAAGCCGAAACCGTGATGGACGGTCCGGTCGGCGACAAAATCGCGGCTGCCGCTGAAGCGCAGGGCCTCGTCGTGCTCGGTTGGTGGAACAACGGCATCCGGGAAACGTCCAACTCCAAGAAGCCGATCACTGCGCCCGGCGACCTTGCCGGCATGAAGATCCGTACGCCGCCGGACCCGATGACGGTGGACATCTTTGAGGCGCTTGGCGCGTCACCGACGCCGATGGCCTTCTCGGAGCTCTACATTGCACTCCAGCAAGGTGTGGTCGACGGGCAGGAAAATCCGCTGATCAACATCTATTCGTCCAAGCTGCATGAAGTGCAGCCCTTCATCTCGATGACCAACCACAAATACGAAGCGACGCCATTCCTCGCCTCCAAGATGATCTTCGACACGCTTTCGCCCGAAGATCAGCAAATCCTGCGGGACGCAGCGAAGGAGGCCGGCGATCTGAACCGTCAGATGGTGCGCGACCAGTCTGATGAACTGCTCGGCACGCTGAAGGATGCAGGAATCAAGATCAATGACGTCGATCCGGCACCCTTCGTGGAGGCAACCCAGCCCGTTTACGACAAGTGGCGTGCGCAATATCCCCAGCTCGTCGATGAACTCGTTGCGGCTGCAAAGGAAGCGGCAACTAAATGATGACGACGGGTAAGGTCGGGAAGACAGGTGCCAAGGCGGACTCCTCCGCCTTGCGCGCCGCCGACGCGATCGGTTTTGTTCTGGATCGAACCGCCATGGTAATCGCGGTCGGTTCGGTCATCGCCATCTTCCTTGCGCTGATGGCGGAGGTGTTCGTTCGCTATCTGACGCAGGCAGGGCTCGGCTGGCCGAACGAAGTGCCCAATCTGCTGTTTCCCTGGTTGATCATGGGAGGCATCGTACTGGGAGCCCATCGGGGCGCGCATATAGCGGCTGAAGCCTTTCAGGCGCTGCTGAACACCAGGCAGCTCCGCATTTTGCTCGTTCTGATCCATCTCCTGGTGGCGGTGTCCTTCGCCTTCCTCGCCTATCTCTCACTGCAAGTGATCTCGATCACCAAAGCGCAGGTATTCCCCATGACGGGCCTCGGCCAGGCCTGGGCCTATAGTTCCCTGCTCTTCGGTTTTGGCGGCATCACACTCGCCTCGCTCATCAATCTCGTGCGGGTCGCATGCTGCGACGATCCACGAACTCTCCATGAACCGGATACGGAGCACATGACATGACCGCCATCATGACCGGTCTCTTCGCCGCTATGCTGGTGCTGTCGGTACCCGTCGGCTATGCGCTGATCATCGCCGCCGGTGCGGCGGTCCTCGTCAATGGCGGGACGCCGGTTGTCGTTGCGGTCGTCAAGCTCTTCCAACCGACGCAGAGCTTTCCCCTGCTCGCAATCCCGTTCTTCATCCTGTCAGGCTCGCTGATGATGTCGGGAACGCTTGGCCAGAAGCTCATACAATTCGCCGCCTCCCTCGTCGGCCGCTTTCACGGCGGTATGGGACAGGTGACTGTCGTCGGCTCGACGATCTTCGGTGGTGTCTCCGGTTCTGCGGTAGCCGAGGCATCGGCGCTCGGCTCGATGCTGATCCCCTGGCAGAAGCGCGAAGGCTATCCGGCCGGCTTCGCTGCCGCCGTCACTGCTTCGTCCTCGACTATTGCTGGCCTCATCCCGCCGTCGATCCCGCTGATCCTGTATTCGACCGTGTCGAACACCTCGATTGCCGCGCTCTTCTCAGCGGCCATTCTGCCGGGCCTGATGCTCGCCGTTGGAATGATGACCGTCTGCTATTTTTCGGGGCGCATCCGGAATTTCCCGCGTCTGACCAACACCGGAAATTTGAGCATCTTCGGAAAGTCCCTGATCTCGGCTCTGCCGGCGCTCCTGATGCCCTGCTTCATCGTCGTGCTGCTCAGGGCCGGTATCGCGACGCCGACGGAAGTCAGCGTCATCGCGGTCTTCTACGCGCTGGTCGTCAGCCTCTTCATTTATCGGGACCTGACCTGGCAGCGCATTCACGCCGCTCTCGTCGGCACGGTCATCACCACCGGCGTCGTCATGCTCGTCATCACGGCATCAAGCCTCGTCAGCCATGTGCTGATCACCGAGCGCATCCCGGTGTTGGTTGCTCAATGGGCGCAGGAGACGCTGATCAACATCGTCCTGATCATTCTCATGATGAACCTCATCATGCTCGTCATCGGCATGTTCCTCGACCTGCCGGCCGCCATCCTTCTGCTTGGTCCAACCTTCGTGGCGATCGGTCATGCGATCGGCATGGACCCGATCCAGCTCGGCGTGATCATCTGCATCAACCTGTCGATCGGCCTCTTCACGCCGCCGATCGGTACGACACTCTTCATCGGCGCGGTCATCGCACGCGTGCCGATCGGCGCAGTGGTGAAGGAGCTCTGGCCCTTCTATCTGGTCGCCCTTACCGTGCTGGTGTTGATGTCCTATGTTCCCGCGTTGACAATTTACTGAGGACAATATGACAGTCACAAAGACAATCGCGTTCGTCGGACTCGGCTCCATGGGCCTTCCAATGGCCGGCAACCTCGTCAAGGCCGGCCATGCGGTGCGCGGTTTCGACACGCGCACTGAGGCCATGGATGCCCTGGCATCCACCGGCGGCGAGCGGCCTGCGACTTTATCGGCCGCTTGCGAAGGAGCCGACATCATCGTTCTCATGGTCGTCAATGCTGAACAGGCGCGCGCAGTGCTGGTCGATGCCGGCGCGCTCGCCTCGTTGGCGCCCGGCACCCATGTCTGCCTGATGGCGACGTGCCGGCCGGACGACGTGTCGGCCCTCGACGCCGAGGTCCAGGCGGCGGGAAAGGTCCTTGTCGACTGCCCGGTCTCCGGCGGCGTGGCTGGCGCGAAGACAGGCACCTTGACGATCATGGTGGGGGCGCCAAAAGACGCCTTCGATGCTGTTGCCCCAGTCCTGCGCAGCATGGGTGACAAGCTTTATCACTGCGGACCGAGGGCTGGTCAGGGGGCCGTCGTCAAGGCGATCAACCAGCATCTCTGCGGCGTGCATTTGGCTGCTGCCGGCGAGGCGTTGGCGCTCGGCCAGAAAGCCGGCGTCGATGTGTCGACGCTGCTGGAGATCCTGTCGGGGTCGGCAGCATCGAGCTGGATGCTGAAGGACCGTGGGCCGCGCATGCTCATGGAGACGCCGCCCGTCACCAGTGCCGTCGATATCTTCGTCAAGGATCTGGACATCGCCCTTTCCGTTGGCCGGTCTTACGGCACGGGCCTGCCACTTGCGGCCGCCGCGCACCAGATGTTCCTCGCCGAAAGTGGCAGTGGCAACGGAATTGCTGACGACAGCCAGGTCGTCAACACCTATCGCCGCCTCAACGGCATCTCTTGACATAACCGGCACTCCGCCCCCCATTGAGGCATGGTGCGCCGGACCCTCTTGCCCGCGCGCTGCGTAGCCCGCGCGGAGGAATATGTGCCGATCAATCCGAATCTCAATTCACTCGCCTATTTCGAGGCGGTCGCCCGCACCGGCCGGGTGTCGCTCGCGGCAGCCGAACTCGGCGTGTCGGCCGCAGCCGTCAGCCAGCAGCTGAAACAGCTGGAAGAGCAATGGGGTGTGCGCCTCTTCCGCCGCAAGGACCGACGCCTGTCGCTCACGATTGACGGTGAGATGCTCTACCAGACGACCACCACCGCCTTCCGCATGATTCGCGGCGCGCGTTCCGCTGTTCTCCGCCAGCGCAGCAGCCGGCAACTGACGATCCGCTCCAGTCCAAGCTTCGCCGTGCGCTGGCTGACGCCGCGTCTAAAGCACTTCCTCGACGCCAACCCCGAATGGGGGCTGAGGGTCGATGCGACACCGGATTTTTCCGATTTCGAGACGGAGGTCGTCGACCTCGACCTACGCTACGGCTCCGGCTCCTGGGAGGGCCTGCACACCGAATGCATCATTAACGATTTTGTCCTTCCGATGTGTAGCCCAGCCTACCGAGATCAAATGAAGGCGCTCAGCGACGATCCGACGGCGCTCTTTAATCAAGCCAGGCTGATCCATTCCGTCAAGGCGCTCTACCAGTGGGACGTCTGGCTGATCGTGCACGGCATCGACCCGCCGACCGAACAGGCGCCGCTGCGTTTCGACCGTTCCTCGATGGCGATCCAGCTCGCGCGGGATGGTGCAGGGATCGTGCTCGATTCGGCAACGCTCGCGCAGGAGGATCTGGAACGGGGTACGCTCGTGCCCCTCTCCACAGTCTTCGACGTCGTTGAGTTTCCGGCATATTGGGTCGTGTGCCCGCCCCGCCACGCCAACCGGCGCACGGTGCGCCTCTTTACAGACTGGATTCGTGATGAAGGAAGCAAGTTCGATCGTTTGACCAGAACGATGCTTCATGATCTTGGGTGCCGCTTCCGCCATGCAAAGGACGAGGAACCAGGGCTACGCTAGAGTGCCGTGCGTCCAATTGGACGCACAAAGGACGCGTCTCAAGCCTTTAAATCCACGCATCGTGCTTTCCGAAAATCGATTCCGATTTTCGGGCCGATGCTGTAGGGCCAAGACTTCGGAGAAAGTGACAGCCGCAGCAGCGCCGTCATGCTGGCGGTGCGGTAATGTCGCTATCAAGCTTTCGCAGGATGACGTTCGCTGGCTGGAAAAGGGTGACAAATGAGGTCCGCCAACGGGATTGGCAAGCCTTGCTCATCTTCTTCGGCTATCTGCGCCGATGCGTAAGTAAAATCTGAAGGAGTCAAAATAAACGAGGCGCAACATAATAATACTTTAAACATATCACAAAAAATCATTTTAGTATATCGAATACACCGACAAAATATTTAGATAAACTTAGTAATATTATTGGAAAATGGCCTGATACAAGGCCTGCATCCTTCTGACGTCACATCGGGTTTCAATTTTCCTTCCATTGATTCCCGTCAATTCAGATCCCAATGACTTGTGCTTTTCTACGTTTGTTAAAGCCAAAATTGACCCTCGAACGAACGGAGGAGCATATGAAGGACGTCTCCCATACATGCGATCGGCACGCGAAGCCGGCTCCGAAGAAACGTCTCAAAGAGATCCGCGATAGCGTCGAGAAACAAGGAGCGGCACCATCCAAGCTATCTGAAGTCCTCCGGCGAACCAAAGGCGGATATTCTCGATTTTGCCGCCGAACGGGAAAATGCTGACGGGGCGGAGAACATCGTCTATTCAATGCCGCTTCCTGCAGGCGGCGGCTGACCTGTCATCCTCTGCCCTCTCATGATGGCCGGGGCATCTTTTGCGGATGAACGTATGAGCTCCCTATTTTTCACGAGAAAAACATAGCAATATAAATAGCCGCTCTTTTATGATATTCGTTAAGGATATTGGAATCCTTAAAAATTAGCGGGTATGAGTATTCAAATGATCGATGTATTAGATAAGTTCAGCCTCAATTTATTGAGTCATGAAGATCAGAAGATCGCCGTTTCTCATCTTGAAAGTATTATGGAGCAAGCCTTGAATGCTCGCCATGTATTCTTTGCTTATCTCTTGGGGATGGCCGTTATAGAGTTACGCTCCATCATAAAGGAAGGGAGCAAGAGCCCGAAGTCGACCTCCTGCCGGGGCCATCGCAAAAGCGAAGAATTCTTCCGCCATATGCAACAGAAATAGGCGCAGGTGATCGGGTTTCTATTGACCGGACCGGTCCATCAGGATTGCGCCGGGCTCCATCTGCCACGGGCGATGAAAAACGGATTTTCAAATTCACGGCTATCGGGTTGCATGCGCCTGCCGTAGGTGAGAAGCCTGCCCTCAGGCGTCCAGGTCCCACCGCCTGCGGCGCGCAGAACCGCATCGCCTGCTGCCGTATCCCATTCCATGGTCGGCCCGAAGCGCGGGTAGATATCCGCCTCGCCGCGCGCCAACAGACAGAATTTGAGCGACGAACCGACCGAAACACATTCAGCGATATCGAAGCCGGCGAGGTAATCATCCGTCTCCGGCGTGCGGTGCGAGCGGCTGGCGACAGCAATCAACTGCGGTGGACGATCGCGCGCGGTAATAATGCGGTGCGCACTTGGCAGGCCCTGCGCATCGACCATGACTTCTCGTGCTCCGCCCGGACCGCCGGAAAAGAGCAACCCGCGCACCGGCGCATAGACGACGCCGAGAACCGGGATCCCATGATCGATCAGGGCGATATTGACCGTGAAATCGCCGTTTCTTCCAACGAATTCTCGCGTTCCGTCCAGGGGATCGACGAGATAGAAGCGGCTTCCCAGATGAGCAGGCGCCTGTCCCTCCGATACTTCTTCTTCGGCGACGATGGGAATATCCGGCGTCGCCTTGCGCAACGCCGCCAGGATCACCGCTTCCGCTGCCTTGTCGGCCTGCGTCACCGGCGAATTGTCATCCTTGAGGAGGACTTCGAAACCGGCGGCATAGATCTCCATGATGGCGCGGCCAGCGGCAATGGCTGCCGTTTCCATGACGGAGAGCAGCGCATCGCCATCGATCGTCTCAGCAGCATCAGAAATACCATTCATTCAGATCGACCAGGAATCAGCGTCGTAATTGCTGATAATGCCATGTTCGCCGAGATATTTCTCGACTTCCGCCGCCAGTTCCTCCGTCGAACGTCCGCTCGTCCTCAGATGGATTTCCGGCTTCTCTGGCTTCTCATAAGGCGAATCCACGCCGGTGAAATTCTTGATCTCGCCGCGTAGCGCCTTGGCATAGAGCCCCTTCGGGTCGCGTTCGATACATTCTTCGATCGGCGTGTCGACGAAAATCTCGATGAATTCGCCCTCCGGAAGGAGTTCCCGCACCAACTGCCGCTCGGCCTGGAAAGGCGAGATGAAGGACACCAGCACGATCAGCCCCGCATCCGCCATCAGCTTCGCCACTTCCCCGACGCGGCGAATGTTCTCCACCCTGTCCTCGGCGGTAAAACCCAGATCGCGATTGAGACCGTGACGGACATTGTCGCCATCGAGAATATAAGTGTGCTTGCCGAGCGAATGGAGATGCTTCTCCAGAAGGTTGGCGACCGTCGATTTTCCCGAACCCGACAGCCCGGTAAACCAGAGAACCGCCGGGCGCTGATATTTCTGCTCGGCGCGGGCGTTCCTGTCGACATCGAGCGCCTGCCAGTGCACGTTCGATGCACGCCGCAGCGCGAAATTGATCATGCCGGCACCCACCGTTGCATTCGTCATCCGGTCGATGAGAATGAACGAGCCCGTCGAGCGGTTCTCTTTATAGGAATCAAAGGCGATCGGTTCGCCAGTCGACAGATTGCAGACGCCGACCTCGTTCAGCGCCAGATGCTTTGCCGCTTCCTGAGCGAAACTGTTGATGTTGATGCGATGTTTCAGATCGGTGACCGTGACTGTCACCTGATCCGTTTCCGTGCGCAGCAGATAGGGACGGCCGGGCATCATCACCTCTTCGTCGAACCAGACGAGATGAGCGGCAAACTGGTCCGCGACCTCGGGGCGGGCGTCGGGCGCAACCAGCATGTTGCCGCGCGACACTTCGACCTCGTCATCCAGAACGATGGTGATCGCCTGCCCCTCGAAAGCCTGCTCCAGATCGCCATCCTGCGTGACGATGCGCTTGACCCGCGATGCCTTGCCCGATTTGGCGACGACGACGGGACTGCCCACCGCAATCGTGCCGGAAGCGACGGTTCCGGCGAAACCGCGAAAATTCTGGTTCGGACGGTTCACATATTGCACCGGAAAGCGGAACGGCCTGGCGGCGTCGGCTTCGTCCAGCGAGACGCTTTCGAGATGCGCCAGCAGCGTCGGTCCATCATACCAGCCGAGCTTTTCCGATTTCAGCGTGACATTATCGCCGTAGCGGGCGGAAATCGGGATCGGCTGGATCGTCGCAAAGCCCAGATCACGGGCAAAACCCGTGTAATCGGCCACGATACGGTCGAACACGTCTCGCGAATAATCCACGAGGTCGATCTTGTTGACCGCCAGCACGATATGCCGGATGCCGAGCAGGGAAGCGATGAACGAGTGCCGCCGTGTCTGGGTCAATATGCCCTGACGGGCATCGACGAGCACGATGGCGAGATCCGCGGTGGAAGCGCCGGTCGCCATGTTGCGGGTATATTGTTCATGCCCTGGCGTATCGGCAACGATGAACTTGCGCTTCGGCGTGGCAAAGAAGCGATAGGCGACATCGATGGTGATGCCCTGTTCGCGCTCGGCATCCAGCCCATCCACCAGAAGCGCGAAATCGATATCGTCGCCATTGGTGCCATGCTTGCGGCTGTCACTCTGCAAGGTGGCGAGCTGATCTTCGAAGATGAGCTTGGTATCGTAGAGAAGCCTGCCGATCAGGGTCGATTTCCCGTCATCCACCGAGCCGCAGGTCAGGAAACGCAGAAGCGATTTCCTTTCCTGATCGGCCATGAATGCGAGGACTTCATCCGCTTCGTCGGCGACAGCGGGTAGATCGATCCTGTTCATCAGAAATATCCCTCACGCTTCTTCTTCTCCATCGAGCCCGCCTCGTCCTTGTCGATAAGACGGCCTTGCCGTTCGGAGGTACGCGCGATCAGCATCTCGCCGACGATCTCGGGCAGGGTCGCCGCATCCGATTCGATCGCGCCGGTGAGCGGATAGCAGCCAAGCGTGCGGAAACGGACCATGCGCTCTTCGATCTTTTCACCGGCTCTCAATTTCATGCGGTCGTCATCGACCATGATCAACATCCCGTCGCGCTCGACGACCGGGCGCCTGGCCGCGAAATAGAGCGGCACGATGGGGATGTTCTCCTGCAGAATATATTGCCAGATGTCGAGTTCAGTCCAGTTCGACAGGGGAAATACGCGGATGGATTCACCCTTGGCGATGCGGGTATTATAGATCTTCCACATTTCCGGGCGCTGGTTTTTCGGATCCCAGGCATGCTGCGCATTGCGGAATGAGAAAATGCGCTCCTTGGCACGGGATTTTTCCTCGTCGCGCCGCGCCCCGCCGAAAGCCGCGTCGAAACCGTATTTGTCGAGTGCCTGGCGCAGACCGACGGTCTTCATGACATGGGTGTGGGTGTTGGAGCCGTGTATGAAGGGGTTTATGCCCTGCTGCACGCCGTCTTCGTTGATATGCACGCGCAGTTCGAACCCCAGTTCCCGCGCCTGGGCATCGCGAAATGCGATCATTTCGCGGAATTTCCACGTCGTATCGACATGCAGGAACGGAAAGGGCGGCTTCGCCGGATAAAACGCCTTCATCGCCAGATGCAGCATGACGGAGGAGTCCTTGCCGACGGAATAAAGCATCACCGGGTTGGCGAATGTCGCCGCAACCTCGCGAAAAATATGGATGGCCTCGGCTTCAAGACGCTGCAGATGCGTCAAAATCTGATTCATGACGGCTTGATTCCGTTTCGGTTTCACTTGACGACCATGATGACATACCGTGCCCAGATGGTATGGATAAGGCAAGGGCTGATCGGTTTCCGGGGTCTTACTGCCTCAAACAGGGCTCCGCAACCGCCAGCAAATGGCTGGATTGAAGAAAAGGATGAAATCGCAGAATGGCTCTTCTACACGCCAAAAACGTGCTACCGGACAGCAGCCGGACAGAAGAATGTTCCCGCCTGATTATCACCTCGGCCAGCATCTCTAACCCTTCGGAAATCCTACTGATTTTATGAGCTACTGGTCAGCCCCCCGGCTTCTCCGGCAACCCGTTCGAACCGGCCGCACCTCCGGCAACGCCCGATGAACACCGGACGAGCCCGCATATTGGTGACGGGTGCGTCCGGCTTTGTCGGACGAGCCCTTGTCCCGCATCTGCTGAAAGCGGGCTATGCCGTCCGCGCGGCATCGAGAACGCCGGAGAACATTCGTTTGGAAGGCGTCGAGACGGCAATTCTTCCCTCCCCCGACGCCCCTTCGGCTGCCTTTGAGGCGCTTGTCGCCGGATGCGATCATGTCGTTCATCTGGCGGCGATCGCCCATGCCCGACATCGGCAGGCGACGGCGGCTTATGAAGCCGTCAACCAGATATTGGCCGAAAGGCTGGCCGAGGCTGCACATGGTTCCACCAGCGGCAAATTCGTCTTCATCTCCTCCATCCGCGCGCAATGCGGGCCGGTGCGCGATGGCATCGTGCGTGAAACCGATCCGGCCATGCCGCAAGACGATTACGGGCGGGCGAAACTTGCCGCCGAAAAGACGATCGCATCGACATTCGCGGGCACCGGAAAGTTCACCATTCTGCGCCCGGTCCTGGTCTATGGTCCCGGCGTGCGCGGCAATATGGGAATGCTGATCCGCCTCGCGCGATTGCCCATTCCCCTGCCCTTCGCGGGGCTCGACGCCAGGCGCTCGCTTCTCGACCGCGAGGCGCTGTGCGACGCTATTCTGCATGCGATCCGCGAACCGCGCACGAATGGCGGCACCTATCTCGTGGCCGATGCGGCGCCGCTTTCCGTGGCGGAGATCATCGCCGCGGTCCGGATGGGGCTCGGCCGAAGGCCTGCTCTTTTCCCTCTCCCGCAAGCGTGGCTGGAGCGCCTGGCTAGCCTCACCGGCCAGTCCAGGCGATGGCAAGCCGTCACCGGCGGCCTTGTCGCAAGTCCGCTTCTCCTCGAAGCCACAGGCTGGCATCCACCCAGCGATACCTTCCGGCGCATCGCCGAAAGCATCCGCCAGGACAGCAGGAACTGACACACCTGTCGGACGCTCTCAGATGTTGAAGGCCACGCCGATCAGCGCCTTCGTATAGGCGGCCGCCGGTGCATCGAAGATCGCATCCGTCTCGCCCTCCTCGACGATGCGCCCATTCTTCATCACCACCACATAATCCGCCATGGCTTTTACCACCGGAAGATCATGGCTGATGAAGATATAGGAAAGACCGTGCGCCTGCTGCAGATCGCGCAGGAGTGCTATCACATGGCCCTTGCACCGAGCGGTCGAGCGCCGCACGTCTGTCCCGCTCTTGTTTGCTCAGTTGCGGTTCGTGGACGAATAGTCCTTCGGTTCGGCGAGCGCAGGACTGGCGCCGATCAGGAATGATCCAAGCAGGATGGCGGCGCGGAGATTGATTTTCGATAGTATCATTTTGTTCTCCCTCGTTTGGGTTGTACTGGGAGAGAAGGGCAAATTGCTTTCGAAGGCAAGATTGTTCCACACCTTGACCCCAGTTCTTCGGGCAGCCGAATTGCCTGGAGACAGCACCATGGTTCGTCTGCTTAATCGCTATGCTTTCATTGCATCCCATACTTTTTTTCCGATGCAGCACGGGGAATGATTTTGTGCAAATGTCGGAGTGAACCGGATGCAAGCGGTAAAGAGGATGTGATGGACAGGATTGATTGCGTGATTGCCGGTGCAGGCGTAGTCGGCCTGGCGGTGGCGCGGGAAATGGCCGGACGCGGTTTAGAGACGCTGGTCATCGAATCGGAAAACATGATCGGCGCCGGCACGAGTTCGCGCAATTCGGAGGTCATCCACGCCGGCATCTATTATCCGACCGGAAGCCTCAAGGCGCGCCTTTGCGTCGAGGGCCGCGCCGCCCTTTATGCCTATGCCGAGGAACATGGCGTTCCCTTCTCGCGCTGCGGCAAGCTGATCGTCGCCTGCCATGAAGATCAGCACGGCAAGCTCGACATCATTGCCGGACATGCGGCCGCCTGCGGCGTTCATGATCTCAGGCGTCTTTCCGCAGCCGAGGCGCGCGCGATGGAGCCGGAACTCGCCTGCACCTCGGCACTGTTTTCGCCTTCGACCGGCATCATCGACAGCCATGCCCTGATGCTGGCTCTGCAAGGGGATGCCGAACGCAATGGCGCTGCCGTCGCCTTCAACACCAGAATGCTTTCGGGCCAAGCGGAAACCGGAGGGATCGTGCTCAAGACAACGAACCTGGAAACCGGCGACGCCTACGAACTGATGGCCGATCGTTTCATCAATGCCGGCGGGCTTGGCGCACAGCATATCGCCGCCTCGATCAAAGGCATGCCTGCCGCCTACATTCCGGAACAGCGCCTCGCCAAGGGCAATTACTTCTCCGCGCTCGGCAAGACCCCTTTCTCGCGCCTCATCTATCCGGTACCCGAAGATGGTGGTCTCGGCGTGCATCTGACGCTCGACCTTCACGGGCGGATGCGCTTCGGCCCTGACGTGGAATGGATCGAATCCATCGATTACGCAGTCGATCCCCGGCGGGCGGAGCGGTTCTATGCAGCCATTCGCTCCTATTGGCCGGCCTTGCCGGACGATTGTCTGCAATCCGCCTATAGCGGCATCCGCCCCAAACTTTCCGGCCTTGGAGAACCCGCCGCCGATTTCCTGATCCAAGGCCCGCAGACCCATGGAATAGCCGGGCTGGTCAATCTTTTCGGCATCGAGAGCCCGGGCCTCACCTCATGCCTGGCAATCGCGAAACATGTGGCCGACATGGTCGAGCCTGACTGATGCGCACGGTCTTTCCGGTGGCTTCAAACAGCATTTCCATGCTGTTGAACTTGTATGGCAATGCCGCTGATTTTACCTTTGTCGCAGGGCGAAAAATTGGATATGCCACGCGTAAAATATACCACCTGCCGCATTCCCCATCCCATTGCATCCCCCTTCATTGGAACCCGTCATGCTGAACGGAATCATTCTGGCTTTTGCCTCCTATGCCGCGTTCGCGTTCAGCGATGCCTGCGTCAAATTCCTCGGCGGAAGCCTCTCGCCCTATGAAATCGCATTTTTCGGCGCGCTATTCGGGCTGACGGCCCTGCCCTTCATGAAACGCCAGGACGAGCGGTGGCGAGACATCTTCATCACCCGCAACAAGCCCATGTGGCTCCTGCGCACGATCATGGCCACGTCAGGCGTGATCGGCAGCGTCGTCGCCTTCACACATCTGTCGATGGCCGAGGCTTTTGCGCTGATCTTCCTGCTTCCCGCATTCGTGACGATCCTTTCCGTCATATTCCTGAAGGAACAGGTCGGATGGAAGAGATGGTCCGCCGTGCTGATCGGCTTCACCGGCGTGCTGATCGTGCTTCGTCCCGGTTTTCGCGAGCTTTCGCTCGGTCATCTCGGCGCCCTCTTCGCGGGGTTCAGCGGAGCGGTCGGCATCGTCATCTTTCGCGTCATGGGAAACCATGAAAAGCGCATCACGCTTTATGCGAGCGGGCTCTTCGGCCCCATCATCATCTGCGGCCTGCTGACCGCAGCGACCGACTATGCGAGCCCCACGGCCGAGCAGTGGCTCTACCTCGCCGGTTACGGCCTTCTCGCCGCACTGGCAAACATTCTGCTGATGACCGCCGCCCAGCGTGCACCCGCCAGCGCCATCGCCTCCCCGCAATATAGTCAGATGATCTGGGCCATCCTGTTCGGCTATTTCGTCTTTAACGACACGATCGACCTGCCCATGCTGACCGGCATTATCCTGATCATTATTTCAGGGTTCTTCACCTTCATCCGCGAGGAAAAGAGAGGCGTCACGAAGCCGCTCTCGGTTGCGACATCCGAACCCAGCCCCGTTCTCGTGCCAGAAGAAACGCAAGCAGCATCTCTGGATAAATCTTCGCGTGAATCAACGTAGATCACACCGATGGAAGCCCCTCCCCGATGAGCGGCACGAACATGACGCCACCCAGATCCTCCTCCTCGAATTTCGTGCCGCTGATGCGGGTGATCTTCATGAGACGCTGACTGCTTACTTCAGGGCCGACCGGAATGATCAATAGCCCACCGACATCGAGCTGGTCCATCAGCATCTGCGGCGGCCCGGGCGCGCCGGCGGCGACTATGACGGCATCGAAGGGGGCGGCCTCAAGCCAACCTTTCGTGCCGTCGCCGACGCGCAGCTCGATATTGTCGAAGCCGAGCCTTTCGAGCCGCTCACGCGCCGAATGCCCCAGCGCCGCATGCCGCTCGATCGTGTAGACACGCCTGGCGATCCGCGCCATGACAGCAGCCGCATAGCCTGAACCGGTTCCGACCTCCAGCACCTTGTCGCCGGGTTTCACCCCGGCCGCCTCGATCATCAACGCTACGATATAGGGCTGGGAGATCGTCTGGCCGTCGCCGATCGGCAGCGGCCCGTCCTCATAGGCGAATTCCTCGAAACCGGGATCGACGAACGCCTCGCGCGCAACATTACGCGCGGCATCAAGAACATTCCGGTCCTTGATGCCGCGCCGGGCCAGATCGATATCGACCATGCGGTTGCGGGCAGCAATCGGGTCAAACACGGTTCTTCTCCTGCATTTAACGCCCAACTCATCAGCAGGCCTATTGTTCCTACCCGGAACAATAGGCCTGCTGGTTGCGCAGATAATCGGCAAGGATCTTCCCACGCCGCTTCGATTTGGTGATGGTCGAGGCATAGAGGTCGGGGCTGTCGGCGGCCATGGCATCGGCAATCGATTTCGTGAACGCCTTCACGGCGACCCAATCGGCTTTCGGCTGAAGCGGTGTGACGACATGCAGCCCCTTCCCGCCCGAGGTCTTCACGAAGGCCGAGAGCCCCGCTTAGGTGAGCCGTTCACGCACCTCGCGCGCGGCGTCGGCCACCGCTTTCCCGGCAACGCCCTCACCCGGATCGAGATCCATTATAATCATGTCGGGGCGCTCCCAGTCGGTGGCCGCCCGGCAACGCGGTTCGATAGCCTTTGTTCCTGCCGTCAGGCGAGGTGGGCAGGTGGAATCGGCCTTCTCGCTGACATGAGATGATGAAATTCGAAATCGCTTCAGAAACAGTTCGGCGGAGACGCCACTTTCTTTACCGATCTTCAAGATCAGATGGCTGGAAAAGCCAAATGAGTTTTAATTATATTATATATATTCCAGTATATTATAGAATTTTCAACTTTATTCCTGATAGTTTGTGTGCCTATTCGACTTGCTTTAGGAAGGAATAGGCATGGCACAAGACACCTTCCCCAAATGTGTGCGATATGTTTTCGAGGAAGAAGGCGGGTATGCTGATAATCCCGCCGACCCAGGCGGTCCCACCAATATGGGCATCACTCTGCGGACCCTCTCGGCGTGGAAGGGGCATACGGTCTCTCCGGACGAAGTCAAAGCTCTCAGTAAAGCAGAGGCAACGAAGATCTATAAAGTCCAATACTGGGATAAAGTAGACGGAGACGCATTGCCTGCGGGTCTGGATTACGCAGTATTCGATTTTGCAGTCAATTCTGGTCCGGCGCGTGCAGCGATAACGTTGCAGGAGATTGTCGGCGCTGCGCCGGACGGCGTGATCGGCCTGCAGACGATCCGCGCCGTGGAAAGCCATAATGTTGCGGATGTCATCAATACGCTCTGCGACAAACGCCAAGCGTGGCTTCAAACATTGATGGGAGCAAGCACATTCGGAACAGGCTGGAATTCACGTGTCGACCGTGTCCGGTCACGCGCTCTGGCACTTGTAAAAAGCGGAGGTCGTCATGCTGTTGCCGCTTCGGATGTGGCGACGGCAAAGGCCAACCAGAGCGACACCTCGGTTTCCTCGATCCTTACCAAGCCGGAAGCGTTGGGATCTCTTGGAAGCGTTGCTACAGGCCTGGCCGCGATAGCGACTGGACGCGGCCCGGTGCAGTACGCACTTGCAGCCGTCATGATCGTTTTCGCGCTCGTTGGAGTCTGGTATTTCATTCGCCGTATCCGCAACGAACCCTAGTTCCATGTTTCTCAATGACCGCGACGCCTGGCAAGAGCGAGACCCGCAGATACGAGAACGGCCGGTACGGCTGCGCTATGAGATGGAGGATTTGCATGCACTTCCGCCCGTTGTGCGGCTGTATTGTTGAACACGGCATCACAGCTGAAGAAGGGAGTGTCCATAGATGTTCATGGGCCCACTTGTAGTGTTTATAGGTCCACTGGAATGAACTGGCACTGCATTGCGCGCGCAACAGCCTGCGTCTTGTTGGCGGCGCCCAGCTTATTCATTGCGCTGACAGTATGCGCGGTGACGGTGCGCTCCGTGATATTCAGGATTTCGGCGACATCATTAGCTGTCTTGCCGACAGCGGCCCATCGCAGGACTTCCCTCTCGCGCATAGTTAGCGGTGACCGGACGGGCGGGCGGGCGGCACCCACAACTTGCCGGACCTTCTCGGCAGTGTATATGGCAATGAATTGAAGAGCCGGTTTGGCACGCACCGGCAGCTCAGAGTGCCGCCCACTCATTGAAATGCAGGCCGTGCGATGCGCAAACCCCGGAACCGGCACGCAAAAGCCTCGCAACATGCCGAAATCCCGAGCCAACGCCATCAGTTCGCCAGCACGAGACTCCCGCTCTCGATCGTACGGCGCCTCCTTCCAGTCGAATGCCCGAAATGTGTTTCGACACATACGGGCCACAGGATCACAGCGTGCATATTTCCGTGTTGCGTAAAGCTCCGGCCACCCCTCAGGCAATTCATCAAAACAAATGACGTCTTCTATGTTCTCATACGACAATGGAAGATCAGAAATGACCAGATTTGTAAATCCAAACGGCGATATCGTCTGCATAAATATTCGTATAATATCAATGCTATTCGTTGCTTTATCTATACTTTCAATAAAGTTTAATAAAATTGTCACATAATAGAAATTCTCTCTGTTCATATCGCCACCTCGATTAAATCTTTCTTATATATTAAAATCACTATTCTGAGAGAAATCCAACCCCACTTGCTGTCGCGGTGTAGATTAGGTACATCAGCATCAAGAATTGACCGTATTGATAGTTTTCAAGGCGTCTGGCGCCCCCAAATTCAAAGCAAGCTGGGCGAGCGGATCGATGCCCGTGTGATTGCATCCAGCGGCTCGATGCAACTGCATGCCTGAGGCCGTGCGACGTGCCGTTCAGCACCGCTACGGTCCACGCGGCCTGTAGGAAACTACAATACCATTCTCTTGCTGTTTGCTTAGCCTTGGCACCTGGTGCGGTTCTCGGAGCATCGAGAGAAACACACCAGGTCACGTTATCTTTCGAAAGGAACAACCAATGGCTGAGCAAGAAAAATCTGTGCTGTGGACCGGCACGCTCGAGGCGACGAACGAACAGGGTGTGAAAACAGGTCTTACCCTTAACACGCGAGACCCAAAAATCACGATCACCGTCACAGGGTCTGCAAAGTATGCCCAGAGCAAACCGGCGTTCGGTCCAGACGGGGATACCAATTATCAAAACCCAAACACGCTGCTGCCCAGTGCAAATGTCGGTATGGCTTTGATGCGGATTGGCGGCGGACAGGCTGGCGGCGGCCCCTACAGACCCGTCGGCACGGGAATTTCCGATTGGACAATACGGGAGGACGGCGAACTCACGTTCTTTTATAATGATCAGCCAGGTGATTATGGCGACAATTCCGGCTCGTTCAACATCGCGGTGCTAAGACAACTCACATGGAACGGCAAGCTCCCGGCAAATGCGGCAGACGGCGTGAAAACGGGCATCGTCGTCAACACGAGAACGGACAAGATTTCGATCACCGTCACGGGCAAAGCAAGTTATGGGCCGGGGGGCCAGGAGTTCGGTCCCGATGGTAATCCGGGTGATGTTAATAACCCCGGGGCACTTCTGCCCAGTGCGAACTGCGCTTCATGTCTGATCAAGATCGGCAATGGCCCTTACAGGTTCGTCGGCACGGGGAAATCCGATTGGCCCGTACCAGAAGACGGCGAAATCGCGTTCTTCTACAATGATGGGATT
Organism: Phyllobacterium phragmitis; assembly: GCF_002980495.1. GTDB lineage: Bacteria > Pseudomonadota > Alphaproteobacteria > Rhizobiales > Rhizobiaceae > Paramesorhizobium > Paramesorhizobium phragmitis. The sequence goes on from NZ_PVBR01000012.1 coordinate 106,327, forward strand.
TTTGATGATAATTCCGGCTCCTTTGCGATAACGCTCACGGTGAACTGACCGCCGATCGGTGCGTCGGCATTCATGACCGTCTGAGGGGATTCCCATGGCTTTGTTCCTGGCCCGGCGATCAGGCAAAGCCATCCTTCTCCTGCCGAGCCCGTTCACCGGGCTCGGCCCTTTTCACTGATAGAAAATGATCTTTCATGGTTGTCCGGTTTTGTGGCCCGACCGCGTGGTCTGTATAGTGAGTACGGATAGTGGCTCCCACCACACCCTACTGCGACCTTCCTGTGCGCTGAACCGCGAGCGTGCACCGGACACCTCAGTTCACCTCTCTTCTGCGCGCTCCACTTCTGCATATGGCATCCCCAAGCTGGCCTATCATATATCCGTGTCCGAACAGTGTACCGAGGCCATGGTGCTTGCCTTTCTCAAGAGCATCTCACCGGAAAAGCGCCGTACCGCGCCATCGAGATCGCCGCGCGTGCCAGGATGAAGCTGACGCTCGCGAAATCTTCGAGCGTGATTCGCGGACTTGATCCAAAGGCCGCTGCATCAGATCGCGACCGGCACTCACCTCGCACCGTCGCCGTAAGGTGCTGCGTCGACCATTTGACGCGGCCGTTGAGAAGGCCGATGGATTGCTGCATTGCTCCTGCAGCGTGAAATAACTTCGCACGTGAAAGCACGGAGGCGGCGGAACTATTGCCGCAAGACAGTTGTTAGTAAACCGTCCCTGCATAGCAGCGGCTCTCCAGAGTCGATAGAGATATGTTTTTGCAGGAACGACATGAAAGCCCCCCGATAGCCGATCTTCCGTGGCAGGAACGTCGCGGATGGCTGACTTGTCGCCCGAGAGATGGCCGATCGAAGATCAGCAGAATTTGCCTCTCCTTGACACCTTCTTGCCGAGCCGAAGGTGAAGTAGGTGTCATGCATCCGGGAAAATGGCCGTCGCAACCGACCCGACGAAAGGATCATCATCATGGAATCCGTGCTTGCAGTCGTCGCATGCCTCTCCACCGAGCCCTTGTGCCAAGTACATGTGCTCTCGGAGCCGCTTCCTCGCGTGCAATGCGTGTCCTTGTCCCAGCCCGTGGCGGCGCAATGGGCAGGTCAGCACCCGAATCAAAAGATCACCCGCGTCTTTTGCGCCGATCCGAAGGAACTCGGCAACATGCTAGGGCGCAGCCGGGCATGACATACGAGCCTGCAATCAAATTGCAAGCATCTCCCTCAACACCATGCGCTTGTAGGCGTTGACGATGGCCTGGCCCTCGGCGCGTCCCACGGAAATGGCGAGCCGCATGGTCGCCTCGCCGAGCGACATGATCACGAAAGCGGTCGTTGCGATCTCTTCACGATCATCTTCCGGGTGCAGTCGCATCAGGACATCGGCCAGCATGCCGCCGATGATGCGGCTGTCGGCGAGTTCGCTGTCGCGCAGCGCCTTGTCGGCCTGCGTCCCCGACCAGATGTCGCGCATGACCGGCTCGGCCAGGAACAGTTCGTAATAGGTATCGACCAGCCCGGCGAAGGCACGCTCCAGCCCGGCCATGTCCTTCACATCCGCAAGACCTTCCCGGATGCATTCGCGGCCGAGCGCATTATAACGTTCGGCCAGCGTCACAATGATCGCACCCTTGTCGGGGAAGAATTGGTAGAGCGAGCCGATCGGCACCCCCGCGCGCTCGGCGACTTCGCTCATTTTCATCGCGTCGCTGCCCTTTTCCGCGATCAGCGCCGAGGCGGCCCCGAGCATGCGCTCGACCCGCTCCCGGCTGCGCTGTTGCGTGGGTTGCCTGCGCACCGCCGCCGGCGCCCCGACGGCCTTGGATTGAACAGTCTGGCTCATGTCGTCATCGATTCCCGAGGTTACGCTTGACAGACATAATATGAGGGTTTATCACTTTTGCAAACATGAGGATTAATCATATTTTGGAGAGAGGATGACGACGATGAACCACCATCATGACCCGATCCTGATCCTTGGCGGCACCGGCAAGACAGTGAGCCGGGCGCTCGGCAGACAGGCACGTGATTTTGCGGATTATGCGCGGCAGACGGCGGCGGCAGGCATTTGGGGAGGGAACAAATAATGGACCGGATCATACCAGCAGTCATTTTTCTCGCCGCGATCGGCTCCGGCGTCATGGGCGGCTTCTTCTACGGCTTTTCCAATGTGGTGATGGCAGCACTTGGCCGCCTGACCCCGCAGGGCGGGATTGCCGCCATGCAATCGATCAATGTCACCGTGCTCAACCCGATCTTCTTCATTGCCTTTTTCGGAACGGCACTCCTTTCAGTCGTTCTGGCTGTCGCCGCTCTCTTGAGATTCGGCCAGCCCGGCACTTACGTGCTGCTTGCCGGCAGTGTGCTTTATCTCGGCGGAATCATCCTGGTTACGATAGTCTTCAACGTGCCGATGAATGAAGCGCTTGCCGGGGTCGATCCATCGAGCCCCGCCGGCGCGGAACTCTGGGGCACCTATCTCCACCGCTGGACGACCTGGAACCATGTGCGGACGATCACCGGCATCTTGGCCGGCGCCTGCTTCGTCCTGGCCTTGAAGACGCCTGTGTAGAATGTCCCCACAATCATCCAGATAAAAAAGGCCGGACTAAAAAGCCCGGCCAATGCTGAAGGTTATGACCTCCAGAGGGGAACAGTCGACGTGAAGAGTGGGAGGAGCGACCCGTCGACTAAGTGTTATGTAAGAGTGATTCGCGAAACTATTCAAGTTATATTTCTCTGCGTTCAGACTTATCCTGCGAAAACCAAAGTAAAGGATAATATTTCCTTTCGTTTTGGAAAAGCTGAATCTCCCAATTAATTGTTAGTCTAAAAATATCAGCGCGATAATTCCCACAACGGCACACTCATGGGCCGTACCGATCTTGCATAGAACTTCTCATTCTCGGAATGCTTCAGAGGACGAGCCTCGGAGACAAGGCCTTGGGATCGATCCTGAGATCGAGAATGGCTGGCTTTCCTGCCTCTTGAGCGCGGGAAAACGCAGCCGGAAAATCGTCGTTGCGCAATACCGTTTCGCCATACGCGCCATAGCTTTGCGCCAAGGCAGCAAAATCGGGATTGAACATATTGGTCCCCGAAACGCGGCCGGGGTAGTGCCGCTCCTGATGCATTCTGATCGTGCCGTACATGCCGTTATTGGAGACGAGAACGATGATGTTCGCCCCATACTGGCAGGCAGTGCCGAACTCCTGCATCGCCATCTGGAAACAGCCGTCGCCGGCGAAGCAGACGACATCGCGGTCGGGATGCGCGATCTTGGCCGCCACAGCCGCCGGCAGGCCGTAGCCCATCGAACCAGACGTGGGTGCAAGCTGCGTCCGCCATTTCTTGTAGGCGAAATAGCGGTGGAGCCAGGCGGAATAATTGCCTGCGCCATTGGTGAGGATGGCATCTTCCGGCAGCATGTTTGAAAGATGCCGCACGACATATTCCATCTTCAGCGCGCCCGGCGTTTCAACGGGCAACTGCCAAGCCTCATAATCGGCGCGCGCGGCCTTGCGCCATTGGCTCCAGGCGGGCGGCGATGCGGGGCTGGTGCGGGCAAGCCTGCTCAAGAGCTGAGCCGGCGCCGCACTGATGGCCAGCGTCGGGCGGTAGACACGCCCCAACTCATCGGGATCAGGGTAGACGTGGATGAGATCCTGCGAGGGCTTCGGTATGTCGACGAGGCTGTAGCCGCTCGTCGTCATCTCGCCGAGCCGTGCACCCAGCACCAGAAGCAGATCGGCGTCTCGGACCCTTGCGGCGAGCTTCGGATTGATGCCGATGCCGACATCACCGACATAGGAGGGATGGCGGTTGTCGAGATAATCCTGACAGCGGAAGGATGCGCCGACGGGAAGGTCATGCGCTTCGGCAAAACAAGCGAGTTCCACGGCGGCCTGTGCCGACCAGCCCCCGCCGCCCACGATCACCAGCGGGCGCGAGGCCTTCGACAAGGCGGCCAGGATATCGTCGATGGTTTCGGGCGAGGTCTCCATTCGCGGCGAGACTGCAACAGGCGTATCGGCGACAAGTGCCTCCGCCGACAGCATGTCTTCCGGCAGGGCCAGCACGACGGGCCCCGGACGGCCTGAGGTCGCGACATGAAACGCATGACTGATATATTCGGGAATGCGTTCGGTCGTGTCGATCTCGGCGACCCATTTGGCGAGCGGGCCGAACATCTGGCGATAATCGACCTCCTGAAACGCTTCGCGGTCGCGCTGATGCCTCGCCACCTGGCCGACGAACAGGATCATCGGCGTCGAATCCTGAAACGCGACATGCACACCGGCGGACGCGTTGGTCGCGCCTGGACCACGTGTGACGAAGGCGATACCGGGCTGTCCCGTCAGCTTGCCATGCGCTTCGGCCATTATCGCGGCGCCACCCTCCTGGCGGCAGACGATCGTATCGATGCCGCTTTCATAGAGGCCGTCGAGCGCGGCGAGGTAACTTTCACCGGGAATGCAGAACGCCCGTTCCACCCCCTGGATCTTCAATTGGTCGACAAGAATCCTGCCGCCATGGCGCAATGTGATTTTCGGATTGGTCTGGTTCAGCATCGTCTCACAAATCTGCAATATCGGCGCGGTCGGTAAGCCGCTGGGCCGCTCGTTCGAAATGGATGCGGGTCGCGATGCGGGCCGCTTCCGCATCGCGGGCGCTGATCGCATCGAACACGGTCTGGTGCTCGGCCAGAACATCCTCGCCCCATTCGGCGGCCCTGGCGTTTTTGATCGCGACGGAACGGAGGTTCTCGACGATCTTCGATTCGATCATGCCGATGAACTCGACATAATAGTCATTGCCCGACGCTTCGGTGATCGCCCGATAGAATGCGAATTCGGCATCGACCCGCCTTTCGATCGCGTCGCCACCCTGCGCCACAGCCGAGATCATTTCCTGCAGGAACCCACCGATCCCGGCAAGCTGAAGATTGTTTCGTGCGGTTGCGGCAAGGGCGGAGGCATCCGTCTGAACCCCTGTGCGCAACTGAAGAAGTTGCACTAGCTGCTTTCGTTTTTCGAAGCAGGCCGGGCTGATCCGAAAGGCGCTGCGCCCGCCGGCTTGCGCGATGAACGCGCCGACACCCCGGCGGGACTGGATGACGCCATCATATTTCAGAAGTGAAATCGCCTCGCGCACCACGGTCCTTGCCACGCCGAACTGATCCGAAAGCGCCTGCTCGGTCGGCAGGCGATCGCCCGGCTTTAACTGGCCCGCCTCGATGGCAAAGGAGATATTCTTCGCAATCTCATCCGGCAGGCGGCGCGGACGATCGATCTTCATGAAGAGTTCTGGCTGTTGCGACACGGCATCTCTTTCTCAATCTCGCCGGCCCATTCGGCCGGACCCGGCTCACCACCGTTCGTAACGCCAATGCGCTTACTCGACAACAGGCAGCCGGACTTAATGAGACTGTTATCAATAAATCAGTTGTCTGACAATATGTTTTATGCTTTATTCCGCGAAGTCAGACGTCCCCTGGCGGCATAATGGGAGGAAATTCATGGGCGATCCTGCATTGGCACGCATCGGTTTTATCGGGCTTGGCGGAATGGGCCGCGGGCTGGTCAAGAACATGCTCAAGCACGGCCTGGGGGTTACCGTACATGACCTCGATAAGGAGGCTGTCGATCGCGCTGTCGATCAAGGCGCCCATCGTGCCGAAGATCTGGCAGCGATGGCGAGGGACGTCGACGTGCTCGCCATCTGCATCACGACGGCGGAGGCCGTACGCGACCTTGCACTGTCGCCCGGCGGCCTTCTCGATTCGATGCGTGACGGGACCATTTTCCTCGATCACACAACGGTCTCGCCTCAGCACGTGGATATGATGCGACGTGAATGCGCTACGCGTGGCATCGCCTATGCGGAGGCGCCGATGACGCGCACCCCCGCCCATGCGGAACGCGGCGAGGTCAATATCCTGTTTGGCGGCGAGAGCGATCTTCTGGAGCGCCTGCGTCCGGTCTTCGACTGCTATGCCGAGAATGTCTTTCATGTCGGCCCCGCAGGCCACGCGATCCGCCTCAAGCTGATCCACAATTACATCGCCTTCGCCAATGTCGCTTCGTGGTGCGAAGGTTTTGCGCTGGCCGCGCGCGAAGGGCTCGATATGAGCAAGGTGATCGGCATCATTTCCGCCGCAGGAGGGCGGTCCGGAATGATGGATCTCTACGGCGAGATGACGCTACGGCGCGATTTCACGCCCCACATGTCGCTCGCCAATGCCCAGAAGGATGTCCGCTACTACGCTCACTGGCTGGAGGAGGCCGGCCTGCCGGGCTTCATGGCCGAGGCAGTCCACCAGACCTATGCCCTCGCCTCGATCATGGGACACGCCGGAGAAAGCTGTACGGCGGTCATCAAAGCCTATGAGCAGCTGACGGGGATCGAAGCCAGACTGCCCGATACCAAAGCCTGATCAACAAGCATGCCAAGGGAGGAATTCATGCTCACACGTCGTACATTACTAGGGGCGGTCGCGACCACCCCGATCATTTCCGCACTGCCGGCTCCAGCCGCAGCCGCCGATGTAACGCTTCGCCTCGCGCATTTTGCTGCCGAGAGCCATCCAGGCCACACCGCCGCGCTGCAATTTGCCAAGAACGTCGCCGAGCGGACCGGTGGTGCCGTTGCGATCGAGATCTATCCCGCAAACGAACTCGGCTCGCCGCCCGAGCAGCTCGAGCAGACCGTGCTCGGCGCAATCGACATGAACCTGCCGACCCATGGCGCCCTTGATAAATACAACAAGGCGTTCGGCACGGTCATGACCCCCTTCGCATTTCGTGATTACGGGCACGCCCATCAGGTGCTCGACGGACCGTTCACGAAATGGGCGGCGCCGAAGATCGAGGATGACGGCCTGGTCATGCTCAGCCATTGGGAATACGGTTTCCGCAACATCACCAACAATGTCCGGCCGATCAACATGCCGGAAGATGCCGCGGGGATGAAGATCCGCACGCCGCCGGAGGTGCAGATCGTGGCGGCGATCGAAGGGCTTGGCGCAAGCGCCGTGCAGATCGCCTTCCCAGAGCTTCCGAACGCGCTCAATCAGGGTGTCGTCGATGGCCAGGAAAACCCGATCGGCGTCATCTACCACTATAAGCTCAACGAGTTGCAGAAGCATCTGGCGCTCACCCGGCATGTCTATAACAGCATGATCCATGTGGTCGCCAAGGGAAGCTGGGAAAAGCTGACGCCGGAGCAGCAGACCATTATCCGGGAGGAAAGTGCCGCGGCCGGCGCCCTGATGCGCAAGCTCGTACTTAAACAAGAGCAGAAGGAAATCGCTGAACTCGAGGCATCGGGCATGAAAGTGACGCGGCCGGATATCACGGCCTTTGCCGCAAAGATGGGCCCGGCGCGCGAGCGCCTTGCCGCAGTTTCCGGCGAGGAGAACATGAAGACGTTCCTCGGCTTCCTCTAAAAGCAACAACCGGAGAAGAGGGCAAGCTGCGTCTTGCCTCCTTCTCTGCGGGATGATGGCTCATGCTGGCGCTTGCTATTTTCGTTTGTCTCCTCGCTCTGATTTTCCTCGGAGTGCCCGTGGCCATAGCGCTCGGCGTGGTCGCCACCGGCTTTTATATCGCCATTGGCGATTTCGGCATCCTGTCAATGCTGCCGCAGCGAATGTTTTCGGCCACTACCGCATTCACCCTGCTTGCCATCCCCTTCTTCATACTGGCGGGCAATCTCATGAACACCGGCGGCATAACCCGGCGCATCTTCCGTTTCGCAAATGCCTGCGTCGGACATATTCGCGGCGGGCTCGGTCAGGTGAACGTGTTTGCAAGCCTGATTTTTTCGGGAATGTCGGGTGCCGCCGTCGCCGATGCGGCCGGACTGGGTCAGGTCGAGATGAAGGCAATGACCGATCGGGGCTATGATCCAGAATTTTCCGCAGCGATCACAGCCGCCTCCTCAACCATCGGTCCCGTATTCCCGCCTTCCATCCCGTTCGTGCTTTATTCGTCCATTACAGGTGTTTCCGTCACGAAGCTGTTCCTGGCGGGTGTCGTTCCCGGTCTTCTCATGGCCGCCGCGCTGATGGTTTCCGTCTATCTGGTCTCCGTCTTTACCCGGATGCCGTGCGAGCCGCGTGCTTCAGTCAGGGAAATAGCCGTCAGTTTTGCCGATTCCGCGCTTTCACTGTTCACGCCTGTCATCATCATCGCGGGAATTTTCGGCGGATTCTTCACCCCGACGGAAGCGGGCGTCGTCGCTTCGGCCTATGCGCTGGCAATCTCCATGTTTGTTTATCGCGAGATCACGCCATCCCATCTCCCGGCCATCCTGTGGGACACGCTTTTGCATACCGTGCGTGTGATGTTCGTCATCGCCTCGGCAGGCTTTTTCGGCTGGCTGCTCATCCACCAGCGGATCCCGAACCAGCTCATCGCGGGGATGCTCGATCTTTCGGACAATCCCACAATCATCATGGCCATCGTCGTCTTCGTGCTCCTGGTGCTTGGCATGTTCCTCGAAGGCATTGCGGTCATCGTCCTGTGCGTTCCGCTGTTTCTGCCTGTCGTCACCCAGGTCGGCATCGACCCGGTGCAGTTTGGCGTCGTGATGATCATGTGTTCGATGTTCGGACTTTTGACGCCGCCTGTCGGCATGGTGCTGTTCGCCGTATCGAGCATCAGCAACCTTTCGGTCGGGCAGCTGAGCCGGGCGCTGTTTCCCTACCTCGTCGGTCTGGCACTCGTTCTGGCGGCCGTAGCCTTCATTCCGTCAGTATCTACCTGGCTCCCGACCATCATCATGGGGCAGTGATATGAAGTCCCTCTATCTCGTCGACAAGATCATCGGCCGCTTGCTGCGTGCAATCGCCAGTTTTTGCCTCGCGGCGCTGTTCGTCATCGTCCTTGCAAATGTCGTGTCGCGCTATTTCCAGATATGGCCAATGGCATGGTTCGATGAAATCGTGCAGGCGCTGTTTGCCTGGATGGTGTTCATCGGCGCCGCCGCGCTGTGGCGGGAGAAGGAACATTTCTGTGTGGACTGGCTCGGCGCTATCCTTGGCGAAAGCCGTAGCGGCGTCCTGCTCCACATCGTGGTCAACCTGCTTTCGACAGGTTTTCTTGCGCTGATGACCTGGAAAGGTCTCGACCTGACGCTGCGCAGCCGTGCCGTGACGCCCATCCTGAATTTGCCGGTCGCCTTCCTCTACGCCTCGATTCCCATCGCCGGCGCGGTGATGACCGCCTACAGCCTGGCTGAGCTTTGCCGGAGCGAACGGACCTTGTTCAAACCCTTAAACGCAACAACACATGAGACGAAAACATGATCTTCGACCACCGCACATACACCTGCCGTCCAGGCACCATCAGGAAACATCTGGCGCTTTATGAAAAACATGGCTGGGCGATCCAGTCGCAACATCTGGGCAAACCGGTCGTATATGCGGCGACCGAGACCGGTGACGTCAACGCCTATATTCATATCTGGGTCTATGAGGACGCGGCCGACCGTGAAGCCAAGCGCGCGGCCCTCCAGGCCGATCCCGCCTGGGCGGAATATCTCAAATTGAGCGCGGAAGCGGGCTATCTCATCAGCCAGTGCAACCAGATCCTGAAGCCGGTGCCCTTTTTCAAGGCTTAGAGCCCATGCAGAATTGCACCAACTCATCATATGAATTATCCAGGATAATAGGACCACTTGCGCTCCGGCCTGCATGGTCTAAAACTCGGCATGCGGCCCGGGCCGGCATCCCGTCAGCCAGGGGTCATTCTGCGTGGGGACGAGGAGCACCGAAGCCAATGGAGACCGTCGGATCGAAGCAGGTAAGGCGGAGCCTTTCCGCCGAGGTGGCCGAGGCACTGCGTGACGATATTTCCGGCGGCGCCTACCGGATTGGCGACAAGCTGCCAACGGAGCCCGCGCTGATCGCACGCTTCGGCGTCAGCCGCACCGTCATCCGCGAGGCGATCGTGACCCTGCGCGCCGATGGTCTGGTGCAATCGCGCCATGGCGTCGGGGTCTTCGTGACGCAGCCGCATAGGGCGGTTCCGGAGCTGCAGCTTCTGACCCAGGTGAATAAGAAAATATCTGATATTATTGAGGAACTTGAGCTTCGTGCCTCGGTGGAGATCGAGGCGGCAGGCCTTGCGGCGGAACGCTGCGCGCCGGCCCAGGAGGCGGAAATCCAGGCGCAGCTCGATGCTTTCGAAACGCTGATGCGCGCCGGCGACCCTACCGCGCAGGCGGATTTCGAGTTTCACGTCGCAATTGCGCGCGCAACCAACAACGCCCGGTTCGAGGAGTTCCTGGCCCATCTCGGCCGCCGCACCATCCCGCGCTCCAAACTCAGGGACATGGCCGGCACCGACAATATCGAGAACCGGGACGCCCAGCTTCACCGCGAGCACATGGCGGTGGCCGAGGCGATCTATGCGCGCGATTCGCAGGCGGCAAGGGAAGCGATGCGCGTGCATCTCGGCGGCTCATTGCGGCGCTACCGCGTGCTGACACAGCGCCAAAACATGCTGTCAGGCGACAAGTCATCTTGACGAATCCTGCAAGTCATCATACGACTTGCAGCTATAACGGATCAAGATCACCGTCGTGGCGCCTTGTGGGTGCCAGGGTATCATCGCATGCCGCCGGGTGTTGCACTTTCGGCGGGGAGGAAGGGAGCGGTCGTAAGGCAGACTGCCGACTTGAAAGCGCGTCCGCATGGACGCACGCGCAATAACTGGGAACCGCAATTCAGGGAGAGAGAAATGCACAGGAAATTTTTGACACTGCTGGTGGCCGGCGCCATGGGCGCGCTCATGTCGTCGGCGGCACTGGCCGATTATCCGCAAAGAGATATCCGGGTCATCGTTCCCTGGGGTGCGGGCGGCGGCACCGACGCCATCGTCCGCAAGCTGACGACGATTGCCGAAAAGAACATCGGCGCCTCCATGTACGTGGAGAATATCGAAGGCGGCATCAGCGCCACCGGCATTTCGCAGGTCATGCAGGCCCGCCCAGATGGCTATACGATCGGCGCTCTGACCTATGACAGCGTCGTGACGGTTCCCTGGCAGGGCATGCTGCCGACCTACAAGATGGACCAGCTCAAGCTCATTGCCCGCGTGACGAGCGAGCCAGACGCCATCATCGTCGATGCCGCCTCACCCTATAAGACCATCGGCGACCTCGTTGCCGATGCGAAGGCCAATCCCGGCAAGGTCAAGATCGGCATCCAGAATATCGGCTCGCGCCTGCACCTGGCGATCCTGCAGCTTCAGGACGAGACCGATACGCAATTCAAGATCATCGCCTATCCCGGCGGCGCGGCACCGCAGAAGGAAGCGATCCTCTCCAATGAGGTGGCTGTGGTGGCGACCAGCCTCGGCGATTTTGCGCCGCTGCTGGAAAACGGCGATGTCCGCGGGCTCGTCGAGTTCACGGATGTCACCAACCCGACCTTCACGACCGTTCCGACCGCCAAGGACGAAGGCCTCAAATTGCGGATCGGCAGCTTCGTCGTGCTGGCCGCGCCGGCCGGAACCCCCGACGATGTGATCGCGACGATCGAGAGCGCCTACAAGAAAGCGCTCGAAAGCGAGGAATTCCAGACATGGACCTCCAAGGTTGGCGTCACGCCGAGCTGGCTTGGTTCGGGCGAAGTCACGCAATGGGCCGATGAGACGAGCAAGACACTCTTCCAGCAGATGGATGCGCTGGTGGAACAGGGTGTCTTGAAAAAGTAACCATTCGCATGGGCCGGCGGGGTCAGCCCGCCGGTCTGCCAGGTTCAAGTCGTTGGGAGGACACCGATGGCGATGCGTCGACTACAGTGGAAGAATCGTCTTCTCCTGCCCTTGTTCCTTTTCGTCCTGACCACCGTCTACATCGCGGCGGCGCTGCAGATCCAACCGCAGTTCAGCGAGGGGCTGGTCGGGCCCGGCTTCATGCCGCTTGTCACGGCGTTCATCATGTATGCGGCGCTCGCCCGCGTCATCTGGAACGACCTGGCGGAGGAGCGCGAAAAGCCGGAGGGCTCTCTCCTGCCGCCATTCCTGATCGTCCTTGCGACGATCCTCTACATCATCGCCTTCAAGCCGCTGGGCTATAGCGCGGCGACCTTCCTTTTCGTGCTGGCGCTGTTCCACCTCTTCCAATTCCAAGAGGGGCAAATGATCAAACGCCTGCTCTATGCGGTGGCGGTCACGGCCATCTTCTACGGCCTGTTCGCACTTGCCTTCGGTATTCGGCTGCCAACCCTGATAGGCGTGATCTGATGGATTTTCTTCTCGAAATTCTCAAGGGCTTCGGTGCCCTCGCCCGGCCCGATGTCCTGATCGCCATGGTGGCGGGGTTCGCAGTGGGCACCTTCTTTGGCGCCGTGCCGGGGCTAACGTCGGTCCTCGCGATCGCGCTGCTGCTGCCGATCACCTACAGCATGGATGTGATACCCGCACTCGTCATGTGCGCATCGATCTTCATGTCGGGCATGTATGCCGGCAGCATCACGGCAACGACGATCAACATCCCCGGCGCGCCGTCTTCGATGATGACCTCCATCGAGGGCTATCCCTTGATGAAGAAGGGCCAGGGAGCCAATGCGCTCGGCCACGCGGCTCTTGGCTCCATGGTCGGCGGAAGCCTGGGCGCACTGATGCTCATGCTGCTGCTGCCGATCGCCGCCAAGCTCTCACTGCTGATCCAGACGCCGGGCAAGTTCTCGCTCGTGCTCTTCGCGCTCGTGGTGATCATCATCATGCAGCGCGATACGATAGCCAAGGGCCTGGTCACCACGCTTCTCGGCATCATGATCGCGACGGTCGGCATCGACGTCATGCAGCCGATCGCACGTTTCAGCTTCGGTACCGAGACGCTCGTCGAAGGCATAGACATGATGCCGATCATCATCGGCACCTTCGCCATCAGCGAGGTTCTCTACCAGGCGCAACTGCATCGCGGCGATATCCAGGCAGCCGCCCTGCGCGCCGGGGCGGCGTTGATCCGCCGCCGGGATTTCCTGCCACCCCTGTCGGAACTCCGTGAGATCGGCTTCTACACCTATATCAAGAGCGGTCTGCTCGGCTACGGAATCGGCGTCCTGCCGGGTGTCGGCGGCTCGATGGCGGCATTCGTCGCCTACGCCGATGCCAAACGCCGCTCCAGACACCCGGAACAATACGGCCATGGCAGCCGCGAGGGCATTGCCGCTGCGGAAGCAGCCAACAACGCCATGTGCGGAGGCGCTTTCGTGCCGATGCTGATGTTCGGCATTCCCGGCGATCCGACGACGGCGATCGTGCTCGGCGTCCTCGTCATCAACGGCCTTCAACCGGGCGCGCGTCTATTGGAGACCCAGACGGACCTCATTGCCCCTATGTTCGCATCGCTGTTCATCAGCGCCCTCGTACTCGTTCCGCTGACGCTGTTCCTTCTTGGACCTTATTTCGTTCGCATCGTCTCGATCCCGAAAGGCCTCCTCTATGCCTGCATAGCCGTTGTCGCCCTTGTCGGCAGCTATGCCGCCACCTTCTCGATCTTCCAGATGGCGCTGGCAGTGGTTTTCGGCGTGCTCGCCTTCTTCCTGCGCCAACAGCATTATCCGACCGTCCCGCTCCTCCTCGGCTTCATTCTCGGACCGGATCTCGAGCAATATCTTCGCCGGTCGCTATCCCTGAGCGATGGCAATCCCATTGTCTTCCTGACCAGCCCCGACAGCCTGTTCTTCCTCGTTCTGACCGCCCTTTTCTTCTATTTCATGGCCATCAAACCTTTGAAAGAAGCCAAAACCTGACCGGAAAGGTGGGGCACATCTGGTCAGAGAAAATGGGACGTGGCGGCGCCGTCGCCATTCATCGCCCATTTCATTACAAATATTTAACCAGAATATTCATTTTGTGTTCACATTGCAGGCTAAATATTACTCGCACGCCGTTTGACGGCGCCTTTAAATGAGTAATGGAGTTTTACCATCATGAAAGCAATTCCGGTATATATCGCCCTTTTAACGTCAGTTGTTCTTGCATCTCCAACGTTCGCACAAGAGGACAGCGAAACAGATGCCGGCAGTGCACAAGTTGAATCGTCCGACTCGGCACATGAACGCTTTAAAAATGAGCCTGTTGATCTTGCGAAATTTGCGAAGACCGATGAGCTGAAAGCTGCCGACACAAACGGCGATGGCACGCTTTCCCACGATGAGCTTGAAGCCATGGCCATGAAGCGCATCGCGTCTCGTGCTGCCGATCGCATGCAGCGCCGCCTTGATATCAACGGTGACGGCAAAGTGACCCTTGAAGAGATAGAGAAGCAGCGAGGCAAGGAATTCGCCGCTCTCGATCGCAACGAAGATGGCAAGCTCGACCGCAAGGAATTGCGCGCCGGCAAACGGTTCCACCGTCATGGCGGCCACCACGGCGGTCATCACATGAAAAAGCGGATGCATCAGGCGCAATAGACTGAAGAATGACCCGGGCCTTTGTGCCCGGGTTTATTTTTGCCGGCAGCCGGGCAATCCCCCAACATCGCGAAATCCTTTCGCTTCCAGCTGGACATGGCCCCGGCTGGATACGGCATTGCCGGCAGATTTTGTTCAGGCTAATTTCGATGCGGGCTGTCAGCAGGGATCAGCTGCCACAACGGATCGGGAGCATGCAATGGCGGGTGCCAAGGCTGATCAAGTGCCGATCACCATGCTCGTACCCAGCACGCCGATAACACCGCCGCGCGACATTGGCAGCCTGCTGAATTTCCGGTTGATCCGGGCTATGCTGCTCGCCTATGTTATTGATGATGCGCGGGCATCCTAGCGGGGTCAGCGGGCAGTTTTTCTAGAACGATGATTTTGGTTTGTCGGCAACGCTCCGAGCGGCGCCAATATGTGGTGACAGACGTGCTGGTCGGAATCTACAAGCCCCCTTTATCTCCACCGCCTATGAATATACCGGGCTCGTATTGGCGTGGCCTGTGCGGTCCTGTCCCCGATTCAGTTTTTCGAAGCCGACGCGGCCGCTTGCGCGTTCCGAAGGCAGCAACTGCCAGAGAGGTCCGGCAATGATCCAGCGCTTCGACGACGCCCGCGTCCTCATGTACAGCCACGACACGTTCGGGCTCGGCCATCTGCGCCGTTGCCGCACCATCGCTCATTCGCTGGTCGAGGATTTCCACGGGCTGCAGGTCCTCATCATCTCAGGCGCCACCATTGCCGGCGCCTTCGACTACAGAACGCGGGTCGACTTCGTCAAAACGCCCAGTGTCATCAAGCTCAGGAATGGCGAATACACCTCGATGGAGCGCCACATCGACCTGAACGAAACCTTGAGGATGCGACAGGCCATCATCCGCCGCACCGCCGAGACCTTCCAGCCCGACATTTTCATCGTCGACAAGGAGCCCCTCGGGCTGCACGGCGAGATCGAAGGCACGCTGTCCTATCTCAAAGCGCGCGGTACGACCCTGGTCCTCGGCCTGCGCGAGGTGATGGATGCTCCCGACCTCCTGGAGGCGGAGTGGCAAAAGAACGACGTCATGCGCAAGATCGGATTGTTCTACGACATGATCTGGGCCTATGGCCCGCCCGACTTCTACAATCCGTTGGTCGGTCTGGACGTACCGCCGTCCATTCAGGCCAAGATGAAATTCGTTGGCTTCCTGCAGCGACGCCTTGCACGTGAGGAACTGCCCGGCCATAAGCCCGAAGGCGACTACATCCTTGTCACCACCGGCGGCGGCGGCGACGGCGCCGAGCTCATCCACGATGTCATCCATGCCTATCAGCAGGATCCCACCCTCCAGCACAAGGCACTGATCGTGCTCGGCCCTTACATGCCCGCCCGCAAGCGGCAGAAGCTGATCCGCAAGAGCGTCGGCATCCCCTTCATCAGGATGATCGAGTTCGACAACCGGATGGAGGAACTGATCGCCGGCGCCCGCGGGGTGGTGGCGATGGGCGGTTACAACACCTATTGCGAGATCCTGTCCTTCGACAAGCCGGCGCTGATCGTGCCGCGGGTAAGGCCGCGCCAGGAACAGTTGATCCGGGCGCGCCGCGCCGCCGAGCTTGGCCTGGTGCAGATGCTGTTGCCCGAGGAAGCCGAGGACGCACTGCGTTTCGCCGCCGCGCTGAAGGCGCTGCCGGACCGCCCCCGTCCCTCGCAAAGCGCCCCCGATCTCCGCCTCGAAGGCCTCGTCCATATTTCCGAGATCGTCGGCGAATGGCTGGAACACAGATCGACACGCCATCTCGCCCTCGTCGAAAGCGGGAGCTGACCCCTCGTGAAACCCCGCCGGAAGATCGTGGTCGTCCTCAAAGGATATCCGCGCCTGTCCGAAACCTTCATCGCCCAGGAACTTCTCGGCCTGGAACGTGCGGGGATCGAACTGGTCATCGTTGCGCTCAGGCGGCCCACCGACGCCAAGCGCCACCCGGTGCATGACGAGATAAAGGCTGCCGTCCACTATCTGCCCGAATATCTGCATGAGGAGCCGCTGCGGGTCCTTCGCTCGGTTCTGATCTGCCTTCCACGACCCGACTTCCGGCGGGCGCTCGGCGCACTGATCGCAGATCTTCGCCGCGACCCGACGCGCAACCGCATCCGCCGCTTCGGACAGGCTCTCGTTCTGGCCGTGGAATGGCCCGATGGAGCCGGCTGGCTGCATGCACATTTCGCGCACACACCGGCATCCGTCACCCGCTATACGAGCCTTCTTCGCGGCCAGCCCTGGACGTGCTCCGCCCATGCCAAGGACATCTGGACATCGGCGGACTGGGACCTGGCGGACAAGCTTGGCTCCGCCCGCTGGATGGTCACCTGCACGAAGACCGGCTTCGACCATTTGAAGAGCCTGGCAAACGGCAGTTCCCGCGTGCATCTCAGCTATCACGGGCTCGATCTTGCCCGCTTCGGAAACTTCGAGGGGTGGCGCGCGGCGCACGACGGCTCGGCCCCCGAGGAACCCGTGGTCATTCTCAGCGTCGGTCGAGCGGTGGAGAAGAAGGGATATGGGACGCTCCTGCAGGCGCTCGCCCTGCTGCCCCGCGATCTGGCGTGGCGCTTCGAGCATATCGGCGGCGGCGATCAGCTCGACCGGCTCAAGGCACTGGCGGAGAAGCTCGGCATCTCCGCACGCGTCTCGTGGAAGGGAGCCCTTGCACAGGAGGAGGTGCTTCAGCTTTATCGGCGCGCGGATATATTCGCTCTGGCCTGCCGTATCGCCGCGGATGGGGACAGGGACGGTCTGCCCAATGTTCTGGTGGAAGCCGCAAGCCAGCGACTGATCTGCGTGTCGACCAATGTTTCAGGCGTTCCCGAACTTCTCACGGATGGCGAGACCGGCCTGCTCGTTCCGCCTGATGATCCCGCCGCACTTGCGCGGGCACTGGAACGGGCAATCCGCGATCCGGCCCTTCGCACGCGCCTCGGCAATGCCGCGGAGCAGCACGTCCGTGAGCATTTCGATCACATGTCGAGCATCGGCCAATTGAAGGACCTGTTCGAACAGGAGTGGCAGGCAGCAAGATGATGCGGCCGCGCGTCTTCTTCTACGTCCAGCACCTGCTCGGCATCGGGCACCTGGCGCGTGCCAGCCGCATCGCCATGGCGCTGGTCGCGGACGGTTTCGATGTCACCGTGGCTATGGGGGGCGTGCCGGTCGCCGGTTTCCCGGGACCGGACATCCGGACCGTGCAGCTACCACCCGTCATCACAGCCGATCATGGGTTTTCCGGCCTGGCGGATATCCAGGGAAACCCTGTCGATGACGCATTCAAGGAAAAGCGCTGCCGGATACTGCTGGAGGCGTTCGACAGTTGCAGGCCGGATATCGTCATCCTGGAAGCCTTTCCCTTCGGCCGCCGCCAGATGCGTTTCGAGCTCCTTCCCTTGCTCGAATCCATCAGCGCCATGTCACCGAAGCCGTTCGTCGTGGCATCGATACGCGACATCCTTCAGGAACGAACCAAGCCGGGCCGGAGCGAGGAAACCATCGGCCTCATCAATGGATATTTCGATCTGGTGATGGTTCATGGCGACCCGACCTTTGCGACGCTCGACCAGACATTTCCTCTTGCCCATGAGATCGAGGCGAAAATCGCCTATACCGGTCTGGTGGCCGCGCCGCCGCCACTGCCCGCTTCACGGCGATTCGACGTTCTGATTTCCGTCGGCGGTGGTGCTGCCGGGAAAAATCTCGTCAGGTCGGCGGTTGCGGCGGCACGAAATACCGCTGCAGAAAAAAAATGGTGCCTGATATCAGGCCCTAATTTCCCGAAGGAAGAAATCGAGGCGACGCTTCGTGAAGCCCCGTCGAATCTGTCCATCTTCAAGTTCCGCGAGGATTTTGCCAGCCTTTTGACCGGCGCGCGGCTTTCCGTTTCGCAAGCTGGTTACAACACGGTGTGCGACATCCTGCGCGCCGGATGCCGCTCGCTGCTCATCCCATTCGCGTCAGGCGGTGAAACCGAGCAGACCACACGCGCAACAGGCCTTGAAAGGCTCCGTCTGGCGAACGTGCTGAGGGAGGACGAATTGACCTCGGCCAGCCTGGCGGCGGCGATCGAACACACCTCCACGGGGGAGCGCCAAATCCACAGTCTCGATCTTGAAGGCGCACATGGCACGGCACGGATCTTACGCGAGCTGCTGGGCGTCAAACGGTCCCTATCAGCATGAAGCGGGTGTAGTTCTTCGTCGGCAATTCGCCGGAAAACCGCACCTCCCGCAGCGCCGCCATCTCCTCGAAAGCCGTAAGCGAAGCCACGCAATTGATATGGGACGGTTCGCTGAAATAGTCGTTCGACTGCAAAAGAACACGCGTGCCTTCAGGCAGGATATCGAGCCAGCCGCGCACATCCGCTATATGTTCGCAGCTCGAGTTGATGACGAGATCGGGCTTAGCCGCCGCATAGTCGAGCGCGTACATGTCGCTCGTCAGCGCCTTGAACCGCTCTCCCGCCGACCGGTTCAGCGTTTCCGCGATCGCTGCCACATCGGGATCGATGTCTATGCTTTCGATCATATCCATGTCGAAACGGGCATCGTCGAAAAACATTGCAGGCAGCACGCCGTACCACCCGCCCAGCACCCATACCCGCCCGAACCGGCCCCCGCAGCTTTCGAAAAGCTTGTCGCGCGCCCACATTTTGCAAGCGACCTGCTTGTGATTGAATGCATTGGCGATTTCGGCCTCGGGATGGCGAGCGACAACACGGGCCAGTCCTTCGATCAGCGGGCTGGCGGCATAGGCTGCGATTCCTCTTGTCAGGTCGTAAGCGCGTTCGTGCCAGTCCTCGGCGAGGCGGTCTGTCCGGGTAGCATCCATCATGTGCCTGTTGTATGTTCAGTTTTTGAACGGCACAACACAATCTCACCTCCAGAAAAGTAAAAACGCATCCATGGATTCGAACACACAGGAAGCTTCTGCGCCGTTGGCCGATGGGCGGGATCTGCCGCATCTTTCGGGACCGGCTGCGTTCATCCGCCAGGTTCTTGCCGCTCATTTCGTGCGCGACTGCCCACATATCGTGGAGATTGGCGGCCATATCAGGCCGGTGACCGAATTTCTGACACACAAGCCGCTTTCCGTTCTTTCGGTCGATCCGAAAACCCCTGCCTATGAGGCGGATGCGCTCAACAGCCATCCCTGCCGGGTTCGCCACATCCCGCGGAAGTTCCAGGAAGTCGATTACGATTATGTCGCGGGCAGCTATGGGCTGGTCCTGCTCGGCTATTCGCTGAAACCCTTCGGCAGCCGCGAACCGCTCGGCCAGCTGCTTTTTTCGCTGATCGACAATGCCCAGGTGGTCGTGATCGAATATCCGCCGGAATTGGACCGTGCATCCTCTCAGGTCCCTGCCATCATCGGCCGGCCGACAATGAATATCCATTGCAGCCTCGAATTGGTGCTCGATGACGAGGCGATCGCAGGATCACCGTTCGCAAAGAGGCGCTTTTACGTTCTTCATCCTAACTGAACGACCGGCGATCGCCCATGGAACAAAGCCTCGCCCGCTACATCTGGATGCACACCAAGAAGCAGCAGCTTTGGATCGTGGTGGTCGTCATCCTGTCGATGGTCCCCTATTTCATGTCCTTCGACCTGCCCAAGCTGATCGTCAACGGGCCGATCCAGGGCCAGGGCTTTGAAAATCCGGGCGCGACCCAGTCTTTCATGGCGTTCAGTCCAAATCTGCCCTTCATCGGAGAGGTCAATCTCTTCTCCGGCTTTCAGCTCACCCGCGAGGGGATGCTCGTCGCCCTCAGCCTGGTGTTCCTGCTGCTGGTCATCGTCAACGGCCTGTTCAAATTCTACATCAACACCTACAAGGGCCGTCTCGGCGAGCGGATGCTGCGCCGCGTTCGCTTCGAACTCGTCGACCGCGTTCTGCGGTTCCCCCCGCAATATTTCAAGCGGGTGAAATCCGCCGAAGTGGCGAGCCTGGTGAAAGACGAGGTGGAGCCGCTCGGCGGCTTCATCGGTGACGCATTCGTGCAGCCGGTCTTGCTCGGCGGCCAGGCGCTGACCGCCATGCTTTTCATCATGGTGCAGAATTTCTGGCTGGGCATCGTGGCCACCGTCATCGTCGGCATCCAGATCATACTCATTCCGAAGATGCGTCAGAGGCTGCTCCGGCTCGGTCGTGAACGGCAGATTACGGCGCGTGCGCTGTCCGGCCGTGTCGGCGAGATCGTCGACGGCATTGGCGCCGTGCACGTCCATGACACCTCCAATTACGAACGCGCCGACATCGCCTCGAGGCTCGGCCGTATTTTCAAGATCCGCTATGATCTCTACCAGTGGAAGTTCCTGGTAAAATTCTTCAACAATCTCCTCGCCCAGGTAACGCCGTTTCTGTTCTACCTCATCGGTGGTTATCTGGTCCTCCAGGATCGACTGGATGTCGGCCAGCTCGTTGCCGTCATCACCGCCTATAAGGACCTGCCGGGACCGATGAAGGAGCTGATCGACTGGGACCAGTCACGCCAGGATGTGCAGGTCAAATATGCGCAGGTGGTCGAACAGTTCAGCGCCGAGAACCTCGTCGCACCCGAGATCCAGGCGATCAGGCCAGAGTCCGTCGGGGCATTGAGCGACCCGCTTGCCGCCGTCAATCTCTCGCTTGCCGATGACGGCGGAGCCACGCTGGCCGAGCGGATTTCCTTTCAGATCAATCCCGGCGAGACCGTCGCGATCGTCGGCACAACGGCTGGCGGAGCCGAGGCCGTCGCCGAGGCCATCGCCCGCCTGAACAGGCCGGAAAGCGGCAAGGTGACGGTAGGCGGGGCGGATTTGCTCGAAATCCCCGAAGCCGTGACGGGGCGTCGCATGTCCTATGCATCATCCGACGTCTTTCTCTTCCAAGGCAGCCTTCGCGACAATCTTCTTTATGGGTTGAAACATGCGCCGCTGATACCGGCGAACTATGAAGGGGCTGAAGCAGACCAGCGCCTCTGGAATATCGAAGAAGCACGGAAAGCCGGCAATCCCGACTTCGATCTCGGCAGCGACTGGATCGACTATGAGGCGGCCGGAGTAACCGGCCCCCAGGATCTTTTTGCAGCGACCCGCAACGTGCTTGATGCCGTCATTCTGTCACAGGACATATTGGATCTCGGCTTGCGCTCTCCCGTTGATCCGGCGCGCCACAAGAAACTTATCGGACGCATCCTGGAGCTGCGAAGCGCCTTGCGCGCGCGGCTGAAAGAGGAAGGCTTGAGCGAGCTGGTGGTTCCCTTCGAACCCGGCACCTACAACAAGGAAGCGACCGTCGGCGAGAACCTGCTTTTCGGCGTTGCCGTCGGCCCGGCTCTCGCCGACAAGGCGCTGGCTGCCAACCCCTATTTCTTGTCGGTCTTGAAGCAAGCGGGACTGGACAGAAAGCTCTATGAAATGGGTCTCGATATCGCGGAGCAGGCGGTTGAACTGTTCGCCGATCTTCCGCCGGGCCATCCCTTCTTCCAGCAGCTCGCCTTCATGACGCCCGAGGAGATACCTGTTTACGAAACCCTGCTGCAGAAGCTCAAGAACAGGCCGTATGAGGCCGTCTCGGAAGCCGATCGCGCCATGATCGTTGCTCTGAGCTTCGCCTATATCGAACCGCAACATCGCTTTGGCCTCTTGAGCGAGGAGTTGATGAAGCGGATCGTCGACGCACGCAATCGCTTCTATGAAGGTCTGCCCGCCGACCTCGACGGTCAGGTCGAGCGCTACGATCCGATGACTTATATCACCGCGGCAAGCGTCATGGACAATGTGCTGTTCGGACGTATCGGCCATAAACACCCCGACGGGCCGGAACGCATCCGCTCCATCGTCAATGAAATCCTGGAAGCGCTCGGCCTCGACGCCGACATTCTGGATGTCGGGCTGGACTTCAACGTCGGCGCAGGCGGCAAGCGCCTTACCGGCGGGCAGCGCCAGAAGATCGACGTCGCCAGGGCACTGCTCAAACGCGCTGATTTTATCGTTTTCAACCGCCCGCTTGCGGCCCTCGACCAGCGTGCGCAAGGTCAGATCCTGCGCAATGTGCTGGAGGAAGCCAGGCGCGACGGTCGCTCGCCGGCCATTATCTGGGTTCTTGCAAATCCAGCTATGGCAGCAATGTTCGATCGCGTTATTGTGTTCAATGCGGGCCGGCTGGTGGAAGACGGAACGCACGAGACGCTTTTGGCAAGAAATGGGACCTTCAAGGAACTGCTATCCTAGCGGTTCCGGCAGAAGAATTTTGGGGAAGGTTTTGCGAAGTGCTCCTCAAGGATGAAGTCGGAATGCTGCAACGGATCCCGTTGTTTTCGGGCGTCGAGCCGGCGAAGCTCAAACTCCTCGCCTTCACCTCCGATCGTGTCAGCTACAATTCGGGCCAGGTTCTCTTCAGACAGGGCGATGAAGGCGACGCCGCCTACGTCATATTGTCGGGCACCGCCGATATTCTGGTCGACTCGGATAATGGTCAGATCAAAGTCGCCGAGGCCGAGCCCAATGCCATCGTCGGCGAAATCGCCATTTTGTGCGATGTCTCACGCACGGCAACCGTGAGGGCGACCGCACCTCTCGAGGTATTGCGCATCCGCAAGGATCATTTCCTGCGCCTGCTCAGGGAATTCCCCGAGATAACGATCGAGATACTGCGCGTGCTGGCGGACCGGCTCAGTCACACGACGGCAGAGCTGATCGACGCCCGAAGCAGCAAAGAATAGGACAACCCGGGGAAGATGGCACAACCGACAATTTCCCGTCATGCAAGTCAAGCCGCAGCACCGTAATTCCATGTCTCGCCTATTAGCGGCGGTTTGGCTAGGATGGCCGCGAAACCCCTCTACTGCAAAGAAGGTAGGATGGACGACGATACGTTGCTGGTGAAATTCTGGGGGGTGCGCGGCAGCGTTCCGGTATCTGGGCCCGAATTCCTGCACTATGGCGGCAATACGGCATGCATCGAATTGCGATGCGGCAAGCATAGACTTTTCCTCGACGCCGGTTCCGGACTGCGCCCCGCCGGAGAAGCCTTGCGGGCGGGCGGCGTCACGGACATCGACCTGTTCTTCACCCACTGCCATTACGACCATATCATCGGCTTCCCGTTCTTCGCTCCCATCCATGACAGGAACAGCCGGATCACCGTGTGGTCCGGGCACCTCGCTGGAAAGATGACGACGCGGCAGATGCTGACCGAATTCATGCGTCCGCCCTGGTTCCCGGCAAAGCTCGATATCTGCAAGGCCAATATCATCTGCAACGATTTCGTCTCGGGCGACGTGTTGCAGCCGCGCGATGGCATCACGATACGTACCGGCAGCCTCAACCATCCAGGTCACTGCATCGGCTACCGTGTCGAGTGGGGTGGGCGTGCAATCGCGTTGATAAGCGATACCGAACACGAGCCCGGCAAGCTCGATCCGGCAGTGCTCGATCTGATCGAGGACGCCGATCTCGTCATCTATGACTGCACCTATAGCGAACCGGAAATGGAGCGCCGTCGCGGTTTCGGGCATTCCACCTGGCAGCAAGGGGTCAAGCTCTGCGAGGCCGCCGGTGCGCACGGCCTCGCCATGTTTCATCACGATCCGACACGCACCGACGACGAACTCAAGATCATAGAGCAGCAAGCGAAAGGCGCTTTTGCAGGGGCTTTTGCCGCGCGCGATAGCCAGACGCTAAAATTTTCTCGCCTCGACCGGGGCTAAGGCAGAGCGCCTTCGGCCAGCATTTCACGGGGAGAGCGCCAGCGCACACGATGCCGGGACGTCATCTCGAACAGGCGTTTCACGAAGGACCACACCGCCTCATCATGCACCAGATGATGTGTGAGGAGGCCGACGGCATCCCCGCCGCCGAAAGCGCGTCCGAGTTGCGCGACGATCTCTTCAACCAGCAGGGCGTGATCGCGGCAGCCGCGCGTGCCGTGCCAGTCCATCACATCGACATTGCTGTTGATCAGGCGGATCGAAGCGGGCTTTGACGGCCCGAACACGGACAGTGCCTGAAATCCCAACCGGCCGAGTTCGGGGACCAATCCGGGATCGATCCGGTTCCACGGCGGCACCAGCAGGGGCAAGGCGCGCTCCCCATGCAGATCATCCATCCGCGCAAATCCCCGCGCCAGATCTTCAAGCACGATATCACGCGGCCGATGCGGTCCCAATTCCTGCTTCTTCTCCCCCTCGGGCGCGTGATTTTCATGCGCCCAGCCGTGAACTGCCACCAAGGCATGCTCCACCCCGGAAAGCCGCACAGCCAGTGCTTCCCCGGTAAAGGCCGGGACGACAGCCAGCGTAACCGGCACGGCATATTCCCCCGTCAGGTCGAGCAAGCGATCCAGCGCCGCGGTCGGTTCGATCGCATCATCGTCCCGCAGCCAGAAATCGGCGACGCGGCCGGCACGCTCCCAGCGCAGGAGCTCTTGATGCAATGGCTGCCAGATCGGATCATTCATCATGCGTTGAGAACCTTCGGAAGCATGGCGGCAAGACGCACGGCCGCAGCCTCAAGAGACCGTTCGTCATGCACGAAGCGTCGCGCGGCATCCGACATCATGATCCGCTCTCGATCATCCGTCAGCAGCCTTTCGATAGCGGCTGCGAAAGCCTCGCTATCGTCCGGCGGAGTCAGCAGTCCGGTCCGGCCGCTCACCACCACTTCCGGAACGCCCGCAATATGCTGCGCCACCACCGGGAGGCCTGCAGCCTGGGCTTCGAGATAGGCCAATCCATAGGCTTCGCCACAGCCCGGCCAGACATATATTGCCGCGCCCGAAAGAATGCCTGCCACGGCACCGGGTTCCAGTCGTCCATGCCATTCGATCCGCTCTGGCGGAAAACCGGCGAACAGCGCCATGACTTCGGCTCGGGCCGGCCCACCCCCGACCACCGATATAGTCCAGGGCAGGTGATGAAGCCGATCGAGAGCCCGGGCGAGCATCTTATAGCTTTCGAGCTTGTCGCCGGATCGCATCATCGCAACGCAGACAAGGCGCGAAGGATCAAAAGCCGGGGGTTGCGCTGAGAACGCCGAAATATCGATGAAGGGCGCAAGCATATCGAGGACGGCATCGGGCACGGCAATCGACAGCCCCTCTCGATCCCTCCGGGTGAAGCAGATGTTCAGGGCCGCCTGCCTGACCGACTGCGCCACCAGAGACTGTGTCCTGGCCCATAGACCCGTGTTGCGCCGCTCCGAATAGGACGCCTCCGCCGTCACGTAAGGAATATCGAAACCCGCGGTCATGTCGGGCCCGATCAGATCCGGCGCCTTGTAATAAGGATGATAGGTGAACCAGAGATCCGGCTTACCGTCGCGCCTCCAAAGCTCGCACAGCCTTGCGACTTCTCCTGCGGCTTCCTTCTCGACCCCGGCGAAACGGTCCAGATCGGGTTCGCGCCCAAAGGTTGAAAGTTCAGATGCCAGTTCGACCGCATGGCCGCCATATTCGAGCGCCCTGATCAGCAATTGCGCCATCTGGCGGTCACCCGAGGGAACCGGATGGGTCGGCGATTTCATGGGCGCGTAGAAGGCAATTCGCATCGATCGAGTCTATCGTCAGGAAATCGATGCAAGTCAACGTCACGCGGCATTCCGCTGATCCCGGATCACATGAGATGTGGTAATTATAGAGCATGGAAAAGCCAGCCGCACCCGATTCATTCCTAGATACATTGCCGGTCTTGCCGGAATTCGAACGCGTAGCCGATATCGACAATTATCGGCCCCTGCCGGCCGGCTGGGCGCTCGCGGTGGCGGATATCGTCAATTCGACCGGAGCTGTCGAGGCCGGCCGCTATAAATCCGTCAACATGGCTGGCGCCAGCGTGATCTCCGCATTGCTCAACGCACTCGCAAGGCGCGATCTTCCTTTCGTGTTCGGCGGCGACGGCGCGCTGGTGGCTGTTCCGCCCTCCGCCGTGCAGGCCGCGCGCGAGGCCCTCGCCGCCGTCCAGGCATGGGTGGCGGAGGAACTTGCGATGACCATGCGCGCCGCCCTCGTGCCGATTGAGGATATTCGCGCGGAAGGCCTCGATGTGCGGGTCGCACGGTTTCAGGCTTCCGATGATGTGTTCTATGCCATGTTTGCCGGCGGCGGCAGCAGCTGGGCGGAAACCCAAATGAAGGCCGGACGCTATCGAATCGACCCGGCCCCGAAAGGAACCAGGCCGGATCTGACGGGCCTCTCGTGCCGCTGGGATCCGATCGAAGCCACGCTTGGCGAGATCGTCTCCATCATCGCCGTGCCCGGCCCTTCGCATGATGCGCGCGCTTTCCAGGATCTGGTTTCCGATCTCATCGCTTTCACCGGCCAGCAGGAGCGCGGTGGTCATCCGCTGCCGGCGGAAGGTCCCAAATTCGGCGCCTCCCGGCAAGGTCTGGAGATCGAGGTACGCGCAAACACGCCCGGCGGCCGGCAATGGCTTGCAAAGCTGTGGATACGGTTTGTCCTCATGCTCGCCGTCCTGGCCGACAGGTTCGGCTGGAAGATGGGTGGCTTCGATCCGAGGGCCTATCGGCGTGAGGTGACCAGAAACTCGGACTTCCGCAAATTCGACGACGGGCTGAAGATGACGATCGATCTCGATCCCGCCGCCCTGCGCAAGATCGAACAACGGCTGCAGGCTGCCGAGCGCGCAGGCATATGCAGCTACGGACTGCATCGGCAAAAATCGGCTTTGATGACCTGCATCGTCGCATCACCCATGCAAAGGGACCACGTCCATTTCATCGATGGCGCAGCCGGCGGCTACGCGGTGGCAATGACAAAGTTGAAAGCGAAACTGGCCTGAGGAGCTTTGGTTCGGCACATCGGCACAATGGCTTGCGGAAGACTGTTTTCCGCAATATGCATGCCCCACGGTCCACGGAGACAAGATCAGCTTCGCTATGGTGGCGGATGGTCTGTCCGCATCGATGGAAAGCAGGTCCTTGGACGCCTCCCGAACAACACATGATCTCCTTTTGGAGCGGATTTCGGCACGCACCGCGCAAGTGGGTGTGATTGGTCTCGGCTATGTCGGATTGCCTCTGGCCATCGCCATCGCGCGTGCAGGCTTTCCGGTTTCAGGCTTCGACATCGATCGGCAAAAGGTGGAAAACCTCAATGCCGGCCAGTCCTATATCGAGGCGGTGACATCCAATGCTCTTGCTGAAAAGGTGGCCGATGGCCGGTTCCGCGCCACCGCAGATTTCGCCGAACTCGCCGCATGCGATGTCATCGTCATCTGCGTGCCGACGCCGCTGACAAAGCATCGCGAACCGGACCTCTCATTCGTCGGCAATACCGTGCAGGTGATCGCGGACAATTTGCGGCGCGGCCAGCTGATCGCGCTTGAATCGACGACCTATCCGGGCACCACCGATGGCGTCATGAAGCCCATTCTGGAAAAGACCGGGCTGCAATCGGGAACGGATTTCTTCATCGGCTTTTCACCGGAGCGCGAGGACCCCGGCAACCGCAGCTTTGAAGTCGCGATGATTCCCAAGGTGGTTGCCGGCGATGGGGCCGAAGCCGCGGCCCTGATGCAGGCCTTCTACCAAAGCGTGGTGAAAACCATCGTGCCGGTCTCGACCACCGCGACGGCCGAGGCTGTCAAGCTGACCGAAAACATCTTCCGCTCCGTCAACATCGCCCTCGTCAATGAGTTGAAAATCGTCTTCGGGGCCATGGGCATCGATATATGGGAGGTCATCGAAGCTGCAAAGAGCAAGCCCTTCGGCTACATGCCCTTCTACCCCGGCCCGGGACTTGGCGGGCATTGCGTTCCCATCGATCCGTTCTACCTGACCTGGAAAGCCCGCGAGTACGAATTGCCGACCCGCTTCATCG
This sequence comes from Phyllobacterium phragmitis, assembly GCF_002980495.1. GTDB lineage: Bacteria > Pseudomonadota > Alphaproteobacteria > Rhizobiales > Rhizobiaceae > Paramesorhizobium > Paramesorhizobium phragmitis. Next base: position 134,612 of record NZ_PVBR01000012.1, read on the forward strand.
AACTGGCAGCCGAAATCAACACGGCAATGCCCCGTCATGTGATCGATGTGCTTGCCAGGGCGCTGGATTTTCGCGCAGGCAAGGCAATGAGCCGTTCACGCATTCTCATCATCGGGCTCGCTTACAAGAAGAATGTGCCGGACACGCGTGAGAGCCCGTCATTGCGGCTCATCGAGCTCATCGAGGAACGCGGTGGCCGGACGGAATTCCATGATCCCCATGTCAGTGAGATCCCGGTCACAAGAGAACATATGGCGCTCAAGGGGCGGCGCTCGGTCGAGCTGAGCGAGGCCGCATTGAAGAGCTTCGATGCCGTGTTGATCGCGACCGATCATGACGGCATCGACTATAAGGCAATTGCCGATTGGGCTCCGCTGATCATCGATACGCGCAATGTCTTCGAGCGCCTCGGGTTGAAATGCGAGACCGTGGTGAAGGCCTGAGGGCGCGCGTGCGACCGAAGCGCCCCTGTCGCCTCACTGCGACGTTCCGCTCCGTTGCATTTCACGTCATCAACGACGGCAAACTCTCGTGTCGAACGAACAGTTCGGCAAGATTGTCGTGACGATTTGACAGCCCATTCGCGTGATGAACAGCGCTTCGCGCCCGCTATCTTGTAATTCCGACGGCTGAACGATAGTTTTCTTCCGGGCGTCGGCTTCGCTCGCTTCAAAGAAGCCCGGAATGCCGGCAAGGATGGTCATTCGTTTGCAAACCAAGGGAGATGGTCCCGTATTCGAACGGCATCCGGTTTGAAGCGGCCCCAAAACATATGAGCGCGGCACAATCCGAAATTTCCACCATATTGATGGACAAGGTCGCCGACTGGCTGACCCAGTCATCATTGGCAGGCGACGATCTTGAAACCCTGGTGAGGGGCTTTTGCGAGAGGCTCGCAGCGGCAGGCCTGCCGCTAATGCGGGTGCATTTGAGCTTTTCAATGCTGCATCCGCTTTATGATGCTTTGGGCTTCACATGGCGGCGTGGGCGCGGCATCGAGGTCGAGGGCTTCCGCAAGAAGGCCGGAGGGCCGTCGGATCGATTTGCGCGCAGCCCCTATTACCACCTGTTCAGCAATAATCTGGATCATCTGCGCCGGCGGATCAATCCTGAAATGCCGTCGGAATTTCCCATCTTCGATGAGCTCAAGCTCATTGGCGTCACCGACTATATGGCTTTCGTCCATCCATTTGGCAGCGATTCGGGCCAGGGGATGATCGGGTCATGGTCCACGGACAGCCCGGCCGGCTTCAGCGAGAGTATGATCGCCGCCCTGCTGTACATGCAGAGCCATCTTGCGGTCGCCAGCAAGATGGCCGTTCTCCATAAACTGACCGACAATATGCTCAAGACCTATCTGGGTGGTGATGCCGGCAAGCGCGTGCTGAACGGCCAGATAAAGCGCGGTGAAGGCGACACGATCCGCGCCGCCCTCGTGATGGCCGATATGCGGAATTCAACCAAACTTGCCGAAACGGCCGGTCGCGACCTCTATATCGAGACGTTGAATCAGTATTTCGACGCGATCGCTGCGCCTTTCAACAGGGCGGGTGGTCAGATCCTGAGTTTCCTGGGTGACGGCTTCCTCGCGGTCTACCCCTGCGAAAGACACCGGGCGCCTTCCGAGACCGCCTGCCAGGCCGCACTTGCCGCGGCCCATAAGGCAACCTCCAGGATGGCTGAGCTGAATGCCCGCAGGAGCCAACAGGGATTGAGCGAAATCGGCTATGGCATAGGCTTGCATGTCGGTAATGTCATGTTCGGCAATGTCGGGCTCTCCGATCGCCTGACCTTCTCTGTCTTCGGCTCGGCGGTCAATGAAGTCCAGCGGCTTCAGGACCTGACCAAGAAATCGCAGTACCACCTCATCGCCAGCCAGGAATTCGCCAATTATTGCGGCAACGGCACCTGGGTGACCATCGGCGAGGAGAAACTGGCAGGGGTCAGGGAGAAGTTTACGGTTCTCTTTCCAGAGCTGACCGAAGCCTCGCTGGGCGACGAGGATGGCGGCCTTGAGGCGACCTACGACAGGATATCGGACGCCGAGCAGGTCATCTTGCTCCATCGCGACGCCAGAAAATTACCGCCATCCTCACCGCATTCGAAGGATTTTCAATGAAGATCAAGCTGTTGCTCTCGGCCAGCCTCGCTGTCCTACTTTGCACGGGAAATCTGGCAGGAGCCGAAATGAGAATTCTGCGGGACGGGTTTGACGGGCAGAGTTTCTCACCGGAGGGCGGGCTTTACTATAAGAAGAATTTCGAACAGAGCGCCGGCACCGTCGAGTTCCAGCGTGATGTGGCGCAAAGCGGCGGTGCGCTCAAGCTCAGCGTCAAGCCGCACTGTCCTCCGACCAGGGACTCCTGCAGCGAACGCGCCGAGATCTGGGAGAAGCCGGCCCTGCGCGTGCCTTATAACGAGGGCGTCTGGTATGGCTTTGCCGTCAAATTTGCCGAGCCGATCCCGCAGGACGATCATCGTTATCTGATCGCACAGTGGAAACGCGAAATAGGGCCAGATGCCGAGGGCGATTTCAGCCCGTTTCTGGCGCTGCGGCTGAAGCGGGGAAAACTCTTCGCCACCGTCGAGACCAATTATATTGCTCCCCCTGCCACGTTGGCAGCAACAACACCTGAAAAGAAACCGGCGGCATGCGCTTCCGGTGAGACACCGGTGTGGTTGCGGCCGGAAACCAACCAGATGCGTGCGCTGGTCGCCACCGATGCGACATGGACGCCCGACGACGGTACCCTGTTTTCAAGCTGCACCCGTGCGATTTCCCTCACGGAACATGGCAACCCATTGCCGGCCCCGGATTCGGGCTGGATCGATTTCGCGGTGTTCACCAAACCGGGACCGGACGGATCCGGCCATATCGAGATCTTCGCAAACGGCAAGCCGATCGTCACGGTCACAGGACATATCGGCCATGCCGATCCGGGATTGGGCAAGAACCAATATTTCAAATTCGGTCCTTATCGGGCAGCCAATGAGGGCGAATGGACGCTCTATTATGATGATTTCCGGCGGTCGCCCCATTGCGGAGATGTCCTGGACAAGGAAGCTTGTTCTGCGCTGGCAGCGCAGCGACAGAGTGAGAAATCGCCCCCTCCTTCCGGGAATATCGTTCAGCAAGATTAGTCTCCCCCCGGCTCTAGGCAGGCTACCGGCAGTGGGCTAATCTCCTCCAGGGAACAGGCCGCGGCGGGGCGGCAAATGCTTGAACGCGGGGCGATAGAAGGATGGATTCGAGCACTGATCTGCTGAGGATCGAAGATCTCAGCATTTCGTTTGCGATCATCGGCGGGCCGATCCGGGCAGTCAGGCATGCCAGCCTTCGCGTCCTTCCCGGTAAGGTGACAGCACTCGTGGGCGAGTCCGGCTCCGGCAAATCGGTGATCAGCCAGGCTGTGATGGGTATTCTGCCACACACGGCCCACGTTCATGGCCGCATCCTGTTTTCCGATCCGGCAACGCCGGGAACGACAGTCGATATCCTTCAGATGCCGCGTGACGGCCGGGAAATCCGGACGTTGAGGGGAAGCCGCATCGGCAAGATTTTTCAGGAGCCGATGACGTCGCTATCTCCACTTCACACGATCGGAAACCAGGTCAGTGAAGTCCTGCAGATCCACACGAACGAACCGGCGGCGAAACGAAAGGCACGCACCGAGGAAATGCTCGGTCTCGTCGGCTTTTCCAACCCGCGGCGCGCCTATGACATGTACCCCTTCGAGCTTTCCGGTGGGATGCGGCAGCGCGCGATGATCGCCATGGCATTGATCTGCCGGCCTGCCCTGCTGATCGCCGACGAACCGACGACAGCGCTCGACGTGACCATACAGGCGCAGATCCTGCAACTGCTGCGTGAACTTCAGACCAAGCTCAACATGGCGATGCTGCTCATTACCCACGACCTCGGCGTTGTGGCGAACGTCGCGGATGAGGTGGTGGTCATCTATCATGGCGAGATCGTGGAAGCAGGACCTGTCGACGCGATATTCCGCCATCCCGGCCACCCTTATCTGAAGGGCCTGATGGCCGCTGTCCCGCATTTCGATCTGAAACCCGGCCAACGGCTCGCGGCTATTCGTGAGGTGCCGGTCAATGTCGAGAACCTGTTGGGCAAGCGCAAGACGCCCCCGCCGAAAGGCCAGGACATCCTTCTGTCGGTCAAGGACCTCAGCAAGACATTCACCACCCGCAAGTCCGACTGGCTGGGCAAGGAGCAAAAGACGACCGTCCGCGCCGTGGATGGCGTAAGCTTCGATATAAAATGCGGTGAATGCCTGGGGCTCGTCGGCGAAAGCGGTTGCGGCAAGACCACCGTCAGCAAGATCCTCATGCGGGCTCTTACATCAGACAGCGGTTCGGTCGTCCTCAATGACGATGCAGGCCCGATCGATGTGCTGGCGGCCCAGGGGGCGGCGCTGCGTACCTTGCGGACGAGAATCCAGATGGTTTTTCAGGATCCGGTGTCGTCGCTGTCGCCCCGTATGACGGTGCAGAAGATTCTCAGCGAACCATTGGAGATCCACGAGCGTGGCAATGCCCGCTCCCGTCTCGCCATGGTCAAGAATTTGATGCAGGCCATCGGACTGGATCAACATTTCATCAACCGCTACCCGCACAGCTTTTCCGGCGGTCAGCGCCAACGCATCGGCATCGCGCGCGCGCTTGCTTTGAGTCCCGATCTACTGATTTGCGATGAGCCGGTGTCAGCCCTCGACGTATCGGTCCAGGCGCAGATCCTCAATCTCCTGAAGGATCTGCAGAAAGATCTGGGCCTCACCTATCTCTTCATTTCGCACAATCTGGCGGTGGTCGACTATATGGCAGACCGCATTGCCGTGATGTGCAGGGGCCGCATCGTCGAACTGGCGCCACGGGAAGTCCTGCTCAGGAAACCGATCCATCCCTATACCCGCTCGCTGGTTGCCGCCGTGCCGTTTCCCGATCTCGACAGGCGAATGGACTTCAAGACGCTCAATTTGGGCGGAGCGGCGGACACAAGTGCGTGGGGACCGCAGTTCCGCGACGATGGCGAAGACAATGCGCTGGCGCCGCTCGACCTCGGCAGCGGCCATTTCGTGCTTGCCCGCCGAACGACCGATATCAGGGAGTTGCGCCCTTGATCAATCGGCGGACGATTCTCGGCCTCACGGCGTCGGCTTTCATTCCCGGCAGGCTTCTCGCGGCTGATCGCGAGCCAGCCTTTTTCAAGACTCAGCTGAAATTCGAAAAGCTGCCGGCACTGGCCGACCGCCTGCCGAAAACGCCCCGGATCGTAAACCTCAGCGCCAAAGGCAGACAGCCTGGCCGGCATGGCGGCACGGTACGAACCCTGATCGGCAGCCAGAAAGATATCCGGCTGATGACGATCTACGGCTATACGCGCCTGGTCGGCTATGATGAAAAACTCAACATGATCCCGGATATCCTGGAAAGTTACGAGGTGCGCGACGAACGCATCTTCACCTTCACGATACGCGACGGCCACAAATGGTCCGATGGCACCCCGTTGACGCCGGAAGATTTCCGCTACTGCCTGGAAGACGTCTGGCTGAATGACGAGCTTTCCCCCGGAGGGCCGATCACGGCCTTGAGGGTCGATGGCAAGCCGCCCCGCTTCGAAATCATCGATCCGCTGACCGTCCGCTATTCATGGGATGCGCCCAATCCCGACTTTCTGCCGAAACTTGCTGCCGCTCAGGCATTGATGCTTGTCCTTCCCGCCGCCTATCTCAAACAGTTCCACAAGAAATATCAGGATCCCTTTCGACTGGCCGGGTTGATGAAGGAATATCAGGCCAGGAAATGGACCTGGCTTCACATTCGCATGTCGCGGCAATACCGCCCCGAGAATCCTGATCTGCCGACCCTCGACCCATGGCGAAATACGACAAGGCCCCCGGCGGGACAATTCGTCTTCGAACGCAATCCGTATTTCCATAGGATCGACGAAAACGGTCTGCAGCTGCCCTACATCGATCGCTTCGTCCTCAATATAAGCTCTTCGGAGATCATCGCCGCCAAGACCGGAGCCGGCGAGAGCGACCTTCAATGCTTCGGAATAGATTTTTCCGACTATACCTTCCTCAAGGACGCAGAAAAGCGTTACCCGATCAAGGTTCATCTGTGGAAACGAACGCAAGGGGCGCGGGTGGCGTTGCTGCCGAACCTGAATTGTGCCGACCCGGTATGGCAATCGCTGCTGCACGACGTTCGCATGCGTCGAGCACTCTCTCTGGCAATCGACAGGCGCGAGATCAACAAGGCGGTCTTCTACGGGCTGGCAACGGAGAGCGCCGATACGGTCCTGCCCGAAAGCCCCCTCTATCGTCCTGAATTCGCCGAGGCCTGGATTGCTCATGATCCGGAAAAGGCCAACGCATTGCTTGATGAAATGGGGCTCGACACACGTGACGACGACGGCCTGCGCCTCCTGCCCGACGGACGCTCCGCGCAGATCATCGTGGAAACCGCTGGTGAAAGCACGCTCGAGACGGATGTCCTCGAACTTGTAACCGATCATTGGCGTCAGATCGGCATTGCCTTGTTCATCCGGCCATCGCAGCGCGATGTCTTTCGCAGCCGGGCGATGGCCGGCCAGATCATGATGTCAATTTGGTCGGGCATCGACAATGGTGTTCCAACCGCCGACATGAGCCCTGATCAGCTTGCGCCGACCGCTGACGAGCAGTTGCAGTGGCCGCTTTGGGGCGTCCATTATATATCGCATGGTAAGATCGGCGAGGCGCCGGATATGCCCAAAGTGATCGAGCTCATGTCGCTTCTCAAGCGTTGGCGCAGATCGACCACTTCACAGGAGCGCGCCGCGATCTGGACCTCGATGCTTGGTATATACACCGATCAGGTGTTTTCGATCGGCATCGTCAACGCGACACACCAGCCGGTGATATCGTCCGCGAAGCTGCGCAATTTGCCCGACAACGGCCTCTATGGCTTCGATCCGACGTCTTATCTCGGTATCTATATGCCGGACACGTTCTGGCTTGGCGGGGAGGCCTAGGCGTGCTGCGATATATAATCTGGCGTATCGCCGTGATGATCCCGACACTGCTGATCATATCGGCACTGGTCTTCACCATCATCGAGCTTCCGCCGGGCGACTATTTCGACAGTTATATCGCCGAGCTCAGGGCCCAGGGCGAGAGCGTGGATTCGGAGCGTATCCAGCTGTTGCGCAAGGAATACGGCTTCGACAAGCCGCCGGTCCTGCGATATTTCTACTGGGTCGGCGGCATGTTGCATGGCGATTTCGGCTATTCCTTCGAATATGATCTACCGGTTCGCGATGTCGTCGGAGACAGGATGTGGCTGACCATTCTCGTTTCCTTCGTCACCATCGTCTTCACCTGGATCATCGCCTTCCCCATCGGCATGTATTCGGCGACCCATCAATATAGCTGGGGCGACTACGGGCTGACATTGATCGGCCTTCTGGGCCTCGCCATACCGAATTTCATGCTGGCGCTCATCATGATGTATTTCGCCAACATCTGGTTCGGGACGTCGATCGGCCATCTCATGGATCAGAAATATCTGGGCGAACCGATGAGCTGGGACAAGGCCAAATCGGTCCTCGAGCATATCTGGATCCCCGTCGTCATCATCGGGACGGGAGGCACGGCCAGCATGATCCGGCGCCTGCGCGCCAATCTCCTGGACGAACTCCACAAACAATATGTCACGACGGCGCGCGCAAAAGGTCTCAGCCCGTTCCGCACCCTGATCAAATATCCACTGCGCATGTCGCTGAACTTCTTCATATCCGACATCGGCTCGATCCTGCCCGCCATCATCTCCGGCGCTGAAATCACCGCAATCGTGCTGTCGCTCGAAACCACCGGCCCGATGCTGATCAAGGCGCTGCAAAGTCAGGATATGTATCTGGCGGGTTCATTCCTGATGTTCCTGGCCTTCCTGACGGTCATCGGCGTGCTGATTTCCGATCTGGCGCTGGCACTGCTCGATCCGCGGATCCGATTGCAAGGCGGCAGCACCAAATGAACTCTCCCCTCCCGCCTCCCGGCGCCCCGCTGCAGCATTACGTCTCGACCGCACCGTTCGATCCCCAGTCAGTCGAAGTGATGACCAAGGAACAGGAGCGCGTCTATCAGGCCTCGCAACTGCGCCTGATGTGGTGGAAATTCAGGAACCACAGGCTCGCCGTCGCATCGGGCATATTCCTCCTGATACTCTATTTCGCGATTTTGATCTGTGAGTTCCTGGCGCCTTACAATCTGCATACGCGGAACATGGATTTCATTTATTCGCCACCGCAGCGCATACATCTGTTCCATGACGGCCAATTCGTCGGACCCTTCGCGTATCGGCACCAGATGACGCTGGATATGGAGACGCTCAAACGCAATTATGCCGAAGACACAAGCCGGGTTCAGCCACTTCGTTTCTTCTGCAGAGGCGATAAGTACCGGTTCTGGGGTCTGGTCGAGAGCGATCTGCACCTGGTCTGCCCTGCCGAAAACGGCGAGCTTTTCCTCCTTGGTACGGACAGGTTGGGACGCGACGTGCTATCGCGCATCATATATGGAGCGCGCATTTCACTGACGATCGGATTGATCGGCATCAGTTTCAGCTTTCTCCTGGGGATCATCATCGGCGGCCTTGCGGGTTATCATGGCGGTGTTTTCGACCTGGTCGTGCAGCGGATCATCGAGGTCCTCCAGTCCATCCCCAGTATTCCGCTCTGGATGGCGCTTGCCGCGATCATGCCGATCACGTGGAGCCCCATCCTGATCTATTTCGGCATCACCGTGATCCTCGGCCTGCTCGACTGGACCGGCCTGGCACGTGCCGTGCGTTCCAAGCTTCTTGCGCTGCGCGAGGAGGATTATGTCCTGGCGGCGCAATTGATGGGCGCCAAGGGCAGCCGCATCATCAGGCGCCATCTGATCCCCGGCTTCATGTCGCATCTCATCGCGACGGCGACGATCTCGATCCCCGGCATGATACTCGGCGAGACGGCGCTGAGCTTCCTGGGGCTTGGTCTGAGAGCGCCGATCACCAGCTGGGGCATTCTTCTGACCGAGGCGCGCAGCGTCAGCGTCATCGCCTTTTATCCATGGCTGCTGTTTCCCATGATCCCGGTCATTCTGGTGATCCTGGCATTCAATTTCCTCGGCGACGGGCTGCGCGATGCGGCCGATCCATACAGGTGAGGATCGCATGTGCACCAATCTCTGCTTTGACTGCGGATGACGGGCACTCGGCTTTTTTCCTCGCCATGCGTCTTGACGGATTCGCCAAACGGCGATTTCCAAGGAAAATATTGCATGAAACCGCCGCACCTGTCGCGAGAAATTCATGTCCGATAACGGCATTCAAGGCATGAATTGTGAGAGATTTCGCCGGATAAGATCAACATATGCCGCTTGGCCAACTGCGGCAAGCGCCCGAGCGATGATTTTGCCCCTCCTCCAAGGTGTCAATCGAACGGCGCCCATTTTCCCGACAACAAAATGAGCAGCTATAGATGATCGGCACCACGCCCGCTTTTCGCGTCTGGCCATTGAGAAAGAACGCCCCGATCCGGGAGTGGGAAGACGGGCGGTCTTGCGAACGCTCGTATGAAATAATTTGACTGCGGTCACAGGACCGCCCGTCCGGCGATTTCTGTCTCTGTCCGTTGCCTTAAGTGCTCTTTCGGCACATACCGAGCGTAGTCTCGGCAGGGTGAACCAGGACGCGAGCCTCCCCGGGCTCGCCGCTACGTCAGCGGCGAGGCGGAGGCGCCGGTTCCTCCCGCGAGACCCGCCGTCGCGAGCCGCGTTCCCGCCAGGAAGAACTGAGGGGAAGGATAAAGGCAGAGTGGAGATGGGGGATAAGTTTTTTTGGGAGAACATGACATTCCCCTTCACCCTTGTGGTTCGAGGCTTCGCTTTGCTCCACCCTATAAGGGTGAAGGGCCGCGCTCCGACAGCTTCACAACAATAAGCAGTCTTTATTGCAGCAGGCGAAGAAGCGACGACGTTCCAGTAGCCCTCACCTGGAGGTGCGCAGTGAAGCGAAGCGCAACGGAGCCTCGAAGGGTGAGAGGCTTGGCACCTCACGCGGGTTAATCCTCCTGTTTGTCGCCGATGATATTGCAGAACCGCCAAGAGCCGGTCCTTCTGGAATTCAAACCGCTAACCTGCCCGGGAAATGCGTTGGAGCGGTTCCTGTTTTGATGGAATTGTCTAGCCTTATCATTCTGCACCGCCGGAACTGTGGTGATGACGAGGCATGGATTCCTGTGACAAGCACAGGCCCGGGCACAGGAATGACGGAGGATTGACTGTTGCTGGCTAATTGTTGACGCTTGCCGCCGGCAAACCGGTTCTCGCGGTGACGAAACATCTCCATTTCCGTCATTCCTGTGCTTGTCACAGGAATCCATGCCTCACCGATGCCGCTGTTGCTGCGGTTGGAATAGGGTGATTGCCACCGTCAAGAGTGAGGAACGCCTGAACGCATCGTCTGAAAGTGAACTACTCTAGGGAAATCACCGTCTATATCGTGCGCGCAGATCTGACGGCAGGAGGCGGATGCGCGGGTATGGGAGCACGAAAGAAGCTGCGTCCGGCGAGGTTGATGTTCACCAACCTGCGACCGGATCATCGATACCGTTGTACAGGAGCGGCGAATCAAAGGCTGGTCGCGGGCCAGGAAAGAGGCGTTGTTCGCGCTGACCCACGAAAAGCTGACTGCACTTTTGGAGCGAAGCAAAGCGAGGTGAGCTTCACCCCGCGCTTCGAGGCTTCGTGGCGCTTCGCTCCGCTGCACACCTCACCATGAAGGTGAAGGTGTGGCGCTCAGTCCCCTCACCGCGGAGGAGGCGCAATATATCAATAGGCCAACCTGAAATGCGCTGTTAGAGCGGTTCCTGTTTCAGTGGAATCGCCGGTCTATGCCATTGTGAACCGTTATCGCGGTGGAGAGGTCGAGGCAGTGATCACTCCATGAAAATATCAATGCGTTATAGTTCCATCTAAAAGTGAACTGCTCCAAGCCAAGCACCCTCCCCTGGTCGAATACGATAAATATGAGATCGTGCGCCGTTCCCATCAGCAAGGACTACGTCCGCTTTGCCGGTCGCTTGTGGAGAGTCCCAAAAGCATTCCGCGGTGAATGCCTAGCCATCAGGCCGCCTCCGCCGACGGCCGGCTTGCCGCCTGCTTCGCTGCTCATCAGAGCGCGACCATTGACTTGACCACAAGTGAACCGCTCCAGCGGATGGCGTATATTTCCGGACCGAACGATGGAATAAACAGTAATGCGGAATAGACTGCCGTCTATTTTCCCATTAGTGACGACTTTTCAATGAGATAGACGGATACACAGGAACGAAACCCGGCACAGGCCGCCGGCTCACGCGCTTTCTCCCCCATCCCCGGAGGACCAAGATGGCGCCGGGCGGAGCGCTCCCAATCGCGCTTTGCGAAAGCATATATGACCTCGCCCATCAATTTGCGCCATCAGTTGACCAATTGAACGGGGGATCGGTCGCCACATCCAGCATGGCTCATGTGATAGCTTTAAGTATCGACTCGTCATCGACGCCTCAATCTCTTGCAAGATAATTGCAGAGGTTCGATAGCCAAGCGGCGGCGTTAACCTTTTATTAACCTAAAACTTCTTGCCGAGCCCGGAGAATCGGACATAATGACGGCATTAGCGTGAAAATCGCTCGAATACCGTTATTTGAGGTTCTGGAAAAATGAATTTCTCTGCTCCCCAGCAAAAGGCGCTGTTTGATGACATCATCTTGTCTCAGGGGCGAGAGATATCCAAGCGGCTGAATCAGCTTCGGCTCGAAACGTTTCCGCCAAACGCATCCAAGACCCTGCGGCAGTTTTCGCTCGCCGAAGCAGCTTATTTCCTCGGTGTATCGACGAGCAACCTCAAAAAGCTGCATCTGGAAGGTAAAGGTGTGGAGCCGCATATTCACGCCGGCGGCCGGCGCACCTATTCGGCCGAACAGATCATGGAACTGCGCCATTATCTCGACAGGAACGGGCGCGCCGACGTCAAAAAATACGTTCCGCACCGCCGCAACGGTGAAAAGCTCCAGGTCATTGCCGTCGTCAACTTCAAGGGCGGCTCGGGCAAAACCACCACCGCCGCACATCTCGCGCAACACCTTGCCCTCACCGGCCATCGCGTTCTTGCCGTCGATCTCGATCCGCAGGCGTCGCTTTCGGCTCTGCACGGCATCCAGCCGGAGCTCGACAAATATCCGTCGATCTATGAGGCGATCCGGTATGATGAAGAGCGCAAGCCCATTGCGGAGGTGATCCGTCCGACCAATTTTCCCGGGCTCAGCATCATTCCGGCCTCCCTGGAGCTGCAGGAATATGAATACGACACGCCGCTGGCAATGCAGGACCGGAGTTCGACGGAAGGAAAGACCTTCTGGAACCGTATCGAGGCAGCGCTCAAGCAGGTGGATGGCCAGTACGATATCGTCGTAATCGATTGCCCTCCGCAGCTTGGATATTTGACATTGACGGCCCTTGCCGCTGCCTCGTCGGTGCTGATTACCGTTCATCCGCAGATGCTGGATCTTATGTCGATGTCTCAGTTCCTGCTGATGCTCGGCGATATCCTGAAAACCATCCGCAGGGCTGGCGGCGAGGTCGATCTCGACTGGTTCAGATATCTCATCACGCGCTATGAACCGACGGACATTCCGCAGGCCCAGATGGTGGGTTTCATGCAGTCCATGCTGGCCAAGCAGATGCTGAAGCATCAGATGGTGAAATCCACGGCGATTTCCGATGCAGGCCTGACGAAACAGACACTGTATGAAGTCGAAAAGTCCGGAATGACCAGGGCCACATATGAACGCGCGATGGAATCGCTCGAGGCCGTCAATTCGGAAATCTGCGACCTGATCCATCAAGCATGGGGAAGATCAAAATAGACTGCCGTCTAAATCAGGAATTTATGACGTGAAAACAGATGGCTAGGAACAATCAAAGAATGTGGTCCAATGGCTAGAAAGAACATTTTCGACAATTTGATGCGGACGGAGCCGTCCGAAGCCAATGAAGACGATCGACGCGATTCAGGCTTTCCGAAATTCGGCGCCGCGAAATCCATTTCGTCCTCGATCGATGAGCTTGCCAAGCAAGCATCGAAACTGATCGAAGGTGAGACGATTGTCGAAATCGATCCTGATCTGATCGATGGCTCGTTCGTTGCGGATCGCATGAAAGCCGATGACGACGCCTATCAGGAGCTGCTTTCAGCGGTCCGGGAGAGGGGACAGGATACACCAATCCTGGTGCGCCCGCATCCTGATCGTGATGGTCGCTACATGATCGTGTTCGGCCATCGCCGGGTCAGCGTTGCCAGAGAGCTCGGCCGGCCGGTTCGCGCCGTCGTCAAAGCTCTGGCGGATATCGACCACATCATAGCCCAGGGGCAGGAGAACGCCGCTCGGGCCAATCTGACGTTCATCGAGCGTGTTCTGTTCGCCCAGCGGCTGGAAACGCTGGGATATGGCCGCGAGACCATCCAGTCGGCGCTGTCGATCGATTATCAGACGCTCAGCAAGATGCTGACGATACCCAAGGCAATCCCGGCGGCGATCATCGATGCAATAGGCCCCGCAAAGGGCGTCGGGCGCGATCGCTGGCTGGATTTGCGCAAACTTGTCGAACGGCCGAGAAATACCGAGGCTGCGGCAGCGTTCACAGCAAGCACGGAGTTCATGGCAGCGGATCAGGAGCGACGCTTTGATCTGCTGTTCGATCATCTCAGCGGCGCCAGCAAAAAGCCGGTGAAAAAGGCGATCGAGCCAAAGACCGCACGGGTCTGGGCCGCCGCCGACAAGCAGGTGACGGGAGATATCCGCAATACCGGAAAAACCTTCAGCCTGGCGTTGAAGGCCAAGGACGCCGGTAAATTTGGAGAATACCTGACCGAGAACCTGGATCGCTTTTATGAAGCTTTCAGGGAATCGGAAAAAGCGAAGCAAACGGGAGACTAGAAACCGCAAAAGAAAAAGGCCCCCAACGACGCAGTCGTGGAAGCCCTTCTCAGATGTAAGCAGTCAGAGAATCACATTTCCACGAATCACTGTCAAGAGTCTTTAGCGTCATTTGGCGAGCGGATTTCTTTTGCCTGAACGAAGGTGAAGGAAAATGGAGATCAATAAGATAACGACGCCCTTCGGGCGGCGGCCGATATCGTTTGCCTTGCTGGCAAGTCAGATCGAGGCACAGGAAATCCCCCGGGGCAAGACAGCCGACAAATGGCGGATCTACCGTCGGCTTTGCGAAGGAAAGGCCATCATAGGCATTTCAGACCGCTCATTGGCCGTATTGAACGCGTTGCTGACCTTTTATCCTGAGACCGATCTGTCGCAGGAACACGGTCTCGTCGTCTTCCCGTCCAACGCACAGCTGGCGCTCAGGGCTCACGGCATGGCGGATACGACGCTGCGCCGCCATCTGGCCGCTCTGGTCGATTGCGGCCTGATCATCCGCCGCGACAGCCCGAACGGCAAGCGATATGCCCGCAGGGGCAGGGGAGGCGGCATTGACGAGGCTTTCGGCTTCTCCCTGGCGCCATTGCTGGCGCGAGCGGAGGAATTCGAACAGGCTGCAGAACAGGTCCAGGCCGAAAGCCGTGCTCTCAGGCTGACACGACAGCGCATCACACTATACCGCCGCGACATCCAGAAACTGATCGAAGCCGCCCAGCAGGAAGGCATCTGCGGCCATTGGGATGTGTTGTGGAAACGGTTCAGAAGCATTGTCGAGGCAATTCCCCGTCGCGCCGTGATCGCTGATCTGGAGCCCATCGCGGCGAAATTGGCGGCACTCCGGCAGGATATAGACAAGCAGTTGGAATCACACATGAATGCTTCAGATATAAGCGGCAATGAGTCCCAGAATGGACGGCAGCAATCTAATTCAGATACAGAAATCCTATTTGAATCTGACAAAAGCCTTGGAAAAGATTTGAAAAAGAAAACCGCTGACAATTGCCAAGCCACAGAGCCGTCGAGAACCTATCCGCTTGATCTCATTTTGAGAGCCTGTCCTGAAATCACCGATTATGCACCCGATGGTATCAACAATTGGCGTGATCTGATGATAACGGCCACGCAGGTCAAAGAATATCTCGGGATTTCACCGTCGGCCTATAGAGATGCCCTGCAAGCCCACGGCCAGGAGAACGTTGCTGTCATCATCGCCTGCATTCTCCAAAGGGCCCGGCATATCGGTTCCGCCGGCGGATATCTGCGTCGCCTGACGCAAAAGGCGCGGGAAGGGGAATTCTCGATGAGACCAATGATCATGGCCGCTTTGAAAGCCAACGGAACCACAGCGTGAATGGCGGGATAACGGAAATCGGCGGATGCCGGTCAAGTTATCTTTCTGCTTTCGGTCCGGGAAGCCACGCCCAGAGTTCAACCCGTAGCCAGCATATGGGGCCGGCCACGGATCGCGAACCGCAGGAAGGGCCCGTTTTCTGTACGTGATTTCCGATATCGTCATCGAGAATCGAAGCCAATTGTGGTATGCTGGTCAAAGGAAGCGACAAGGCAACATTATCGGTCGTTTTAGATACACGACAGGCAGTGCGGTTTTGGCCAATTCCGGTAGACTAAACTGCACATACAATATAGGCTTTGCGGCATGGATTCGCTCTCCGTCGCCGCTGCTTCGACCGCCGTCGTACCCGCCACATTGCCGGGCTGGGCATCGTCGCGCGGGCGCGATGTGACGGAAGCAGACGCCGCCTTCGCCGCCGGCATCGCCCTGAAAACATTGGACGATCTCGTTCGCTCGGAACCGGTCTGGGCCGGCTGCTGGCGCGCCCGCCAGGCCCTGAAATCTGCCGCGACGGCCGTGCGGCTGATGGGGCGGAGCGAGGACGAAGCAGCACTGCGCGACGCCGTGTTGCTCACCGCGCCGGGCGACGACCCCGGACCGGCCGGCAAGGTGTTTTGGGCCTACAAAAGGATCGCCAGCCGAAAACCCGGCTTTTCGCCGAAGACCGTCAGCGAACTCACCGATTCGTTGGGCCTCGCCTGGGACGACGGCCTCGCCGCTGTCCTCGACCACGCCGACGCGGCGCTCCAGTTCGGCCGCCCGGCGCCTTTTGCAGCGGCGGAGCTGGTGACGGCGATTGTTGCTGATCGCCCGGATGCGGAGATGCTGGCCTGGGCGCTCGCCGACATGCTGATCGCCGCGATGCTGAAATGGGACCGTCCCGTGCCGCTGCTGATGGCCGAGCGCTATGGTCCGGCGTTACGGACCCTCGGCGGCAGGGGACGCCTCCGTCCCGGCGAGCCCGGCTTTCCGCGCGCCGTCTGCCTCGCTTTGGTTGAAGGGGCGGGCTGCGCCCTGCGCTCGGCGAATGAGATCGCCCGCCGCGCGGACGCGCTTCTCGTCGCGGCGCCGAAGGTGCGCACCAAGGGTGCTGGCGTCGTCATCCAAAAACTGCTCGAGGAAGACGCCGTGCCGGCGTCAGCGCCCGACAGCAATTTGTCCCGCTGGGCCGCGACCCGGCTGTTCGAGCGGCTGGAGAGCTTTGGCGCGGTGCGCGAGCTGTCCGGTCGCTCCTCGTTCCGGATTTTTGGGTTGTGACGATGGCCGGACCGAGCGCAGCCAAAACCAGACGTCGGCAGGACAAGGATCGGCAACACGATGTGTTGTATGACTGTGAACTCGCGGACCTACCGCCGGAGCTGCGCTGGCGCGAATGGATGCTGCGCGTCGAGGCAGTGATTTTTGCCTCCGCCGAGCCGGTGAGGCGCGAGACCCTGGCCCGCGTCGTCGGAGAAGACTGCAGCATCGACCTGCTGATCGATGACCTCCAGGAAGAACTGCGCGATCGGCCGTATGAGCTGGTGTCGGTCGCCGGCGGCTGGCAGCACCGCACCCGGGTGCGTTTTGGCGACACCATTCTGGCATCCACTGCGCCGACCCGCTCGGCCGCGGCGGCGCTCTCCGAGTTCGAGGCGATGGTGCTGATGGCGGTGGGATATTTCCAGCCGGTGACAAGGAGCGATTTATCGAAGATCTTCGGCAAGGAGGTGAGCCGCGACACCGTCGCCGAGCTCCGCGGCACAGGTTTCATCGCCGCTGGCCCACGCAGTCCAACACCGGGCGCGCCCTACACCTACGTGACGACCAAGCTTTTCCTCTCCGCCTTCGGAATGGAAACGCTGCGGGACCTCCTGAACATCGAGGCGCTCGAGGATGCCGGCCTACTCAACAGAAACAGTGCATCTGCCGATGAAATGCCGGTTGTGACCAACAACAGCTCTGATGAAGACGAAGGCACGAGCGAGGACGACGTGGAATCTGCTGTTCTCTAATAGGTGCGGAGAAGCCTGACGCGATTGATGAAGTTCGGATCCCTTACACTTCTTCCAAAGCGAAACTGGTGCAAATAGCTGGTTATTAATTCTGAGCATCTTTCGTCATTTTGTACTTCCGGTCATTCTCGTGGTTCTCGGGAATCGAGAAGCTTAGCGGGGACCAATGCAAAAATATCATATCGAACTTACAGAGGAGGAAGCTGACCTCCTGTCGAAGATTGATCTGCGCTCCCATCATCAAAACCATGATGAGGGGCGTGCGGCATATCTGGCAAACCAGGAGCCGATCCTCGCACTGTTCAAATCGCTTAGCGCACGCCGCGCCGTGCCAGATGTGCGCCTCAGCTACTGGAACGATGCCGACTATCGGTCGGGCCGCATTAAAGGGTCACGTAAGGGTCTCTTCGAACGCAACGGCTGTTCTGGCGCCGGCATCTATACGCATCCACATTTCCTTGAGCATCTCAGATATTTCTTGTTCGGCACAGAGCTTCCGGAGGTGGTTGTCGACGAGTTTGAAAAGAAAGTCGGTAATCCCGAGTGGGTCTCCTCGAGCGACATCGTCCCGATCGGCAAGACCGCCCGGGATCTGACGCGCCGATATCGCCTCGATGTGTCTGCCGCGCCAGAAGAGTTTTTCAAGCTGTGCCTGGATATGGGTCTAGGTCTCAGCACGGCCCAGAGCGTGATGCAGTCCGTCAAACAGGTTCGATAATCGAACGGCGGAACTCGCAATCCTGAACCATTACGGCTGGTACTGAAAGATTTCCAGTTCGACGGCCATGGCCTCCCTCAGGAGCTAGAGACACTGAATGTGCCATATTTTACAACCGCAAGCGACGAGCCTAATATCGTTCGCAAACATAGAGGCGAAGACTTGATGATCGAGACGCCAACGAGAGAACGGATCGAAGGTCGGCGAATAGCCGAGGGAACGTTCTACGATTTCAAACGCGAGGTCGATCTCAACAAAAAACATCCAGGCGGCGGAAAATCGGCCAAGGAACGGTTCATCGACGATGTCGTCGCTTTTCTGAACGGCGCAGGTGGCCATCTTATAATCGGAGTGAACGAGTCCGATGGCGTATGGGAGAGTTACGTCCCGATGGGTGGTGATCGGGAGAAGACCTGCAACAAGTTTCTACAGGTCATCCAGTCAAACATCCTTCCGTTGCCCACGAAAATCGATGTCGTGCCGATCGATGTACCTGGTGGATTCGTTCTCGACGTCCGGATACAGCCACAATGGCGAAAGCCGTTTCAGAACGCGATGTCAGGCGCGTTTTACGTCCGCGGCGGACCCCGAAACCGGGTTCTGACCGTCCCGGAAATACGGGAGTATTTCGCGGACGTCGAGAAAATGGAAACAGATCTTTCTCGCCTCTTTGAGGGCTTTCGACGTGATCTGTTTTCAACCGACCACCTGAACAGCATTGGGCGGATTTCACTTGGCCCTCTCGGAGGACTTTCTCACCGCGAGGACGATGATTCAGGGGCACGTTTGCTCTTGGGGGTATTGCCGCGACAGCACTATGATAGATTCAGACCCTGCTATGAAGCCTCGAAATCTTCACAGCGAGGGATCGCTGCGTTCAATGGTGGCTGGTACCCTCGCCTCAAAGGATGCGCAGGCGGGTTCGAAGCGTTAGCAACGCGCGAGCGGCTCTTCGTCGCGACAGACTGGCACATTCTAGGATGGGTGAAACATCCATTCGATTTCTCGAGAGAGCGTCCCGATATTTCGTCATTCGAAGAAAACCTACGGCGGTATCTTCGCTCCCTTGAGGAGTTCTTGAAGGAGGTGCACGTCGTTGGGCCTTACGCAATCACGTTTGCGATCGATGGGCTGGACGAGATCGATGGATGGTCAAGGCCGGGGATGTCATCGGAGATAGGGGACAGCCGACCTTCGATCGTTGAAAATCTAGCCGATCTCCAGGTTCTTGGTGATTTCGTCACGCAGGTGAGGAGCGCGCTCTATTATTAATCTCTATTCCGGAACAGTGGGTCCGTCGATGGGCTTCCTGATATCTGGACGTACGAGATTGACCGGGTCGATGACGAGGGCGACGGACCGGTGTCGGCACTTGAGTAACGAAAGGGGAGGCAATGGCGTCTGGACCACCATCGGTAAAATTTGTTTGCCCCGGAGTGCAAATTGTCTTTGACAAATAGCCGAACCGAGGCCACTGTCCCTAGTCCTTGGACAATGGACACATGGATGAAAAGCCAAGATATCGTCGTCTTGCTGAAGCTTATCAGCTTGCAGGACCAGGAAATGGAAAAGGGTGGCGATCGATTACGAGCTGAATCGATTGGAGGCGACCCCTATTCCGTTCGCAATCTAGAGGCCTTACTCGGCATAAGCAAATCCGAGATCGGTTTGTCGATCAACAGAAGCGTCTCTTCCGGAATTGCACGCAGGGACAATGATCTCAACGAGCCCCGACCCCGCCGGAAAAATCTCTTCGACTTCATCGTGCACGGGGTGAAATTCGTTTTTCCAGCTTCGTCAGGCTCAATGCAGCGTGGTTTGCCGACGGCATTTGCAGCTCCGATGCTGCAAGACCTTCTGGTTAGCGCCGGCAGCTATAATTACGTGTGGCCTTATCCAGAAGGAAGGGAAATTGGCCAAGCCATCGATCCACTTTTCAAGAGCGTTCCGGAAGCCGTTATAAAGGATGAGCATCTCTACGAATATCTTGCATTGGTGGACGCGATAAGGCTCGGAAACCAGCGTGAAGTCGGATTTGCCACTAAACACCTCTCATTGAAGCTTTTGCACAGATGACGGCGATCCGTGCACAGTTGCTGGACATGCTCAAGGCGGTAGCGACCGCGCTCGGCGACGATTTGCGCGACCGGTTGGTTTTCGTAGGCGGCTGCACGACGGCGCTCTTCATCACCGACCCGATTACGCTCGAAGACGTCAGGGCGACGGACGATATAGACCTCATTGTCGATCTCGCCGGACATGCGGAATGGGCCGCCCTCCAGGACGACCTGCGACAGAGGGGCTTCATGGAGGCGGCCGACGAAGCTGTGATTTGCCGAATGCGGCTCGGGCCATTGAAGGTAGACTTCATGCTTGATGACGAAACGATCCTCGGTTTCAGCAATCGTTGGTATGCGGCCGGCATCGAGACCGCGGTTACCAGCACATTGGATGCTGGCCTCGAAATCAGGATTCTCACGCCCGCCATATTCGTGGCAACCAAGCTCGAGGCTTTTGCCGGGCGCGGCCAGAACGACCTCTTCATGAGCCGAGATGCCGAAGACATCCTGCTGATCGTGGATGGGCGACCGGAGCTCGTAGAAGAGATCGCCGCGGCACCCGCAGAGGTCCGCGTGTTTATCAGCCAGGGTTTTCGAGATTTCCTCGGCCACCCGGATTTCGACGATTTCCTGGACGGCAACCTTCGACAGCAGGGACGCGCAGCCGTCGTCAAGAAACGCTTTGTCGCAATTGGCAAGCACGACGGCGACAATGCGGATTAGCGTTCGATGGCAAAGCCAGGGCGGCAACAGGACCAAGGACAACCGGGATTGCGCGGGCATAGGGTTGGCTGGCGACTCCCTTCTGGCTGTCGTGGCCGACGGTTCAACGGCCGGCAAGGATAGCGGCCAGCTCGCCCAATGCCTGGTCCAGAATATCGTCGACTGGTTTGCCAGCACGAGTGGGACGGTGGGTGGGGGCAATCTATCCGGACAACTGCAGCAGATCCACGGTTCATTGGCCGGGAAATTTGCGCGTTCCTCGGCAAGCTACATGATTGTTGTCGTGCAACCGCACGCACCCTTGCCTCGTCGGCTATGCGGGCGATTGCATCCTCGGCACGTTCGCCGATGGCGGAGCGATCAACTGGCTGACTGCGCCGGACACGCTCGCCAACGCTCTCGCGGACATCCCTATCGAACAGCTGGCGAAGGAGCGCTCGCGGCACTTGCTGACGCGCAGCTTTCGGTCCCACGAGTTCATGCCCCCTGCTTTCCGGACCTTCGATAACAAACCCGCTCGACTTCTTATCGCTACCGACGGTTTTTGGGCCGAGTTGCCTCCCGAAGGTCAACTAGCTTTTCTTTCGGGAAGGGTCCCGCCTTTTATCGGTGAGCATGATGATCGAAGCGTCCTGGAGCTTGCATCAAGCGACCTTGCGAATACCGCGATGGAGCGAGTGGATGTCATGGGAGACATCTATCTGCAACGTAGTGTTTGACCCAGCCGATTGGTCAGCGCTCTCAGCATTCGCCCCAGACATCAGTCTCCGCCGCCTAGTTAGCCTAACAGACAAATCAACGCCTTAGCCGAATTATTAGGGGGGTGACAGTTCAGATCCCTTCAAGACCAAAAAGAGCAGCTGGGGCTTTCACTGCGGCAGATATGCCTCTGCTCCTGTGGTGATAATATCTTCTTCGCTGAGGTGCATATGCCAGTGCGAGTAGAGCACGAAGCGATCGCGGGAAAGCCCGATATCCTTCTTCAGGTGCCGATGAATAGCACTGAACGCCCGGTGCTCGCATCCGCCCCACACAATTCCTTCTGCCGTTTGGCGATTATCTTTTTGCTCGGTCTCAGTGCGAAGGGCCACAGCATGCCTATGTATTTTCGACGCGCTTTAGCCCATGCTCTCCACAAAGCAATGCAAGCGTCTGATGCATGCGCGCGATAATCTCTGCACGCGGGGAAACCGTCCGTTCGATGATTCCGATCTGCCGGGTCAGTTGAGGTTCGCCGAAAGGCAGCCTGACGAGGTCGCGGTCTTCCGGTTCCTGAAGGGCAACATGAGGTACGATCGAAACGCCCAGCCCTTGGCGGACGCAGGTCACGATCGAGCCGATGGTATCGATCTCGGCAATGTCCTGGGTCACGATCCCGAGACGGGAAATCTCGGTGTCGATGAGGTTCGCCAGCGGAACGGCGCTGCGAAAGCGGACATAGGGCGTCTCGTTCAGTAGCCTGAGGGGATTGGTTTGCCGGGTTCCTTTCGGAGCGATCAGCCACAGAGGTTCCCGCAGGAACGGACTCCAACGCAAGGCGGCAGGAATACCCATGTGTTCGGCCACGATCGCGGCATCCAGCCGCCCGCCAGCCACATCCGCAATTAAGGTCGAGGACAGCGAGATGCGCAAGCTCGTCTTGAGCTGCGGATACTGCGCACGCATCTGCACAATGGCGCGGGGCAAGAGGTTGAGCGCACTTGAGCGCACAGAGCCGATTATCAGCGTTCCGGCAATCCTTTCTCCCCTCAGGCTGGCCTTCGCATCTTCTTCTTCGCGCAGGATATTCTTGGCCATTTCAAGCACTTGCATGCCTTGCGGCGTCAGCTTTGGTGGTCTGGACGTTCGATCGAAAAGCGTCGCGCCAAGTTCCGTTTCGAGGGCATGAACCTGTTGGCTCACTGCCGAGGGGGTGAGCCCCACGACGTCTCCGGCCTTGGCGAAAGTGCCGTGCGTGACAATCGCCACGATGGTTTTCAGTTGGCGCGTATCCATCGATATATCCAGTTTTGCTACATCTAATAACCAGAAATATTCGCTTTTGTGAAGCAATTCTATCCATTACCCCTTGTTAACGGGAGGATTGAGGTGCGCCGTCGGGAGCCGGCCGCCGATCCATATCCAGCAATTGAACAGATCGACACTCGCCTTTGAGGGCGCTTGTTTGGAGAAGCATGCGATGAACAAGACAATTCTCGTGACCGGACCGGACCTCGATCCGAACGCGACGAAGCTTCTGGTCGAGCATGGCTATGAAGCCGTGCACACTCCGCCCTATGCGGACAGTGCCGTCATTTCGCAGTATCTGCAGACAACCGGTGCAGTCGGGATCGTATCGCGCATGGGTCGCATCGATGAGAGCGTCATTGCCGGCGCGCCGCAACTGCGCGTCATTTCCAAGCACGGCGTTGGGGTCGACAATATCGATCTGGACGCGGCCGCGCGCCGTGGCATACCAGTACTTGTGGCAACAGGCGCCAACGCGGTATCGGTGGCTGAACACGCGATTGCGCTGCTTCTTGCCATCGTCAAGCGCATCCTCCCGCTCGATGCCGGCCTGCGCGCCGGCCGCTGGGAAAAACCGGGCTTTGCCGGTCGCGAGATTGCCGGATCCACGCTCGGCCTGTTCGCCATGGGCGCCATTGCCCAGGCGACCGGGCGCATCGCCAAGGGGCTCGGCATGACCGTCATCGGGTATGATCCGTATGCCGGGGAAAGCGTGTTCGAGGAACTCCAGGTCGAGCGGTGCGGGAGCTTTGACGAACTGCTTTCCCGCTCCAATGTCCTCAGCCTCCACTGCCCCCTCAACGACCAGACCCGCAACATCCTCGATGCTGTTGCCATCGCCCGCATGCCGCAGGGTTCCTACGTCATCAACACTGCGCGCGGCGGACTGATCGACGAGGCGGCGCTGCTCGAAGCGGTGCGAAGCGGCCATCTGGCCGGCGCCGGCCTCGACACCTTTGCCGTTGAACCTCCCAAGGCGGACCACCCCTTCTTCGCGGAGCCGAGGATTGTGCTCACCCCACATATCGGCGGCGTCACCCGCGAAGCAGGGGCCCGCGTGGGGGTCGACGCGGTACGCGGCATTTTTCAGGTCTTGGCCGGTGAGCCCGTCCAGCCCGAGCGCATTGCCAACCGCAAGCTGCTTGAAGCGGCGAAACAGACACTTGCCAAGATAGAGGTTTAGAAATGGCCATTGGCTTCCGCATCCACAATCGCGCCAAGGTGGCGTCCAGGGACCTGGTCGACTCCTTTGCCAAACTACCCGTCGCCAACGTCTCGGACGCCATGTCCCGCATGACGGCTGCAGGTCCGACACTTCGCCCCATGCATGTCTCAGGCGGAATGGCCGGTGTCGCCGTGACGATCAAGTCACGCCCCGGCGACAATCTCATGCTGCACAAGGCCATCGACATGGCGGTGCCCGGCGATGTGATTGTCGTGGACGCCGGTGGCGATCTGAGCAACGCCCTGATGGGGGAACTGATGCTCGCCTATGCGGTCAAGAAGGGTGTCGCAGGCTTTGTCCTGAACGCGGCCATTCGCGACGTTGACGCCTTCGTCGCGACCAATCTGCCGACCTTTGCGGCCGGCGTAACCCATCGCGGCCCCTACAAGGACGGTCCCGGTGAAATCAATGTCCCGATCAGCATCGGCGGCATGGTGATCGACCCGGGCGACATCATGCTCGGCGATTCCGACGGTGTCCTATGCGTTCCGCTCGCCGATGCCGAAGAGATCCTCGCCAAGACCCAGGCCAAGCAGGATGCCGAAACGAAGCAGATGCAGGCGATCGCCGACGGAACGAATGACCGAAGCTGGGTAGATGCCGCCCTGAAGAAACTGGGCTGCGCCTTTCCCGAAACCTGAGAAGACATGTGGAGGAGGAGACTACCATGTTGAAACTGATCAAGATGACGACAGCAATTGCCACCGCCGCCCTGCTGACGGCAGGAACGGCCATCGCCGCGGACTATCCGAACAAACCGATCGAGATGATCGTGGGCTTTGGCGCCGGTGGAGGCACGGATGTCATGGCACGCACGGTCGCCCCCTTCATCGAGAAATATCTCGGCAATGGCGCAAGCGTCGTCATTAAGAACGTGCCCGGCGCTAGCGGGCAGATCGGCGTGACCCAAACCGCCCATGCCACGCCGGATGGCTACACTCTCGGCACGTTCAATCTGCCCGGCATGATGGCGCGCACGATAGATCGCAAAGCAGAATATGATGTCGACAGCTTCACCTATCTTGCCAATGTGGTGAACGATCCAAACGTCATCGTCACCTCGAAAGCGAGCGGTTTCGATACGCTCGACAAGCTGATCGAGGAGGCCAAGGCCAATCCCGGGGCGATCACCGTGGGAATGTCCAGCCTTGGCGGCGACGACCATTTCGCCCTGATCAAGCTGCAGAACCTGATCAATAGCGAATTCACCATCGTTCCATTCAAGGGATCGGCGCCGGCTCGCACCGCGTTGCTTGGCGGCCACGTCGCCATGGGCATCCTGAACATTTCCGAAGTGGCCGAATTTCAGGACCAGCTCAACGTGCTGGGTGTTGCTCTCGACAAACGTTCCCAGTTCGCTCCGGACTTGCCCACTTTCAAGGAGCAGGGGCTCGACCTGGTGAATGGCGCGATGCGTGGTTTCATCGCTCCGGCCGGACTGCCCGATGAGGCGCGTAACAATCTGATGGCTGCCTTTTCCAAGCTTAAGGACGATCCCGAGTTCCTGAAGGCCATGAAAGACACCGCCAATCCGGTGGAAGTAGTCACCGGGGATGACTTCAAGTCGATGACGAAAGACATCCATGATCTGGCGACGGGCGTGTGGGAAGCCACTCCCTGGAACTGATCCGTGTCAGGCGCGCGGTCTTTGGCCGCGTGCCGTTCCTGCATCATAGAATGGAGCCGGATCATGTCCGAAACCCGTCCCTCTCGCCTGACCCGACCGGAGACCGTGACTGCAATCGGCATTCTCATTGTCGCTGGCGCATTCCTGGTCCCGGCACTTGAACTCAAGCCGATTTCCGCCCTTCTTCCGGTTGCCATGCTGATCGGCCTGATCGTGCTGTCGCTTGCCCTTCTCTTCAAGGACCAACGTAAAGCCGCGCTAGGGGAGAATGCGCGGCCGATGATGAAAGTCCCGTCGCGTGTAGCAAGCGCCTTCCTGCTGATCATCGGCTATGTGGTCGCAACCGACCTGATTGGCTTCTATCTCGCGACGACCATCACGATCCCGCTGGTGGCCTACGCTTTCGGTTACCGCAGTGTGCCGGGGCTTTTGGCTGCGACCGCCATCGTCGTTGGTGCCATCTACCTGATCTTCGATTTCGCGATGGCGCAGCAGTTTCCCGCTGGCATTGTGTGGGGAAGGTAATCGGCCATGTATCTCGATCTGCTGCACGCACTTCCCGAAGTCCTGAGCTTCACCAATTTCGCGGCCGTCATCATCGGCGTCATCGCCGGTATCGTGGTCGGCGCCATGCCTGGGCTGAGCGCCACCATGGCGATCTCCGTCCTTGTCCCCTTCACGTTCGGCCTAGAGCCGCTCGTTGCGCTCGGTCTGATGGCTGGCATCTATAATGGCGCCATGTATGGCGGTGCGATCCCTGCCGTCCTGCTGCGCATTCCCGGCACGCCCGCAGCCGTCGCCACCACTTTCGACGGCTATCCGATGGCTCAGAAGGGCGAGGGTGGCTTCGCCCTGCAGGTTGCGGTCGTGTCCTCCTCGATCGGCGGGGTCGCGAGCGCCTTTGCCCTCATGCTCCTGGCGCCACCCCTATCGAAGGTCACATTGCTGTTCGGGCCTTCCGAAGTGTTCTGGGTCGCGGTCTTCGGCCTTGCCAGTATCATCTTCCTGCTCGGCGGAAGCGCCATCAAGGGTCTGATCAGCGCATGCTTCGGGGTCTTTGTCTCGGTGATCGGCTCCGATCCGATCTTCGGCACGGATCGGTTCACATTCGGCCAGCTCGAATTGCTGGATGGTATCAACATCGTTATTTTGCTCGTCGGACTCTATGCGCTTCCGCCGGTGATTGATCTGCTGGAAGTGCCCCTCAAGACCGACGGGGTCAGCAGCAGCAAATTGGGTACGGAGCCCCTTTGGCGCGCGCTTCCGCGGATGACACGCTTCTGGAAAACTTGGATTCGCTCGTCCATCATCGGCATCTGGATCGGCATCCTGCCTGGTGCCGGCGGTTCCATGGCGGCCTTCATCTCATACAACGAGGCGCGCCGGGCCAGCAAAACTCCTGACACTTGGGGCAAGGGCGAGCCCGAGGGTGTGGCCGCCGCCGAAACGGCCAACAATGCCGATACGGCCTCCGCGCTTATTCCGGCACTTACGCTTGGCATCCCCGGCACTGCCGTTGCCGCAGTCATGCTGGGTGGCCTGCTGATTCATGGCCTCCAGCCCGGCCCGATGCTGTTTCGCGACAATCCAGACATCGTCTTCGGGTTCATGTGGCAGTTTCTGTTTGGTGCCATCCTGCTGGTCCTCGTCGGAGGTTCACTCGCCACCAACAGCTTCGCCCGGCTTCTGAACCTGCCGCGGCCGCTGCTCGGATCCGTCATCATCGTTTTGATGCTGATCGGCGTCTACTCGATCCACAGCCGCATGTTCGATGTCTATCTCATGCTCGGCTTCGGGGCGATCGGCTATGTCATGGACAAGTTGAACTTCCCGCTTCCGCCGGTTGTGCTGGGTCTAATCCTTGGCGGATTTGCCGAGGAAAACCTGCGGCTTGCCCTGCGGATCGGTCGCGGCGACTGGACGATCCTGTTCGCTAATGTGACGAGCCTCGTCCTTGTCGCACTGACCGTGGCCGTCGTGGTAGGCCCCATGATCAAGCGGCATTTTGACAAGAAACGAGAAGCTGGTGGGGAGGTTTGAGCACCATGCAAGCGAACCCGCATTATGTGGTGCGAGACGACTGGCTGGCGAAGGCGCGCGAGGAGATCATTGCGCCTGAGCAGCCTATTCTCGATGCGCATCATCATCTGTGGGTAAGACCTCAGGGGCGCTATGCAGCCGCTGAACTTCAGAAGGATGTATCGTGCGGGCACGATGTGCGTGCGAGCATCTACGTGCAGTGCCGCACGGGCTATAAGACGGATGTAGAGCCTGCATTGCAGCCTGTTGGCGAGGTGGAAACGATCTTGGCATGGTGTCGAAACCAGCCAAATTATCCCGCCGCCATTATTGCTTTCGCTGACCTGCAGTTGGGAAGTGGCGTTCGCAGAGTTCTGGATCCATTAATTCAGACAGGTGACGGCAAGGTTCGCGGCATCCGCAACACGACCGCCTACCATGCGCACCCGGCAGTGCGCTCCAATCCGAACCCGCCGCCCGATGGTCTTTTGCGCAGCGAGACATTTCTGGCCGGGGCAAAGGCGCTCGCAGCCTATGGCCTCAACCTGGATGTATGGGCCTATCATACGCAGCTTGGCGAGGTGCTTGCCCTGGCCGCCGCGGTGCCTGACCTTACCGTGGTGATTGATCATTGCGGCGGTCCATTGGGCGTTGGACCTTATCGGCCAGCAGATCCGGAGGTTTTCGGGGAGTGGTGCAAATCCATCGTCCAGTTGGCGGAATTGTCGAATACCCGCATCAAGATCGGTGGCTTTGGGTTGACGGTTCTCGGCTATCGCTATGCTGACGCGCCGATCCCGCCACAATCCGAACAGCTTGCATTCGACTGGTCCCCTTATTTCGCCCATTGCCTGGAAAGCTTTGGGCCGCAGCGCACCATGTTTGAGAGCAATTTCCCGGTCGATAAGGGGCAGTTTAGCTACGGCACGCTCTGGAATGCGTTCAAACGACTTGCAAGCGATCTTTCACCCGAGGAGCGCGACGACCTTTTCTGGCGGACAGCGGCGCGCTCCTACGGGCTCGATGAGCGGATTTTTACCAATGACAGAGGGAGGACGATGTCATGAAAGAAATACTCGCAGCACTCACAATAACCGGCTTTGCGGCCGCGCCCGCCTTCGCCGAATTTCCCGACAAGCCGATCAAGATCGTCGTCGGTTATTCCGCAGGCGGTGGCACCGACGTTATAGCGCGCACCGTTGCGCAGTTTCTTGAAAAGGAGCTGGGTGACGGAGCTTCGGTCATTGTGAAAAACATTCCCGGCGCCGGCGGCCAGATCGGTTTCACGGAGGTCGCGAAGGCGGCACCAGACGGCTACACGCTCGGCACGTTCAACCTGCCGGCTGCACTGGCGCTGACCAAGGATCGCTCGGCAGACTACGACGTCAACAGCTTTACCTATCTGGCGAATTTCGTGGAAGACTCGAACACCGTTGTTGTCAGCGCCTCGTCGGAATTCAAGACTCTAGAAGAGCTTCTGGCTTTAGCGAAGAAAAATCCTGGTGCAGTCACCTTCGGGCTTTCCTCGCTTGGCGGCAACGATCACTTCGCGGCCAATATGCTGGCGGACGCGTCGAAAGCCGATTTTACGCTGGTTCCCTTCAAGGGCGCTGCCATGGCGCGCACCGCATTGCTGGGCGGGCATGTCGCCGCCGGCACGATGGCACTCAGTCAGACCACGAGCTTCAAGGACGAGATCCGTGTGCTCGCAGTTCTATCTGACGAGCGCTCTCCCTTCCGCCCCGATGTGCCGACAGCAAAGGAACTTGGATACGACGTTGAGATGTCGTCTCTGCGGGGCATCGTAGGCCCAGCCGGAATGGATGCAGACCTTACCGGCAAACTTCGCGATGTGCTGAACGTCGTGAACAAAAACCCTGACTTTCAAAAGGCCATGGCTGATCAAGGTAACCCTATGGCCTTCATCGCGGGAGATGCTTTCGCTGACTTGGCTCGAAAACAGGACGGCGTCGCCCAGGCCATATGGGACAAAAGTCCATGGAAATGAGGGTATGTGCTTCGACGCAGGTCACTGAATTGTAGATTATTTAATGGAGGACATACTCATGAAGCTCTCAACACTAGGCGCAATGGTCGCTTTGGCGGCATCCACCACGATAGCCCAGGCGACGGACTGGACCGCCTATACCTATTCCGCAGTATCCACCACCGCTGCGGTCAAAGGTATGAACCGTATCGTCGAGCGGGTCGGCAAAGAGACCGATGGCGAGCTGACCATGCAGCTGCATCTCGGTAAGACTCTGCAGATTGCCTCGTCCGACATCACCCAGGCGGTGGGCGACGGCATCGTTGACTTTGCCGCTGACTTCTTCTTTTCCGGGAGCGTGCCAATCGCCCGCGTCCTTAACCTGCCGCTGCTCATCGAGAATGACGACGAATGGGCTAAGGCGACGGACGCGATGGAGCCGATTCTGGTTAAGGCGTTCGCCAGACAGGGCGTCACCCCGCTCGGTGAATATCGCTATCCAGAACAAACCATATTCGCAACCTTCGAGATCAATAGCCTTGCCGATCTTAAAGGCCATAAGATCCGTGTGACCTCCCCCGAACAGGGCAAGTTCGTGGAGGCATTCGGCGGCGCGCCGATCACGCTTGCCGGCACTGAGGTGCCCACTGCGCTAGAGCGCGGCGTCATCGAGGGCGTGCTGACGGCCAGCGCCGGCGGCGCCAAGAACTGGCACGAATTCCTACCCTACAACTATCGCTTTCCAGTCAACTACGGCAACTCGATGATCATTGCCAACACCGATACCTTCGAGGCTCTAAGCGAGAAAGACCAGGACCTTCTGCGCAAGATCGTTGTCGAGGAAGGTCCGGCCACGACGAAAGAGTTCATCGATGACGAAGCCGCGCAGAAGGCCTCGCAAGCTAGTGCCGGCATGATGATCGTGGGCCTTGCGGACGGCGATCTCGCAACCGCCCGCCAAAAGCTCAGCCCTTATTGGGAGGCGTGGGCAAAGGAGAACGGTCCCGAATACGAGGAAGCCCTGAAGGCCATTCGCACAGCCATCGGTAAGTGAGATGAACAACGACTGTTCCCAGGGGCGGGCGTCCGCAGGGCCTTTCTTCGACGTGATTGCAGCGGTGGCGAAACTCGCCACTGCTGCGGTCCTGATCGTTCTCGTGCTTCTTGTTGCCGGCGAATCGCTTTCGCGCAGCCTTTTCAACTATTCCTTGGGATTTGTCGAGGAGGTGACGGGCTACTGCGTTGTCATGCTGACCTTCTTTGGTGCCGCCATCGCCATGCGCAGCGGCAGTCTGTTCCAGGTCCACTTTCTCTATGACAGCCTGCCGGAACGCGGCCGGGTCTGGGTCACGCGGTTCTTCGTTCTTGCCGCGCTTTTCATCTGCGCCGTGCTGATCTGGAAAACCAGCGATCTGATGATGAGCTCATTTGGCCGCGGCAAGTTCGCGCCGACGGTCCTGCGTACGCCGCTCTGGATCCCGCAACTGCTGATGCCTGTCGGTTTCGGCCTGATCGGCATCTTTCTGGCCGAACAATTCCTGCTGACCTTCGGCGGGTTCAAGAGGGAATCCTGATGGACGCGATACTTGCTTTCGGGCTTTTGATCGGCCTCATACTCGGCGGCATGTGGGTCCAGTTCGCCGTCGCCGGCGCCGGGCTGTTCTACATCTGGCTGATTAAGGGCTTCGCCGGCTGGAAGGCCCTCGGCATCGTCAGCTGGGGTTCGGCCAACAGTTTCACGCTGGCTGCCATTCCGCTGTTCGTGCTGATGGCAGAGGTTCTGCTCGGCTCGGGTCTTTCCACCAGGCTCTACAACGGCGTCGCGCCCTTCGTGCGCCGTCTTCCGGGCGGGCTTCTGCACACCAATATCGCGGGCAGCGGCATATTCGCAGCGATCTCGGGGGGAAGCGCGCCGACTGCCGCCGCGATGTCCACTGTGGCTCTGCCGGAGCTTTCGGCGCGCGGTTACGACAAGCGTCTAGTCGCCGGGTCGCTTGCGGCGGGCGGCACACTCGGCATCCTGATCCCCCCGTCGATCACGATGATCATCTATGCCACCTTCACCGAGACCTCGATCGCGCGACTGTTCGCGGCGGGCCTCGTGCCCGGCATCCTGCTTGCCCTGTTTTACATGGCGTTTATTGCGGTTCGCGTACTTCTCAACCCGAAACTCGCGCCAAGGGGCGAAATGCGAAGCACGTGGTCAGAGCTTGGTGCCGCATTGCTGGACATCTTGCCCTTCCTGCTTCTGATCGCGATCGTGCTCGGCAGCATCTACGGGGGTTTTGCGACCCCTACCGAGGCGGGTGCCATCGGAGTCATCGGCGCAATTGCCATTGCGGCACTCTACCGGCGCCTGAGCCTGCGGCTGCTGTCGGATGCCTTGCGCCGCACTGCCACGATGAGCGGAAACATTCTGTTCGTCGTGTTCACGTCGATGATCTTCGCCTATGCAACGGCGCTTTCCGGCGTTGGGGAAGACTTGGTCGCGATGCTAAACGACGCAAACGTGTCGCGCCTTACCTTCCTGTTGATCATCATGGTTACCTTCGCGATCCTCGGATGCTTCATGGAAGGCCTGGGCATGATCGCAATCATAGTGCCGGTGATTTTCCCGGCACTGCTCGCGCTCGGTGTTGATCCGGTCTGGTTTGGCGTCTTCGTTGTGATCCTGGTCGAGCTCGGCCAGCTTACCCCGCCGCTCGGCGTCATCCTGTTCGTGGTCGCCAGTTCCTCCAAGGAGGTGAAGGTCGAAGACGTGATCATGGGAACGGCGCCCTTTTTTGCCATCATCCTTCTATTCATCCTGTTGATGATCGCCTTCCCGCAAATAGCGCTTTTCCTGCCTTCGCTTACAGTTGGATAAACCGATGACTCCTACCTATCCCTTCCCCGAACCAGCGGTACTCGACGCAGAAGTCTTCACAGAGCTGCCGTCCGACTTGAGGCGTCCCGGCGTCTCGTCCTATTGGGCGGAGCGCAATCGCCGGGGACAGGCGGTCGACAGTTTCCTCGAAGGTCCGTCTTTCGATCTCGCTGGAAACCTGTGGTTCGTGGATATTCCGTTCGGTCGCATACTGTGCAGTGATCCGCAGGGCAATGTGCGCCAGGTTGCCGAGTATGATGGACAGCCGAACGGGCTGAAGATCCATCGCGACGGACGTATCTTCATTGCCGACTTCCAGAACGGGATTATGCAGCTCGACCCGCAGAGTGGGGTGGTTTCCCATGTGCTCCGGGACTGCGACACCGAAGGCTTCAAGGGGTGCAACGACCTGCATTTCGGCAGGGACGGGGCTCTATACTTCACCGATCAGGGACAGACCGGCCTGCAGGATCCAACTGGCCGGGTCTATCGGTGGGATCCTGAAAGCGGTGCGCTATCCTGCCTGATCGACAATGTTCCGAGCCCGAACGGGCTCGTGCTCGATATCAACGAACACGTGCTCTATCTCGCCGCGACGCGTGCGAACGCCGTCTGGCGCCTGCCGCTCTCCGCCAGCGGTCGGGTCAACAAAGCAGGCCTTTTCCTCCAGTTCTCCGGCGGGCGGGCCGGACCGGATGGATTGGCATTGACGGCACAGAACGGCGTCGTCGTCTGCCAGACCGGCATGGGCTTGGTCTGGGTTCATGATGCTCTAGGACGCCCGGTTGCCGTTGTCCGGTCGCCACGCGGCCTTGGCACCACCAATTGTGCCTTCGGAGGCCCTGGCGGCCGCACGCTCTTCATCACGGAGTCAGACAGTGGCAGCATCCTGAAAGTGGATTTTCCAACAGAACTCGCAATATCCGGCGCACCGTTGTACTCTGGGATGGGCGTTTGAAAGCTTCAGTATCCTGAAACGCGCTGTTATCCGCGCGAATTTGCTTATCGACCAACGTCGTGAAAATTCGATCGGTCAGAAAAGGTGATTCGAATTCTATCGAGACGCCTGTCATAAATCGGTTGCTGCCGCCTCGGCGATTGCACACTTAAGGGTACGAACCGAGACACATTTGTTTGCAACCCAATTGCCGGACGAAACAGAATAGTCGGGCTTTGATCCCGGCCGGTGCTCCGGCTCATGACAGCGTGACGAAATATTCGTGGTTATCGGTGAGGCTCCGGCTGAGCCGCAACTCCACCACGAGATCCAGCAAGTCGACGGCTTGACGTCTGACTTCCAAGACGGACGTGCCCTGCTTGATGCCCAGCGCCTCTGCTGTGCTCGCCGTTGCAGTGGCAACCTTCAGTCGCTCGTCGGCCCGCACGATGATTATGGAATAGGCCCGCTGGTACAAAATATAGATCGCGCTCGCAAGGGGCAGCCGCTCCACCAGGCCCGGAAAGAGCGCCGATGACACCACCAGGATCTCATGGATCACATTGCGCCCGGAAAGACTGCGCGCACGCTCGATCTCGATAACTCTATCCGCTAAGCCTCCGGCTCTGCCGGAGCGAATAACGGCCGTTATACGGCTTCGGGAGTAGGGTCCTGATATCAGATGATCTCCTTGGGGAACCGCGAGGCCCTCAAGGAGATCACAATG
>NZ_PVBR01000013.1 GCF_002980495.1 Phyllobacterium phragmitis
ATCCAAGCGGTGCTTGGTAAGGTTTGTCAGCCGCTTCGGTTCATCCCACGTGATCTTCATGGGATTATATGTATCACATTAAGTGCGGAATGCAAGAATAAAAGTGCTACATAAATCATTTTGTGTATCACGAAAACAATTCGCCATGGGAGCCGTGCATGAGATTTATCAAGCGCCTCTGGGGTATCCGCCATCTTCGATATCTCTGCCACTCATGGCGAGTTCATAGCTGGGCGCGCCAATGGGGTTCTTATGGGATCGGGCTTGGCATTCCAAATCCACACGATCTCAAAGTGCTTGATGCGATCTGGCGCGGTGACGCCTGACACTTCGTCCTTGCACCCACTTCGTAGGCTTCCGTGGTGAGGAATACCACTCTGCCGTCAAAGCCTTCGGCCTTCCTGATTTCATCCATCGCGGCTGGGATCTGAGAGCGCAGCGGGAAATAGCGAAT
This sequence comes from Phyllobacterium phragmitis, assembly GCF_002980495.1. Lineage (GTDB taxonomy): Bacteria > Pseudomonadota > Alphaproteobacteria > Rhizobiales > Rhizobiaceae > Paramesorhizobium > Paramesorhizobium phragmitis. The sequence goes on from NZ_PVBR01000013.1 coordinate 455, forward strand.
TGCGATGTGGTTGTGTTCGCCAATGGGGCACACGACCAGGCTCCGCGCGTCAAGAGCTTCAACGACATCAACGAATGAGAGAGGCCCGCAATGTGGAATCTGCCAGACCTGTCGATGCTCTTTTATCTCGCCATCTTTGGCCTGATCAGCGCCGTTGCATGCCTCATCGGTGGTCTGGCGTGGCTGATCTATTTCATCGTGAACCACGTCAAGATCGTTTAGTCATCGGAGATCGTCATGAAACGCAGATACTTCCTTCGCATGCTCGGCCTTGCACCCGTCGCGGCTGCTGTGCCGGCAGTTGCCGCGGTGCTCCCAAATCCAGGTGAGCCCATGGTGTTCGGTGAGTTCGACGGGATCAAGGGTATTCCGCTCTATGATCCGCGCGTCGACGACTTTCAAGACTGGATCAATGGGGGAACCCGAGATCTGATCAATCGTCTTGGCAGCGTAGAAGTCGATGCCTTTGACTGCCCGGCAGCCGGATAGACCGCTTATCAGACGGTACGTCCGTGATCACTGTTCAATCAGGGGATATCACGATCAACGGCGCCATTACTTCCGGTTGAATTAGCCCGCAAAATATGCCGCCGACCACGGGGTTTATACACCAATGGGTAGAAACATCATGAAAAGACGCACATTTCTCGGACTTCTCGGCGCCGCGCCTCTCGCTGCTGTGGTTCCGGCTGTTGCAGTAGCAGATACGTTCCGCATGACCGCTCCGGTCTCGACGCAGGGAAGAGCCTGCACCGTCTCACTGCAGGTTGATACCACCGAACTTCGGGCGGAACTCACCAAAATCAGCGAGGAAGTCACCGCGCGGTATACCAGCGAAATCTACGCCGCCACGGCGCGCCAGTTGAGGGGGGTCGCATGAGCGCGAAGCTTTCCGCCATGGCGGCGATGTTCGCCTTCATGTCGTCGATCCTTGCGAATGCCAAGCTGTACGAACTGACCGGTGACGGGTGGCATTTGGTCATCGTGGTTGCGGGCCTCGTTGGGGCCGTTGGCTCCGCCGCAGCATTGGCTATCCAGAAACTAGGGGTAATCAGCATGACCGCTAAGCTACTCGCTCTCGCCGCATTCATCGCCGCGATCTGCATCGCCTCAATGGCTCAAGCCGCCGTGCCGCACCCCGACCGGCCCATAACGCTTTCAGCAGAGCGCCCGCTCACCCTCCAGCCAATCCCTATCCGCGTCAAAACCAAGCGGTGCTATTCGCAGGTATATCTGTTCGGGGATGACGTGCTGACTGTGGTGAGGTGTGAGGATTGAACATGAAACCGAGAGAAACTGCGTCAGCATCGCATGCCGAAAACGTCACATTTATCAACGTGGGCACGTCGGCGTCGCGATATCACTTCTTCAACCCGTTCTCCGGTGAATGTGAAGGGTTCGACACTCCAGAGCATGCGTATGCTGCGATGTTCAAGGCTGCCGCCGATCGCATTCAAGCGCTGAGCGACGAGGTGGCGCGCCTCAAAGCCGACATCCTCGCCAGCGCGACCAGTGGCTAAGATCAAGGTTGTCAAGCCATCGGTGCGGACGGTCGCCCCGATGCTTCGCCGGGCACCGGTAGACGAAGCCGACCGTTCACGGTTCCGGGATCAAACCCAGGCATGGCGCGCCTGGTACAAGACGGCACGTTGGCAGAAGCTCCGGATGTCGATCCTCGTGCGCGACCGCTTCACTTGCCAGATGTGCTGGCTGCTGGAGCCGAATAGCTCGCAACTCGTATGCGACCACGTAACCCCGCACCGCGGCGACGAAGAGCTGTTCTGGTCCGGTCCGTTCCAGACCTTATGCAAGCCGTGCCACGACAGAGACAAGCAGCGAATGGAGAGGCGCACATGCGTTCGCGACTAGACGTAAACCCAGAGGTGCTGGCCTACCTGCTCCCATTGTTCGCTACGGCTGACGTGTCCATCGTTGGCACGAGGCATAGCGACAGCTGCCTGTCCCTCATAGTCGAGGGAGACATCGTTCCTGATGCGCTTCAAGTAACGGCATTTGTGACGCACATGCAGCGTGGGCCGAATGCATTTGAAGTGCGGATCGAATTCAGCCCGGCGCTCCCCCACGAAACCAAGACACGTGAAACAGAGAGAAGGAAGGCGCTCCCCATGATCAGATTAGGATCTACCGTCAGCGATATCATCACCGGACTTTCAGGCGTTGTGACAGGCCGCGCCACGTACATAACCGGCTGTGATCAGTATCTCGTTGCTCCGAAGGAGGGCAAGGAATCGCGATGGTTTGATGAGCAGCGGCTTACTCTGCAGGACGCGCCCATCATCGTGCTCGACAACAGCAACGGCAACGGTGCCGATCTAGCCGCGCCCGTCAAGTGACCACGGCGACCGGAGAAGCGCCCATGGCCAAGGATGAGATCATTATCGACGGGGCTGAACTGCTATCGAGTATCCGCATCGGTGTGCGGATGCCTCGCATGTTCGGCCTCCGGATGACGCTGGCTACATGGATATTCAAGCTTGCCGGATGGGTTAGCGGTGCGAATGTCGCGGTCCAGATCGACTCCGCACTTGCGGAGAGTAGCGAGTGATCGACGCCATCATCTATTCGCTGGGCTGGCTCCTCGCCGCCTTACTGGCCGCTGCCGTCATGTTTCTCGTCATCGCCGTCTATGACCGGATGACGGCCGATACCTTCCACCTCCGCAAAGACCGCTGGCAGTGCACCAAGTCCGAGACGCGCAAGACCCTTCAGATGGTGGGCAAGGCGCCGATGATGCTTGATCGGACAGAGTGCAACGTTTGGGTGAGGATAGGGTGAGACCAGCCCAGCCCACCATTCGGCCATAGGAGCCCGTACAGCTGCATCAATGCTGAAGGCCTCTCGATGAGGGGAAGTCTCTCCATGGCCCTGCACCGCCCCTTTGGATGGCAACCGGATGGCAAAAGGGGAGGGGGAGGGGTCGAAGCAGAGAGGGGGTGAGGCGCTAGACCCGCGTCCTTCCCACGAACACAATTTTTTTCCCGGTTCGAAATTTCCGGATGGAAGGTTGATATGACCGAAAAACCGAAAAGCCCTTCCAGGGGAGGGCGGCCGCCGTATCGCCCCTCAATTGAAGACCGTCAGACCGTCGAGGAGTTGAAGTTTGTGGGCGAAAGCGACAACTCGATCGCTCGTTCACTTAGGATCGACCCGGATACCCTTCGTAAGCACTTCCCTGACGAATTGGCCGATGGTCACGCTCAACGTCGGAAGGAAGTTATCGGTCTGCTGTTCAGATCGGCCCGGGACGGCAACGTCGCTGCCCTGAAGAAGCTCGAGGAGATGGGCCGGGCTGCCGGCGGCGCGGCATCCGTGAAGCAGCGTGAGACAAGGGCTCCGAAGCTGGGCAAGAAGGAAGAGCAAAAGGCGGCAGCAAAGGCCGTTGGCGGCAAGTTCGCTCCTCCGACGCCCCCGAAGCTGGTTGTTGATAACCGTTGATGCAATGGTCGACGGCATGCATTGACTGGCGCGAGCGGATCGTCGCCCGCCAGTCTTTGATCCCGTTCGCTCCGTTGTTTCCTGATGAAGCAGAGGCGGCACTAGAGGTATTCAAGTCGCTTCAGGTCGTTGATCTGGCGCAAATCATCGACCCGGAAACCGGCGAAACCAGACACCCGACGTTCGGGGAGGTCAGCGAAGATTTCGTGCTCGACTTCGTGCGCGCCGTTTTTGGATCGTATGACGCTCAAAACGCTACAAGGCTGATAGAGGAGTTCTTTCTCCTCATCAGCAAGAAGAACGGCAAGTCGACCATCGTCGCCGGCATCATGCTGACAGCGTTGATCAGGAATTGGCGACATTCGGCAGAACTGCTGATCCTGGCGCCGACGCGGGAGGTGGCGGATAACTCATTCAAGCCAGCCGCGGACATGGTCAGGGCTGACCCCGATCTGGTCGACCTACTGCACGTCCAAGACAACCTAAAGCAGATCACGCACCGCCTGACGATGGCGGTTCTCAAGGTCGTGTCTGCCGATTCCACGACTTCGGCCGGCAAGAAGGCTGCATTCGTGCTGGTCGAAGAGTTGTGGCTGTTTGGCAAGAAGGCGAATGCAGCCGCGATGCTGCAAGAGGCCACAGGCGGATTGATCTCCCGGCCTGAAGGCTTCGTGATCTATGTCACGACACAGTCGGATACGTTTCCCTCTGGGGTGTTTAAGGAGAAGCTGGAATACGCCAGGAAAGTACGTGACGGCGAGATTGAGGATCCGAGGTTTCTCCCGGTGCTCTACGAGTATCCGGAAAATATGATCAAGACGAAGGCGTATCTTCGGGCCGAGAATTTCTATGTGACCAATCCGAACATGGGGCGTTCTGTTCGTAAGGAATGGCTGGAGCGAAAGCTGGCGGCGGTCAACAACGGCCAGGACGAAGAAGGGGACACAACCCAGACCTTCCTTGCCAAGCATCTGAATATCGAAATCGGCATGAACCTTCGGGCGAACCGCTGGCCGGGCGCTGACTTCTGGGGCGCTCGCGCCGATCCGAAGCTGACGCTGGATAGCCTTTTAGAGCAATGCGAGGTGGTCGTGGTTGGCGCTGACGGCGGCGGCCTTGATGATCTGTTCGGTCTCGTCGTTCTCGGCCGTCACCGGGTGACCAAAGAATGGCTCTGCTGGTGCCATGCGTGGTGCCACAAGGGAGTTCTGGAGCGCCGACAGTCGATAGCGAGCACCCTGCAGGACTTTGCGAAAGATGGCGAACTGACGATCGTCGATGACGAACTGAAGGACGTCTCAGCAATCATTGACATCGTCGAAGACATCAATCAGCGCGGATTGCTGGCGACCGTCGCCGTTGACCCGGCCGGCCTCGGCGAGCTGGTCGACGCACTGGACGGGATAGGCGTCAATCAAGAGATCGGAAACCTAGATGGCGTGCCCCAAGGCTATCAGATGATGAACGCCATCAAGACGACAGAGCGTCGGCTGACACGGAAAACGCTTCGGCATAGCGGATCGAAGTTGATGGCCTGGTGCGTCGGCAATCTAAAGATCGAACCGACCGCTACGGCCATCCGCGCCACAAAACAGAATGCCGGTGACGCGAAGATTGATGTCGTGATGGCGCTGTTCGATGCGGTCACGATGATGAGCCGGAACCCTCAGCCGAAGGTACAGCCTACCTCGCCTTGGGAAGATCCTGAATTCAAATTTGCGGTGGCATAATGGGCCTTTTTGATCGTTTTCGCCGGGAAAATAGGACCTCCCTTGAGGACCCAAAGGTCCCGCTTTCGGCATCGAACGTTAGCGATGTGCTTGGCTGGTCGTTTGGAGCGTCCGCATCCGGTGAGATCGTCACTATCGAAAGCGCGCTTGGGGTACCGGCGATCTGGGCCGCGGTCAATTTCCTCGCTGGAACATTGGCCGGTTTGCCGCTTCACGCCTACACCAAGACCACCGACGGCCGCAAAAGGATCAAAAGCGGGATAGGGCCGATCCTTCACGACGCCGCAAACGACGAAACGTCCTCGTTCGACTGGCGAAAATACACCTTCGAACAGGTTTTGACGGGCGGCCGCGCCTATTCCTTCATCGAGCGCAACGCCTTGAGAAAGGTCATCAATATATGGCCGCTCGATCCAGGCCAGATGACCGTCAAGCGCATCGAGGGCCGCACATTCTACGATTACAGGGATGGGGGAAAGAAGGTTCACCGCTACGAAGCGGCGGAAATCATCGATATCCCATTCATGCTGAAGTCCGATCGGCTAAGGCATCGCTCGCCCATCTCGACCAACAAGGACGTAATCGGGCTTGCGCAGGCGGTGACGAAATACGGCTCGAAAATATTCCAGAACGGTGGCGTTCCGCCCTTTGCAATTGAAGGACCCTTCAAGTCGCCTGGGGGAATGCAGCGCGCCGCCGATGATCTGGCCGGCGCTGTCCAGAAGGCCGCAAAGGAAAAGCGGCTCGCTCTCTCCATCCCGGAGGGGCATACGATCAAGCAACTCGGCACCGACCCCGAGAAGATGCAATTGGTGGAGCTGCAGCGCTTCCTTATCGAGCAGTTCGCGCGGATCTATTCAATGCCGCCGACCTTTCTGCAGGACCTCACCCACGGGACGTTCTCCAATACGGAGCAGCAGGATCTCCACCTGGTCAAGCACACCATCCGGCGCTGGGTGACGCAGTTTGAGCAGGAACTGAACCTCAAGCTGTTCGGGCGTTCGAACAACCGCATGTATGTCGAGATGAACGTCGACGGCCTGCTTCGCGGCGACTTCAAGACCCGCATGGAAGGCTATGCCCGCGCCATCTCCACCGGCCAGATGACGCCGGACGAATCCCGCGAAATGGAGAACAGGCCAAAGAAGGGCGGCGGCGCTGATCTCTTGCATATGCAGGGCGCGATGCTGCCGATCGACAAGCTCGGGCAGATGCCGGCTCGCGGGATCGGCGATAATGGCGGTCCGCCTCTCGAAGACGATGACGACACTGGAGACAACAAAAATGCAGCGTGAAATTCGCGGCGGCTTGCCCGCTGAAATCCGTGCCGAAGAGGACACGGTGAAGGTCTCAGGCTATGCGGCCGTGTTCAATCAGGCTGCCGACATCGGCGATTACTTCCGCGAGATTATCCATCCGGGCGCTTTCCGGGCGGCGATCACGCGCGACGATGTGTCGTTTCTGATCAACCATGCCGGCCTTCCGCTGGCACGGTCACGCTCCGGCAAGGGAACACTTGTTCTCTCTGAGGATGATCATGGGTTGAAGATCGACACCACGCTCGACGCGCAGGATCCGGACGTCATGCGCATTGTGCCGAAGATGAAGCGCGGCGACCTCGACAAGATGTCTTTCGCTTTCCGCGCCACCCGGCAAGAGTGGGACGAAACCGGGGAAATCCCTATCCGTCACGTCTATGAACTCGACCTCTTTGACGTGTCAGTCGTCACCGACCCGGCATATTCCGGCACAGAGATCGGCCTGCGCGGCCTCGAAGCCTACCGCGCCACGCGCAAGGCCCAAAACTTCCATGCGGCGCAAACGCGGCTCCGCATGCGAATGAACCTCGCCCTGAAAGAGCGAGAGAACGGCAAGTAGCGCCTGCTGCTGCCTATCAACCTTCCCGAAAATTGGAGAAATACCATGGCACAACAGCTCAAAGAGCTGCGTGAGCAGCAGGCGCGTATTGCGACCAACGCCCGCGCGAAACTCGATGAAATCAAGGATGACACGCCAGAGGAGCGCGGCGAGGAGATTGAGCGCGAATTTGATGCGATGATGGCCGAGCACGACAAGATCGGCGAGCGGATGGATCGCGTCCAGAAACTTGAGGAAGCGGAAGCGCGCGCCAACGAGGGAGATTCCCGGCGCCCCAAGGGTGCGAACAGTGAAAACCGCAACGAAGACGAGCCGTCCGTTGAATACAAGGACGTCTTCGTCAAGGCGATGCGCTATGGCGTGGCGGAACTGTCCATCGAGGAGCGCAATATCCTCAAGGACAATCGCAGCAGTGATAAGGACATCGATCGTCGCGCCCAGGCAACTGCGCCGGGGACTGCTGGCGGCTACACAATCCCGGAGGGATTTTCCGGCGAGATCGACAAGGCGCTTGCCGCCTGGGGCCCCATGCTCGATGAGAATGTCGCCCGACAGTATCGGACGGCCAGCGGAAATCCGATCCCTTGGCCGACTACGGATGATACGGCGCAGCGTGGCGAGGAGCATACCGAAAACGGTGCTGTTCTCGACGATGGAAGTAAGGATGTGGCGCTCGGGCAAAAAATGCTCAACGCGTATCTTTATGACTCCGGCGTCGTGAAGGTATCGATCGAACTTCTGGAGGATAGCTTCTTCGATTTTGGCAGCTTGCTGAACGAACTTTTCGGCGAACGCCTCGGCCGCACCGGCAACGATGTTCTGACGGTCGGCGACGGCACCAATAAGCCGAATGGGATTGTCACCGCATCATCGTTGGGCATCACAGCCGCCGGCGCTGCCGCGATAACGTGCGATGAGCTTATCGATCTGCAGCACTCCGTTGATCCTGCCTACCGGTCCTCGCCGCGGTGCTTCTGGCAGTTCAACGACAAGACGCTTGGATCGGTTCGCAAGCTGAAGGATGGCGACGGCAACTATCTCTGGCAGATGGGCGATGTGAAGACGGGCGCGCCCGATACGCTGCTCGGCAAGCCTTACAAGATCAACCAGGCGATGGCCGACATCGCGACCGGTAACAAGACGGTCATTTTCGGGGACCACAACAAGTATGTGGTTCGCCGCGTCGGCCAGATGCAGATGATCACCCTGCGCGAACGCTACATGGATAGCCTTCAGGTTGGCTTTATCGCCTTCCTGCGCCTCGACGGCGAACTCCTCGACGGTCGCGCCGTCAAGCATCTGATCCAGCCCTAATCGTTTGGCTCATCAAGGCGGGCGGCTTCGGTCGCCCGCTCTATGAACCAAAGGAGAAGTGAAATGTCGAAATTCGTGAAAGTTAAGCTGCATTTGAGTGGTGATGTGCGCAGCGTGCCTGTCGAGGAGGCTGATATCCTCGTCAAGACCAAGCGCGCCAGCCTAGTGCGGAACGAGCCGCGCGAGACTGCGACCAAGCGCGATGACGCCGAAAAGGCGGTGAAATAATGTGGCAAGGCGTATCCGTCATTGCCAAGCCGACAGCCGAATTGCTCACTCTCGAGCAGATCAAGGCAAGGGTGCGCATCGACGCTCCGGATGATGACAACCTTCTCCCGGCTTTGGTCTTGGGCGCAATCGCGCGTATCGACGGACCTTCCGGCGTCGGATACGCCATGCTGCCCCAGACGTGGCGGAAGTCCATGGACTGCTTCCCATGTCGCATTATCCTGCCAGGCGCTCCGATCAAGGGCATAAAGTCGATTTCCTACATCGACGCCGACGGCTTTTCACAAACGCTTCCTGCGACGGACTATCACGCCGATCTCGACAGCGAGCCTGTCCGCGTCGAGCCGGCCTATAGCAAATCGTGGCCGTCAACCCGTGGTGTCATCGGCGCTGTCAAAGTTGATTACGAGCTCGGCACCGAAGTCGCAGATGTCCCGCCTGATCTGGTCGATGTCGTCTGCCTAATCGTGGCGCACCGGTTCAAGAACCGAGATGCGGTGATCGAGGGCACGGTTTCCGATCTGCCGTTCGGCGTCGAATACATTCTTCAGGAATACCGGCGCGCGCACGTTGCCGCTTAGCTGGGTCAATCATTCTTCAGGAGGCCGAAATGGCTGATCAGAAATATGCCGTCGCCAATGGCGTCTTCAAGCTGCTCAAGGATATGGGCGATGGCACACACGCCGAGGTCGTCGCCACAGAAACCGCCGGAGGCGGTGGCGCTGGCGCCAGCAATATAACTGAGGTCGGCGGCAATACCGTCACGGACAGCCTGCCGATCTCCGGCAAGGATGGATCGACGATCGCCAGCGATGCGAACCCAATTCCCGTCGAGATCGCGGGGGGCGCCCCATTCGCGCCCAATGCATCCGGAACGGTGAACATCGCTGCAACCAACGCCTCGGCGAACGTGGCTCTCTCCTCGGTGCAAGATGGTCAGGTGATGGTGACGAACGGCGCCGGCGGCGATCTTTCCTTTATCGAGTTCGGGGACGGGACCGTTGCCGCGACCGTGACGACTGGAACGCCGGTCAATCCGGGAACATCTGTTGTTTTCAGCGTGACCGCCGCTCATACGCACATGGCGGCGATCAGCGCCGGCACATCGACTGTCTACGCGACCACCGGCAAGGGGACCTGAACCATGGGCGTCAAGGCTGTTTCCAATCTGGGTGGGGTGCCTTCCGATGGCGAGATCATCGCGACTGGCGATATCGTCACCGTCACGGCAAATGCCAACGAGCCGACATATCCGGCGCTTGTCTCGGTTGATCCAGTCACGAAGGATGTGACTGTCGGGCTCCCTCCTGCCGTCGCGATGGCGACTGACGGGCAAACCCCTGTATCCGTCTACAATGCGAGCAACGTCAGCAGGGCAAGCGGATCATCTGCAGTCTCCAACGGGATCCTCGCCGGCACCGTGTTGGATGCGCTGTTCGACGTTCTCGGAAATGGTGCTGATGTCAACCTGCTCAACAATACCGAAGGCACGCTGGACACCGGCAAGTCATTGGTTGCCGCTGACACGAACGAGCTAAAGGGGATTTCCCTCAGCGGGTTGTCAACGATCGTGAAAGATCAAGATACGCTGCTGCTCAATCAGTGGAACGGCGATGGAGCATTCAATACGCTCGCCCGCGTCGGCAACAACATCCTGATAATCGAGCTTAATTCGCCTACGCTGCGCGTTATTGCCGATGGGCTTTCGGTTTCGATCGAGACGGCGGGAGGCGAGGTTTCCATAAGCGGCACCCTCCATGTCGACCAGGGCGCGCTTCAGCCGGCGAAGCTCCCCGCAAACGTCGGCATCGTGCAGGACGGCGTTGGTCTGACCATTCCATTGACAGGGACCTACGACACGAAAGTCACGCCGCAGGTGAACGCCGATGGCGTCATTACCGGCCTTGTAGCGAGCTAACGGGGAGCGCACCCACATGACCAAACAAATCAGTGCCGGGGATCTCTATTACCGGGTAGCTCTCGACAAGCGCGAGAACGCCAATGACGGGGCCGGGAACACGATCGGCAAATTTGTCGAACAGTTTCAGTGCCGCGCCGCGTACCGGCATCTGCGCGGCGGCGAAAGCGTCATGGCAAGTCGCCTGACGGGAAAACACCTGCAAGTCGTCATCGTTCGGGAAACTTCTCTCACCCGGCAAATAACCGCGGGCTGGCAGCTTCGGGATGTTCATGCCGGAAAGTCCTTCAACGTGCGCGACGTCACGCAAGAAGTCGATCGCGCCTTCATATCGCTGCTTTGTGAGAGCGGCGTGGCGACGGGGTGATGGGATGCCTTGGGTGCGATTTATAGAACGGTTTCGCTGGTCTCCCCCGGAGTTCAACAACACATGGACCAAGGTTTTCCCGGCCGGGTATGTCGGACTTGTCCCAACCCGGTGTGCCAACGCTGCTGTCGAGGCAGGGAAGGCGGAGAGAACCCAACGCCCGAGGACGATCAATGGCACTGAAAACAAAAGTACTCGGGCGTGAGGCCGTCACGCGCCGGCTGAATGCGCTCGTCCCGAACTTGGAAGTCAAGCTCGAAAAAGTTCAGCTAGAGCTTGCCCAAGAAGGGGCGCGCCGGATTGCGGCCCGCGCCCCTGGGGATGGCGATTACAAGGCGAGCATTCAGGGGGACAAACTCTCCAACCGCCAAAAGAAATCCGTCTTCGGGCAGCGCGCGTCTAAGGACACCAATGCGACCGGGATTTTCGCCGAATACATTTGGCGCTGGCTGGAGTTCGGCACGGGGCCGAGAACACAGAAAACGACCGGGCGCTATAACGGCTTAGGGCCGCGACTGCCACACATCTTTCCGACCTGGCGAGCGTTCAAGCCCAAGGCGCTCCGCAAGATGCGGAGGGTCATCAACCAAGTGGTCAAGGACGCGAATTGGTAATGTCGCCATCACTCGAATTGCAAGAGGCGATCTACGCCAGGCTTTTGTCAGATGCCACAGTGTCGGTGCTGATCGCGGATCGCGTGTATGACCGTGTTCCGGAGAATGCCGAGTTTCCGTATGTGGCGTTCGGCAATTTCGATATCATCCGCGATGATGCTCAGTGCATCAGCGGCTATGAAATCCATGTCGACCTCGATGTCTGGTCGCGCGCGGTCGGCAAGCCAGAAGCCCACAACGTGACCTATGCGATCACCAAGTCGTTGCATAATTGGCCTGGAGCCCTCCCGTCCTTCGTGATGACCGGGTTCCAGCACCTCGATACCCCGACGTTCTTTGATCCGGACGGACTGACCACGCACAGCGTCGTTCGGTTCGTCGCGTTCATCAACGAATAACTGCGCTCACATTCCTGCCTTCCAACACCTCGCCTTCAGCGGGGTTTCTTGTCATGAAAGGACGTTCTCATGCCCCAACAGAAAGGCCGCTTGCTGCTCATCAAGATTGGTGACGGCGCTGAAACCGAGGTGTTCGCAAATCTTTGCGGGTTCAAAACGCAGACTTTCAACCTGTCTGCTTCGGAAGTCGATACGACCATTCCGAATTGCCTCAGCCCCGGCGATGCAGTTCAGCGAACCATTGAGCCGGGTATTGTCAACCGGACGTTCTCCGGGACGGGTGCATTCGTCAGTGGCGGTACCCAAGCAATCCTGATGGGGCACGTCCGCGGTGGAACCGTTTTCAATGCCGAGGTGATCGTGCCAGGGGACGGTGAATATGCCGGGTCGTGGATGGTCTCCGAATTCGAGTTCTCCGGCGAGATGGAGGGCAATATGGAGTTCAGCGCAACTTTCGGCGCAGCCGGCCCGCTGGCCTTCACGGCGGAGGTTTAAGCGATGGCTGAGAAAGAACGCGAATTCCCGCTGCCAGTAAACGGGGCGCGTGGTGAGGTTGCTCTATGGGTGGGCGATGTCCCGCTTGTCATTGCCGCTGAGATGGAGGGGCTGTCGGTCCTATCGACGCGGCTTGAGTGCAAATCCATTCAGGATCTCTTTACGAGGCTATCAGGCGCGGAGGTTGCCGCAACCCGTGCAGCGATCCCCTCATTGACCGTGCGGGGCGAACCCGCGAAAGCGCTGGAAAAGTTAAAGCTGAAGCATTTTGCGGCCATCGCAGAAGCGTTTGCCAGGGCGCTATCCCATCATTTTGAGGATGACGAGGGAAACGCCGGGGCCGCCGAGGGGAAAAAATAGATCTCCTCCCTTGGCGGCAGTGGCAGGAGATTGCCTACGGCGCACTGAGATGGACGCCGGACGTATTCTGGCGTTCAACGCTCAGTGAACTGGTTATTGCGATAGACGGATATTGCGAAGCCAAAGGCATCGAGAAGTCAAAGGCGGCAGCGCCGTCTAAAGATGAAATTGATGCACTGCTGGCAAAATATGGATGAGGGTGCCTAACCCTCCTCCCTGCTTCCGTGTGAGACCGTCTGAAGACCGACGCAAAGCATAATGATGCCGGCCAGCGTGGCAGCTATCATTAGGCCAACCACAACTTCAGCAACAATTAGCCGGTTTTCAGCGCCTCGCGCGCCTGCATGTACGACATGAGCAGCGATCCGCCATGCAGACCAGCCAATGACCGGGCAAGCAATTAGCAGGGCAGCGCCAAATTTTCCCGTGTCTGTAAGGCGTTTCGTCGTCTTCAAAGCATTCATCACTGTCCCCCAAATCCCTCTTCGCGCGGGGTTCCTTATAGGATGACAACCCATGGCAGACAAGACTGACGATCTGGTGCTGAGCATCAGCGCCGACGTTGCGGCGCTCCGCCGAAGCTTGAAGAAGGTGGAAGGCGCTATCGCCACTTCCTCCAATGAAATCCAGAAGCAGTTCGATAATGCCGGAAAAGGTATTGACCGGTCGATCACAACCTCGATGCAGTCCCGCATCAATGCGATGGTCGGTATCGGGACAAAATCCGCCAAGGAATGGAACGGCGTACTGGCGGGGCAGGGCGCGGAGTTGGAAAAGCTCCGGGCAAAGTACAATCCGGTGTTTGCCGCCATCAACGAATATAAGGCGTCTGTCGTTAGCATTCAGCAGGCCCACCGTGTGGGGGCCATTTCTGCCGACGAAATGACGTCAGCGATCCAGCGCGAGCGTAGGGCGACACTGGAAAGCATCTCTGCGATTAAGCAGCGAAATTCCGCAGTGTTATCGGCCAGGCGCTCACCGGCGCTTGGCGGGAGCAACTTCAATACGTCGAACATTGCCGCTCAATTTCAAGATATCGCCGTTACGTCCGCCATGGGGATGTCGCCGGTTCAAATCGCACTGCAGCAGGGAACGCAGCTATCCGCCGTCTTCAACCAGATGGGAAAGGGCCGCGAGGTGATTGCGGGTATCGGCGCGGCCTTCGCATCCATTGTCAATCCAGTCTCTCTTGTCACGATAGGTGTGGTCGCAGCTGGTGCGGCGCTGTACCAGTACATAGCAACCGGCAAGAAAACCAAAGACCTTACCGTCCTCTTCCAGCAGCACGCCGAAAGCATCGCACTGGTCAAGCAGCAATACGGCGACTTCGGGAACCTCATTCAGTCCTTCAGAACTGAGGATGCCGCGTCTCAAATTCGGGCGCTTAAGGATCAACTTTCTGAATTTTATCAGGTGGCCGGAGAGGAGGCATCGCGGGTTGCATCCTTCGGCCCAGGGCTGCTGACTGAACTGGCGCCAAGCTTTAAGGATTTCCCTGCTGCTGCGAGGGATATGCAGCATGCATTCTCGGATCTCAATGCTTCGATACGTCAGGGAAAACCTGACCTATTGGCATTCCGGGAGGCGATGTCAAAGATCGCAAACGATACTTCCATCCCTCAGAACATTCGCGATGAAGCCAAGGCTATCAGCGAATTGGACGATGCATCGGTGAAGGCGGCAAGAGCAATTCCAGGCGTCAATGCGGCACTTGGATTGCTTGGCGACATCGCGTCTGAACAGGTGGGGAAGATCAATGCCGTCAAGAAGGCGCTGGAGGAGCTAGCCGGGATTGCTGTACCTGCACTTGGCGACAGCGAACGCGCCTATAAGGCCTATGACGAAGCCGTCCGGAACGATGGCAGCATGGAAAACCGCATCAAGGCCGCCAATGAGTTGCAGAAGGCGCTCGGCCGCATTCGGGCATCACAGATGCCGGTTCCGGGAGAAAAGCCCAACCGCGAAAGCATCGCACCGGAAAAGCCAAAATCCACGCGCACGAAGCTCACTGATGCGGAGAAGGAAAAGAAGGCAATTGATGATGTCATTGCCAGCCTGAAATTCGAGCAGGAACAGCTCGCGCGCTCTGCCGTAGTGCAGCGCGTTTATAACGAGTTGAAACGGGCCGGCGTCGACATCAACAGCAAAGCAGGCCAGGAAATCGCGGCCCTTGCAACGAGAAATGCAGAGCTCGAGGAAAGCCAGAAGAAACTCAATAAGGCGCAACAGGATTTCAACGATGGAATTGATCAGTTGAGCTCTGATGCGCTTGACGCAATGGGAAATGTCATCGCCGGAACCGAAGACGCCGCCGACGCCTTCAAGAAGCTGGCCATCGAGATCGTCAAGTCCGCCTTGACCGGCAAGGGTGCGTACTCTGATTTCTTCGCGAGCCTTTCAAACTCCGGGATGCTTGGAATCTTCGGGTCGCTTTTTGGCGGAGGAGGATCTGCCTTCTCGAATAGTGGGCAGTTGGCCAAGAGCTTCGCGAGCGGCGGCGGCATGTACGCCAATGGCACCGGCTTCGCAAAGGGCGGCTTGTCGCTTGTGGGTGAGCGTGGGCCGGAACTGATCAAGCTCCCCGGTGGAAGCCAGGTTCTCCCCAATGTGCCGTCGATGAAGTCGCTCGCCGCGGCGAATGCCAATCGCTCGAATGTCCATGTCACGGTCGGCGTCGATGTCGACAAATCCGGCAATCTCATGCCGTTCGTCGTTTCGGTCAGCGATCGGCAGGCATCGGCGGCCGTCGCGCAGAACAACGTTAAAGCGCTTCCGACCCTCGTCAACCAGTACGCCGGAAAGAGGCAGCGATGATGGCTCTTTCCGACATTGTCGACATCCTCGACGGCTTTCCGGGATGGACCACCGATTTCCGGCTGATGCGCCGGGATCAGACGGCGCGCAGTCAGGGCGGATCGACGATCGTCAAGCGGCGCAACACTCCGCTATGGACGCTGACGGCGCAGACGATCTCACTGCGCCCGAACGATCTGGACCGCTGGCGGGCGCGCATGGAGGCGCTCGAGGATGCATCGCGGCTGTTCTGGGGCTATTCGATGTCCCGGTGCTATCCGATCCTCTATCCGAATGGCTCCTGGCCGACCGGTCCCGCTTTCAACGGGCTGACGGCCACGATCAACACGCTCAACGCCAATAACAAGGCGATGACGCTGGCCGGAGTGCCTGAAGGGTATAAGCCGTCCGAAGGCGACATGCTGTCTTTCCAGTACGGTCCCGATCCGAGCTATGCGCTTCACCGCATCGAGGAGACCGTGACGGCCAGCGCCGGCGGCGTGACGCCAGAGTTTGAGGTGAGGCCGCATATCCGGCCTGGCGCCGTCGTCGGCACTGCCGTCCGCCTCGTTCGCCCTCGATGCCTGATGATGATCGTTCCCGGCTCTGTCTCTGCGCCGGCTGATCTCAACACCGGGCGGGGCACCGTTTCGTTTCAAGGGCTGCAGGTACTCTGATGCGCAATATCTCACCGCAGGTTCAGGCCGCGCGCTCGGCGCGCGTGGTCGAGGACCGTGATTTCCTATGGCTGGTCGGCAAGCGCCGCGATACCGGCGCGCAGGAGTCCGCCGGCTTCTGGTCGGACGTCGGCACGATCAACGCGCCCGTGGTCGACGGCATTACCGGCGTGACGGTCGTTCGCATCTTCACCGGTGCGGTTTCGCTGATCGATATCAGCGACATCGCCATGGTGAACGACGTCATGTATCGCACCGTTGACGTCAAGATGACACAGCTTCACCCCGCCGTTGAGCAGGCAGTGCGTCTCTACGATGCCCGTCAGGCGGAAATCCAGATATGGCGGGGCACTTATGACCCCGACACGATGAACCTCATCGAACCGGCTGCAATCCGCTTTGTCGGGCGCGTCGATGAGCAGCCGATCATAACTGGCGCGGAAGGTGAGGAAAGCACGCTGACGCTGCGCTGTCGGAACCATGCGCAGGAACTTGACAGGGCATCGACGGACAAGCGCTCCGACGAAAGCCAGAAGCTTCGGAACGCCGGGGATCGTTTTTATCAGTACACGTCTGCGATGGCGTCCAGAAAGCAGTTCTGGGGTCAGAAGAAAGAGGCGATCAAGTGAGCCGGGAATTCGGATGGCGCACGCGCCTCAATGCGGAACTCGACCGGTCCCGTATGATGCCGTTCGCGTGGGGAACGAATGACTGCTGCACGTTCGCTGCGCGTTGTGTTCTGGCCGTCACCGGCAAGGATACTACCGCCGCATATTCGACAAGGTACCGGACGGCTAAAGGGGCACTCTCCACGCTGAAGCGTGCCGGCTTCGATGATCTGACGCAACTCGCCGCGGCGCATTTCGAAGAGATTGCGCCCTCATTGGCGAGTGCCGGCGATCTGGCCGCGATCCGTTCTGATGCAACAGGCTGGGCGCTCGGCGTCGTCATTGGCGAGCGCATCGTCTTCATTGGCCCCGAAGGCTTGGGGTCCGTTCCCGTCACCGATGCCGTGAAAGCATACCGGGTAGGATAATCGATGTTCACTGTCCTGTTTTTGACCGCTTGGTTCGTCCTGGCGACGATGACGGCTGCGCAAGCGGACCCTGTCTCGACGGTCATCGCCACCGGTCTGCTCGGCGCGGCCGCGCAGGGAACATTCGTCTTCTCGGCAACGGTCAGCGTGCTCAATTTCGCGATCGGCGTCGGGATTAGCTATGCGTCCCAGGCGCTTCTCGGCAAAAAGCAGGACAGCGCCGTCGGCGGCATGAGCGGTACGCTACAGCTCGGCGGCATTGTTCCACGGTCATTCATCGTTGGCCGGTCCGCCACGGCGGGATCGCTGTCCTACGCCGGCACCTGGGGGAAATCCGGAAAAACGCCGAACGCCTATCTGACGGAAGTCATTCCGGTTTCAGACATTCGCGTCAAAGGCCTCGTCGGCCTCTATGTCGACGATGCCAAGGTGGAGATCGATTACAGCAACACCTCCTACGGCGATCAGGGTTTTCCGGTACCGGCTTATGCCGATGGCAGCGACAACCGGATGTGGGTCAAATTCTATGACGGGACGCAGACCGTCGCCGACCCCTTCCTTATCGAGAAGTTCGGTTCGGATCCGAACTATCCCTATACGGCGGATATGGTCGGCTTCGGCGTCGCCTATGCCGTGGTTACCACGCAATACAACACGGAGCTTTTCAGCGGCTATCCCGTGTTCAAATTCGAGATCGAGGGAGGGCTTTGGTACGATCCGCGCCTCGACACCACGAACGGCGGCTCCGGTCCGCAGCGCTGGAATGATCCGAGCACCTGGACGTACACGGATAATCCGGCGGTCATCCTCTACAATATCCTGCGCGGTCTCTATTTCGGGGGGAAGTGGTTCTATGGCCTTCAGGCGCTTGTAGCTTCGCGGCTGCCGAACGGCTCATGGTTCGCGGCCATGAACGAATGCGATTTGCAGGTTCCGAAAGCCGGCGGCGGCACTGAAACGCAGTATCGTTGCGGCGGCGAGATATCTGTCAACACCAAGGTCTACGATGCGGTGCAGGCGCTTCTCACCGCTTGCAATGGTCGCCTGGCGGAGATCGGCGGCGTCTACAAGTTGAGCGTCGGCGCGGCGAATGCCGCCGTTGTCGCGTTCGATGATGAAATGCTGGAATCGACCGATCCTCAGCTTCTTGATCCGTTCCCATCAATCGAGGCAACGATCAACGGTATCGCCGCGACCTATCCGGAACCTGAAGAGGGATACGCGCCAAAGGATGCGCCGGCACGATATGATGCCGATCTTGAAGCGGCTGACGGTGACCGCCGACTTGCGGCCGACGTCTCATATGATCTCGTGCCCTACAAGGAACAGGTCCAGCGCCTGATGCTGTCGGCGCTCCACGAGGCGCGCCGGTTCCGCAAGCATACAGTCGTCGCCGGCCCATGGGCGTGGATACTGGAGCCGAACGACATCGTCGCCTGGACGTCAGAGCGCAACGGCTACATTTCAAAGCTGTTCCGCGTTGATGCAGTGACTGACCAGGCTGATCTCAATATCGGGTTGGTGCTGGTCGAGGTCGATCCGGCTGACTATGACTGGAACCCCGATACCGATTATATCCCGGTCCCGGTCAATCCTGTTGTCGTTGGTTATCCGACGCCTCAGCCTATGTATGGCTGGCAGGCATTCCCTGCGCAGTATCTTGATGCCAACGGCAACACCCGGCGCCCGTCGATCGGGATCGCCTATGCCGGCGGCATGACCAATGTCCGGGCAATCCGGGTGCAGGTGCGGGAAGCATGGGGCGTCAAGAAAATCGCCTTCGATGGCGAGCTTCCCTATGTCGCGCCGCTCAACCAGTCATATTCTGTCACACTCAACGCTCTCCTGCTGCCCGATTCAAACTATGAAGCATCCGGCCAGTACATCATGCGCGGCGGCGGTCCATCGACGCCATCGGCGTGGCTCCCGGTCAAGACCGACAACATCCTGTTTGGTCCGCTCGATATCTATCCGATCAACATCGGGCAGCTAAACGGCGACGTCACGAAGGTCACGGAATGGCTCGGCAACTCGTTGCGGTACGTGCAGGAGGAGCTCGACCGGATCGGCAAGCTCGCGACTGAGCAAGACGCCTCGAAAACGCTCGATAAGAGGCAACTCCGCACCGAAGTGTCGGCGACGGCCGCAGGCCTCCGGGCTGATTACACGCTGCAGATCCTCGCAGCAGTTGGCCCCGGCTCGGCCATCGTTTCGCGCATTGAGCAACTGGAGGTGCAGGTCAATAATGACATCGCCCAGGCGGTTGATTTGCTCTCGACGGAAATCTCTACTGTCAATGGAAAGGTGACGGCGAACGCGCAGGCGATCACCGCATTGAGCGCGACGGTTGGGGAAGTCTCCGCCAGCGTCAACATTCGCGGGCAGGCCGAAGCTTCGCCTGGCGGCGGCTGGGCAAGATGGGGTGTGCAGGTAAAGACCGGCTCCGACAATACGTGGTCGAGCGGTGTATTCTTCATAGACGTAAACGGTGGCACATCGCGCGCTGTCTTCAACGTCGACCAGTTCATCGTCACGAATGGCTCAGATAGTCAGGCACCGCTCACATTCATCAACGGCGAACTCGCGCTTCAGGTGGCGCGCATCCGAACTGCGATTGTCGAGAAGCTTTCGACATTCTCCGGGAAAACGAACTTCGGGATCCTAGCGCCCGGCGTCGAGGGGCTGGAGGTCATATACTGATGCCACGGCTATTCGCAGGAACGATCAACGGCAAGCCGGTGCTCAAGATCACCAAGAGCAATTCGGATGCGCCTTGGGTGGTCGCTAACACGGCCTATAACAAGTTCATTTTCAACTCGGAGAACGACAAGCTCGGCTATATCAAGGATCCGTATCTGCTCGCGTGCACAGCCGCGACCTATCCGGGGCCGCCCCAGGCCGGCGCGGCGCTTTATTACGATCTGGATGGAAGTGCGACAACGGGTAGCCGGACGCTCGTGGCTCAGGGCAATGGCGGTTCAAACCCTCCGAACTACTATCCTAAATATCTCGTCAGCCGGATGTATCCCGGCGATTTCGTGCCGATGTTCGAAAGCCGTGTCCGCAATCGCGCCACAGGTCGCGTGACCGGTGCGAACTCCTTTCTATCATGGATCAGCGGCGCTTCGCCGGGGCAATTGCCAGAAGTCGGGCTATACATTTTCTCAAATTTCGGGGGTGATCTGCAGAAAGTCATCGAAATCCGGGACGCGGGATGGTGGGCGCGCCCTGGCAATATTCATTCCCGCTATGGCTACGGTCTCGGAAATTGGATTGCATGTGCATCCGGAAGTCAGACCTACGGAACAACTACCGCGAGTGTCCGAGCAGAAAGCGATGTGATCAGCGCATTCTGGGATTTGCCAGCCGATCCAAGCGCGATCCCAGATAACAACATCACACCGGTCCCCGGCACCAAGGCGCTGATGATACGCCCCGATACCTTCCGGCTAGCGAGGGGAGGTCATAACGCGGAGACGGCTTCTGGCCGAAATATGCTCATCGACAGTCAACGGCCGGCGACGCTGATCGTCATGGCCGGCCAGTCGCCTGTCATTCCCGCCGGCGGTTCGGTGACGGTCGGCAATTCGCCGGTCGATCTGACGGCGAATGTCATTGTTGATTTCATGATCAAGCGCGACGGACAGCCGTTCTATCTGCCTGGATATGTGCCGACCGGCCTTTCGCGCGATCGCCAATTCGGTTTCTCCTATATCGTCAACCAGCGCTCTATCACGCTTTACAATACCTCAGACGATGCGACAGTCATTCGCTACCTCGTCACCGGCGTTGATCTCAACGGCAGGTCGAGCGGCGGGAGCCGCGTCATGTTCACCGGACCGGGCTTTGGTCAGATCAAGATTCCCGGCTCAAGCGACACGGCGACGCGGCTTGGCGACATCCTGCTCGACACGCGCTTTCCGATCGTGCCGATCATCAGTCAGGCCTATATCCCCGCAAGCCAGTTCACTGACGCTTCGGACGGCGCGGCTTTCGGCAATGTGGCGAAGATCATCAACTTTCCGAACGATGGATTTTATCCCTTCGTAAAATACACGACGATTTTTGATAACAGGATCCGGCCTCCCTACATGGCGCAGCTTTATTACTATGCGGGGGGAGCCGCTCCGGCAGGGGAGTATGACGGGCGTCCGACGAACCAAAGCTCGGTGTGCCGCGTCGAGGATACCTTCGCGAAATTTCACCTCTCTCCGGGCAATCCTTCGACCTACAACTCTACCGGCGGTATCGTCCGCGACGAGCCCGATCCACTCGGCATCCGCTATTACGTGTTCGCCATTCCGATCTAGCCGAAAGCCTCAAAGCACCAGTCAACCAGAACCCGCCATCGCGGGAAGGAGCCCCAATGTCTGATCCATCAAATCAGCAGACCATAGACCTCGAAGCGATCGCCAACGAAGCGCTCGCCATGGCCGACTATCTCAAGCAGCGCAATTTGGTTCTTGCCAACGAGGTTGTCCGCATGAGGCGATATATCGAAGCGCAGCAAGCGGAGAAGGAGGAGCAAGAACTCGATGGCGCTGCAGTTGCGGCCGCCGAGGAAGCGCATGAAGCCCGGAAGGCGGAGGGGAAATAGCCATGGCAATCCGTCCAGATTGGGATGTCGGCACGATCACGCTGACGGCCGGACAAACTGCCTTCACAACGTCAGGCTCGGCGCTGCTGACGGCTGGCGTAGAAGCAGGCGATATGATCATAACGCCAAGCGGCAATGCGCTGATCATCGGGGCTACTCCAACCCAACAGAATGCCGGCGTCTTGTTCCTCCCGTGCCCCGCCGCTGCGGCCGGCACAAATATGCCGCTCCGCATTCGCTTTCAGCCGGACGGCAGCCGGTTCCAGGCTGCTTATCGGATCGTCGCCGACCTTCTGGATAGCGGAAATCTTGAAGCACTTGCGGCCTTGGTCGGTGCTGCCGACACGCTGCCCTATTTCACCGGCCCTGGGGCTATGGATTTGACGGCGCTGACGGCGTTTGGGCGATCATTGATAGGGGCGTCGAACGGCGGTGATGCATATTCGGCGCTGGGAGAGGTTCCAGGTGCGCAGATTCCTCCAAGGATTGGCACCATCACTCCGGGTGCCGCCGATCTCAATGCCATCACAGAAAGCGGCTTCTACGGTGCGGATGGTGGCACATTGAATCGTCCTGGAGACGCCGGTAACTGGGTCGTTCTTCATATGGCCAGAGTAACAACAGTCCATGCCCAGTTGGCAATCAGCCGGTCCAACGACAACCTTGCCAATGGTATCCAGTACCGCTTCTACAATGCGACATCATGGTCCGCATGGGTCAGCGTATTCACGCAAGCCAGCATTATCGGGACGGTATCCCAGTCTGGAGGAGTGCCTACCGGCGCGCTCATAGAGAGAGGGAGCAACGCGAACGGCACCTATACGAGATATGCAGACGGTACTCAGGAATGCATATTTGTCCGCGATCAGTCCTCAGAGAACTGGAATGTAGCAAGTGGTGGTTTGTTCATCGGCCCGCTCTACTTCTGGACCTTTCCAGCTGCATTCTCAGATGGATCGCCTTTTGTTGTGGGGTCCACGTCACGGTCTGGGAATGAGGCTCGAGGTGTCACCGTGCGCAACGTCATAACGAGTGGGGCAAATATGTACCCGTGGTCATCAGCGTCGATTACTGCCGGCCCCTCAAAACTTGTCACCTACTATGCGAGCGGGAGGTGGTTCTGATGCGTATTTCTTTCTGTCCCCAGCGCTGCGAAAGCTCACTCACGGTCACCAAGAGCGGCGACATCCTCACCATCAACGGCGATCCTGTTGATCTGTCCGGCATCCCAGATGGGGCGACACTGGCGGCAGATGCAGTCAGCAATGAATTCGTCGTCGGCGAGGTTGAGCGCATCTCTGGCGAGCTACATTTGACGCTGCTGTTGCCGCACGGCCCGAACCCGTCGCAGGCTGTCGCTTTTCCTGCACCCTTGGCGGACGTGCCAGACGGGCCGCTTCAAATTCCCCGCGATCCCGAACCGGAGCCGGAACCCGAACCCGCTCTGACGGACGTAACGGAACCGGAGGAATGACCATGGCGACGATCGATCTATCTCAGCTTGTGACCGCAGAGCATAAGGCTGCGGCGCAACTGGCCTCTTTGCAGGCGACATTCTCGGCAGCTATCCAAGCCCACCTCGATGCAACCGCTCGTGAGCGGGACTATGACGACATCGAGCGGGCGACCACATATCGCGGCGATAAAAACCCGCAATACGCTGCCGAGGGTCAAGCGCTATTCGACTGGCGGTCGGATGTCTGGACCTATGTGACGGCGGAACTTGAGAAGGTGAAATCCGGCGAGCGGGATCAGCCGACCGTTGAAGCTTTCGTTGAGGAGTTGCCCGCATTTGAATGGCCGCCGATAGAATAATGGCCCGGCAACGGGGAGGGTAGTGCATCGGCGCGTTCTTAACCGCTTACATGTGGCATTGTTCCTAAAATCATGATGGGAATTCGCGTCGTGGGCCTGCCAGCCTTCGGCGCGTTCGCTTTTTTGTAGCGCAAACCAGCGATAAAAACTAAGAGGAATCAACATGCTAGTCAAAAACTGGCGTGACGTTTTGCGTCGAGCCTATTCCATTCGGCTGATGATCATCGCCGCTATCCTGTCCGGCGTCGAAGTGGCACTCCCTCTGCTCGACGGTCTCCTCCCCATTCCACCCGGTGTTTTCGCCGCTCTGTCTGGCCTCACGGTCGCAGCGGCTTTCGTGGCGCGTGTGTGCGCGCAGAAAGGACTATCCGATGAGTAAGTCAGTCACTTCAGGTGCTTCCACCTTTTTCCATCCCTGATAAGGCAGATGAGACGCATTGAAACGCCGGCAACGATAGCCAAGGAATTGGCGGAGACGCCATGGCTAAGCAATCTGCGAATATATCGAACCTGCTTTTCTGTGAGCTTTGATGTGGGCTGACCTTCCCCGATAAGAGGAATTAACCCGTTCTCCCACGCATGTTGCGAGTTTCTGCCTTTGGTAACCCACTCGAGATTCGAAGGCGAGTTGTTGAGCTTGTTCCCGTCTTTGTGATTGACGACTAGTTCACTTCTGAACCCCGGAACAAACGCCATTGCTACCAGTCGATGAACGGGATGCCTGAAGACTTTCCGTTTATGAGAGAAGCTGACCTCCCTGTATCCCAAATGATTGATTGACTGCCTCAGCATCCGTTCTTTGAAGACGGCAGTCTTTGTGCTCGGCCTCCCCAACCTCACAAAAGAGTAGGTCGTCGTCTTTTCGGGGATATGGATATCGCCATCCTCGCTAACGCGAATTGGATATCCCCTGACTTCAATCTCTCGCCATTCCGCCATCTGTGCATCTCGCATTGTTGTGTGAGTCCACACAATAGAAGGGTGAAACATAATGAACAAGTCAAGATTGAAAAAGAACAGTGCATTGGCCGCTATGGTTGTCGCTGCCGTCGGCGGCTTCGAGGGGCTTAGGCTCAATGCCTATCCCGATCCGGCCACCAAAGGACCGCCATGGACGGTATGCTATGGCTCAACGCATGGCGTGAAGAGGGGAGACAGCCATTCTCTTGCCGAGTGCAAGGCAATGCTGGTTAAAGACCTTGAGATTTACGCCAACGGCATAGAGCGTTGTGTGACCGCTCCATTGCCCGATGCTCGCTATGTGGCGCTCGTCTCGTTTGCCTATAACGTCGGCCCCGGCGCTGCCTGCAAGTCCAGCGTGGTTCGCCTCATCAATCAGGGGCGGACGCGGCAGGGTTGTGATGCTCTCCTGAAATGGAATAGGGCGGCTGGCATCGTCTTTCCCGGGCTCACCAACAGGCGGAAGAAAGAGCGGGTGCTTTGCCTCGCAGGCCTGAAGTGATGGCCGCCATTTTCTGGAACGTCTTCTTCTGGCGCCTGCCTCTCCCTATCGGTCCACTCATCCTTGCCTGCCTCGCATGGTGGGCATTTTCCCAGATCGAGCAGGGCCGCGCGATCAACTACGCGGTGACGTCGGCTGTCAAGGATTTGGTCGCCGGCGCTGAAGTGAAGGCGCTCGAAAGCCAGATTGCCGAGCGCGACCGACAACTCAAAGCCGGCCAGATCGTCATCGACGCCTACCAGGCGCAGTTAAGAAATGCGGTTGCTGCCGATGCGGTAAAGGCAGAACGGATCGAACAGGAGATCACCGACTATGAAGCAAAGCTCTCGGCTGCTGGCCGCGCCTGCGCTCTTGGGCCTGACGATCGTGAGTTCTTGCTCAAGCCTTGATCGCCGGCTCGACCGGGCGTCGGAAATCCAAGGGACGGCGCAGGCACGCGTGGTGCTTCCTGCCCTCCCAAGCGACTGCCGGGCGCAGGAACCCCATGCCGCACTCACAGTTGGCGCTGAGGTGAGATCGATCCTCAAACGAGAGCGGAACGCTCTGGACAGTGCCAACGCTCGTGTAGGGCGCTGTGCGGGATTTTACGATAGCACCGTCGAGGAATTCCAATGAGCGAAGAGAGCCGGGACAAGTCCATCGGTCGCCTTGAGGGTAAAATGGATCTGATGCTTGCCGAGCAGCAACGGGCCGCCGGTGCTCGTAAGCAGACCTACGAGAAGATGGACGAGCTATCGCGGAAGCTCGACGGCGCAGACCGGCGCATCGGAACCACAGAACAGCGGCTAGACAAGATCGAAGTGCCGGTTGCCGAGTTCTCACGGTGGCGCGAGCGCTTTATTGGAATGGCTCTTCTTACCACGTTCATTGCCGGTTCTGTCGGCGCAGTCGCCGCGTGGCTATGGGGAAAAATTATCGCTGCGATGACGGGATAACGGTTCGCCGAGCGCTGCCGGTTGGCCTGCCGGATAAGGGGCTTTCCTCAATCAGGGCCGCATGAAAGGATCTATATCGAAGACACTCCGAGCCACACGACAAACGAAACCAATATCGCCGCCGTCCCTTCACCGGGCGGCGGCTCTTTTTTGCGTTTCAGGGCTGTTCTTCGGCTTTCTTGGGCTCAATCGGCCGCCGCAAATCCGTCGTGCACGAGCGCTAGGGATTTGAGTACCGGCACCGATACTCAACTGATTCCCCGTGCGCGCCAGGTAAGAGGGGGAGACAGCTTCTTGATCTTGTCGAGATATGTGCCGGTGTCGAGCTTGGTGCTACGGATCATGTCCATGACTTCGGGGATGACCTTTTCACCGCGTTCAGCATCGCGCCGAACTGTGCGGGCATCGGCTCCAGTGACAGCAGCTGTAGCTTCGGCGAAGCTGGACAAGTTGTCCGCCTTCGCTTTGCCGCCCCCGGGAAGCCCAGGCGATCCACCCTGTTTCGTTTCCGGATGCATCTCCAGATAGATCGCCTTGCGACGAGCGGTCTGACGAGCCGCCACACAGTGTGGCGCTTACCGGTGATGACATCCGTGCATGCTCGCGATTGGCCGATTGGCCGAAGGTATCTTCACCGCGAAGATACCTTGACGACATCCCGGCGCGCGCGAGGGGATACAGAAATGTTTGCGCTCGGTGCAAACATTAGGCCGTTTCCATTCGCACCCGCACGCTGGAAGCTAGCCGCGGAAACCTCCCGTGATTGGACCGCCCACATCAAGAGTTTGATACTTCTTCGGGGCGGCGTCCTTTTCGTCCGCGATAGCTCGCTGGATCGATTCAATAACTTCCTGGATCTGCACGAACTGTTCGCGCCAACCCTCTGTGGTGCCGCGCGCATAGGCACCAGCCAAATTCGCGGCCAGTTTCCGGCGATGGTCACGCATCTGCTCCAGCGCTTCATCCAGTGCCTTGAGGTGTTCTTCGGCCATATCGCTCGCCTCCCCATTGATACAGGCCGCAATATGCGCAACCCAAGGGCGAAGGGCAAGCGCCGTGAACACCTAGAGAACATCTTGCTACCATTTTGCTACCGAATTCGGTAGCACAGAAGGGTAAAAGGAAGAACGAAAAGGTTAGATTGTCCGGCTATCTGGTTGATATTTCGGTATTTGTTGGGACAAGGAAGGACGGGCGAATACGGCTCTAACCGAATTTCAAGACCGGTGCCTTAAACCGCTCGGCCACCCCTCCAACCGAATGACTTGACTGGATGATTCGCCTTATCAGCCATTTTCGCTGATTTGCGGCCACTCGCCATCGCCGCCTGTTTACAGCCTGCGGGATAGCCGCGTCAACGTCTTCGGTCGACTGATCCACCGGAACGGGAAACGATAAAGCGCGGAGCATTTGAGGGCAGGGGCAAGATACGCGCGCGTGCAACTAATGGGGCGCATCGAGGTCGAGCGGCGGGGATCAAAGGCGGGGCAAGATACGCGCGCGTGCAATTAATGGGGTGACGCGTGCCGCGCCAGCAGATGCGTCGTCGAGGGGCAAGATACGCGCGCGTCCGGCTAATGGGATTCAAACGTTAAATTCGCTCCACGATGGCAACTCGCAACAGATCCTGTTTCTTCCCTGCAGTTTGGAACGGTAGAGCGCCTTGTCCGCGAGCTTCAGCAAATCGCCAGCGGATGTCAGAGCGTCACCGGTGCCAGCCGCCGATACGGAAAAACCGATGCTGACGGAAATTCTTGCCAGCGGGCCGCCGCCATGTTCGAGTTCGCATGAACCGGTGGCAGAGAGAATCCGGGCGGCAAGCCGTTGCGCGCCATCCTGATTGAGCGGAAGACGATCGTGGGGCAGAAGACTGTCGAGCTTGCGGCCTTCGATGGTCGTGCGATCGATGCCCTGGATCTCGCCGCCGAATATATCGCACAGACAATCGTTCACCGTCAGTAGAATGCCGCTGCGATTGACGAAGCACAGCCCCACCGGAACCCGGTCGTATATTGCTTCGATCTGCAGCAGGCGCTTTCCTCCGACCCCGCTTTGCTCTCCGAACAGATCGTTTTGCTTTATCTGGGTAACCATAATCGAAT
Source organism: Phyllobacterium phragmitis (assembly GCF_002980495.1). GTDB lineage: Bacteria > Pseudomonadota > Alphaproteobacteria > Rhizobiales > Rhizobiaceae > Paramesorhizobium > Paramesorhizobium phragmitis. Next base: position 28,630 of record NZ_PVBR01000013.1, read on the forward strand.
TCACCCTGTCCAGCGCATGCAAAGCAATCGCAACGGCATACCGGCATGCGATTTACAAAAAGGCATTTGTCACAACGGGAAAGGCGGGCTGTTTCAATCGTTTTATGAAAAATGCAGATGCAAGCCTTGCAATGCCCCCGCCGGTCATACAAAACTGCCACCCGGCAGTGTCATGTTCTTGCCGCCGGAAGGTCACATTCTTTTAATGTCGTGTCAACGAATCGATGGCAAGAGTTTCTAGTGGGCTCGTATGCGCCGCCGATCGCTGCATTGCGTGGATGCGGTTACTGTAACGAATTTAAAGACGGGGACGGCCAATTGACGGCTGAAAATCATTCATTGGTCAGATATTGGACTAAGCGTTTCGATCTTCGCGTAGCCGGTGTCGTCATTCTCGGCGCATTCGTTGCGGCATGCGCCACACCGCAGCCCAAGTCAAAAGGCAAACATCGCTCCAAGGAGTATTTTGCCGAATCCGAATATGGCGTGAAGGCAAGCCCGCGAGTCATTTCCAGTAATGTCTCAAAGATGCCGCGCGGAGGCGGGCGAGACCAGGTCGGCAAGCCCTACCAGGTGAAAGGCAAGTGGTATTATCCCAAGGAAGAACCTGGCTATAAGCGCGTCGGCAAGGCCTCGTGGTATGGCTCTGCCTTCCATGGACGACTGACGGCAAACGGCGAAGTCTACGACATGCGTCACCTCAGCGCCGCCCATCCGACGATGCCCTTGCCGAGCTATGCGCGCGTCACCAATCTTTCGAACGGCAGCTCGGTTATCGTTCGCGTGAACGATCGCGGCCCCTATGCCCATGGCCGTGTCATCGACCTGTCGCAGCGTGCCGCGGAAATGCTTGATTACAAGCATCATGGAACGGCGAATGTGAAGGTCGAATATGTCGGCCGTGCGCCGTTGGAAGGCCGTGATGATGCCTTCCTGATGGCCTCGTTCCGGAGCGGCTCCGATCCAATCGGTCAGCCTGCGAGCGGCGTCATGATCGCGATGAACGGACCGACGCCCACCGCGGCCATGCCGGGAGCGCGGCCATCGCCCGCTGTGCTGCCGGCCATGGCAAGCGCCGCGGCAATGCCGCAGAAAAATGTACTGCAGCCGCCATCCCCGCCGGGCGTTCTCGATGGTCTGGGTGCGGGTGATCCGGTCTTACCGGCCATCGGACCGATCGTGACCGAAAGGCCCGGCATCTCCATGGGCATCGCCCACGTTCCCGGCGCGGCGGTCACATCCACGCTTGCCGGATATGCAGACGCGCGTATCGCTGCCGCCAACGGTGTCGAGGCTATGGCCTATGCAAGCGTGCTGACGCCATCGGCGATTTCCGATGCCTGGAAGAAGCTTGGTGCGGATAACGCAAATGCTGTCAGCACCGAATATGTCGACGCCGGATTTTTCGGAGATAAGAGCGAGGCCGACCGTATCGCCGTCGCACTTTCCGCTTACGGCAAGGTTCGCCGTACCCATGTGCCGACCGAAAACGGTGAACTCTACGGCGTTACGGTCGTGGGCAGCAGCGATTCTCTGCTCAAAGCCGCATGGGCGGCAGGTGCTGCCGATGCTTTCGTAGTCCGTGCGCAATAGGTATATATCTGCGCAGCGCTCTATGCTGAGCGGCGATATTGGCGCATGATCTGGATTTGGATAAATTCAGATGGGAATAAGCGTTGCAACGCCGTGCGCCTTTTAGGGCGCACAAGGCACGATGCGCAGGCAGGGCAGGGGCTGACATGCCGTCGATCAAATATGCGGTGGTTGTTCTATGCGGGCTGATAGGTAGCGCCATCGCCTCATCCGTTTGTCTGGCCCAGCCTTTCGAAACCAAGGCTCGACAAGCCTTGTTGATCGATGATGCGACCGGTACGGTCCTTTTTTCAAAAGATCCCGGTGAACTCATTCCACCGGCGTCATTGGCGAAACTGATGACGATGGAAGTTGTTTTCGACGCGCTGACCAAGGGCGAGTTGTCGCTCAACCAGACGTTTCCGGTCAGCGAATATGCCTGGCGCACCGGCGGCGCACCGTCCGGCACCTCGACCATGTTCGCCAAGATCAAATCGACGCCACGCGTGGAAGATCTCATCCAGGGCGTCATCGTCCAATCGGCGAATGACGGCTGCATTGTTCTCGCCGAAGGCATGGCAGGCAGTGAGGAGCGGTTCGCGCGACGCATGACCGAGCGCGCCCGTCGGTTGGGGCTCGAAAAATCGGTTTTCGTCAACGCCACCGGCCTGCCCGCGCCGGGCCAGAAGGTATCCATCGAGGAATTGGTGGCGCTTGCCCGCCACATTCGCCGGACCTATCCGCAGTTCTACAAATATTATGCGCAGGAAAGCTTCACCTGGAACAATATCTTCCAGCGCAATCGCAACCCGCTTTTGCGGCTGAATATCGGCGCGGACGGATTGAGCACCGGCTATACGCAGGAATCCGGATATGCGCTGATCGCATCCGCCGAGCGCAACGGGCGCAGGCTGTTTCTCGGCATGAGCGGCCTTGCCAGCGACAAGGAGCGCGCCGAGGAGGCCCGCAAACTCATTGAATGGGGAATGGACGGTTTCGAGGACGTATTGCTGTTTCCCGATAACGGCGTTGTGGGGGAGGCAAGCGTCTATGGAGGCGAACATTCAGAGGTTAAGCTGCGGACGGGAAAGGCGATCGAACTGCTTTTACCGAAACAGGATAGACCGCCTCTGAAAGCCCGCATCGTCTATAACGGCCCGTTGATAGCGCCTGTAGAGGCAGGCAAACCGGTCGGATCGTTGAAGATCTGGATGGGCGATGCCCTGGTTCAGGAAAAGCCGGTCTTCACCGCCGAGGCGGTGAAGGAGGGTGGGATCGGCAAGAGAGCGTTTGATGCGGCGCTCGAGCTCTCCACCGGCTGGATCAGGAAATATCGCTGAAATCCTGCCTCGACCTTTGGCTTGCAGATGGATAGAACAGCGCTGTTGAATGAAGGAGAACGCGCGTTCCGTGGCAGGATTGTTTATCACGTTCGAGGGCGGTGAAGGGGCGGGAAAGTCGACCCAGATCAAACGTCTTGCCGCCTATCTTGCCACCGTGGATATCGACACGCTGGTCACCCGCGAGCCGGGCGGCTCTCCGGGCGCCGAGGCGGTGCGCCATGTCATCTTGAGCGGTGCCGCCGAACCTTTTGGGCCGGCGATGGAGGCTGTGCTCTTTGCCGCCGCGCGCAGCGATCATGTGGCTCAGCTCATCCGCCCGTCGATCATGGCGGGCAAAACGGTGCTCTGCGACCGCTTCATCGATTCGAGCCGGGTCTATCAAGGGGTGACCGGCAGCCTCGATCCGTCCTTCATGCAGGCGCTTGAACGCGTGGCAATCGACGGAACCGTGCCCGATCTGACCATCATTCTCGACCTGCCGGCCGAAAAGGGACTGGCGCGAGCCACGCGCAGGCGAGGGGACGAAGCCGCCGACCGGTTCGAGAAAGAGACGCTCGCCACCCATGAGGCGCGCCGCCAGGCCTTCCTCGCTATCGCAGCGGCGGAGCCTGAGCGCTGCCGGATCGTCGATGCGGACCGGCCGGAGGAAGAGGTGAGCGCCGAGATCATTGCAATTGTCGACAAGCTGATTGAAAGCCGCACCGGAACTTTGCCGGAAGCCAGAAAAGCGTTAGTGAAGCCAACATGATCCATGAATTGGCCACACAGGAAACGCATGACACCATCGACGGTGTGCCGGCTCCGTCGGCTAACGCCTTTCTGGCGGGGCATGAGGAAATCCGCGCCTTTCTCGCCCGCGCCTACCGATCGGGAAAAATGCACCACGCGCTCCTGTTCGAAGGGCCGCGCGGAGTAGGAAAGGCAACACTCGCATATCATCTGGCCGGGCATATGCTCAGCCATGCCGACAGCGGCCAAGCGCCGGCGGACATTGCCTTTCCGGATTTCGAGAAACCGCTTTTCCGCCAGATCGCCGGCGGCATCCATCCGGCCATCCTGCATGTAGATCGTCCGCTGGACCAGAAGACCGCCAAGTTCAAGACAGGCATCACGGTGGAGGAAATCCGCAAGGTGACGCATTTCCTGACCCGCACCTCGCATGACGGCGCCTGGCGCATCGTCATCGTCGATCCGGCCGACGACATGAACCGGAACGCGGCCAACGCTCTGTTGAAGACGCTGGAAGAACCGCCGGCCCGTGCGCTTTTCATTCTGATATCCCATTCCGCCGGCCGTCTGCTGCCGACGATCCGCTCACGCTGCCAGACGCTGCAGTTCAAATCGCTGGACAGAGTATCGATGCAAAAGGCTCTGGCCGCGATCGGTCCCAGTGTCGGTTTCGATGCGGCTGACGGGGAGGGGACGACCGCGCTGATCGAACGCTCGGAAGGCAGCGTGCGCAAGGCGGCGCTGCTCATCGCCCATGGCGGTCTCGAGATAGCGCAAGCGGCGGATGCGATCCTCGAAAAGGGGAGTTTCGATCTGCCGAAGGCGCAGGCGCTTGCCGCTGCCATCGGAGGGCGCGAGGCGGAAATCCAGTACGATCTGTTTTTCGATCATATTCTCCAGCGCATAGCCGATCGCGCACGCCTGCATGCGGGCGAGGGTGCCATAGTGCCGGCCAATGCATGGTCGGCCTTCTGGAATCGGGTTCGTCAGAACGGTATGGAGACGCAGGCCTTTAATCTCGACAAGAAGCAGGCTGTTCTCATCCTGCTCGAAAAGACCCACCGCGCCTTTCAGAACGGTGTTCCCGCTTAGATTTCAGGCCGTCACAATTCTGTACGACCGTAGCATTCGCAGCCGACATGCGGTATGTCAGCCGCTCCAAACGGAAAAATCGACTGAAGTCAGGTCCCGCCAGTTAGGTCAAGCATGAGCCGCGAAAAATTCTATATCACCACGCCGATTTTCTATCCGAACGGCAAGCCGCATATCGGCCACGCCTATACCGTCATCGCAACGGATGCGCTGGCCCGCTTCCAGCGGCTGGACGATAAGGATGTCTTCTTCCTGTCAGGCACCGACGAGCATGGCCTGAAGATGCAGCAGACAGCCGAAAAGGAAGGATTGGCTCCAAAGGAGCTGGCGGACCGCAATTCGGCGATATTCCAGAATATGCTCAAATCGCTTGGCTGTTCGAACGACGATTTCATCCGGACCACCGAAGAGCGCCACTACAAGGCCTGTCAGGCGATCTGGCAGCGCATGGCCGCCAACGGCGACATCTATCTCGATCGCTATGCCGGCTGGTATTCGGTGCGCCAGGAAGCCTATTTCGACGAGAGCGAGACGACTGTCGGCGAAGATGGCATCCGGCGCGAGCCCCTGGGGTCGCCGGTCGAATGGAACGAGGAGGAAACCTACTTCTTCCGTCTATCCGCTTATCAGGACCGGCTGCTCGCGTTTTATGAGAGCAATCCGGATTTCGTCGGCCCGGCCGAACGGCGCAACGAGGTGATCAGCTTCGTGAAATCCGGCCTGCGTGATCTCTCGATCTCGCGGACGACCTTCAACTGGGGCGTTCCCGTTCCTGGAGACGAAAAGCATGTGATGTATGTGTGGGTCGACGCGCTCACCAATTACCTCACCGCCGCCGGCTATCCCGATACCAATTCGGAAAAGTGGGGCTACTGGCCCGCGACCCATATCATCGGCAAGGACATCGTCCGGTTTCATGCCGTCTATTGGCCGGCTTTCCTGATGTCGGCAGGCCTGGAACTGCCGAGCCGCGTCTTTGCGCATGGCTTTCTGTTCAACCGCGGCGAGAAGATGTCGAAATCGGTCGGCAATGTCATCGATCCCTTCACTATGGTCGAACATTACGGGCTCGACCAGGTGCGCTATTTCTTCCTGCGCGAAGTGCCGTTCGGACAGGACGGCAGCTATAGCCACGACGCGATCGTCAACCGCACCAATGCCGATCTCGCCAATGATCTCGGCAATCTGGCGCAGCGCTCGCTCTCGATGATCGCCAAGAATTGCGATGGCAAGGTGCCACAGCCGGGCGCATTCACGGATGCGGACAACGCCATTCTGAACCAGGCAAGTACGGCTTTGGAAACGGCGCGCAAGGCAATAGCCGAGCAGGCGCTCCACCACGCGCTTGCCGCCATCTTCGCGGTCGTCGCCGAGGCGAACCGTTATTTTGCCGGCCAGGAACCCTGGGCTCTGCGCAAGACCGATCCGGAGCGCATGGCGACGGTGCTTTATGTCACGGCCGAGGTGCTGCGGCGCGTCGCTATTCTTGCGCAGCCCTTCATTCCCGGCTCTGCCGCGAAGATGCTCGATATTCTGGCAGTTCCCGCAGACCGGCGCAATTTTGCCGATCTCAGGGGCGGGGAGCTTGCCGGCGGCGCACCACTGCCGGCGCCGCAGGCGATCTTTCCACGCTATGTGGAAGCCGAGAAGCAGGCCAACGGGCAGGATTGATTGGGCATGGCGATGCTTGTCGACAGCCATTGCCATCTGGACTTTCCGGATTTCGCCGAGGAGCGCGATGCCATCGTGCAGCGCGCCCTCGATGCCGGCGTTCGCCGCATGATCACCATCTCCACCCGCGTCCGCCGGTTTGCCCAGATCCTCGAAATCGCCGAAAATTACGATCAGGTCTATTGCTCCGTCGGCACACATCCCAACAATGCGCATGAGGAGCCCGATGTCACTGCCGAGGAACTGATTCGGCTGTCCGAGCATCCAAAGGTGGTGGCGATCGGCGAAGCTGGTCTCGACTATCACTACGATTATGCCCCGCCCGACGTGCAGGCCAAGAGCTTTCGCGCTCATATCGAGGCTGCACGCCAGACGGGATTGCCGCTGGTCATCCACGCGCGCAGTGCGGATGCGGATATGGCCGCCATCTTGACCGAGGAGACGGGGAAGGGCGCATTCCCCTTTATCCTGCATTGCTTTTCCTCAGGCAAGACGCTGGCCGAAACGGGGATCGCCCTTGGCGGCTATGTCTCCTTCTCAGGCATTCTGACGTTCAAGAACTCGGTCGAGTTGCGGGACATCGCACGCATCGTGCCGCGCGATCGCCTGCTCGTCGAAACCGACGCGCCCTATCTGGCGCCGGTGCCGTATCGAGGAAAACGCAACGAACCGTCCTTCGTCCGCCATACGGCCGCCGTTCTGGCCGAAACCATCGGTGTCGAGCCGGAGGAACTGGCCGGGATTACGACGGAAAACGTCTTCCGGCTGTTTTCCAGGATGCCGAATCCGGCGAATGCCGAAAATGGCTGACCGTTTCCGCTTCACCATTCTCGGCTGCGGATCTTCGCCCGGTGTGCCGCGGATCACCGGCGACTGGGGAAATTGCGACCCGAAGAACCCAAGGAACAAACGTCGCCGCGCGGCAATGCTGGTCGAGCGTATCGCCGAAAACGGCGCAACGACCACCGTCATCATCGACACAGGCCCGGACTTCCGGGCGCAGATGATCGATGCGGGGGCAGGGTTGCTCGACGCGGCGGTCTATACCCACGCCCATGCCGACCATATTCATGGCCTCGACGACCTGCGAACCTATGTCGTCGAGAAGCGGCGGCTGATGGACATCTATGCCGATCGCGTGACCCTGTCGCGCATGGACGAAGCGTTTAGCTATTGCTTCGAAACGCCGCCCGGATCGAAATATCCGCCGATCGTGCAGGCGCACCAGATCGATGAGGACACGCCGTTCAAGATCACGGGCGCCGGCGGCACCATTCCGTTCCTGCCGCTGCCGCAGGTCCATGGCGACATCATGTCCCTCGGCTTCCGCATCGGCGATGTCGCTTATTGTTCCGATGTCAGCGCTTTTCCGGAGAAGACCGTCGAGCGTCTTCATGGCCTGGAGGTGCTCATCATCGACGCGCTGCAATATCGTCGGCATCCGAGCCATTTCTCACTAGGCGAAGCGCTGGAATGGATCGAGCGCCTCGCGCCGAAGCGCGCGATTTTGACGCATATGCATGTGCCGCTCGACTATGAGACGGTTCTGCGCGAGACGCCTGATCATATCGAACCCGCCTATGACGGAATGCGTTTCGAGGTGGATGTGTCCAAAATCGATAAGGCTGGTTAGATATAGCGCTGGGCGATACGGCTTCAGGGCCGGCGCGGGGATCATCATACCTGACCGCACCCCAGCTTCATCAATCGATCACATAAGATAGATTATGGAACTAATGCAGCAATGAACTGCCATCCGCAGTGACGGCAGATGAGTATCCGTGAAAAGTCATTTCTCTGTGAAATCAATTGATTAGTCCGTTACCCTGAGAGCTCATCACAACCGTTTCATCGCAAGCATAAGATGCCCAGGCACCGGTTGGCCTTGTTCATAGCGCACCACGATATCCATGCATTCGACACATTCCATGCCGTTGCGCTCAAGCATCTGGCGCACGTAAGCCGCTGAATGGGCAAAGCGCTGATATGGGCCGACCACGAACGGCCGTCCTTTGAAAATCTCGTCGCTCAGCGTTTCGCTTGAGAACGCGAATGTTCCGCCGCGGATGAGATGCTTGCCGACGCCCGCGAAGAAAGCGTCGAGCTCTCCCATATAGGGCAGCACGTCCGTTGCCACGATCAGGTCCCAGGCCGGGCCTTCCGCCGTCTGCAGGAAGCGGACGGCTTCGCCGACGAACAGGACGTCGTAATCACCCTTTTCATAGGCGATCTCGACCATGTTCTCCGAGATATCGACGCCGGTCTTGTGATCGGCCATGTCATCCAGCGCGTCGGCCGACAGTCCCGTGCCGCAGCCGAGATCGAGCATTCGCGTGAAATGCACGGAGGAATCGCGCGTCAGCAGCATGTCGCGCAATTGCAGTGGCACGTCATAGCCGAGCTGGTCGACGAGAATGCTGTCGAACATTTCGGCGTGCTGGTCGAACAGGGTTTGCACATAGGCGTCCGGCGCCTTCGGCGGCACCGCGCCATGGCCTATGCTGGCGAGCCTGACTGCTGCGCCGCCATGATCGTCGGGGTCGATCTTCAGCACCTCGGTATAAGCGAGCGCTGCGCCTTCGAGATCGCCGGATTTTTCGAGATTCAGCGCACGGTTATAGGCTTTTTCCAGCGCTTTCTCATCGAAGTCGGTCATCTATATCGTTTCCTACTGGCGCTCTTTATAAGCATATTCAATAACTTACACCATCAGCATAAAGCGTCTTTTCAGGCCGCCTGCCCGGCGCTCCAGCCGGATGACCAGGCCCACTGGAAATTATAGCCGCCCAGCCAGCCCGTGACATCCACGACTTCGCCGATGAAGTAAAGCCCGGGAATCGTCCTTGCCTGCATCGTCCGGGAATCGAGCGCCTGCGTATCGACGCCACCAAGCGTCACCTCCGCGGTACGGTAGCCTTCCGATCCCGCCGGCTTGATGCGCCACTCATTGACGGCCGCCGCTATGCCTCGCAAATCCTTGTCGGAAAAATCAGCGAGATTTCCGGCGCCATTCTCCTGCTCGGCAATATGCTGCGCCAGGCGCTTCGGCAGATATGCCGATAGCGCGGTCTGCAAAGCCTGCCGTCCGTTTTGCGCGCGCGCCGCCTTCAGGCGCTCGAAAACATCGATGCCGGGCAGCATCGAGACAGAGATTTCCTGCCCCTCACGCCAATAGGACGATATCTGCAGGATGGCCGGGCCGCTTAAGCCGCGATGGGTGAACAGAACCGCTTCGGAAAAGCGCGTCTTGCCGCAGCCGACCACCGCATCGACCGCGATGCCCGAGAGTTCCTTCAGCCGTTCCAGCGTCCTCGCCTCGAATGTCAGCGGCACCAGCGCCGGGCGTGTTTCCACGAGTGGCAGACCGAATTTCGCCGCAAGCTCGTAGCCGAACCCCGTCGCGCCCATTTTGGGAATGGATTTTCCGCCGGTCGCCACCACAAGCGAACGGCAACGGATATCGCCCGTTGCAAGGCTGCCCGTCGTCAGACTGACGGAGAACCCCTCTCCGGCTCTGTCGACTTTTCCGACCTGCGTCGCGAGCCGCAAGGTCACATCGGCCTCGCGCATCTCCTTGACAAGCATGTCGATGATCTGGCGCGAAGAGCCATCGCAGAACAGCTGTCCCAGCGTCCTTTCATGATAGGCGATGCCGTGGCGTTCGACCAGCCGGATGAAATCGCGCTGTGTATAGCGCCGCAGGGCCGAGATACAGAACCGTGGATTGGTGGAAAGGAAGTTTTCCGGGGCGGCATTCAGATTGGTGAAATTGCAGCGCCCTCCTCCGGAAATGCGGATTTTCTCGCCCGGCGCCTTCGCATGGTCGACGATCAGCACGGACCTTCCCCGTTTGCCGGCTTCGATCGCGCACATCATGCCGGCTGCCCCGGCGCCAAGCACCACGACGTCGAAATCTTCAATACGGGCTTTCAAAATACCGTCTCAATTCAAGAAAACTTTCCATCGCATTGATATTTCACGATAATCTATACCGTTACCTTTGTGGCCTCGGCTGCTTCGAGCTTGAGCTTCCTGTCGGCATATTTTCGTGCCAGGACAGCGCAGACCATGAGCTGTATCTGGTGGAACAGCATCAATGGCAGGACGATGCTGCCGACATTCTGACCGGCGAAAATGGCATTCGCCATGGGCGCGCCGCTGGCCAGGCTCTTCTTCGATCCGCAGAACATGATGGTGATCTGATCCTCATGCGAAAAGCCGAGCCATTTGCTGCCATAGGCGGTGATCAGCAGGACGAGCGCCAACAGGACCACATCGACCGAGATCATCATGGCGAGATCGTGCCAGGACACGGAGTGCCACAATCCCGCGACGACCGCCTCGCTGAAGGCGAGATACACCACCATCAGGATGGAGCCCCTGTCGACGAGGCTCAGAGGCTTTTGGTGGCGGCGCATGAAATTGCCGATCAATGGCTGCAGCAATTGTCCCAGGATGAAAGGCGCCAGCAATTGCAGAAGGATCGACTCGAGCGCGTCGAGCGATACGCCATTGCCCCGCACGGCGAATAAAAGACCGACCAGAGCCGGCGTCAGGAACATGCCCAATATGTTCGAGGCGGAAGCCGAAACGACGGCAGCGGAAACATTGCCGCCAGCCAGCGCGGTGAATGCGATGGAGGACTGCACCGTCGACGGCAGCACGCATAGGAACAGGATGCCGGTATAGAATGCGGAAGCCGCCAGCCCCGGCACGAGCCATCCCGCAGCCAGCCCCAGAATCGGGAAGAGCACGAAGGTCGAGGCGAGCACGAAAAGATGCAGCCGCCAATGCACCAGCCCCGCCACGACCGCATCGCGAGACAATCGCGCTCCGTGCAGAAAGAACAGCAATCCGACCGCGATCTTCGTGGCGATGCCGAACCACTCGGCATATTGCCCCCTCACCGGCAGGAACGACGATATGATGATTGCAGCGATAAGCGCAGTGGTGAATTTGTCGGGGAGAAACCGCATGATGATGTAACAGCTACCGGAAATAAAATGAAACGGGTCTACAGCCCCATGCGTCCTCTAGGACGCATGGGGCTGTAGAGCATTGAATCGGCGCATCGTGCTTTCCGAAAACCATTCCAGTTTTCGGGCTGGTGCGCCAGCGGATTATTCGTAACCGTTCGGGTTCTTGACCTGCCAGTTCCACATATCCTGGCACATATCACGCAGGTTCTTGGTGGCGGACCAGCCGAGGAATCCCTTGGCATGCGACGGATCGGAATAACATGACGCCACATCGCCCGGACGGCGCGGCGCCACCTCATAATTGATCTCGCGGTTCGAGACATGCTCGAAAGCCTTGATCACCTCCATGACGCTATAGCCCTGCCCTGTTCCCAGATTGACGGCAAAGCACTGCGGCTGATCCAGCTTGTCCAATGCCTTCAGATGTCCCTTCGCAAGGTCGACCACGTGGATATAGTCGCGGATGCCGGTGCCGTCGGGTGTCGGATAATCGTTCCCCCACACATTGAGCTTCTCGCGCCGCCCGCTGGCGACCTGCGCGATGATCGGCATCAGATTGTTGGGGATGCCTTTCGGGTCTTCTCCGATGAGCCCGCTTTCATGCGCGCCGACAGGATTGAAATAGCGCAGGATCGCGATATGCCATGACGGGTCGCTCCTATGAAAATCGCGCAGCATATCCTCGATCACCAGCTTGGTCCGGCCGTAGGGGTTGGTGGCCGATAGCGGATGATCTTCTTCCAAGGGCAGCTTCTGCGGTTCGCCATAGACTGTGGCGGAGGAGCTGAAGACGAGTTTGCGCACATTGGCGGCTTGCATGGCCTGCAGTAGGCGCAGGGTGCCGACGACGTTGTAATCATAATAAAGCAATGGCTTTTCGCCGGATTCGCCGACTGCCTTCAGCCCGGCGAAATGGATGACCGAGGTGCAGTCATGGCGCCGCAACACATCTTCGAGAAAGGCCTGATCACGAATATCGCCGGCCTCGCTTGCCGGCGCCCTGCCCGCGATTTTAGCGATGCGGTTCAAAGCTTCCGGATGACTGTTGTCGAAATTGTCGATAACGACCACATCATGGCCGGCTTTCAGCAGTTCGACACAGGTATGAGAGCCGATATAGCCGGCACCGCCGGTCACGAGAATCGCCATTAAATTCTGCCTTTCGCTACAATGTCAGCAGCATCCATTAGACCGATGCGACTTATGCAAAATGTCCCGCGTGCCGCAAGCCCGCACTGCAGCATATCCGAGAATCAGCTAACGTTCTGCCTCACGCCAATCACGGATTTCCGCCATGAAGCCTTCCCGCGACATCGACCGCCTGATCGAGATCATGGCCGCCCTCAGAACGCCGGTAACCGGATGCCCGTGGGATCTGGAACAGGATTTCCGCTCCATCGCGCCTTATACGCTCGAAGAAGCTTTCGAGGTGATCGATGCGATTGAGCGCGACGATATGGACGATCTCAGGGAGGAACTGGGCGATCTGCTGCTTCAGGTCGTTTTTCATGCGCGCATGGCTGACGAGCAGAAAGCCTTCGATTTCGGTGACGTCGTCGATGCCATCACGACGAAGATGATCCGCCGTCACCCGCACGTTTTCGGGGATGAGGATGCACGCGGTGCGGGCATGGCAAAAGGCGCCTGGAACCGCATCAAGGCCGAGGAAAAGACCGAGCGCGCGCAGCGCCGCGCCGAACTCGGACTTGATGACGGCGAGAAGAGCGGCTTCCTCGACGATGTGCCACAAGCGCTGCCGGCGCTGATGCGGGCGCTCAAGCTTCAACAAAAGGCTGCGAAAGTCGGGTTCGACTGGTCCGAATCCGAACCCATTCTGGACAAGATCGCTGAAGAAGCCGTCGAGTTGCGGGATGCTCTCCAAAGCGGCAGGAAGTCCGATATCGCGGAGGAATATGGCGATCTGCTATTCGCCATCGTCAATCTTGGCCGCCATCTCGATATCGAGCCGGAAAGCGCGCTGCGCGCGACGAACGAGAAATTCCGCTCGCGCTTTCACTTCATCGAAAAATCGCTGGAAGAACAAAAGCGTTCGCTCGACGAGGCTTCTCTCGATGAAATGGAAAAGCTCTGGCAAAGAGCCAAGAAGCCCAGGAAATAGAGCCTCTACTTCGAGCCCTTCATGCGCTCGCGCAAGGTCTTTCGCGCCGTGGCGGTCATATCCGCCTCGATCCGCAACGATCCGTCGTCCAGATTGTCGCGACGGATATTGCTGGCATGCTGATAGATCCAGTCGAGCATGTGCAGATCATTGGGCGCCAGATCGAGCGCGATATGCTCAAGAGCACCGGAAATACGGCGTTCGATAACGGACAGAAGACCATCGATGCCCTCCCCTGTCGCCGCGGAAATGGCGATCGGGCGTGCATCTTCCGGATCTGCCGCGCTCAGCCGCAGCGCCGCCTCGCGCCCCGTTTCATCAAGCAGGTCGATCTTGTTCCAGACTTCCAGTATGCGCCTGTTGTCGCCGCGTTCGATGCCCAGGCTTTCAAGGATGCTCGCGACATCCTCGGCCTGTGCGGCATTGTCGGGGTCGGAAATATCGCGCACATGGAGGATCAGATCCGCTTCCACCACTTCTTCGAGCGTCGCCCGGAAGGCGGCCACCAGATGGGTTGGCAGGTTGGAGATGAAACCGACCGTATCCGACAGGATCACCGTTTCGCCATGCGGCAGGCGGATGCGGCGCAGTGTGGGATCGAGCGTGGCGAACAGCATGTCCTCCGCCAGCACTTCCGCACCGGTCAGGCGGTTGAACAATGTCGATTTGCCCGCATTGGTGTAGCCCACAAGCGCGATGATCGGATGCGGCACCTTCTTGCGCTTCTGGCGATGCAGCGTGCGGGTGCGCACCACCGTTTCGAGCTCGCGTTTGATGCGCAGGATCTTCTCCTGCAGCATACGCCGGTCGGCCTCGATCTGCGTTTCACCCGGACCGCCGAGAAAGCCGCCGCCGCCGCGCTGGCGCTCAAGGTGGGTCCAGCTTCTGACCAAGCGCCCCTTCTGATAATTCAGATGCGCCAGTTCGACCTGCAGCGAGCCTTCCTTGGTTTGCGCCCGCCGCCCAAAGATTTCGAGAATCAGCCCTGTCCGGTCGATGACCTTGACATGCCATTCCTTCTCGAGATTGCGCTGCTGCACCGGCGTCAGCGCATGATCAACGATGACCAGCCCCGCCTCTTTTTCCCCAATGATTTCGCCGATCGTCTCGACCTTGCCTGAGCCTAGAAGTGTGGCAGGCCGTGGATTGGAGACGGTGACGATATCGCAATGAACGAGATCGAGATCGATGGCCCGCGCCAGACCTTCCGCCTCTTCTAGCCGCGCTTCGCTGCTGCGGCTGAATTGCGGGCGTTTTGCATCATCTCCCTGCCCTGCATCCTGCAGACGCTCGGGAAGGATCGGAACGATAACGACGGCGCGTGTCGGGCCTTTTGCGGACGTACCGAAGCCGGTATCCGCATCTCCCTCACGGGTCGTGCGCCCTTTCGATTTGCTCAATGTCTAATCCCTGGGCTCGACCATCAGGCATGCGAACGAATGCGCATGCGGACGATTGCTACCCTTCTTCGCCTTCGAACATCTGCACCGGCTGGCTTGGCATGATGGTCGAGATCGCATGCTTGTAGACCAGCTGCGAATGACCGTCCCGCCTGAGCAGCACGCAGAAATTGTCGAAGGAGGTTACGATTCCGGTCAGTTTGACGCCGTTGATGAGAAAGATCGTCAATGAAATCTTTTGCTTCCGAACAGAGTTCAGAAAGAGATCCTGAAGATTTTGCGATCGCTCAGCCATTGTTTTTATTCCTTTAATTCGATCAGCAACTGACTCACACGTTCATGTAACTCATGGTACCTAGCTAAAATCAAGCACCGTGACAGACAGACGGACCGGCTAGTGGCAAAATATGCGAGACGCCAAATCTAACCCACGATATTCCGGTTAACAGGATGGCGTTTTTTCTGCAATCTCAAAAATGCTTTGTGCAGTGAAAGTGCTGCCGAACAGATGTTCATTCTCAACAACCTGCTTTCAGCCCACACCTCTCACGCCGCAGATGACGACGGGACCGAAACGCGCTTCACCGCCCAATCGTAAAAACTCCCCTCACGTGCGACAAGAACGGACGGATGCTTCTTGTGAATGTGAAACCCTATGCAATTCGGATGATGGGTAGGTTCCAGCCCATAAGCCGGGTCGAAAATCCGAAGCGCCTCCTTGCCGGTCCAATAGTAGAAGTTTTCCTTCGGAGCAGCGTTCTGGAAGAACCCGTATTTCTTGGCGAGCCGCGAGATGCCGTCATTCCCAAAAACGGTGATGCCGATTTTTGAAGGTGTCACCTCTTGCCCCATCATCCGGAACCATGTTGGACGAAGAATTCCGCGCCTCACTCCCAGCCATGACGGCAACACGCACGTTCCCTCGATATATAGTTCGAATTCCCCGATGATGGGGTTGTCGGGAGGAAGATAAAGCGCTGAAACGCCAACACGGCTGCGGTTTTCGCGTGCGAAATAAGGCCGATCCGGCGCCGGATGAAACTGCTTCAGCAGATACACATCCGTATCGAGCCATACGCCCTGCCGATGCTTCATCAGCATGATGCGGAACAGATCGCTGAACTGCACGATCGTCCGGCTGGGCTTGAAGCCTGGGAAATTCGGATCGAGACGGCAAAATATGCGTCTCGGCAGGATTGGCTCGGCGTCGTGCAATTCCACGCCTTCCGGAACATCGCCGATCACGTCATAACTGAACAGCTTGACCCTCTGTCCTGTCGCAACCATGGAAGCAAGACAAATCCTGTCTACCTCACGCAACGACACTCCATACCAGAACGTGCATATGTCCATTGATCGCCCCCGCGACTACCCCAACCATGCAATATATCAATATTTCAGCATAAACTATTTGATTTTCTAGAAAAACTCCAAGCTCACGCGGAACATCTGCTCCACATGCCGCACGGCTTCGGATGTCGCAAAGATGATCACCCGGTCCTTCGGCTTGATGCGCGTCGAACCGTCGGGCTTCAACACCTTGCCGTCACGGTATATGGCCCCGATACGCAAACCATCCGGCAGGTGAAGATCACGCATGGGGGGGCCGACCAGCGGTGATGTTTCGAGCGCTTCCGCCTCGATGACCTCGGCAAGCCCGCGGTGAACACTCTGCACGGCACGGATACGCCCGCGCCGCACATGCTGCAGCACGCGCGAGATCGTCACCGTGCGCGGATTGATATACGCGTCGATCCCCACCGTGCGGGTGAACCCCTGGTAGGCGGGATCGTTGATGAGGGCCAGATTGGCCTTGCAGCCGAGACTCTTGGCCATGATGCTCGCCAGAATATTGATTTGATCCTGGTTGGTGAGCGCCACCATCAGATCGGCATCCTGAACATCAGCCTCCCGCAGCAGGGTCTGATCGAGCGCGCTGCCATGCAGCACCATGGTCCGGTTCAGTTGGTCGGCGATGGCCATGGCGCGGCCGCGGTCGGCCTCGATGATCTTCACCTTGACGCGCGGTTGGCGCTCCTCGATGGTTTTGGCGACATAAAGACCGACATTGCCGCCGCCTGCAATCAGGATCCGGGTCGCTTCGGGCTTTTCATGGCCGAACAGCGCCAGCGTACGGCGTACCTGCTCGCGTGTCGTCACCACATAAGCCAGATCGCCAGCGATAAGCTGATCGGTGGAATGCGGGATGAAGAGTTGATCATTGCGCACCACGCCGACCACCGTTGACGGCAGATCGGGGAAAAGATCACTCAACTGCGCAAGCGGCGTGTTGATGACTGGGCATTCCTCCAGGCACTCGATGGCAAGAACCACCACCTTATCGTCGGCAAAACGCAGGACGTCCATGGCGCCGGGCAGCGAGATGCGGCGCAGCACCATCTCGCCGACTTCGAGTTCCGGCGAAATGACCACATCGATCGGCATATGATCACGCGAGAACAGATCCTGGTAATGAGCCTGAAGATAGGATTGGGCGCGGATACGCGCAATCTTGGTCGGCACGTTGAAAAGCGAGTGGGCTACCTGACAGGCCACCATATTGACCTCGTCGTAAAGGGTGACGGCGATGATCATATCGGCCTCGTCGGCACCTGCAGCTGCCAGCACGTCAGGCTGGGAGCCATGTCCGACAAAGCCGCGCACGTCGAGCGTGTCATGTATCCGTTGAACGAGGTCGGCCGACGTGTCGATCACGGAGACATGATTCTGCTCCGCGGCCAAACGTTCGGCGATGCCGTAACCGACCTGTCCCGCGCCGCAGATGATAACCCGCATATTATACCCCGAGGGATTTAAGCTTCCGATGCAATGCGGAGCGTTCCATACCAACGAATTCCGCCGTACGCGAGATATTTCCGCCAAAGCGGTTTATCTGTGCGATCAGATATTCCTTTTCGAACAGTTCGCGCGCCTCGCGCAACGGCAGCGCCATGATGTGCTGATCGGATTCGGTCGGCGCCCGCGGCAGCGCATCGCCGATTTCGGCGGGCAGAAGGTCGGCCGTGATCAGCGCATCGGGATCGTCGCTGCGCGCCAGGATCATCAGGCGTTCCACATTATTGCGCAGTTGGCGCACATTGCCGGGCCAGCTATGAGCCTGAAGAACGGCCATGGCATCGGGCCCGATACGCCGCGGCTTGATGCCGGCCTGTCCGGCTATCTGCTGCATGAAGACATCGACCAAAACCGGAATGTCCTCTCGCCGCGCCGCCAGCGCTGGAACCATCACCGGCACGACGGCAAGGCGGTGAAAGAGATCCTCGCGGAAACGTCCCTCGGCGATCATGCCTTCCAGGTTCTGAGCCGTCGATGAAATGATTCGGACGTCGACCTTGACCCGTTTGGTGCCGCCGACACGTTCGAACTGCTGATCGACGAGCACGCGCAAGATCTTGTTCTGCGTCTCGCGCGGCATGTCGGCGATCTCGTCGAGATAAAGGATGCCGCCATGCGCCTCCTCGAGCGCTCCCACCTTGCGTTCGCCGCCATCCATCTCGGTGCCGAAAAGTTCGATCTCCATGCGTTCCGGTGTGATGGTCGCTGCGTTCACGGTGACGAAGGGGCCATGCATACGACTCGAAAGGGCGTGGATGGCACGCGCCACCATTTCCTTGCCGGAGCCCGAAGGTCCGAGAATCATCACACGGCTATTGGTGGGTGCAACACGTTCTATGGTCTGGCGCAGATGGTTCATGGCAAGGGAACTGCCGTGCAGTTCCAGGCTGTCGCCGCTCCGTTTGCGCAGGTCCGAAACCTGGCGCCTCAGCTTCGAGTTTTCGAGCGCCCGTTCGGCGATAAGGATGAGGCGATCCGCCTTGAATGGCTTTTCGATAAAGTCATAGGCACCACGGCGGATGGCGGAAACGGCCGTTTCGATATTGCCGTGGCCCGAAATCATCACCACCGGAAGTTCGGGGTGCCGGTTCTTGAGCTCGTCGAGCAACGCCAAGCCGTCGAGTCGGCTGCCCTGCATCCATATATCGAGAAACACCAGCCGCGGCACCCGGTCGTCGATTGCGGCCAGGGCGCTGTCGGCATCGTGGGCCGTCCTCGTTTCATGGCCTTCATCGCTCAAAATGCCAGCAACAAGTTCGCGGATATCCGCTTCGTCGTCCACTACCAGAATATCAGACGCCATTAGTTCACCTGCCCTGCCTTCGTATGGATTTTCTCACTGCTTCCCTCCGCTGCCGGAAAGATCATGCGGATCATTGCTCCCTTGCCATCATGAAAATCCGACGGTGCGTCGTGCAATTCCATATGGCCGCCATGCTCCTCGACGATCTTCTTGACGATGGCGAGACCAAGGCCGGTCCCCTTCTCCCGTGTCGTCATATAGGGCTCGAGGAGTCGTTGCCGGTTCTCGCCCGGCAAGCCCTTGCCGTTGTCGATCACATCGATGATGAGCGAATCGCGCTCGCGGAACGCGCGCACGAGGATATGACCGACACCGCGCTCCTCCTTCGCGGCAGCATCGATCGCCTCGCTGGCGTTCTTGATGACATTGCCGAACGCCTGTCCAAGCAGCCTTGTATCGAATTCGCCGATCAGCGGCTCGTCGCTGAAATCGCGTTCGAAACGGATATCGTTGCGGCTCACCTCGACCAGGAAAGACGCCTCGCGCAGCGCCTCGCGCAGGTCCATCGACTTTATTTCAGGCTTCGGCATGCGCGCAAAAGCCGAGAACTCGTCGACCATGCGGCCTATGTCGCCCACCTGGCGGATGATGGTTTCGGTGCATTGGTCGAACACCTCGCGATCCTCGGTGATGACCTTGCCGTAACGCCGGCGTATCCGCTCCGCCGACAGCTGAATCGGCGTAAGCGGATTCTTGATCTCGTGTGCGATGCGCCGCGCCACATCCGCCCAGGCTGAGGAGCGTTGCGCCTGGACGAGATCGGTGATGTCATCCACTGTCACAACATAGGAATGTTGATCAGAATCAGCGTCTTCAACGGTGATTTGAACGTTGAATGTCCGCGAGGTGCCGCCGCGTGTCATCGTAACCTGTTCGCGATGGACGGAACGCCGGGTCGCCCGCGTGACCTCGAACACCTGTCCGATCTCCGGTACGATGCCGGTCAAATCCTTGCCAATGGCTTCATTGGGATTGATGCCGAACATCTGCTCCGCGGAGGGGTTGACGATGCTGACCAGCCCGTCCGTATCGATTCCGATGACGCCGGCGGTAACGCCGGAGAGAACGGCTTCAGAGAAACGGCGGCGTTCGTCGATCTGGTCTTTCGCCGAGATCAGTTCGTTTCGCTGGCTTTTCAGCTCCGCCACCATATTGTTGAACGTGCCCGACAATGCGCCGACATCGCCATCGGAGCTTTTGACCGGCACCGATATGTCGAGATTGCCCAATGCCACGTCGTCTGCTGCGCCAATCAACAGGCGGATGGGACGCACCAATCGGTCGGCAACCGCAATGCCCGTCCAGATCGCCGAAAGCAGTACCACCAGCGTCAGGCCGAAATAGAGCAGCGCGAAGGCAACCTGCGTGGGAACGCGGTTGGCCTCCATCTCCTGGTAGAGTTCCGTATTGGCTTTCATCAATTTCATCGAATCGGTGTATTTCGGTTCGATGGCCCGGACCGTATAGAGATAGGCGTCGGGTATTTGCCGCATCCTGATGACTGCGCCGACAAACTGGCCGGCGTCGGCGTCGCCGGGCGGGATCATGACGGGAATTCCGTCCCTCGCCGTATAGAGCGTACCCGGTGGTGGCGGCGGTAGCCCATCCTCAGTGCCGAGATTGCTCTTGACTATGACATCACCATTGTCGCGCAGCAGAAAGGCGCCGAGAAGCCCACGCCCACGTGCCTGCAGCGACAGCATCCGGGCGAAACCGCCTCGGTCGAGGTTGTAGAGGACGCGTTGCCCGTCGAGATCATACTGCATAGAATAGGTCGAGCCCTGCAGGTTGCGCGCCGCCTCGATGATATAGGCGTCGGCGAGACTCTGCGAGGATTCGATGATTGTCCTGGTGTTTGTCTCGAACCAGCGGTCGAGGCCGAGATTGAGCGTCACCGATGCGACGATCGCCACGATGATCGCCGGAACCGCAGCTATCAGGCAGAAAAGCGCGACGATGCGTACGTGTAACCTTGCCGCAGCCTTGCCGTGCCGCCTCGCCTGAACGATGCGGTAGACTTCCCGGCAAATCAGCAGGATCAGGAACACGATCAACGCCACGTTGATGGTGGTCAGCACCAGCGTGACGTTGCGGTCGGGCGTGATCGGCGTAAGATCGAGAAGGATGACGAAAGAGACAGCGGCGGTCACCAGAGCCGTGACGACGGTGATGATGCCCGGCAAGGCCAACAGCTTGCGCCCCTCGCCATTATGCGAGGCAGCGCTCAACTGTCCGAAGAGACTCACCGGGTTAAATGCTGCCATGATCACCACGCTAAACGAATGCGTTGCACTGATGCAACGTAATGTGGCGAAAATGCAACATTTTCGATGGCGTCAGTGTTTTTTCACAGCTGAAATAGCTTAAACCTAACTGGCCTTTGAACCGCGATAGATATTCACACCCAGTTCGCGGATTTTCTTGCGCAGCGTATTGCGGTTGAGCCCGAGGAGATCTGCTGCCTTGATCTGATTGCCGCGCGTTGCGGTAAGGCAGGCCAGGATCAACGGATATTCGACTTCGGTCAGCACGCGCTGGTAGAGACCCGGAGGCGGCAGGTCGGCGCCGAAAGACGTGAAATAGCGCTGCATGTTGAGTTCGACCGCCTGTGCGATCGTCACATCTTCCGAAACGAGCGCGCCGCTGACAGGATCAGGCCCGTGCACATCCGATTTCAGCTCTGCTTCGATGACTTCCGGCGTGATTTCTTCCTGCGGGTAAAGAGCCGCCAGACGGCGCACCATGTTCTCCAGTTCGCGGACATTGCCCGGCCATGGATAACGGCGCATCAAATCGAATCCCGTCGTAGTAATGCGTTTTTCCGGCAGTCCCTCCTTCACGGCCTGCTTGAAGAAATGCCGCACGAGATCGGGAATGTCCTCGCTGCGCTCACGCAGCGGCGGCAGCCGTAGCGGCACCACATTGAGGCGGTAATAAAGGTCTTCCCGGAATAGCCCCTGGTTGATCAGGATGCGCAAATCCTTGTTGGTCGCCGCCACGATGCGCACGTCGGTCTTGATCGGGGTGCGCCCGCCGACCGTCATATATTCGCCCTGCTGGAGCACACGCAAAAGCCGCGTCTGAGCCTCCATCGGCATGTCGCCGATCTCGTCGAGGAACAGCGTGCCGCCATCTGCCTGCTCGAACCGTCCGCTCGACCGATTCTGCGCGCCGGTGAAGGCGCCCTTCTCATGGCCGAAAAGTTCCGATTCGATGAGATCGCGCGGGATCGCCGCCATATTGATGGCGACGAACGGCCCCTTGCGGCGGCGGCCATATTCGTGCAGCGCCCGGGCCACGAGTTCCTTGCCGGTGCCGGATTCGCCGGTGATCATGACAGTGAGGTCGGTCTGCATCATGCGCGCCAGGACGCGGTAGATATCCTGCATCGCAGGCGAGCGGCCGACGAGCGGCATGGTGTCGTTCTGTTCTTCGGCACTGCGTGCTTCAGGCTTTTTCTTCGGCTCCGCCAGGGCCCTTCCAACGATGCTGACCAGTTCCGTCAGATCGAACGGCTTCGGCAGATATTCGTAGGCGCCGGCTTCGGAAGCCTTGATCGCGGTCATGAAGGTATTTTGCGCGCTCATGACGACGACGGGCAGATCCGGACGCGATTTCTTGATGCGCGGTAAAAGATCGAAGGCGTTTTCATCCGGCATGACCACGTCGGTAACGACCAGATCGCCATCACCGCCGGAGATCCATCGCCAAAGCGTAGCCGCATTGGAGGTGACGCGCACGTCGTAACCGGCACGCGACAGCGCCTGGTTGAGGACCGTGCGGATCGCTGCATCATCATCGGCGACAAGTATGCTGCCAAGACTCATTCGTCAGTTCCTGTCGTATTGAGGAGAGAAGAGGTACCGGCGTCGCTTTCGGGGTCCTGTCCGCGCCATGCGGGCATGAGGATACGCAAAGTGGTGCGCCGGGGCTGTGAATCGCACTCGATCACGCCGCCATGATCACCGACGATCTTGGCGACGAGGGCCAGGCCGAGCCCGGAACCGTTGGGTTTGGTCGTGACGAACGGATCGAAAAGATGCGGCATTATATCTGATGGGACGCCCGGCCCCGTATCATGCACGCAGAACTCAAGCGGCAGCGCCACCCGGTCGCGCACGCCAGGCACCGAAAGCCGGATGCCCGGACGATAGGCGGTGGAAAGCGTTATCTCGCCCGGCTCCTCATGGCCGATGGATTCGGCGGCATTCTTGACCAGATTGAGGAATATCTGCACCAGCTGATCGCGGTTGGCATAAACCGACGGCAGCGATGGATCGTAATCCTCATTGAACCTGATATGGCTGGCGAAACCGTTGCGGGCGATCGCCTTCACATGATCGAGAACGACATGGATATTGACCGCCTCGCGATCGATGGGCCGCTCGTCGGAAAAAACTTCCATGCGATCGACGAGGGAGACGATCCTGTCCGTCTCGTCGGTGATCAGGGTCGTCAGCGAGCGATCCTCGTCACTGACGACGCTTTCGAGAAGCTGCGCCGCACCACGAATGCCCGAGAGCGGGTTCTTGATTTCATGCGCCAGCATCGAGGCAAGCCCCGTGACCGAACGCGCGGCACCCCGATGGGTCATCTGCCGGTCGAGCTTCTCAGCCATCGACTTTTCCTTGAAAAGGATAACGACGGAACCCGGAAATTCACTCACCGGCGTCACATAGATATCGACGACACGGTCGGTACCGAGCCGCGGTGAGGAAATATCGACGCGGTACTCATTTACCGGTGAAGGATGAGCCCGCACCTGCTCGACGAGTGCCTGAAGCGGACTGCCGAACGGTAGGAAGGATTGCAGTTTGTTGCGCGCCAGAATGTTCGAGCTCGAACGGAAAAACTGCTCCGCATCGGCATTGGCGAAAGAAATATAGCCTTCCGGGTCGACCATGATGACAGGATGGCTGATCGTATTGAGAACGATCGAGGCCATCGTGTCGGGCAATACGGAGTTTCCGCGTGCGGTCATCACGCCACCTTCTTCAGTTCGGTTGGTTGCGAGCCGCCGGAAAGGGCCTGCGCCAGTTTCTTGATGACAATGGCCGGATCGCCTTCCGTCATGATTGCGGCGCGTCCGGCGGTGGAAAGCTCACTACCGGCATGGCGGTCGAGATACCAGCCGAGATGCTTGCGCGCGTGACGGGTTCCGGTGGAAGAGCCATAGTGATTGAGCATTGCTTCATAATGCGCGATCACATAGTCGCAGATTGTGTCTGGTTTTGCGGTCTGTTCGGTCAATCCACAGGCAATCATCCCGGCAAGCCAGGGTTGGCCGTAGCATCCCCTGCCGATCATCACCCCGTCCGCGCCGGATCGCTCAAGAATCTCCTCGGCATCCGCCGAAGACAGAACATCGCCATTGGCGACGAGAGGAATGCTGATCGCCTGGCGCACCGCTCGAATAGCATCCCAATCGGCCTTGCCTTCATAGAACTGGCAGCGCGTGCGCCCATGCACCGCTACCATCCGGACGCCGGCATCCTCGGCCCGGCGGGCCAGTTCCGGCGCGTTGATGCTGTGTTCGTCCCAGCCGAGCCGCATCTTCAAGGTGACGGGCACGTGAACCGCCGCGACCGTCGCCTCGATCAGCGTCATCGCATGGTCGAGATCGCGCATCAGCGCCGATCCGGAATAGCCGCCCGTAACCTTCTTGGCGGGGCAGCCCATATTGATGTCGATGATATGCGCACCCTCGGCTTCGGCGATGCGGGCCGCCTCGCCCATCCAATAGGCCTCGCGTCCGGCAATCTGCACCACGTGCGTGGCGAGCCCCTCGCCTTTCATGCGCATCAGGCTTTCCCGGTCACGCGAGCAGAGTTCCGCGCTCGCCACCATTTCCGAAACCACCATGCCGGCGCCCGCCGCCCAGGCAAGCCGGCGAAAAGGCAGATCCGAGACACCCGACATCGGCGCCAAAAACACCCGGTTGCGCAAACGGACATCGCCTACGTATAAAGCCTCACCCAGAATGGTCACGTCGACTATGCCTGTTTCATGTGCATTTTTCCTGTCGCACAGTCTTTAGACAGGATGAGGGCTTTCCGCAAGGAAAAGCAGCGTTGACAATGGATGCTATTGATTCCTTCTGGTGTTTGGACGCCACAGGCTTTAATCGCAACTCGCTCTAGCATCAAATCAGAAGGCAATACGATCATAAGAGTAGCAGCCGTCATTGTCGCAGCCGGCCGGGGGGAACGGGCGGGACAGAGCACCGAAGGACCGAAGCAATATCGGTGGATCGGCGGCGAAGCCGTGCTTTCGCGCACGCTACGGGCGTTTCTCGACTGCCCGCATGTCGATCAGATCGTTTCGGTGATCCATCCGGAGGACCGGCATCTCTATGAACGGGCGACCGGCGCGCTCGGCGCAAAGGCAATCACCGTCATCGGCGGCCCGACGCGGCAGGAATCGACCAGGCTCGGATTGCTGGCGCTGATCGAGCATCAGCCGGATTTCGTCCTGATCCATGACGGCGTGCGACCCTTTATCGCGCAGGAACTGCTGCAGCGCATCATCCAGACGCTCCACCCCGCGATCAGCGTGCTTCCGGCACTCGCGGTGTCCGACACACTGAAGCAGGCGGGTCCCGATGCGCATGTGCTTGCCACGGTGCCGCGTGCCGGACTTTATTCTGCACAGACCCCGCAGGCCTTTCCATTCGAACCAATTCTCGACGCCCATGAAGCCGCCTATCGCGCCGGGCGGTCGGATTTCACCGATGATGCAGCCATTGCCGAATGGCACGGATTGGCCGTGCGCGTGGTAGAAGGCTCGGCCGACAACACGAAACTGACCTGGGCAAAGGATATCGAAATGGCCGACAAGCGTTTTGCGCAGGATCATGGCGGATTTCCCGATATCCGGACCGGCAATGGCTATGACGTCCATGCCTTCGAGCCCGGCGATCACGTGACGCTGTGCGGCGTGAAAATACCCTACACATTGAAACTATCAGGCCATTCGGATGCCGATGTGGGCTTGCATGCGCTGACGGACGCGCTGCTCGCCACGCGCGGCGCCGGCGATATCGGCACGCATTTTCCGCCATCCGATCCGCAATGGAAGGGCGCGGCTTCCCGCATCTTCGTCGAGCATGCAGCGAGCATCGTCAGGCAGGCCGGCGGGCGCATCGCCAATGCGGATATCACGCTGATCTGTGAGGCGCCGAAGATAGGTCCGCACCGCGAGGCGATGACTGCGGTCCTGTCGCAGATGCTGGGCATCGCGCCGGAGCGCGTCTCGATCAAGGCGACGACCAACGAGAAGCTCGGCTTCGTCGGACGCGGCGAAGGCATCGCCGCGATCGCCACTGCAACCGTCATCTACCCCGGCGAGGTGCCGGAATGAGCGGCAAGATCGCCGAGGAAAAAGCCGTCGCCGTGCTCGATGCCTGCCGCCGGGCCGGCATCATGCTGGCAACAGCGGAATCATGCACGGGCGGTCTGATCGTAGCAGCGCTGACCGATATCGCAGGATCGTCCGACGTGGTAGATCGCGGCTTCATCACCTATTCCAACGAAGCCAAGGAAGAGATGATCGGCGTCCCCGCCCCGCTTATTGCGAGGCTCGGCGCGGTATCGAAGGAGGTGGCGCTTGCCATGGCCGAAGGTGCACTCTCCCATTCCAACGCCGATATATCGGTCGCGGTCACCGGCGTTGCCGGGCCGGGCGGCGGTTCTCCGGAAAAGCCCGTTGGCCTCGTGCATATTGCGGCAGCGCGCAAAAACGGCGCTGCACTTCATCGCGAATGCCGTTTCGGCGAAATAGGACGCGACGGCATCCGCCAAGCGACCGTGCTTGCGGCGCTCGATCTGGTGCTTGAGGCGCTCGAATAGATTTTCCGCCTGGCGGATGATCTAGCCATAAATCGCGTCGGCGCGTCGTTCGAAGGCTTCTGAGAACTTACGGAAGGCGATGTCGAACATCGTTCCCATCAGCAGGCTGAGCGTACGGCTCTTGAACTCATAGTCGATGAAGAACTCTATCTCACAGGACGAGCCGTCGCCAATGGGCCGGAAAGCCCAGCGATTGTCGAGATAGCGGAACGGTCCGTTGATATATTTCACGTCGATGATGTTTTCTTCCGGGTTGAGAAACACCTGGCTGGTGAAGGTTTCCCGGATGAGCTTATAGCCGACCGTCATGTCGGCGACGAGCAAGGTTCTGGCGCCCCGCTCCTTGCGCGAGCGCACCGTCAGCGCCTCGCACATCGGCAGGAACTCGGGATATTTCTCGACATCGGCAACGAGCGCGAACATTTCCTCCGCCCGGTGCCGGACCTGCCGTATCGTGGTGAACTGGGGCATGCGGTATCAGGCCTGTCCTGAAATCTGTGCTTCACGTGCCGCCCTGAGCTTGGCGAAATCCTCTCCGGCATGGTGCGAGGACCGGGTGAGCGGGCTGGACGCCACCAGCAGGAACCCCTTGGTCCGCCCGATCGTCTCATAGGATTTGAATTCATCCGGTGTGACGAAGCTGATGACCGGATGGTGCTTGCGCGATGGCTGGAGATACTGACCGATGGTCATGAAATCCACGTCGGCCGAGCGAAGATCGTCCATCAGCTGCAGCACTTCGTTACGCTTCTCGCCCAATCCGACCATGATGCCGGACTTGGTGAAGATCGTCGGATCGAGTTCCTTGACCCGCTGCAGCAGCCGGATCGAATGGAAATAGCGGGCGCCCGGACGCACCTTCAGATAGTTCGAAGGCACCGTCTCGAGATTGTGGTTGAACACGTCAGGCTTTGCCTTGACCACGATCTCGAGCGCGCCGTCCTTGCGCAGGAAATCCGGCGTGAGGATTTCAATCGTGGTTTTCGGCGTCGCAGCCCGGATCGCATGGATGACATCGGCGAAATGCTGAGCCCCCCCATCATCGAGATCGTCGCGGTCGACCGATGTGATGACCACATGGTTCAAGCCCATCTGCTTGACGGCTTTCGCGACATTTTCCGGCTCTTGTCGGTCGAGCGCCGTCGGAATGCCGGTCGCGACGTTGCAGAAGGCGCAGGCGCGGGTGCAGATCTCGCCCATGATCATGAAGGTGGCGTGCTTCTTGTCCCAGCATTCACCGATATTGGGGCAGCCCGCCTCTTCGCATACCGTGACGAGATTATGCGAACGCACGATCTCGCGCGTCTCGCCATACCCCTTCGAGGTCGGCGCCTTCACCCGGATCCAGTCCGGTTTTTTCAGAATTT
Source organism: Phyllobacterium phragmitis (assembly GCF_002980495.1). Taxonomy (GTDB): domain Bacteria; phylum Pseudomonadota; class Alphaproteobacteria; order Rhizobiales; family Rhizobiaceae; genus Paramesorhizobium; species Paramesorhizobium phragmitis. The sequence goes on from NZ_PVBR01000013.1 coordinate 56,908, forward strand.
CGGAATCCGGCCGGTGCGCCTTTTCGGGATGACGCTGACGTCTCGTGTCGTTGACCGTGTCCAGAACCGTAACCATGTGCTTTCCTGACCGCCTTTACTGCGGGTTTTTCGATTGAAGACGACCGAATATCCACAAGATGATGATGGCGCCGGCGATCGCCACGATCAGATTGCCGGCAAAACCATAAAATTGGATGTTGAGGACGTTGGCCAGGGCCCCGCCCACGAAAGAACCGGCGATACCGACCAGAATGTTGGTCAGGAACCCGTGATTGCGCTTCAGCGAGCGCTCCGCGACATAACCGGCCAGGAAACCGATGATCAGCATTCCGAAAAATCCGACGCCGGGCATGTTCATGAGGGATTGCGTTTCGTTCATTGCCTGTCCCTGACAGCGATCTCGTCGCCGGTTTTCTTCATCGTCTTGCCGCCTCGCCCAATGCTCGGAAAACCAGCATCCAGATGAGCCCGAACATGAAACCTGCGATGCCGAGTGCCGCAGCGAGCGACCAGACGCCGAACCAGCCCGATAGTTCCATACCATTGGCCGATATGGTGTTTCCGGAAAGATGACTCAAGACACCCGTCAGAAAGCCAAGGAAGATGCCCGTCACGGTCGATCCCTTCAGGACCGGCCACGACGCTCTTATCCAGGGCTTTCCGTCATCGATCAGCGGCAAACGGCTTCACTCCGATCATGCGTTCAATACCCGTCCATAGGCGTCGAGCACGCTTTCCTTCATCATCTCCGAAAGTGTCGGATGCGGGAAAACGGAATGCATCAGCTCTTCTTCCGTGGTTTCGAGGTTCATCGCGACCACGAAACCCTGGATGAGTTCGGTGACTTCCGCGCCGACCATATGGGCGCCCAGAAGCTGGCCGGTCTTCTTGTCGAAGATCGTCTTGACCAGCCCCTGATCCTCGCCGAGCGCGATCGCCTTGCCGTTGGCCGCGAACTGATAGCGCCCGACGCGGATATCGTAGCCCTGCTCCTTGGCCTTCGCCTCGGTGAGGCCCACGGAAGCGACCTGCGGATTGCAATAGGTGCAGCCGGGGATCTTGTCCTTCTCCAGTGGATGGACGTTCGGTACGCCAGCGATCTTCTCGACGCAGATCACGCCCTCATGCTCGGCCTTGTGCGCCAGCATCGGCGGGCCCGCGACATCGCCGATGGCATAGATGCCCGACACGTTGGTCTTGCCGTAGCCGTCTGTTGCGATGCAGCCTCGCTCTGTCTTGACGCCAAGCGCCTCCAGACCGAGATTTTCGATATTCCCCTGCACGCCGACGGCCGAGATGAGCCGGTCGGCCGTGATCTGCTGCACCTTGCCGTCCTTGGTTTCGATATGCGCCGTCACCGAGTTCGACGCCTTGTCGACTTTCGTCACCTTGGCGTCGGTAATGATCTTGATGCCCTGCTTTTCGAACTGCTTGCGGGCGAAAGCGGATATCTCGGCATCCTCGACCGGCATGACATTCGGCAGAAGTTCCACAACCGTCACGTCCGCGCCCATGGTGCGATAGAAGGAGGCGAATTCGATGCCGATCGCGCCCGAGCCCATCACCAGGAGCGATTTTGGCATTTCGGGCGGAACCATCGCTTCGAAATAGGTCCAGATCAGCTTGCCGTCCGGTTCGATGCCGGGCAATGCGCGCGGCCGGGCGCCAGTGGCGACGATAATGTGTTTCGCCGTATAGGTACCATCGCCAAGCGTTCCCTTTGGAACCGGATTCTGGGGCTCCATCGGCTTCTTGGAGGATTTCGAGACGACGATCTCGGCCGGCTGACCAGCAGTCGAAGCTTTGGTGAGCTTCGCCTCCCCCCAGATCACGTCGATCTTGTTCTTCTTCATAAGAAAGGCAACGCCGCCATTGAGACGGGCAGATACGCCGCGTGAACGCTGCACGACCGCCTTGATATCGGCGCTGATCTTGCCTTCCAGCACCAGGCCATAATCTTTGGCATGTTCGCCATAATGCAGGATTTCCGCCGAGCGCAGCAGCGCCTTGGTCGGAATACAGCCCCAGTTGAGGCAGATGCCGCCCAGATGCTCACGTTCGACGATCGCCGTCTTGAGGCCAAGCTGCGCGGAGCGAATAGCAGTGACGTAACCACCCGGTCCCGAACCGATAACAATGACGTCGTAGTTGTTTGCCACCGTGTTTCTCCTTGGTCCTGTTTGTTTTAGAGGCCGAGCATGACGCGCACAACCGGTGCAAGCGCACGCCCCAGGGCCTTCGTATGATCTGCATCCATATGGATGCCGTCGATCGGCGTGGTCCTGGCGACGCGCGCGGCATCGAAGAAGCCGCAGCTCGTTTCATCCGCCATGTCTGCATAGAGGATTGCGAGCTTGCGTGATTCAGCGACACCGCCGGTCAACAGGGCGGCAAAATCCGGATTCGCCGTCTCACCGATATGTGGTGGCGCGACGATCAGAACGTCAGGAGCCTCAGCCTCGCCAAAATAGGGATGCCTGCGGACGATGTCGACCAAGCGCCGCATGCCCTGCTTTGCGCCCAGCGCGCTGCCCGATATGAACGGCTTCATATCGTTGGTGCCCAGCATGATGATGACCAGATCGAGCGGCGCATGCGTCCCCAGAATGGTCGGCAGCACCCTCGCCCCGTTGCGATCCTCCGCCGCGGCGTAATCGTTGAAAGCGGTCGTCCGTCCGTTAAGCCCTTCGGCAATCACGTTGACTTGATTACCGAGAGCTTCTTGCAAGACAGAAGGCCACCGATCCTCCAAGGCATGACGCCCCGGCCCGGTGGCATCATAGCCCCAGGTCAGAGAATCGCCGTAGCAGAGGACGGTTTTCATGACCCCGTCAGACCAGCATGCCCATCGGATTTTCGATGCGCCGTTTGAAAGCCTGGGCCAATTCCGCCGCGAGCGCGCCGTCGACGGCGCGATGGTCGGTCGAGAGCGTCACGGACATGACGTTGGCAACCTTGACCTCGCCATTCTTCACCACCGCACGGGGCTCGCCTGCGCCAATAGCGAAGATCGTGGCGTGCGGCGGGTTGATGATTGCCGCGAAATCCTTCACCCCGAACATGCCGAGATTGGAAACCGAGGTCGTGCCGCCCTGATATTCCTCGGGCTTCAGCTTGCGCTCGCGCGCTCGCTTGGCCATATCCTTCATCTCGTTGGAGATGACGGAAAGCGGCTTTTCATCGGCGCGACGCACGATCGGCGTGATCAGCCCGCCGGGGATCGACACGGCAACGCCGACATCGGCATGCTTGTGCTTGACCATGTTGGTTTCGGTCCAGGAGACGTTCGCCTCTGGAATATCGCGAAGCGCCAGGGCCGTGGCCTTGATGATGAGATCATTGACCGAAAGCTTGAAGGCTGGAACCTCTCCGTTTTCCGTCTTCCGCAGCGGAGCCGATGCATTGATCTGCGCACGCAGCGCCAGAAGAGCGTCGAGTTCGCAGTCGATCGTCAGATAGAAATGCGGAATGCTGAGCTTTGATTCCAGCAGACGACGGGCGATCGTCTTGCGCATGCCGTCATGGGCGACAAGCTCGTAGGAGCCTTCCTCGAACAGCTTGAGCACGGCATCGTCCGACATCGGCTTGGCCGCGCTTGGCTGCGCTGCGCCGGCAGGTGCGGCCTTGGCCACGCCGCCGGAGATGGCCGCTTCCACGTCCTTCTTGACCACGCGTCCGTGCGGACCCGAACCTGTGACGCGGGCAATGTCAACGCCGGCTTCCTTGGCGATACGGCGGGCGAGCGGCGAGGAGAAGACGCGGGAAGCGTCCGCCTGCGCGGCAGGCGCCGGAGCGGCCTTTGGCTGTTCCTGTTTCGCCGGCTCCGCAGCTTTTGTTTCGGCTGCAGGCGTGGTTTTGTCCTCGGCCTTTGGCGCTTCCGCCTTGGCCGGAGCAGCAGCATCGCCGCCCTTCGCGGCGGCCGCGACATCCTCGCCTTCTTCCGCCAGAATGGCGATCAGCGCATTCACCTTGACGCCTTCGGTGCCTTCGGGAATGACGATCTTGGCAACAGTGCCTTCATCGACGGCCTCGACTTCCATCGTCGCCTTGTCGGTTTCGATCTCGGCGATCACATCGCCCGATGTGACCTTGTCGCCTTCCTTGACCAGCCATTTGGCAAGATTGCCCTCTTCCATCGTCGGGGAAAGGGCCGGCATGGTGATATTGATCGGCATATCTCACTCCCCCGATATCTGTGCAACGACGTGTGGATTGCTACCGGCTGTTAAAAGCCGATTGCCGTTAGCCGCCTTATCCTTGCGGATTTGCAGCTCGGTTCTGCTGCCAAATAAGCTTTCAAAAACTTCCTCTGGATTAAGTGAAGTCGATAATAAGCATTTCATGGCGACTTCCACTTCAAGGTCGGAGGAAATGCCAGACGGCAGATCGAAGCGGTTAATTACTTCTACTCCATCATAAAGCGTCAAAGTCACATTCATTTGCCGCTTTCCTTATTTGTAACAGACGGCTTTGACCGCCTCGATGACTTCCGCCACATTCGGCAGCGCCAGCTTTTCAAGATTGGCGGCATAAGGCATCGGAACGTCCTTGCCTGCAATAGTGAGCACTGGAGCGTCAAGATAATCGAACGCCTGCTGCATGATGCGGGTGGCAATCTCGGTTCCAACGGAGGATTGCGGATAGCCTTCCTCGATCGTCACGCAACGGCCCGTCTTCTTCACTGATTCGATCACCGTCGGCAGATCCATCGGGCGGATCGTCCTGAGATCGATGATTTCTGCGTCGATGCCAAGCCCTGCGAGCTCTTCAGCCGCCTTGACCGCATAGGTCATGCCGATACCAAAGGAAACCAGCGTCACGTCCTTGCCCGTCTTGTGGACACGCGCCTTGCCGATCGGCAGGACGAAATCGTCGATCTTCGGCACATCGAAGCTGTGGCCGTAGAGAATCTCGTTTTCGAGGAAGATGACCGGATTTGGATCGCGGATCGCGGCCTTGAGCAAGCCCTTGGCGTCGGCGGCGGTGTAAGGCATCACCACCTTGAGCCCCGGAATATGGCTGTACCAGGCGGCATAGCACTGCGAGTGCTGGGCCGCGACACGCGCGGCGGCGCCGCTCGGGCCGCGGAACACGATGGGCGCGCCCATCTGGCCGCCCGACATATAGAGCGTCTTTGCCGCCGAATTGATGATCTGGTCGATCGCCTGCATGGCGAAATTGAAGGTCATGAACTCGACGATGGGACGAAGCCCGGCCATCGCAGCGCCGACGCCTACGCCGGCAAAACCATGCTCCGTGATCGGCGTATCGACCACGCGGCGCGGGCCGAATTCATCGAGAAGTCCCTGCGTGACCTTATAGGCGCCCTGATATTCGGCGACTTCCTCGCCCATGACGAAAACGTCAGGGTCGCGGCGCATTTCCTCGGCCATCGCGTCGCGCAGCGCTTCGCGGACCGTGGTGTTCACCATTTCGGTGCCTTGCGGAATGTCGGGATCGGAGGCGATGTCGAGAGCCGGCACTTTCGGCGCCGCCGGAACGGTATTCTCCTGCTTCGCAGGCTGCTCCGTCCGCGTTTCTGGATGTGCCTCGGCACGCTCTTCGGCCGCAGGCTCTGACTTGGAAGACGAGATCGCATCGGCGCTCTCGCCCTCGGCGAGCAGGACGGCGATCGGCGTATTCACCTTCACATTATCCGTGCCTTCGGCGATGAGTATCTTGCCGAGCGTACCTTCGTCGACGGCTTCCACTTCCATGGTCGCTTTGTCGGTCTCGATTTCGGCGATGACGTCACCTGATGTGACCGCGTCACCTTCCTTTTTCAGCCATTTGGATAGTTTGCCCTCTTCCATCGTCGGCGAGAGGGCAGGCATGAGAATCTCTACAGGCATGTCTACACCCTCCCCTTAGAGCAAGATATCGGTATAAAGTTCGGATGCATCAGGTTCCGGATCGGCCTGGGCGAAATCCGCCGCATCGGCGACGATCTCGCGAACCTGCTTATCGATGGCTTTCAGTTCGTCCTCGCTCGACCAGCCCTTATCGACCAGCCGGTACTTCACCTGCTCGATCGGGTCATGTTCGGAACGCATCTTCTGAACTTCATCCTTCGTGCGATATTTCGCCGGATCCGACATGGAGTGGCCGCGATAGCGGTAGGTCAACATCTCCAGAATGATCGGCCCCTTGCCGGAACGCGCCCATTCGGCAGCCAACTCACCGGCAGCCAACACCGCGCGCACATCCATGCCATCTACCTGAATGCCGGGGATATTGAAGGAAAGGCCGCGGCGCGAGAAATCCGTCTGGGCGGAACCGCGCGAGACGGAAGTTCCCATCGCATAGTGATTGTTCTCGATGACGTAGACCACCGGCAGCTTCCACAGCGCGGCCATGTTGAAGCTCTCGTAGACTTGGCCCTGGTTGGCCGCGCCATCGCCGAAATAGGTCAGCGAGATATTGTCATTGCCGCGATAACGGTTGGCAAAGGCAAGGCCGGTTCCAAGTGGAACCTGCGCGCCGACAATACCATGGCCGCCATAGAAATGCTTTTCCTTGGAGAACATGTGCATCGAACCGCCCTTCCCCTTGGAAAGGCCGCCGCGCCGTCCGGTCAGTTCCGCCATGACGCCGCGCGGGCTCATGCCGGTGGCCAGCATGTGGCCGTGATCGCGGTAGGCGGTAATGACTTCATCGCCCGGCTTCAGCGCAAGCTGCATGCCGATAACGACGGCTTCCTGACCGATGTAGAGATGACAGAAACCGCCGATGAAGCCCATGCCGTAAAGCTGGCCCGCCTTTTCCTCGAAACGCCGGATCAGCAGCATTTCACGATAGGCTTCGAGTTCCTGTTCTCGGTCAAAATCGGCAGGCTTTGGTGCCTTGGGTGCGTTTAATGAAGCCGCCTGCGTTTTTGACGCAGGAGCTTTTTTAGCCCTCGGTGCCATATCTCACTCCCTGTTATAGTTGGTGCAAGGATAGACGCGCCGCGCGCAAGATACAATATGCACGGGGAGCATAGCTGCTATGACAATAAGCTCTTATAAATGCTTGATAAAAACGATATTAACCGAAACCCAGTTAATCTGCTGCGACTAATGCGATAACATAATCGTCACTTCATCTGGACGGGAAAGATTCAACGCCCGGCGCGCCTGCTCGTCAAGCATGTCCTTTTCGATGGAACCATCGCGCACAAGCGCCACCTTGCGCTCCAGTGCCGTGCGTTGTTTGGTGAGAGCGGCAAGTTGATCATTCATGATCGTCACCTGCTCCTCAAACCTCATTCGGGCATAAAGCCCATACTCGCCATGATAGGCATGAAAGCCGAAATAGGAAAGAAATGCGGCCGCGAGAGCCGGCACGATGAATCGCCCACGGATTGATTTGCGCTTCTGTTTTGTCCACATGATTCCCGAACCTTCGAGAACACAGAAACATTGTTTTGCTTAACAGAGGCTTACATTCGCGATGCCTGATGGAAATAGAGGCATTGCGCCACCGGCAGAATGGTTCTGGACTGCATTTGTCGCGGCGGCGTTGAGGCATGGATTCCTGTGCTTGTCACAGTTGCCATGCCTCGCCGTCAGAGGCCGAATAAAAGCGGTATAGAACTCTCGCCGCGCGCCCACAGAGACGCGCGGCAAAGTGTAGGCTCAGATGCGCTTGAAGACCGAATAGCCGGCGTAGCGCGCCTGCGGCCCCAGTTCCTCTTCGATGCGGATGAGCTGGTTGTATTTGGCGAGCCGGTCTGAGCGTGCGAGCGAGCCCGTCTTGATCTGTCCGCAATTGGTGGCGACGGCGAGATCGGCGATGGTCGTATCCTCGGTTTCGCCCGAGCGGTGCGACATGACGGCGGTATAGCCCGCTTTGTGCGCCGTTTCGACGGCATCCAGCGTTTCCGTCAAGGTGCCGATCTGGTTGACCTTGACCAGGATCGAGTTCGCCACGCCCATTTTGATGCCGTCGCGCAAGCGCGCCGAATTGGTGACGAAGAGATCGTCGCCGACGAGCTGGCACTTGTCGCCGATCAGGTCGGTCAGATATTTCCAGCCTTCCCAGTCGTCCTCGGACATGCCGTCCTCGATCGATATGATCGGATAATCGCCGGCAAGCTTCGCCAGATATTTCGCCTGCGCCTTCGGATCGCGCGTCTTCTTCTCGCCTTCATAGACGTAGTTGCCGTCCTTGAAGATTTCCGTCGCGGCGCAATCGAGCCCGATGGCGATCTCCTCGCCCGGCTTGAAGCCGGCCTTCTCGATCGATTCGACGATGAAATCCAATGCTGCCTGCGCGCTCTTCAGGTTCGGCGCAAAACCGCCTTCGTCGCCGACATTCGTGTTGTGCCCGGCATCCTTGAGGCGCTTTTTCAGCGTATGGAACACTTCCGCTCCGTAACGGACCGCCTCGGCCATCGACGATGCACCGACGGGAAGGATCATGAACTCCTGGAAATCGATCGGGTTATCGGCGTGCATGCCGCCATTGATGATGTTCATCATCGGCACCGGAAGGATATGCGCGTTCGGGCCGCCGACATAGCGATAGAGCGGCAGGCCGGAGGTTTCCGCCGCAGCCTTGGCCACGGCAAGCGAGACGCCGAGAATGGCGTTGGCGCCGAGACGGCTCTTGTTCGGCGTGCCGTCTAGGTCGATCATCGTCCGGTCGATATGGATCTGGTTTTCAGCGTCGATGCCGCCCAGCGCGTCGAATATCTCGCCATTGACCGCATCGACGGCCTTCTCGACGCCCTTGCCCAGATAGCGGGTGCCCCCATCGCGCAACTCCACCGCTTCGTGTGCGCCGGTCGACGCACCCGACGGCACCGCCGCCCGGCCGAAAGAACCGTCTTCCAGCCTTACATCGACCTCCACGGTCGGATTACCGCGGCTGTCGAGAATTTCACGGCCGACGATGTCGATAATAGCAGTCATGGGGGATATTCCTTCCATTTCCCTGAACGATGAAGCGCGAGCACGAGCTTCCGCGCCTTCCATAGCGAAAGGAAGAGGCGAGGAAAATCCCCATCGCATGAAATCAATGTCACAAACCAGAACGGCCCCGTATCCGGAGCCGTTTCATCTGTTTTTGCCGATTGATTCCTGCCGGATCACCAATATTTCGGGACCTTGTAATAATCGAAGGACAGATTGCGGGCTTTCTGGCCATCGTCTTCCGACAGTTCGCTGATGGACTGGACCGGAGCAGCCTCGAGCTGTTCACGCGAATAGGGAACGACATAGCCGCCCTGCTCGGGAACATAGTCGAGAACCGACCACGGAATGGCGTGGAACTTCTCACCAATGCTGAAGACGCCGCCAAAGCCGATGACGGCGAACATGATGTGATCGGACAATTTGTCGAGCATCAGATCCTCGATTTCGCCGATCTTCTCGCCTTCCCTGTTGTAGACATTGGTTCCGATGACACGGCTGGCGCGAATGGCGGTGGTATGACCGGACGCTGTCGGCATGGCACGACCTCCTCTTTGTGCTGATTTCCATCAACTCAATGAGCAGGTGCGGTCAAGGTTCCTTAAGCTTTGGCTATATCGTGAAGTATCGCGCGATCAGCGCCCTTTGGCCTTGGCTATATGATCGAAGGCGAGCAACGTTTCGAGGAGACGCGGCATCTGATCGAGAGGTACCATGTTGGGCCCATCGGAAGGCGCGTTATCAGGGTCTTCGTGGGTCTCGATGAACACGCCCGCAACACCGACGGCAACGGCCGCACGCGCCAGTGTCTCGACGAATTCGCGCTGGCCGCCGGTTGATGCGCCCTGCCCGCCCGGCTGCTGTACCGAATGGGTCGCATCGAAAATAACAGGCGAACCGAAGCCGGCCATGATCGGCAGCGAGCGCATGTCGGAGACAAGCGTATTATAGCCGAAGGAGGCACCACGCTCCGTCGCCAGAACATTCGGATTGCCGCTTTCCGTCACCTTGGCGATGACGTTTTTCATATCCCAGGGCGCAAGGAACTGGCCCTTCTTGATATTGATCACCCGCCCGGTTTTTGCGGCTGCGATCAAGAGGTCGGTCTGGCGGCACAGGAAGGCCGGGATTTGCAGCACGTCGACCACGTCGCCGACGATGGCGCACTGGGCTTCGTTGTGGACATCGGTCAGCATCGGCAAACCGAACTGCTTCTTCAGATCGGCAAAGACTTCAAGCGAGCTTTCAAGTCCCATGCCGCGTTTGCCCGTCAGTGAAGTGCGGTTGGCCTTGTCGAAACTCGATTTGTAGACGAGGCCGATGCCGAGCTTCTCCGTCAGCTCCTTCAGCGCCCCCGCCATGTCGAAAGCATGCTGCCGGCTTTCCATCTGGCATGGGCCTGCAATGAGCGACAGAGGACCGGAATTTGAAAACGAGACCGAGCCCGCGGAAACAGTGGAATTGGGAGAAATCATATCGTTCAAGCCTCGAATGCGAATATTGCGCCTTGTCCGGCGGCGGGTTTCACGACGATTCGTGCACCGCGTTTTTCAAATGCGACGCCATTGCCGGAAAGGAGACCTTCGACATGCGCCAGGTCGCGCACGGCAAAAACGATACCTTGCAAGTGCAAACCCCGCTCGCCCAGCGGTGCCTTGGCGCCAAAGAATGCCTCCAGCCCGGCCGGCGTCAGAACCGCTATATTGGCATTGGCGGCACGAATATCCATACCGAAGGAATGGGCGTTCACGTCCCTCTCGTTGACGACTTCCTGCATAAGATACTGAAAATCGGTCGGATTTGTCTCGGAAAGCACAATTTCACGAATGGCGACCACGCCATTCTCGTGTCTCTGCAGCACGCTGCGGTCGACATCAGGCACATTGACGCGCTGGCAGGTGAAGAAGAAGACATCGGGCGCGCGCAGGTCGGCGGCAAAAGCGAGCCTGAAGGCCGCTTTGTCCCTTGTTCCGTCCGGCGTCACAAAGGCGCGCGCAAAATTCAGGATCTTGCCGGCAGATATGCCTGCTTTGACAAAGGCGGCATGATCGCCTTTGGCATCTTCCGTCTCCATGACCAGGGCGGAAAAGCCCTCGTCGCCATTGCGGAAACGAAACGCCTGATCGCGGGCGACAAAGACATTGCCCCTGATCGCGGCCCGTTCGCAAGTCTCGCGTTGGCCGATGGCGAGCGATTCGAGAAAGGTCCCGTCCGAGAGATAGGTGCAGACGTTGGCGGTGCCGAACGGGTGCCGGCCCATCGGTGCAACGGTGAAGCCCAGGCTGTGGAGCCGCTCCCGCGCCAAATCCAGGCTGGCCGTCGGCAACACCAGATGATCGACCGGACGGGCTTGGCGTGGGGAAACGGAATCCGGCATCGCCGTCAGACGAGCCGGCTCTGTTCGACGGCCGCCGTAATGAACGACGCAAATAGCGGATGCGGTTCAAACGGACGCGATTTCAGCTCGGGGTGATACTGAACGCCGACGAACCAGGGATGATCCGCATATTCGATGGTCTCAGGGAGAACGCCGTCCGGCGACATGCCCGAGAACACCAGCCCACACGCCTCCAGACGCTCCTTGTAGTCGACATTGACCTCGTAGCGATGACGGTGACGCTCGAAAATATCGGAAGAGCCATAGATATCGGCGATACGCGTTCCCGCCTTGAGATAGGCCTCATATGCGCCAAGCCGCATCGTCCCGCCGAGATCGCCCGCCTGGCTGCGCTTTTCCAGCATGTTGCCCTTCAGCCATTCCGTCATCAGGCCGACGACCGGCTCCTTTGTCGGGCCGAATTCTGTCGAAGAGGCGTTTTCGATGCCGGCAAGATTGCGTGCAGCCTCGATACAGGCCATCTGCATCCCAAAGCAGATGCCGAAATATGGCACCTTGCGCTCGCGCGCGAATTTCGCCGCCAGGATCTTGCCTTCTGCCCCGCGCTCGCCAAAGCCGCCCGGCACCAGGATGCCGTGGACCTTTTCGAGATGCGGCGAGGGATCCTCCTGCTCGAAGACTTCCGATTCGATCCAGTCGAGATTGACCTTCACGCGGTTTGCCATGCCGCCATGATGCAGCGCCTCGATGAGCGACTTGTAGGCGTCCTTCAGGCCGGTATATTTGCCGACGATGGCAATGGTCACCTCGCCCTCGGGGCTGTGGATGCGGTTCGAGACCTCCTGCCAGCGCTCCATGCGCGGCTTCGGCGCAGGATCGATGCCGAAGGCTGCCAGCACTTCCGAATCGAGCCCTTCCGCGTGATAGGCGATCGGCACATCGTAGATACTCGCCACATCCAGCGCCTGGATGACCGCCGACGGACGCACATTGCAGAACAGCGACAGCTTGCGGCGTTCCGATTCGGGGATGGCCCGATCGGCACGTATCAGAAGAATATCCGGCGCAATGCCGATCGAGCGCAATTCCTTGACTGAATGCTGCGTCGGCTTGGTCTTCAACTCGCCGGCCGCCGGGATATACGGCATCAGCGTCAGGTGAATGTAGACCGCGCTGGCGCGCGGCAATTCATTGCCGAGCTGACGGATCGCCTCGAGAAACGGCATCGCCTCGATATCGCCGACCGTGCCGCCGATCTCGCAAAGCACGAAATCGAAGTCATCATTGCCTTCGGTAATGAAGTTCTTGATCTCGTCGGTGACGTGCGGAATGACCTGCACCGTCGCACCGAGATAATCGCCGCGGCGTTCCTTCTCGATGATGTTGCGGTAGATCCGGCCGGTGGTGATGTTGTCCTGCTTGTTGGCAGGACGCCCGGTGAACCGTTCGTAATGTCCGAGGTCGAGGTCGGTTTCCGCCCCGTCATCCGTCACGAACACCTCACCATGCTGGTAGGGCGACATCGTGCCGGGATCGACGTTGAGATAAGGATCGAGCTTCCTGATCCGCACGCGATAACCACGTGCCTGAAGAAGAGCCGCAAGAGCTGCGGCAGCGATGCCTTTTCCAAGGGAGGAAACCACGCCGCCTGTGATGAATACATATCGCGCCATGGGCTTATGTCGTTAGACGCTCCTGAATGATTCCGCCACAAAAAAATCGGGTTCGGAAACTTTTTCCCCCAGCCGATCCCGCGGATTGGATTGAATATTTCTGTATATGCGCCAAAGCGCAGCAAAAAAGCCGGGCTGAAACCCGACTTTTTCACCGATTGATACGCTGTGGATTAGCGGACGACGACTTCCGCGCCGACGCTGACGCGGCTGTAGAGATCCATCACATGCTCGTTGACCATCCGGAAGCAGCCACTCGAGGCGGAACTGCCGATCGTCCAGGGCTGCGTGGTTCCATGGATGCGCACATAGGTATCCTTGTTGCCCTGGAAAAGATAAAGCGCACGGGCGCCGAGTGGATTGCCCGGACCGCCGTCCATGCCATTCTTGTATTTGCCGTATTTGTTCGGTTCGCGCTCGATCATTTCCTTGGTCGGGATCCAGCGCGGCCATTCCCGCTTGGTCTGGATTTTCGCGGTTCCCTTGAACTCCAGCCCTTCTCTCCCAACGGCGATGCCATAGCGACGTGCGGTGCCAGACGTTTCGACGAGATAAAGAAAGCGCTTTGCAGGATCGATGACGATCGTTCCGGGCTTGTATCCCGAAAATGAGACTTCCTGCGGCATGAATTTCGGATCGATATTGTATTTGCGGCTCGACTGGGCTTTCGCCTGCTGCGCCCCATTCTTCTTGCGTGCTCGCGGCTTTTTGGCTGCAGTGAATTTTTTGCTCTCGGTGACGAGCGAAACCTGCTGAACTTTTGTATCGGCGTTGACCGCCGCAGCCACATCCCCCACGGCCTGAGCCGACACTGGAAGGGTCAGATACAATCCCGCGACGCCGGCGAGAAGAATACGTGAAAACATGGGTTTGCCCCCGGTCAAGACATTAATCCTCGTATGGCAGGCGCGAATGGCGATATCCAAAGCCCCAACCTTTTGATTTCAAATACGCGAAACGTGTTTTCCACTCAACGCACAATGTGGAGAGTGAAAAGGAATCGGCTGGATGTATTGCCCGGCTGCAACACTTCGGCAAATACTGGAAGAATAATGTCGGGCAGCGACAGCAAAAAGCCTTCCGACGATTCGGAAGGCTTTCGATGCTGAACTGAAAAGCTGCAGCTGGCGATTACTGCGAATTCGGAACCGGGTTGGCAGGGGCCGTCTGCGCCGGTGCTGTCTGCGAGGGTGCAGGCTGTTCCGGTGTGGTTTCGGCAGGCGGGGTCTGCGACGACGAACCGCCGAGCTGATTGAGCACGCCACCCGAACCGGGTGTCTGCGTACCGGTCGCCGCTGGAATACGGTTCAAAATGTCGGTCGGTTGTTCGGCATGCCGCGCCATGATGCCGAGCGTTATCGAGGTGGCGAAGAACGCTGCCGCCAGAATTGCCGTCGTCCGGGTCAAGGCATTTGCCGCGCCGCGTGCGGTCATCAGGCCGGAGCCGCCGCCTATGCCGAGGCCTCCGCCTTCGGAACGCTGAATGAGCACCACGCCGACAAGGGCGAGGACGATCAGGAGATGAATGACGATGATGACGGGTTGCATGGATTCTAGTCTGCTTTCTGGCTTTGGATGCGGCTCTTTACACGCTCTTGTCCGATAATCCAAGTCCGGCGGCGTACGGAAAATCCACTTACCAGCGGGAATGCCATTTATTCGCCGAAAATGTTACCCGCTTTGCATCGATACTGCGGGAATATGGCAGCGGCCGGACCGCGGCTGGTTTAAAGGATCCTATAAGCCTCACAGATGGCGAGGAAGTCCGTCGCTTTCAAGCTCGCGCCGCCAACGAGCGCCCCGTCGACATTGGAGACGCCGAGAAGCTCGACCGCATTTGCCGGTTTCACCGATCCGCCATAGAGCAACCGCAGCTTTGCGCCCTCTGAACCGAAACGGGCGATCAATTCGCTGCGCATGAAGGCATGGACCTTCTCTACGTCGTCTGCCGTCGGCGTCTGGCCAGTGCCGATGGCCCATACGGGTTCATAGGCGATAACCGTCGTGTCGTTTCGTACATTGTCGGGCAGCGAGCCCAGCAATTGCCTGCCGATGATCTCGAGCGTGCGTTTCTCCTGTCGCTCTGCCGCCGTTTCACCGACGCAGACGATCGCTGCAAGCCCCGCCTTCCAGGCAGTTTCCGTCTTTGCCCTGATAAGTTCGTCTGTTTCATGATGATCGGTGCGCCGCTCCGAATGCCCGACGATTACATGGCTCGCACCGGCTTCCTTCAGCATGGCGGCGGAAATATCGCCGGTATGGGCGCCCGATTCCTTCACATGGCAATCCTGGCCGCCAAGATCGATCGTTTCGGAGACGAGCGTTTCGGCGGCACGCGAAAGCAAGGTCGCCGGAACGCAGATCACCGCATCCAGCTTCTGCCCGAGATCGGAGCTCAAACCGGCGGCGATCGCCGACAATTCGGCGAGAGAGCCGCCCGTGCCGTTCATTTTCCAGTTGCCTGCGACCAATGGACGGATAGCTGGGGTCATATTCTGCTCCTCGCCTTGCTTATTCCGGCATCTGACCGGCAAAATCCCCCCTGACTAGCAAATCTCGATTGCAAAGCAAACGCTGCAATCTCAATGAATCCTTGCATCGGGGCCCTGCTTGAGGCTATCCCCGGTTTCCAAAGTAGAAACTTATTCAACTACGGTATTCCTATGCTCGACAGTTTGCGTGATGCCGCCCGTTCATGGGTTGCGAAACTTCTTCTCGGCGTTCTGGTGCTGAGTTTCGCCGCCTGGGGTATAGCTGATGTCTTCAAAGGCGATATCGGGGGCAATACTGTTCTGTCCTCCGGCAGTTCCGAAGTCTCGACGACGGAATTCCGCCTCGCCTATGATCGGCAGCTGCAGCTCCTGTCGCAAAGGTTCAACCAGCGCGTCACGCGCGAGCAGGCGCAGGCGCTCGGCATCAACAACCAGGTTCTCTCCCAACTCGTTGCAGGCGTCGTTCTTGACGAAGAAGCGAGGCAGATGAATCTTGGTCTTTCCAAGGATCGGCTTGCGCGGCTGACCGGAGATGACCCGGCCTTCCACGACGCGAGCGGTCGTTTCAATGTGTCCCAATTCAACGAGGTTTTGCGTCAGGTCGGCATGCGTCCGGAGGATTACCTGCAGAACCGCGCCCAGATCGCCCGCCGCCAGCAGATCGTCGAAGCCGTGACGGACGGCATAAAAGTGCCCGACACGCTTCTCAAGGCGGTGGCGCTCTATCAGGGCGAAAGCCGCACTATCGACTATATCACCCTGCCGCTTTCCAGTGCCGGTGAGATTGCCAATCCGTCCGATAGCGATCTCAAGGCCTATTTCGATGCCCATATCGCCGAATATCGGGCGCCGGAATACCGCAAAATTTCCTATGTGAAGCTCGAGCCTGAAGATATCGCCGATCTCTCCTCGGTGACGCCTGAGGAAATCCAAGAATATTACGAAAAGAGCATTGCTCGCTACACGACACCCGAAACCCGGACTGTCGAGCAGCTGAGTTTCGCCAATGCGGATGCCGCGAAAGCCGCGCATGAGCAGATCCTCGCCGGAACCTCGTTCGACGATATCGTCAAGGCAGAGGGCAAGACGCCCGAAGACGTCAACCTCGGCACATTCGAAAAGAGCCGCCTCCCCGATCAATCGATCGCCGATACGGTCTTCGGATTGCCAGAAGGCGGCGTGAGCGACGTGGTGAACGGCGCGTTTGGTCCGGTCATTCTGCGTGTTACCACCATCACACCGCAAAAAATCAAGCCGCTTTCCGAAGTCGAGGCGGAAATCCGCAAGGCCATTGCCGTTACCCAGGCGGCAAATGCTGTTCTCGGCGTTCACGATAATTATGAGGACGAGCGTTCCTCCGGCGCAACGATGGCTGAAGTCGCCGATAAGCTGAAACTGAAAATGGTCACCATCGATGCGGTGGACAACAGCGGAAATGCTCCTGACGGAACGCCTGTTGCCAATATCCCCGATCAGGCGCGGCTCCTGCCGGCCGCATTCCAGACGGATGCCGGCATCGATAACGATCCCCTGCCCATCGGTACCAATGGTTTCCTCTGGTACCAGGTGGACGGCGTGACCCCTGCCCGTGACCGCTCGCTGGACGAGGTCAAGGACCAGGTGGTGGAAAAGTGGAAGGCGGAGGAAGCGACCAAGCGGCTGACGGCCAAGGCTGACGAATTGAAGAAGCGCCTGGATGGCGGGGCGACCCTCGA
The DNA here is from genome assembly GCF_002980495.1 of Phyllobacterium phragmitis. Taxonomy (GTDB): domain Bacteria; phylum Pseudomonadota; class Alphaproteobacteria; order Rhizobiales; family Rhizobiaceae; genus Paramesorhizobium; species Paramesorhizobium phragmitis. The sequence continues at coordinate 74,020 of NZ_PVBR01000013.1, forward strand.
CACCTTGGCGACCGAGCTCAATCTGGAAAAGCAGACCAAACGCGGCATCACCCGTGTCGGCAACGATGCCGAACTGTCGGCGGAAGCCGTCGCGAAGGTTTTCGGCGGACCCGATGGCATGACAGGCATTGCGCCTGCCGTTTCCGACGGCGCGCAGATCCTGTTCAAAGTCGTCGAATCGGTCGAGCCGGCCGGAGCTGGTCCTGATTCGATCCCCGAGGATCAACGCCAAGCCTTTGCCGCGCGCCTTTCCGACGATCTGCTGGATCAGCTTGTCGCCCAGTTGCAGACCGAATTCCCTGTTACCGTCAACCAGGCCGCCATTGATCGGGCACTGGCTTATTGAGATACACCATGGCTGATTTGAAGATCCATATCGCCAAAGCCGCTTCCGGCATTCCGCTTTCGCGGGCGGATGCCGAGGAAGCGTTTGGCATCATGATGTCGGGCGAAGCGACCCCGTCCCAGATCGGCGGTTTTCTGATGGCCCTGCGCGTACGCGGCGAGACGGTTGAGGAAATTGCCGGCGCGGTTGCCTCCATGCGCGCCAAGATGCTGCCGGTCGCAGCACCCGAAAATGCGGTCGATATCGTTGGCACCGGCGGTGATCAGTCCGGTTCATATAATGTTTCGACCTGCTCCGCCTTCGTGGTGGCGGGGGCCGGCATTCCCGTGGCCAAACACGGCAACCGGGCGCTCTCGTCGAAATCCGGCGCAGCCGACACGCTGGCGGCGCTCGGCATCAACATCGAGGCCGATCCACAGCGGATATCGCAATGCATCGACGAGGCGGGCCTGGGCTTCATGTTCGCCCCCACGCATCATTCGGCGATGCGTCATGTCGGCCCCAGCCGCGTCGAACTCGGCACGCGCACCATATTCAACCTGCTCGGGCCCCTCTCCAATCCGGCAGGCGTCAAGCGCCAGCTCGTCGGGGTCTTTGCCCGCCAATGGGTGGAGCCGATCGCCCATGTGCTGAAAGATCTCGGATCGGAAGCCGTCTGGGTCGTGCATGGCGACGGCCTCGACGAAATGACGACCGCGGGCATCACCCACGTCGCAGCACTGGAAAACGGCGCGATACGCAGCTTCGAAGTCACGCCGGAAAGCGTTGGGCTGCGCCGCGCCGATCCGGACGAGTTGAAGGGCGGCGACGCCGCATACAATGCCGAGGCACTGCGCGGCGTTCTCGAAGGCGTCAAAGGCGCTTTTCGCGATATCACGCTTCTCAACTCAGGCGCGGCGCTCGTCATTGCCGGCAAGGCCTCAAATCTCGGTGAAGGCATCGCGCTTGCCGCCCATTCGATCGACAACGGGGCCGCAAATGCGGTATTGAAGAAACTCATCACCGTTTCCAATCGCGAAGACATCTGAGCCATGGCCGACATTTTGAAGAAGATCGAAGCCTATAAGCGCGAGGAAATCGCCGCCGCCAAAGCGCGACTGCCGCTTGCCGAAATCAAGGCCAAGGCGGCCGACCAGACGCCGCCGCGCGGCTTCCTCGATGCTCTGCAGCGCAAGCGCGCGCAGGATGATTTCGCGCTGATCGCCGAAATCAAGAAGGCGAGCCCTTCGAAGGGCCTGATCCGGCCCGATTTCGATCCGCCGGCGCTCGCCAAGGCCTATGAATCGGGCGGTGCCACCTGCCTTTCCGTGCTGACCGATACGCCGTCCTTTCAGGGCGCGCCGGAATTTCTTGTCGCTGCGCGTGCCGCATGTTCCCTGCCCGCGCTACGTAAGGACTTCCTGTTCGATAGCTATCAGGTGCATGAAGCCCGCAGCTGGGGCGCGGATTGCATCTTGATCATCATGGCGAGTGTCAGTGACGATCTCGCCCGTGATCTGGAGGAAACCGCTTTTTCGCTCGGCATGGACGTGCTGGTTGAAGTCCATGACGAGGAGGAAATGCAGCGCGCGCTGAATCTCTCCTCCCGCCTCCTCGGTATCAATAACCGCAATCTGCGCACTTTCGAGGTCGATCTTGCCGTCTCCGAACGGCTTGCCGCCATGGCGCCCGCCGACCGGCTTCTGGTCGGTGAAAGCGGCATCTTCACCCATTCGGATTGCCTGCGGCTGCAAGGATCCGGCATCGGCACCTTTCTGATCGGCGAAAGCCTGATGCGGCAGGACGATGTCGCGGCCGCCACGCGCACGCTTCTTCGCGGCGGCGATGTGGAAACCCGCCGCGCGGCAGGCTGACCGCCATGGCCGGCAAGCTTACCCATCTCGACGAAACCGGCGCCGCCCATATGGTCGATGTCGGGGCTAAAGACGAGACCGAGCGCGTTGCCGTCGCCGAAGGTTTCGTCATCATGCTTCCGGCAACCCTCGAGCGCATCCTGGAAGGCAATGCCGCCAAGGGCGATGTGATCGGCACTGCGCGGATCGCGGGCCTCATGGCGGCCAAGAAGACAGCCGATCTCATACCGCTCTGCCACCCGCTGATGCTGACCAACGTCGCGGTCGAGATCGACGCGGATGAAGCGCTGCCGGGCCTGCGCGTACAGGCGACCGCCAGGCTGACCGGCAAGACCGGCGTGGAGATGGAGGCCTTGACTGCCGTTTCCGTCGCCTGCCTCACCATCTACGATATGGCGAAAGCCGCCGACAAAGGCATGGTGATCGGCAATATACGGCTTCTTTCCAAGAGCGGCGGCAAGTCGGGTGACTGGCAAGCGCCTTTGCGGAGCACGAGCTGACATGGCGTTGCTGGCCGTCGATGAAGCGCTTGCGCAGCTTTTGGCCGATGCCAAACCTTTGGGCGAAGAAATCTTGCCTACCGCTCGGGCCGGCGGACGGGTACTTTCCCGGCCCGTCCAAGCGCATCACAGCCAGCCACCCTTCGATGCCTCGGCGATGGATGGCTATGCGATCCGCGCTGCCGATGTCGCGTCTGTGCCGGCGCAGCTCAAAGTCATCGGAGAATCGGCTGCCGGCCATCGCTATGCAGGTGCTGTCGCTGCCGGCGAAGCCGTGCGTATCTTTACCGGCGCTCCGGTTCCGCCAGGCGCGGACACGGTTCTGATCCAGGAAAATACCGAGCGGCTTGCCGACAGTGCCATCAATATCCTGCAGACAGTCGCCGAGGGCCGGAACATCCGTCGCGCCGGCCTGGACTTCAGCAAGGGCAATGTCGTGCTCCAACCAGGCCGTATTCTAGATCCGGCAGCACTTTCCCTGGCCGCGGCCGCGAACAATGCCCAACTCCATGTTGTGCGCCAACCCAAGGTGGCGATCATTGCAACGGGCGACGAACTTGTAGCGCCTGGCGCCGTGCCGGGCCCTGATCAGATCATCTCCTCGAACAATATAGGCGTGACGGAGATCGTCCGCATCAATGGTGGCGAGACGCGCGATCTTGGCATCGTCGACGATGATATCGACCATATCGAAACTGCCATCGGTGCGGCCATCGAGAATGGCGCGGACATCCTGGTTACATTAGGCGGCGCCTCGGTCGGCGACCATGACCTCGTCCATGCGGCGCTGACCCGGCGCGGAATGAAACTTGATTTCTGGAAGATCGCCATGCGTCCCGGCAAGCCGCTAATGTCGGGAAGGCTCCAGGGGCTGAACGGTGCCCCCCTCCGCGTACTGGGCCTGCCGGGTAATCCGGTGTCGAGCCTGGTGTGCAGCTATCTCTTCCTGGCCCCGCTCGTCTCCGCATTGGCCGGCAGGCCTTACCAGCCGGATATTCGCACGGCGCGCCTTGGCGTCGACATGCCCGCCAATGATCTGAGGCGCGATCATATCCGCGCGCAAATTATCGCCGATGAGAACGGCGAACCCGTCGCCACCCCTCTGTCCCTGCAGGATTCCTCCATGCTGAGCGCGCTGGCCCGTGCCAACGGGCTCATCATTCGCGAGCCTCATGCGCAAGCTGCGCGCGCAGGAGAACCGTGCGAAGTGTTTATGCTGCGCTGATTCCGGCGGATACAAAGCGCTTGCAATTTCGCTGTTGCCGTTTGTATGTCGATAGGCTTCATTCTCTGGTTTTACGGCAAGGATTTGAATATGCAGCGCATTGTTTATCTGAACGGCGAGTGGCTTGCTGAAAGCGAAGCCAAGGTTTCGATCTTCGACCGCGGCTTTCTTTTTGCCGACGCCATTTACGAAGTCACTGCCGTGATCGGCGGAAAACTCATCGATTATCCCGGCCATGCCGCACGCCTCAAGCGCTCGCTGGCCGAACTTCGCATGACCTGTCCGCTCGACGCCGACAGCCTGCTGGATGTCCATCGCCAGATCGTTGCCCGCAACAATCTCGACGAAGGCCTCATCTATATGCAGATATCCCGTGGTCCAGCAGACCGCGACTTCGCCTTTCCAGCGAATCCCACTCCAACCATCACGCTTTTCACGCAGGAAAAGGGCATTTTGAGCAGCCCGAAGCTCGAAACCGGCATTTCCGTCATAACCATGCCCGATTTGCGCTGGGTCCGGCGCGACATCAAGACCGTGCAGCTTCTTTATCCCTCGATAGCGAAAACGGAAGCCATGCACCGAAATGCCGACGATGCCTGGCTTGTTGAGGACGGTTTCGTCACTGAGGCGAGCTCGGCCAACGCCCATATCGTCACCACTGAGGGCAAGCTCGTAACCCGCAGTCTCAGCACGGCGATCCTTCATGGCATCACCCGTGCGTCCATATTGGATCTTGCGCGCGGCGCCGGCGTTCCGGCCGAGGAACGGGCCTTCACTCCGCAGGAGGCAAAGAATGCGGCGGAAGCCTTCATCACCTCGGCTACGAGTTTCGTGATGCCGGTAACACGGATCGATGGCGAGCCGATCGGTGCCGGTATTCCAGGCCCGATCACCCAGCGTCTCCGCGCCGCCTATGTCGAGGACAGGCGCTCCAACGCTATCTGATATGCGGGCTTTCCCGCACCCAGATTTTAAATAACCTTCGCGCCTCCGTACATCGTTAATGATTTTAAAACAGTTGCAGAACAAGACTGGAACATATAGTGTTCGTTCTGGTTTTGTTTTTTGTTCCGATTCCCTCAAAGGAACCTGCCATGCTGACGCGCAAGCAACATGAGCTTCTGCTTTTCATTCACGAGCGGTTGAAGGAAACCGGAATCCCTCCCTCTTTCGATGAGATGAAGATAGCACTCGATCTTGCTTCGAAATCGGGCATCCACCGGCTCATCACCGCGCTGGAAGAGCGCGGTTTCATCCGCCGTCTTCCCAATCGGGCCCGCGCTCTTGAAGTCATACGCCTTCCCGATTCCATCGCGCCCGGTCTCAACGCGCAGAAGAAATTCGCACCCAGCGTCATCGAGGGCAGCCTTGGAAAGAACATGGCTCCGGTTTCGTCCCGCCCTCATATTGCCAATGATCGTGTTGCCAATGACGACGGCGCCGTGGCCGCTGTCAGCGTTCCGGTGATGGGGCGTATCGCAGCCGGCGTTCCGATCGCCGCCATTCAGAACCAGACCCACACGATCAGCCTGCCGCCTGAGATGATCGGGCCCGGGGATCATTACGCGCTTGAGGTCAAGGGTGATTCCATGGTCGAAGCCGGCATATTCGATGGCGATACGGTCGTCATCAAGCGCAGCGATACGGCCAATCCCGGCGAGATCGTGGTGGCTCTCGTCGATGACGAGGAAGCAACGCTCAAGCGCTTTCGCCGCAAGGGTGCCTCCATTGCGCTCGAAGCGGCAAATCCAGCCTATGAGACGCGTATCTTCGGGCCGGACCGGGTACAGGTACAGGGCAAGCTGGTGGGGCTCATCCGCCGCTATTGATGGGAGCCGGAAGGCGTTTTACCGGTTTCTGCCCCGCTTTTCCGGCTTGTGCTCGCGTTTTGAATGTACGGCTGGTGCGAGTTTTCTCCGGGAGACCGCGCGCCGCGCGCGAAAAGACTCTATATCGGTTCCATGGCCGCTCCGGAGAGCCGATGGCGTAGGTCAGGATTGGCGGTTGCTCGATCGGCTGGTCAGCCGATACGCTTTGATGGGTTTCGGCATTTTCTGATGCGCTTCCTATCTCGATGGAATCGGAGACCCGCTCAAACGCCTCGCCAAACGTCCCGCTTGTATCAGATGGAAAAGCAGTGCCTGTTTTTCCCGCGAAATCTAGTTCCTGCCGGACCTGCTCTGCCGGCATAGGTCGGGCCGGTGCGATCTGCTCGATGTCACCCAACCTTATTTCGAGCGTTCCCTTTATCGCCAGATCGCGCAAGGTAATCACGATCTTCCCTTTTTGCTTGTCCTTTTGACCGCATGACAGGTTCTTGCCGGGAAAGGCGAGTATGACCATATCGCCGATCGCGCAGGCGATTTTGCGGCCTTCCGCGACATTGGTATAGGCCAGCATCTGCCCGTTGCGCATTTCGGCAAGACAGACGCCATCCTCGCAGATGAAGCCAGGATAATCGGTGGCCGAACCAGGCTGCGGCTTGATGATATCAGACGCATTATAAGCTTTCTGCCAGTTCTCGATGGTGAAGCGCGACGGCCGTTTGCGGTTGACCGCCAACACGCCGCTCTCGGTGCGCAGCGCGACCAGTCGTCCGTCATCCGATATGATCAGATCCGGACCGCGTTCCTGCATGAAGAAGAAAAGACCGGCGGCAAAGAATGCGAGCGAAATGGCGCGCAGCCGCGTTTTCAGGAACATGGCCAGCACCAGCCCTGCCGACCAGAGCAGCAGGGTGGAGACCGGCATGATCCCTGGATTGGCATCCGGCGAGATCGAAGCCACCTCGCGCGCCACCCATTTGACCACCGAGATGCCTGATCCCATCACCTGCAAGGGCGCCCATTCAAGATCGAAAGGCATCATGATAAGGCTGAGGACGGCAAAGGGCATGACGCAGACGGATATGACGGGCAATGCAAGCACATTACTGAGAAGGCCGAGCGGTGCTGTATTGTTGAAATGATAGAGCGCGAAAATTCCGCTTGCCGTCCCCGCGATCACCGATGTCGCCGCCGTCGCGCCGATCGATGCGACGATCTTGCCGACGAACCCTTGCGCCTGGAATGATGATGATAATGCCTGTTCCGCACGATTCCGTTTTCTGCCGGTCCACCAGACGAACGCCGCGATCAACGCGGCGGTCGCGGAAAACGACATCTGGAAACTGGGGCCGACGAGTTCATGGGGGACAAGGACGATGGCAATCAGTGCTGCCAATGCGAGGTTGCGCATGGTGATGGCGGAGCGGTCCATCATGACGGCGATGAGCATCACCCCCAGCATGACAAAACTGCGCTGCGCGGCAACGCCCGAACCGGAAAGCAAGAGATAAAACGCTGAGGCCAGCAGGGCCGCTCCCGCCGCATATTTCTTCATCGCGTGTCGCATGGCGAAGCCGGGAAAGAGAGCGATCAGCGCGCGCACCACGAGCATGACGAGCCCGCCGGCGAGCGCCATGTGCAGGCCGGATATGGAGAGAATATGCGCAAGGCCGCTAAGACGCAGCGCTTCATTCGTTTCATCGCTGATGCCTTCGCGCTGCCCGGTAATGAGGGCTGCCGCTATCGCGCCTTCCTCGCCCTCCAGACTGGAAACGATGCTCTCGGTTATCCCCTGCCGTAGGGCGGCGATACTCAAGCGCACATGGGAAACGAACCCTTCGGGCGGCGGGATCACCGCGCCTTTGGGCGTTCCCAGGAAAAAACCATTGGCGCCAATACCGTTGAAATAGCCATGAAAGGCGAAATCATAGTTCCCGGGACGCACCGGTCCGGATTGGGCGCGCAGGCGCACCAGGCCGGTAAGCCCCGAACCGATTTCGGCGGTGGCGGGCAGATCGCGGCCAGAAACGCGGATGCGGTCTGGCGCGTAGCGAAGTTTCGGCCGTGCGGTTGAAAGCACATCCAGCGTCACGCGCCATCCGCCGCTGGCATTCTGCTCCATGGCGATGATGCGCCCCGTCACGCGCGTGGTGATGTCGGCACCGAGCATCGGCGTCGCAAGCCGTATCGTTTCCGTCTTTGCAGTCAGCATGCCGGCCACAACGGCAATCGCGAATGTCAGCACCATCGCCGCGATCTGGCGCTTGTGCGCAAGAACACGGATCATGACCAGGACAGAGAGGCCGGAAAGAAGCGCCGACCATCGCGGTTCCTGCGGGAGCGAAAAATACAGAATGGCGCCCATGGCGGCGAAGACGGGCAGGAAGAGAAAGCGCGTCCCGTGCTCCTGCTCCTCGGAAAACAGGTTCGTAAGGGAATCGCCAAATAATCGGAAGCGCGCGGCGATAAGGTCGCGTGTCGGGAGCGCGTGTCGGCGATGCCAGGGCTGATGAGTGGCGGCTTTCTTCTCCGGCAGCGTTTCGGCAGGCGGCAAAGTAATGATCGGCCGCTTCAATAGCGCCCGTTCATCCACCTCGCTCGTGTCGTGCGCACCCCTCATTTGCCCCCGCTTGGCGCTCGGAACCCCAAGACCGATCGCGCCAGCACACTTGCACCGTCAGCCACCTATGCTACATGAACGCCAACCGAAATCGAGTGGGGCTTTCAATATGGCCCCGCACTCACCGGAGTTATCATGTCCTCACCCGTGATTACCCGCTTTGCGCCCTCGCCTACCGGCTTTCTGCACATCGGTGGCGCGCGTACGGCGTTGTTCAACTGGCTCTACGCGAAGCATACCGGCGGCAAGATGCTGCTGCGCATCGAAGACACCGACCGGGAGCGCTCGTCGGAGGCCGCGGTCACGGCTATTCTCGACGGACTGCGCTGGCTTGGCCTCGACTGGCACGGCGATACGATTTCGCAGTATGAGCGGGCCGGACGTCATCGCGAAGTCGCCGAAGAGCTCGTTACCAGGGGTAAGGCCTATCATTGCTATGCATCGCCGCAGGAACTCGATGAAATGCGCGAAAACGCCCGCGCCGAGGGCCGTCCTCCGCGCTATGACGGGCGTTGGCGGGATCGCGATCCCTCCGAGGCGCCGGCGGGGATAAAGCCGGTCATCCGTATCAAGACGCCCCAGACAGGTGAGACGGTCGTGCATGACGATGTGCAGGGCGAGGTTCGCTTTCCGAACAAGGATCTCGATGATTTCATCATCTTGCGTTCCGACGGCAACCCTACCTATATGCATGCCGTCGTGGTCGATGATCATGATATGGGAGTGACGCACATCATCCGCGGTGACGACCACCTGACCAATGCCGCCCGCCAGACGATCATCTACGACGCCATGGGCTGGCCGGTGCCGTCGATGGCGCATATCCCGCTCATCCACGGGGCCGATGGCGCAAAGCTTTCAAAGCGGCATGGCGCGTTGGGCGTCGAGGCTTATCGCGCGATGGGCTATCTGCCACAGGCGCTGCGCAATTATCTGGTTCGTCTCGGCTGGAGCCATGGCGATGACGAGATCATGTCGACGGAACAGATGATCGAATGGTTCGACGTCAAGGGCATCAACAAGGGTGCAGCGCGTTTTGACTTCCAGAAGCTGGAGGCAATCAACGGCCATTACATGCGTTTGAGCGATGATGGCGAACTTTTCGAAGCGCTCATCGCCGTGCTGCCAGAGATCGAAGGAGGACCGGAACTGCTCGCCGCCCTCGACGACAAGCGTCGCGGCCAACTCCTTGCCGCCATGCCGGGCCTGAAGGAGCGAGCGAAAACGCTCGTGGAGCTGGCCGACGGCGCCAAATTCATCTTTGCCGTGCGTCCGCTGGCGCTCGACGAAAAGGCCGCCTCCCTGCTCGGCGAAGAAGGGCGCGCCATTCTCAAGGGTGCTCTTCCGGCGCTGGAAGAAGCAAGCGATTGGACACCGGTAAGTCTCGATGCCGCCATACGCGCCCATGCGGAATCGACCGGGCTGAAACTTGGCAAGATAGCGCAGCCTCTGCGTGCCGCTTTGACGGGTCGCGCAACCTCTCCTGGTGTATTCGATGTGCTGGCTGTCCTCGGCAGAGACGAATCCCTGGCAAGAATTAGGGATCAGCTCGATTAAACCTGTGGTCGCTTGCAGGACATCACGCTGTCGTGAAAAAAGCAGCTTCCGGAGGTGAAATTCCGCATTGCAACATTGGAGGTTTGGGATAGTTTGACGTGCGAAATCTTCGGGATTGTTCAGCACGAAAATTCATAAGGGGCTATTTCGATCTCACCGCAATCGATGCCGGTGACGGAGGATTTGAAAGGAACGCTAATGTCTACTACTACAGCTAATATCACCCTTGACGGCAATACCTTCGATCTCCCTATCCGCAAGGGCACTGTTGGACCAGACGTCGTCGATATCGGCCCGCTCTACAAGAACGCCCACGCCTTCACTTACGATCCCGGCTTCACCTCGACCGCCTCGTGCGAATCGAAGATCACCTATATCGATGGCGATGAGGGCATGCTGCTTTACCGTGGCTATCCGATCGATCAGCTCGCCGAGCATGGCGATTTTCTTGAAACCTGCTATCTCCTGCTCTACGGCGAACTCCCGACCAAGACGCAGAAAGCGGATTTCGATTATCGCGTGACCCACCACACCATGGTGCACGAGCAGATGACCCGCTTTTTCACCGGCTTCCGCCGTGACGCGCACCCCATGGCCGTCATGGTCGGCTGCGTCGGCGCCATGTCGGCCTTCTATCACGACTCGACCGACATCACCGATCCGCATCAGCGCATGGTCGCCTCCATCCGGCTGATCGCCAAAATGCCGACTCTGGCCGCTATGGCCTACAAATATCATGTTGGGCAGCCCTTCGTTTATCCGAAGAACGATCTCGACCTGGCATCGAATTTCCTGCGCATGTGTTTTGCCGTGCCGTGCGAGGAATACAAGGTCAATCCGGTCCTGGCCCGCGCCATGGACCGTATCTTCATCCTGCACGCCGACCATGAGCAGAACGCCTCCACGTCGACCGTGCGCCTCGCAGGCTCGTCCGGCGCCAATCCCTTCGCTTGCATCGCGGCTGGCGTTGCCTGCCTCTGGGGCCCTGCCCATGGCGGTGCCAACGAAGCAGCTCTCAACATGCTTGCAGAGATAGGCACGGTCGACCGCATTCCCGAATTTATCGCCAAGGCCAAGGACAAGAACGATCCGTTCCGCCTGATGGGCTTCGGCCACCGCGTCTACAAGAACTACGATCCGCGCGCCAAGATCATGCAGAAGACCACGCACGAAGTTCTCGGCGAACTCGGCATCAAGGACGATCCGCTCCTCGACGTTGCGATGGAACTGGAGAGGATTGCGCTTACCGACGAATATTTCATCGAAAAGAAGCTCTATCCGAATATCGACTTCTATTCCGGCATCACGCTGAAGGCGCTGGGCTTCCCGACCGAAATGTTCACGGTGCTGTTCGCGGTGGCGCGCACCGTCGGCTGGATCGCCCAGTGGAAAGAAATGATCGAGGATCCGCAGCAGAAGATCGGCCGTCCGCGCCAGCTCTACACCGGCGAGCCGCCGCGCGATTTCGTGCCGCTGGCCAAGCGGAAATAATCCAAAGATAAAAGAAAAGGCGCTTTCGGGCGCCTTTTCTTTCAACGCGATTTTCCGGGAGACTTTCCGTTTTCGAGCAGATCGAGCACGGCTTTCGCCGCGATTTCGCCCGCGGGCCTGTCCGTCATCATAAGATCGACGATATCCTGGAAACCCGAAATCTGGGCGTCGCGTGCCGGCCCCGGCTGCATCAGCCGGTCAAGCTGGCGCGCCAGCAGCCCAGGCCGGACGAACTCGTTGAAATGTTCCGGGATGATCGCTTCATCGGCGATGATATTGGGCAGTGCCGCGCTCCAGGTCGTGATGCGCGGCATCAGGAACTGCTTTGCGAACCAGTCGACCTTATAGGCGAGAACGGTCGGAACATGCGCCAGCGCCAGCTCGAGCGAGACGGTGCCCGAAGCGGCAAGGGCTGCATCCGCCTGCGCGAACGCCTTCCATTTGTCTTCCTCGCTTGTCACGATAAGCGGTTTCACGGGCCAGTCGGCGGAAAGCGTACGCACCATCGGTTCGATTTCCGGAAGGGTCGGAAGCATGACATGCAGCGTCTCGACCCGCCCGGCCAACTCGGCCACGGCCTTGCCGAAAGGCTCCATCAGCGTCTTGATCTCCGAGCGCCGTGATCCGGGCAGCACGAGCAGCGTCCGCTCCTCGCCGTCCGCCCGCGCAGCCTCCCGGCTTATCCGGGCCGCTCTGACATCCAGTATCGGCTTGTAGCTCGCAAGGCGATGGCCGGCATAGGTCGCCGGAGGTCCGCTCAGCCGCTTCAGAACGTCCACCTCGAACGGCAGGATCGTCAGCACATGATCGACATAGGCCCGCATGCTCTTGGCCCGCTGCGGGCGCCATGCCCAAACGGTCGGTGCGATATATTTGACGATCGGTATAGTGGGATTGGCAGCCCTCACCTTCTTCGCGACACGATGGGTGAAATCCGGACTGTCGATGATGATGAGGCAATCCGGCTTCGCCGCGACCACGGCCCTCGCCGTCTGCGCGATGCGCCAAACCAGCCTTGGCATATTTTTCAGGACCGAGCTGAGGCCCATCAGCGCAATCTCACCGGGGTCGAACAGGCTTTTCAGTCCGCGCTGCTGCAGATGGCTGCCGCCGACGCCGACGAGATTGATCAGGCGATCTGTCTGGCCGCGCAGCGCATCGATCAGATCCGCGCCAAGCAGATCGCCGGATTCCTCTCCGGCGATGATCGCGATCTTCAGCGGCAGTTTCCGCGCCATCAGCTTTCCTCCGCTCTAACCCTGTTTCGAATCGAACGTCTCTATGAAAATGCCCTTCTCGTTGGCGGCGGCCACGGTTTCCCCATACCCCAAGATGAATGTCCTTCCCGCCTCGACCGCAATTCCGGAAAGCCCGGCTCGCACCGCATTCTCAACCGTCGATAAACCGATACCCGGCAGATCGGCGCGCTCATCCTGCGTCGGCTTGGCGCTTTTGACAAGGACGCCGCCCCTTTGCGGAATACGTCCCTCACCGCGCAGTTGCGCGATACGTTCCAGCATGGCGTCGGTACCCTCGGCACCTTCCAGCGCCACGACCCGGCCTCCGACGGCGACAACCGCCTGTCCGATGTCGAGAACGCCGATCAGATGCGCGGCCTCGCGCGCAATGGCGATATTGCGTTCATCCTCCTTGGCCGCCTTCCGCTTCGTCAGGCGGGCGACGGCGGGCGCCAGCAGGTCGGGCACGATCTCATGCGCGCCGACAACCCTGAAGCCATAGGATTCGATAAGGCTGATGAAGGCGCGCAACAGCGCATCGTCGCCACGGCCGAGTGCCCCGATCATCCGCGGTATGGCGGAAAGCGTCGGCCCGTCGAGCCTCAGGTCGGCAAAATGCGGACGGCTGCGCACGCCGCCAGCCAGGATCACATTGCGCACGCCGGCGGTCTTCATCGAGCCCATCAGCTTGCGGAATTCCACCAGGGAAATCTCCACGTGATCATAACGGTAGAGCGCGGGGTCCGCCTCGTCCTTTATTCCTACGATGAAAGGCGCTTTGCCCTGCTTGTCCAGGCTTTCGGCCACCTTCAGCGGCAGGAGACCACTTCCCGCGATAATGGCGGTGCGGCCTGCGGCATCGACATCAGGCGCCACGCTAATGGCCTCAGTTCTCGCCGTCGCGCCTGCCATGATCGGCGGCGCCGATCAGCGGCGTGCAATAGGCGCGCTTGGTATCAATGGTGATGAAGGAAATCAGATCGGCGACAGCGACCGAATCCGGCATGGCCTGCAGAACATCATCGGCGCGTTCGCGGATCGGCTTCGTGCGGTCGAACAGCATGCGCGTTGCACGGCGGATATTGTGGATCTCCGGGCGCGCCATGCCGGAGCGCTTCATGCCGACGATATTGAGCCCGCCCAGATGCGCCTGGACACCAACCGCCATGCCATAGGGAATGAGATCGTGGACGAGCGCGGCAAGGCCGCCGACAAAGGCATGATGACCGACGCGGCAGAACTGATGCACGCCGGCGCCGCCGCCGATGATGGCATGATCGCCGATGACGCAATGGCCGCCGATCATCACATTGTTGGAGAACGTCACATGATTGCCGACGTCACTGTCATGAGCGACATGCGCATAGGCAAGAAAGGTGCAGTCGTCGCCAACCGAGGTATGGCCGCGGCTCGAATCCGATCCGCGATGCATGGTGACGCCTTCGCGGATGGTGCAATTGCGCCCGACGGTGATCGTGGTCGGCCCGCCCCGGTGTTTGCCGTTTTGCGGGTCGCAGCCGAGAATCGCATGGGGATAGACCTTCGATCCGGCCCCGAGCGTGGTGGCATCGGTAACCACGACATGGCTCATCAATTGGACATTGTCGCCAAGAACGGCGCCGGCCTCGACATGGCAGAACGGCCCGACCGACACGCCCTTGCCAAGCTCCGCGCCTTTTTCGACCAGGGCGGTCGGGTGAATGAAAGTCTCGCTCATGATGGGTTCACGCCTGGTTGTCTTCGGCGACGCCGATCATCGCGGCTACCTCGGCTTCGGCCACCCTGATGCCGTCGACTTCCGCGGTGCATTCGAACTTCGTGATATTGGCGCGCTGCCTCAGTTTCTTGACATGGATCAGCAGGCGGTCGCCGGGCACCACCGGACGCCGGAACTTCGCATTGTCGATGGTCAGGAAATAGACGATGCCAGGCTTGTCTGCGCCGCGATGCATGAGCGAGATCGCCCCCGCCGTCTGGGCCATCGCCTCGATGATCAGAACGCCGGGCATGATCGGATTATCAGGGAAATGTCCGGCGAAATGCGGCTCGTTGATGGTGACGTTCTTGACGCCTGTCGCCGATTGATCGCCGTCGATATCGATGATGCGGTCGATCAGCAGGAAGGGGTAGCGATGCGGCAAGATCGCCAGCAGCCTTTGAATATCGGCCGCATTCAAATTGGCCCGCCCGATCTCACTCATCCGAAGACTTCTCCCTCTTTGGCTGGCCTATACTGCGCAGTGCCGCGACTTCCCGAAACCATTGCTTGAACGGACGCGCCGGCAGACCGCCCCATTTTTCGCCGTCCGGAATGTCGTTCATCACGCCGCTCGCCGCCGCGATCTGCACGTTTGAACCGATTGTCAGGTGATCCGCCAGCCCGACCCGGCCGCCGAGCATGGTCATGTTCCCGATCGTGACACTGCCGGAAATCCCGCAATGGGCGGCGATGAGGCAATGCCGCCCGATGCGTACATTATGGCCAATCTGTACGAGATTGTCGATCTTGGTACCCTCGCCTATGACCGTATCGGCCAGCGCGCCGCGATCGATGGTGGTGTTGGCGCCGATCTCGACATCGTCCTGAACGATGACCCGGCCAAGCTGCGGCACCTTCTCCAGTCCGCCTCTGCCCGGAACAAAGCCGAAGCCATCCTGCCCGATACGCGCGCCGGGATGCAGATAGACCCGGTTGCCGACGAATGAATGCTGGATCGAAACGCCGGGCGCCACGAAACTGTCGCGTCCGATCTGGCAATGGGCGCCGATGACGGCGGTCGCCGAAATGACCGTACCGGCACCGATCGACACGCCCTTGCCGATGACCGCTCCCGCCTCGATTGTGGCGCCCGACTCGATCTCGGCCGTCGGATGGATGCTCGCATTCTTCGAGACGCCCGTTTCACCAAGCCAGGATTCCGGGCGCGCCGAAGCCGGAAACAGCATTCTGCCGACGGCGGAAAAATCCCGATGCGGATTGCGCGTCAAGAGAATGGCGATGCCGGAAGGAATATGGCCCTGCAATTCCTCGGTGCAAAGCACGCCCGCAGCCTTCAGATTGGCGAGATTGCTGGCGTTCTTCTTGCCTTCCAGGAAAACCAGGGCGCTGGCATCGGAATCTGCAAGCGAGGCAAGCCGCACAACCGAACGCGACGCAAACTCCGCATCGCGGAGCTTTGCACCGGTAAATTCGGCGATGTCGCCGATTGTCAATTGACGCGACGGCGTGAAAAAAACGGGATCTGCCATCTAAGCACTTTCTCTCCCGGAACCGGAAGCTCCGGGAGAAGGCAAATCTATCAGAACTTGCTCGAAATGCCGAAATTGAAGTTCTGCACCTTGTCCGTGTCTTCCTTCATGATCGGCCAGGCATAGTCGAAGCGCAACGGACCGAACGGCGAAGCCCACATCAGGCTGATACCTGCCGAAGCACGCAGCTTGCTGCCGTCGCCTTCAACTGCATTCTGATCCGGGCCCGGTTCGTATTCGGTTCCATAGAGCGTCGCCGCATCGGCAAAGAACGCTCCGCGGATGCCCAGGCTTTCGGGAACCATCGGCATCGGAAACTGCACTTCCGCGGTGGCGCTCATATAGGTCGTGCCGCCGAGATAATAGCGCTCGCCATTATTCGACCGCTGGAATGCGCCGATACCGTTATATTTGAAGCCGCGGATGATATCCGAATTGTTCTTGAACATATCGAATATGCGCGCGCCGTCATCGTCGAAGGCATGGATATAGCCGGCGCCGACCCCGAGAAGTCCGACGATATCGGCTTCTTCGGAAAGCGTCTTGTAATAGCTGCCCTTGACGGTCGACTTCAGATACTTCGCATCGCCGCCGACACCGGCATATTCCTGCGTGAAGCGGGCGAAAATGCCGTCATGCGGATTCTTGACATCATCGATCGAATTATAGGTCAGCGAGTAGCTAAGCGACGACTTGATCCACGGGCTTTCGTTAGCGGCCTCTACGATAGCCGGCGCAACGCGATCAAAATTCGGCGTGCCATCCTCGTTGCGAACGTAATCGTCGAGTTCATACTTCTCCTGCACGTAGTTATAGGCCACGCCAGCGGAGAAATTGTCGGTGATCGGCAGGCCGAAACGGATCGTGCCGCCCGTCTGCTCGACATCGTACCTGTCCTTCAGCGAATACGTCTTGCGGAAGACATCGAAGCCCGCCGAAATACGCTGGCCGAGGAAATAGGGCTCGGTGAAGGAGAACGAATAATTACGGGCATCGTCCTGGCCGCCGCCCGCGCCGATGCGAACATACTGACCACGACCGAGGAAGTTGCGCTCGGTGATCGAAGCCTCGACGGATGCCCCCGGCGTTTCGCCGCCTGTGGTGTAGCCACCACCGATGGAGAATTCGCCCGTCGGCTTCTCGACGACGTCGACAACCAGAATGACCTGATCAGGTTCCGAGCCGGGAACCTGCGAAATATTCACCGTCTGGAAGAAATCGAGCGCATCCAGGCGCCGCTTGGCGCGCTGGATCATCACCTGGTTGAATGCATCGCCTTCGCTGACGTCGAATTCGCGACGAATGACATAGTCGCGCGTCTTCTCGTTGCCGCGGATTTCGATCCGCTGCACATAGGCGCGCGGGCCTTCATCGATGCTGTAGACCACCGAAATCGTATGATTCTCGAAATCGCGGTCGCCACGCGGCTCGACCTTGGCAAAAGCATAGCCACTGCCGGCGACGCGTTCGGTAATATCGATGATGGAGCTCTCGATATTCTTCGCGCTGTAAACGGCGCCCGGCTGCGTCTTGATCTCGCCGCGGACAGATTCCGTGTCGACGCCGGGAACGGTGCTCTCTACCTGAATGTCGCCGAAGGTGTATTTCTGTCCCTCGTCGATCGAAATCGTGACGGTGTACTCGTTCGTCGCCTCATCGAGGACGGCATTCGAGGAAACCACGCGGAAATCGGCATAGCCGCGATTATAGTAGAAGCGGCGCAAGGCCTCCTCATCCGCACGCAGCTTGTCTTCGTCATAGATGTCGCCGCGCGTCAGCCATGAAAGCGGATTGGTCCGCTTGGTGGAGATGACATCGCGCAGACGACGATCACCGAAGGCATTATTGCCGACGAAATCGATGGTGGCGATCTTGGTGCGACCGCCTTCATTGATCTCGAAGACCACGTTGACGCGGCCCTCACCGAGATCGATCGTCCGCGTGTTGACGATCGCATCACTGCGGCCGATGCGGCGATAAGCTTCCTGGACGGCCTGCTTGTCCGCCGCGAGCTTGGCCGGATCGAACGCCTCGCGCGGCTTTAGCTGCACGGCGCCGGCCAGGGCCGGATCCTTGATCTTCTTGTTGCCCTGGAACAGGACCTGATTGACCACGGAATATTCGCTGACCTGAACGACAAGCGTGCTGCCGACCTGGTTGATCTGGACATCCGAGAACAGCCCCATGCCGAAAAGGCGCTTCACCGCTTCGTCGATATCGCTACTCGAAAAGGATTTTCCGGGCTGAATGCCGACATTGTCGCGAATCGTCGACGCGTCGACGCGCTTGTTGCCGCGAACATCGATGCGATTGACCACGGCGGCCTCGGCGGCGCTGACCGTAGCCAGGGAAACAGCAACCGTACCGGAGGCCGCAAGAGCCACTGACATGGCGATCGCGGAGGCGGCGCCAAAGAATTTCGAACTTGCCGTCATAGGCTTTCTGAACCTTCGTTTCTCGTTGTCCCCGGGGCGAGATCCCAGAAAAAGCACTTGTCAAAGCACCGTAATAGCTGGTTTTTTCATACAAGCAAGCACTACGGTTAAATTCTGTTTACTTCGCTTCGAACCGTGGCATCCATGCCACGCCATTCACGCGTCATGGTAAACGCTTTTCCCGATTTTGCTGAAATCGCCCCTCTTTTTTACCTTTGATTAGCACCTGTTCACCCCACGACTCAGCAGGCGAAAATGTCGTTGAAGAGCACAAATGCCATAAACCCCATTACCGTTATGAAGCCTACACGAAAGAAAATTTCCTGTATCGCAACCGGTACCGGCCGACGCAGGACCGCCTCAGCGGCATAGAAGACCAGATGCCCGCCATCAAGAGGCGGAAGCGGAAAAAGATTCAATAGTCCAATGCCGATCGACAGCATGGCGGTCAACTGGACCAGCCATGAGAACCCCCGGCTCGCCGCCTGCCCGGCCATATTGGCGATCTTGACGGGCCCGCCCAGCTGACATTTGTCCTCGCGTCCGGCAAAGAATCTGCCGAAGAATTCACCGGTTCGACTGACGATATAGCCGGTTTCCAGCACCGCCTGCCGCACCGATTCGACCGGGCCGTATTCGACGGACCTGAATTTGCCGAGAGCTTCGTTGTTGACGACGCCGATGACACCGATCTTGATCTTGTTGCCCAACGGGTCCGACTGTTCGATCAGTTCGGGCGTGGCGGTCAGCGCCACTTCCTGCCCCTTGCGCTCCACGGTAAAGCGGATCGGATCGCCGGCCCGCCCCGATACGTAGCGTTGCACATCGGCAAAGGTCGTCACCTTTTCCCCATCGACCGTCAGGAAACGATCGCCAGGCTCGAAACCGGCTACCGCAGCAGGGCTGCCGGGGCGCAGTTCCGCCACCATCGGATCGGCAATGACGCGGCCATAAAGGGCGAAGAAGACGCTGAGGATAGCGATCGTCAGGAGAATATTGAAGGCCGGGCCGGCAAAGACCGTGGCGGCGCGCTTCCAGACCGGCTGAAGGTGGAAGGCGACAGCCTTCTCGGCATCGCTCAGCCCCTCTTCCGCCCCCTCCGACGGGGCGCTCGCAACACCTTCGTCGCCGACGAACTTGACGTAACCGCCCAGCGGAATGGCCGAGAGTTTCCAGCGCGTGCCGTGACTGTCGGTAAAGCCGATCAGTTCGGGGCCGAAACCCACGGAAAACGCCTTGACGCCTATGCCGCACCACCGGCCGATGAGATAGTGACCCATCTCATGGACGAAAACGACGACTGTCAGCACGAAGAGGAACGGTACGAGCGTTCCAACAAGCAGGCTGTCGCTGCCGAAAAGATATGAGACAAAGTCTCCCAATGTCCACTCCTGGCGAGGCTCCGTGCATCATGCACGGCAGCCATGATAACCCATTTACATACCGAAGAAGATAGCGGAAGGCACATCCGGTTCGGCGAAGATCGCGCCAATCACGTACAGCAGCACGGCGGCCGCGACAAGCCCATCGACGCGATCCATGATGCCGCCGTGCCCCGGCAGAAGCCTGCCTGAATCCTTGGCGCCGAAAATCCGTTTGACCCATGATTCGCCGAGGTCGCCCACCTGGGAGATCACGGAAAGCAGCAGGGCAAGGACAGGCACCACGTAATTTCCCGGAGGCGTGGCAAGCGATGCGACCAGAACGCCTGCCGCGATTGCCGCCGCTGCACCGCCGATCGCTCCCGACCATGTCTTGTTGGGCGAAAAGCGCGGCGCGAGCTTTGGTCCGCCCATCGCACGGCCATTGAAATAGGCGGCGATATCCGTCGCCCATACCACGGCGAAGAGAAACACGATCGCCGTAAAGCCGAAAGGCTCGTCGCCTCTCAGCAACGAGAGCGAAATCATCGGCAGCCCGGCATAAAGCAGCCCAGCGACCGGCCAACCCTTGCATGTCTTCCAGGTAAGAGGCGCCAGGAAAGCGGCACCGAAGGCAAGCGCGCCGATCGTCAGCGAGGCGCTTCCGTCCCATAGGAGAAGCACGGATACGAACCCGAGCCATAGCCAACCGAAGGCGCGCGAAAACGATGTCTGTCGCGGCGCCGTAAGTGTCGTCCATTCGTGGAAAACCGCGACGCCGATGACGATGGCGAGCAGCGTGAAACTCACCCCGCCGATCCAGGTCAGCAGGAGTACGGCGGCGCCCAGAACGATCGCGGTTACAATGCGGGTCTGGAGATTGGACATACGGACCTTTCCCGATGTGAAAGGCTCACAGCGCGATATCCTGGGCGTGGACCTGCGATTCGACGCCACCGAAGCGGCGATCGCGCATTTGGAATTTTTCTATCGCATCGACAAGATCGGCCGGTTTGAAGTCCGGCCAGAAACACGGCACGAACAGAAATTCCGAATAGGCGGCCTGCCAGAGCAGAAAATTGGAAAGACGCATCTCGCCGCTCGTGCGGATGATCAGATCGGGATCGGGAATATCCGCCGTGTCGAGCTGCGCTGCAATCGTTTCAGCGGTGATTGCCGATGGATCGAGCTTGCCGGCGGCAATCTCCTGGCCCAGCACGCGCATCGCCCGCGCGATCTCGTCGCGGGCGCCATAATTGAAGGCGATGACCAGATTGAGACCCGTATTGCCGGCCGTCAGGGATTCGGCTTCCGCCAGGAGGCTGCGAATGTCCTTGGCGAGCCCTTCGCGCTCGCCGATGATCCGCACGCGCACATTCTTGCGGTGCAATTCGGCCAGATCGCGGCGGATGAAGAGCTTCAGCAGGCCCATCAGATCGCTGACCTCGCTGCGCGGACGCGACCAGTTCTCGGAAGAAAACGCAAAAAGCGTCAGCCAGCCGATTTCCAGCTCGCCTGCCTTATGAACGATTTCGCGCAAGGTCTCCATGCCCGCCTTGTGTCCGGCAGTGCGTGGCAGCCCCCTCGCCTTCGCCCAACGGCCATTGCCATCCATGATGATGGCGATGTGGCGCGGATTGGATATGGGCATTGCTCCCCCGTTAGGCCGTATGGACAGAAAGTCGGAAATCCAGGCCTAGACCTGCATGATCTCCGCTTCCTTGACCGTTAGCATCTTGTCCAGTTCCGAAATGGTCTCGTCGGTCAGCTTTTGCACCTTGTCGGAGAGGACCCGGCCGTCATCCTGACTGATAACGCTGTCCTTCTCCAGCTTTTTTAGCTGATCCATGCCGTCGCGGCGCACATGGCGCGCTGCGATGCGGGCCTGCTCCGCATATTGATGCGCGATCTTGACCAGTTCCTTGCGGCGCTGCTCGTTCAATTCCGGCAGTGGAATGCGCAATGTGGTGCCGTCGGAGATCGGATTGAGGCCGAGGCCGGAATCGCGGATCGCCCGCTCCACTGCACCGACCATCGATTTGTCCCATACAGAGACGGAAAGCATGCGCGGTTCCGGGACCGAGATATTGGCGACCTGATTGATCGGCATTTCCGAACCGTAGGCCTCGATGGTGATCGGCTCCAGCAGGCTTGCCGATGCGCGGCCCGTCCGCAGGCCGCCAAGATCATGCTTGAAAGCCTGGATGGCGCCTTCCATGCGGCGCTTTATGTCGTTGAGGTCCAGAGCGTCACTCATGCTTTTTCTCCTTCAGTCCGCCCGCCCGTCGGAAACGGTTGTACAGCGTCCCTTGCCTTGCAAAATATCGGCGAAACCGCCTTCTTCGTGGATGGAATAGACAATTATCGGAATGTTGTTCTCCCGCGCAAGGGCAACCGCAGTGGTATCCATCACGGCGAGCCCCTGATCAAGAACTTCCTTATGTGTCAGCCGTTCATAGCGTTCCGCATCGGCATGTATCTTCGGATCGGCGGAATAGATGCCATCCACCTGCGTTCCCTTGAAAAGCGCGTCCGCGCCGACTTCGGCGGCTCGTAGCGCCGCAGCGGAATCGGTGGTGAAGAAGGGATTTCCTGTTCCGCCGGCGAAGATGACCACCTTGCCCTGATCCATATAGCCCGTTGCCTGGCGCTGCGAAAAGCTCTCGCATATTTCCGGCATGGCGATGGCTGACAGCACGACCGTGTCGACGCCCATCTTGACGAGCGACGTGCGCAGCGCCAGGGAGTTGATGACGGTGGCGAGCATGCCCATGTGATCGCCGGTAACGCGGTCGCCACCCTTGGAGGCAACGGCAACGCCGCGAAAGATATTGCCGCCGCCGATCACCACCCCAACCTCGACACCGAGCGACCTCGCCTCGGCAATATCGGCTGCTATGCGATCGGCCACGGAAACATCGATCCCGAAACCCTGATTCCCCATCAGCGCCTCGCCTGAGGCTTTCAATAGAACACGTTTGTAGATGGGCGCACCAGCCATGAGATCCCCTCGTTCGCGTGATTGGCCGAAATTAGCCCCGATTGGTAATGATTCCGATTTCGGATACACGAAGGGCACCGCGATGTCACGCGATGCCCTTCAAATCGATAGCCTTTCAGGCCTTACTTCTTGACGGCAGCGGCCACTTCCGCCGCAAAGTCGCTCTCTTCCTTTTCGATGCCTTCGCCAAGAGCGAAGCGGACGAAGCCCGTGATCTTGGCCGGAGCGCCGATCGTCTTTTCCGCTTCCTTCAGCGCTGCCTCGACCGTCAGATCCGGATTGATGACAAAGGCCTGCGAGAGAAGAACGACTTCCTCGAAGAACTTGCGCATGCGGCCTTCCACCATCTTTTCGATGATATTCTCCGGCTTGCCCGACTGACGCGCCTGATCGGCGAAGATCGCCTTTTCGCGTTCGACGGCAACAGGATCGACTTCAGCCGACGTCAGGGCGAGCGGATTGGTCGCCGCGACATGCATCGCGACCTGCCGGCCGAAGGCCTGCGCAGCATCGGCATTGCCCGTCGTCTCGATGGCGACGAGCACTCCCATCTTGCCGAGACCATCGGAAACGCCATTGTGCACATAGGTGGCAACCACACCATCCCCAACGCTCAGGGCTGCCGAGCGGCGGAAACTGAGGTTTTCACCGATCGTGGCGATGGCATCCTTGATCGTTTCCGTCACGGACTTGGACGAGCCGGGATAGGTTGCGGCGGCAACGGCTTCGGTGGAGCCATCGGTTCCGAGTGCCGCCGTGGCGACATTGCGGACGATCGCCTGGAAGGCATCGTTGCGGGCAACGAAATCGGTCTCCGAATTGACCTCGACGACCGCGGCTTTATTGCCGGCCGAAGCAACGCCGATCAGGCCCTCGGCCGCCGTGCGTCCGGCCTTCTTGTCGGCCTTGGAAACCCCCTTCTTACGCAGCCAATCGACGGCGGCTTCCATGTCGCCATTGGTTTCGGCCAGCGCGGCCTTGCAGTCCATCATGCCTGCGCCGGTGAGCTCGCGAAGTTCTTTTACCTGGGATGCTGAAATGCTCATTGTCGCCTCTCGTGAAAGCGAGGGCACACCGTTGCCGGCATGCCCACTTTGCCGATGCGTCATGCACCGGATCGAATTGAAATTATCCACCCGTCACAACGGGTGTATGAACCCTCACGCGGAGGGTTCAGTCCCTTCGGCAGGGGCAGCGGGGGCGGCAGGGGTTTCGAGCGCCGGCTCGACAGGCACTTCCGCCTGGGCGCCGATATCCATGCCGAGAGCGCCCTGCTGACGAGCGATGCCGTCGAGAGCAGCCTTGGCGATGAGGTCGCAATAAAGCGAAATCGCACGCGCCGCATCATCATTGCCCGGGATCGGATAGTCGATCTGATCGGGATCGCAATTGGAATCGATGATGGCCACGACCGGAATACCAAGACGCTTGGCTTCCTGAATGGCAATCGATTCCTTGTTGGTGTCGATGATAAACATCAGATCGGGAACAGACCCCATATCCCGGATGCCGCCAAGCGCGCGGTTGAGCTTGTCGCGCTCGCGATCGAGGTTCAGGCGCTCCTTCTTGGTGAAGCCCTGGGCTTCGCCGGAGAGCAGTTCATCGAGCTTGCGCAAACGCTGGATCGAATTGGAAATGGTCTTCCAGTTCGTCAGCATACCGCCGAGCCAGCGGGCGTTCACATAATACTGGGCCGAGCGGCCGGCGGCGTCGGCGATGATCTCCGAAGCCTGGCGCTTGGTGCCGACGAACAGGACGCGGCCGCCACGGGCCACGGTGTCGGAAACGACCTTCAGCGCGTTGTGCAGCAGCGGAACGGTCTGAGCCAGATCCATGATGTGGATATTGTTGCGGGAGCCATAGATATAAGGCGCCATCTTCGGGTTCCAGCGATGCGTCTGGTGTCCGAAGTGAATGCCAGCTTCAAGAAGCTGGCGCATGCTGAAATCAGGCAATGCCATGCTGTATTTTCCTTTTCCGGTTGAACCTCCACGGGAAGAGGCGGTTGCCCGCCACCGGAGGTCATACCGGATTTCTCCCGGTATCAACCCATAACCCGTGTGTGGAATGTTGCGGCTGTTAAACGATAAGCCGCCGGATTGCAAGCCCCATCACTCAAGCCCGTCACCCAGGCCGGATTGCAACGCCTCTGCGTGCGCCACGGCCTGGGGATGAGATGGTGTCACTTCTTGCAGTCGGCCTGCCTCTTGGATTGATCGAACACTTGCAAATTGACGAGCTTTCCCTTCATCGAGAAGTCGCCATAGTCCATCGTCAGGTCACGAGTGATGCCGTTGCGGTAGAGCTTGAAATTGATGCGATAGACCGGGAGGCCATCCTGATTTTCCTTGTCGTCGAAATAGGCGATGCTCACCGGCCATGTCCTCTGGGAAGCGAGCTTGCCCATGGCCTTTGTTTCCTCGTCGGAAGCAGAGGTCTCCTCCTTGCCGACGACGACTGTCGTGGCCATGATGCGATCGGCGTCTTCCGAACCGTCGAACAGCGATGTCTGATAGAACACCTGGCCTGCCTCGGCCTTGGAAATCAGCTCTTCCATATGGCGGGTGGGAAACTGCGAGCGGGCAAGGTCGAGCTTGTTGGCTTCCGGCTTGGTGATCGTGACCTGGGTTTCCTTCGGCGTCAGCTTGGCGTCGCCACGAACCTCCTTGGCCAGCTCCTTGTCGACAAAGGTCTTGTTGACGAAGCGGAACAGATTACCGTCGCC
The DNA here is from genome assembly GCF_002980495.1 of Phyllobacterium phragmitis. Lineage (GTDB taxonomy): Bacteria > Pseudomonadota > Alphaproteobacteria > Rhizobiales > Rhizobiaceae > Paramesorhizobium > Paramesorhizobium phragmitis. Next base: position 99,447 of record NZ_PVBR01000013.1, read on the forward strand.
CGACTCGAACGTCGTCGTCTGCTGATCGGTGATACGCTGCGGCGCTTCATCCATATCTATGCGCGTCACAAAACGGAAATTGGTGGTGTAGCCATCGCAGACCGAGCCATTGAACTCATAGACCATGCGGCCGGTCAGGCCGCTGATGCCGGATTTCTCGTCCGCATTGTCGAGTTGGAGATCATAGACGGCGCGATGGGGAACGAGCGCAAGCGTGCCGGCGGCAAATGCCGGAGAAGAAACAAATGCAAAACCGGCAAGACCGGCGCCGGCAGCCAAAACACTCATCGAACGCATCAAGGATTCTCCGTTTGGTTATCGCTCCATCATAAAAAAACTCATGGCGGAAGCGAGGCAAAAATCGCAACCTTCATTAAACTTTTATCGATTCTGTGACACATTCCGCCAGGGAGCATTCATCATGAGCAACACCATCGACGCACGCCTTGCCGATCTCGGCATCGTCATCCCCGAAGCAGCAGCGCCGGCGGCCAATTATGTGCCCTATGCGCAGAGCGGCACGCTCCTCTTCACCTCCGGGCAACTGCCGCTCTCCGGCGGCAAATTGGTCCATGCGGGCCTTCTCGGAGACGCACTGACGGTTGCCCAGGGACAGGAAGCCGCTCGCGCCGCCGCGATCAATGTCCTTGCCCAGGCCAAGGCAGCCCTCGGCGATCTCAACCGGATCAGTCGCATCGTCAAAATTACCGTCTTTGTCGCCTCGACGCCCGATTTTACCGAACAGCATCTCGTCGCCAATGGCGGCTCCGATCTGTTCGTCGCCGTTCTGGGCGATGCCGGACGGCATGCGCGCTCGGCTGTGGGCACCGCCGCCCTGCCCTTCAACGCGCCGGTCGAGATCGAAGCCATCATCGAGGTCACGTGATCATGGCGCAACTCGACTGGCTGACCAAACGCCCCATCGCCCATCGCGGCCTGCACGATCTCAACGACAAGCGCTGGGAGAATACGCTATCGGCATTCGATGCCGCCGCCAAGGCAGGCTTTGCCATTGAATGCGACGTGCATCTTTCAGCGGATGGTGTTGCGATCGTTTTTCATGACGAGGATCTGAAACGGTTGACCGGCAAGGACGGCCATATCCATCAACTGACCGCCGCGCAGGCCACGGCCCTCCATGTCGGCGGTACGGAAGATCGCGTGCCGACGCTGCGTGAGGCTCTGACGCTGATCGGCGGCCGTGTTCCCGTCATCATCGAACTCAAGGGCATTGCCGGACGTGACGATGGCCTGGTCGCGGCCGTGGCGAGCGATCTCAATGGTTATGAAGGCCATGCCGCCATCATGTCTTTCGATCATCATCTCGTGCGGCGCTTCCCCGCCGATGCGCCCGGCATTCCCGGCGGACTGACCGCGGAAGGGATAAAAACCAGCGATATCGAAGCGCATTTTTCCATGCTGGCGCATCAACTTGCCTTCGTTTCCTATAATGTTCATCACCTGCCCAACCCGTTCGTCGGTTTCGTGCGCGAAAAGCTGAAATTACCGGTCATCACCTGGACCGTCAGGGACGAGGCAGCCAGGGTCCAGAGCGATCTCTTCGCCGACCAGATCACCTTCGAAGGCTTCAGACCGGATTCGATGCTGGCTTGACGATTCTGGCAATTCGAAGCCCTTGCATCGGGCTTTGTCCTTGCCATAGGCTGGTCCTCTCACGATATGATCGGTTGATGCGATACCGGACAGCAAGGACAGGCGCGTGAACGGACAAGACCAAAGCGAGTGCAGTTTTGTCTTGCGCGCTTGCGACAGCTTGACGGCCTTCACGCCGGAGGAGTGGAAAAGCCTTTCCGGAACTTCTAATAGAGAAAAAACCTATAACCCATTCATTTCATATGGTTTTCTATCTTCCTTGGAAGAATCCGACTGCGTCTCGCCCAAGACCGGCTGGCTACCGCAGCATCTGCGGCTCGAAGACGCTGAAGGCCGGCTCCTCGGCGGGGTTCCCTGCTATCTGAAAAGCCACAGCCAAGGCGAATATGTCTTCGACCATGGCTGGGCGGATGCTTTCGAACGTGCAGGCGGCAATTACTATCCGAAATACCAGGCTTCTGTACCCTTCACGCCGGCCACAGGCCCTCGTCTCCTCTGCAGCAGGTCTTTGCCCCCACAAGTCGTGCGTCAAGCACTTGCCGCCGGATTGCGCCAATTGACTGAACAGCGCGGCGTTTCCTCGGCTCACGTGACGTTTCTGCCCGAGGACGAACTCCCCGCCCTGACCGAAATGGGGTTCCTGCACCGCATGGACCAGCAGTTTCATTTTATCAACAAGGGCCTAGGCAGCTATGATGATTTTCTGGAGACGCTCGCCTCGCGTAAACGCAAGGCGCTGAAGAAAGAACGGCGCGAAGCGCTTTCGCACGGCATCAGCATCGACTGGCTGACGGGAAGCGATCTGACCGAAGACATCTGGGATCAGTTCTTCGCCTTCTATATGGACACCGGCAGCCGCAAATGGGGCCGGCCCTATCTCAACCGCGAATTCTATTCGCTGATCGGCGAGCGAATGGCGGATGACATCCTCCTCGTCATGGCAAAGCGAAATGGACGCTATATCGCCGGTGCCATCAATTTCATCGGCTCGGACCGGCTTTTCGGGCGTCATTGGGGATGTGTCGAGGATCATCCCTATCTGCATTTCGAGGTCTGCTATCACCAGGCGATCGACTTCGCCATCTCGAAAGGCCTGAAGATCGTCGAAGCCGGGGCGCAGGGCGAGCACAAGCTGGCACGCGGCTATGTCCCTGTCACGACGCATTCGGCCCATTACATCCCGCATGACGGCTTTCGCCGGGCGGTCGAGGATTATCTCGATCGCGAACGCCGTGAAATCGTGCGCCTGAACGAAGCCCTGCAGGACCACACACCGTTTCGCAAAACCGAGGGATGACCTTTTCGTCCTGCCGCCTATAGCCTATGGCATGATGCAAATCAGACAGGAGATTCCGCGAATGACCGAGACTTATGACGACAGCAATATCTTCGCCAAAATCCTGCGTGGCGAAATCCCCTCGGCCCGCGTCTATGAGGACGCTCATGTCGTGGCGTTCATGGATGTGATGCCGCAGGGCACCGGTCACACGCTCGTTGTTCCCAAAGCCCCATCACGCAATCTGCTCGACGCCGCGCCGGAAACGCTTGGGGCCTCGATCGCCGCCGTGCAGAAGATCGCCATTGCGGCGAAAAAGGCCTTCGCCGCCGATGGCGTTACCGTCATGCAGTTCAACGAACCGGCTGCCGGCCAGTCGGTGTTTCACCTGCATTTCCACGTGATCCCGCGCTTCGAGGGCGTGGCGCTGAAACCGCATAGCGGAAAGATGGAAGATCCTGAGGTTCTTGCACAGAATGCTCAAAAGATCATCGCAGAGCTTTGATATCTATCGACTTTCATAGAGCCAGAAGCCCGATGACGAGCAGCGCTTCCGCCACCGCGACGCCGATGAGCACCCGCTTCCCGGCAACGAGGTAGACGGCAAAACCACCGGCCGCGGCACCGATGCGAAGCCAGATCGGAGAACTCGCCAGTTCCCCGGTCGGGAAAAGGATGAGCTGGGCGATGACGGCGGCGACGAGCGCCGTAGCAACGCAACGCACGAAAACCAGTGCTTCGGAATCCTCGCGTATCCGCCCGCCGACGAACACGCCCAGAAAGCGCCAGATATCAGTTGCCAGCCATCCGGCAGCTAAGATGAAAACGAACGGCCACCACCAGTCGGGCAGGCTTTGCCAGGTCATTTCGCCTCCAGATGGTTTCGTTGGATACGGTGGAAGATGAACGCGCAGGCGCCGCCAACCAGGCCGGTCAACAGCAAATCATAGCCTGGCGCCACGCCGTGGAAGATCGGAAAGAGCACAAGTCCGGCGATCATGGCGATATGCCCCGCCTTTTCGCGCGCCGACCGCCAGAGCGAGGTCAGGAAGTACATCGGCGTCAGCATGAACAGCGCGGCAAAAACGATCGGCGGAAACGATGCCGACAGCATATAGACAATGACGACGACCAACGCATTGGCGCCGACCAGAACCATGCCGATACCTGCGAAATAGCTGGTTCTCAGGTCGCGCGGTATCTTGTGCAGTTCTTCCATCGCCATCACCCAGGCGGTGACGGCGACGAAATGCGAAAGGAAAAGCAGCGTGATGCGGCGGGTGCGCGGCCCCTGCAATTCCGGCAGCAGGGCAACGACCATTGGCATCAGGCGCACCGACGACAAGGCGACCGCAAGTGCCGCCGCCGGCAACGTCGCGCCCGAGGTCGCCGCGCCGATCAGCACCACCTTTGCCGGCAGCGCCCAGATTACCACTGTCATGAAGACCGTCTGATCGAGCTTGATGTCGCTTTCGATCGCAAGCCCGGCAAACCCGACGAAAGAACTCATCAGCAGGACGGCCGGCACGCTGAAGATTTTCAACGTGCCGCGCAGGAACCAGCGCAGGCGCGTCGCGAAATCGTCGGGACCGCTATCAAAGGAGGATTTGAGGAGTGGGTCGTCGCGCATAAACCCGCAGTAGACCAGCGCACCGCCATCAGCAAGAAAAAGCCGCCTCGATGGAGGCGGCTTTCGATATCAACCCTTCGTGATGCGGGGGTTAGCTCTTGCGGGGCACCTTGGGCACCGATGCCTTGGCCGGGCCACCGGCCTTGCCGGCAGCGACCTTTTCGGGTTCGGCCTTTTTGGCAGGCGTTCTTTTCTTCGCTGCCGTCTTCTTTTCCGCCGGAATATCCTTCTTCGGCTTTACCGGCACCTCGTCGGCAACCGATTCCAGAAGAAGCGTGGTGCCGCCATCGGATTTTTCGCCGACCGTCACGCGGACCGTGCCGCCCTTGCGCAGCTTGCCGAACAGAACCTCGTCGGCCAGTGGCTTCTTGATGTATTCCTGGATCACCCGGGCGAGAGGCCGCGCACCCATGCGGTCGTCATAGCCCTTGTCGGCCAGCCAGGCGATCGCGTCGTCGGTCAGTTCGAAGGTCACGCCGCGATCGGCGAGTTGTGCTTCGAGCTGAAGGACGAATTTCTGCACGACTTGGTGGATGACAGGCACCGGCAATGCGCCAAACGGAATGATTGCATCGAGACGGTTGCGGAACTCCGGCGTGAACAGCCGGTTGATCGCCTCCATATCGTCGCCTTCACGCCGCGACGAGCCGAAGCCGATCGCCGCCTTCGCCAAATCCGCCGCGCCCGCATTGGTCGTCATGATCAAGATGACATTGCGGAAATCGATCTGCTTGCCGTTATGGTCGGTCAGCTTGCCGTGATCCATGACCTGCAACAGGATGTTGAACAGATCCGGATGCGCCTTCTCGATCTCGTCGAGCAGCAGCACGCAATGCGGATGCTGGTCGACACCATCGGTCAGAAGACCGCCCTGATCGAATCCGACATAGCCGGGAGGCGCCCCGATCAATCGCGAAACGGTGTGGCGCTCCATATATTCCGACATGTCGAAGCGCAGAAGCTCGACACCGAGCGAACTTGCAAGCTGCTTGGCCACTTCCGTCTTGCCGACGCCGGTCGGGCCGGAGAACAAATAGCTGCCGATCGGCTTGTCCGGCTCGCGCAGGCCCGCACGGGCCAGCTTGATCGCAGCCGAAAGGGCATCGATAGCCAGATCCTGGCCGTAGACGACGCGTTTCAACTCGGCATCGAGGTTCGACAGCACTTCCTCGTCGTCCTTGGAGACAGATTTCGGCGGGATGCGTGCCATGGTGGCGATCGTCGCCTCGATCTCCTTGACGCCGATGGTCTTCTTGCGCTTCGTCTCGGGCAGAAGCATCTGGCTTGCGCCCGTCTCGTCGATGACATCGATGGCCTTGTCAGGCAGCTTGCGGTCGTTGATGTAACGCGCCGAAAGCTCGACCGCCGACTTGATCGCCTCCACGGTATATCTCACCTTGTGGAAATCCTCGAAATACGGCTTCAGCCCCTTCATGATCTCGATCGCATCGGGGATGGACGGTTCGTTGACGTCGATCTTCTGGAACCGGCGGACAAGCGCCCTGTCCTTCTCGAAGAACTGCCGGAACTCCTTGTAGGTGGTCGAGCCGATGCAACGGATCGCACCAGATGACAGGGCCGGCTTGAGCAGGTTGGACGCATCCATCGCTCCACCCGAAGTCGCTCCGGCACCGATGACCGTGTGGATCTCGTCGATGAAAAGCACGGCGCCGGGATATTCCTCGAGCTCCTTGACGACCTGCTTCAGCCGCTCCTCGAAATCGCCGCGGTAGCGGGTTCCGGCAAGCAGCGTGCCCATGTCGAGAGCGAAGATCGTCGCGTTCAGGAGAACGTTGGGAACATCGCCTTCGACGATGCGCTTGGCCAGGCCTTCCGCGATCGCCGTCTTGCCGACGCCCGGATCGCCGACGTAAAGCGGGTTGTTCTTCGAACGGCGACAGAGCACCTGTATCGTCCGGTTGACCTCGGATTCGCGCCCGATCAGCGGATCGATGCGGCCAGCCTTGGCTTTTTCATTGAGATTGACACAATAGGCCGTCAGCGCGTCCTGCTTCTTCTTTGCACTGTCGTCCTGCTCGGGCGCCTGGCTTTCCTCGCCGCTGCTTTCCGCACCGCGCGGGATGCGTGTTTCCGCTGCCCCCGGACGCTTGGAAATGCCGTGCGAGATATAATTGACCGCGTCGTAGCGGGTCATCTGCTGTTCCTGGAGGAAGTAGGCAGCATGGCTCTCGCGCTCGGCGAAAATAGCCACGAGCACATTCGCGCCGGTCACTTCCTCACGGTTGGAGGACTGGACATGGATGACCGCACGCTGGATGACACGCTGGAACGCCGCGGTCGGCTTGGAATCCTCGTCATATCCCGTCACGAGATTGTCGAGTTCCCGGTCAACGTAATCGGTGACCGTCCGTCTCAATTGTTCCAGATCGACATTGCAGGCGCGCATCACCGCACCGGCGTCCTGATCGTCGACCAAGGCCAGGAGAAGATGTTCGAGCGTTGCATATTCATGGTGCCGCTCGTTGGCGATTGTCAGGGCTTGATGGAGCGCCCTTTCAAGGCTTGGGGAGAATGATGGCATGAGACCTCACTTTTTCTCCATCACGCATTGCAGCGGATGCTGGTGCTGGCGGGCGAAATCCATAACTTGCGTTACTTTGGTCTCTGCGACTTCATACGTAAAGACCCCGCATTCGCCGACACCGTGATTGTGAACGTGGAGCATGATGCGGGTAGCGTCTTCCTGGCTCTTCTGGAAAAACCGCTGCAACACATGAACCACGAATTCCATGGGTGTGTAGTCGTCGTTCAGCAACAGAACCCGATAGAGGCTGGGTTTTTTCGTTTTCGGCTTGGTACGCGTGATGACCGCAGTACCCCGGCCAGGACCGTTGCCGCTGCTTCCATTGTCGCCCTGCATGAACAAATCGAAACGGATCATTCTACCAAACACCCACCTGCCCTGTGGCTCAAGCGCTGCTACATAATGTAGGGTGCTTCGCCCTAATTTTAAGCCCTCATTTCGTGGTTGCAACAGCAGTTCCAAACCTCCCACGAGAATTAAACCATAGCAAAACCATAACATGGAATCGAAGCAAAAACTGCCGCGAGAAAAGAGGGAGTGCGGCATATGGGATCATGATGAATCATTTTCCAGTGCCTCGGGCCCCGGATGTGCCGTTTCCTTTCGTGAAGGCCGAAAAGAACACCACCCAGAGGGAGAAATCACGGTGCAAACCGATTTCTCCGGTTGCAATCTTATTAAATTTTTTCTGAAATTGACCGGAAATTATGAACAAAGTGGTTACCATAAACGGATTGGTAACGCTGCCGCCGATAGGGTGGCGAAAATCAACTGCGGCTAGTCGGATGCACCGCGGTTCAATCAATTGTGTTTCAGGTGGGTAGTCATCGTGCGTATAGCGTTCCGTCAAGCTGCATCGATCCTCAAGAAAGCGGCACATGCCTTTCTGGCACTGACAGTCATTACAGGTTGCTCCACAACGAATGTTCCCCCTGCCTTCGCCGATTCTAGCAAGTATGCTGCCATCGTCGTCGATGCGAACACCGGCAAGACGCTTTTCTCCGCCAATGCGGATGCCGGGCGATACCCGGCGTCGCTGACGAAGATGATGACGCTCTACATGCTTTTCGAGGCGATGCGTGCCGGGCGCGTCAACAAGAACACGCCCATACCGGTGTCCGCATATGCCGCGGCGCAACCTCCCACGAAGCTTGGCTTCAAGCCCGGCCAGTCGATCCCGGCGGAAGCCGCCATCATGGCGCTCATTACGAGATCCGCCAATGATGTCGCCGCCGCCATTGGTGAATATCTCGGCGGTTCCGAGCAGCGCTTCGCCCAGATGATGACCGCGAAAGCGCGGCGTCTCGGCATGAAGAGCACCGTCTTCCGTAATGCTTCCGGCCTGCCCGACAGGTCGCAGCGCTCCACCGCGCGCGACATGGCGATCCTTGGTATCGCACTTCGCGAGCATTTTCCGCGCGAATTTGCCTATTTCTCGACCAAGAGCTTTGTCTTCCGCGGGAAAACGATCAGGGGCCATAACCGCCTGCTCGGCCGCATCAAAGGCGTCGATGGCATCAAGACGGGTTATATCCGCGATTCCGGTTATAATCTTGTTTCGTCGGTCAAGGACAACGGCCGGAAGGTCGTTGCCGTCGTGATGGGCGGCAAGAGCGGCGCTACCCGCGATGCGCACATGGCCGAACTGATCTCGAAATACCTGCCGCGCGCCTCGCGTAGAGGCGGAAGCAATGTGCTCGTGGCGGCACGCGATACCGCGCCGGTTCCGATCATGCCGGTCGATCTGCCCATTGCACGCGAAGCGCCGGTTCCTGTCGCCCGCGCAGATATCGAAGGTATTTCCGGTCAGGGGGATGCCGACGACGATATGGCGATGGCGCTCGCCGAACCTGCACCCCGTCCTGCGGCGGCTGTCGCCGTAGCTTCCATCGTGCCTGCCCGGAATGCAGAGCTGCCGGATGGTGTAGACCCCGTCACGACATCCTCTGCCAGATTGGCTGCCGCATCGGGAGGGTGGGCAATCCAGATCGGCTCGTTGCCGAGTTCGGACCAGGCGCAGGCGACGCTTGCCAAGGCAGCGGCCAAGGCCGGATCGACACTCAGTGCCGCGACGGCTCACACCGAGACCTTCGAGAAAAATTCGACCGTCTTTTACCGTGCCCGCTTCGTCGGATTCAAAACCAAGACCGCCGCATGGAACGCCTGTGCCGTGCTGAAGAAACAGAAATTCGGCTGCTATGCGATTGCGCAATAACCGCAGACCGGACGGTGTATCGCTCGGTCTTCCAACCCAAAACCCCGAATAGTTGTTCGTAGAAGGGTTTTCATTATGTCGAGCAAACAGAAAATTCTCGAAATGCCGACCGTTAACGGCAAAACGGAAAAGACGTCTTTTCTCAATATGCACGCCCTGCATCAGGCCGCTGTTCGCCTGGCCGATCTCAAGCGGGCCGGATCTTCACTGAACACGCGTGATCTCGTGGCGTTGCTGATCTGCCATGCTACACGCAGCAGGCGCGCATCGCTGCCTTTCGCGCCCGTCCATCTCCATGCATCCGATCCGTTGGGCAAGACCACGGTCCGCCTGCGCTTTCACTAAATCCAGCTGAGCCTTTCACTAAACAAGGCATAATGGAAGCGGCTCCGCTTAGAGCAAACCCAACGCTGCCAATTCCTGGCGCAGTTCCGCCGGCAGCGCGGCCATACCCTTCCCGCCATTCGCTTCGTCGGCAGGCGCCTCTTCTTGCTTCAGATAACGCCATCCCTGAAAGGCGCGCCGCGGTTGCCATTCGGTGGGGACGAGTTTCGGCTCCAGCACCAGATGACAGCGGTGAATGCCCTCCTGATCCGTGAACGGGCGGATATCGAGAAGCCGTTGCCGGCATTGGATATTGCCCTTGATGACCCAGTAAAGCGAACCGCCACCCAGAAGTTCGTCGACGCGCTTCGGCACCATGCGTGTCGTGTGAAAATGCTCGGGCAATTCTCCGGCAGCGCGTTTCTCCTCCAGCCGGAAATCGATCCAGGCGGCGAGATCTTCGATGCTGTCGCATCCCACACAGAGCTTGAGAAGGTGAAGTGCCATAATCGAAGGATGTAGTCGCATGAGCGCCTGCCTTCAATCAGTTTGCGGTTTTCTCCACAAAAGCCCGTTCAGTGCTGAGCCACTCAGCACTCCACCACATTGACGGCGAGGCCACCCTGGCTGGTTTCCTTGTAGCGCTCGTTCATGTCGAGCCCCGTCTGGCGCATGGTCTCTATGCAAGCATCGAGCGACACGAAATGGATGCCATCGCCCTTGACCGCCAGCGAAGCGGCGGTGACCGCCTTCACCGCGCCAAGCGCATTGCGTTCGATGCAGGGCACCTGCACCAGTCCGCCAACGGGATCGCAGGTCATGCCGAGATGGTGTTCCAACGCGATCTCGGCCGCGTTCTCGATCTGCTCCGGCATACCGCCCAGAACAGCGGCAAGACCCGCCGCCGCCATGGCCGACGCGGAGCCGACTTCGCCCTGGCAGCCGACTTCCGCCCCCGATATCGAGGCATTGTGCTTGATGACGCCGCCGATGGCCGCTGATGTCAAAAGGAAGTCGCGAATGCCCTTCTGGTCTGCGTCGTCGTGGAAATGCAGATAATAGCGCATGACGGCCGGCACGACACCGGCCGCGCCATTGGTCGGTGCGGTGACGACGCGCCCGCCGGCTGCGTTCTCCTCATTGACCGCCATGGCGTAGACGGACAGCCAATCATTGGCCAGAAGCGGATTGCGCCGGTTCTGCCGCCACTCCTCCTGGAGGCGGTCGTGCAGATGACGGGCCCGCCGGCGCACCTTCAGCCCGCCCGGCATGATGCCGTCTTGGGCCAGCCCACGCTCGATGCAGGAGCGCATCGCTTCCCATATGCGGTCCAGTCCCTCGTCCAGCGCGGCCCGGCTCATCCGCGTCTCTTCATTGGCGCGCTTCATGTCGGAAATGGAAAGGCCGCTGGCCTTGGCCATCGCCAGCATCTGGGAGGCGCTGGCAAAGGGATAAGGCACGTCCGCAACGGTGGCGGGCGCTGCTGCCCCGCCTCTCTTCACCGTGTTCACTTCCTCCTCGGTGACGACAAAACCGCCGCCGATGGAATAATAGACGCGCCGGAGCAAAAGCCGCTCGTCTACATCATAGGCTTCAAAGGCAAGACCGTTGGCATGGCCAGGCAGCGCAATCCTCCGGTCCATGATCAGATCCGTATCGGGATCGAAGCGATAGGCCGGATGGCCTTCGGGACGGATGATCTTTTCGGCCCACACTGTTTCAATCAGCGGCGCCATGCGATCAGGATCGACCTGGTCCGGCAGATTGCCGCACAATCCCAGGATGACGGCACTGTCCGTCGCATGGCCGACGCCGGTGAAAGCCAGCGAGCCATGCAGCCGCGCCTTCAACCGGAAAACCTTGACGCCGGACGGACGCGGCCATTGCCCGTCCTTCAATTCGGCCAGAAACATGGTCGCCGCCGTCATCGGCCCCATCGTGTGGGAACTCGAGGGTCCTATCCCAATCTTGTAGAGATCGAATACAGACAGAAACATGCCGATCCATTTCGCTAGGCGCAATCCTGCGCGCTGCACACCGTCACCAAGCGGAATGATGGACCACATCGGGAAAAATACGAAGCCTGCCGCCGACCTGCGCTTATCCCTCTACGACACTTTGACGGCACGCCGGAGCCCTTGGCAAACCCCTAGGAATCAAAAAGCGCGGCAATCGCCGCGCCTTGCATGATAAAACTCCAGCCTGTCGTCAAACGCGACTGGCTGGATGCTCCCGGGCCCTCAGGCTCCGGCGAAAAGATAGGCTACCAGAATGATGCAGGCCAGACCGAGAACTGCCCGGAGAGTAACTCCCCAGCACGACTTTCCAACGGTTTCGTCCATTTTGATATCATACCCTGTTATTCGGCAAGGTCAGTCTGACGCCCCGTCACTGCCTTGGATACGGCGCTGTATAGAGAAGCCGATGCCTGTTCGCAACTGCAAAATGAGGCGCAAATATGTCTGACCGGGAAAGGGCTGCATGGGTATAGATGAATACCCGTTATTTTTGAGCTGGATACGCCCCAATTTACCCTTTTACATTCCTTTCATTCATCGGGCGGAAATCAGGCGCTTTCACGTGTTCTGAGGGGCCGGGAATGCATTGCCTATTTTTCCGGTGAACCAATAGGATTGCAGTCCCAGCCATTCCCGCACGGCAATGGTGGTACGCGCCAGACCGCCTACCGGGTCCTGGAGATCGATGGAGAAGCCTCTGTCCCTGCGCGTCAGATAGTCGACGGGCCAAGCAATTACCGAAAAATCAGCCTGACGAAAGCAACCCATGGCACGCGGCATATGGAAGGCCGATGTGATCAACAGCCACGTCTCGCCCTCGCGCGGTTTGACGAGCTCACGGGAATAAACGGCGTTCTCGTAGGTGTTACGCGATTCCGCCTCGAATGACAGCCGTTCGCCCGTCAGCCCGAAATTACGAAAGAGCTGGCGCGCGCTGATCGCATCGGGAACCGAATCGGTGAAGAAGGTGCCCTCGCCGCCGGAAACGACAATACGCGCTTCGGGATAGAGCCGGGCCAGACGCATTGTCTCGATGATCCTGTCGCCGGCGCCATTGATCTCGTGGCCGCCGCGCGAAGCGTTCACTTCGCCTTCCATAAAACCGCCCAGGACCACGATTCCGTCTATGCGCTCCGGTAAGGCGGGGTTTGCGGGAAAGCGCTCCTCCAGCGGCAGCAGCAGGACGTTTCCCAGCGTCGTGAAGCTGACAAGGACGAACAGGACCACCGTGATCGCCGAGAAAACCAGCGCCATGCGCCTTCTGGCAAAGGCCATCGCCAGCATCGATGCCAGAATTCCGGCGAGAAGCAGCGTTATCGGCTGTGTGAACAGCCAGAGAATCTTTGACAGGGCAAAAAACAAGCGACACTCTCCAGTCACCATTACGGCCGTTCAAAGCGTTAAACCGAACAGCAATGCATCATTGGCCTTTGCAGCATGATGCAATGTGCTAGAGCAAGTCCAGAAAATGCAGGAATTGGCTCTCATGCAGCTTGAACAGGCCGTCACAGCCCCCCTTCCCGGAAGCAAGTCACGCCTCGCTCGCCTCGACATCATCCGGGGCATCGCTCTGATCGCGATGGCGATCTATCACACCGGCTGGGATTTCGAATTCTTCGGCTATCTCGATCCCGGCACCACGGGCCATGGCGGTTGGAAGCTATTCGCCCGCATGATCGCGTCGAGCTTCCTGATTCTCGTCGGCTTCAGCCTGGTTCTGGCGCATCAGCGGGGTATCCGCTGGAAATCCTTCGGTGTCAGGCTGACGCAGATCACCGCCGCTGCACTCGCCATCAGCCTTGTCACCTGGTTCGCCACCCCCGACAGTTTCGTCTTTTTCGGCATCTTGCATCAGATTGCGCTGGCCAGCGTATTGGGCCTGCTGTTTCTGCGGTCGCCGATCCCGGTTCTCCTGCTTTGCGCAGTGGCGGTGATTGCCGCGCCGTTCTACTGGCGATCGCCCTTCTTCGATCATCCCGCTTTGTGGTGGGTCGGTCTTTCGACGATCGATCCCCGTTCCAATGATTATGTGCCGCTTTTTCCCTGGTTCGGCGCGGTCCTGTCCGGCATGGCGTTGGCGCGTCTCTTCCAGCGCTTTCGCCTGATGCCAATGTTGCAGAACGCCACGGGCCTGCCGTTTCTCGACCGTCCGCTACGGTTCATCGGAACGCATAGCCTCGCCTTTTATCTTATCCACCAGCCCGTGCTGATCGGCTGCGTGTTCATCTTTTCACAGCTTTTCCCGCCGGCCGCCGCACCGCCGCATGAGATATTCGCCAGATCATGCGAACAGAGCTGCGATGCCGCAAACGACGCACAATTCTGCCAACGCTTCTGTTCATGCGTGATCGGAGAACTCGAAAATGCCGACATGTTCGACGACGTATTCGCAGGCCGGATCGACACTGAGAGCGACCCGGCGGTCAAGAAAATAGCCGGGTTTTGCACGCGCGAAAACGAAACGCCGGGAAATTAGAGCAAGCGCGGGATGCGCTCGGGATCAGGTGTTGACGCCTAGCTCCGCAAGCCGCTCGATGCAGGCTTCCTCGATTTGGTCGAGCTCGCCCAGCGTTTCCTCGATGTCGCGGCGTTTCTGGCGCAGGTCACCGCGTTTTTCCTCGACACGCTTCATCAAAAGCTTCAACTGCCCGGACTCGCCGGGCGGTTCACGGTACATCTGAATGATCTCGTGGATTTCAGCGATTGAAAAACCGAGGCGCTTGCCGCGCAGGATCTGTTTGAGCAGATGCCGGTCGGACGGACGGAAAAGACGCGTGCGTCCACGTCGCACGGGATGGATCAGACCCTCGTCTTCGTAGAAGCGCAGCGTCCTCGTCGAAATGCCGAACTCGCGGGTGAGTTCGGTAATCGTATAGTACTCGCGCATTTCTTTCCCCGACTAAAATTCCATCGATACCTGTTGTGTCCATGCTTTACGTAAAAGTCAATTACGCTTTACCGCCTTCTAATGGCTGATGCCGAACCACCAGGTCGCCAGGCCGAGAAACGCGAAAAATCCGGTGACATCAGTTACCATCGTGACGAATACCGAGGATGCAATGGCCGGATCGGCGCCGAAACGATGTAGCAGCAGCGGAATGAGGATCCCGCCAAGTGCTGCGGCGAACATGTTGATCACCATCGCCGCGGCGATGATGCCGCCCAGATGCGGATTGTGGAACCATAATCCCGCGACGAGGCCGATCAGGATGGCGAAAACCAGTCCGTTCAGCAATCCGATAATGGCCTCGCGCCTTATGACGCGGCTGGCATTGTAGATGTCGATGTCGCGCGTCGCGATGGCGCGCACGGTGACGGTCATCGTCTGCGTGGCCGCATTGCCTCCCATCGAAGCGACGATCGGCATGAGAACGGCGAGCGCCACCATCTGCTCGATCGTCGCGTCGAACAAGCCGATGACCGAGGCGGAAAGGAACGCCGTGAGGAGATTGACGAACAGCCACGGCGCACGCGAGCGGGAAATGTCGAAGACGGAGTCCGACAGTTCTTCGTCGCCGACACCGCCCATGCGCATGATGTCCTCTTCGGCCTCGGCCTGGATGACGTCAACCACATCGTCGATGGTGAGAACGCCGACCAGCCTCTCGTTCTCATCGACGACGGCGGCGGACAAAAGATCGTATTGCTCGAAAATCTGGGCCGCTTCTTCCTGGTCCATCGTCGCCGGAATGGCATGACGGGTCTCATGCATGATGTCGTCGACCTTGACACTGCGGCCCGTGCGCAAAATCCGGTCGAGATTGATGGCTCCAAGCAGTCGGAAGGTCGGATCGATGACGAACACCTGGGAAAACTGATCGGGCAGGTCATGGTCCTCCCGCATGTAGTCTATCGTCTGGCCAATGGTCCAGAACGGAGGAACGGCGACGAACTCCGTCTGCATGCGCCGGCCGGCGCTTTCTTCAGGGTATTCGAGCGAGCGGCGAAGTCTGATACGCTCGGTGAATGGAAGCTTGGCGAGAATCTCGTCCTGGTCTTCCTGGTCGAGATCCTCGAGAATATAGACCGCGTCGTCTGAATCGAGTTCCTGAACGCCTTCGGCGATCTGGTCGTTGGGCAGCGCACCGACGATTTCGAGACGGATTGCCTCGTCCACCTCCGTCAGGGCCGCAAAGTTGAAGTCCTCGCCAAGAAGCTGGACGAGAGCCCGCCGCTGCTCCGACTGCAGGGCTTCCAGAACATGGCCGAGTTCGGAGGGATGAAGACCGCCGACATGGGAGCGTAGAAAAAGCACGTCACGGTCTGCAATGGCCGCACCGACACTGGCGAGGAAGGATGAGCGGACCGCACCGTCCTCGCCGTAAATATCGGCTTCGCGGCTGTCCGTCACGTCCTGTCTGGTCTGCACTTCGGATTCAGCCATCGGTTCCCGATCAGATTCTGTGTCGCATCTCTGGGGCGAGAACTAGAGCATCATTGTTGCAGAATGAAGCGTTTTTCTTGACCGGCAATAATCATGAAATTCAGATATCTCTCCTGAGTTGGGCCCTGAAAACGCCACGATGCAGTGCTCTGGAGCAAATCCCACCGGCTGGCCCGCGACCCTACCGGAGAACAAGCGGTAATGTCTTTGCAAAGGCAAAAGCAATGGTTGGCGGCTATAACGTCCGATTCACGAACAAGCTGAAATTAGCATCCAGAACGACGGTCGGATTGATTTGCGCGCTCGGCCTCTATCTTGCCAACCTGCAGCTGAGCGGCAATTTTCACGTGATTTCCACTGGTGAAGCTTATCGTTCCGCACAGCCGACGCCGGCACGCATCGATGCCTACAGCAAGCAGTTCGGAATCAAGACTATCATCAACCTTCGGGGCGCAAGCCAGAACGCCTCCTGGTATAAGGCGGAAACCAGCGAAGCGGCGAAGCTCGGCATCACCCATATCGATTTCAAGATGTCCGCCGGCAAGCAATTGTCACAGGCCGAGGCATCGCAAATCATATCGATCCTCGAGAACGCACCAAAGCCGCTCCTCATTCACTGCAAGGCCGGAGCCGACAGAAGCGGCCTCATTTCCGCACTTTATCTCGCCGCCGTCAAGAAGGCGGGAGAAGCCGCGGCCGAAAGTCAGATTTCCATCCGCTACGGTCATTTTTCCCTGCCATTTGTTTCGACCTACGCAATGGATAGAACGTTCGAATTTCTGGAGCCCTCTTTGGGCTTTTCCGATTCCTGAACTATGTAAGTCTCAAAACGGCATGATACCGTATTCCTCCACCCCCAGCCGCTTGAGCCCCCAAATCAATGAGCCGCCTGAAGAAGATCACCGTTACGGCAGTTGCAATCGTCGCCGGCCTTTTGGCGGCGGGACTGGCGCTACAGCAATGGACGATGGCGCGGGGTCATAAAGCTCTCTATGAGCTTGCCAAGGAAGGCGGTTTCTGCAAGACAGACAAATGCCAAGAAGGCATGAACTATGCTTCCGCCTATCTTGGCAATGAATTTGGCCTTTCACCGCAAATGGTAAAATGGTGCATGGGCGTCGATTCCATCGCGCATCAGAACGTCACTTTCGGCAATTCGATAAAGAAGATCTTGACGAACGCAATGTATGTTCCTTGCGGTGATCCCATCGGCGATACAACAGAAGAATAATGACTAGATGAATTTCTATTTGCGTTGTGTCGCCTGGCTTGTCCTGATCGCTATTCTGGTCGTCACTGTCGGTCCCATCAATTTGCGTCCTGTTACAGGCGAGCCCGTCGATATCGAACGGTTTCTTGCTTTCTTTATCGTCGGCACCCTGTTTGCCCTGGCCTATCCGAAGCACTGGCTTTCGGTCCTGGTCCTTGTCGTCGGTTCCGCGGGTCTGTTCGAGCTCTTGCAGCGCATCGCTCCGGGACGCCACGGCGAAGCCGCTGATTTCATGATCAAGGCAACGGGTGGTTTTGCGGGCGTCATCATCGGTTCCGTCGCCAGGCGCTTTTCGCGCTCGCCCGACAAGCACTCGCCCGACAAGCGGCCCGACTAAATCAAGCCGCGGCGATTGTCAGCGCGTGGCTGCGCGCATTTTCACGGATCACATCGAGATGAATGCCGCGCAGCAAGGCGCTGAGATCGTCATTTGCCGCCACCCGATCATTTGCCGCCCCCTGGCCGGCGGCCATGAGCATCATCCGCGATATTTCCTGCGGTCCAGCGGTTAGCTTGCCGTTGGCAATCCTGCGCCAGGCGTGAAGGGCGACAAGAAGCGGCGGATGCGTCTTGTCGGCCAGGCCGGCGCTACGCAATAGCGCCCCAAGCGCGCTGTCGCGGCCATCGGCCAGGATCGCCCTGACACGGCGCTCCGGCTGCCCGGACAATGCCACCAGGATCGCGCCGAAGAAATCGATCTTGCCGTAAGCCATGGTGCGGATCACGAACGCCGTGGTCAGGTCGCCGCGCAACCTCAGATGTTCGACAAGTGCTAAATGTTCCTGCGGACCGGTACTGTCGGCGATATCGAGCGACACCTTCATGCAGGCATCCCGCGCCACACGCTCCACCCGGGCCTTGCCCATCATCGCCATGACGATTTCCATTCTGCTCAGCGCCTCGCCCACCCTGACGGCCAGCATATGGCGGCAATCCGCCGGCAGATGCTTGTGTTCGAGCAATGCGGCACGCACGCGCGCATTATGGCCGAGCCGTTCCGCCAACCGGCGAAAACTGACCGAAGCGATTTGTGCCGCGCTGTTTCGCAGGAGATCGGTGCAGGCCGCCGGCGCCGCGACCTCGGCGATTGCCGCCGACAGGGCGAAGGACACCTGCGGGCGCATGGCAATCAGCCGCTGCACCGGTTCTTCGCCCATCGCAACGCGATCTATCAGATCGATATCGCTGAACAGTGGCGAGCGCGCCAGGATGAAACCTGATATTTCCACCTGTTCATTGGCAAGCGCCATCACGATCTGCAGCGGCGCATGATGGCTGATGGAAAAGGCTTCGGCGATGGCGGCCCGCACCTTCGGCGAGGGATCGTCGAGCAAGAGCGTCAGTGCGGCTTCCGCCGCGCACCGCTCCTCAAGCGACAGGTTCGATTGAAGATAGGCACGCGCAAGAGCACTTGCCGCAACCTGGCGCTGTGCCACAGGCGCACCGCCGATCCATTTCAGAAAATGCTCGATGATCATTCTGTCCGCCCGCACCCATATTCCCCAGAATCGAACCTAGGGAGAAAAGGTTTACGGATCGTTCACCATGTTTCTTAAGCCGGTAACCGGCGGTTGATACTTGCCCGGCACCACGCCAGCCCCTAATCTCCGCTCCATCGTCAAGGAGGAAGAGTGGCCATGCAGGGACTGTATCTTGAGCAATTCGAGCCGGGTCAGCTCTTTCGACACGCGCTGCGCAAGACGATCACCGAAGGCGACAACATGTCGTTCTCGACGATGACGCTCAATCCGCAGCCATTGCATATCGATTTCGATTTCGCCGCCAAAACGGAATGGGGCAAGCCGCTGGTCAATTCGCTGTTCACGCTCGGCCTGATGATAGGCATTTCGGTGCATGACACCACCTTCGGCACGACGATCGCCAATCTCGGCATGAGCGAGGTCGCGTTCCCCGCTCCGCTCTTTCACGGCGATACGCTGCGCGTCGAAACCGAAGTGGTCTCGGTCAGACGCTCCAGATCGAAACCCGATCACGGGATCGTCGAGTTCGAACATCGCGCCTATAATCAGGACGACGTTCTCGTCGCCCGCTGCAGGCG
Source organism: Phyllobacterium phragmitis (assembly GCF_002980495.1). GTDB lineage: Bacteria > Pseudomonadota > Alphaproteobacteria > Rhizobiales > Rhizobiaceae > Paramesorhizobium > Paramesorhizobium phragmitis. Next base: position 118,782 of record NZ_PVBR01000013.1, read on the forward strand.
TCAGGCAATGATGAAGTCGCAGGCGAAGGCTGCCTGATGCGCTCGCTGTTATTTGTCCCGGGCGATTCTGAAAAGAAACTCGAAAAAGCGCTTTCCAGCAGCGCCGATGCACTCATCCTCGACCTGGAGGATTCCGTCAGCCCCTCACGCAAGCAGGCGGCGCGCGAGATGGTCGCTGCCTTCCTGCAAGATGCGCCCGAAGGCGGACCACGGCTTTATGTCCGCATCAACGATCTCGGCAGCGCCTTTGCCGACGATGATCTCACGGTAACGGTCGGCGCAAGGCCGGAAGGCATCATCCTGCCCAAATCCGACGGCGGAACGGATGTCGTGAAACTCTCGGCGCGGCTGAATGTACATGAGGCAGAAGCCGGCCTGCCGGAAGGCATCACGAAGATCATCGCCATCGCCACCGAAACGGCGATGGGCACGCTTTCCATGGCCAGCTATTGCAACTCTACGCCGCGTCTTGTCGGCCTTACCTGGGGCGCGGAGGATCTTTCAGCCGCCATCGGCGCGCGAACGGCACGCGACGAAAACAGTAATTACACCGACCCTTTCCGTCTGGCGCGGGCGCTGACGCTTCTCGGCGCGGCGGCAGCCGATGTCGCCGCCATCGATACCGTCTATGTCGACCTGAAGGACGATGCCGGGCTGGAAAGGGAATGCGCCGCCGCCGAACGCGATGGCTTCACCGCCAAGCTCGCCATTCACCCTGCGCAGATCCCCGTCATCAACGCCGCTTTCACGCCCTCGCCCGAAGCTATCGACAAGGCCCGCCGCATCGTTGAAGCCTTTGCCGCAGCGCCTGAAACAGGCGTCGCGGCGCTCGACGGCGAGATGGTCGACCGCCCTCACCTCAAGCGCGCCGAGCGGCTTTTGGCGCGCGCCGCCTCATCTCTCTGATTCATCCCAGCGTGGCCGCCACATCTGGTAGACGTCGCTGACCGTCGCATAATCCATGTAGCCGAGACGCGAGACAGGCTTGGCTTTCCTCACGTCGACAAGGCCATCCGTCAAAATGGCTTCGTCGATGTGGATGCCGACGACTTCGCCGGTCACCAGGAAATTTCTCGATGGTTTGCCGTGCCGGTCTGTCGGAACACGAATATCGGTGACGGCGCATTCGAGCACGGCATAAGCCTCGGCGACGCGCGGCGCGCCGATCAGCTTGCAAGGAGCTGGCGTGAGCCCGGCATAGTCGAATTCGCTGACGCCTCGCGGTGCGTTCACGGAACTCGCATTCATCTGTTCGCGAAGATTGCCGCTCACCAGATTGGCGGCGAACTCCCCGGTCTCCTCGATGAAAGCGACGCTGTCCTTGTGGCCGCTGGATGAAAAGATCACCAGATGCGGATGATCCGAAATCGCGTTGAAATAGGAATAAGGTGATAGATTGAGCGCTCCCGATTTCGAGCGCGTCGAAATCCAGCCGATGGGCCGCGGTGCAACGATGGCTTTGAAAGGATCGTGCGGCAGGCCGTGCCCGCTCTCGGGTTCGTAGAACAATTTCAGGTCACTCCCGCCACGGTCCGGCATATTCGGACAAGATTTCGGATAGTTCGGCGCGCGGGCGTTCCGGCACCTTCAGGCCGCATGATCCGATATGAACGAAACCGGCGACCCGCTCATGCGGGGCAAGCCCCAGCAACGTCCGTCCCTTTTCATCGGAGGAATACCAGTTGGTGATCCAGTTCGTCGCATAGCCGAGCGCATTGGCCGCGATGCAAAGGCTCATCGCCGCAGCCCCCGCCGACAGGAATTGCTCCCATTCAGGGATACGCTCATGCGGAACCGGCGATGAGATGACGCCGATGACGATGGGCGCGCGGGCAAAGCGCTTCAATTCCTGCTCGCGCCGCGCCTCGGGCAGCGGGCCTTCCCGCTCCTCCGCCAGGGCGGCGAGATGTTGGCCGATCTCATCACGCGCGATGCCGCGATAGATGATGAAGCGCCACGGTGTCAGCCGCCCATGATCGGGTACGCGGGTCGCGGCGCGAATCATCGTCTGTATGTCATCATCGCTTGGCCCCGGCTCGCCAATGGCTGAAATGGGGGTCGAGCTGCGCTGCAGCAGAAAGTCGAGAACGGGAGATGTCAAGATTTTGTCCTGTGCAAGAATTTGGCCTGAGAACGGCTGGCGGGAAAGCTGCACCATACTTCGGCGCTGAAAGAACCGGTGTAAAGACATATCAGGAGAAATTCAGCCTTGAAATTGCCATTGGATTCGTCTCAAAACTTGGCATGGGATTTCTTCGCGTGCCGTTTTCCTTGATGCAGCGCCTCGCATGTCGAGCAAGGTTTCTTCCGCTCATCGCGGGAGCGATCGTTCTCGCCAGCATGCCGCAAATCATGGCGCAGGAGAAATTGGCTGCGCCGAACCTCGAACTCCCCGGTCTCAACGAATATGCCAATCCCGACGCGCCCGAAAACAAACCGCTTGCCAGCACGTCGGAGCTCATCCTGGAAGCAAAGCTTAGGGATGGAGATTCGGATATCGAACGCGGCCTCGTGTGGCGTGTGTTCTCGCCGGAACCGGGTGACGATGACAAACTGCCGCTGATTGCCAGCTCGAAGGGCGGCACGACCTCGTTCCACCTGCCCGAGGGCAGCTATCTCGTGCATGTCACCTTTGGCCGCGCCGGCGCCACCAAGCGCATCACCATGCATAAGGGCGCGCGGCACGAGAGCATGATTCTCGATGCCGGCGGGCTGAAGCTCAATGCCGTTTTGCCGAGCGGCGGCAAGATCCCGGAGAAGCTTCTGCGCTTCTCGATCTATGAAAGCGAGGAAGACAACACCAACGACCGTTCGCTGATCATACCCGATGTAAAGCCTAACAGCGTCGTGCGTCTCAACACCGGAACCTATCACGTCGTATCCAATTACGGCTCTGCCAACGCCATTATCCGCGCCGATATTCGCGTCGAGGCCGGCAAGCTGACCGAGGCGACGGTGGAGCATCGTGCCGCGCAGATCACGATGAAGCTGGTGCGCGAACGCGGCGGTGAGGCTATGGCCGATACCTCCTGGTCGATTGTCAACGCATCGGGCGATCCCGTGCGCGAAAGTGTCGGCGCCTATGCCTCGATGGTTCTCGCCGAAGGCGAATATGTCGCCATCGCCAAGAACAAGGACCGCATCTATCAGCGTGATTTCAAGGTGATTTCAGGCCAGAACAAAGAAGTCGAGGTCCTGGCCAATGGCGATTACGAGCCGGTTGAGGGCTAATCGCTCGACTGAGCGTTTTCATTATTTGGATCGCTTCTTCATTATCTGAATGAAAAAGCCGCGGAGTTTCTTCCGCGGCTTTTCTTGTTGTGGATTCAGTGCTGTGCGTCCGGGCAGCGACCTATACGGTAGCCTTCTCCTCCAGCGCCTTTCGCTCCCGGCGAATGTCCGGCGGCGTTGCTTCCTCGGAAAGCCGCGAAATCGCCTCGTCGAGGGTCAGCGATTCCTGGTCGCGTGAGCCGAACCGGCGGATGTTGACGGTGCCCTCCTCCGCCTCGCGCTTGCCGCAGACGAGGATGACCGGCACCTTGGCAAGCGAGTGCTCGCGCACCTTGTAATTGATCTTCTCGTTGCGAAGATCAGCCTCGGCAATCAGCCCCGCCGCCTTCAGACGGCGCGCGACATCCCGCGCGTAGTCGTCGGCATCAGACGTGATCGTCGCCACCACCACCTGCAGCGGCGCGAACCACAGCGGGAAATGGCCGGCATAATTCTCGATGAGGATGCCGAGGAAGCGTTCCATCGAGCCGCAGATGGCGCGATGCACCATCACCGGCTGCTTCTTCTCCGAATCCTTGTCGATATAGAAGGCGCCGAAGCGTTCCGGCAGGTTGAAATCGACCTGCGTCGTGCCGCACTGCCATTGCCGGCCGATGGCATCCTTCAGCACATAGTCGAATTTCGGCCCGTAGAACGCACCGTCGCCGGGATTGATCGCCGTTTTGATACGGTTATCAGACTGCTGGATCTGCTTCAGCACGCCGCCCATGATCTCTTCCGCATGGTCCCACAGCGCATCCGAGCCCACCCGCTTTTCCGGTCGTGTGGAAAAGAACACCGTGATCTCCTCAAAGCCGAAATCGGCATAGGTGGAGAGGATCAGGTCGTTGATCTTCAGGCACTCCTCGGCAAGCTGCTCTTCCGTGCAGAAGATGTGCGCGTCATCCTGCGTGAAGCCGCGCACGCGCATCAGCCCGTGCAAGGCGCCGGAAGGCTCGTAACGGTGAACAGCGCCGAATTCGGCAAGCCGGATCGGCAGGTCGCGGTAGGATTTCAGGCCGTGCTTGAAGATCTGCACATGGCCCGGACAGTTCATCGGCTTCAGCGCGAAGATGCGCTTGTCCTCGGCCTCTTCGTCGGCGCACTCGACCGCGAACATGTTCTCCTTGTACCAGCCCCAGTGGCCCGAGGTCTGCCACAGCGAGGAATCAAGCACCTGCGGCGCGTTGACCTCCTCATAAGTGCCGTCAAGCCTACGGCGCATATAGCTGACGAGGTTCTGGAACATGCGCCAGCCCTTGGAGTGCCAGAAAACGACGCCTGGCCCCTCCTCCTGGAAATGGAACAGGTCCATCTCGCGCCCCAGGCGACGATGATCGCGCTTCTCCGCCTCTTCCAGCATGTGGAGATAGGCGTTGAGATCGTTGTCGTTGGCAAAGGCGGTGCCGTAGATGCGCGACAGCATCGGATTGTTGCTGTCGCCGCGCCAATAGGCGCCCGCCACCTTCATCAGCTTGAAGGAATTGCCGATCTGCCCCGTGGACGCCATATGCGGACCACGGCAGAGGTCGAACCAATCGCCCTGATAATAGACCTTGAGGTCCTGTCCCTCGGGAATGGCATCGACCAGTTCGACCTTGTAGATCTCGCCCTTCTCGGCGAAGGTCTTGCGGGCTTTTTCCCGCGACCAGATTTCCTTGGTGAACGGCTTGTTGCGCGCGATGATCTCGCGCATCTTCTTCTCGATGACCGGCAGGTCTTCCGGCGTGAAGGGCTCGTTCTTGGCGAAATCGTAATAGAAGCCGTTCTCGATGACAGGCCCGATCGTCACCTGCGTCCCCGGCCACAATTCCTGTACGGCTTCCGCCAGCACGTGAGCCGTGTCGTGGCGGATGAGTTCCAGTGCGCGCGGATCCTCGCGGGGGAGGATTTCGATCGTGCCGGAATTCATCAGCGGATCGGAGAGATCGCGCACAGTGCCGTCGAGCGCATAGGCCACGGCTTTCTTCGCCAGCGATTTGGAGATCGATTCCGCCAGTTCGGCGCCGGTCATTGCAGCGTCGTAATCGCGCTTGGAGCCATCGGGGAATTCGAGGGAAACGGTATTTGCCATAGGAATTGTCCTTATCCAGTCCCGCCAACGAATGCGGGTGGTCGTGTCTCGTCGGCCGCTTTCGCGGAAACCGCCTTTTATTACCTCAGTCCGCAGAAATAAAGTGCGCGATTAGCCCGATTTCCGAGAAATCCGCCAGTAGCGCCAGGGCAGATACCATGCCAGGTCCTGATCCAGCGTTTCCGGGACGGGATCCAGCCCATGCGTGCCGCCTGGTCCGCAGCGCATGACGCGGAACAACCCCATCCAGCCGCCGCTCCAAAGCCCGTGCCGGGCAATGGCCTCATAGGCATATTCCGAACATGTCGGCAGATGACGGCAGGAATTGCCGATAAAGCCCGACAGCGTCAGCTGATAAAACCGTACCAGCGCCGTTCCGAAAAGGCGGTCGGGCGTCTTGCGCCAAGGACCGTCGAAATTGCGGCTATAGCGCTTGCGGGGAATAGCGGCGGCGGCGTGTGCCCCGTTGTGCGAATGGGAATGAGCATCATTCCGGCACATGGCTCAGGCCGCCGCCGCGTTTTTCTTCTCGATCTGCTCGATGCAATCGACAACCGCGTCGAAAGTCAGCATGGTGGAGGCATGACGTGCCCTGTAGTCGCGCACCGGTTCGAGAAACTTCAGATCTTCGAAACGCCCCTGCGGCGGCGTGCCGTTCTCCTTCAGCATCCGCAGCATCGTCTCGCGCAGGGCTTTCAGCTCTTCCGCCGTGGTGCCGATCACATGACGCGCCATGACGGAGGACGAAGCCTGCCCGAGCGCACAGGCTTTCACCTCATGGGCGAAATCGGTCACGGCGCCGTCCCGCATCTTGAGATCAACGGTCACTGTTGATCCGCACAGCTTGGAATGTGCCGTGGCGCTGGCGTCCGGCGCATCGAGGCGCCCCAGCCGCTGGATGTTTCCGGCAAATTCCAATATCCGTGCATTGTAGATTTCATCGATCATGGTGCAGACCCTTTACGCAGAGACGCTAAATATTGTCGCTGCGGTGCTCTTTGAATATGCAAATCCATATCTATATAATATGGGTAGTCTGCAAGCGCCAAGGCCCAACCGCCATATATGCCTTGCCGAGAACAGAACTGGAGCCGAAACGGTTCCGTTCGCCATCAATACACCGTCCCGCTCATGAAAGCGCATCGTTGTATTGTCCGTTTAACTCGTCTCCTCCTCGAAGGAGACTACGGGAGATACTGATGGACGCTATTTTAACCCTCCGCGACAATTCCGCGCGCCAGGCCAAGGCCATCGCGCGTCCGACACAGCAGGAAGCCGAAGCCGCGGTCCGCACGCTTCTGCTTTGGGCTGGTGATGATCCGGACCGCGAAGGTTTGCTCGAAACACCGAAACGCGTGGTTAAATCCTATAAGGAACTCTTCTCCGGCTACGGTGAATCCCCTGAAGACGTGCTCGGCACTACCTTCGAGGAAGTTTCGGGATTTAACGATCCGGTTCTGGTGAAGGACATTCCCTTCTACTCGCATTGCGAACACCACATGGTGCCGATCATCGGCAAGGCTCATATCGCCTATCTGCCCGATGGCAAGGTCGTCGGCCTTTCCAAGATCGGTCGCCTCGTGGATATCTTTGGCCGCCGTCTTCAGACGCAGGAGAGCATCACCGCGCAGATCGCGGACGCGATGGACACCATTTTACGGCCGCGCGGCGTGGCCGTGATGATCGAGGCCGATCATATGTGCATGTCGATGCGCGGCATCCGCAAGCAGGGATCGACCACGATCACCACCACCTTCAAGGGGACATTCCAGGAGGATGTCAACGAGCAGGTGCGCTTCATGACCATGGTGCGGCACACCTGATCACGCATTGCGGCTTGGGCAGGCGGACGGTAATCCCCTGCCCGCCCATCTTCATCGCTCATATTCGTTTGAGAGCCAGTTTAAGAGCCGGCGCGGCGGCCATAGGTGTATCGATGACTTCCATATTCCCCAAACCAGACGCCGATAAGGCGGCAAACGAGGAGGGTGCGACCTTCGCCCCGCGTTTCGATGCATCAGGCCTTGTCACCGCCGTCGTCACCGACGCGGGCGACGGAACGCTGCTCATGGTCGCATATATGAATGAGGAAGCGCTGCGCCTGACGCTTGAAACCAGGATAGCGCATTACTGGTCGCGTTCGCGCGATGCGCTGTGGAAGAAAGGGGAAACCTCTGGAAATATCCAGTCCGTGACGGAGATCCGCACCGATTGCGATCAGGATGCACTATGGCTCAAAGTCAAGGTCGCCGGCCACGGCCCGACCTGCCACACCGGGCGGCACTCCTGCTTCTACCGCACGATTTCGTTGGAAAACGGCAAGGCTGTGCTGACCAAGGACTAAAACATGTCGTCCGAAAGTGGGCACCGGTTTCGGGCGACATGCACAAAAACAATGAGATAGCGCACATTTACCCTCACGCCGATCCCGCCTCTGCTCATCAAAATACCGTGTGAGAATACGCAGCAGTCATTTTTCTGCGATATTTATCCCTTGGATACCATATCTTTATACATTCATCATGGTTCGATGAGGAGTAATTGGTGTGCTCGAATGGGTTTCGCGGAAAAATCGGTTGGCTTCGGGAAATGGTGGCGCGGGAAATCGCGCGGAAAACGGCGAGGCGAAGGATGCGTCCTCCCCGCCCGATGAACCGGTCGAGATGCTGAGCGAGCACAAGACTCCCATCTCCCTGGCTCTCGGCGGTGGCGCAGCGCGCGGCTGGACCCATATCGGCGTGCTGAGGGCCCTGGACGAAGCGGGCATAGAGATATCGATGATCGCCGGCACATCCATCGGCGCACTGGTCGGCGGCTGCTATCTCGCGGGAAAGCTGGACGAACTCGAGGAATTCGCGCGCGGGCTGACCCGGCGTCGCATGTTCAATCTCCTCGATATTACCTTGCGCGGCAGCGGCCTTTTCGGCGGCATGAAGCTCGATGGACGCCTGCGTGAGCATCTGGAGGACGTGACCTTCGCGGATCTTCGCAAACCCTTTACAGCCGTCTGCACCGAATTGCGCACCGGTCACGAGATCTGGCTTTCCAGCGGTTCGCTGGTGACGGCGATGCGGGCATCCTATGCCCTGCCTGGCGTGTTCGAGCCTGTACGCTACGGCAACCGTCTTCTGGTCGACGGCGCATTGGTCAATCCGGTTCCGGTTTCCGTATGCCGGGCGAACGAGCAGCCGCTCGTCCTTGCCGTCAATCTGCACTATGATCAATTCGGTCGTGCCGCGGTGGTCAAGCATATCAGCCCGCAGCAGGAGCAGATGCTGAGCGCGGAGCTCTTGAGCCGCCGCAACGATAGCCGGATGGAACGCGAGACACGCCTCGGCATCACGGGCGTGATGATGGAAGCTTTCAACATCATCCAGGACCGCATTTCGCGCGCCCGCATGGCCGGCGATCCGCCTGATATTTCGCTTCTCCCGACGGTCGGGCATATTGGCCTGACGGAATTCCATCGGGCAGATGAAGCCATCAGCATCGGTTATGAAGAGACGATGAAACACCTCAACGATATCCGGCGGCTTCAGAAAGTCTTCGTTTAGAGCCTATTGAGGGAGGCTTGAACGACGCCTTCCTCAACTTTGAGAAAAAGACGCTCCAAACCTGACATTGGACTTGTTTCCCCCATACTGATTTGCTACATGCCGCGAGCCGATGAGTTCGGCTCTACCACGTGCGGTCGTGGCGGAATTGGTAGACGCGCAGCGTTGAGGTCGCTGTGGGGCAACCCGTGGAAGTTCGAGTCTTCTCGACCGCACCATTGGCTCCAAATTGAGAGCCGATAACCATTTGAAGGCATTGGAAGAATTGCAAGCCCCTTTGGGGTTCTTCCTGTTTCGCTCTCTCTGTGACACATATTGAGATACACCGCAGGTGCTTCGATGGGCAGGGATGCAACGCAGCATACGGGTCTCGACCCCGACCGCTATCTTATGCAGCGTGGCTTTAAGCATCCGGAAGGATAATGCCATCGCGAGCATCGAAGTCGGACCTATATCCCTTCATCGTGTGCGACTCGTCGACGAAGGCGTAGCGGCCGCTGGCGAGATTGGCGGCGCCGACGAGCTTGCCACGTGCTTCGTCGCCGATTTCCAGCCCGTGAAGATGCGGCCCCTGGCTTGAGCCATCTCGCGGCCGGCGCGCCTCACCTCCCGCCGTTCGAGTGTGCGGCGCATGCCGCGCGAAAAACGGATGGACCGGCTTTCCGCGTCCTGCGTGGCAACGCCCATCTACACAAGTATACCTGCTTAAAATCCGACCTTATTCTGATACTTCCCCACACAACCGCAGGATCATGACGTCATATTGATTTTTTACAGTGTTAAATTCATTTATCTTGCTTGACAACAATTTTTATCTCCAAAGACTATCACTTGCAAAACCCGGAAGATCTCCACTTGTTTCTTCCAAACTCATTCTGCCGTAGCCATCGATTAATGCCGTAGTGGCCTCCCATCGTGATGGCGCGATCAGCCGCCAGGGATCCGCACAAGCAGGCGCGATTGTCCGATGCCCCCAAACACTCGGTGCTTTGTCTGAATGCTGCAGCCACTGCAGCAAAGGCGGCCAGTATTATCAAACGCTTTTTCACGGTTGTTGCTCCTTCTTCCAGCGTTTAGATTTTTTCGGGATCTGATCCGGGGTCTCTGGCAGATCGCCTTCAACCGTGCTGCGGTTTCGTCGAGGTCACGTCCGCATCGGCTTCCGGCTGCTGCGGGGTGGTCTTTACCCATCGCATCACGAAGACGAAGAACACCGGCACGAAGAAGATGGCGAGCACCGTCGCCGAAATCATGCCGCCCATCACGCCGGTTCCGATGGCGCGCTGGCTTGCCGACCCGGCACCGCTCGCGATGACCAGCGGCACGACACCGAGCGTGAAGGCCAGCGAGGTCATCAGGATCGGCCGGAAACGAAGATGCGCCGCCTCCACGGCAGCCTCTGTGAGCGATTTTCCCGATGCGCGCAAATCCTTGGCGAATTCGATGATCAGAATGGCGTTTTTAGCCGACAGGCCGATGATGGTGATGAGGCCCACCTTGAAATAGACGTCGTTCGGCATGTCGCGCAGCATCACCGCCGCAAGTGATCCGACCACGCCAAGCGGTATCACCAGCATGACGGCCAGCGGAATGGCCCAGCTCTCGTAGAGTGCTGCAAGGCACAGGAAGACCAGCAGGCAGGAGAGACCGAGCAGCATGGGAACCTGCGCGCCGGACTGGATTTCCTGAAGCGTCTGGCCGGTCCATTCATATCCGAATCCTTCCGGCAGCAGGTCCGCGATGCGCTCGACCTCGGCGATCGCATCGCCGGAAGAATGGCCGGGAGCCGCCTGTCCGCTGATCCGGATGGCCGGGAAGCCGTTGTAGCCGACGAGCTGAATCGGCCCCTTCGACCATTCGTAGCTGGCGAACTCGGAAAGCGGCACCATCTCGCCATTGCTGTTGCGAACGCTCATGCTCAGCACATCGAAAATGTCGCCGCGCTTGCCCGGTTCGGCCTGAACGGTCACTCTTTGCATCCGTCCGGCATTCGGAAAATCGTTCACATAGGCGGAACCGAGATTGGTGCTGATCGTCTGGTTGATCTGGGCGAAGGTGACGCCGAAGGCATTGGCCTTCTCACGATCGAGCGTCAGCACCACCTGCGGCGCGGCGGCAAGTCCTTCCTCGCGCACGCCCGCCAGAATAGAGCTCTTGCGCGCTTCGGCCAGAAACTGATCGCGCGCCGCCGAAAGCGCCTCTGTTCCCTTGTTGCCACGATCCTGAAGACGGAACGCAAAACCGGTGCTGGTGCCGAGCCCCTGGATCGCCGGCGGCGACGTGGCGAAAGCGACGGCATCCTTGATATTCTGGAATTGCGCGTTCAGTTTTTGGGCGATCAGCGATGCGCCTTGCTCGGCAGTGCGCTCGCTCCAGTCCTTGAGCGTCATGAACACCAGCGCCGCATTCTCCCCCGCGCCGGAAAAGCTGAAGCCATTGATGGCGACAACGCGTGTGACCGCCGGATTGTCCAGCACGGTCTTTTCCATTTTTTCGATGGATTCGAGCGTTCGCGCGGATGTCGCATCCGCAGGCGCCTGCACCTGGGCAAGCAATGTGCCCTGATCCTCGACAGGCAGGAAGTCCGTAGGCAGCCGCAGGAACAGGTAGCCGGTCACGCCTGCGATCACGAGATAGACGAGCATAACGCGTGCGCTTTTATGCAGCAGCCGGCCAACCCAGTTGCTATAGCTGTGCGACGAGGCATCGAACGTCCGGTTGAACCATCCGAAGAACCCCTTCCTGGAATGGGCATGCCCCTTCGGAATCGGTTTCAGGAATGTGGCGCAAAGCGCCGGCGTCAGCGATAGAGCCAGAAAGGCAGAGAAGAGGATGGATGCGACCATCGTCAGCGAGAACTGTTGATAGATCACACCGACAGCGCCGGGAAAGAACGCCATCGGCACGAAGACCGAGGTCAGCACCAACGTGATGCCCACGACCGCGCCGGTGATCTGCTTCATCGCCTTTTTGGTGGCCTCCTTGGGCGAAAGCCCCTCCTCCATCATGATACGCTCGACATTCTCGACGACGACGATGGCATCATCCACGAGAATGCCGATGGCGAGCACCATGCCGAACATGGTGAGCACGTTGATGGAGAAGCCCAGCACGAACATGATACCGCACGCGCCAAGCAGCGCGATCGGCACGACGAGGGTCGGAATGAGCGTGTAGCGGATGTTCTGCAGAAACAGGAACATGACGGCGAAGACGAGAACGATCGCCTCGATCAGGGTGTGCAGAACCTTGTCGATGGAAATTTCGACGAATGGCGTGGTGTCGTAAGGGATCGACCACTCGATATCCTGGGGAAACGAGGTTTGCAGTTCCTGCATCCGCTCACGGATAGCCGTCGCCACGCCCAGGGCGTTTCCGCCCGGCGCAAGCTCGATGGAAGCGCCAGCGGCGGGCATGCCGTTGATCCGCGTCGAGGTGCCATAGGATTCCGCGCCGATTTCGATGCGGGCGACGTCGCGCAGGCGTACCGTGGAGCCGTCGGGCGCGGCGCGAAGCACGATGCCGCCGAACGCATCGGGAGAGGTGAGCTGTCCCCTGACGATGAGCGAGCCCGTCGTTCTGCGCTCGGGCCCCACGGGTGCGGCGCCGAGACGGCCCGCGGACACCTGCGCGTTCTGGGATCGGATCGCATCCGTGACATCGGCGGGCGCAAGGCCGAACCCGAGAAGCTTGTCCGGATCGACCCAGATGCGCATGGCGCGCTCGCTGCCGAAGAGCTGGGCATTGCCCACACCGGGGATGCGGCGCAACTCACCGGCCACGTTCCGGCTCATGTAATCGCCGAGCGAAAGGCCGTCGGTCTGACCGGTCTTCGAGGTCAGCGCGACCAGAAGAATCGTCCCGCTGCTGGCGGCATCGACGCTGATCCCCTGCTGCACGATGGAGCTCGGAAGTCTTCCCTCCACGCGCCGCACGCGGTTCTGCACCTCGACCGTGGCCGCTTCCGGATCCGTCCCGGATTCGAAGGTCGCCGTGATGCCGATGGACCCTGCGGCATTGGAGGTCGACTCGAAATAGAGCATGCCGGGTACGCCGCTGAGCTCTTCCTCGATCAGCCGTGTGACGCCTTCATAGGTATCCTCCGGCGAGGCGCCGGGATAGACCGCCGAGATCTTCACCTGCGGCGGTGCCACCTTGGGATATTGCGAGATGGGAAGGACCGTGAGCGAAATCGCGCCTGCCAGCATGATGACAATGGCAATGACCCAGGCGAATACCGGGCGATCGATGAAAAAGGCTGCCACTGTCTTAACCCCTGTTTGAATCGTTGGCGTCGGCGAGGGCGGGATTTGTCCAGGGCGTGGTCTTCACCGGCGCATCCGGAGCGATGCGCTGGAAACCTTCCACCACCACCCTGTCGCCCGGCTTGATGCCTTTCATCACGACCCAGCGGCCATCGACGCTCCAGCCGAGCGAAACCGTTCGAAGCTGCGCCTTGCCGTCGGCTCCGATGACATAGAGCTGGGCATTGCCGGCCGTATCGCGCTGGACAGCCTGTTCGGGCACGGCAAGTGCCCGTCGAGCGCGGCCTGCTCGAGGCGGCCCCGCACATACATGCCCGGCAGCAGGTTCATCTCGGGATTGGGGAACTCGCCGCGCAAGATGATCTGGCCGGTCGCCGAATTGACCGACGCCTCGGAAAACAGAAGCTTGCCATCGTGCGGATATGGCTCGCCGCCTGTGGAAAGGAGCTTCAAACGGGCGCTTCCCGGCGCGTCCGCCTGCAACTTGCCCTCGGCAAGCGCATTCTTGAGGGCGATGACACTATCCGCCGGCTGGGTGAAATCCACATAGACCGGATCGATCTGCTGGAGGGAGGCCATGACATCCGAGGTGGGGCTGACCAGGGCGCCCTCCGTGACGAGCGCACGACCGATCTTGCCGGAGATCGGCGCGCGGATTTCCGTGTACTGCAATTCGAGCTCGGCCGTCGTCAGGTCCGCCCGCGCGCGATCGACATCGGCATTGCTCTGCGCAAGCGTTGCAACGGCGGTGTCGGTGCTGTCCTTGCTGGCAACGCCTTTGCGAAGAAGCTCCGCTTGCCGGTCGGCACGCTGCTTGGCAAGCGCCTGAGCGGCAATCGCGGAATCGAGCGCTGCTTTCGCTGCCTCGGCCTTGGCCTGGAACGGCGCTGGATCGATGATGTAAAGAACGTCGCCTTCCCTAACCGTCGAGCCCTGCTCGAACACGCGCTTGAGAACCATGCCTGTTACGCGCGGACGAACATCCGCCGTCATCATCGGGGCCACACGGCCCGGCAGTTCGGTGACGACAGGAAGCGTCTCCGCCTTCACCTCGACGACTGCGACTTCGGCTTGAGGCGCCGCACCGGCCTTTGACGTGTCTGTTTCGCCTGAACAACTGGCCAGAGGCAGCCAGACACAGATAAGAGCGAGCGAACGGACCGCCTGTTGCAAGCCTGTCATTCCAATTCCTTTAATTTCCCACATTGAGTGGGGGGACCCTATCGGCCTCAACGTTAAGTGCCGTTAAGTCAGTGTAAAGTTATGTAAAATTGCCTGGATCGCGCCGATGGAAAAAAGCTGTCGCAACGCAATTCCTGCGTGCGCAGCAAGTCCGTTCTCTCCATGAGACACTCCGGGAGTCTTTGTCCTGATTGAGCGGTATTATCGAAAGTGCCGCAAATTCGAACTTTTGTTCGCATCGTATGGTAATGCGCGGGGTAAGCACGACGCGTTCTAGCAACCCCAGCGTTAAGTGCCGTTAAGCCGGTGTAAAGTTTTGTAAAACTAGTCGGTCGCTCGCCTCGGTTCGTGGCATGAGGGTCTGAAATAGCGAATGAAATGCCGATGACGAAAGTTCTGTTGATTGACGATGACGAGGAACTGACCTCGCTTCTGATCGAATATTTGAGCGAGGAAGGCTTTCTCGGCCACGCGGCGAACGATCCGCGCCGTGGCATCGAGGAAGCTCTGTCCGGGCGCCACGATATTGTCATCCTTGATGTCATGATGCCGCGCATCAATGGAATTGATGTGCTCCAGAGGATTCGTGCCTCCAGCGACCTTCCGGTCCTGATGCTGTCCGCTCGCGGAGAAAATGTCGACCGGATTACCGGGCTCAATCTCGGCGCGGATGACTATGTCGCCAAGCCTTGCTCCCCCGACGAAATCGTAGCGCGGCTGCGGGCGATCCTGCGCCGGTTGCGGAAATCCGATCACAATGCCGCATCCAGCGTGGTTCGGGCCGGCGCGCTGGAGGTCTATCCCGGTTCCAGAACCGCCGCATGCGACGGCCAGCCGCTCGACCTCACCGGAACCGAATTCAATCTGCTGGAAGTTCTGGTTCGTGAGGCAGGACAGCTCGTTGCAAAGAATGATTTGTCCAAACGCGCCTTCGGCAGCACGCTTGCCCCGTTCGACCGGCGGATCGACGTCCATATCAGCAGCATCCGCCAGAAGCTCGGCCTGCGCCACGATGGACAACCCTGGATCAGGACGGTTCGCGGACAGGGATACCAGCTGGTTCAGGACCCCTCATGAGCCGCCTGTTTCGAAGATTGTTCTTCACGATTTGGCTGTGCATAGCCGGAACAATCGGCCTCGTTCTCATCCTGGCAAGGCTCTCCGGAGCCTTGCTTCCCGCCGAGGAGAAGTACCCAACCACAGCGGCTCTTGCGCTTGATCTGGTCGCCACTCTCGTCGCGACGGACCATATTGACACCGCCCACGCGGTTGCGACCACGCTGGCCAACATATCATCATCGCGGCCAGAGATAGCAGAAGTTGCTTCGGGGAGCGCTTCCGCGTGCCAGGCGGGCGCAGCAGATGGCAACCGCGATACCCGATTCGTTGAAGCGGGAGGCCGATGCTTCAAGGTTTCAGTACGGCAGCAACATCGTCCGTATATTGTCTTCAAATACATCTTCTTCCCCTTTATCACCTGTCTCTTCGCGAGCTTGCTGGCATCATTCTGGCTGGCAAAGTTCCTGACCCGCCCGATCGTCACGCTGAAAAACGGCTTTCACAAACTGGCAGGCGGGGATTTCACGACGAGGATCGGGAGCAGGTTCACGGCCCAACGGGACGAGGTCTCTGACCTCGCGCATGACTTCGACCTTACCGCTGAAAAGCTTGAAACCCTGCACGCCACCCGCCAGAGGCTTTATCACGACATCTCGCACGAGCTGCGATCTCCGCTTTCGCGCCTTCAGGTCGAATTGGGAATGCTTCGGCAGAAGCCCGGAAAGATCGACACGATGCTCGACCGGATGGATAACGAGATCGAGCGACTCAACATCCTGGTCGAGCAGATCCTGACCTTGGCGCGGCTCAGTTCCGGATCACACATCACGGTCGAACGGCAGCGGATCGACGTAATTGAGTTGCTCGACGCTATCGTCGAGGACGCCTCCTTGGAGGGACTGAGGCGAAATGTCGATGTCCGGCTGGACGGGGAGAAGACGTTTATCGCCGAAGTCGACGGGGAGCTGCTTTATCGCGCGTTCGAGAACGTGATCCGCAATGCCTTGAAGTACACGGCAGAGGGCACGACGGTTCGCGTCCACGCCTCTCTCGAACGGGCACAACTTTTGAAGGTAGCCGTCAAAGACTGCGGCCCCGGTGTTCCCCCTGGCCATCTTGCCGAAATCTTCGACCCTTTCGTGCGCTTGAGCGAACCTCCGCTCATCGACGGCCACGGCCTGGGCCTTGCCATAGCCAGACATTCTCTGGAGTTGCACGGCGGGCGGATTTGGGCGGAAGTTCCTGGTGAAGGCGGCCTCACGATAAACATGGAAATCCCGGCCTCGTGCTCTCTATAGCCAAGGACGACCACCGCCGTAACGACAGGGATGAGGTTCATGAAGATCGCCGTGCGCCCGGCACCCAGATGCTTCACCGCCGACATCAAGACGAAGGGCGCGATGATGGAGCCGGGAATGGCGGTGTAAAGGACCATCATCGCGTTGGCCGGCGTGAAACTCGCCGCGCCTTCCATGAGATAGCCTGGCAGCTCTTCCTGTGCCGCCAGGCGTCTTTGGCGACGAAGGGCGTCACAAGGACGGTCGTTCTTCATATATTGATCAGGTTTGCTCTTTCGCCTGTTGGATATCCCGCCGGGGAGGAGCACCGAACAACCGGCCATATTCTCGCGTGAACTGCGAAATGCTTTGATATCCAACCGCATGCGCGGCCTGCGAAATTCCGGCGCCCTCCGCCAGCATCATCCTGCGCGCCTCGATGAGGCGTAACTGCTTCTGGAACTGCACGGGAGACAAGGTTGTGATTTCCCGAAAGTGCAGATGAAACACGGGGGCGCTCATGCCCGCCACTGCTGCAAGTTGCTCAACCCGAATAGTCTGCATGTAATCCCGGCGGAGAATGGCAACGGCACGGCCGATACGTTCAGCATGGCTGTCGACGACGCCGATCCGGCGGATCGCATCTCCGTGCCGGCCCGTCAGAAGCCAGTAATGCAACTCGCGCAGCAATCCACCACCAAGAGCCGTCAGCACCTCGGGCTGGTCGAGTAGCCGGACGAGGCGAAGGGCGGCATCGGCAACATGTTCATCAACCGGCTCGATGCGAACAGGATGCGCCGGTCTCTTCGTCGGAGACACCCCGGCCATAAGATCGCGTAGAATGGCGGGGTCGAGTTCCAACACCAAGGCATAATAGGGCGTAGCAGGGCTTGCCTGCGTGATCTGGCTGACAGTCGGCACATCGGAGGAGATCACAAGAGCCTCGCCCGGCCCGTATTCATGGCTTTCCGCCCCGGAAGAGACCCGCTTGCGCCCCTGCAGCAGCATGGCGATCAGCGGTTTGTTGACCGCGACCTGCAGCTCCCCGGCATGTAAGGCGCGGATGATAGCCAGCCCCGGGACAGGCGTGATCGCTGCCCCGCTTGGCTCAGCGTGCGCGTCGGCGTAACGGCGGCAAAGGGTCAGGAGTGATGCAGTCATGCGATGGTTTCCGGCAAAGATTGGACGTCATTTTTAGCATCAATGCCGGTCTTGCAAAACACACCAATGGGAATAGGCAAAAAACCGCAAGGATCGGGCAACTTCGGGAAGTGGCCGTGTCCTATCTGATGCTCATGCAAAACAGAAAGGGTTACACATGACCAAAATCTCCCTCGTAACCGGTGCCAACCGTGGTCTTGGCCGCAACACTGCATTGTCCATCGCCCGCCGTGGCGGCGATGTCATTGTCGCTTATCGTGGCAACGAGGCGCAGGCTGACGGAGTTGTCGCCGAAATCCGCGCTCTGGGGCGCAAGGCCGTGGCGCTCCAGCTCGACATGGCGCAATCGGCAAGCTTCCCGGTATTCGTTGAGACTCTGAAAGCTGCGCTGAACGAGACCTGGGGCCGCGACAGCTTTGATCATCTGATCAACAATGCCGGCCATGGCGAATTCGCGATGATCAGCGAAACAACCGAGGCGCAATTCGATGGCCTCTTCGACGTACATGTGAAGGGCGTCTTCTTCCTTGTGCAGGCGCTGCTCCCACTTCTGGCCGATGGCGGTCGTATCGTGAATTTCTCGTCCGGGCTCACCCGCGTCTCCTATCCGGGCTTCGCAGCCTACTCTGCGGCCAAGGCAGCGGTCGAGATGCTGACGGTCTATATGGCTCGCGAGTTCGGGGCGCGTGGCATCACGGTCAACACCGTTGCGCCGGGGGCAATCGAGACCGATTTCGGCGGCGGCCTGGTGCGCGACAACGCCGATGTGAACGCCCAGTTCGCCCAGATGACCGCTCTCGGTCGCGTGGGTCTTCCTGACGATGTCGGTCTGATGATCGCCAGCCTTCTGGATGAGGGAAATCGCTGGGTGACTGCGCAGCGCATCGAAGTCTCAGGCGGACAAACCATTTGATCTGCGGATGATATCTGGCGGATAGCGTATGGAAGTAGCCGACTTGTTCGATGACGTCGTTGCCGGCACAGAAAAGGCGCCCGAAGACGATGCGCTGCTGGATGCCTATCCTATCGTAAGGTCCAGTACCGAACGTTTTGCTTATGCGATTGACGCCAATGCGGATGCCGACTAGTTTCCAGGCCGGAACTGGTTCCGCCGCGAGGCGGATGAAAAGGGAACACGGTGAGGCCGACCTTCGGCCGAAACCGCGACTGCCCCCGCAACTGTAACCGTTGAGCCTTCTTCCACTGGCCACTGACGCATCTGCGCGATCGGGAAGGCGGAAGACCGGCAGCGACACGGAAGTCAGGAGACCTGCCCGTTCCGGTCACCCATGCTTGAACACGGGGTGTGTTCAGGCGCGGTCGTCCGTGGCGGTGACACGACAACGTGTTGCTGCGCGCGGGAACGGCCGATAAGTGAAAAATCCCTCTTATCGCCTGATCCGGAACGCGGCTTGTGATGGCTATGGGCGAACGGTTTGCCCGCAATGTTCCGGGGGATGGACGTGAAGACGATAATAAAATTAGCCGGCGCACTGACGCTGGCGCTGACAAGCCAAGCCGGTGCGCAGGAAACGGGGACGGATGATCAAGGCGCGATAATGCTCGATCTCATCCTCATCACCACGCCCCTGCGCCGGGAATCGTCGCTGGAACGCTCCACGTCGTCGGTGACCGTGGTGAGCGAAGAAGATATCAAGCAGTCGGCCGCGCCCGACCTGGCGTCTTTGCTCAAGAACTATCCCGGCGTCACCGTCACCTCGAACGGCGGCATGGGCGCCGATTCCAGCGTCTCGCTGCGCGGCACGACTGCGGCGCAAACGCTGGTGCTTGTTAACGGCGTGCGCGCCGGCTCGGCGACGGCAGGGACGGTCAATCTATCCGCTATCCCGATCGCTTCGATCGAGCGCATCGAAATCGCCAAAGGCGGCCATTCCGCGCAATATGGCGCCGACGCCATCGGCGGCATCATCAACATCATTACCAAGCAGGGCGGCATCTGCGCCGATGGACGCAATAGCTGCGGCACAGTCACGGTGGGCGTCCTGCATCCTTGGGGCGGATATCTCTCAGGCAATGTGCAGGGCCAAAGCGCGAGCGGCGTGAACTATTCCTTTGGCGCCCAGGTGCTAGGGACGGAAGGCTACGACTTCACCTTGCCGACGACCTATGGACATGAGTCCGATAAGGACGGGTTCCGGCAGGGTTCGGCCAATTTCTCGCTGTCCAAGGATCTCGACTGGGGACGCGTATACGCTGACGGACTTTATGCGCGCGGCCGCAACCAGTATGATCGCCAACCCAACAACGAGGCCGACACGAACAATTTTTCAGGCCGCCTCGGCGCGCGCCTCGATCATTCCGACACCTGGTCGTCCACCGTCGAAGTGATGAGCGCGCTCGATCATGCCTCCAATTTCGGGCCAGGCAGCAAGGGCGACGATTTCGACACGCAGCGCTACGGCGTCCTTGCCTCGACGCAAAAGACGTTCGAAGTCAACGAAACGAAGAACACGATCCTCGGCGGCGTCGAGGCGTATCGCGAATCTATCGACGGCAGTTCGGTCTCGAATGTCGATTATGGAAAATCGAAGCGCGACATGACGGCCATCTTCGGCCAGTACTCGCTGGAATATGAGGCGCTCACCATCGATAGCGGCCTACGCTACGATCACGACGAACAGTTCGGCGGCGCCACCACCTACAATATCGGCGCAAGCTACGAACTGATGGACGGGCTGGTCGCGCGCGCATCCTACGCCACCGGGTTCCGGGCGCCGACCTTCAACGACCTTTATTATCCAGACCCCTTTACGCCGGGCAACCCTGACCTGAAGCCGGAAAAGTCACGCTCCTATGAAGTGGGGCTGACCTGGCAGGCGACGGCGCAAACCAGCCTGGACATGGCGCTTTACCAGACCCGGGTGAGCAATCAGATCAACTGGGCGCCGAGCGCGCCCGGCAGCTTCATATGGAGCCCTGCCAACATCGACCAGGTGCAGATAACCGGCTTCGAGGCGACCCTGGCGCACACGTTCAACGACGAATGGAGCGGTCGGCTGGGCATCGATATCCGCGAACCGCTGAATAAGAGCCCTGGTGTGCATGGCAAATATGTTCCCTATGGCGACCGCTTCAACGCCACCGCCGGGCTGACCTACAAGCCGACAGCGAAGCTCGCCCTTTCGGCCGCCGTCATCTACGGCAAGGCGCGCTATGCGGACGCCGCCAATACAACCAAACTGCCGGACTATGTCACGGCGGATTTTACCGCGCTCTACGCACTCGACGAGCAGTCGCAGTTCAAATTTTCGGTGGCGAATGCCTTCGACGAGCAGTACCAGACCAAGGAAGGCTATCGGGCTCCGGGGCGGACCGTCGATTTGAGCTTTACCCGGTCGTTCTAGACATGGAGCCCGCGCCGTCATGAGTGCTGCCCTGTCGCAGTGTCGCCTTCTCGGTACTGTCTTTGCGGCGGTCATGCTTGCCATGGCCCCCGCCGGCGCCGCCGACTCGCCACCGCAGCGGGTGGTGTCGATCAATCTGTGCACAGACCAGATGGCGATGCTGATGGCGACGCCCGGCCAGCTCCGATCCGTGTCCTTTCTCGCCACCGAGAAAGGCACGTCCATGATGGCGGACGAAGCCGCCCATTACCGGCTCAACCACGGCCAGGCGGAAGAAATCCTGCTCATGCAGCCCGACCTTGTGCTGGCCGGCGCCTATACGGCCAAAGCGACGGTGAGCCTTCTCAAGGAACTCGGTTTCCGGGTCGAGCAGTTCAAGCCGGCGACGACCTTCGACGACGTGCGGATAAGCCTGATCCGCATGGGTAGCCTGCTTCACCGGGAGCAACGCGCCGCCGAATTGGTCGCTGAACTGGACCAGGGCCTGTCCGACCTTACCGCGCACAAAATGCCGGCCAGGAACGCAGCCTTCTACTATGCCAACAGCTATACGTCCGGCTCCGGCACGCTGGCCGACGCGATCGTCAAGGCAGCGGGGCTCACCAATGTCGGCGAGACACTCGGTTTCAAGGGCATGACGAGGCTGCCGCTGGAACTTCTCGTGGCGGCCCACCCTGACATCATCATCGAGGGCGACAGCCAGTACAGCGCGCCGGCGCTAGCCAAGGAGAACTTTGTCCATCCCGCCTTCAAGGCGCTTTCGAGCCGCATCGTGCCAATTCCCGATAAATACACGATCTGCGGAGCGCCGTTTACGCTGGAAGCGTCGCGCATGTTGCAGCGCGCCGTCCTCGGGCAGGACGGAGAAGGACGATGATCGGTGGCCTGCGCTTCCGGCTGGTGCTTGCCCTGCTTGGCGTGCTCACCCTTGCCCTGTTCTTTCTGTCGCTGATGGTCGGGCCAGCGGCGGTGGCCTTCGGCGACAGCATGCGGGCGCTGTTTTCCGCTAAGGGCGGCGCCGTGGCCCTGATCATGCAGGAAATCCGCCTGCCGCGCGCGATCCTCGGCCTGATGGTTGGTGCGACGCTCGGCCTGTCGGGCGCGGCGCTGCAGGGCTGGCTGCGCAATCCGCTGGCCGAACCAGCACTGCTCGGCGTCAGCGCATCGGCCTCGCTGGGCGCGGTGATTGCGATCTACACCGGCTTTTCGGCGCTGTTTCCGCTCGGGCTGCCGCTGGTTGCCTTGGCAGGCGCCGTCGCCGCCGTGCTGGTGGTGCAGGCGATGGCCGGGCTGCGCGGCGGCGCGCTCACCGTCATCCTTGCCGGCATCGCCGTGTCGAGCCTCGCCAGCGCGATGACCGCGCTGGCGCTCAACCTGTCGCCCAACCCGTTCGCGGCACTGGAAATCATGTTCTGGATGCTGGGCTCGCTGACCGACCGCTCGATGACGCATGTGTGGCTGGCCGCGCCCTTCATGCTGGTGGGCTGGGCGATGCTGGCCAGCCTTGGCCGTTCTCTCGATGCGCTGACGCTGGGCGGCGATGCCGCAGCCAGCATGGGCGTCGATATGCGCCGGGTGCAGTTCCTGGCCGTGTTCGGCACCGCGGCTAGCGTTGGGGCCGCGACAGCGGTAGCCGGCGTCATCGGCTTTGTCGGACTGGTGGTGCCGCATATGCTGCGGCCGCTGGTCGGCTCGCGACCGTCGCGGCTGCTGCCGGCCAGTGCGCTCGGCGGCGCCTGCGTGCTTCTGGCGGCCGATACGCTGGTGCGCGTCATCGCGCCGGAGCGCGACCTCAAGCTTGGCGTGCTGACTGCGATCGTCGGCGCGCCGTTCTTTCTTTGGCTGGTCTACAAGACGCGGAGACAGATGCTGTGAGCCTGCTTTCGGTAAAGAATCTGCATGCCTCGCTGGGCGGCAAGCCCGTGCTCAAGGGGCTATCCTTCAACATCGCCGCAGGTGAATTCGTCGGCTTGATCGGGCCGAACGGCGCCGGCAAATCGACGCTGCTGCGGACCGTCCTCGGGTTCGTTCCGCATCAGGGAAGCGTGGCTATCGACGGGCGCGATGCATCGACGATGGGCGCAAAAGAGCGAGCGCGCCATATCGCCTATCTGCCGCAGGAGCGCGACATCGCCTGGCCGGTATCGGTCGAGACGGTGGTGGCGTTGGGCCGGCTCACGTATCGACCGGCCTTTGCCGCGCCTGACCATGCAGACAGGCAGATCGTCGAGCGCGCCATGCGGCGCATGGAAATCCACGGCTTTCGCGATCGTCCTGCAACGGAGCTTTCCGGCGGCGAGAAAGCAAGGGTGCTGATCGCCCGCGCGCTGGCGCAGGACGCGCCGCTGCTTCTGGCCGACGAGCCGGCCGCCGGGCTCGATCCGTCGCATCAGATAACCCTGATGAAAACCTTTTCCGCTCTGGCTGGCGAGGGACACGCCGTCGTCGCCTCGATGCACGATCTCGGCCTTGCCGCGCGTTGGTGCTCGCGGCTGATCCTGATCGACAGGGGTGTCATCGTCGCCGACGGGCCGCCGCGCGCCGTGCTGACGGCAGATCGACTGCGATCGGTCTACGAGATCGAAACCTATCTCGGCGAAGCCGCCGGGCGACCGATCGTGCAGCCGCTCGACCTTGTCCTAGCTGTTTGATCCCAGCGTTTGATGGTGGGATCTTTTCCGCCGAATGAAAGGAGGCACTATGGGCCAAATACGTCACGGCAGCGCCACGACCACGCACGCAGTTCGAACTGCAATACAGCGATCGCAAGCTTCGGCCGCAGAGCTGAGCCAGAGATATGTGCATCCTTGAAGCAAGTAGGCACGGCCAGGTTCATCGTGTCAGAACATGGTATTCTCGTTCGCCGCTTCTGCGGGCACGTTCTGGATCACGTCCCAATGCTCGACAATTCTGCCGTCTTCGACGCGGAAGATGTCGACAACGGCCTGACCAAGGTCGTCCTCGCTATTCCTTGAATGAACATGCAGCCAAACGAGATCACCATCCGTGGAACTGCGCACGACGCGTGCCCTGGAGCCGGGGTTTTCAGCGAAAAAGCCGGTGAAGTAGGAAACAAACGGCTCCTTTCCATCCCGAACTTCGGGGTTGTGCTGGATGTAGTCGTCGGCAATGGCTTCGGCGGCTTGTTCCGTTTCATGCTGGTTGAAGAACCGATCGTAGAACTCGACGACGAGGGTGCGGTTTGCTTCCTCTTTGGCCACGTCGCGCGTGGCATTTTGAGCCAGGGCGGCGCCGGGAAGCATGGCCGCAAACATCGAGCCTGCGACAATCATGGTTTTAAGAAGAGACATGGTATTCGCTTTCATTTTCTGGATGGCTCAGTAGCCGACGGTGAAGCGAGCGCGCACATGCTGGGGTTTTTCGATCTCGTCCGCTAACGCGATGGCATAGTCCTCGAAGGAAATGCTGGAACCACCTTCGTTGGTGAGCAGCGTATCCTTGCCAAGGCGGAACTTGCCCGTGCGCGCTCCTGATATGAACTCGGCCGATGGCGACAGGAACGTCCATTCGAGATCGTCGACCGTCTTCAGCATAGCGAGGAATTCGGCGCCCTTGCTGGCTTCCGGCTTGTAAGCATCGGGGAAATCCGGCTGGTCGATAACGAGCCTGCCCGGCGCGACCTCAAGGCTGCCGGCTCCACCGACCACGACATAGCGCTTCACGCCCGACGCCCGCACGGCGCTGATAAGAGTGTTCGCGTCACTGGCCGTGAAATGAACGGAACTGACCACGGCATCATGCCCGCGAAGGATTGCGGCCAATCCTTGCTTGTCGAAGACGTCGCCCTTCACGGCGGTGACGCCGGGAAGCTTCGCAATATTTTCCGGATTGCGGGCAATGCCGGTTACCTGATGGCCGCGACCTGACAACTCCTTGAGGATGCGGGACCCTGCGTTGCCAGATGCGCCGATGAGAGCAAGTTTTGACATTTGTTTCTCCTTGGTATGGAAATAAGACATGGTCTACGGTTCATACTTAAGCAGCAAGCGGTCATGGTCGCAAGAAGTCACCGCGCAGTGACCATGTCGCAAACGAATGGCTTGCGCGATCACGCCACGGAGAAAGAGATGAAGGAACAGGAGTTCGTGTTTGAACAGCCGTGCCCGATCAGGGACGTGCTCGATCGCATTGGTGACCAGTGGAGCCTGCTGGTTCTGGAAGCGCTGGAAAGCGGCACTTTACGGTTCAACGAACTGATGCGTGCCATCGGAGATATTTCCAAGCAGATGCTGTCCAAGACATTGAAAAGGCTGGAACAGGACGGGTTCGTCAAACGCACGCTTCATCCCGAGGTCCCGCCGCGCGTGGAGTACGAGCTTACGACGCTCGGACGATCGTTTCTGCAGCCGATGCGCACACTGGTTAGCTGGGCGGACAGCAACCACCGGGCGATAGTGGAGTCGCGAGACCGCTATGGCAACGCGCAATAGCGCATAGACCTCCACCCGGGGATACTTACGCAAGCTCGGCGCAATAGCGAAAGCCTCGCGCACGAGTTGACGATTCCGGCCGAGTCGCCGGTTCGTAGTTTCTCCAGAGGTGGTAGCGGAATCATCTACAGCGTTACAATATAACATTTTCTATTGACTGATGTAATAACATAACGTACCCCGCCGTCAACAGTGAAAGCCGGGCGGCTCCCCGAGGGTTGGATCGAATGTCTGCATGCGTGAATCTTGAGAACCTGACGCTGGGCTACGACAGCCACCCGGCGGTGCATCATCTGAACGGTGTGGTGCGCAAGGGATCTCTGACGGCGGTGGTCGGGGCCAACGGGTCGGGCAAGTCGACACTGCTGAAGGGCATCGTCGGCGTCCTGAAGCCGATGGCCGGGGCCTGCACAATCGCGCCAGGCGTGAAACTCGCCTATCTCCCCCAGCAATCGGAACTGGATCGTTCCTTTCCGGCACGCGTCGTCGATCTGATCTCGCTCGGCCTATGGCCACGGCGTGGCTTGCTTGGTCGCCATCGCTCGGAAGACCGTGAAGCGGTCTCGCAAGCACTATCGGCAGTCGGGATGGAAGGTTTCGAGAAGCGCCCTATCGACACACTTTCGGGCGGGCAGTTGCAGCGTGCCTTGTTCGCGCGCGTGCTGGTGCAGGACGCCGATCTCATCCTGCTCGACGAACCGTTTAACGCCATTGACGCAAGGACGGTCACCGATCTGATCGACCTCATCAAGCACTGGTATGGCGAGAAGCGGACGATCATGGTCGTGGTGCACGACCTCGACCTGGTCCGCCAACATTTCCCGGAGGCGTTGCTTCTCGCCCGACAGCCGGTGGCATGGGGTGAAGCCCGCAAGACGCTTGCACCAGACAATCTCCTGCGTGCGCGGCAGTTCCACGAAGCATGGGACGAGAATGCGCCATGGTGTGTACCCGAAGAGGCCCGCAACCATGATGATCCGGCTCATGTGAACAGCCATGACCATGTGGATCACGCAGATCGCAGGGGCGTGGCCTGATGCTTGCACTCTTTGACTACGTGATAGCGCCATTTGTCGAGTTCGCCTTCATGCAGCGGGCGCTGGCCGGCGCTCTGATGCTGTCGGTCAGCGCCTGCCCGGTTGGGGCGTTCCTGATGCTGAGGCGGATGAGCCTGACAGGGGACGCCATGGCGCACGCGATCCTGCCGGGCGCCGCCGCCGGTTTCCTGCTCTATGGCCTGCAGATCGTGCCGATGACCATCGGCGGGCTGATCGCCGGCATCGTGGTGGCGCTCGGCGCCGGCGCGGTGGCGCGGCTGACGATCCAGAAGGAAGACGCGTCCATGGCCGCCTTCTACCTGATCTCGCTGTCGCTCGGCGTGCTGATGGTGTCGCTGCGCGGCTCAAGCGTCGATCTGATGCATGTCTTGTTCGGAACCGTGCTCGCGCTCAACAACGACGCGCTGACGCTGATCGGCCTGGTCGCGGCGCTCACGCTCGGCACACTCGGCATCTTCTGGCGTGCGCTCGTCGCCGAATGCCTTGATCCTCTCTTCCTGCGCTCGGTGTCGCGGCTCGGCTCGCCTGTGCATTTCATCTTTCTTGGACTGGTGGTCGTCAACCTGGTGGCCGGCTTCCAGGCTCTTGGAACCCTGCTTTCGGTCGGGCTGATGATCCTGCCAGCCGCCGCAGCCCGCTTCTGGAGCCAGAGGGTCGAGATCATGTGCCTGCTGGCGATCGCGCTCGGGATGCTGTCGTCAGTCTGCGGCCTGCTCCTTTCATACCATGCCTCACTGCCTTCCGGCCCGGCGATCATCCTTTCGGCGGGCGTGGCCTATTTCGTGTCGGTGATCGCAAGCCCCCGGGGCATTTTGCTGGCACGACGGCCACGCGCCGCGCACCGCACCGCCTGAAACCTCAAACGATCGGAATGACGATGACAAAACTGAACAGACTTGCCGCCAGCCTGATTGCTATAGCATTTGCTGGGTTTGTGCTGCCGGCGCAGGCCGAAACAGACAAGCTCTCCGTGGTCGCAAGCTTTTCGATCATCGGCGATTTCGCGAAACAGGTCGGCGGAGACAGGATCGAACTCAGGACGCTCGTCGGACCCGACAGTGACGCCCATGTCTACGAACCGAAGCCCGCCGATGCCATCGCGCTTGCTCGGGCTGATGTCGTGCTGGTCAACGGTCTGCTGTTCGAGGGTTTCCTGCAGCGCCTTGTCGAGGCGAGTGGGACCTCCGCCACGATTGCCATCCTGACCGACGGCGCCGATATTCTGCATGACCCGAACGGTGGCCACTATCACTATGTCAACGGTGAAGCGATCTTTCACGCGGCGCCGAACGATCCTCACGCCTGGCAGTCGGTCGCCAATGCAAAGGTCTACGTCCAGAATATTGCGCGCGCCTTTTGCGAGGCCGATAAAGTGGGCTGCCCGACCTATGAGGCCAATGCCGCAACCTATATCGGAGAGCTAACCGACCTTGACATCGAGGTGAAGCAAGCGATCGATGCCATCCCCGCCGAGCGGCGCGTCGCCGTCGTCGCCCACAATGCCTTCCGCTACTTCGAGCGTGACTACGGCGTGACCTTCCTCTCGCCTCAGGGTGTGTCAACGGAATCCGAGGCATCGGCGGCGGACGTGGCATCTCTCATCCGCGAAATCCGGGAGAAGCGCGCGTCCGCAGTCTTCGCGGAGAACATCGCCGATGCGCGCCTCGTGGAGCAGATCGCCTCGGAAGCCGGCCTGACGCTGGGTGGCACACTCTACTCTGACGCGCTGTCGCCGGTGGACGGTCCTTCACCCACCTATGTCGACCTGATGCGCCACAACGTCAACACGCTCGGCAAGGCAATCAACGGCGGCTGAGGTTTCCCAAAATGCAGGGCCGACCGTGGCTCCCGAATGTAACGTAATATCATATCTAAAGGAGAGAAGAATGAGACGATTGACCCTCGGGGTTTCCGCGCTGGCTCTTGCGGCCACGCTTGGAGGAACGTCCGCATTTGCAGACGAGGATGACGTCACCGCATGGCGGCTGTTCGTGTCCGATCATGCCGAGCCGGTGGTGAAGGTGATCGACGCGCTGGACGGCGACCTGCTCGACACCTTCAAGATCGAAGGACTGGCTACGCTTCACCGTTCCTCGAGCGGCGAGACCGTGTTCGCCGTGCAGGGGGCTGCGGGTGAGGTTCATGCGATCAAGAGCGGCATCGCATTCCATGACCATGGCGATCATGGCGACATCGACGTTGATGACGCGGAACTGCTGCATGTCCACATCGACGGCAAGAAGCCGGCGCATTTCGTCGAGCTTCAGGGCAATATCGCCCAGTGGTTCGACGGCGAGGACGAGGTTCGGGTCTTCTCGGAGAAATCGATTCTCGGTGAGAAGATCGATGTCCGCAAGGCGAATGTCGTTGCTCCCCATCACGGTGTCGCAGTTCCCTATCAGAACCATGCCGTTGTCACGATTCCGAACCCCGAAGACGCCTCCAAGCGGCCGATCGGGGCGCGCGTGGTTGATTTTAACGGCAACAAGGTCGGCGAGGACGTGGCATGTCCCGGTCTGCACGGCTCGGCAGGTTCGGGCAGCATCTATGCGCTCGCCTGCGACACCGGCCTGCTTCTGATCAAGCAGGATGGCGGTGTGCCGACCATCGAGCACTTGCCCTACGCGTCGTCCCTTCCCGAAGGTAGCTCCTCTACCCTGATCGGCGGCAAGGGGCTACAATATTTCATCGGCAACTACGGCGCCGACCGCATCGTCGTGGTTGATCCCTCTGAAGGCGAGAATGGCTTCCAGCTGGTCCAACTTCCGACGCGGCGCGTTCACTTCGCGGTCGATCCGATCCGGGCAAAGTTTGCCTATGTAATTACCGAGGACGGCCAGCTCCACAAGGTCGATGTGCTCGCGGGCAAGATCGCGCAGTCGCTCAAGGTGACCGATCCCTATTCGATGGACGGCCACTGGAGCGATCCGCGTCCGCGCGTTGCAGTCGCCGGCGACAACGTCGTCGTGACGGATCCACTCAACGGCAAGCTGCACCTGATCAATGCGGAAAGCTTCAAGGAGAGCGGTGAGATCGCCATTGAAGGCAAGCCGTTCAACATCGTCGCCGTCGGCGGCACTGGGAAGGCCCACGAACATGAGGGCGGGCAAGGTCACGACCATGCTCATGCTCACAATCACGGTGATGACCAGATCTACAAGGGCTACTTCGAGGACGCCCAGGTCAAGGATCGTGCCCTGTCAGATTGGGCGGGGGACTGGCAGTCCGTTTATCCCTTCCTTCAGGATGGCACGCTCGATCCTGTGATGGCGCACAAGGCGGAAGACGGCAAGCAGAGCGCCGACGAGTACAAAGCCTATTACGCGGTCGGATACAAAACTGATGTCGAGCGTATCACGATCGACGGCGACATCGCGACCTTCTTCAAGGACGGAAAGCCACTGAAGGCCCGTTATGCCAGCGACGGCCATGAGATCCTGACCTACGAAAAGGGCAACCGGGGCGTTCGCTTCATCTTCAAGAAAGTAGAAGGTGATGCGGACGCGCCAGAGTACTTCCAGTTCAGCGATCACAAGATCGCACCGGGAAAAGCTGATCATTATCACCTCTACTGGGGCAACGATCGTGCGGCTTTGCTCAAGGAAGTGACGAACTGGCCGACTTACTATCCCTCGTCCCTGAGCGCGAAGGAGATCGTCGAAGAGATGATAGCGCACTGACCGCAGCGCTTCTCTTCGCACGTGCCCGGCCTTCAAGGCCGGGCGCACCTCTCGTCCCTTAACACTGCCAGAGGCCGCCATGCTCGACACAGCCAAATCCTCAAATCGCCTTCCTGTCACGGTCCTCTCGGGTTTTCTCGGCGCCGGCAAGACCACGCTTCTCAATCATGTGCTCAACAATCGTGAAGGTCGGCGTGTCGCCGTCATCGTCAATGACATGAGCGAGGTGAACATAGACGCCGCGCTCGTGCGTGACGGCGGTGCGAACCTGTCACGCACCGAAGAACAACTGGTCGAAATGACCAATGGCTGCATCTGCTGCACCCTGCGCGACGATCTCTTGAAAGAAGTCCGGCAGCTGTCGCAGGAGGGCCGTTTCGACTATCTGCTGATCGAGGGCACGGGCATTGCCGAACCCCTGCCGGTCGCCACCACCTTCGATTTCCGTGACGAAAACGGGGAGAGTCTGTCGGATGTGGCGCGCCTTGACACGATGGTCACCGTGGTCGATGCGGCCAATCTGCTGAAAGACTATTCCTCGCAGGATTTCTTGCGCGACCGAGGTGAGGTCGCAGGTGACGCCGACGACCGGGCTCTGGTCGACCTGCTGGTCGAGCAGATCGAGTTCGCCGACGTGATCGTGCTGAACAAGGTATCGGATACGCCGCCCGCCGATCTCGACCTCGCTCGCAAGATCATTCGATCGCTCAATCCCGATGCAGAACTGGTCGAGACGGATTTCGGCAAAGTGTCGCTCGACAAATTGCTCGATACCGGTCGCTTCGATTTCGAGAAAGCCGAGCGGCATCCGCTCTGGTTCAAGGAACTGAACGGTTTCAGGGATCATATCCCCGAAACGGAAGAATATGGCATCCGCTCCTTCGTCTATCGCGAGCGTCGGCCGTTCGATCCCATCAAGCTGAAGGACTTCATCAATCGCTCCTGGCCGGGCGTCGTGCGCGCGAAAGGCTTCTTCTGGCTTGCGACACGCCCGCATTATGTTGGCGAGATCAGCCAGGCCGGCGCTCTGATCCGCACTGGCAAGCGCGGTTTGTGGTGGGCTTCCGTGCCCAAGCACCAATGGCCCGATCATCCCGAGTGGCGAGCGGCGATGAAACCCTATCTCGATCCGGTGTGGGGTGATCGGAGGCAGGAGATCGTCTTCATCGGCTGCGATCCGATGGACGAGACGAGACTGCGCGCCGAACTCGATGAATGTCTCGTCAAGGAAAAGGACTTTACGCCTGGCCGCTGGCGGGATCTGCCCGATCCATTCCCAAGTTGGGAAAGGCCCGTAGCTTAATGAGACCCGCCTGGGCCGGATCCACCCTATCCTCCAAGCAGCCGATGACAAGCTTCTGCACGCCGGTTGCCATTTGAGCACGGCGCGGTTCTCTGTGTTTGACCACGCTCCGCCGCGCGCCGCCAATTGGCCGGTCACCGATTTTTGTCAAGGGCGAGTAAAATGGCTTCCATACAAATAAACTTCAACCGACGCCGGAGCAGCCACGCGATCTTATGCCAAACGACGATAAAGCGACTGATTGCACGACACCATCACCATTTCAGTAGGATGCGCTCGCGGGCGTGATCTCGACGGTCGCTGTCATGCCTGCCGCCAGTTCGACGCCCGATGGGACATGATCGATATGGATGCGGACCGGGATACGCTGGGCAAGACGCACCCAGGAAAATGTCGCTGCCACATTTGGCAGGCCGAGATGACCGGGCGCGTCGTTGCTGTTCTCGATACCGCGACCGATGCTTTCGACGTGACCCGACACGGGCTGATCAAAGCCCATCAGGATGATCTGCGCCGGGCTGCCGATGCTGATTTGCTGGATCTTCGTCTCTTCGAAATAGCCGGTGATCCAGAAGCTGGCCGCGTCGAGAACCGCGACCCTCGTCACGCCGGCCGTCGCATAGTCTCCGGGCCGGAGCCTCAGATTGGTGACATAGCCATCAACAGGCGAGCGTATAGCCGAGCGGGCAAGATCGAGTTTGGCGAGATCGAGAGTCGCCACCGCTGCCTGATAGGCGGCACCGGCCACCGCTGCTGCTCCACCCGATTGCTGGACGGCTTCCTGGGATACGACCTCCCGGAGCTGGCTGTGACGCCGCGCCGTCGCTTGACGAACGAGCATATCCTGACGCTTGGCTTCGACGTCGGCCTCTGCCAACGCCACTGCGAGCCGGAGCCGCTCGGGGTCGATCACATAGAGAATGTCGCCCCGACGCACATACTGATTATCGACCACCGGCACGGCGCTGACAGTGCCGGAGACTTCCGGTGCGATCTGCACGACATCCACGCTCACCCGCCCGTCGCGGGTCCAGGGCGTCCGCTCGTAGCGGCTCCACGCCTCCAGTGCGATAAAAGCGGAAACGGCGGCGAGGCAAAGGGTCAGAGCGTAGCGGCTGAGCAGGGATAAAACAGGCTTCAAGGCAAGAGTCCGATCGATGGCAGGTGCTGCACCAGCAGACCGTAAATGATGACGAAGGTGGCGAGCTCGACGAGCGGCCGATAAGCGAACAGGCGGGTGACGCCGGTAGCGGCGAGGAAGCGGATCACCACCATGGTCGCCACGAGCGCGATCAACGCGAACACCAGCAGACCAGGGATGAGGACGCCCCCGATACTGAGATCAAGGATCATGAGCTACACTCCCCTTTCGCCGTGTCTCCGGGACCGAGCGCGAACCGAAGGTCGATGAGCAGATCGACCATCCGCGAGCAGCCCTTGATCGAGCTGCCGGCGATCATCGCCGTCAACGTTTGGATGCGCTGATCAAGGTCGCTGTGATCGACAGGCCCCGTCAGGCCTCCGGCGCCAAAGCGGGCGGCGATCAGGGAAAGAAGTTCGCTCAGCTTGTCGCCAACCTCGCCCTTGACCTGCGGGATCGTCCTGCGGAGCTGACCAACAGCGTGACCGATGCGAAGATGGTGCAGCGTATCGTCCAGGACGTCAGAATAGCGGTTCCTTGACACCCGCAGCCTTGGCAGCAACAGCGCAGTCCGATCGACCATGAGGCTCGTCCAGTGCGCTTCATTGGGCGCTCCACCAAGCGCTCGTCGGCTGACGTCCCGACGACTTAAGCGAAGCAGCCGGTTGATCGCCACATCGACCGGTACGGTCTGGAGCAGGCCCATGCTCACCACCCCGAACCCGACTGCCGCAAAGAGCGCGATGACGGTATTCAAGGATGCGGCGAAGTCGCCGGCGTAGGTGGTGCCCAACCCTGTCAGGATCGGAATGGTGAGGGTGATGCCGAGCGCCATGAACGTCGTCGGGAGACGCGCTTGCAGGGAACCGGCCCACAGGAACGCCGGCGCGAGCGCCGCCACAAGGACGCCGAAGTCCGTGACCTGCGGCAGGATGACGAAGCTATAGACAAGGCTGATCACCACCCCATAGATCGAGCCGACAATATATTTGATGACGTTAGGCGCCGGCGCGTCGACATTGCCAAACAGGGTGCAGCATACGCCGAAGATGGAAACCGCCATTCCACCCTCCGGCCAGCCCGACCAGATCCAGAAGGCGCAGCCGATGAGGATGCCGACGATGGCGCCCAGCGTAGCGCGGCCCGCCATCCAGGGATCGCGGTGATAGACATAGCCCGTCGCCCGCTGCGGCCCATGAAGCGATGCCGCGACATGGGATCGCCTGGCGGTCGCGATGTTCCTTTCAAGCCTGTCGCAGTCCTGAAGCAAGCCGATCATTTCTGCCAGATGGCCGGCGAGATTGGCGGCGAGTCTGTCGCCGGACGTCGCGGCATCAACGCCGGGACGTTTCTGGATCGATCGCGCGCGGGCGATCAGATGGACTGCGGCGCCCTCCCGTTCGTCCGTCTCGACGGTTGCGATCCAGGTCTCGACTTCACCGAGCAATGCGATCAGTTCATCGGGCGCGTTGTCGTCCCCGGCGCCGAGGGAGTGTATCCGGTCCTCGATCTCCGTCGCCAGCGGAAGCAGTCGGGCGAGCCGGTCATGGACCAGTTGCAGCTTCTTGGCGTCCGGCGTTACGGAGGCCGCGTCATACGGCAGGTGGACGCCGAGCCCCTGCAGGGCAAGGAGATCTCCTGCGAGCTGGTTGCGGTCGCGACGGTTCTCTCCCGGTGTTCCGTTCAGTGCGTCACCTGCCAGCCGACGGGCGTCCCGCAGCGTTGCCGACAGCTTGCCGATGAACTGGCCGGTCATGCGCTTCGGCAGGACGTAGCGATGCACCAGGACGGCGCAAAGAATCCCGATCGAAATCTCCTGAACCCGCACCGATGCCGTCTCGAACACCGCACCTGGATCAAGCACGCTGGGAAAACCGATTAGGCTCGCGGTGTAGCCGGCCAGGACGAAAGCATAGGCTCTTGGCGTGCGATCGAGCAGCGAGAAAAACAGGCACAGACCGATCCAGCAGGCAAGGACCACGCTGCATACAATCGGGTCGTTCACGAAATTCGGAACGATCGCCACCGTCGCGACGGCGCCAATGAGCGTCCCGGCGAAGCGATAGACACCACGACTGAGCGATGCGCCGGCCGAGGTCTGCGAGACGATATAGACGGTGACGATGGCCCAGAACGGTTTGGGAAGCCCGATCTGCAGCGAAATGTAATAGGCCAGCATCGCCGCCGCGAAGCTCTTCGCCGAAAAGAGGATCGCATCCGCGTCCGCCTTCATGGCGGGCGTACGAAGGAGGTTCGGGCCTGACCGCAATAGTGCGGCGCTGGCCTTGTTCAACAGGGTGTTTGCGGGGTGCGCGGTGTTCATGCCGCCAGTTGTGACCGATTTGCAAAAGCAAATAAATTCGGTATTCTGACAAAACCTCCCTAAATTATGCCATACTTATGCACATGCAGCGCCTCGCCGTTTCTGTTTTCGACCCCGACCTCACGTCTCTGCCGGCCGTTGCCCATCGGCTCGACTTCGTGGAGCATGAGGCCGAAGTGCCTTTGCACGTGCATCGGAAGGGTCAGTTGATCCTCGCCTTGCACGGCGCTGTCACCTGCACCGCCGACAACGAGATCTGGATCGTGCCGCCCAATTGTGGGGTCTGGATTCCGGGCGGTGTGCCGCATAGCGCCCGTGCAACAGCGAATGCGCGGCTCAACTATCTGTTCGTGGAGCCAGGAGCCGCAAATCTGCCCGAGGACTGCTGCACGCTTTCGGTCTCTCCGATGATCCGGGAGATGGTGGATCGGCTGGCTCGCGAGCGAGCGGACTATCTTGCCGATAGCCATGCCGCCCGGCTTGCGAGGGTGGTCCTGGACGAACTCGCCGAGATGCCGCGAGAACGGTTCAATCTGCCGATCTCCTGCAATCCGAAGATCCGCGCAATAGCTGACGCCCTGACGAGCGAACCTTCAGACCGCAGCACTCTGTGCGACTGGGCGACGCGCGTGGCCATGAGCGAAAGGACGCTTGCGCGCTTGTTGATCCGGGAGACGGGTCTGACGTTCGGACGCTGGCGGCAACAACTCCACCTTATCGTCGCTCTTCGGGAACTGGCCAGCGGTGCGACGGTGCAGAACGTAGCGGCCGAACTGGGCTACGACTCGGTCAACGCCTTCATCACGATGTTCAAGAAGGCGCTCGGAAGCACGCCCGCCCAGTATTTCGCGCAACGCAGGGCAACGCTGCTCACAGTCCCGAAACGCGCGCTTAAAGAGTGACGGCTTTTTGTATTCTCGACCGATCTCCCAGATGGGAAGTCTGCGTCCGCAACCAGTTCGTAATCAGATCGGCAAGGTCTGCTACGGCATATTCTCTGCTGATTTGCAGGTCAGCGGCACGTTGCTTCTCATCGACGCCAAGGATGAGCGCGCTGCAGCTTCGTACAAATCCTATGGCGCGCTCGAAATCCCGAAGACGCCATTGTCTTTGGTCCTCCCCTACTCCGTCTTTCTGACGGCGATGGAACAGGCGGGCAAGCCGATCCTTTAGGCCAAACCGGCTTCCATCCCTACACAGCCATGTGCCCATCAGGGGAATCGCTTGAAAAATCATTTGTGTGCTGCGGTTATTGCGGTTTCGAGATAATCGTCGTCCCATCCGAGCGTTTTCCGTCTGACCTTGAGGCTGGCCTTGTCGTTGATGGAGCGAATGAGGTTGAGGCTGATATGGCGGACGGTGGCCATGTTGGCGGGTCCGTTCTGGGTTCTCAGGCGCATGAGATCGTCATGGAAGACGACATCCATGACCCAGTGAAGGCGGTTCTCCACATGCCAGTGCGCGCGCACGGCGTGGGCGAACTGTTGTGCGGTGAGGGTCGCGGAAGACAGATAGTAGCGCCGTTCGAGGCAGGTTTTTGCGCCCCGTATGGTTTGGCTCTCGACCATTGC
>NZ_PVBR01000014.1 GCF_002980495.1 Phyllobacterium phragmitis
AAGCAGTTGGACCAGATGCAACTCAAGCTCTCGTCCTCCTGAAGTCCCATCTCTTGTCCCAAAATCCTTCATAACCGCCTATGGCGGTTCCCCGTCAAACCCCCAGCTCTGCTGGGGGTTATTGGCTCTCCCAGCGTATCGGCCCGAAAACCTGTTGCGGTTTCCGAAAAGCACGACGTGCCAGTTTAAACCTTACAGCGTCCTTTATGCATCCCAGAGGACGCATGGCGCTGTTATGGTATCCGTTTGGTGAATCTTTCCGATAAAAATCCAGCGATTTTAACCAGCAAGTAAGATTAACGCGCTTTAATTCACATACTTCAAGTATCGAGTATGGACGGGTTGAACATGCGTTTCAGGGTTTTGGACCAGACGTCCCAGCGGCTTTTGCGGAATGCCGCGATTGTTGTGATCGCCGGATTTGGCGCTGGCTGCAGCGCTGATACGATGCGCTTCACGGACGGCATCTATACGGGATCGACATCCAATCAGCAGTCGGTGATCAACAGGCCGGTATCACAGCCATATCCGCAAGCTGCGGCTCCCGCAAATGGTGGTTATGCCGGCTCCACCAGTCGTGGCGCGGTTACGCCTGTTACGCAGAGCGCGAGCGTTCAGCGCAGCAATTTGCCGCCGGTATCGTCCGCGCCGGTTGCCGGCGCCTCCAATAATACATCCCAGCAGCCGGCGCCGGTTGCGGCTGCGCCCCGCGTTGTTCGCCCGGCTGCAACAGGTCAGCAGGTGGCAGCCGCCGCTCCGGCAGCCATGAGTGCTTCGGGCGAAACCCAAATCATCGTGGAGCCCGGCGAATCACTTTTCGGCATTGCCCGGCGCACAGGCGTTTCGCCCAATGCGATCATGCAGGCGAACGGCATAGAAGACGCCAATAAAATCCAGGCGGGACAGAAGCTGAGAATCCCGGGGCAGGGCGCGGGTGGTGGGGTCATCGCCGCCAACGGGGTGCGGACATCAGGGCCAGCAACAGGCCGGGGTGAGCCTGAGAAGGTTCTGGGGCAATTGCCGCAGACCCCTCAAGCGCCTGGCAGCCGTCCTGCCAACAGCGGTGTGGCGGTCCTGCCGCAGACGCCGACGATCAGGGAAAAGCAGCCGGGCACGACAGCCTCGGCAGCGGCCGCATCGACCACCACCGCGCCGCCGTCGCCCGGCGGCAGCTACTCGGTGCAGAGCGGTGATTCGCTTTACGGAATCTCGCGGAAGACCGGCGTGCCGGTCGACGCCATCAAGAAGGCCAATGGACTGACCAATGGCGCCATCCGCGTCGGCCAATCGCTGGTCATTCCAGGTGCTGCGGGCGGCGCAACGCAGGTGGCCAGCGCCGGCAAGGTCGATCAGGTGAAAACCGGTTCGACGCCTCCGGCGACGCAACCCGTCTCCCAGGGAGCCAAGCCCTATACGCCGCCTGCGACGAGCAACAAGGTCATCGAGGATGCGGAAAAGGACGTGGCCGCAGCGCCGACGTCGACGGGCATTTCGCAGATGCGCTGGCCTGCACGCGGCCGCGTGCTGAGCGGCTTCGGCCAGCGTAATGGCGGCTCCATCAATGACGGCATCGACATCATGGTGCCCGAGGGGACGCCGGTAAAGGCGGCCGAAAACGGCGTCGTCATCTATGCCGGCGACGGGCTGAAGGAGTTCGGCAATACGGTGCTGGTCCGCCATGAAAACGGGCTGGTGACCGTCTATGGCCACAACAGCAAGATTCTGGTCCAGCGCGGACAGAAGGTGCGCCGCGGCGAGGAAATCGCCCGCTCCGGCATGAGCGGCAACGCCAAATCGCCGAAGCTGCATTTCGAGGTCCGCAAGAATTCCTCGCCGGTCAATCCGACGAAATATCTGGAATCGTAATTCCAGCAATCGATCAACGAGAAAAAAGCCCGCATCGTCGCGGGCTTTTTGCTTTTTCGGCTATCTCAGATGGCTTTTCCGAGCCGTCCGGCCAGATCCTGGATGAACTGCCAGGCGACACGGCCGGAACGGTTACCGCGTGTGGTTGCCCATTCCAGCGCTTCCGCACGCAGCCTGGGCTCCTCATAATCGAGGCCGAAATATTTCGCATAGCCATCGACCATCGAGAGGTAATCATCCTGGCTGCATTTATGGAAACCGAGCCAGAGGCCGAAACGATCCGAAAGCGAAACCTTTTCCTCCACCGCCTCCGACGGATTGATCGCGGTCGAGCGTTCGTTCTCGATCATGTCGCGCGGCAGGAGGTGGCGGCGGTTCGAGGTGGCGTAGAAGATCACATTCGACGGACGGCCTTCGACGCCGCCTTCAAGGGCTGCCTTCAGCGATTTGTAGGAGGTGTCGTCATGATCGAAGGAAAGATCATCGCAGAACAGAATGAAACGGTACTCGGCATCCTTGATGCTGCTCATCAGCGCGGGAAGGCTGTTGATGTCCTCGCGGTGGATTTCGATCAGCTTGAGCGGCGGACGGCCGGGGTTTTCCGCGTTGATGGCGGCCTGCACCGCTTTTACCAGGGATGATTTGCCCATGCCGCGCGCGCCCCAGAGGAGCACGTTGTTGGCGGAAAGGCCGTCGGCAAAACGGCGGGTATTGTCGACGAGGATATCGCGGACGTTGTCGACGCCCTGAATGAGCGAGATATCGACGCGATTGACCTTGATGACGGGATCGAGCATCAGGCGTGCGGGATCCCAGACGAAGCAATCGGCAGCGGTCAGATCGGCTGGCTGGGCCGCAGGCGGCGCGATACGCTCCAGGGCGGCGATCAGCCGGTCCAGCTTTTGCGACAGCATATCTTCAGTTGTCATACGGTGCCCCTTGGTCTCTAGCCCTGGATAATCGCGCTTCGGCGCCGATGGCTTATCACGCGCTTTAGGGAGCGAAAAGTGTGCGGCAGTTTTTTGTCCGGTTGCTTTTGAGACGGTAACCATTGTATTGCGCTGAACTAATTATGCTTGCACGATGAATTTCCACGAGGAGTTTTCGCATGTTTGTTACCCCGGCCTACGCTCAAGCCTCCGGCACGCCTTTCGGCCCGGATGTCCTGATGAGCATCCTGCCCTTCATCCTGATCTTCGTGATCATGTATTTCCTCATCATCCGGCCGCAGCGCACGCAGATGAAGAAACGCGAGGAGATGCTGAAGGCCATCCGTCGCGGCGACAGCATCGTGGCCGGTGCGCTGCTCGCCAAGGTGACGAAGGTTGTCGACGACAATGAGCTCGAAGCCGAGATTGCCGAAGGCGTGAAGGTGCGCGTGCTGCGCTCGATGGTCACAGACGTGCGGGTGAAGGGCGAACCCGTCGCCGACAACAAGAAGTGACCGCACGGTTTCATTTTCTTTGAAGGCGCATGCCGCATCCAGGTGAGTTCATCTGGACGCGGCAGCGTCGGACTGATTGGCCCTTGATGCTCTATTTCTCGCGCTGGAAGTCGGTTCTTATCTGGTTGATCGTGGCGGCGGGTGTCATTCTGGCGCTCCCCAACCTGTTCTCGCAGAACCAACTCGCAGCCTTGCCCGACTGGCTGCCGAAGCGCCAGATGGCGCTCGGGCTCGATCTGGCGGGCGGATCACGATTGCTTCTGCAATTGCCGCCCGAGAAAGCCGCCACGACCGATGCGACGATCGCGGTGATGAAGCGGCGCCTTAGCGAGCTTGGTTATGACAATCCGCTGATCGAGAAGCAGGGCAGGGATCAGATCAGGGTCGAGGTTCCCGGTCTTTATGACGCCCAGCTCCTGAAAGATATCCTGAGCCTGGAGGGTAATTTCTCCATTCAACTGGTCGATCAATCGGTGCCGGTGAATCAGGCGATTGCGGGCACCCCACCCGAGGGCTCCGAAATCGTCTATTCCGCCGATGATCCGCCAGTCGGATATCTCGTGCGCAAGGACGCAATCGTCTCCAGCAAGAATATCATCGACGCAGAGGCCGGGGTCGATACCGGCACGCAGGATGGTATCATCACAATAACGCTCGATGCCGCCGGTAATCAGAACTTTGCCGAAACGACGGAAGCCAATATCGGCAAGCCCATAGCCCTGGTCATTGACGATCAGGTGATCTCTGCGCCAGTTATCAGGGAGCGGATAGATGGCGGGCAGCTGCAGATATCAGGTGGTTTCGACATCCAGGCCGCGAGCAATCTTGCCGTGGTGCTGCGTGCCGGCGCGCTTCCTGCTCCCGTGACGGTGCTCGAGGAGCGCACGGTCGGTTCCGGCCTTGGTGAAAACCAGGCCAGCACCGGCGGGATCGCCATCGTCATCGCCGCGCTGCTGGTTGCGGTGTTCATGGTGCTGTCCTACGGCCTTCTCGGGCTCATTGCCGATATCGCGTTGGTGGTCAATGTCGCGCTGATCGTGGCGGCGCTGTCGATCATCGGCGCACCGCTCAGCCTCGCCGGTATCGCCGGCATCGTGCTCACCATCGGCATGGCGGTCGATTCCAGCATATTGATCTATGAGCGCATCCGCGAAGACAGCCGCAACGGCGCTCCGGTCCAGCAGGCGATCGAATCCGGTTTCTCGCGGGCGGTTTCCACGATTGTCGACGCCAATCTGACGACGCTGATCGCGGCGCTGGTGCTGTTCCTGCTGGGCAGCGGCGCGGTGCATGGCTTTGCGCTTACCGTCGCCATCGGCATCGTCACGACGCTCTTCACGACATTCACCTTCACCCGGCTGATGGTTTCGGAATGGTTCCGGGCGGCAAAGCCGACGCGGGTCCCTGGCCGGTTCCTGAGGCTCGTGCCATCACGTACGAACATTCCGTTCATGCGCCTGCGCCGCCTGACGCTCGGCGTCTCGACGCTGGCGAGCATCGCGGTGATCGCTCTTTTCGCCATTTTCGGCATGAATTACGGTATCGATTTCCGCGGCGGGGCGCTGGTCGAGCTTCAGGCGCGGCAGGGAAATGCCGATATCGCCGATATCGAGAACCGCCTGGCGGAGCTCAATATCAGCGAGGCCAAGGTCGAACCGCTCTCGCCCCGTTCGGTGCTGATCACCGTCGGCAGCCAGGAAGGCGGCGAGGATGCCGAGCAGACCGTCGCCGTCAAACTGCGCGGCGAACTGGAGGAGGATTACAGCTTCCAGCGCGTGGACGTGGTCGGGCCGACGGTTTCGTCGCAATTGTCGCGGGCAGGAACGCTTGCCATTATCCTGTCGCTGCTGGCGATCTTCGCCTATGTCTGGCTGCGCTTCCAATGGCAGTTCGCGCTCGGCGCAGTGCTGGCGACGATCCACGACGTCATCCTTCTCGGCGGCGTCTTCATCGTGTTCGGGCTCGAATTCAATCTGTGGAGCGTTGCCGCGATCCTGATCGTGATCGGCTATTCGCTGAACGATACGGTGGTGGTCTATGATCGGGTGCGTGAAAATCTGAAGCAAAACAATGTGGTGTCGCGAACAGCGCTTGTCGACGCCTCGATCAACCAGACGCTGTCGCGCACGATCCTGACCTCGGTCGTAACGCTGCTGGCGCTTATAGCGCTTTATATCTTCGGCGGCGCCGATATGCGTTCGTTTGCGTTGACGCTCGGCATCGGC
Source organism: Phyllobacterium phragmitis (assembly GCF_002980495.1). Classification (GTDB taxonomy): domain Bacteria; phylum Pseudomonadota; class Alphaproteobacteria; order Rhizobiales; family Rhizobiaceae; genus Paramesorhizobium; species Paramesorhizobium phragmitis. Next base: position 5,536 of record NZ_PVBR01000014.1, read on the forward strand.
ATCGTCGTTGCGACCTATTCGTCCATCTTCATTGCCGGGCCACTTCTGGTCATCCTGGGCGTGAAGACACGTTCAGGGCCGCAAGGTGGCACGGCGCAGCCAGCCGCGCCGGAAATCTGATCTATGGCTAAGGGCATCGAATTTCGCGACGCGCATTTCCCGGGACGTGTACCGATTGACGCCTATGGCAATGGGGGTTTTCGCTTTGCCGACATGTCGCATCGCGGCTCGATCCTTTGCCTGCCGTCCGGCATCTATGGCTGGGAGCCGGTGACGCCGCCGGTGCCGGGCCTCGGTGATATCGGCAAGATCATGGAGGAGGCGGATCAGATCGAAATCCTGCTGGTGGGAACAGGAACCGATCTGCGCCGGCTGCCGGAAGACCTGCGCGCCGTGTTGCGTGAACATCGTATTTCCGCTGATCCGATGAGCACGGGGGCTGCGGTGCGCACCTATAATGTGCTGCTCGCCGAAGACCGGGCAGTCGCTGCGGCTCTGATCGCTGTCGATTAAGACAGTTTGCTGTAAGCTTTCCCGATGGATGCCAACGAAACCCACTGCATGGATTTTTTGCGCGATGCAGACCGCGACCGCTACCTCTCGGTGCTTTATGCGCCTGAGGAAAAGCGTGGGGGACTTGCCGCGCTCTACGCCTTCAATGCGGAGGTGGCGCGCATCCGCGATCTGGTGCACGATCCGCTGCCCGGCGAGGTGCGGCTGCAATGGTGGCGCGATCTCGTCAACGGTACCGAACATGGTGCGGCGGCGGGGCACCCGATTGCCGCTGCCCTGTTGAAGACGATCGACCATTATCAATTGCCGCGCACGGCATTCGACAATTATTGCGAAGCACGGATATTCGATCTCTATGACGATCCGATGCCGAGCGGCAACGATCTGGAAGGCTATTGCGGCGAGACCGCATCGGCATTGATCCAGCTTGCAGGCCTCGTCCTGGACGGCGAGGCAGCACCGCGCTTCGCCGAGCTTGCCGGGCATGCGGGTGTTGCCCAGGGCGTGACGGGGCTGTTGCGGCTGTTGCCGTTGCACCGCCGGCGAGGCCAGGTTTTCGCGCCGGCGGATTTGCTGAAAGCTGTCGGCGCGAGCCCGGAGGCGCTATTGGCCGGTACCGACAAAGATGCTCTCAATCGGGTCGTGGCGGCGATGGCCGCGCTGGCGCAGGAGCATCTCGCCGCATTCGACAAGGCTAAGGGTGTGCTGCCCGCCGCACTCAAGCCGGCCTATCTGCCGGTTGCGGTCGTACCGGCCTATCTCAAGGCGGTCATGCGCAAAGGGGAAGACGCAGCAACGCAGATTGTCGAGATATCGCCGATACGGCGGCAGTGGATCATGTTTCGCGCGGCTATTGGCGGGGTGTGATCACTCCGCCGCCACAGCCACCGCGGGCAGGCCGAGCCAGGCGCGACAATCGGCAAGCGCGCGGGCGCTCAGTGCGCGTTTCTTGGCGCTGGTCTTTTCCTTGCCGCGCAGGCGCTTTCCCTCGGTTTTCGGTGTTTCAATCGGCGGAAACAGGCCGAAATTGACGTTCATCGGCTGGAAGGAACGCTTGCCCGGTTCGTCCTGGGAAACAAGGTGGCCTCCGGTGATGTGGCCGAGCAGCGCGCCGAACGCCGTCGTTACCGGCGGCAGCGAAGGCTCATTGCCGAAATGTTCGGCGACCGCGAAACGCCCGGCAAGAAGGCCGATGGCTGACGATTCCACATAACCTTCGCAACCGGTGATCTGTCCGGCGAAGCGCAGGCCCGGCCGCGATCTGAGTTGCAGCGATGCGTCGAGCAGCACCGGCGAGTTGAGATAGGTGTTGCGGTGCAGACCGCCAAGCCTTGCGAATTCAGCGTTTTCAAGACCCGGGATAAGCCGGAAGATCGCGGTCTGCGCGCCATATTTCAGCTTGGTCTGGAATCCGACCATATTGTAGAGCGTGCCAAGCGCATTGTCCTGGCGAAGCTGCACCACGGCATAGGCTTTCACCGCAGGATTATGGGCGTCGGTCAGCCCCATCGGCTTCATCGGCCCATGACGCAATGTTTCGGGGCCGCGCTCGGCCATGATCTCGATCGGCAGGCAGCCGTCGAAATAGGGCGTGCCTTCCCATTGCTTGAATTCGGTCTTTTCGCCATCGATCAGCGCCTGGACGAAGGTTTCATACTGCTCCTTCGTCATCGGGCAATTGATGTAGTCCTTGCCGGTGCCGCCCGGTCCCACCTTGTCGTAGCGCGACTGGAACCAGCAGACATTCATGTCGATGCTGTCGAAATGGACGATGGGGGCGATGGCATCGAAGAAGGCCAGCGCATCGGCGCCTGTCTCGGCGCGTATGGCCTCGGCGAGATCGGGCGCGGTCAGCGGGCCGGTCGCAACGATGGTGGCGCCCCAATCGGCGGGCGGCAGGCCGGTGATTTCGCCGCGCTCGATGGTGATCAGCGGATGGGCCTCAAGCTTGGCGGTGACGCCTTGCGAAAAACCGTCACGGTCGACCGCCAGCGCACCGCCGGCGGGCACCTGATGCGCATCGGCGCTCGCCATGATCAGCGATCCGGCCAACCGCATCTCGGCATGCAGCACGCCGACGGCATTGGTTTCGGCGTCATCGGAGCGAAACGAGTTGGAACATACCAGTTCGGCCAGCCCATCCGTCTTGTGCGCATCCGTTCCGCGCACCGGCCGCATCTCATGCAGGACAACAGGAATTCCGGCCTGCGCGATCTGCCAGGCGGCCTCGGAGCCCGCAAGGCCGCCGCCAACGATATGTATCGGCTGTTTCGACATTGAATTCGACATATTTGCTTTTGAAATCGACATGGGCTTCACTTAACGCCTTATCGCTCGGGCTTCAACGGCGAACCGCATGTGCGGTTCTGCCATTTTGCTATTCGTCAGGGGTTATAGAACCAGGAGGCGAACACTGTCTGAACGGGCACGGATCGGGCTGTTTGCCGCGGCGGTGATTTTTGCCGGCGGCGCGGACATTGCGGAAGCACAAGGGGCGAGCTTCAGGGTGTGTCATGGCTATGATTGCTACCGTTCGACGCGCGTAACGCTGACCGCAGGTGATTTGAAAAGAATTGCGGCGGCGATGGCGCAGGGCATGAAATCCGCGGAAGCCGAACGCTCCGCCGTGCGCCGTGCGGTAGCAATCTTCGAAGAACGGAGCACTGCCGTCATCGGCGTTCGCGATAAAGCAAAAATGCAATTCGGCAGGGCGCGTATCAAGGGCCAGATGGATTGTATCGACGAATCCACCAACACCGACCATTTCCTGAAATTCCTGCAGAGCACGGGATGGCTCAGACATCACCGGATGGCGCGCAAGACATCGCGCGGCTTCTTCCTCGACGGGCGGTATCCACATTGGACGGCGGTTCTGAAGGATGAACACGGCGTGCTCTGGGCAGTCGATTCCTGGTTCGAGCCCGGCGGCGGACTACCTGACGTGATGAAGCTGTCGGAATGGAAGCAAAGAGGTGTCGGCGGCCAGCGTTGAGCGAAAAGGGCCTTACAAAAACAACACCCGCCGCGGGAGGAGGTGCGGCGGGTGTCGTTTGGTAAAGGCCGACTGGGAGGAGGAGTGCCGGCCTTCGATCGCTTGGGCCTGGGAGGAGGATAGGCCCTCGCGATATTCTTTATTTTTCGGAGTTAACGGCACTCGCTGTGGGAGGAGGTACAGCGAGTGCCATTAGGTAAGGCCGGCTGGGAGGAGGAGTGCCGGCCTTCGATCGCTCAAGCTCGGGAGGAGGATAAGCTTTCGCGATATTCGTTAAGGCGCTCGACGCGTCGTTTGGTTCCTTAGCGGGCGCCGGACTGGCGAGCCACGTAAGGGATGTCGGCGCGGGAAATGCCGAGGTCGCTCAGTTCGCGGTTCGAAAGGCGGTTCAGTTCGCCGACGGTGTCACGGTAACGGCGCCAATTGCTGTAAGAGCGGATCAGGTTCATGTCAGTCAACCTTCTGTTCGATATCTCGATGATCGCTGTCTCGATCGTTGAACTGGATATAGTCCAGGATTCCCCGGGGTTGCAGACCCAAGTTTGCATAGCTGACCTGCAATTGCTGCAATGCATCATCAATCGATTTTATTTGCTGCGATGCACAAATTCGGAATGACTTTGGGCCCGCCGAATCTTGGCGTTTTTGATCTGCCGATCTTGCGGTAGTGTGTGCCGATTTTGCAGCGGCACGAATCAGGAGTTCAGCGTGGCATTTCCCATCCCTGTCCGGGCCTATATAGCCCGCTGGCAAAAGAAGGGCCTTATCGATGACGATACGGCCGAAGCGCTTCTCTCCGATCTCAAAAGCCAGGGCGGCGGATTTGGCCTCGGCAATACGCTGGCCGTTCTCGGGGCCGTTCTTCTTGGCGTTGCCATCATCACGCTCATCGCCGCCAATTGGGAGGCGATGCCGCGCCTGCTGCGGGTTGCGCTGATCTTCGCGGTGATCTGGGGCGGTTACCTCGGTGGCGCCTGGCGTCAAAGCCGCGGCGATACGGTGTTTTCGCCGGCGCTCTATCTCGTTGCGGCCATCGCTTTCGGTGCCGGGATCGCCCTGATCGGGCAGATGTATCATCTCTCGGGCGATGCGGCGTTTGCCGCGCTGGTCTGGACGGGCGGCGTCATGGTCGCTGCCTTCCTGCTCAGATCGGGGACGCTGGCGATAGCCAGCATGGCGATTGCGGGCTTTTACCTTTTTTCCTTTTTGAGCGACGGTTTTTATCCCGACAGGCAGTATCTGTTGATCGCGCCGTTGCTGGCGGCGCTTGGGGCGGGGCTTGCCTGGTACACGAAAAGCCGTGCCGCGGCGGATCTGGTGGCGTTGTTCCTGATCGCCTTCTTCCTGGTCAGCTATTTCGATTTCGACTCACTCATGGTGCTCTGGCTGACCGCCGCAGTTGGGCTTGCGCTTTTTCTTCTCGACGGCTTTCGTCCTGATCTGTCGGGCAGGATCGGCAGCTTCGGTCCGGCGCTCGCAGCCTATGGCCTTGCGGCAGCCCTGCTGGCGCTGTCGGTGATGCAGTTCGAAGACATCATGCGGGACGCTGCCGGACGGGTTATTTTCGGCGTCGTCATTCTCGGGCTTTCAATTGGCGCGCTGGTGCTTTCGGGACGCAGAAACCCATCCGTGCGGTGGATCGCCTATGTCGCGTTCTCGCTCGAGGTGCTCTATCTGGCCTTCGTGACCGTCGGTACGCTGATCGGCACATCGGGTTTTTTCCTCACCGCAGGTATTCTCCTGCTTCTGCTGGCAGTTTTCGTGGCGCGCATGGAGCGGCGGCTTCATGAAAAGAATCCGAAGGCGGTGGCAAGCATATGAAAAACAAGCGTATATGGCTTTTCGCCCTGGCGACGCTCGCCGCACTTTTCCAGTCCGGCATTCTCTATGCCAGCATAGAGAAGCGCGCCTCGGTCCTGCGTGATGGCAGACAAGTGGTGCTTTTGACGCAACCGGTGGACCCGCGCGATCTGATGCGCGGCGATTACGTCACTCTCGGCTATGCCATTTCCTCAATCAAACGTTCCGATATTACCGGCACGCCCGATAATGGAAATTGGGAAAACGGAAATCCGGATGTCTACGTGACGGTGAAACCGGCGGCAGACGGAAACTGGCAGCTTGCGCGCGCCTCATTCCAGCCGATCGAGGATATCGCCCCCGACGAGGTCATGCTCAAAGGACGGACCCGCTACGCCGCGCCATCGCAGCCCAATGCTCTCGTCAGCGTTGATTATGGCATAGAGCGGTACTATGTTCCGGAGGGTGAAGGCGGCGCCGTCGACGATGCGCAACGGCAGCAGAATATCCAGGCCGTCATCGCCGTTTCCGCATCCGGGCAAGCGCAGATCAAGGCGCTGAAGGAGAACGGGAAACCGCTTTACGAAGAGCCACTGTACTGAAAGTGCGGACATTTGCCGAAAAACGGGAGGCGAGGGCTTATTCTCGCCGAAATGGACGGCTTTTTTCCTTTGAACACTGAAAATTGGATGATATAGAGACGCGCGCTTTCGGGGGTGGTTCAGGCTCAGAAGCGGATGTGGCGAAATTGGTAGACGCACCAGATTTAGGTTCTGGCGGGAGACCGTGGGGGTTCGAGTCCCTCCATCCGCACCAGCGAAAGGCCACGAAGGCAAACAGTTTTTCTCCCGCTTACGAAGGCAAAAGGGCCGGTGACGGCGGGACAATGCAAAGAAGTGAAGGTTTGGACATGCAGGTTACCGAAACGCTCAATGAAGGGCTGAAGCGCGAGATCAAAGTCGTGGTTCCGGCCAAGGATCTCGAGGCGAAGCTTTCCGAGCGCCTCGAGAATGCCCGGTCGCGGGTACGCATCAACGGCTTCCGTCCGGGCAAGGTACCGCCGGCGCATCTGCGCAAGGTCTACGGCAAGTCCTTCATGGCCGAAGTGGTCAATGAGATCCTTACCGATACGCCGCGCTCGGTTCTGTCGGATCGCAACGAGAAATCGGCGACCCAGCCCGAGATCGTCATGAGCGAAGACGAGAAAGAGGCCGAAAAGGTTCTCGACGGCGAGGCCGATTTCGTCTTCTCGCTGAATTACGAAGTCCTGCCGAAGATCGAGGTCAAGGATGTATCGGGCATGTCCGTGACGCGCGAGATCGTCGACGTTTCGGATGAAGAGATCGAGGAGCAGGTCAAGCGCGTCGCCTCGTCCGCCCGCAGTTTTGAGCCGAAGAAGGGCAAGGCCGAAGACGGCGACCGCGTCACCGTCGACTATCTGGGCAAGCTCGACGGCGAGCCTTTCGAGGGCGGCGCCGATACGGACGCACAGCTGGTGCTTGGTTCGGGGCAGTTCATCCCGGGCTTCGAGGAACAACTCGTCGACGTCAAGGCCGGTGACGAAAAGCAGATCAAGGTGACCTTCCCCGAGAATTACGGCGCCGAGAAGCTGGCCGGCAAGGAAGCGACCTTCGACATCACCGTCAAGGAAGTCGCCAAGCCGGGCGAACTCGAACTCAATGATGAGACCGCCAAGCAGCTCGGTATCGAATCGATGGACCGTCTGCGTGAGGTGATCCGCGAGCAGATCGAGAGCCAATACGGCTCCTTCACCCGTCAGAAGGTGAAGCGGCAGATTCTCGATGCACTGGACGGCGAATATCAGTTCGAAGCGCCGCAGAAGCTGGTCGATGCGGAGTTCAACAATATCTGGGCGCAGATCAACAATGATCTGCAGGAAGCCGGACGCACCTTCAAGGATGAAGATACGACCGAGGAAGCCGCGCGTGAGGAATACCGCAAGCTGGCCGAGCGCCGCGTGCGTCTTGGCCTGGTCCTCTCCGAGATCGGCGAAAAGGCCGGTCTCGAAGTGACCGAGGATGAATTGCAGCGCGCCCTTTACGATCAGGTCCGCCGCTATCCGGGTCAGGAACAGCAGATCTACGAATTCTTCCGCCGGACGCCTGACGCCGTTGCCAATCTGCGTGCGCCGATCTTCGAGGAAAAAGTCGTCGATCATCTGCTGTCGACGATCCAGGTGACCGACAAGAAGGTCAGCAAGGAAGAGCTGATGGCCGAGGACGAGGCAGCGGAGACTGACACAAAGCCCGCAAAGAAAGCCGCGCCGAAGAAGAAGGCGGTGGCGAAGAAAAAAGACGCTGAATGATCAGCTCATTCAAATCATCAAAAGGCCGCCCTCGGGGCGGCCTTTTCATTTTGAGAGACATGAGCTTCCTGTAAAAGTTTGGAGGCGGGCAGTACTGCGGCTCAATTGCCGTTTCGGCTCTTGCCTCCGCCGATGCTTTGCACTAGCGAATAAAAGACAAATCCAGCAATGACGAGCCAGCATGACACTCATCGATACGCGCACGCCTGAACCCAAACGTCTTATTTCCGGTGCGACCGGTGAATGGGAAGTGATCGTCGGCCTGGAGGTCCATGCCCAGGTGACGTCGAATTCGAAGCTTTTCTCCGGCGCTTCGACCTCCTTCGGCTCCGAGCCCAATTCCAACGTGTCGCTTGTCGATGCGGCCATGCCGGGCATGCTGCCGGTGATCAATATCGAATGCGTCAGGCAGGCGGTCCGCACCGGGCTCGGCCTCAAGGCGCAGATCAATCTGAAATCGGTGTTCGACCGGAAGAATTATTTCTACCCCGATCTGCCGCAGGGCTACCAGATTTCGCAGTTCAAGCAGCCGATCGTCGGCGAGGGCGTCGTCACGGTTTCGGTCGGACCGGATTCGAAAGGTCAGTTCGAGGATATCGAGGTCGGTGTCGAGCGGCTGCATCTGGAGCAGGATGCGGGCAAGTCGATGCACGACCAGCATCCGACCATGTCCTATGTCGATCTGAACCGCTCGGGCGTGGCGCTGATGGAGATCGTCTCGAAGCCGGATATCCGCTCGTCGGACGAGGCGAGGGCGTATCTGACGAAGTTGCGCACCATCGTGCGCTATCTCGGCACCTGCGACGGCAATATGGATGAAGGTTCGATGCGCGCCGACGTCAATGTCTCCGTGCGCCGCCCTGGTGAACCGTTCGGCACGCGCTGCGAGATCAAGAATGTCAACTCCATCCGCTTCGTCGGCCAGGCGATCGAATATGAGGCACGCCGGCAGATCGCCATTATCGAGGATGGCGGCACGATCGACCAGGAGACGCGCCTGTTCGATCCGGTGAAAGGCGAGACACGTTCGATGCGCTCCAAGGAAGAAGCGCATGACTACCGCTATTTCCCCGATCCCGATCTACTGCCGCTCGAATTCGACCAGGCTTTTGTCGATGATCTGGTGCAGCACCTGCCGGAATTGCCTGACGACAAGAAGGCCCGTTTCATGGCCGACTTCGGCCTGTCGGAGTATAATGCTTCAGTTTTGATTGCAGAGGCGCTGGAGGCAGACTATTTCGAAAAGGTTTTGGAGGCAGCGCAATCTGAAGGCGTGAACGTGAGCGAGCCGCAAGGCGTTGGCCATACAGTGGCTCATGGCATTTCGAATATGATAGTAAATGAACTATTTGGTGCACTTAGAGGCGCCAATCTCGGAATTGACCGCTCCCCGATTTCTCCGAGCCAGCTTGCTTCGATTGTTATTCTGATGCGAAAAGGAACGATCTCAAGCAAGATCGCCAAGGATCTGTTCGAGATCGTCTGGAACGAGGGCGGCGATCCGAAGGTGCTCGTCGAAGAGCGCGGCCTGAAGCAGGTGACGGATACCGGCGCTATCGAAAAAGCGGTGGACGAGGTGATTGCCGCCAACCCTGACAAGGTCGAGCAGGCCCAGGCCAAGCCGGCGCTTGCCGGCTGGTTCGTCGGTCAGGTGATGAAAGCCACGGGCGGCAAGGCCAATCCGCAGGCGGTCAATGAACTGGTGAAGGCAAAGCTGGGTATCGAATGAGATGTGGCTGAGAACCGCTACCAAGGACGATATTCCAGCCGTTCGGGATCTTCTGGTCGCGACATGGCACGCGGCCTTCGACGATGTCCTGGGCGTCGAGACGGTGAATGCCATTACCAATAAATGGCATTCGCTCGATGCGTTGAAGAAGCAATTGTCGAAGCCCTATTCGGAATTCGTTCTCGCCGATGACGGGTCCGACCTCTACGGGATGGCGTTTGCGAGCCAGACCGACCAGACACTCGCCAATCTGCACCAGCTCTATGTAAGGCCGGAAAAGCAGGCGCAGGGTATCGGCACCTTGCTTCTCATCGAAATGGAAAGCGCTTTTCCGAATGCGCGCCGGCTGCGGCTTGATGTGATCGAGAAGAACGGCAAAGCCGTGCAGTTCTACGAAGGCAAGGGATATGCCCGCACCGCCCGTACGGAGAACTGGGGCGATCCGGATTCCGGCATCGCGGTGCTGACGCTCGAAAAGGCACTGGCCGATTGGCCTCTATAGGCCCGATTGCCCCGATCTGCCCATATCAGCGTCAACTTGACCCTTGCCTTGACCGGACGATGCGGCCATAAGCAGGGATATTCTTCTCATCGAACTCTCATGGAAGATCATATTTTCGCGAGAGATAACGGTTTGGATTTGGATGCACCATGAAGAGTTTTCTGCTTCAGTTTTTCACCTGGTGGAACGGCCAGACGCTCGGCACGCGCTTTCATACATGGCGCAAGGGCCAGCATGTCGGCGAAGATGAATTCGGCAATGTCTATTATCAGGGCGGAACCGATTCCGAGGGGCGGACACGCCGCTGGGTGATCTATAAGGGCTATGCCGAGGCATCCGCCATTCCCGCCGGTTGGCATGGCTGGATGCACCATCGTGTCGATACGCCGCCGACGCAAGAGGATTACAAGCCGCGCGAGTGGCAGAAGCCGTTTCAGCCCAATCTGACCGGCACGCCTTATGCCTACAGGCCGAAGGGTTCGATTGCCAATGTGGGCGCCAATCTGGGCGAACGCCCGAAGGTAACGGGCGATTACGACGCCTGGACGCCCGGCAGCTGATTTCGGCAGGGCAGGATGATTTTGCCAGCCGACCGCCTTGATCAGCCACATTCCTGGTTTAAAGATATGCTGGCTTGGTTTAAAGACATGTTGGCGATCGGGTTGCTACAAGACCCACCCATCGAGATTATGCGGAAGCTGATTTGACAATGATCCGCCATGCGACGCGAAGCTTCGGCACCCGGATTTTTTCCGGTTCTGCCGCTATCCTGTGCATTCTGGCTTCTCTCATCGTTCCTGCTGTTGCCGAACGCATATCAAATCCGATCGCCGAGTTTTCCGGCCTCGACAAGATCACCGGACGGATAACCACCTTCGACGTCTATATCGACGAAACGGTGCAGTTCGGGGCTTTGCAGGTCACGCCACGGGTTTGCTATTCGCGCACAGAAGACGAGGCGCCGAAGACCGACAGCTTCATCGAAGTCGATGAGATCACCTTGAACAGGAAAATCCGCCGGATCTTTTCGGGTTGGATGTTCGCCGACAGTCCCGGCCTCAACGCCATCGAGCATCCAGTCTATGACGTCTGGCTAAAGGACTGCAAGCAGAGGTCGGAAGTACCCGCGCCAGGCCGGACGAATTGAGCGCTACTGCCTCATTTCGCTAGATCAGTTCACTTTCAGACGGAAACGATGCGTTCAGGCGTTCCTCAATCTTGACGGCGGCAAACGCCCTATTCCAACCATAGCAACAGCGGCATTGTGGAGGCATGGATTCCTGTGACAAGCACAGGAATGACGGAAATGGGGATTTCGCCCCTATGACAACTGTTCTGCAGCGGAAACGCTGGCGATTGACTACCAACACCTAAACTGCCGTCATTCCTGTGCCCGGGCCTGTGCTTGTCACAGGAATCCCCTCGCCATCTCCACAGTTCCGGCGGTGCAGAATGGTGTATGGCTAGAGTCTGTCAGGACTAGCTTGAAACAGCTTCCACCTGGCCGTCATTCTCGGGCTTGTCCCGAGAATCTACCGCAGTCTGATCTGTTCGTACGGTAATTGCTTTTCTTTTTACTTATGGCAGATTCTCGGGACAAGCCCGAGAATGACGACGAGACAAGACCCCTTGTCGTATCAACGATTCAATTAATCCATGACAGACTCTAGACGATTCCATCAAAACAGGAACGCTTTAGATCAGTTAGAAACGCGCCAGGCCGAGCAGTGCTTCCTCCAGCATCCGCTCATATTTCTTTCGCGGCACTTCGATTGCTCCGAAGCGCTCCAGATGCGATGTGGTGAACTGCGTGTCCAGCAGGATGAAGCCGCGCTCGATCAGGTGCTCGGCGAGAAAGGCAAGGCAGACCTTCGAGGCATCGCGTTCCCTCGAAAACATGCTTTCTCCGAAAAACGCCCGGCCGAGCGTCACGCCGTAGAGCCCGCCAACCAAATTGTCCTCGCGCCAGGCTTCGACGGTATGGCAGTGCCCGCGCTGAAAGAGAGCAGCATAGGCCTCGCGAATCGGTTGGTTGATCCATGTGCGCGCGCGTTTGCCGGTTCCGCTTGCGCAGCCTTCGATAACACCGTTGAAATCGGTGTCGAACCGGATCTCGAAGCGACCCTGCCGGATGGTTTTTTTCAGGCTGCGCGGAAGATGGAAGTGGTCGAGCGGTATAACGCCGCGCTTTTCCGGCCTGACCCAGAAAACTTCCGGGTCATCGGCATCTTCGGCCATCGGAAAAACGCCGGTGGCATAGGCGCGCAAAAGGAGATCTGGCGAAATATGATCGTCGTTCGCAGGCGTCCTCCGCGCCACCCCAGTCAGTCTCCCAAATTATCGGCGGCCTGGCTGGCGAGATATTTCTCAAGCCAGTGGATATCGTAATCACCATTGGCGATATCAGGGTTGCCGATCAAGTCTTGAAACAGCGGCAGGGTCGTCTTGATGCCGTCGACGACGAATTCATCGAGTGCACGGCGCAAACGCATCATGCATTCCACGCGATTGCGGCCATGCACGATCAGCTTGCCGATCAGGCTGTCATAATAGGGCGGGATCCTGTAGCCGGAATAGACGCCCGAATCGACGCGAATGCCGAGGCCGCCCGGCGTGTGAAAATGCGTGATGACACCGGGCGAGGGCGTGAAGGTGCGCGGGTCCTCGGCATTGATGCGGCATTCGATGGCATGGCCCGAGAAACGGATATCCTTCTGCGTTACGGACAATCCGGCGCCGGAAGCGATACGGATCTGCTCATGCACGAGATCGATGCCGGTGATCGCCTCGGTCACGGGATGTTCGACCTGCAGGCGCGTGTTCATTTCGATGAAATAGAACTCGCCGTTCTCATAGAGGAACTCGATCGTGCCTGCGCCACGGTAGCCAAGCTCGGCGCAGGCATTGGCGACGATCATGCCGATCTTGTCGCGGGCCTCGGCGTTGAGCGCCGGCGAGTTCGCCTCTTCCCAGACCTTCTGGTGGCGGCGTTGCAGCGAACAGTCGCGCTCGCCCAGATGCACGGCATTGCCGGCGCCATCGCCCATCACTTGAACTTCGATGTGGCGCGGCTTTTCCAGATATTTCTCGATATAGACGGCGTCATCGCCGAAGGCTGCGCCTGCCTCGGAGCGGGCGGTGGAGAGCGCTACGGAAAGCTCTTCGAGCGAGCGCGCCACCTTCATGCCGCGGCCGCCACCGCCGGCAGACGCCTTGATGATGACGGGATAACCGATCTCGGCGGCGATGCGAGCTGCTTCGGTATCGTCGGTGACGCCGCCGTCCGATCCGGGAACGACCGGGATACCCAGGCGCTTGGCGGTCCGCTTGGCTTCGATCTTGTCGCCCATAATGCGGATGTGCGCGGCGGTCGGACCGATGAACGTTATGTCATGCGCTTCGAGGATTTCGGCGAATTTGGCATTTTCCGAAAGGAAGCCATAGCCGGGATGGATGGCATCCGCGCCGGTGATCTCGCAGGCGGCGACGATCTGATGGATGTTCAGATAGCTGTCGCGCGAGGGTGGCGGTCCGATGCACACGCTTTCGTCGGCAAGGCGCACATGCATCGCATCGGCATCGGCGGTCGAGTGCACCGCCACCGTCTGGATGCCGAGCTCCTTGCAGGCACGCAGCACCCTGAGAGCGATTTCGCCGCGATTGGCGATGAGGATTTTCTGAAACATCGTGTCCTATCCGCCCTTATTCGATGACGACCAGCGGCTCGCCAAATTCGACGGGCTGGCTGTCTTCGATAAGGATGGCCGTCACTGTTCCCGAACGGGGGGCCGGGATCTGGTTCATCGTCTTCATTGCCTCGATGATCATCAGGGTCTGGCCATCCGTGACCTTCTGGCCGACTTCGATAAAGGGCCGGGCACCGGGCGCAGGCGACAGATAGGCTGTGCCGACCATGGGCGAGGGAACGGCATTCTTGGAGACGTCTGCGGGCTTGGCCGCTTCCGCCGCGGCAGGGGCTGCCAGCGGAGCCGGGGCGGCGGCCATTTGAGCCTGCGGGGCCGTTCCGTGAACGACGGTGATCTGCCGCGAAACGCGAATGCGCAGATCGCCCTGCTCGACCTCGATATCGGTCAGGTCTGTCTGGTTCAGTATCTCCGCAAGATCACGGATGATCTCCTTGTCGATACCTGCGTTTCTGTTTGCCATCTTCCTGGCCCCTTTACCGCTTTGCCCGTTATTGTTCGTCATGTCTGGGTTTTTCCGGCCTGGGCATCGTCTCGTCCGGCGAATGCCGCAAGCGCGCGCAGCCCCATCACGTATCCGTCCGCGCCGAAGCCGCAGAGGACACCTCTGGCGACGGCCGAGACGAACGAATTGTGCCGGAAGGCTTCCCGTGCATGAATGTTTGAAAGATGCACCTCGACGACCGTGACCTTCGCGGCGCGGATCGCATCTTGAAGCGCGATCGATGTATGCGTGTAGGCGGCAGGATTGATCAGGACCAATGCGCCGCGCTCTCCGGCTTCCTGTATCCAGGTCACCAGATCGCCCTCATGGTTCGATTGCCGGAACTCCAGGCCGAAGCCCAGCGCCGCCGCTTCCTGGCGGCAAGCGGCTTCGATATCGGCCAGCGTTGCGGCGCCATAGATCCCAGGCTCACGCTTTCCCAGCATGTTGAGATTGGGGCCATTGAGGACAAAAATCGTTTGGGTCATTCCTGGTTACTGTACGGCCTGATCTACGCGTGAAGGATTGCCGGCATTCCGGGATATCGAATGAGGATGCGCATCCCATATAGAGGGGATGCACGCAAGGTAAAAGCCTGAAAATGGCGGAGAAAGCAGGATTCCAACCTGTTTCCCCACCGAATTTTCGATCATTTTACAGCGCCGTGCATTCTTCAGGACGCACAGCGCTGTCAGTTATTGAATCTGCGCATGCCGTCACCCCGAAGCCGGTTCCCACTTTCGGGCGACATGCTTTAGCCATTGGCATCGCGCTGTTCGGCGATTTTCTGAGCAAGCCCATCGAGCCCGATCGCACCTGGAACAACTTCCTCGCCGATGATGTAGGAAGGCGTGCCGGTGATGTTGAGCGCGTTGGCGATCTGGTAATTGTCCTGGAAGGCCGTTGCGATTTCCGGCGCCTGCATCTTTTCACGCAATTGTGTTTCATCCGCGCCGAGCTTTACCGCCGTATCGATGGCCGTCTGTTCCGTGGCGCGGCCCTGCTGGCCGAGAAGCGCTCGGTGGAATTCGAGATATTTGCCGGGCATCAGCGACTGGAAGGCTTTCGCGACCATATGGGCCTTGACCGAATCCGGGCCGAGGATCGGGAACTCCTTCATGACGAAACGGACATTCGGGTCGCTTTTCAAGAGCGCATCCATGTCGGGCAGGGCGTGCTTGCAGTAACCGCAATTGTAATCGAAGAACTCGACGACCGTGACGTCACCATCGGGATTGCCGAAAACCGCATCCATCGGCGAGCTGAACAGCTTGTCGGCATTGGCGGTGATCGCCGCACGTTGCCCGGTCCGGGCCGCCGCCGCCTGCTTCGTCTCGAGCGCATTTTGCACGTCGAGCATGATTTCCGGATTGCTGATCAGATAATCCTTGACGATCGCCTCGATGGCCGAGCGGTCGGGAGCGGTATTTGCTGTCTGTGTCGAGGCCATTTGCACCGGAGCTTCGGAAATATCCTGAGATGTGCGTGCGGTCCCTGCATGATAGCCCAGGAAAAGGGCGCCGAGCCCGACCACGCCGCTGGCGATCGTTATGGTGATTGCGTTCTTCATCGTTTTTCCAATCCGGGGCCGATGTTCAAAATATCTGTCTGTTGTATTGATCAACGAGGCGCGTTGCCAGACAAGAACTCAGGGTCGCGGCTTTTTGCTGTTGATGATATCCTGCGCGCGGACCCATTCCGGCGAGCCGCGCTTCAGTTTCTGTTGTGCTCGTGTGGCGAAGATTCTGGCCTCCTGGATGTTACCAGAATAATAATGCATGTCTGCCGTCGCGAGTTCGGCTTCTCCGATATCACCCATCTGTCCATAGGCTTGCGCGAGATACCCGTAGCCGGCCGGGAACTCGGGATCGCGGGCTATGCCCGCCTTGAGCTCGCGAATGGCGGAAGGCATGTTGCTCCGCGCGCCCGTCAGCATCAGTGCGCGGCCATAGCTCATCCGGATCAGGCTGGATTTGTGCGGATCGAGTGCTGCGGCACGCTGGAAGGCTTTGGCTGCGCCCGCCGCATCATTGGCTTTCAGGAGAATTTCACCGCGCATCTCCTGAAAATACGGGTTTTTCGGCTGCTCCTTGATGAGCGTGTCTATCTTCGGCAGGGCGGCTTTGGAAGATCCGTTGAGAAAAGTGGAGATCGCATTGCCATAACGCGCGGCGACGCCACGCGGATTGTTGCGGAAGAGGCGCGAAACACCCCCCGGACCAGCGGTATAGGCGGCGATCTTCGCCCGCATCATGTCATGGCGCAGCTGCAGCGCTTCTGGATCCTTCTTGTCGAAATAGCGGCTTTCATGGGCAAGCGTTTCCAGATTGGCAATACGCTCGCGCGGCATTGGATGGCTGATGCGATAGGGATCGACCCGCGTTCCCGTCAGCGACAAGGCGTTGGCGAAGCGCTCGAATGTCGACAGCATGCCCTTTGCCGATTGGCCGGTCCGCTCGAGATAGGTGATGGCGGAGCGATCGGCGGTGATCTCTTCGGTGCGCTGATAGCTCAAAAGATTGCGCATCGCCATTTCCGTGCCGCCAAGCGCGATGCCGCCGCCCGCACCGGCAACAGAGCGATTGCCGGACGCTGCTCCCGCCGCGGTGGCGCCCATGCCCAACAACATCCCGATGACGGCCATGGTCTGCGCGCGGCGCAACTGTTCGCGCAGGCGATGTTGGTGCCCGCCCGCCAGATGGCCGGATTCATGCGCGATGACGCCGATGACTTCGTTCGGCGTTTCGGCCTGGAGGAGCGTACCTGTGTTGATGAAGATGCGCCTGCCGTCGACAAAGGCGTTGAAGCTGTCGTTGTTGACCAGAACGATGCGGATGCCGCGGCTCTTGAGGCCCGCTACCTTGAAGATCGGCGTCGCATATTCGGAAATGAGCGCTTCGATTTCGGCATCGCGGACGATCGGCAGCGATTTGGACTGCGCGGAAGCCTGGACGACGGGCAACAACCCGACGGCTGCAGCCGTCACGGCGGCGACGAGCTTTCGCGGTATGGCTAAAAACGGACGGGGGACGGAAGATGTCGAAATAGCTGTAAGGCCCATGGTTCGGATCATTGGGTTCGGATCACAGAGTCGGATGGCTGAAGCATCTTATAGCGCGAATGTTGTGAAGCACATAGTAATCGGGCAATTGTGCGGCGTGGACCGGCGGCGGGGATTCGCCGGTTTCTATTCCGGAGGTATGTTTTGACCGCATTTTCACGCCGCAGCGCCGTCGAGCCGTTCCATGCGATGGATGTCCTGGCGCAGGCGAACCGCAGGCGTTCCGCCGGCCATCCGGTGATTTCCATGGCCGTCGGCCAGCCGGCCGATCCGGCTCCCGCTGCCGTACGCGAAGCGGCCGAACGGGCATTGCGTGACGGGCGGATCGGTTACACCGATGCGCTTGGACTGGCGGTTCTGCGCGAGGCGATTTCCGGTCACTATCACGATCATTATGGTGTGAGTGTCGATCCCGCACGCATTGCCGTGACGACAGGGTCATCGGCTGCCTTCAATCTGGCGTTCCTCGTCTATTTCGATCCGGGGGACCGGGTGGCGATCACCCGCCCGGGCTATCCCGCCTATCGCAATATTCTTGGCGCGCTCGGCCTGGACGTCGTCGAAATCGCAACCGGCGGCAGCGCTGATGCTTCGCTGACGGCGGACGCCTTGCGCGCCGCGCATGCGGAAAAGCCGCTGAAGGGCGTGCTTTTCGCAAGTCCGGCCAATCCGACGGGAGCGGTCATCGCGCCTGATGCGCTACGCGATATCGTCGAAACGGCGCGGGAGCTCGGCATCAGGGTCATTTCCGACGAGATCTATCACCGGCTTTGCTATGATAGTGAAGATGTCAGCGCGTTATCGTTTGCCGACGATGTCACCGTGATCAATTCCTTTTCCAAATATTACTGCATGACCGGCTGGCGCATCGGCTGGATGGTGCTGCCGGAAAATGCCGTGCGGCCCATAGAGCGGATGGCGCAGAGCCTCTATATCTCTGCGCCCGAGCTTTCCCAGATCGCGGCGGTCGAAGCCTTCGGCGCAACGGCGCAATTGGAGGCGGTCAAATCGCGTTACCGCCGCAGCCGGGATATTTTGATGCGGCGCCTGCCGCAGATCGGCCTGACGCTGGCCGCGCCGATGGATGGCGCGTTCTATGCCTATTGCGATGTCTCACGCTTCACCAATGACAGCATGGATTTTGCCCGGCGGATGATCGCCGAGACGAATGTGGCGGCGACACCCGGCCATGATTTCGATCCGGTCGAAGGGCATCGCACGATGCGGTTTTCCTATGCCGGCAAGGTCGAGGACATGGAAGAAGCTCTGGAAAGGCTGGCAAACTGGCTGCCGTGACGCCGGCTGCCATAACCGGAAAACATAAACAAAAACCGGCGTTTCCGCCGGTTTTTGCATTTTCTATCTAGCTACGGATTCTCAAAAGAAACCCTTTTTCTGCCACCAGCCGGCACGTTTCGGCTTGGGCTTGTCTTTTTCCTCGGCAGAGTTTGACGTAACGACCGGCTTGCTCGGCTCTGGCGGTGTGATGGCCGGTTCGGTCGGGACGGGTGTCTCCTCCGCCTTTTCCTCTGGCTTTTCTTCGCTCCGGGGCGCTTCCGCCGTCACATCGCTCTTAACGGCTTCGGGGACCTCTGCCACAGGGACGACCTTCTTCCGGCTCTTGCGAGCCGGCTTGGCCGGTTTTTCCTGCGGGGCGGGTTCTTCGGCTAGCGGCGCGTCGAGATCCTCGACAGCCTCCGCAACCACTACTTCTTCCACCGGCTTTGCCTTGGGCGTGCGCCGGCGAACCGGCTTCTTGACGGGCTTGCCCTCGACGGTTGCAGCGGCTTCGGCGTCTTCCTCGGCGGCGGGCAGAGCAGCAGCGGGCACTTCGTCTGGAACCGGCGTCAGGTCGGCAACCGGAGCGGTCGCGCCTTCATCCGTTTTGCTGCGCGCTTCACCATCGGACGAGGCTTCGATGTTATCGTTGGTCTCGTCGTCATTGCGGCGGTTCTTGCGTCCGCCACGACGGCCACGGCGGCGTTTCTTCCGGCGCTCTTCCTCGGCTGCCTCGGCCGACAGATCGGCCTGCTCGCCATCTTCCTGCGATATGTCGCCGGCTTCGCCAACGACGCGTTCGTCGCCGGATGCTGCATCGGCGGCGACAGCGTTTTCCTGGCTGTCACGGTCGCGGCCACCGCGACGACGACGACGGCGGCGGCGTTTGCGTCCGCTCTCGTCGGAATGTTCATCCTTTGCGGCCGAAGTGTCGTCAGCTTCGAATTCCTCGTCCTCGGCAGGAATGTCCGGTTCGTCCAGCGGCTCTTCATCAATGGTGAGGTCGGGATAGGGCAGGGTGACCGGTGCGGGGCTCACAGGGCCGAGCGCAGGCGTTCCCTTGTCGATGGCAAGATGTTGCGAACCGACGCTGTCATCGGCCTCGATATCGATCGTCAGGCCAAAGCGGAGTTCCAGGTCAGCAAGGTTCTTACGCTTGTGGTTGAGCACATAGAGCGCGGTCGAAACCGGCGTGCGCACGATGATATTGTTCTGCGAATGACGCAGCAGATATTCCTCGATGGAACGAATGACATGCAGCGCCACGGAGGAGGCGGAGCGGATATAGCCGGTCCCGCCGCAATGGGCGCAGACCTGCATCGTGCTTTCGAGAACCGATGCGCGGATACGCTGACGCGACATTTCGAGCAGGCCGAAATGTGAAATGCGTCCGACCTGGATGCGGGCGCGATCGTCCTTCAGGCAATCCTTCATCCGTTTTTCAACGGCGCGGTTGTTGCGCTTTTCCTCCATGTCGATGAAGTCGATCACGACCAAACCGGCCAGATCGCGCAGGCGCAATTGCCGCGCCACTTCCTCGGCTGCTTCCAGATTGGTCTGGAGCGCGGTGTCCTCAATGGAGTGTTCACGGGTCGAGCGGCCGGAATTGACGTCGATGGCGACGAGCGCTTCCGTCTGATTGATGATGATGTAGCCGCCGGATTTCAGCGTGACCTGTGGCTGCAGCATACGGTCGAGCTGCGCTTCGATGCCGTTGCGGGCGAATATCGGCACCTGATCGCGATAGGGCTGCACCACCTTGGCATGGCTCGGCATGAGCATGCGCATGAAATCCTTGGCCTCGCGATAGCCATCTTCACCGGCGACGAGGATCTCGCCGATATCCTTGTTGTAGAGATCGCGGATCGAACGCTTGATCAGGCTGCCTTCCTCGTAGACGAGGGCGGGCGCGGTCGATTGCAGCGTCAAAGCGCGGACATTTTCCCAAAGCCGCATGAGATATTCATAATCGCGCTTGACCTCCGCCTTGGTGCGGTTGGCGCCGGCTGTACGCAGGATCACGCCCATGCCCTTCGGCACTTCGAGTTCCTTGACGATTTCCTTCAGGCGCTTGCGGTCCACCGGGCTGGTGATCTTGCGGGAAATGCCGCCGCCGCGTGCCGTGTTGGGCATCAGCACCGAATAACGCCCGGCGAGCGACAGATAGGTCGTCAGCGCGGCGCCCTTGTTGCCGCGCTCTTCCTTGACCACCTGGACCAGCAAGATCTGGCGACGCTTGACGACTTCCTGGATCTTGTACTGACGACGCTGGGTACGCTGGTGGGTCGGCACTTCCTCTAGCGCGTCTTCGGCGCCGACCGATTCGACGATATCGGATTCGTCATGCGATCCATCATTGTCGTCGTCGGCATCCTTGCGGCGGCGTCTCGACGATGGGCGTTTGGCGCGCTCACGAGACGAGGGGGCTTCATCCGAGGTATCCGCTTCGTCCTCCGCCAGGTCGACGCTATCAGGTATATCTTCGGAGATGACGTCGCCTTCGACCGCAGCGGCGATCGTCGTGCCTTCCGGACCGTCGTCATCCTCCTCGTCCGAGCTTGCCTGGTATGGAGCGCCGTCTTCGCCGTCTTCGGCTTTCAAGCCTTCATCTTCGGACCGGCTACGCTTTCCGCGACGCTTGCCGCGGCGAGACTTGTCGCCGCCTCGCTCGCTGCGGCCGCCATTGCCTTCGTCGTCCTCGTCCTCTTCGCTCGCAGCCTGGGCTTCGGCTTCGAGGAGGGCGATACGGTCTGCCACCGGGATCTGATAGTAGTCGGGGTGGATTTCACTGAAGGCAAGGAATCCATGGCGATTGCCGCCATATTCGACAAAAGCGGCCTGAAGCGAAGGTTCTACACGTGTCACACGCGCCAGATAGATATTTCCCTTGAGCTGCTTCTTGTGCTCGGATTCGAAGTCGAATTCTTCAATACGGTTGCCGCGAACCACGACAACGCGGGTCTCCTCCTGGTGGGAGGCATCGATAAGCATTTTGTTTGACATTATTGTTTTTCCCTCCGGCGTAAGGGCGCACGACGAAAGGTCTCGTGGACGCTTCCATAGCGTCCGACCGCATTTCTCTGCGCTTGCCGGATAATTTGGGGCTCGCCGGGACAGTCAGGTCAGCCTTCACGCGCAACTGCCTGTCGGCGATCGCGGTATTTAGGCTGGTACTGGTCAATTCTGCATGACCCATAACTGTTCCGAACGAAACGACCTCATATATGGCCCGGAAACGCCGGACCGACCTTTATGCTCTCATGGAGCAGATGAAGGCGTCTGATCGGCGCTTCATCTTTTTACTGAGCGGAGATGATAAAGATGTTCACCTTCCGCCAAATTCTGTGCCGGTTACCGGACGGCGTTCAGACCGTCCTTGCCGTTCCCTCGCAAAACCTGTGCAACAGATCCCGATCTTTCGAGCGTTGCCGGAATTGATTCCGACGGCAAATTTGTAACCCGACTTCGCTTTTATGACCTGATATGGTCAATGACAAGGCCGAATGTTGCAGAGACGGGGAATGCCGTCGACGGCATGGGCGATGATACCAGACGGGAAAGGCTTCATTAACCGTGACGCATTACTTCTCGTTTACGAATTGCGCTACGATAAGGGTGTGTCGGACGGGCTTGCAGCCGAACAAAAGGGATATGCCGGCATTATTCGTGACGTTGGAGAAAATGAAGATTTTTAGCCGATTTTGGCATTTGCCGGCCGCCTTTTTGCCTTTTCTGCTTGCGCTGACCGTTGTCGCGCAGGCGAGCGGCACGCTTTCGGCCCTGACTTTCCGGATGGCCGGCGACGAATTGCGCACGCGAATCGTCGTCATGTTCGACCGCGAGCCGGAATTATCGACGCTTCTCCTGCAGCATCCGCACCGGCTGGTGATCGATCTTCCCAAGGCGAGTTTCGGTTTCGACAAGAAATCCCTTGAGCCGCGGGGGCTCGTAACACATGTGCGTTACGGTCTGATCGGCGAAGACAGGTCGCGGATGATCCTGGCGCTGCGGGGGCCTTTCAAGGTCGAAGGGTTGCGGGTCCTGAAAAATGAAAACGCGCCGGGCTACCGTATGGTGGCCGATATGGTTGCGACATCCGACCGGGAATTCGCGGAGGCCATCAAGGCGCAGAATGCCAGTACTGGCTCGACGCAAGCTGCATCGAAGGGCGACCGTCTCGGCAAGAACGAGGATCCCGTGCCGCCACATGTCTTCACCGTCATGATCGATCCGGGCCATGGCGGCATCGATGCTGGAGCGGAAAGCCGCAGCGGGATCAAGGAGAAGGATGTGACGCTGGCCTTCGCGCGGGATCTGCGCGACGTCCTTTCCAGGAATACCGGCATGCGGGTGCTGATGACCCGCGACGACGACACGTTCCTGCGGCTTGGCGAGCGGGTACGCATCGCGCGGCAACATGAAGCCGATCTCTTCATCTCGATCCATGCCGATACGATCAATCTGCACAATGTTCGCGGCGCGACCGTCTATACCATCTCGGACAAGGCGTCGGACAGTGTGGCCCGCGCCATGGCTGAGCGTGAAAACAAGTCGGACGCGATTGCCGGTGTCGTCCAGGAGGAGCCGCCCGAGGTGACCGACATCCTGCTCGACCTCACGCGCCGCGAAACGCATGCCTTTTCGCTTAATTTCGCGAGCAAGGTGGTTCATGCGCTTCAGGGCGAGGTCAACCTCATCAACAATCCGCACCGCTCGGCCGGATTTCAGGTCCTGCGGGCGCCCGATGTGCCGTCCGTTCTGGTCGAGATGGGTTATCTGTCGAATCGTGAAGACGAAAAGCTGATCACCGATCCGGCATGGCGAGCGCGTCTCGCCGGCAGGCTAGCCGAGGCGATCAAGAGTTTTGCAGTGTTGAAGACCGGCCATGTTGCCACCAAAGGGTGAGCTTCCGATGCAACACAACGTTCTATTTCGCGTGGCGAATCCCCTGTTATCGTGCTTAAATCTTGAATTACGGCGAAATGACCTTGCCTTTGTCGCATTTGGTTGGTCAGTAGCCTTAATGCGGGGAGGCAATATGCGAGGCGGCATATGGCGTTGTTTCGTAGAATGTGCTCCTGCTCACATGCCGCAACGAGCATTCGTTTCGGCGCGCGAATTGACACACGGATAATCTGAAGGCAGGAATCCGAACACACATGATACGGCTTATCGGATATTTCTTCGGAATCGGCGCGGTGCTCTTCCTGCTGGTTGCAGGTGGAATTGCCCTCTATGTCGGCAATATCAACAAGGATGTGCCGAATTACGAGGTTCTTGCGAAATACGAGCCTCCGGTGACGACCCGTATTCACGCCGCGGATGGCAGCCTGATGGCCGAGTTTGCCAGGGAGCGGCGTCTCTATCTTCCAATTCAGGTCATTCCTGATCGCGTCAAGGCGGCGTTCATTTCCGCTGAAGACAAGAATTTCTACGAGCACCCCGGCATAGACCCCAGCGGACTTGCGCGCGCGGTGATCACCAATCTGCGGAATATAGGCACGGGCCGCCGTCCGGTCGGCGCCTCGACGATCACCCAGCAGGTGGCGAAGAACTTCCTGCTTTCGTCGAACCAGACCTACGACCGCAAGATCAAGGAAGCGATCCTGGCGCTGCGCATCGAGCAGGCCTATTCGAAAGACCGCATCCTGGAATTGTATCTCAACGAGATTTTCTTCGGCCTCGGCGCCTACGGCATCGCCGGTGCAGCACTCACCTATTTCGACAAAGCGGTGCCGGAACTGACCATTTCGGAGGTGGCCTATCTCGCGGCCCTGCCAAAGGGACCATCAAACTATCATCCCTTCCGCCAGACAGGGCGCGCTATCGGGCGCCGCAACTGGGTCATCGACCGCATGGTGGAAAACGGCTACGTGACAGAGGAAGAGGGGACTGCGGCAAAGGCGGAACCACTCGGTGTCACGCCGCGCGCCAACGGCAATTATCTCTTCGCTTCCGAATATTTCACCGAGGAAGTGCGCCGCCAGATCATCGCGAAATACGGTGTCGACGCGCTCTATGAGGGTGGTCTTTCGGTACGCACGACGCTCGATCCGAAGCTTCAGGTCATGGCGCGCGCCTCGCTGCACAGGGGCCTCATCAAATATGACGAGAACAGGGGATATCGCGGCCCGGTGAAGCATATCGAGATCGGCGGCGACTGGGGCGTGCCGCTGAGCGAGATCGAAGCTTTCAAGGATGTGCCGGAGTGGCAGTTGGCGGTCGTGCTCGACGTCAGCAGGGAAGGCGCCGATATCGGCCTCCAGCCATCGCACGAGATTTCCGGTGCGCTCAGCAAGGAGCGTAAGAAAGGTTTCATCGCGGCTGCCGACATGAAATGGGCCATGCGGCTTCTCAGCGAAGATGACAAGCGGAGTTCTGTCAAATCGCCGGAGGGCGTACTGAATGTCGGTGACGTCGTCTATGTCGAGAAGAAAGACGGAAGCGACAGCGCCTACAGACTGCGCCAGCCGCCGAAAGTAGAAGGTGCGGTGGTCGCCATGGATCCGCATACCGGGCGCGTACTCGCGATGGTCGGCGGCTTCTCCTATTCGGAATCGGAATTCAATCGCGCCACGCAGGCCTATCGCCAGCCCGGCTCGTCCTTCAAGCCGTTCGTCTATGCCGCCGCGCTCGACAATGGCTATACGCCGGCATCCGTTGTCCTGGATGGCCCGATCGAGGTGGATCAGGGCGGTTCACTCGGTATCTGGGCTCCCAAGAACTATTCGGGAAAGTTCGCCGGTCCGTCGACGCTTCGCTACGGTATCGAGCAGTCGCGCAATCTGATGACCGTGCGGCTTGCCAAGGATATGGGCATGAAGCTGGTCGCCGAATATGCCGAGCGGTTCGGCCTCTACGACAAGATGCTGCCGGTCCTCGCCATGTCGCTCGGTTCGGGCGAGACGACCGTGCTGCGCATGGTCACCGCCTATTCGATCATCGCCAATGGCGGGCGCAGCATCGTGCCGTCGATGATCGACCGTATTCAGGATCGCTATGGCAAGACGGTCTTCAAACATGATGAGCGCAAATGCGACAGCTGCACCGCGACGGCCTGGGTCAACCAGCCGGAGCCGGAACTGATCGACGATCGCGATCAGGTTCTCGATCCGATGACGGCCTATCAGATCACCTCGATGATGGAAGGCGTGGTCCAGCGCGGCACGGCACAGATCCTGAAGAGCCTCGACCGTCCGCTTGCCGGCAAGACCGGAACCACCAATGACGAAAAGGATGCCTGGTTCGTCGGCTTTACGCCCGATCTCGTGGTCGGCGTCTTCATGGGCTTCGATACGCCGGCGCCGCTTGGCCACGGCTTTACCGGCGGCGGACTTGCCGCGCCGGTGTTCAAGGACTTCATGCAGCAGGCATTGGTCGACAAGCCGAAGGCTGATTTCCGCGTGCCGGAAGGCATGAAACTGATCGCCATCAACCGCCGCAGCGGAATGCGCGCCGATCCGGGCGGGGCGGATGTTTTCATGGAAGCATTCAAGCCAGGCACCGGCCCCGCCGATTCCTATTCCGTCATCGGCATGGACAGCTTCCGTGAAGGGGCTCCGGTACGGCCGCAATCGCCGCAGGCAACCCGCGCGATCACATCGGGTTCCGGCGGGCTTTACTGAAAAATTCCGGCCAGGGTCAGGAGCAGACCAACAGGTTTTGTCCCTGGAGCCTTTACACGCGGCGGGCCCGTCACTATGTTCCGCCGCAACCTCAATCCGCAAATATGACCTGAAGGAACGGATAGCGAATGCGAGCCGAAATCGAGACGCTTGTCGACGAAATCAAGCAGGGCGTAGGCCTGCTGAGGAGGCATCTTTGACTGGGATCAATCCCTGAAAAGGCTGGGATATCTCAACCAGCAAGCCGAAGATCCCAATCTGTGGAATGACGCGCAGGAAGCCCAGAAGCTGATGCGCGAGCGTCAGCAGCTCGAGGACAGCATCGCGGAAATCCACCGCCTGATGCAGTCGCTGGATGAAAGCGTCGAACTCATTGCCCTCGGTGAAGAAGAGGGCGACAAATCCATCGTCGCGGAAGCCGAGGAAGCCATCCGCAGCTTGAAGCGCGACATCGACAAGCGCCAGATCGATACGCTGCTGTCGGGCGAGGCCGATGCCAACGACGCCTATCTCGAAGTGCATTCTGGAGCCGGCGGCACCGAGAGCCAGGATTGGACCTCGATGCTCCTACGCATGTATACGCGCTGGGCCGAGCGCCGCGGCATGAAGGTCGACGTGCTCGAGGTGCATGATGGCGAAGAGGCGGGCATCAAATCCGCGACCATCCAGGTCAAGGGGCACAATGCTTATGGCCTGCTCAAGACCGAATCGGGCGTGCACAGACTTGTGCGCATATCGCCTTACGATTCCAATGCCAGGCGCCATACGTCTTTCGCCAGCATCTGGGTCTATCCCGTCATCGACGACAATATCGAGGTGGCCGTAACGGAAGCAGATGTGCGCATCGACACCTACCGGGCTTCCGGCGCCGGCGGTCAGCACATCAACACGACCGATTCGGCGGTACGCATCACGCATATCGCGACGGGCATCGTCGTGCAGTGTCAGGCCGAACGATCACAGCACAAGAACCGTGCCACGGCGTGGTCGATGTTGCGCGCGCGTCTCTATGAGGAAGAGCTGAAAAAGCGTGAGGAAGCAGCCGACGCCGTTGCCGCTTCCAAGACGGATATCGGCTGGGGGCATCAGATACGCTCCTATGTGCTGCAACCCTATCAGCTGGTGAAGGATCTGCGCACGGGCGTGGAAAGCACCAGCCCGCAAGACGTTCTCGATGGTTCGCTCGACCCATTCATGGAAGCAGCCCTTGCGCATCGCGTCCATGGCGGCGACGTACAGGTCGAGAATATCGCCTGATACATGAAAAGGCCGACTTCGGTCGGGCTTTTTATTTCCATGATGTCGGTAGCGCGAGCGCTTGTTTCAGAGCAGCTTTTCGATTTGGCGGCCCGTCTTCAGGAAATTCGCCGGATTGACGGCCTTGCCGTTGCGGCGGACTTCATAATGCAGATGCGGGCCTGTCGAACGCCCGGTGCTGCCGGCCGCTCCGATGACCGTGCCGAACGAGACTTTCTGGTTTTCACTCACCAGAACCCGGCTCAGATGGGCATAACGGCTGGTGAAGCCGTTGCCATGATCGATCTCCACCATGTTTCCATAGCCGCCATTGCGGCCTGCCTTGGTGACGATGCCGCCGGCCGTCGCCGTCACGCGCTGTCCGATATGTGCGCGAAAATCGATGCCGGCATGAAAAGCCGGCGTTCCGAGCAGCGGGTCGCGTCTCACGCCGAAAAGGCTGGTGACGGGCATTCCGGGCGCGGGATTGGCGAGCGGCAGGGTGCGAACCCTTTTTTTTAGCCGGTCGAGCCGGTCCAATGCCGAATCGAGATCCTGTAGCCGCATCTCGAAATTCTCGACGCTTTCAGCCGGCGAATCCGGTGTGATGAGAGGCCCGCCCATGCCCGTCTCGTCATTCCGATCCTCGACCTTCAGCCCGGCCGCATTGAGCGTATCGGTGATATTGTCGGCCGTTTCAAAGGCGCTTTCCGTCAGATTGCGGACCTTGTGGATCTGTTCGGTCTCTATCTGATGCAGCGAGCGGTTGATGGTTCGAAAAATCTTTTCGGCTTTCTCAGCCGCCGATTCGCCTGAAAGCCCTTCCGATGGGCGCAGTGAATTGGTTTCGGTTTTGGCGGGACCGGTTGGCCCGGTGATGATCGGATCGATGCCGACAAAAACCGCGTCGGCCGGATCATCCGTCGGCAGGAGTTGGGTCTGCTGCTCTAATGCCTCTGGTTTTGCCTGCGGTACGGGCACGCCGCCTGCACGTTTCAACAGGGGAGCCAGCCGTCCGCTGCGCCGGCTCAGCGTCTTTTGCCGCTCGATCAGATCGGCGACCTTGTTTTCCATCGCCCGCTGGTCGAGCAACTGGCGGCTGGTGATCCTGTCCACCTGCGCGCGCAGCGTCGATATCCTGTCTTCATAGAGCTGCTGCATGCGTGCCTGGCGGGCGACGCTCGCCCCGATCAGATCGTCACGTATGACCAAATAGGATGTCGCAAGCAGGTATCCGATCGCAGCAGCGGCGCAGAGCGAACCGCCTATGGCGAGCACCCAGGGACGAATGGTGAAATGGCTGATCGCATCACCACGCGCTATGATGATCGTATGCGGCTCTTTTCGCTTTCCGAAAATAGGGAGGCGGCTTTCATCAGTCACGGGTCTAGCCATACTTCAATGAATGAGAATTTGTGTGATCATTACACTCCGTTAGGGTTAATAAAGCATTGCGTCCAGTACCGGCAGCCCCCCTAAAATTCAGGCGATATCAGGTGGAAAGGGAAGAGAGTGCGCGATAGAAAGACGGCGTGAGACCGGCTTCGGCGCGGGCCAGATCGTTGAAGGGTGGTTTCAGGTCGCCGCGGAAATTGACCCTCACCAGTTCCTGGAAACGTGCGACCGGATCAACCCTGTTGCGCGCGCAGAAGAAGCGGAACCATTTCGCGCCGACGGCGACATGCCTTTTCTCATCATTGTAGATGATGTCGAGAATGGCGACGGTGTCGGTATCGCCGGTTTCCAGCATCTTATCGATCAGGGAAGGCGTGACGTCGAGGCCACGCGCTTCCAGAATGAGCGGCACAACGGCTAGCCGTGCTTCAAGGTTGTTCCGCGTCTGATGAGCCGCCTGCCATAGCCCGTCATGGGCCGGGAGATCGCCATAATCGGCGTTCAGGGCGCGCAGGCGGTTGCGCAGGAGCGTGAAATGACGCGCCTCGTCGTCCGCCACTCTCATCCAGCCGTCGAAGAAGCTGCGCGGTACCGGTTGCCCCGCGAAGCGGGCGACGATGTCGAGCGCAAGATCGATGGCATTGAGCTCGATATGCGCCAATGCGTGCATGAGCGCGATGCGGCCGGCCTGCGTATTGAGCGACCGCTTCTTGAGCATGCGCGGTGGCACGAGCTGCGGCTTTTGCGGTCTGCCGGGCCTTTCCGGGATGGGGGGATCGAGGGGGCTGCGCACTGAAAGCGTGCGCGCGAACCAGCGAGTGGCCGTTTCGCGCGTCAGGCGGACCTTGAGATCAAGGTCGTCCGCGAGGATCGCCCGGATGGCGCCGCCGCGCAGACTTGTCCCTCCGCTGGCCTCCACAGGTTTTCCTTCGGAATTCATCGACATATCACAGGGCTTTTGCTGCTTGCAGCACTTCGGCGGCGTGTCCGGGGACTTTCACCTTGCGCCAGACACGGGCGATCCTGCCGTCGGCGCCGATCAGGAAGGTGGTTCGCTCGACGCCCATATATTTGCGTCCATACATGCTCTTTTCCGCCCATACGCCATAGGCCTGAAGCACCGTCTTCTCCTCGTCCGCGGCGAGATCGACGCTCAGCTGGTGTTTTGTCTTGAACTTGTCGTGCTTCTTGACGCTGTCGGGCGACATGCCGATGACGGTCGCGCCGATCTCGTCGAAATCGCTCTTCAACCCGGAGAATTCTATGGCCTCCTGCGTGCAACCGCTGGTATCATCCTTGGGATAGAAGTAGAGGATGACCGGCTTGCCCCTGAGGGCCGAAAGCGAAAGTGTTCCGCCGCCATCTCGGGGAAGGGAAAAATCGGGTGCGTTGTCGCCAATATCAGGGGCAGCCATATCAATGCCTTTCTTTTGTGGATGTGCGTAGCGTGTTTGATGGTCGCCTCGACAGCGGGGCGCCGTCAGGCTCTATCTTCTGAACGGGTGCAATATATGATGATTGCGGGAATCGTCCATGGTGTCCCGGCAAGGTTCTGATCTATCGGCATGGGAATTTGACTGCGAAGCCCGAAAAAATCCGCTTCAACAAGCGCGATATAAAAGAGTTGCACCTTTATCCCTCGGCTTGCGAACAGGCGGCGCCTCCTGTTCACGGTCCGCGCAAGCGCTCGCTTGTCTGGCTGACCTGCCGTTCCATGCTGTCGATCCTGATTCTCATCGGTATTCTGGCCGCAGCGAGCTTTGCGCTGTTACGCGGCGGCATCAGCGGCGAAATGCTGACGCGGGAGGCGCAAACGGCACTTCAGTCGGTTGTCGGCAGTGATGCGGTAGCCTCGCTTTCCGGCGCCCGCATTGCGCTTGACCAGAACCACCGCATTGCGCTTGGCGCCGAAGACGTCTCCATCTCAAACCGCGAAAGCGGCTTTTCCGTCGATGGAATTCGATCGGTTCGCCTCGGCCTGGCGCCGATGGCGCTTTTGGCGGGAGAAGTCCGCGTCGTGCAGGTGGAAGTCGACGGTGCGGATATAAAGCTGCCGGAAACGAAGCGGGGGCTTCTTGCCTCGCTGCCGCGCGATTCCCGCGGATTGATCAATTTGGGCGCGACTTCGCAATTGTTGTTCGACGTGATGACACAGGGTGTGGCGCTTCTCGATCAACGTTCGACGCGTTCGATCGTCGTCTTGAATACATCCATTCGCTTCAAACTCATGGATGAAGAAAAAACGCTGGATGTCAAAAAGGCGAGCCTGACCGAGAAGAATGGAAGAATAGCGCTGCAGGGAACCTTCAACTGGGAGGGCGAGGCGATCGCGCTGAGCGGCGAGGTGGTGCGCGACGGTGATGGCGGCATTTCCGTCTTCAGCATGAACATCGACGGCATTCCGCTGCATATCGATCCTCCGCCGGAGATCACGGAGGAGCTTGCCGGAGGACGGGTCAACCCAGCCCTTTTCCGGTTTCGCGGCGATGCAAATCTGCGGTTGACCGGCAAAGCCGATGCCGGAGAGCCGGTGCAGATCACCGGCCGGCTGGGCGTCGCGGACGGCAAGATGGATCTTGGCCGCAATGAAGACGTCCCGGCTGGCGCGGTTCTGAATTTCGAGCAGGTAGCGGGTAGTGGAAAGATCGAACTTCAACCGTCGACATTGTCGCTTGGCGGAATGGAGGCGCAGTTCGACGGCGCTATCGGCCCGGAGCCGGCGGATGCCTCGGCGGAGCCTGGCTATCGTTTCGAGATCGTCACCAGTTCTGCGATCTCCGCACCGCAAAATTCAACGGAACCGGCCTTGCCGTTCGGCGTCCGTATCGCGGGCCGCTATCTTGCTGACAAGAATCGTCTTGATTTCAATGATTTGAATGTAAAGACCTCGGGCGGTGAACTCTATGGCCAGGGCCGCATGACCTTCGGCAATGGGACGCCGGAGACGATTTTCGTGCTGCGGATTCCTGAAATGCCAGTGGCGCACGCCAAACAGCTCTGGCCGATCGATGTGGCGGATGGCGCCCGCTTGTGGGTGCTCGCCAATCTCTATGGCGGCAAGCTGACGAACAGCCAGATCGATATCGCGTTTCCCGGCGGACGTTTCAACGGTCCGGGAAGGCCGCCGCCACTGACGCAGGACGAGATAAAAGCCGATTTCTTCATCACGGAAACGCGTTTCGACGTGGTCGGCGATCTGCCGCCGGTGCGCGATGCGACCGGCGCCGTTACCGTTCGCGGAGCACACACCACGGTGACGCTCGAAAAAGGCACGGCCTATACGCCCAGCAACAGGCGGGCGGATGTCTCCAACGGCACTTTGATCATTCCATGGGGGCCGCAACGGCCGGTGTTGGCGGATCTGGATATCACGGTGAAGGGGGATGCGGCGGCCATTGCCGAGATCATCAACTACAAGCCGATCGACGCGCTGAAGCATGCGCCGTTCACGCCGGAGGAAGTGGCCGGTGACGTCTCGTCGCGCATTTTCGTGACGTTTCCGGTGACCAAAAATGCTCCCGCCGGCAGCCTCAAATGGAACGCCGACATCGATTTTTCGGATCTCGACATCAGCAGACCGATCGATGGCCAGACTGTAACGGATGCCAAGGGCACCTTGCACATCACGCCCGCTGTCGCGCTGATCAAGGCGAACGCCAGATTGAACGGCATTCCGGCGACGATCGGCATTACCGCGCCAATCGGCGACAAGACGGTCAAACGGCAGCAGACGGTGAGACTTGAAATCGACGACAAGATACGCGCCAGCGTGTTGCCCGGGCTTAACAGCATTTTTTCGGGCACGATGTATGTGGATTTGGGAATGCCCGTGGGCAATCAGCGTTCCGTGACCGCCGATTTGACCAAAACGGAAATCAACGTTCCCTGGGTCGGTTGGAAAAAAGGCGCGGGCGTTCCTGCGAAGGCCACGCTGACGCTTGTGGCGGACAAGCTGAATGATGATGATATTCAGATCAAGAATCTCGACATATCAGGCGATGCCTTCCGTCTGCAGGGCGATCTCTCGCTTTCCAAGGGGGATCTGCGCGCGGCGACATTCAGGCAGGTGCGCTTCAACCGATCGGATGATATGGCGGTCAAGATCAGCAGGATCAGCGGCGGCGGCTATTGGGCCGACATCAACGGTTCTTCCTTCGATGGGCGCGCGCTTCTCAAGCAGGTTACCTCGAATGGCAGCACCATGGACGCAGATGGAAGCAGCAAGACCCGTACCGTGGTCAATGCCGAGCTTGATCGGATAACCGGCTTCAATTCCGAAACGCTGCACAATGTGTCGGTGTCTTATGAAGGTGCCGGCTCGAGTGTTTCCAGCCTGTCGATCAACGCGAAAACCTCTTCCGGCAAGGCTTTCACCGCGACGAGCAGTGCTCAGAGCGGCGCCAAATCCGTTTCGCTCCAGTCTTCGGATGCGGGAGCGATGCTGCGCTTCTTCGATTATTACGACAAGATGCAGGGTGGGGCAATCAACGTCAATCTGACGGCGCAGGGCGATGGGCCATTGCGCGGGCAGGTTGCCGCAAGGGATTTTGCCATCGTCAACGAGCCGCGCCTGTCGAAGATCGTCTCGAGCCCGCCGCCGAGCGGCGGCACCAGCCTCAATCAGGCGGTCCGCAAGGATATCGATGTCTCCCGCGTCCAGTTCGACCGCGGTTATGTCCAGATCGAAAAAGGCAAAGGCTATGTCTCATTGGAACGCGGCGTAGTCCGCGGTCCGCTTATTGGTACGACTTTTCAGGGAATGCTCTACGACAAGAACGGAAATATGTCGATTACGGGAACATTCATGCCCGCCTATGGACTAAACCGGCTCTTCGGCGAATTGCCCATTCTCGGCATATTTCTCGGCAACGGACGGGATCGCGGCCTGATCGGCATCACTTACAAGCTCACCGGCAGCGCCAAGCAGCCGCAAATCATCATTAACCCGATCTCCGTCATGGCGCCGGGCATTTTCCGCTCGATCTTCGAGTTCCAGTGATTTCCATCCGTCATTCTCGGGCTTGTCCCGAGAATCTGCGACATGAAAAGAAACGCAATTACCGTTCTGGCAGATCATGCCGCCGTAGATTCTCGGGACAAGCCCGAGAATGACGGTGGAGGGGAGTTCGAGGAGGACGAGTGGTGGAAACGCCCTCAAACCGGCCGGACGAGAACGATTCTCTTCTTTCCGAATTGAACTCTAAAGGCGCCAGTCTCGCTTTCAATCTCACTATACGGGAGCTTTGTATCCGGATCTTTGATGATCTCACCATTTATACGAATGGCTCCCTCAGCAAATTTGCGCCGCATTTCCGATTTGGAGGAAAACAAACCAGTCGCAAATGCAATGACTTGAGCAGATCGCTTTTCCCAATCTGCCTTTAATAGATCTACGGTCGGCAGTGATTCGGTCGTAGCGCCTTTCTCGAAGAACGCTTCCGCCGCTTGCTTGGCCTCTTCGGCAGCCTTGCGGCCATGCAGAAGTGCGGTCACTTCCGTGGCCAATATCTTCTTCGTCTCGTTGATTTCAGTGCCACCTAGCGCCGAAAGCCGCGCGATCTCGTTGAGCGGCAATGTCGTGTAGAGCTTCAGGAAGCGCTCGACATCGGCATCTTCGGTGTTGCGCCAGTATTGCCAGAAATCATAGGGGCTGACGAGATCGGCATTGAGCCAGACCGCGCCCGACATGGATTTGCCCATCTTGGCGCCGGATGCGGTGGTCAGCAGCGGCGATGTCAGCGCATAGAACTGGGCATCGAGCATACGGTGGCCGAGATCGATGCCGTTGACGATATTGCCCCATTGATCCGAACCGCCCATCTGCAGCTTGACATCGAAGCGCTGGTGCAGCTCGACGAAATCATAGGCCTGGAGGATCATGTAGTTGAATTCGAGGAACGACAGCGATTGCTCGCGGTCGAGACGCTGCTTGACCGAATCGAATGAGAGCATGCGGTTGACCGAGAAATGGCGACCGACATCGCGCAGGAATTCGAGATAGTTCAAATCGCGCAGCCAGTCGGCATTGTTGACCATGATGGCGTCCTTCGGACCGTCTCCAAAGGTCAGATATTGGCTGAAGCAGCGCTTGATGCCGGCGATGTTGTTCTCAATGGTTTCGGGCGTCATCAACTGACGCGCCTCATCCTTGAAGGAGGGGTCGCCGACCATGCCTGTGCCGCCGCCCATCAGCGCGACGGGGCGGTGGCCGGTCTGCTGCATCCAATGGAGCATCATGATCTGGATGAGGCCGCCGACGTGCAGGCTCGAGGCCGTGGGATCGAAGCCGATATAGCCGGTGACGATCTCCTTCTGGAACAGCGTGTCGAGGCCGGATTCATCAGAAATCTGATGGATAAAACCGCGCTCGGAAAGCGTGCGAAGAAAATCGGATTTAAAGCCGGACATCGTCCTTTTTCCTGTCTTGTCTGAAAGTGCGCGCCTAGCTGTCGCGCTAGCTGTATTGAATGGGGCTGGTGCCCCGATTCTGAAATTCGTATCATTCGATATCGATCTCGCGATGAATTTCAGAATCGAAAGGACACCAGCAACTTTTTGATTCTAGTGTCGTTTCGATTTCGAAATTCGCTCTCGAGGCCGATATCAAAACTATGCGAATTTCGAAATCACGACACTAGGGCGCTTTAACATCATTCCGGGTCGAATCACAAGAAAGCAGCGTCGTGGCAGATATAAAACGGGCGATCGGGCTGATGAGCGGCACCTCGATGGATGGAATCGATATCGCGCTGATCAGGACCGACGGACATTCCTTCGTGGAACGAGGGCCGTCATCGAGCGTCGCCTATTCGGATGGGTTCCGCACCCGGCTGAAGCAAGGGCTTGTCGACGCCCGCGCCATCCGCTTGCGTGAAGAACGCCCCGGCATCCTGGCGCTCCTGGAGCGGGATCTGACGCTTCACCACGCCATCGCCGTGCATGATTTCCTGCATATCCACGGGATCGAGCACGAAGCGGTCGACCTCATCGGTTTTCATGGCCAGACGGTGCTGCACCGTCCCGACGAGGGGTTGACGGTGCAGATCGGCGACGGTCCGCTTCTGGCGACCGAAGCCGGCATTCCGGTCATTCATGACATGCGCGCCAATGACATGGCGCATGGCGGGCAGGGGGCGCCACTGATCCCCGCCTATCACGCCGCTCTTGCCACTGGCCTTACAAACAAATGCGAAGCCCCGGTGGTCTTCGTCAATATCGGCGGCATCTCGAACCTGACCTATGTGGGTGCGGACGGGACGCTTGCCGCCTTCGACAGCGGCCCCGGCAACATGCTGATCGACCAATGGGTGGAGGCGCATACAGGGGCCGCTTTTGATGCGGACGGCGCGATTGCTGGGAGCGGTGTCGTGGACGAGGTGTTGGCGCGGCGATATCTGGCGCATGCGTTTTTCACCGCCAATGTGCGCCGTTCGCTCGACCGGGGCGATTTTCTGCCGCCGGAAAAGGGCGAGATATCGCTTGCCGACGGCGCACGGACGCTGGCCTTTGTCAGCGCCGCGGCGATTTTGAAGTCCGCCGCGCATCTGTCGCAAAGGCCGAAAACCTATGTGGTGAGCGGCGGCGGGCGCAAGAACACCGCCATCATGAAGACGCTGGAGGAACTGGCGGCCGGGCAAGGCGCTGATGTGGTGAGTGCTGAGGCTGTGGGACTGGAGGGCGATGCCATGGAGGCGGAGGCCTGGGCCTATCTCGCGGTACGCTCATTCAAGGGATTGCCGCTCAGCTATCCCTCGACAACGGGCTGTGATGCCCCCGTCAGCGGGGGCATCCTGGCGCATCCCGGCGCGTGATCGAGATGATCAGCGCAGCCGCTTCGGCTTTGCCTCGACCAGTTCGCCATTCAGCCGCCGATCGAGATAATCGGAGCACTCGGTGATGAGTTCGTCGCCCATCCCGGTGAAGAAATGGTTGGCGCCGGGGAGCGTCTTCTGCGTGATGGTGATGCCCTTCTGGGTCTTCAATTTGTCGACCAGGACCTGGACATCCTTCGGCGGCGCCACCTTATCCTGATCGCCATGGATGATGAGACCGGAGGACGGGCAGGGTGCGAGGAAGGAGAAATCATAGGTATTGGGCTGCGGCGCGACCGAAATGAAACCTTCTATCTCCGGGCGGCGCATCAAAAGCTGCATGCCGATCCATGAGCCGAAGGAATAGCCGGCGACCCAGCAGGTCTTGGAATCGGGATGCAGCGACTGCACCCAGTCGAGCGCGCCAGCCGCATCGGACAATTCGCCTGAACCATGGTCGAATTCGCCCTGGCTGCGGCCGATGCCGCGGAAATTGAAGCGCAGCGTGGTGAAATTGCGCTGCTGGAACATATAGAACAGATCGTAGACGATCTTGTTGTTCATCGTGCCGCCGAACTGCGGGTGCGGGTGAAGGACGATGGCGATCGGAGCATTCTTTTCGCTGGAAGGCTGATATCGGCCCTCGAGGCGTCCGGCTGGTCCGTTGAAAATGACTTCAGGCATGTGTACTCCACTCTTGGCCGCATCGTCGGGAGATTCTGTCTGCGCGGTCTTGACGGGTCCGCGCATCACTCATAAAACCGACTTTAGAACATTTCAAAACTGAACATGCTGTCCAGTAGGAGTGGCTTAATAGGCTGTTCCGGGTTCGAATTTCAAGAAAATAGCGTTTGTGATAGCGTGGTGACGACGAAGCGAAGGAAAGAGCTGCAGGATATGAGCGCCAGCCGCATCTATCTTGACTACAATGCAAGCGCGCCGCTGCTCAATGCAGCGCGTGACGCTGTCGTGGCTGCTCTTTCCATCACCGGAAATCCTTCCTCGGTGCATCAGGAGGGACGTGCGGCGCGTGCCCTCGTCGAAGCCGCACGCAGGGAGGTGGCGTCCCTGGTCAATGCCCGGCCAGATCATGTGTTCTTCACCTCCGGGGCCACCGAGGCGGCATCGATGCTGCTGACGTCGCATTACACGATGGGGCGAGCCAGTTTGCGGCTTTCGCAGCTTTATGTCGGGGCGACGGAACACCCTTGTATTCTTTCCGGCGGCCAGTTCGCAGCCGAGCGTGTTTGCGTTGTGCCTGTCGATGCGAATGGGTTGCTGGATCTCGCCGCGCTGAAGGCCGTGCTTGCGGCGCACGACAGATCGGAGGGGCTGCCGCTCGTCGCGGTGCAGGCGGCCAACAATGAAACCGGAATCATCCAGCCGATTGCTGAAGTGGCGGGAATCGTCAAGGATGCGGGCGGTCTTCTGGTGGTCGATGCAGTGCAGGCCGCAGGACGTATTCCACTCGATATTACAAAAACTTGCGGTGATTATCTCATCCTTTCATCGCACAAGATCGGCGGGCCGAAAGGCGTTGGTGCCATCATTGCCCAATCCGATCTGGTCATGCCGCGGGCGCTGGTTCGCGGCGGCGGACAGGAAAAGGGCCATCGTGCCGGCACGGAAGCCTTGCCGCTGATCGCCGGCTTCGGCGCGGCGGCGAAAGTGGCGCGCGCGAGGCTCGATGCCGGGGGGTGGCCGGCGGATGCGCGTAACATGATGGAAGCCGGTATCAGGCGCATCGCGGCCGATGCGATCATCTATGGCGCCGATGCTCCGAGGCTGCCCAACACCATTTTCTTCTCGCTTGCCGGGATGAAGGCGGAAACCGTGCAGATCGCCTTCGATCTTGCGGGGATAGCACTTTCGGCCGGATCCGCCTGCTCGTCGGGAAAGGTCGGCGCGAGCCATGTGCTGGCGGCGATGGGTTATGAGGAAAATGTCGGCGGGCTGCGGGTATCGGTTGCGCCTGACATGGACGAGAACGAAGTCGGCCGTTTTCTGGATGTCCTGCGGATGATCGTGGAGCGCCGTGATCGCGCAAAAGTGAATCCGGGCAAAGCGGCATGAAATATAAGCATGCCGTATCAAAACGGCGTGTGGGTTGTTTGAATTTCCGGCACGTCCGGTTTTAAAAGCGCGAAAGCGCACTACATATAGACAGTAAATTGCTGTCTTGACGTTTCGAACTGTCGGGCCTTGACCCCGACTTGGATGGAGAACGCCAATGCCTGCTGTGCAGGAAACGATCGAACAGGTCCGCAATATCGATGTGGACCAGTATAAATACGGTTTTGAAACCTTTATCGAGACCGACAAAGCTCCCAAAGGGCTCAGCGAAGACATCATCCGTTTCATTTCGGCCAAGAAGAACGAGCCGGAATGGATGCTGGAGTGGCGTCTTGAAGCCTATCGGCGCTGGCTGACGCTTGAAGAGCCGACCTGGGCGCGCGTCAACTACCCGAAGATCGACTTCCAGGATCTCTATTATTATTCGGCGCCGAAGAATCAGCCGGGTCCGTCGTCTCTTGAAGACGTGGATCCTGAACTTCTCGCGACCTATGCCAAGCTCGGCATTCCGCTGAAGGAGCAGGAAATTTTGGCGGGCGTTCGCAAGGTTGGCGAGCCCAGCCCGTCAGACGATGGAGAGGCTTCGGACAATGTCTATAATTCGGGTCGTGTCGCCGTCGACGCGGTGTTCGACAGCGTGTCCGTCGTCACCACCTTCAAGAAGGAACTGGCCAAGGCCGGCGTGATCTTCTGCTCGATCTCCGAGGCGATCCGCGAGCATCCGGACTTGGTGCGCAAATATCTGGCGTCGGTGGTGCCGACCTCGGATAATTTCTATGCGACGCTCAATTCGGCCGTCTTCACCGACGGGTCCTTCGTCTATGTGCCGAAGGGTGTTCGCTGCCCGATGGAGCTCTCCACCTATTTCCGTATCAACGAGCGCGATACCGGACAGTTCGAGCGCACGCTGATCATCGCCGAGGAGGGGGCTTACGTCTCCTATCTCGAAGGTTGCACCGCGCCGCAGCGCGACGAGAATCAGCTTCATGCGGCCGTCGTCGAGCTGATCGCGCTGGACGATGCCGAAATCAAATACTCGACCGTCCAGAACTGGTATCCGGGTGACAAGGACGGCAAGGGCGGCATCTACAACTTCGTCACCAAGCGCGGCGATTGCCGCGGCAAGAACTCGAAGATCTCGTGGACGCAGGTCGAGACCGGCTCGGCGATCACCTGGAAATATCCGTCCTGCATCCTGCGCGGCGACAATTCGCGCGGCGAGTTCTATTCGATCGCCGTTTCGAACGGGCACCAGCAGATCGATTCGGGCACCAAGATGATCCATCTGGGCAAGAACACGTCGAGCCGCATCATTTCGAAGGGTATTTCGGCGGGCAATTCCAGCAATACCTATCGCGGCCAGGTCTCGGCCCACCGCAAGGCGACGAATGCGCGCAATTTCACCCAGTGCGATTCGCTGCTGATCGGCAATGATTGCGGCGCGCATACGGTGCCTTACATCGAGGCGAAGAACGCCACCGCGCAGTTCGAGCATGAGGCGACGACATCGAAGATCTCCGAGGATGCGCTGTTCTACGTCATGCAGCGCGGCATTCCGGAGGAAGAGGCGATCGCGCTCATCGTCAACGGCTTCGTCAAGGAAGTCATCCAGGAACTGCCGATGGAATTCGCCGTCGAGGCACAGAAGCTGATCGGCATCTCGCTTGAGGGCAGCGTCGGCTGATCGCCGGCGCGCCTCTCGCCGCTGCCCAGATGATTTTCTCTTTTCCCGGAGCCGATTTTCTCCGGTCCGTAAACAAGGTTGGATGAAATGCTAGAAATCAAGAACCTCCATGCGCGCATCGCCGAAGACGGCACGGAAATCATCCGTGGCCTGAACCTGTCTGTGAAGGCCGGCGAAGTCGCTGCGATCATGGGCCCGAACGGTTCGGGCAAATCGACGCTTTCCTACATCCTCGCCGGTCGCGAGGACTATGAGGTGACGGAAGGCGACATTCTCTACAATGGCGAATCGATTCTCGGCCTCGACCCGGCGGAACGCGCGGCGAAGGGCATCTTCCTGGCATTCCAATATCCGATGGAGATCCCCGGCGTCGCCACGATGGAATTCCTCAAGGTGGCCATAAACGCGCAGCGCAGGGGGCGCGGCGAGGACGAGCTGAAGATTCCGGAACTGCTGAAGCGCGTGAAGGAAGCGGCAGGCCTCCTGTCGATGGATATGGCGATGCTGAAGCGTCCGCTCAATGTCGGCTTCTCCGGCGGCGAGAAGAAGCGTGCCGAGATCCTGCAGATGAAGCTGCTCGAACCGAAGCTCTGCGTGCTCGATGAAACCGATTCAGGCCTCGACATCGACGCCTTGAAGATCGTTTCGGAAGGCGTGAACGCGCTTCGTTCACCGGATCGCGCCATTGTCGTGATCACGCACTATCAGCGTCTTCTCGATTATATCGTGCCTGATAGCGTGCATGTTCTCTACAAGGGCCGCGTCATCAAGTCGGGCGACAAGACCCTGGCGCAGCGTCTGGAAGAAAACGGTTATGCCGAAATCATCGGCGAAGCGGCTTGAGGACAGCGGTGATGAACATCCACACCTCACAACCAAGAACGCCGGCGGAAACGGCACTGATCGACGCTTTCAGCGAGCGGGTCGGTGATCTGCCCGGTAATGCCGATGTCGCCATTGCGCGCGACACGGCGATCGAGGCGCTGAAGATCCAGGGGCTGCCGTCACGGCGCATCGAAAGCTGGCACTACACCGATTTTCGCACCCTGTTCCGTTCGGTCGCTCCATTCGACGCTGCGGCTGGTTCGCAGCCTGTCGCGCCCTTGATCGCGGGTTCGACTGTTGCGGCCGTTTCGAACGGCACTGCCATGTCGGCGGGACAAGCCGATGGCGTCACGTTTGAAAAACTGAGCGAAAAGCTTGTCGATGGTACATTCGCGCCGGCGCTTGCAACGCGTAGCACGGATGATCTGATCGGCCAGATCAACGCCGCCTATGTGACTGATGGCTGGCATGTCGACATCGCCGATGGCGCAGAACTCGAAGCGCCTCTCGAATTGCAGAATTTGCAGCAATCGGGGCAGGGCCATGTGCGTTTTCCAGTTCGGGCCGGCAGGCAAGCCAAGGCGACCATCATCGAGCGCCAGAGCGGCGGCGAGGGCGAGGCATTTTCCTCCTCCATCAGCCATCTGACGGTGGCCGATGGCGCCGAGATCATCTGGATCATCCTGCGCCAGCACGGCGATACATCTGTTCAACTCGGGCAGTTCAACGCCTGGCTCGGCAAGGATGCCAAGCTCACGCTTTTCATCGTCAATGCAGGCGGCAAGCTGGTGCGCCAGGAAGTGCACGTGCTGGCAAAGGGTGAGGGCTCGGATTTCCAGCTGCGCGGCATCAATCTGCTGGGCGGCGACAGCCATACCGATGTCACCATGACCGTCGGTCATGTCGTGGAAAACACCACATCGACCGAGATCGTGCGCAATGTCGTCACTGGCCGGGCGCGCGGCGTCTTCCAGGGCATGATCCGCGTCGCCAAGATCGCGCAGAAGACCGATGCGCGCATGGCATGCAACACGCTGCTTCTCTCCGACGATGGCGAATTCGACGCCAAGCCGGAGCTTGAGATCTTCGCCGATGACGTGGCCTGCGGCCATGGCGCGACGGTGGCGGAAATTTCTCAGGACCATCTGTTCTACCTGATGGCGCGCGGCATACCCGAGAAGGAGGCACGCGGACTTCTGGTGAAGGCGTTTGTGGCCGAGGTCATCGAGGAACTGGAAAACGAGACGCTGGTCGAGGCGTTGGAAGACATATTGGAAGACTGGCTTTCGGCGCACGGGTGAGGGGTAGTGCGCTGACCCTCGTCCTTCGAGGGTCGCTTCGCTCCCACCTCAGGATGAGGGTCAGGAGATTCGCTTCCGTCTCAAGATGAAGGGTAGCGGGGCTAGGCCCTCATCCTGAGGTGCGACGTGGAGCGAAGCGGAACGGAGCCTCGAAGGACGAGGGCCGGATTCCAGGAAACGGATCGAACATGGACCAAAAAGTCGAGAATGCCCCCTACGACATAGAAGCAGTCCGCCGTGACTTTCCCATTCTTTCGCGGGAAGTCCATGGCAAGCCGCTCGTCTATCTCGACAATGGCGCGTCGGCGCAAAAGCCGCAGGCCGTCATCGATGCGGTGAGTTACGCCTATTCCAACGAATATGCCAATGTTCATCGCGGCCTGCATTTCCTGTCGAATGCGGCAACCGATGCCTATGAGAAGGCGCGCGGCAGCGTGCGCCACTTTCTCAATGCCGTTTCCGTGGATGAGATCGTCTTCACCAAATCGGCGACCGAGGCGATCAACACCGTCGCCTATGGCTATGGAATGCCCAATATCGGCGAGGGCGACGAGATCGTCCTTTCGATCATGGAGCATCATTCCAATATCGTGCCGTGGCATTTCATCCGCGAAAGGCAAGGGGCGAAGCTGGTTTTCGCGCCTGTTGACGATGAGGGCGTGTTCCACATCGAGGAATTCGAGAAGCGGCTAACGGAGCGCACAAAACTCGTCGCCATCACCCATATGTCGAACATGCTGGGCACGGTGACGCCGATCAAACGGATCGTCGAGATTGCACACGCGCGGGGCATTCCGGTCCTGGTCGATGGCAGCCAGGGTGCGGTGCATCTGCCCGTCGATGTGCAGGATCTGGGCTGCGACTGGTATGTCTTCACCGGCCATAAGGTCTATGGGCCTTCGGGTATCGGGGTTCTTTATGGCCGCGCCGAAATGCTGGAA
Source organism: Phyllobacterium phragmitis (assembly GCF_002980495.1). GTDB lineage: Bacteria > Pseudomonadota > Alphaproteobacteria > Rhizobiales > Rhizobiaceae > Paramesorhizobium > Paramesorhizobium phragmitis. The sequence continues at coordinate 48,816 of NZ_PVBR01000014.1, forward strand.
AAGATGCGCCCGTTCCAAGGCGGCGGCGAAATGATCGAGGAGGTGACGGAGGAAACCGTCACCTACAATCATCCGCCACATCGTTTCGAAGCGGGCACGCCGCCGATCGTTCAGGCGATCGGTCTTGGCGTGGCGCTTGATTATATGGAGCGGATCGGCCGGCAGGCCATTTTCGCGCATGAGGAAAGCTTGCGCGATTATGCCCACGAACAGCTGGGCAAGGTCAATTCACTGCGCATTTTCGGCAATGCGCCCGACAAGGGGGCGATCATATCCTTCGAGCTGCAAGGAATCCACGCCCATGACGTGTCGATGGTGATCGACCGGGCAGGGGTGGCGGTGCGGGCCGGAACCCATTGCGCGCAGCCGCTTCTCAAACGGTTCGGCGTCACCTCGACATGCCGCGCTTCCTTCGCCATGTATAATACAAAGGCCGAAGTCGATGCGCTCGCAGAGGCGCTGGAAAAGGCCAGAAAGTTTTTCGGATGACGAGCATGGAAGATAAAGCTGACATGACTGAGACTGACGCGCCGGAAACGACAAGCGAGGCGGAGCAGGTTTTCTCCGCTTCCGCCATTCCACAAGAAGAACTGGCGCGGCTGACCGACGATATCATTGCGGCGCTCAAGACGGTGTACGATCCGGAGATCCCGGCCGACATCTACGAACTCGGGCTCATCTACAAGATCGATATCGAGGACGACAGGACCGTCAAGATCGATATGACGCTGACAGCGCCCGGCTGCCCCGTTGCCGGCGAAATGCCGGGCTGGGTGCAAAACGCCGTCGGCACCGTCGAGGGCGTATCGCATGTCGAGGTCACCATGACGTTCGATCCGCCATGGACGCCCGACCGGATGTCGGAAGAAGCGCAGGTCGCGGTCGGCTGGTATTGATTGCTTGCCGAGTGTGCCCGATTACGACGTCTCGTAATTTAGTTCAATCATCTAGCCTTTACACCATTTTGGACTGCCGGAACTGCGGAGATGCCTCAACGAGGCCGCTTTCGCACCGGTTGGAACATGGTGGTTGACACGGTAAAGATTGAACGCGAACCTCTCTATGGCGTTTCGCAACGCTCGGGCACGCTTTCCTCCAGCGGCTTTTGCGATGGGGTCAGCGATCCAGTCATGATCGACATGGGCTGATAAGGCGGAATTTCCTGCATTGCGGGATTTGCCATCCGGATCGTGTAGCAGCCGGTGAACACCTCCTCCTTGCCATCATTGGATATGGATTTGACGGCGAGCGGCAGGCTCCAGTAGATCGAGCCGGCGGCACCTTCGGGTTCTGTCCTGCCGAGGGCGACGGTGACGGATTTGGTGTTTTCATAACCCTTGGCATATTTTTCGAAGTCGGGCTCGCGTCCTTCCTCGGAATAATAGCCGTAGGCGCGGGCGTATTCCTGGCGATTGACGGCGTTGTAATAGGAACGGATCAGCGCCTCGGGCGAACTGCGGTCGTCCAGATAACCGGAAAGCGGGCCGGCGGCTTCTTCCTGAACTGCGGAATTGTTCTGCGCGTCGGGCGCCGGTGTTTCCTGTGCGAGGACCGGGTATTGCAGGGCCATGAATAGAATGGCCGCAAACCTCAGGGCCGGAACCTGCGAAATGCCGGCATTGATGCGTTTCGCCATTTCTTCCTCCTGAACAGGCGGCTAGGCCATGACCCTAGTTGGTCTCTTGCGGCAATGGTGTTACAACACTACCTATAATTCAAGGCAGGGCGATGATCTTTTGAGGATCATGCCCGAGAGTCGAACAGACGAGGCATAAAATGGGTCGTTTTGCAGTCATCACCGTTTCCGACGCCGCCGCTGCCCGCGTGCGCGAGATCGTGGGCAATCGCGAGGGTGCGCAAGGCATCCGCGTCGGCGTGAAAAAGGGCGGTTGCGCCGGCATGGAATATACGATCGATCTGGTGACCGAGGCCAAGCCGGGCGACGACGTTGTCGAGAAGGACAGTGCGAAAGTGTTCGTTGCGCCGGAGGCTGCGCTGTTCCTGCTGGGAACGCAGATGGATTTCGAGACCACGATGCTGCGTACCGGATTCGTCTTCAACAATCCGAACCAGACATCCGCTTGCGGCTGTGGCGAATCGGTGGAATTGCAGGCCGCTTCACCCGAGGCCCTGCAGCAGGCACAGAACGCGGCCTGACACACTCATCCTGAGAGACCGCCATGGATGATGACGATATCCGCGATCTTTTCTCGTCGCTCGGACCAATCGTCATCAAGCGGCTCTTCGGCGGCAAAGGCATCTATCACGATGGCCTTATCATCGCCATCGAATACCGCGACGAAATCCTCCTGAAAGCCGACGAGATCAGCGCTCCTTTTTTCGAGGAGGCGGGATGCGTGCAGTGGACCTATGCCGGCAAGAACCGGTCAAAGCCGGTCGCCATGCCCTATTGGAGCATCCCGGGCGACGCGCTCGATGATCCCGATATCATGGCTGAATGGGCCCGCCGCGCCTATGAAGCGGCGATGCGAAGCCGGAAGTAGTTCAACCCGGGAAATTTTCGGCCCGGAAATATTCAGCTAAGACCACGCTCGGATAAAAACTGGACCGCATGGCGCGTCGGAAGTGTTACGCGATCCGGCATTTCGGCCAGCCTGAACCAACCGATGCCGCCATGTTTGTCAGGCTCGAGTAGTTTCGGTTCGCCAGTGAACCGATCGGCATGAAATATAGGGGAGAACCAGTGCTGCTGTTCGTCATGGAAGAGCTGTTCACTCATTCCGATGACGGAAAGGGAAATGGCATCGAGGCCGGTTTCCTCCAGCGCCTCGCGCCGGGCAGCCATTTCTGCCGTTTCCAGAAAATCAACTTTGCCGCCCGGGATACCCCAAATGCCTGCTTCAGGAGATTTCTTGCGCTGAAGCAGCAGGATGCGGCCTTCTTTCAAAAAGACGATGCCACATCCGACTCCAGGCCGCTGCATAGGCGAAACGGCCCTTAAATCTTGGCGTCGATCAGCATGAAAGCGGGAATATCGTCGCCGAAACCGACGGGTGCCGGTTCGTCGTCGCGGTCACGGTGATCGCGCTTGCGATGGTCTTGGCGATGATCCTGGCTCGCGCCTTGATCCTGCTGCGACTTGCCACGCCGCTCCACATTGCTTTTCTTGATTGTTTCGCGTTTTGGTTTTTCCGCACGCTGCACAACTTCCGCCTGATGAGGCGCTTCATCCTCGGAAAGGCCGGGGGCGTCGACCTGGGGCAATGCCGCATCGTCCTGCCGGCTCGCCTGGCGGGAACGACCGCCCGGGGTTTTGCGGTCGCTGCTCTTACCGCGGGCACTGCGGCCACGGCGCGGTGCCTCTTCGGTATCGTCGGATGGCGCAAGGGTGGAAAGATCGCCGCCGAACCATTCGATATCATTACCGATCAGCTTTACGATCGATGCGAGATATTTTGCGTCGGCGGGAGTGACGAGGGTGAATGCCTTGCCGGAGCGCCCGGCACGACCGGTGCGGCCGATCCGGTGGACGTAGTCCTCCGAATGGATGGGCACGTCAAAATTGAAGACGTGGCTCACATCCGGGATATCGAGACCGCGTGCGGCGACATCGGAAGCAACCAGGAATTTGAGCTTGCCTTCCTTGAAGCTGGCCAGCATGGCCATGCGCGCGCGCTGATCCATGTCGCCATGCAACGCGCCGGCGTCGAAATCATGCTTGACCAGCGAGCGGAAGAGCTCAGAGACATCCTTCTTGCGGTTGCAGAAGATGATGGCGTTCTTCAGTCCATCGCTTTCGGCGCGGATGAGATCGCGCAATGCGGCGCGCTTTTCCCAATCCTTCTTGCCGGATTTGACCAGGCGCTGCGTCACGGTTTTTGCCGTCGTCACTGCCTTCTCCACCTCGATGCGGATGGGGGAGTGCAGGAATTGCTCCGTCAGCTTGGTGATCTCCGGCGGCATGGTGGCCGAGAAGAAGAGCGTTTGGCGGGTAAAGGGGATCAGCTTGCAGATGCGCTCGATATCGGGAATGAAGCCCATGTCGAGCATGCGGTCGGCCTCGTCGATGACGAGAATCTCGACGCCCGTCAGAAGCAGCTTGCCACGCTCGAAATGATCGAGCATGCGGCCCGGCGTGGCGATCAGCACATCGGCGCCGCGCTCCAGCTTGCGCTCCTGTTCCTCGAAGGAGACGCCGCCGATCAGAAGCGCCACATTGAGGCGGTGGTTCTTGCCGTATTTGACGAAGTTTTCCTCGACCTGCGCGGCGAGCTCGCGCGTCGGCTCAAGGATGAGCGTGCGCGGCATCCGTGCACGGGCGCGCCCTTTCTCCAGAAGCGTCAGCATCGGCAGGACGAAGGATGCGGTCTTGCCGGTTCCCGTCTGTGCGATGCCAAGAACATCCTTGCGTTCCAGCGCGTGGGGAATGGCTCCGGCCTGAATGGGGGTCGGTGTGGTATAGCCCGCGGTTTCGACAGCGGCGAGCACTTTCGGAGACAGGCCGAGATCGGCAAAGGTGGTCAATGGAGGCGTAGCTCTCTTGTTGGAAGTTTTTATCACGCCAATCCTGTCAAGGCGACAATCTCAAAGCAGTGACAGAGCTGTCAAAAGCAGTGACAGAGCTGCTGCAGACAAGAAAATCGCCAATCGATACGCTCAGCGTTTACTTGCAGGAACGCGTTACGTCGCAACAGCGAAAAAGTCAACCGAAATGGGCCAAACTTTCCGAAAATACCCGCCATTGGCGAATAAGTTGTAAAAGCGGAGTTCCAGTTTGGAAACATTCCACTATCGACGCGCATTCGACCTTCAATAGAGGAATTGTTCGGTGAGAATTCGCTCGTTCCAGGAATGGTCCTTGTCGAACAGAATGGTGGCGGTTTTATCAGGCGCCTCGCTGATGATCACGGAGGAAACGGATTTGACTTCCGTATGGTCGGCCACGGCATTTACCGGCCGCTTGTCACCTTCCAGAATGTCTAGACGCACCGTCACATCCTTCGGCAGGAGCGCCCCGCGCCAGCGCCGGGGACGGAAAGGACTGACCGGCGTCAGGGCGAGAAGCGGTGAATCGAGCGGCAGGATTGGCCCCTGCGCCGACAGATTGTAAGCGGTCGATCCGGCGGGCGTCGCCACCATCACGCCGTCGCAGATCAGTTCTTCCAGCCTGACCGTGTCGTCTATGCTGATCCTGATCTTGGCCGCCTGATAGGATTGCCGCAGGAGCGATACCTCGTTGATCGCCAAAGCGATAACTGTGCCCCACAGCTCTGATTCCGCCTGCATCATCAGCGGCCTTATGGTTTCGGCATGGGCCGCCTCGATGCGTTCGCGCAGGCCCTCCTCATGATAGGCATTCATGAGGAAACCGACGGAGCCGCGGTTCATGCCGTAGATAGGCTTTCCGGAATTCATGAAATCATGCAGCGTCTGGAGCATGAGGCCATCGCCGCCGAGCGCCACGATCACGTCGGCATTCTCCGGTTTCTCCTGGCCGTAGAGCACAGCCAGACGGCGGGCGGCCTCCACCGATTCCTCTGCGTCCGACGATATGAAGGAAAAGGCGTTGATCTTCCGGTTCATGTTTTTCCGTGGGACAGGTTTCGCGGAGTGTATTGGCTATCACAGAGAAATCTCCGTGACCATTCCTCCTCCCATACGAATTTTTATTTTACAGATCGATCGATTATGCTAATTCGGCGTCAGTGCCCTTGTAGCTCAGTTGGTAGAGCACCTGATTTGTAATCAGGGGGTCGGGAGTTCGAGTCTCTCCGGGGGCACCAAAAATCAATGACTTAGCAGCTTTTTCAAAATTGCCGTTTACAGGTCTGGATCGCCGTTTACAGTTTATTCCTCAACTGTTCTCTTTTCCAGTTTGGAAATCACGGTGTCGCCGGCCAGATAATGAGCCCGAATGATGCGCTCCGCTTCCGTTTCTGAGTGGCCGGACGCCTCCGCGATTTCCTTGAATGAAGCACCGCTTCGATAGGCGAGGGTGCAGAACGTGCCGCGCAGATCATGGAACGTTTTTCCGCTGATTTTCGCCTTCGCCACCATTTTGCGCCATGCGCCCTTGAACCCGGTTTTCCATGGCTTGCCTGATGCCGTAGTGAGTATCGTGGTGGCGGGAACCTCCCGCTTTTCATTCTCGGTTTTTGCAGCATCAAGAACGGCCTTCAGTTCCTTCGCGATCTTAATTCTGACGTTTCGCCGGGTCTTTGATTGCCGCAGTCGGATATGCTGCCCGTCATATGCGCTCCATGAGAGCCGCAACAAGTCTCCCTGCCGCTGCCCGGTCCAAAGCGCCAGCATCAGCGCGCGAACCATATATTCGGGCGCGATGGTCTTGAACGTGGCGATTTCCTTATCCGTCCAGATTTCCTCTCGTCGCGTTCCCTCGGCAAGCTCCTCGACGCGCTCAACAGGGTTGCGCGTGATCCATTCCCTATCCAGGGCAAATGAGAGCATCCGCCGCAGGACCGCCATTATCAGGTCGGCCCGGCGAGGGGTCGCGGCATATCGGTCGCGGAAGGTGACAAATTCTGATCGCATCCCAACATCCCCCACGATTGACAGCGGGAGATCGTGGAACTCGGCTTCAATTTCTATCATGTGGCGCTCGTAGTCAGAGCGCGAACGATCAGCGAGGCCGAGAAATGCTTGTGATTTCCGATATTCGCGAATGAGCCATCGAATTGTACGAATGTCGCTCGTTTTTGTGTCTTCTCTATCTCGCGTCAGACGGATGAATTCTTCGGTGAATCGGCGCGTATCTGGCTCTGCGTCGATCTTTGGACCGCCCCTCCATGCGTAATAGTGGATTCGAACGGTCCCATCGCTGAGCTTTCGTTTTACCTTATGAATGCCCACGAGCTTTGTCCGCATTGCGATGCCTCTTCCACTGCTCAAGTGCAGAAGGGGCGGCGTCAGGGATGGCGTCAAGCCGTGGCACCCTGTGATTATCGGGGAAAACGAGGATAGAACCATCCGGTTCAAGCTTAACGGAAACGCCATGCTCGCGAGCGATCAATGCGGCGTTCGCCAATTCAGCCTTGGTGAACCGGAGGGGCTTGGTCATTCGTTGCCGCCCTTCTCTTGGCGCAGGGCTTCGCGACCGGCTTCGAGTCGATCCATGCGCGCGATCAGCTTGTCTATTTTGCCTTCTAATCGTTCGGCTGTTGTTTGCGCGCCGCCCTTGCAGTGACATTCAGCATTATCGCCGTATACGGCTCGGCTCCAGCATCCGGGGACGAGATAGCGGCCACCCGGGACTTCACGGTCTATAATCCATCGGCATCGACTCACTCCCCACCTTCCTTTCCTGCTTGGCGGGGTGCTGGAGGCAACGGCATCCAGTGGGTGGGCTGGATTGCGAAGGTCAAAAACCATCCATCAACCGTCCTCGGAAAATCAGGATCGGCTTGCGCCCACTGCGCTACGGCATAGTAATGTTCGCCAGAGCTAAAGGAGCCCTTGGCATAGGCAAGGATTTGAGTCCCATCCCTCGGAGCCGTCTCTATCGGTTGCCGGTCCATATCACTCGCCCTTTCCGGCGCGGGAACTGTCAGTTACAGCGCCGCGATATACAGCCCACTTGTCCCAATGAATTGAGCTTTCGCGACCGGTCTCTTTTTCCATCCAGAAAAAATGGGAGCCATCAGCATTGAGCAGTAGGTGATAGCCGTCCGGCATCTTCTGAATGCCAAGCGTATGGTCCATCACCTCGCAACCATTCTCTAGGTAATAGTCGAAATCATCGGGGTGCGGCATATCACTAGCCCTCCTTTGCAAGCGGCGATGCGGCGAGCATGGCGCGCCATAGTGTTGACTGTTTACGTTCTGGATCATCCAGAAATGCGTTAATGCCGCCAGTCAACATGTCTAGCGTCGGCTCCTCCACCGCTGCGTAGACTTCGGAGATGGCGGCTTCGGCTGTCTTTTGCGACACTCTCTGTCTAATCGCCATTGACGGATCGGACCATGCGTACGGATCAATCCGCCGTGCCACGCGCTCTACCAACTCCTGATGTGTCTTAGGCGTCATGGCTGGCTCCGTGGCCTTTGAGGGTAGCGATAAGGAGGGCGATTGGGACGCTGGGTGCGTTGTTGACTGAGACTTCAACGCCGGTTTCATCGCACTCGATTTCGGCGTGATGAAGTTTGCCGCCTATCATTGTCCCGATGTTGACGAATGCCCCCGGCAGCAGTCGTTCCGCTAGCGCTATGGCCGCGTCGATGGATTCCGTTAACCGATATGAGTCGAGGTCGTACTTCTCATGAAGGTGTGCCTCTCCGTCGCTGATAAACGTGCGGACGATGGCCAGATCTATATCCTTATCCGGCCCCGTCGCCGCTTCCAGCTTTGCAATTAGGTCAGCGTATTTCATGATTTCTCGCTCTCCTTCTGCGCGAGGGCGGCGTCCACGCCGTCAGCGAAGAGATATTCGGATAGATCATCGAGCGCGGATTTCGTCTGCTCGTTTTGGATGGCGGGAACGCCGACATCCTCCCATAGTATTCGAGAGCAGATGCTGTGGAGCCGGGTGAAGCGAGCCGCTATTGCTGGATATTGCGCTTCCCGCAACTCCGCCGCTCTGGCTTCGGCTGTCTCGGCGCGACCTTCCCATTTGACAATCTCGCTGGCGCTGTTTTGCAACACGCCGATCTGCTTCAAGATTTCCAAGCCTTGGCGCTTCACGGTCTCGTTTGCTATCGCGAGTTGAGCCTCCAGCGCCGCTATCCGCTCGGCGGCTTCGGGGCCGTAAAGGGGGATGTCGACTGTCCCACTCGGCACACCAAAAATAAAGCTTGATACGTGATCCTTACCTTTGAGATGATCAAGGGTGGCCTTTGTCGTATATGCCACCGGCACCAAGTCGGCGGGGGCTTTGTCCGCCGGGGTGGCGGGGGAGATTGCCGCATTGTGCCATTGCACTATCGCATCAGCTATTTCTTGACTGGCGCAATCGGCAACCCATATCGTGCCTGCGGGATCGGCCCATATTTCGTCGTCATTGATGGTGTGCCATTTAAGCGCCTGCATCGTCGCCTCCCTCTGCCAGTGCTGCGCGGGCGGACCCATAATTCCAGTCCACAGCACGGGTGTCCGGTGTAGCAAATGCAACTCTATCGGATGAAAACACCTTCATCAGCAGCTGTGACCTATGCACTTGCATATTCCAATCGCGCGCGTTCAGGTCGCTGTCCTCCCCGTAGACGACACGAATTTTGACAAGATCGCCGGGGCGCATATAAATGGTTTTCGTCGTCATCTGTCGTTCCTCAATCCTCAACGGGCCGGAATGAGGAAGGCGCCGGGGCACCCCCACCAAGACCGGGGGTGAATGCGCCTGAAATCCCCGGCGGCGCGGCGGTCGGCCGCAATCCGCGGCCTGCAATTTCGTCGTAGAGCTTTTTGAGTGGATCGCTGACGTCGTGCTCCACCTTGTCGCGGAAGGCATTGACGGTGATGTGCTTGCCGATCAACTCGATGATGCGGGTTTTGTTCTCCCACTTCACTTCCTTGACGTAGCCGACCAGTTCGCGTTCGTCGTCGACGGTCTGGAACTCTTCGCGGGTTTTGATCGAGACGACGCCGAGCCTGGTGAAGAACGCCGGCCATTCATGGATAGGTTTGAGCGTGTCGTTTTCGTTGTAGATCTGGCGAATGTCGGCGTCGCGATATTCGAGCAGATCTCGGAGCACCATGTCGGAGTCGGCCTCGACGCGCTTGATCCTCTCGGCCTTCAGCTGCTCGATGAGCGCGGCCACCTGCGGATCCTTGAGCAGCTCGGCCGCCTCGACCGAGGCTCGCTTCTCCGAAAACCCCGCGCGGATGGCCGCCTTCGTCCCGTTCAGGTCGATCAGGTATTCATGCGCGAAGAGGCGTCGTCTTGCCGTCAGATTGCCCATCGGAGTTTCCTACCTTTCGCTACCTTCTGCGCCGCTTGCGGTTACCGTCCCGATTCCATCGCAGTCCGGGCAATCCGCGACAGCTTCATCGCCGACGTCGCCGTCGTTCGGATGCATGTAACGGTCCCAATCGGTGATGATCTCCCCGTTGCCCTGGCACGTTTTGCAGGTGTCACGCATCGTTGCCCCCCTCTGCCATTGCCGCGCGGGGTGCGTCGATACACAATCCATGATCCAGACAGGGCCAGCCACCTGCACCTATGGCAATCCCATGAACGCCGATCATGCCGCCCTTCACATGGGTAAATTCGACGGTGTAGTAGCGTTCGAGACGCGGAAGGTCGCCATCCATTGTGTAGACGTGGCATTGCCATTTACCGCTGCCGATCTCGAACCCGGCTTCAGTGAGGCGGCTGTGTCCAAATCGATGCAGTCGCTCCAGCAAGCCGGACGAGATCGTCTCGTCGGTATCGTGAAGAGTATAAGGCAGTTTGCGCCCGACCATATCGAAGCGTGCTGGTCCGCGTTTCAGGACTTCGCTCTGCATCACGTCTGCCCCCCGATGCTTTCTAGCAGGGCACGAGCGGCGCGAAATCTGTTCGCATCTTTTGCGTATACCTGTTTGATATGCGCTGGGTGCTCGCCACTTTGTATCTCTTGATCGCAGACGGCTGCTCGATAATCTAACCACTCAATTAGGTCGATCTCCGGCACTTGCGGCGCGGGGTCGATACGACCTTCCGATGAAGCAGCGGCGGCCAGTCGGTCGAGACGCTCGATTTCAGCGAGGATCAGAGCGCCAGCTTTAACCAAGCTGCGGCGGTAATTTGATGGTTTCCACCATTTAAGAGGCCACGGCCACCTGTCTACATGGCCTGTTGCGTAACAAGCCGCCGCCTTCGCTAGATCTCGATGGACATAGGCGTCATCGTGTTCCGGCGTCCAGCCTTCAACATCGATCTGCCGGCGGCGCTCTGCTGAGATATCGTCGAGGGCTTTACTGCACACCTCGTCGCGGTCGATCTCCGGTACTTGCGGAGAGACATTCGCAACAATCTCCGCGCCAGACTTCCCAGATGACTCGGCGATTAGCCGAATTTCAGCGATCCCAACGTGTTTCGAAAACTCCGCAGCATACGGTTTTACCGTTTCAAGCTCATCGATATCCGCTGCCCCAAGCTCTAAATTCCCATGATTGTCATGGTAGACGTTTGCGTACCCTAATAGCTCGGTGTTGTTTTGTACTTGCGGCGCGGGGGCTTGGGGTGTGGCAAGGGCGGCGGCTATGCCTGCCTGCCAATAATGCCAGCCAGCATTGATAACCTCGTCCTGATATCCGTCGCCACAGCGCACAAGCCCCTCGACGCGGATTTCTATTTCCAAAAGGCCGCTTTCTTTCAGCCTCTCGATGACAGCCGTTTCATAAGCCGCGCGGCTATTTTCGATGGTGTCAGTCATTGGTGCGGCCCTCCGCTTTGGCTATGATTTTCAGGTGTCGGAAGCACATTTCGCAGTCGTCGCAGAAGCAGGCAGACGTTTGCTCCTTGAGGGCACCTAGCAACTCCTTCACGCGCTCGGCCAGCCTGTCCCGCTCGGCTTGGAGGGAGCGGAGCGCGGTGGCGCAAGAAGCGGCGTAATTCGGATCAACCCAAGCCCTGACGGTATCGGGGGCAACATACTGACCGCTTCTCGCGATCCTCTCCAGCCATTCGAGCAAATCCGCCACTTCTGGCGCTGTAGGGGTGGGGGTCATGACGACTCCTTGTCGTAGGTGAGGATGGCGGAGGCGATGCGTGCCGCAACGTTAGCTCTGTCCTTCGCAATGATCGGGCTTGTCTCAATTGGTAGGCTCAAGGACGAGGCGCGCAAACGATGATCCGCTGCGTTCTTCGCTATATCCGCCGCGCGCTGGTCGCGAGCCATGAGGGCGTCTGCAATGCGCCAAGCAAGGGTATCAAATTGACGCGTGTATTGATTCACGTGAAAACGCGCTATTTCCTGAGCCAGATGCATAATCTCGTGTGGGATTTCGGTCGTGGTCATGGCTTCTGCCTCGCGTTCCGGATGATAATTTCGGCCATGGTGTTGTCGCCCTTGACACCATAGATCGCCAAAGCAACTTGAAGCGGGTCGATGCCGACGCTTTGCCAATAGGCGCGCTCGTCCATGGAGTGCTGTTTGTCGTGTTCGGCGCGGCACAAGGGCACCGCCCAACGGTCATCGGCCTTTTCCGATTTCCCGCGTTCCCGCTTGCCGTATCGCGGGTCGGCGTAGGAGACGTGGGCCGGATCGACGGGACGCACGCCGGTGACGACGCATGGCAGTTCATGCAGCCATTTCAGATAGTCGGCGTCTTTCTTGGCCGGGCGCTTCCGGTCGGTTGGCGACAGGCTGAAGGCGGTTGAGGGTCGGTTGACGGCAAATCCCATCAATTCGCTCCTTTCGGTGCAGGCAAAAGCGGCTGCATGTTTCCTGTCTCGTAGGCGGAAGCAATTCGCGGCTTTACATGCTCGGCAACGGTCATCCCGTCGGGCATTTGGATATGGGCGAGGAACGCATCTTCGAATGTCTCTATCCCGGCCTCGACGCTTTCAAGCTTGGCCTTTACGCAGAGATAGAATGCCCTCCAGCGTGCTCGGCATGCTTGCTCCCATGCGCGTTCCGCTTGTTGGTCGCTGCGCGCCCATCGCCCTGTAGGTGTCTCTGTGAACTCATTGGCGGTGCGGTCAGGTAGAGGTAGTTTCAACATCACGCGTCTGCCGCGCATCTCGAACGCAATCATCGCAGCAGTTCCGCTCTCGAAGGAAGCAAAGCTCGTCGCACCGTATTTGCGGATAACGGCTTTGATTTCACCTTCCGTCTTAGACACCGGCGCGGATGTTTCCTTGGCATACGCCATCAAACTACCTCCGCCGGAAATTCATCCGTCAACACAACGTCGAGATGCGCGGCAAGCACGTCGCCCAAAATCTCATTCGTCGTCAGGTCGCGGTTAAGGCGCTCCAGCACCGTCCGCCCACGTGAGCGCGGCGGCATCGATTTGATATGACTAGTGATGTCTGTGCGGGTGAGGGCGATCATTCGAATTTCTCCTCTCCGATAAACGTCAGAAGATGCTGGGCTGCGGCGCGGATTTCAGGCGCGAACTCCATGGCGCTGGGGATGCCGACGAGTTCGTGTTCGCCGATTGTCAGGATGCCACGCCCGAGGACGTAAACGGTCACGTGCCATGGGCGGAGGGTTGGTGCTTCCTGGATCGCGCTCATGCGTCTTCACCGATGGAAAAGAGGATGCCTTCCGGGTCTTCGCAGTTTTCCCATTTGAAGAAATCGCTGTGCCAAACCTGCTTTTGCCAGCGTCCAGGCTTCTTCATCTGGCGAGCGCCGTCCGGCTTGTATGCCTTCCAGCGGTAGGCGGTGTGAACCTCTTTGACGGTGACGAAGGTTGATCCATCTTTCGGGTAATTGGTCACTCCGCGCCCTCCACATCCTTCACGTCGATCCCGGCAATCCCGCACGCATATTCAACCGCGTCACCGCGTTCCATCGTGCCTTCACAGGCCGAGATAAACTGCTTGACGATGGTCTTTGCCTTGGCGGCCGCCAACTCGCTTAGCGGCCTTCCCTCGGCTTTGACGCCTTGCGCGGTGGCGATCACCACTTGCGGGTCAGGCCCGACCGATGCGTTTAGCCGCTTGATCAGATAGGCGAGGGACTTCCGGTCATCATCGGAAAGAGTTGCAGAGGATGGCGCGGCGCTACTGGTTACCTCGCCGGGGTTGTCGCCATCCTCTGCCGTCGCGGGGAGGTCAGTCGCCGTGGGTTGATCGTCGCCAGTTGAGGCGCTGGTGAGCGATGCGATCTGATTGCGCACATGGTCAGGGTCAAACCCTTCGCCTCTCTCTGTGGTCTCTGAAATCGATTTGGCGTGCGCGAGACGTTGGCCGGGATCACCGGCACCGACATCCATAAGATCGGACTTCATCTGGTCGGCGGCTTGCGCGACTGATTTCAGTGTATCCTTGATGCGCTCTAGTCTGGCTTTGCCGGGTTTATCTAGCGCGCTCCACCACTCGGAAAGCGCCCTGACGCCGTCATTCGCGGCTTTCATTCCTTCGCGCTTGGCTGCCTCGAAAGCCTCGTCAATCTCCTTGCCGATGTCGCTCCAAGTGCGAACAACTTCACCAACCTGGGGCGTGACGCGCTTGCCGTCTGGGAATGCATGAAGCATATCACCGGGGCATTTCAGAATGGTGGGGATGTGCGTGCCTTCGGCCAGCATCATGGAGATGGTCATCTCGTAGATGAAGCTTTTCTCCTGAACCGCGACAAAACCCTCATTGACGATCTCGGTCTTGCCGTTCGCTCCCTTGGCCTGAACAACCTTTTCCTTCACGCGGCAGCAGAAAATCAGATGGGCTCGGGTCTGCAAAAGCTCGTTCATCAGCTTCTTGTGACCACCCTTCGGCTTTGCCCAGCAATGCAGCCCGGCGCGTTTGGTGGCTTGTTCGATAGCCTCGGCTTGCTCAAGAACGCCGCCGGTGCCTTCCCATTCGTGGGAAATGCTGTCGATGATGATTGCAGGATACCCGGCTTTCTCGAATTCCTTGATCGCCTCGATATATCGGCTCGACGTGAATGGCGGGTCAAGGTCGATCACGTCAAAGCCGCCTGCCACATCCGCATAGAAGCGGGAGCGCTTGTTCTCGGTATCAATGAAGCCGATCTTTCCGTCCGGTCCAACCAAACCGCGCGCATAAAGGAGGGCGCTGTAGGTCTTGCCAGATCCAGATGGGCCGGCAATCGATGTCAACGTGAATGTCTTTTCACGCACTGCTCGTTCAATCCGCATGATTATGCAGCCTCCGCCGGGATCGAGGGTTCGTTCTCGATCTGCTTTTCAAAGAAATCGGATGGGGAAGCGGTGTACCCGCTGGAATAATAGGTGGGCCAAAAGCCCTTGCTCATGCAATCGGCGAAGATGTCGAGGGCTGCGCGGTTCTGGCGCGCGCCGTACCAGATGTATTGGTTATCGACCGGCTTGATATTGTAAGCGTATGGCCGCTTCGGCTCGATAAACAACAGAACATGGTCTGTGATCTGCCTGCCGTTCAGTATCTCGAGCGCGGTGCCGGCAAGCGCCAACTGCATATGATAGTTGTATTTCTTGATCGACGTCAGGCAGCCGCGCTCGCTGGCGTCAGCGGTCGTTTTCAGGTCCGCGATTGTGGTGTCTGCCGGGATCGCATCGGGGCGAGCCTTGATGAACAATCCCGTCTTCTGGTCACGAATGATCAAGGTGCGCTCAACTCGGCCGCCGAGATGATCGATGAAGTCACGATCATTGATGACGCGATTTGCCATTCCCTCGATCGCGATCAGGTCATCGTTCTTGAGAACTGTTTTCCCCGCCGCAATCTGCTTCGCTCGCCATGCCTTGGCGGCGTTGGTGCGATAATCGGGGAATTCATCAGGTCGAACCGCGAAGTCATCCTTGAAGCCGTCCTCGCCTAACAGGAGGGTATGCACGGCCCGACCAAGCGAGAAATGATCCTTCTCGACTTGTGGCGCGCGGTCTGGGTTTAGATAGCTGTTATCCCAGAACTTGAGCGGGCAACCTTCCGGGGGCGCAATTTCGCGCAATCCGCTGGATGATATGGAGGGAGCGACACAGCAATCCGAATGATAGACATTGATCGGAAGCTTTGCGATGATCCCAGGCTCGCTGATCCGCTTGCCATCCCAAAGGCGTTCGCCGGATAATCCCTTGACGATGCCATTCACAATCCCGCCAATCGGCTGCATGGCATCGGTGTCGATGATCTTGTTCATCAGACTGCCTCCGTTCAATATTTCAGGGTGACGTTCGGGACCAAACCGCTGACCAGATGGACAGCGATCTTTTCGGCCTGCTCCCGTGTGATTGCAGAGCATTCGATCAGTTCGGCGACGATTGCGTTGTTGACCTGCTTGCGGTGCGCCTTGTCGGCATCGCGGCGGCGCTGCTCTTCCTCTTCGGCCTTCTTCGCGGCTTCTAATCGGGTGAGAGTGTCGATCGCATCCTGCTGCGCCACGGACGCTTGTGCCGCGAATTCATCCCAATGGGCTGCACCCATTTTTTGAGCTTGGGCGCCTGCGAGAAGTTCGCGAAGTTCCGATGATGGCCGCCCGAAACCGGTCCTTGAGAGGTCAATCAGAGCCTGCAGTGCGGCCTTGTGGCCGTCGATGCGTTCTCCTTCTTTATCTTCCCATTCGGTCAGGGGCTTGCGAACGCTGGCCTTGAGTTCGTCAAGGCGATCTTCGATCGTGTTGCAGGCCGCGTTCACCTGCTTGGTCTTTACGCGCCAATCCTCGGTGAGCTTCTTTCCCTGACCGATCAGAGCCGTTTTTGTGCGCGCCACCTTGTGAGCAAGGGAGGCAATAGCCTTGCGCCCGGTTTCCGAAGACACGTCCGGCACATGCTTGCCGACGGCTTCTTTGACGCTGGAATAGAGCTTTTCAAATTCCTGCTCATCGGTGAATGTCTGCGCCGTCATTACGGCCGGTAGCTTGATGATCAGGTCGGTTGATGTGGTTTGCTGCGTCATGCTGCGGTCCTCCGCGTGAAAATTCGATGGTATTCGGCCTTGAGCGCCGCCTTGACGCGTTCGTCGGGCTCTTCGCCCATCAGGCGATTGATGCGTGCAAGTTGATCTTCACGGGGCAGGCGGGCGATACACGCCAGTTCCGTGGCTATGCTGATCTGGAGCGCGGTCATGGCTGCCCCTTCGCTCGGGCGATCACAGCGAGCATTTTCTCGTATGTTTCGATGGTTATCCGGCCAGACGTGCGGTCCGCTTCCTTGGCGGCCTCCTCAATGACAGCCAGCAACTCGCCGTAGCAATTGGCGGAATTGATAAATGCATGGGCCTCAGGACCACTGGCTTTGCCCACAATGCAGTCATCGCGATCCAATATTACGACTTCCCAATCCATCTTCCCAATCCGAAGGGGGAGGAAGAAGGTATTGGTCGGCGTATGCTTTTCCTGTTCGCTCATCACAGCACCGCCTTGATCGTGTTATCGATGTCGTTGAAGATTTCCTTGACCGAACGAACGCGCCAATCATTGGCGTGATAGATGCGGAAGTGCGCACCTTCGCCGAGGGCCCTGGCGACATATTCGCAATCGCTGCGAACTGACTTCAGGCGGCTTTCCAGCAACTCAATCCGGCGCTGCGCAGCCTCCATTGCAGACTTGGCGCCGATCATCGCCTTGACGGCTTCCTTGTCCTTGGCGATCTGTTCTTCTGATTTATCGCTCATGACAACGCTCCAATGCAGATTGATAAGGTGAAAATGAAAAGGGAGACGGCAGCAAAGGCCGTGATGTCGGATAGGAGGTCACGCATCGGACGGCACCGGAGTGGGGGAGACCGAACCTACCGGCGACGTATCGGTCAACGGATCGGCCTCCATGCTTTCCCCTGCGTCGGACTGGATTATTTCACCAGCAGGGTTCTGCATTTCTTCAGGGTCGATGCGGGAAACTTTGTCGATCCACCATGTTCCGTAGTCGCCGCCTCCCAGGTCAACCCAAAGGTGATCGTTGGAAATCGAGAGAACCACACCGCGGCACGGGTCGAGGATTTCGCCACGCAGATCGACGGTATCGCCGACTTCGATGTTATGCCGAACAATCCTGGCGCTATCCGTTTTGACATAAAGATCCGAATAGCCGCCGATCTGGCGAACCCGCATATCGCTTCCCGCGAAATTACTTTCGACAACGCATTCGACCGAAACGATGTCGCCTTTGCGAAACTGGGCCATTAGATGCCCCTCCCTGCGGAATTCGCGCTGTAAATTTCGGACGGTGATGGGCAGCGATAGTGCCCTTCGTGCTCGATCGTTTTCGTCAGCAAGCCGTCATCGGCCTCGGACAACTGGCAAATCTCGTGACCCATAAGGGCCATGAGAGGCGATGCCGTGTCGCAGAACAGCGAGACGTATTGGCTCGGTTCGCGAGGCTTGGAGACGTCAACCCGAACATCATCGATCGACAGGACCGGCTCTCCGTTATTCCAATCCAACGAGGTCGAGACTTCGCAATTGATCTCGGTCCAGGTGCGCCCGTCTGGCATTGTGAGGCAGGCTGTGAATGAGGTTTTCATGCCGCATCCTCCGCACTCTCGGCCAGACGCTTCATGTCTGCCATGGCTTCGTCGTTGGTTTCGTAAAATCGGACAGGGCTGATCTGGTATCCGCTATCGCGATAGATCAATTGCGCGGCGAGGCACCATCCATAGTGGCGCTCAAGCGCATACCCGGCTTCGCCGGCGAGATGGACAGCCCATCCGGCGCGGCAATGCGTTGTGCTGCATACGTGCGGCGTATTCATATCCAGCGCGTCCGGCTGGCTAGCAGCCTGAAAAATGCGCTCATGGATGTTTTCGATCTTCGGGATTGATGGCGGTACAAAATCGCCAGTCTCGTTTTTCTTCTCGCGGAGGGACTTGCAGCCCGAGCAGTCCGAGCAGCCCGAGCAGTACGAGCAGCCCGAGCAGCCCGAGCAGTCCGAGCAGTACGAGCAGTCCGAGCAGCCCGAGCAGCCCGAGCAGTCCGAGCAGTCCGAGCAGCCCGAGCAGCCCGAGCAGTACGAGCAGCCCGAGCAGCCCGAGCAGCCCGAGCAGTACGAGCAGCCCGAGCAGCCCGAGCAGTACGAGCAGTCCGAGCAGCCCGAGCAGTTGGTACAATTTTTACAGTCAATGAGGCTGTCTAGGGCCTTTTGCGCCGCTTCCTCGGTGCCGAAATACTCGACGCTGCACTTATTGCCGTTGGTGTCTTTGAGCCATGTGGTCATTGGATTTCCTCGCGTTAAAACCATCGGGAAATGCGCCCCGTGAGGCGGAAACCGGAGGGCTTTCATTCGTCGCCGTCGATAACTCGGTCGTAGACGAGGGACGCCGCCACCTGGGCGCACTCGTTAGCGTCATCCTCGCTCAAGCCTTCGGCGATGCAGTCGCCGTATTCCTTGGCGTGAGCGATTTTCGCCGCCTTCCGCGCTGCTTCTTTTCTTTTCGTGAGACTGATCATCGTAGTTCGCTCCATGTTCAAAACCATCTGGAACGCGGCGCGGACGCCGCTGACCGGAGGGTTTCACTCGGAGGGGAGATACTCTGACAACTCGCCAAGGTGACCGAGGAGCAGATTGGCGCGGTGAAACCGCCTGCGACCTTCCTTGGCGTCAGCCAAGGACATCTCATCGCTATCGACCACGCCGAAGAATTCCACCCATGCAGCAACTTCTGCATCGATCGCACTGTTGATCTGCGCTTCGGTGTAGGCCTTCATCATCTCTCTCCATCCATCCGTTAGTGCGATCCGTTCGGCCTTGGCCGTCTTCGTGTTCGCTTGGTATGGGGCCAACATGGCATGCAACATTATTCGTGTCAACATGAATTGTGTTGATCGACATGATAAATGTTGACGCGGGATGTTGAGTAGACCTAAAAGAAAGGCCCCGGAGCGGTGATGCTGCCGGGGCCGAATGCGGTCTAAAGTCAACGCGGTTGTAGCAAAACAAGGATAGTAACGCAACCGAAACGATCGCACCGGGCGCAGAGAATCGCAACATGTTGGGTCTGCTCGGAGGTTCCCGCCAACATATCGCTTTAGGAGCGCAGAGGCCGCGGTCTTTTTGGAATTGACCCGCAGCACCGATCACCCCGGCGCATGAATTCCATAGCGGTTGCCGGTTGCCAGGCTCTACCGGAAACAAAAATACGCTGGCTCTGTTGAGCCCATTACACCCAGCGGCCTTGAGATACCGGGCATCCCCCGGGACGGTGGAAAGCGGAATTTTTCGTCAGCGGGTTGACTTCCCGTCCGTCAAATTTCGTATCGGCGCCGAAAAAAGCCGATAGCGGAACGTGCAGGGTCAATGCACGGCCTCTCACATGTGAGGGGAAGGGATAAACGAGTACGCGGGACATAAGTCCTTCCCCTGGTCAGGGGCTTGAGGTGGCAACCCCATACCTCAAGGCGGAAAGGGCGGAGCCGTGCCCAGAGACTGGATTTAACCCTTCCGACGCTGCCGCCTTCCGGCTCTAGTCAGCGCCTCAACAACCGTAATCGCGCTCGCGACGAACTCCTCCCGGTCTGCATCATCCATCAAAGCAAGCGCTGGACGCAGTGAATCTGCAACTCTGTCGGCGCCATCGCCTACGGCCTTGCTCCACAACCATTCATTGATGATCTGATTGATGCTTTTTTCACCGCGCATCTCGTCGATGATCAATCGGAGCTCTGGAGACATCCGAACAGTGAATTTAACGGGCTCTGGTTTCTGAGACTTCGGCATCAATTGCCTATGGCAGAAAAATTAAGCCTTCGAAATCACGTCACATTGCCCCAAAGTGGTGGCATCTTTCCCCGTTATCCACAGGCGCGCTCTCTCGCGCCAAGACCGTGAGGAAGGTTTTTGAGTGCCCCGGCAAAGTGAACGAGATCGCGAGGCTCAACGTATTCTTTTGCGGATGCTGCTTGACCTTCGCCGGCTCGTCGTGGCGCGAAATAGACCGTCCGAAGAGACCTTCATTCAATTCGCAGTTCGTCTTGGAGAGTATGAGGGGAGGCCCGTAAATGCTGCTGAAATAGCAGAAATGGCTAATATGCCAAGAACATCGGTGATCCGACATTTGAATGTCCTTGAGGCTCGCGGGCGCATCCGAGCGGATAAGATTGGCCGGCGCGTGGTGAGGCGTCCGCCCCAAGAGGACTTCCCAGAGAACAAGGAGTTCTATCTAGAGCTTGAACGGATAGTCAGGCGCGCGTGCAGTGCACTGTCCAGAATGGACACTTTAGCGGCTAGACACAAAGAGTGACGATAGGTAACGTTTCGGCATCACCTCAATTAGAGGTTGATCTCACAAAATTGATGGAAGGACGGCGGGGAGCGGCGGCAGCGTGCGCGAAATTGAGAGTAGTCCATAAACGAAAAGGGCGAAGCAGTGGCCTTGAGAACCCGCTTCGCCCTTTCTGAACAAATCAAAACTCTTGAAGGAGTTTCAATATGCTGAGGCATAGTAGCATTCGTTTTTCCAATTTTGCAACACGCGCCAATAATCCGTCGGCGGCACGGGCATGAAGGATTTTTTCGCGCCATCAATTCCAGCCGATGTTCTGCAGTCGCCAGAACTCCGAGTTGTTCCAGTAATCGGGGATTCGATGCATCCGACTTTCAGGGGTGATCATGATTACGCGTTGATACGCCCGGTATCGGGATATGTCGGGGAGGGGATTTACGTGCTGGAATGCGGATTTGGCATTGAGCTATTCCGCGTCGAAAGCACCTTGGGCGGATCTCGTCAGTTGCGCCTAAGTCGCGATAACCCGGCTTATCTCGATCAGTTCCGATCGATCGAACAATTCGAAAGCCACGTTCTTGGAATTGTCGTGGCGGATATCAAGGTGAGGAACTGCCAATTGCTGGCGGCGGCGTAGGCGATGTTGTGGTTCTAGTTTTTGCTTGGGCGGTTGACCCTTACGAACGCCCAGACAACAGATCCGATAACACCACCGCCGATTATCGCCGCGACCCAATCCGCACCAACACTCGCAGCAAATGCACAGGCACTTAGGGCACCCAACACAAAAAGAAATGCGCATATCTTCCCAAGAATGGCATCCGTTGAGACCAGCGTAAGCTCTCGCCGTTCCATTTTGTGCCGGTGATCGGTTTCACGCTCCCAGGCGGCCATAATGCGTTCGGCACCATTCGGCACAACATTGTTGAACTCTTCCAGAATTTGTGGCGGCGGTAGAGGGCCCGACCACATCGCACTAACCTCGATCTGATTTGAATGGTGCGCTTCTAGTGAGCCTTGCGCAGGAGGCGCCGGGCGCTTAACGGGAGGTTTTTTCACCTTTTCGCTCTTTCACTATGGCCGCGCGCATGTCAGAGCCAATCCGAGAAAAATCCCCCCGAAGAGAATTTGTCGGATTCGCACCCTTGGATGGCGTCGATATGTTGCTTGGTCCGGCCAGAGTGATAAGCGTAGCTAGCCCAGTCACAAATCCACCAGCCAAGCCAGCGCGCCGCTGACGAGGGTGCTTGTGGAATGGGGACTGGCCCTTATTTGCTATCTTGGACATGGCCATTAATATGCATCTTGCATCAGAAAAATCAAATGAACGTTGTGTCGCAACCGGAATCCGGCATCAGGTGGCTCCAATTATGGTTATTTTTTTATTGAATGAGGCTGCCGGCGATGCGTTTGTCATCGTGTAAACCGACCGATGTATCGACCTATGATATGGATTTCTTCCAGCAATAGCGTGCGCGTGGTGTGCCGCGGATTATCCGAACTTACCGAAACTTCGACATGCTCCGCGTTCGGCCGAGAAACGACCTCAAGCCGCTTGATCACCACGCCGCCGAACTCGTCGGCAAGCGCGAATATCCCAGGCGGCGACGGCAGTCGGTGCGAGATATCAACAAACACGGCATCGCCGTCCTTGATCGTTGGTTCCATGCTGTCGCCAAATGACGGCAGAGCAACAATATTTCCGGCCGCTACATTCAACTGTGAGACCGTCGAAGACGGAAGGCGCCAATAGTCCCGGATGACTTCGGGCGCAAAGCGGATATCTGGGTTGTCAGATGAGTGCTCGACCACGAGGCCCCCTGCGCCCATGCCGGCGCGAACGTCGATCTCAGGGATATCCGCGCCTCCGGTACGCTCGCCTCCTCTTGCAGAGCCATTCTTTGCGCCGTTTGTATCGTGACGCTCGCCGTCGTTCGTATCAGGGTCGAATGACTTGACGAGAGATGGACGGTTTGGCGACGGTTGCCCGGTCAACAGATGCGCGGCTGTCGTGCCGAACTTCCGGGCGTACCGATCCGCTTCCTCCGGCCCAAACTCGTTCTGACCATTCTCATGCGCCCGGTACGTGGACACTGAAACACCAAGAGATTCAGCCGCTTTCGTTGCGGATGAATACTTTGCTGCAATGCGTGCAGCCCTCAGTCTGTCGCCCATCGATTCCATGCCGGCAACATTTGCAGAATGATCAACATAAATCATGTTGACAAGACAACATGTTTAGTGTTGATATGTTGATCATGAACACGATCAAAGACCTCTTCGAAGACCTTGGTGGAACTGGCGCCGTTGCACGGATCATTTCGGTCAAGCACTCCGCTGCATCCGAAATGAGACGGCGCGGTTCGATACCGGTCAAATATTGGCCGGCAATCATTGCGGAAGCCTCCGCGCGGGAACTCTCGGTTGATAGCGACACGCTTGTAGCCATGCATGTTTCGAATGCGGAGACGGCGGCATGAACCCCATTCCCGCTTCTCCCACGTCCCGTCAACCCCATATCCATCTAGTTCCGTGTAGCGATCTCGATGCAGAACTGAATCCGCGTCTGCTGTGTGGAATGGACGTTATGGGTGCTCGCCCACCGCATGAAGGCGGTGTGGTCGAAATCCACCTTAATGACGGCCTTCCCGGTGGATTTAGCGGCATTGACTGCTTCGTCCGCGAAAATCTTCCATTCCTGAAAAGTCTTCTCCATGCGGTCAGCATCTGCGGCGAACGCACGGACAGCAGCATACTGCTCTGGTCGATACCAGGCGACGACGACAGTCTGGACTTCCTTCATTCCGATTTCTCCTTTGGAGGCTGAAATGCCACACGAAACCAAGCCTGTTTACGCCCTTGAAAGCCTCCCCGAACTGATCGGGGAGAGACAGTTCAAGATGCTCTGCGTAGCATTGGGTATCAACACCGATCAGTCGCTTATCACTGGCGAGTACGTCGCGGGATTTATCCAGGGCGCTTATGATAGGCGCTCTCAGGATGCCGCTATTCGCCGTCAGTCTTCGGTTGATCAGCTGGTGGAAATGCTTGGATGAGTGTTTCTCGCGTCTTTTCCGGCAACCATTCCGCATTCGTGCGCGCCAGCAGAAGTAAATCCCGTACAACGATGCGGTACGCTTCGGCTTCGGCCTGTGCCAATGACATCTTGTCGGCATCGTCGTGCCTTTCTGACATCCTTATCCGCACCGTAGCTCTGTGGGAGCCGATTACGCCGAATGTGACGCGCATGGTCACAACCCACGAATTCCCTTGTTCATCGCGCTCTGCTTCGATGAGCTTGATTTCCCCATATGATTTCAAAGTTCGTTCCTTCCTGATTTCGTCATTTCGATTCTTGCAAAATCACCATGACGATAGCGGGTTGGGACGTCCAGTTCCTGCCGTACCACAAGCCCCCCTTGACGGCAGGAAGGCCGATGCGTTCCCCCGCGCATCGGCCACCCAATTCCGTGCGAAGGCATCCGAAGACAACGGCGCGACTGGATCGGCACTACCAAGGCAGCCGACCGACAGCGTGACGGGAGATGCGAGTAGGCGAGCACCGCGCGAACGGATGCTGCAACGTCTGATGATGGACGCGACAGTCGGGAGAGACCGGCACATCAGCTTCCCAAATACGCATGGCCCGCACCTTAACAGGGAGACGACGCCCTTCCTGCGCCAAGTCTGGATGCCAGCCTGCGGAAAAAGCGATGGGTTTGCGCCCGTCGTCGGCCATGTCAGCGAAGAGATGGTTCATCTACTAGGCCAATCCAGACAAGAGAGCGCCAGCGAGCCGCAGGGCGGCAATGAGGCCGTATCCGGCGGACTGGCGCGCGTCACCCATTTTACCATTTCGAGCCGTGCGGCGGAGGCACAAAGCCCCGCGCCATCTCGAAGGGGTCGTTCTGATTGTCGTGCCGCTGGCGTTTACCGACGCCTTTGGCTCGACCGATCAATTGCCTCCGCTGTGATGCGAATTCCAGCGCAGGCCAAAGTTCCAGTTGCTCTGACGATACAGGTTCCATGCGTTTCGTCGGGGCTTTCATCTTCAGACCTTCCACTCTCTCACGGGGCTCGAGTTCGCCCCATCCACGGCACCGACAATAGCCGTGGAGAAAGAGCATGTGTGTACCGAGACGGTGCAAATCCGTACCGAAACAGGGCGTTAGCGTAATGAGTACGAGTATCGCAGCAAAAGAGGCGTTCGACCTTTTGAACGCCGCGACAACAAAAGAATGGCGCGGTTGGGGCGACACCCGCACCGCCGCGCGCGACAGGGCAGCAAAGAAAGCTGGCGTAACGCCGGCACAGGCCGAACGGCTGTGGAAGAACTGGCAGACGATGAAACACCCCAACGGGGATGTCTATCGGAGCCTGCGCAACACCTACGGCCATTTGTGCGCGTGGATAGAAAATGCCGCCGACTCCGTCGAGGCAAAGCGGCTCGCAATTGAGGAATCCCATGAGGTTGATCAAAGCCCTTCGCCGCCTGGTGAAGGAAGTGTGGCAGCTCGCGACTGAGCGCCGCCGGCAACGGAGAAGGATAAATAGGAATGGCTAAGGCAGCAAAGAAGACGGACGAGACCCCCGGCGAAGGCCACAACAGCGGCGGCTCTGACATGAGCGAGAAGGACCGCAAGGTTCTCTTTTTCATCAACCGCAAGGATTGGCTTGCGGCCATGGAGGCCAAGAAGGCCGCCGACGCCAAGGTGAAACAGGTCGGCAAAGCCATCAAGGCCGATCTCGGCAAATACGGGCTCGACCAGATCAAGGCCTATGAACAAGCGCAGACGCCGGAAGGACTTGCCGAACTCAAAGCGCGGCGCGATGCCGATCTGCAGGCGATGCGGTTTGCGGGCGTTCCGGTCAACACCCAACTCGATATCTTCCTCGACCGTGCATCGGCTGCAGAGCGCGCCTTCAATGACGGTGAAGAAGCAGGCCTTCGCGGCGATACGCTCGCCAATCCGTACAACGAAGCATCACCGGAAGGGCAGGCGTTCGCCAAGGGTTGGAATGAGGGCCAAGGCGCGCTGTTCGCCGGCATCAAGCAGAAGCAGGAAGATGCGGAAACTAAAGCGGAACTGATCAAGTCCGTCCCGTTCGGTGGCGATGATGGGCCGAACTTCCCAGACGGGGAGGACGATTAATGTTCGCCGTCTCATATCGCCACACGGAATCAAGCCCGCGCTATCAGCAGGCAATCCGCGAACAACAGATGCGCGAGCGGCAGCGCATCGAGGCGGAAGCGGTCAAGCTTCTTCCCGAGCCCGTCGAAATCAAACCATCGCCCAAGGCTCTACGCGAGAAAGCCCAGCGTGAGGCGGTGATGCGCTCAAAGATGCGGTGGGGCGTGTCCACGCCGCTCGATACCATTCCAGCCATCATCGCCCGCGTGGCTCACCAGCACGGCTTTACCTATGACGACATCATCGGACTTTCCCGGTCGCGGAAGCTGATCAACGTTCGCTTCGAAGCTATTGCAGCGGTTCGGGCAGCCAGACCGAACATGACGCTTCCCGAGATTGGCAAACGGTTCAACCGGGATCACACCACGATCTTGCACGCGCTGAAGAAAATGGGCGTGAAGCAGACCGGCGCGCCCCGGCGTGTTTACGATCTCGACGCGATCAAGGAGATGCGGTCACGCGGCCAGTCGTACGAGAGCATCGCAAACGGCTTCGGCTGTTCGGCCCATACCATCAGCAGGCTTGTTGCGGAGGGCGCGCGATGATCGACGGCCCGACCCGGATAATCAACACGATAACCGTTCTGCTGGTTTATCTCGCCGTTGTTCTGCTTCTCGTGACGCCAGTTTTCAACTGGATGCGGGGGTAAGGCGATGGATGGGTATCAAGCCTTCCTTGAGCGCAAGACCCATGACGGTGCGGATCGCGGGTTTGATCCTACCTTTATGCCTGGGCAGCTATTCGATTTCCAACGTTCGATGGTTGAATATGCCGTCTCAAAGGGCCGGGCGGCGATTTTTGAAGATTGCGGCCTCGGCAAAACAGTTCAGCTCCTTACGTGGTCACAAAACGTAATCGAGCACACCAACCGACCTGTGCTCGTCTTGACGCCGCTGGCGGTCGCAGGCCAAACCATTCGAGAAGCGGAAAAGTTCGGCATCGAGGCTGCCCGTTCGTCCGACGGCAGCATTCCAAGCAAGCTTGTCGTTACGAACTACGAGCGCCTTGTACACTTCGACCCGTCCGATTTTGCCGGTGTGGTTTGTGACGAGAGCTCAATCCTCAAATCATTTGACGGCGCGCGGAAAGCCGAGATCACCAATTTTATGCGGAAGGTTCCATACCGCCTATTGGCGACGGCGACCGCTGCACCAAACGACTATATCGAGCTCGGCACATCCTCCGAGGCCCTTGGATACATGGGCCACATGGACATGCTCAATCGGTTCTTCAAGAACGATCAGAACAACAGTTCTACGCGAAGAATGTACGGCGAGGCTCCGAAATGGCGGTTCAAGGGCCATGCAGAGCAGCCGTTCTGGCGTTGGGTTTGCTCATGGGCGCGCGCGATGCGCAAGCCGTCGGATCTAGGATTTGATGACGGCGCATTCAAACTGCCGCCTCTCATCGAGAATTCACATCTGGTTGAGGCCGAAAGCCTGCCAAACGGCATGCTGTTTAGCCTTCCTGCTGCAACACTCCCGGAGCAGCGAGACGAAAAGAAGCGCACTATCCGCGAGAGGTGCGAGCGCGCAGCGGCACTTGCGAACCATGGGAAGCCGGCAATCATCTGGTGCCAGTTCAATGAAGAAGCTGATTTGCTCGAGCGCATTATTCCTGGCGCGTTGCAGGTGTCAGGATCGCATAGCGATGAGGTCAAAGAGCGCCGCTTCATGGACTTCATCGACGGAAATATCCGTGTTCTTGTGACGAAGCCGAAAATAGGCGCGCTTGGTTTGAACTTCCAGCACTGTGCCCACGTCATCTATTTCCCGTCCCACTCTTTCGAGCAGTATTACCAGGCCGTCCGCCGCTGTTGGCGATATGGCCAAACCAATCCAGTCCACGTCGATATCGTGATGACTGAAGGCGAACGCAGGATCATGGAAAACCTGCGCCGGAAGGCTGATGCCGCCGAGGTCATGTTCGCAAACCTGATTTCCGAGATGAACAGCGCAATGGCGGTCAACACGGCCAAGCATTTCGCCAAAACGATGGAGGTTCCGGCATGGGCCGCGTGATTGATCAAGTCATCACTGACGAATACGCCATATATCACGGCGATTGCGTCGACGTGATGCAGGGCCTTCCGGATGTACCCGTGCATCTGTCGGTTTACTCACCACCGTTCGGTGGGCTCTACAATTATTCCAGCGACGAGCGCGATCTATCTAACTGCATGGATTACGATCAGTTCTTTCAGCATTACGAATTTGTGGTGCGTGAGATTGCACGCGTCACGCTTCCCGGCCGATGCTCTGCCGTGCATTGCATGGACGTTCCGACGGGCAATACGGGGTCGGACGCATACATTGATTTTCCGGGAGACATCATCCGGTTGCACCAGCGGATGGGAATGCACTTCGTCGCCCGTCACGCCATCTGGAAAGAACCTCTATGGGTGCGCAATCGCACCATGCAGAAGAACCTTGCGCACAAGACCGCCGTCGATGACAGCATACGGTGCGGAGTGGCCTCGGCCGACTACGTGCTTATTTTTCGCAAGGCCGGTGAAAACCCGGTTCCCGTCGCCCATCCTGTAGGCTTTCTGGAATACGCCGGGGACGATTCCAAGATGCCGGTCGAGGTTCGCCGAATAAGGGGCTTCGAAGGCGACCAGAAGCTCAACAAGTTCTCTCACTGGATCTGGCGCCGATATGCATCCTCCATCTGGGATGACATACGCATGGGGCATGTGCTGCCCTTTCGCGAGGCAAAAGACGAAGACGACGAAAAGCACGTTCATCCCCTGCAGTTGGATGTGATCGACCGCGTCATCCAGATGCGGAGCCTTCCCGGCGAGACGGTTCTAACCCCGTTCATGGGCGTTGGATCTGAAGTCTATTCCGCCGTGACGAAAGGTCGGCGCGGCATCGGGGTTGAACTAAAAGCGAGCTACTACAGGCAAGCGGTTCGAAATCTTGCCCTGGCGAAGTTTGGCGAGCGAATTGCACCTCCCGTTCAAGAAGACATCTTCACGACGGAGGCAGCCGAATGACGCCGCGCCAGCAAGCCAAATCAATCACCCAATCGCTCGAAAACCCGCTCGACCGGGCGCTAGTCGGCTTCATGAACCAGCATAAGGGCAAATGGATCGACCGGGACCGCATCATGCATTGCGCCGGGTTTGATGACCCGAAGAAGTACAAGCACGGGGCATACGTCCAGTTTCATTGCTCGTTGATCCGCGCCAATCGAGCGCTCGCGCCGCATGGCCTGAAGATCTGCATGAGCGAAGATGGTGCAAATTTGTACAGCATGGGGAGGGCGGAAGAATGCCGGTAATCCTAGGGCTGGACCCTTCACAGAAGACAGGATGGGCCTTCTACGACACATCGGTAAACCTCTCGGCAATCAAGTCCGGGGTGCTAAAGATCAGCGCCGTCAAGGGTGAGTTCGAGGGGAATGCCGGGCAGCTAGGCAAGGCGCTCGCCAAACTCATTAAAGAGCATGGCAAGCCTGATTTTGCCGTTATCGAACAAGCTCCTCGGCGTCCGTACGGCGGTGACAAGCAGGATGACAAAAATACCGTCAAGTTCATGGGTGACGAGATGCCGGCTCAAGAGGGTGATGAGCAAGGCGGCAGTGGTCCCGGTCTGCAAGGGACGCTCTCCACAAACCAGATGGCCGCCGCACTTTGCGCAATCCTTGGCGCTTACGGCATTCCATTCGAAACGATGACAGACAGCAAATGGCGGAAACACTCTTACGGATTTGGCAAGCGAGCCGGCTGGACTAGACCAGACTGGAAGCGGCATGCGCGAGCCCAATGCGCTCAGGTTCGTATCACTGCTACCAATGACGATATGGCTGAAGCCTGTTGGATCGCCTTTGCTGGCAAATCCTGTGAAAAATTTCGCTGGATGGAAAACCAAGCCGCCGCAGGTTCTCAAGAATTTCGGATGATGAAGTCGGGGAGGGCAGCATGAGGTTCGGTTCCGTCTGCTCAGGGATTGAAGCTGCATCCGCCGCGTGGGAACCGCTCGGTTGGCAGGCGGCTTTTTATTCGGAGATTGAGCCGTTCCCGTCCGCTGTCCTCCATGAGCACTATTCGAGTGGGCGCCCGCAATTCATGCCCGATCCAGAACAGCCCGGATTGCAGCCGAAGGACAGGAAGGCGCGGGCCGCGGCGATCAAAGCCGTGAAAAGTCTTCCAGAACGGGCCAATGGCGTTCCCAATCACGGCGACATGACGCAATTCGAGGAGTGGCCAGACCATGCAATTGACCTTCTTGTCGGAGGCACCCCATGCCAAACCTATTCAATCGCGGGCCTCCGAAAAGGACTGGATGACCCTCGTGGCGACCTCATGCTCACCTATGCTGCGATTGCTCGCCGATATCGGCCCCGATGGCTGGTCTGGGAGAACGTCTTCGGTGTCCTTTCGCACGATGGAGGACGAAGCTTTGCAAGCCTTCTGGGATTGCTCTCAGGGCGGCGCGTCGAAGTCCCGGCAGGAGGATGGAAGTCTTCGGGCATTGTCGAAGGCTACAGCGGCGCATACGGCCTCTCATGGCGCGTGCTTGACACTCAATATGTCAGAGTGGACGGCGCTTCCCGTGCACTTCCCCAAAGACGAAGGCGTGTGTTCGTTGTCGGACATTCTGGAGGCGACTGGAGACGTGCCGCAGCGGTTCTATTTGAGCGCGAAGGCTTGTCGGGGAATCCTGCGCCGCGCCATGAACCGGGGAAAAGAGATGCCCCGTCAGTTAGCACAGGCGCTCGAGGCAGTGGCGACTTCGAACTTGGAGGTGGGTTGAATGCCGTGCATGTCGATGAAGCAGCCCGCTGTGACACAGCGGGCTATGCTCAACGCCTAGATTGGGAGACAGAGAACTTCGTAGCCCATGTGGCTCCAACGATGCGCGCCGGCGGCAATCAGACTGGAGGTGACCGCCCTTACGGGACAGATGTCGATACCTGCGATAGTTTGGTTGCGCATACTTTATTGGGCAAAGAGAACGATAGTCACGCCGCAGACATGGATACCTATGTCTCGCATAGCCTTCGGCCCGAAGGCTTCGACGCCAGTGAGGACGGAACTGGCCGCGGCACGCCGATCGTTCCCATTGCATGTTCAATCATGCCGCAGAACAGCGGCAAGGATTACAAGGCCCGGAAAGTCGATGTCGCGCAGCCAGTCATGGCAGGCGGACCCGTTGGAGGCAACCAGGGCGGTGATTACATTCTAGACCCGGTGGCCTTCTCATCTAAAGATCACGGCGCTGATGCTAGCGTCGGGGTATCGCCCACACTTCGTGCAATGGGGCACGGTGAAAGCCATCCTAACGCTGGGGGCCAGGTCGCCATAGCTTTTGATACGACACAGATCACCAGCAACGCAAATCGGAGTAATCCCAAGGAAGGTGATCCGTGCCATCCGCTGGCGTCTGGAGCTCACGCGCCTGCCATCGCCATTCAAGCAGGCGCGCTTCGTGAAAATCCAGCTAGCGGCCCCGATGGCGTTGGCGTTCAAGAGGGTATCGCCTACACGATAGAAGCGCGATCCGAAGTTCAGGCGATCCAAACGCAATGGGCCGTGCGCCGTTTGACGCCCGTTGAATGTGCCAGACTTCAAGGATTCCCGGACAATCATTGCAAAATTCCTTGGCGCGGCAAACCTGCAGAACAATGCCCAGACGGCCCGCAATACAAAGCATACGGCAACTCGATGTCTACAAATGTCATGCGCTGGCTTGGCGAACGGATCGAAGCCGTTGATCATATTCAATGGGAGTTCGCCGCATGAGCGCCCACGCACCCGATATTCGCCCATCTCTTCCCGATGCCGTCGAGGCAGAACAGGCGCTTTTAGGCCAAATTCTACTTGACAACGCCGCATACTGGCGTGTTGCCGGGTTCCTGAAACCCCAACATTTCAGCGAACCGCTCCATTCGCTGGTTTATGAGATGGCCGGGACGATGATTGCCGAGGGCCGGGCGGTCAACCCGATAACCATCAAGCAGTATCTTCCGGCATCTCAGCAAATCGGCGATAGTGATCTATCGATAGCGCAATACATGGCTCGCCTTGCGACGGAGGCCGTCGGCTCATTCAGCGTCTATGACTATGGGCGCGCCATTCTGGAGATATGGGCGCGCTGTCAGCTTGTTTCGCTGTCTCAGGACCTCGATACGCTGTCACGGACGATGCCGGCGGATATGTCGCCGTCCAAGCTCATAGCAGAGCACACCGGGCATCTCGTCACGATCTCCAATGAGATCAGCGAAGGCGTGAAAGCCGTTACCATGGCCGATGCCGTTGGAACCGCCGTCCAGTCGATCGATGATGCATACAAATTCAAGAAGCCTTCCGGCATCTCGACGGGCATCGCTTCAGTCGATCAGCTTACAGGACCGTGGGAGTCTGGGCAGCAGATCATCATCGGCGGAGGCACAAAGCAGGGCAAAACCGCATTGGCGCTGCAATGCTCGGTTGGCTTGGCCGCTCATGGAACGGTCTGGATATACTCCGGCGAAATGTCCGTGAAGCAGTTGGCTATGCGAGAGATATCCAGACGAACAGGCATTCCGGTCTGGAGGCAAAAGGAAGGCCGGATATCACAAGCCGAATGGGAAAAGCTCCTACAGGTCAAGGATGAGGTAGAAAATCTTCCCATCTTGATCGAAAAGCGCCGCCTTACGTTGGAACAAATCCATCAGGTCGGTCGTGAAATCAAGATGGAACGTGGCCTCGCGGCTATGGTCATAGATCACGTCGGGCTCATGGCATGGGGCAGAGATGATGCGCGAAGGGAAGAGGCAGCACTCTCGGCAAAGGCAACCCAAGGGTTGAAAGAAATCTATGAAGACCTTGGCGTTCCAGGCATTTCCCTTGTCCAGTTGAAGAAGAACACTTTCGTTCAAAATTCATATGGAACTGCGAGGAAATCATTCGAGGCTCAATTGAGGGCCGCGGCGTACAACCGGCCAAAATACACCGATCTGATGGGCGCGGTCGAACGCGATGCTGATCACGTCCTTATCCCATTTAATGCGCGGCCAATCATCGCTGGACTGGAGCCCGAGGAAGGCGGCGACGACTATTTGCTTTGGGAAACCAGAATGCAGGAACACGAGAAGAAAGCGGAAATTATCTTGGCATTGTCGAGAGAGCATACGTTCCCCCAGCGCCGTGAAGTCGAATGGCATGGCGAGACAACCAGTTTCGGGCCGGCGTTCGTCGGACGGCAGGAATCGCTATTGCCGGAGGGCTTTTGATTTGAACAAGTTTTCTGGCTACATCATCGAAACCCCAATGGGCTACCGCGCCATGCTCAGGTTTGCCCATGAAGCTCGTCCGGCGCCATTGCTCGGCCCGGGCGGCAATCCCATCGTATTCCCGACAAAGTGCGAGGCCTGGGAGTCCGTCACCAAAAACCTGCTCGCCTACTTCAATTCGCCTATGCGCCGCGACGGCGTGACGATTTCCGCGGCAACTTCGGCGGCAGATGCATTGTTCCCAAGCCTCATTCGGCAGAAAGGCGCCAGCCGTACAACGCATGTCGAGCGGCGGAGGGCGAAGGCATGAGCAATCCTTACCTCATCACCGGCCCAGCGCTGATTTCGTTCTCCGGCGGTCGCACCTCGGCTTACATGCTGCACGAGATCCTACGCGCCCATGACGGAAAGCTGCCGGACGACGTGATCGTCGCCTTTGCCAATACAGGCAAGGAACGCGAGGAAACGCTCCGGTTCGTCCACGAATGCGGTAGCCGATGGAATGTCAAAATTCATTGGCTGGAATACCGCGCCGATGAAGTTGGATTCGAACTGGTCGGCTTCAACAGTGCTTCGCGAAACGGTGAACCATTTCGGGCGCTGATAGACAAAAAGGGTTACCTGCCAAACGCGGTCACTCGATTTTGCACCAGCGAACTGAAAGTGCGCCCGATGAAGAAATATTGCCTATCCTTGGGCTGGATGCATTGGAAGAACGTTATTGGGCTTCGGTACGATGAAGGGCACCGAGTACTCAAGCAGCTTGCCAGCAATGAGGCCAAAAAAGAACGGTGGCTATCTGTCATGCCGTTGGCGTCCGCAAAGGCGAAAGCTACCAAGCGCGATGTGATGTCCTTTTGGCTGGGGAAAAACGCAGACCCGATAAATCTCACCGCACCGTTGCCTCAAGGATTTGATCTTGGATTGCGCGACTATGAGGGGAATTGCGACCTTTGCATGCTGAAATCTCGCGGAGCGCTCAAGAGGCTGATGCGAGATAACCCAGGCATTGCAGATTGGTGGAAAGATCGTGAAGCCTCCATCACGATGAAGAGCAAAAGGGCGACGCCAGCAGGTAAGCGGTTCGTTACGGAATATTCATACGCCGATCTGGAGCGTGAAGTCACGACGCAACCCTACGTTCCAGGCCTTCTTCTCGATGATGAAGAATACGATGTCGAGTGCGGCCTTCATTGCGCGGCGGAGGCAGCAGCATGACCCCGATGTACTTCTGCTACGAACGCGAAGACAACGGCCAATGGACGCCGGTTGTCTACCGCACCAACTTTGGCGAGCCGAAGATATGGCCCCCAGACCGCGAACGCACGGAACTGGTGGAAGGGCCGGATGAATGCATCGGCCCAGACCGGGAACCTCAATTCGGTGCATTGAAGGCGCGGTTCACACCACCGCGAGGTGATGAATGACAGATCGAATTCATTGCTGTGTGCCATTTTGCAAGCGCACCCGGCATAACCGGGAAGGCTTTAGCGAGTGGATATGTGCCGTGCATTGGCCGCCGGTATCCAAAACACTCAAGAGACGCCGCACACGGCTCGACAGGCGTTATCGCAAACTGTTCGGCAGCAATCCATTCTGGGCATACAAAGGCGGCTCACCGGAGCGCCTTGGGGCAGTGAGGCTCGATAGGCTTTGCAGTAAGGCATGGACGGCTTGCAAGAGACAGGCGATCGAAAGGGCGATGGGGCTATGATCGATCCACGCGTTCAAGACCTATGCGACGAATTCGAAATCCGGATTGTAGATCGTCACCGCTATCCGAGCGTTGGCGAGACAAGGGCTGTGGAGACCTTGCGCCTCATCATCGAGCGATGGGGCATTGATCATGCGCGGCTGGTCATGAGCACATTGGCGGAAACCGCCAACAACCGCATCTGCCTCGATGAAGTCGGGTTTTGGATGACCTCGGATATGGTCAGGGTCGGACGTCGCATAATCGAAGAACGAGCCAGCGATTGGCTGGCGACATGGGATGCTATCCCCGTCGGTGAATTGCAGTTCATCACCCAAGATTTGCGAGGCTTCGTAAAGCAGCGTGGCGCGTTAGGAGGCATGGTCTACGAACGCCTATACAGACGGTTCGGGCCGTTTGCTGATCAGCCCGATCTGCTCGACGATAGAAGGAGAATGGCGTGACATATCAGTCAGATAGCAGTACGGTTATGATGGATCGGAAAGGTGCTCTCGCGCCGCTGCCGATCCTAACTACGAATGATGACTGGAGCATCGGCATGCCTGAAAGTTCAATACGCCGTTCAAGCGGTCCCGGCAACTTTATCGATCTGACAGGAAAGCGATTTGGGCACCTTGAAGTGATGCAAAGGTCTGAGAATTCAGAAAAGGGCGCTACCCGTTGGCTTTGCCAGTGCGATTGCGGCAACGAGAAAGTTGTGTTCGCGGCCAATTTAGGGCGCAGCAACACGACATCATGCGGTTGCGCGCGGAGAAAGATATCTTCGGATCGCTCCAAAACCCACGGTATGCGGAAGTCGCCGGAATATAGATGCTGGGCCGGCATGCTTACGCGCTGCACCAATCCGAATGACAAGAGTTTCCTTCGCTACGGCGCTCGCGGCATTACAGTTTGTGATCGGTGGCGAAACTCATTTGAAGCCTTCTTTTCCGATGTTGGGCCTAAGCCATCACTCTTCCACACTATCGACCGTTGGCCTGATTGTCGCGGCAATTATGAGCCCGGAAACGTTCGTTGGGCGACCGATGCCGAGCAGCGTCGCAATAAGAGCAACAACGTCTTTGTCGAGATCGGGGGCGAGAGGCTTTGTTTGTCTGACGCTTGCCGCAAGTTTGGAGTGAAGCGACTGACTGCACGGAGCAGGCTATTCGATTTGGGCTGGACGCCAGAAGAGGCATTTGGCCTGCGTGAGAGGGGGTGCCCATGAACATCGGCGAAATCGCAGAGCGCTTCATCAGAGCGGCCGAGGTCGAGCGCGCCAGCCACGAACATGTCGGGCCAGCCCCGCTGCGTGCTCAGCAACTTCCCTATGTGCATGATCACGTCGACAAGAACGGATGGGGCAAGTCCCCATTGATGCGCGTCGTCAAGAAGGGGCGATTGATCCAAGGCGACTGGCTTGAAGTTGGCGAAGATCCATTGGCGGAGGAACGCAAGGCGTTCTGGGAGCGACTTGGCCTCATGCCCACCTCCGAGGAACTGTCCCAACTGGAAGGCCTCTATGACATGCTTATAAAGGTCGATGATCATGGCGAGCGCCGCGCTCTCCTTGCGTGGGCTCGAGCTAAGGTCGGAGGAAAGGCTTTTCGGCGCTGGTGCTTCCAGGTCGAAGGCATCCACCCGGAGACCGGTCGACGCCGGAAAGATCGCGCCCTTGCCAAGATTTCAACCGCGTTGGCCCGCAGCGATATCCAGAATAGCAAAACCGACTGTTCGACCCTGTTGCCATGTGACCATGAAATCAGCGATATTTTGGATACAGTCGAGGAAGACGCGGGCCGCAGAGAGGGCCTAAATAATTGGGCCGCAGACGATGCGTTTTCATCCTTCATTGCCGAACAGAAGCATGACTTTTCATGGGCGCAAAAGCGCAATGAGATGAGACGGCGCCAGCGTGAGAAGAAGCGGCAGCAGGCAGCATGAGCATTGCTCTGGCGATCTTGGGTGTGTGTCTTATGGTTTCCGGGGCGGTCATCGCAACAATTGCATTTGTGGAATCGCCTAAAGACGTAACGCCTAGGGAAGACCTAAAAGGCATTGCTTACATGTTGGGCGGGATCGTAATCGCCACCGTTGGCGCGCTTGTTTTTGTCTACGCGCATCAGTCGGCATAGAAATACCAGGGGAAGCCGCTGCGCCCCGACCTTTGACAGCGCTGGATACGCAACCAGCGCCAGCGGCCAAGCCGGGAGGGTAGCCTGGCACCAATTCGAGGCAATGCCTCACGAGATAAACCCCCGAGCGAAAAGTACGTTGGGCGGGATGGGCAATACGGCTCATCCCGCCTGCGATCGGCGGAAGAAATCAGGACGGCGACAGCGCAAGTCGGGACAGGCAGCTATTGCGAGCAAGGGCCTTGTCCAATCGGTTAAAAGGATGGGAAAATCCCGCGTAGACATCCAGCCGTTATGCGGCCCGATTACGGTCCGTTCCTGAGCAATATGCATAAAATGCACAGTGCCTTCAGTTGTTGCAAAAGGCGCAACAACTCACGCCACCCAAGCCAGAGCATCGGTCGCCGGTCTCTGGCTTTTTAAGGCTCATTGCGGATTGTCCATCGGATGCGGCTTACCGATCCGACAGCCACCCCCAACTGCTTGGCGATTTCTGAGTCCGGCAGCTTTGAAAATACCAATTCGGCGACCTTCGGCGCACGCCACCAACCGGCGGTGCGCTTGGTCTCCGCAACACGACCAACCATGGGCAGCGGCAGCACCGCACCTGAGGCTAGGGAGACATCAATTCTATCTAGGCGCACGTCCACGCGCTCTACGAGCTTTCGCACAAGACCTGTGATCTCGGCGCTTATCCTTGCTTCGGCCACAGTGTCTGTCTCGTGTGACCG
This sequence comes from Phyllobacterium phragmitis, assembly GCF_002980495.1. Taxonomy (GTDB): domain Bacteria; phylum Pseudomonadota; class Alphaproteobacteria; order Rhizobiales; family Rhizobiaceae; genus Paramesorhizobium; species Paramesorhizobium phragmitis. The sequence goes on from NZ_PVBR01000014.1 coordinate 86,506, forward strand.
CCGCTGGCGGGCAGCTTCGCGATAATCCGAAAATCCGGTCAGTTTCTCAACGAGCGCCACCACGGACGACTCAAGCTCGGGCGCGCGAAATCTGCCGGAGGGGCACGTTCCCGGTCCGTATCGCGCATCGAGTGCGGTGACGGTACAAGACCACGCGATCATTTTTCTTTCGCCGGTGGGGTAGGTTCGGGGGTATCGGAGTTCGCTGGGGCGTCGTTAGGCCGTTTGAATGCATCGGCAAGTCTGGATACGTCGAAAGTCTTTTGCTCGATCGAATCTTTCGGCAATGGGCGCTTCTCAGTTTCATTCGCCATTAGGGCCTCCCAAGTTGAAAAGAATCATAGGTAATCAATCATGGCGCGCGGTGGCAAGAGAATAGGTGCAGGGCGCAAGCCAGGAGCCGCTACAAAGCGAACGCGTGCAATTGCGGACCAGGCTAGCGCGGAAGGAATGACGCCGCTGGAGGTCATGCTGAAGGCAATGCGGGAGCATGCCGATAAGAAGGATTGGGACGCCGCGGCTTCGGTCGCCAAGGATGCGGCTCCATACATGCATGCCAAGCTGGCGTCTGTTCAGCATTCCGGGCCCAAGGGCGGACCGATCCAGACAATCGACCTTTCCAACGTGAGTGCTGATGACCTTGAACGCCTCGAAAGTCTCTTCGGTCCGCTTGCCGGTGGATCCGGCGGCGATGATGAGGGCGATACGAGCGGAAAAGGCACGCCGGCAGGCTAGCGCAGAACGGGAAAGGATTGCCAAAGATGCAGAGCGTATTCGCGCCAGATGCCAATCGCTATCCGGATTTGTCCGCGAAGCATGGCACGTCCTAGAGCCGACACAGCCATATATCCACGGCTGGCACATTGATGCGATCTGCGCCCATCTGGAGGCGATCACCAAGGGTACATTCCTTGCGATGGGGCTGTCTAACCGGCTCTTAATCAACGTGCCGCCGGGTACTATGAAATCTCTGCTGGTGTCTGTCTTGTGGCCAGCGTGGGAGTGGGGGCCGATGAGCCTACCCGGTATGAGGTTCCTATCGGCTTCGTATTCAGAGACGTACGTGAAGCGCGACAGCCGGCGCATGCGCGATCTGGTCAACTCGGAGTGGTATCAAAGCCTTTGGCCTGAAGTGAAGCTAACCCGGCTGGGTGAGGCATCGTTCGCCAATGACAAGACGGGGTTCCGTGAAGGGGTGCCGTTCCAGTCAATGACGGGCGGACGCGGAGACAGGGTTATCATTGATGATCCTCACTCGACGGAAACGGCGGAAAGCCCGGCAGAGCGACAGAGGACAACACGCATCTTTCGGGAATCGGTGCCGTCTCGTGTGAATGACCCGGAGAAGTCTGCAATCGTCGTGATCATGCAGCGGTTGCACGAAGATGACGTGTCCGGGCAGATCATAAAGCTTGGGCTTGGCTATCAGCATCTCATGCTGCCGATGAAGTACGAGACTGAGCGCCATTGCAAGACGGCCCTCGGCTTTACCGACCCCCGCTCTGCAGACGGAGAATTGCTTTTTCCTGAGCGTTTCCCTCCGGCGGTTCTTGAACGCGATCAGAAAGCGCTCACACCTTACGCCGTCGCCGGCCAATACCAACAGCGGCCGGTTCCTCGTGAAGGCGGACTGTTCAAGCGGGATTGGTTCAACGGAAAGATAATCCGTCAGGCAGCAACGGGAACGGTTTGGGTCAGGCATTGGGATTTGGCCGCCACCAAGAAGGCCACGGCAGCGCGCACGGCAGGCGTGAAGATCGGCCGGCAGCCGGATGGATCGTTCGTCGTCGGCCACGTCGTCAAGACACAGGACGAAGGCAACAAGGTCCGAACGCTGATCAAGGGCACCGCGGAAGTGGACGGCAAGGATATTGAAATCAGCCTTCCACAAGATCCGGGGCAGGCCGGTAAGGTCCAGGCTCAAGACATGATTGCCATGCTTGCGGGCTGGAAGGTGAGGGCCGAGCCGGAAACGGGTGACAAAGTCACTCGTGCCGAACCGTTCTCGAGCCAATGTGAGGCCGGGAATGTCTATCTCATCGCCGGTGATTGGAACGAGGATTATCTCGATGAGCTTTGCCTGTTCCCTGGCGGCTCGTTCAAGGATCAGGTCGATGCATCATCGGGCGCATTTGGTCGGCTGTTGAAAGCCGGCCGGACGAGCACCGCCCTATTCGGAACCTATGGAACCCGCAAATGACCGATAAGCAACCCGATGCGACGAGCAGCGATTATGATGCCATGGCTCCGTACTGGACCAAGGTGTCAACGATCCTGGCTGGCGCCGATGCGATGCGTAAGGCCACGCAATATCTGCCGAAGTTCATCCATGAGAGCGATCCTGATTATGATTTCAGGCGCCTTAACAGCAAGTTCACGAACATCTTCCGAGATATCGTTGAGAACCTGGCCGCCAAGCCTTTTTCGAAAGAGGTGGCGCTGGGAGCCAAAGCGACGGATCGGATAAAGAAGCTTGCCGAGAACATCACCGGCAGCGGGGATCATCTCCACATCTTTTCGGCCAACTGCTTCTTTCACGGGATAGCGAATGCCATTGATTGGATATTGGTCGATTACACCAAGAATGTTCCGGTCAACGCGACAATCGCTCAGGAGCAAGCGTTGGGGGTCCGCCCGTATTGGGTGAGGGTGCCGGCGCAGAACGTTCGGGCAGCCTATTCCGAAACAATCGGCGGCGTCGAAACCTTCGTACACATCCGCATCAAGGAAGATACGACAGAGCGCGACGGTTATGGCGAAAAGACCATCCAACGCGTTCGGATCCTTAACCGGGAACTGACGCGCGACGAAAAGGGCGAAGTGATCTCCGCGGCTGATGCAACGTGGCAAGTCATGGAGAAGCGGAAGGGCGCGAACGGCAAGGATGAATGGGTATCGGTCGGCGAAGGCCCGATCACCATCAAAGAAATCCCGATGGTCCCGTTCGTTACTGGACGCAGGATTGGCAATTCATGGCGGATCGTTCCGCCGCTTCAGGGTGCCGCCGATCTCCAGATCGAGCACTACCAGCAGGAATCAGGGCTGAAGTACGCCAAGGAGTTGACGTGCTTCCCCATGCTGGCCGGCAATGGCGTGACGCCGGATACCGGAGACGATGGGGCGCCCAGACCGGTTCCCGTCGGCCCAAAGTCGGTTCTCTATGCCCCAGCAAATGGTGAAGGTCAGCACGGTGAATGGAAATTCATCGAGCCATCGGCGCAATCGCTGAAGTTCCTCGCCGAAGACGTGAAGGAGACAGGGCAGCAGCTTCGCGAGCTTGGCCGCCAGCCCCTAACGGCTCAGACTGGCAATCTCACAGTGGTCACGACTGCATTCGCGGCTCAGAAGGGCAATTCAGCAATCCAGGCATGGGCGCTGAACCTCAAAGATGCGCTTGAGAACGCGCTGCGCCTTACCGCCCTTTGGCTGAAAGAGGAAATCGAAGCCGAAGTCACGGTTCATACCGATTTCGATGTCGAGACGGACAATGTTGAAGGCATGAAAGTCGTCCTCGACATGAAGAAAGAGGGCTTGATCTCCCGAAGCGCGGCCGTCGCGGAAGCCAAGCGCCGCAATATCCTCTCGCCCGAATATGACGACGAAGAGGACATGGACAAGATCCTTGAAGAGGTGCCGGGCGCGGACGGCGATGAAGATATCACCGCATCCGCCACGCCTCCGATCGATGATCCCGACGATCCGGCCCTGACGCAAGCTGCCTAAACTCATCCAATAGAAGGGAATATCTCATGCGCTTCATCAGCGTCGTGTACGCCTTGCTGTGCCTTCCGCTACTGGCGGTCGCTCTTTTCATCTCTCCGGTGATTGTACCTTCTCTCTTTTTGCTGGCGGCTGCCGTGCCTGGATTTGCAGCGTTCAAACGCACCAGCGGGAAGCGCTCTTGGAACATTGCCTCATATCATTCACCGCACAGCCTCACATGGCGATGGCTGATCGGCTTATCGCTCGGTAGCGTGGGTTCTCGACCGCGCCTCTACATGACGCCCAGCCACCATTATCCCGGCATGAAGAACCCTTTCGTGGCATTCGCCTTCAACGTTGGCTTCGCCGGGGCAAGCGCATCTACCAACAATTACGGATGGCAGTTTGGCGCTTGGATGCTCGGGGTTCACCTCAATTTCAGTCAGCAGAGGCCCATGTGGTATCGCGACATGATCCAGCGAGCGTGGAACGAGAAAGACGATGCTGCCCGCGAGGCCAGCCGCCTACGTCAAGGTGTGGATGCTTTAGCCCGCGCCGAATATCATGACGGTGTAAGCCCCGGTGCAGCTGCACGGCAAATGTGCCGCAGCCTTCCACAATCTTCGATGCTCAAGCGAATGCTCGAGGACATGCTCGCAGAAGCAAACCGAACTCATCATGACCGATATCGCATCCTCCAAGCTTTTGACGATGCCGCGCCTGATGCCGCGATGGAAGCCCGCATGGCCAGCTTTAGATACATGAACCGGATTGAAGACGAGGCGATACACGCGCCAGAACCGGGGCAACGCATACCTCTGCACTGAATTTCACTGGCCCGCATTAGCGGGCTTTTTTCATGCCCTGACGCGGATGCTGAGGGGTGGACGGGCTGGATAGCCCATAACGTAGGCCGGATGGCCGGGAAGAAGACGATGAAGCTCAAGATCATCACGATTGAAGGAAAGTCCTACGCCGAAGTGCAGGACGATAAACCTGTTTATGTTCACGAAGACGGTAAAGAGGTGGCATTCGACGCCGCAACGACCGTCGCCACGATCTCCCGGCTGAATGGTGAGGCCAAGACCCACCGGGAAGCCAAAGAAGCCGCAGAAACCAAACTCAGGGCATTCGAAGGCATTGAAGACGGCGAGGCCGCCCGTAAGGCGCTCGAAACCGTCAAGAACCTGAAAGACGGTGATCTCGTGACCGCCGGCAAGGTTGAGGAAATCAAGGCCGCAGCCAAGAAAGCCGCAGAAGAGCAGGTCGCCCAGGCGGCCAAGGCCAGCGGCGAACAGATCCAGACGCTTCAGGGCGAGCGGGACAAGCTTCGTGATGACCTCTACGGCGAGAAGATCGGCGGCGCGTTCTCCCGGTCAAAGTTCATTTCCGACAAGGTGGCGATCCCGGCTGACCTGCTTCAGGCGCAATTCGGGCAGCGCTTCAAGGTCGAGGACGGCAAGACCGTCGCCTATGACGCGGCCGGCAACAAGATTTATTCCCGCACCAAACCCGGCGAGATTGCCGAGTTCGATGAAGCGCTTGAAACCATCATCGACGGCTACGCCCACCGTGATGCCATCCTGAAGGGGACGGGCAATGCAGGCGGGGGCGCGAAACCCGGCAACGGTCAGGGTGGCGGACCAAAGACAATCAGCCGCGGCGAGTTCGAAGGCCTCGATCCGTCGAGCCGCGCTGCGAAGATGAAAGAGGGTTTCACCGTAACCGAGTGAACCCGAACTATTTGCCGCGACCCGGATAGGTGGCGGTGTGCCGGGCTGGATAGCCCAACCAACCCCAAAACATCGCCACTTCATGCCACGAAAGGGCAATCACAATGGCAAATTCGATTACGGGTCTTTTCCCGACCCTCTACAATGCACTCGATGTCATTTCCCGCGAACTGGTCGGGTTCATCCCTGCCGTTTCCTCGGATATGACTTTCGCTCGCGCCGCCGTTGGCCAGACGGTCATGTCACCGGTCGCACCGGCATCCACCGCAACCGACGTTACCCCCGGTGTCACGCCGCCCGACGACGGCGACCAGACCATCGGCAACGTCCAGATGACCATCACCAAGGCCCGGCGCGTACCAGTCCGCTGGAATGGTGAGCAGAAACTCGCTCTCGACAACAACGGCGCCAGCTACAACATCATCCTGCGCGATCAGTTCGCTCAGGCCATGCGCACGCTGTGCAACGAGGTTGAAGCCGATCTGGCCGCTCTCAACGTCTATGCGTCCCGAGCCTATGGCACGCCCGGTACGCCGCCGTTCGCCACGAACCTTGCCGACACCGCTCAGGTTCGCAAGATCCTGTCGGACAACGGCGCTCCGATGAGTGACCTTCAGATGGTCATTGACACGTCTGCCGGCGCCAACATGCGGACGTTGACCCAACTCTCCAAGGCAAATGAAGCGGCTGATACGTCGCTTCTGCGCCGCGGCGTGCTGCTCGATGTGCACGGCTTCGCGATCCGTGAATCCGGTCAGGTCAAGACTTCGGTTCCCGGCACGGGTGCGACTGCCACCACGGATGCCACCGGTTACGCTGCGGGCGCGACCGTAATTACTCTCGCAGCTGCCGGCACCGGTACGATTGTCGAGGGCGATGTGGTCACGTTTGCGGGCGACACTAATCAGTACCTCGTTGCTTCCGGCGATACCGATGTCTCCGCCGGCGGCACGATCACGTTGGCTGCTCCCGGCCTTCGCCAGGCCATCCCTGCGGCCGCTACCGCGATCACCATCGCTGCCGGCTCTGCTCGCAGCCTTGGCTTTGCTCGTTCGGCAATCGCACTGGCGACCCGTGCCCCGGCTCTCCCCGAGCAGGGGGACATTGCCCGTGACCGCACACTGGTCACCGACCCGGAGTCAGGCCTCACCTTCGAAGTCGCGATGTATCCGCAGTACCGGCAGATGCAATACGAGGTGTCGCTGGCCTGGGGCGTCAAAGCCATCAAGCCGGAACATATGTGCGCTCTGCTGGGCTGATCAGACCAATGGCCGGGGCTTCGGCCCCGGTTCCTCCCTCTCAAATCATTGGAGCTCTCAATGCGCAATGAAACCATTCACGTGAAGCCATGGTCTAAGGATCAGGGTGAATACGTCATCATCAACAAGGCCGACTTCGACCCGAAGCGCCATGAGCTTTTCGAGGAAGCCGCACCGGTTAGTGTACCCGCATCGACTTCCGATTTCGTTGACGGTGAGGCTTTTTCCGACGATCAACTCCGAGACATCATCACCAAGGCCAGCGGAGCCGCGCCGCATCATCGCACAGGCCGTGACAAGCTCATTGAGCAGTTCAACGAACTCCAGGCGAAATCGGAGTAGCCGATATGACAACCTTATCCGCTGGTAATAGCCAGACACAGACGCTGCCGGCCTATGACACGCTGACCTTGATCACATCGAGCGAAGGCGTTGGATCGGTTGTTCGCCTCGGCGACACTCCCGGTCAAGAGGTGCAGGGGATCACGGCTGTTGCAGCGGGTTCGCCTGTCATCATCGGCCCATATGCCGCCTTGACGCGATACAATATCATTTGCCGCGCAGGTTCCATCTCATACGAGATTGCACGGGCTGATTTCGCGACTGAGGGTGAGATCGGACAAATTCCATGGGATGACATTCAGGATAAGCCTGACTTCGGCACCGCGGCTGAGGCTGACACCGACGACTTCGCCACAGCGGCGCAGGGCGCGCTTGCGGAAAGTTCCGTTCAGGTTGGCGGCCAAGCTCCGGCATCGGCCCTTGTGCTCGGAACGACCAATGAGCAGGGCGTCACGGTATTGGTGAATGGCAATGAAATGCTGGTCATCGACCCGATCGGGAATGTCGGTATTGGTGTATCTGATCCTGAAGCCCCTCTTGCGGTGGCTGGCGCGATTACGGTTGAAGCGGGAGCCGTTGCAACCAAGTTTGATCCGACATCGGGAGCCGATCTTTCTGTCGGCACCGTATCGAGCCATCCCGTCCATATCATTACGGGCGGCACTACCGGTCTGTCTGTGCAAGATGGTCTGTCCGTGTTCGCAACGCCATTCATGGGCGGCGGCTACATGGGCATCACGGGGGGCTCTGAATTCCCCACTATTCCGACGAATAGCGGCGTATGGGCAGTCTCTGGTGACGGCACAAGTCAGCTTATCCTCTCCGATGCCACGTTAACGGCCGGCAATCAGCGCGCCGTATTCCAGTGGAGTGCGTCAGCAGCTTCGCTTGGGTTCCTGAATGAAACGGATGGAACGGTAGTTTCTGCCATTACCTTCAATGGTGGCGCGGCGTCCGGCATCGCTAGTCTGACCCTCAATAGCGCTGATGGTCAAATATCGGCTGCCGCTGGCTATACGCCGGATGCCGACCAATCGATTGCCACGAAGAAATATGCCGATGATCTAGACACGGCAAATGTCAAGCTTACTGGCGATCAGACAATTGCCGGCGTCAAAACGTTCTCAAGCGTGCCTGTGCTCCCATCGGCGGATGCATCTACGGACGATGAGGCGGTTCGAAAGGCGTTGCTTGACGCTCGGTTAAGCGCCGCACAGCGAACGGCGATCGATGCCCTTGTTTCTCCCGTTACTGATTACGCAGATTTGGCGGCAGCAACAGCAGCCATCAAGAGCGTTATCGACGCCCTGAAGGCCACATGAGCAACGTTGTATCATTTCCCGCAAAGGACACCGACCGGGTGGTTTGGCGCTGCAATTGCGGTTGCTTGACGCATTTCGTGCGCGCTGATTACGAACTTGAATGTGCTCAATGCGGCAATCTCTCAACTTCAATTTCGGGCGAGTGGCGCAAGAACGTGCCTGACGTGCCGGCAGTCGTGGCGGATGTCGAGGCCCGCGACATCAAGGTAACTGATCTCAATTCATCAGAGGCAGCCATCAGGCGCGTTCTGTTGAAGGCCGATCCGGATACGCTCGCCGTGCTCGTCACGCTCCACAAGGACGGAACCATGTCGGTTTGGGGCATCGATCTAGACACGCCGGAAGAACAAGCATGGTTCGATGCCCAAATGGCCGCCGCCAAGGCGATGCTGACGCCGAAAGGATGACGAATGCCATTCATCGTTGAAACCGGTTCAGGATCTACCGACGCGAACGCCTTCTGGGGTGTTGCGGAGATCGATGCTTATCATCTGGAGCGTGGCAATACGGAATGGACCGGCGATGTTGCGGACAAGGAAGCCGCGATTATCCGTGCAACGTCGGTCCTGTCGAACTCCTACCAGTGGCAAGGATACAAGCGGAACGGTCGTCCCCAGGCATTGGCATGGCCTCGCGTCGATGTTGTCGATTGCGAAGGATGGGGCGTGGCCTTTGATGAGGTGCCGAAGGAAATCAGGTACGCGACCGCCGAAATTGCACTGCGCGAGTTGATCACGCCGGGAATTATGACGCCGGATTTCGTCGCCTCCGAACAGGTAAAGCGTGAGAAGGTCGGGCCGCTCGAGGTGGAGTATCTCAATTCCAACACGTCAGAAGATGCCGCGCGGCCGGTCCTGCTTATCGTTCGCGATCTGATCGGGTGCCTCCTGGGCAACAGCGGCGGGAATTCACTGGTTGGGCAGGCGTACCGGGTATGAGCAAGTTCAACTATCCAAAATCACAGGCCACCGCAGATCGTCTGCTCAAGAAGTTCGGTCAGAATGGGCAGATCGTCCGGGATGTTCAGGCCGGCGGCGATCCGTGGAACCCGACCGATCCGACAACGGAGACATATCCCTGCACGCTGGCGGTGCTTGTTTATGACGACAAGGATATTGACGGAACGCTGATCAAGGCCACCGATAAGAAAATCTATATGTCCTCGAAAGGCTTGGCGATCGAGCCGACGACAACCGACAAGATCGTGATCGGTGGCGCGTCCCATACCATCGTGAAAGTGAAGCCGCTTAATCCGGCGGGGTTGGTCGTTTTCTACGAGGCCCAGGTTCGCCGCTGAAAAGGTTCTGTTCATGCTCCGTTAACAATCAAAGGCGCACCACTCGGCGGATCGTTAAAAGGAGTTGACTATGAAGAGGTTCGTTTCTCTATTTGTTGCAGGAATTATGTCGGTCTTCATGGGGCTGACTTCGCTTGGCGCGGCATCAGCGGCGCCGGCCTCGGTTCAGGTCACTGCTGCTTCGAACGTTGTCCAGGTTCAGCATAGCGAAAAGCGCCGCTATGGACATCGGAGCGTGAGAAAGAAGCATTGGGGGCGCCATGATCGTCGCGATCATCGCTATGAGACCCGTCGTGATCGTCGCGGGTACTGGAATGGCCACCGTGGCTACCGCAACCAGCGCCGCGGCTATCGTCGCCACCGCGATGGATATTGGTACCCACGGGCGGTATTTCGCCGTTACAACTGATCCTCAGCTCTGAGGTATGCGAAGGCGGTCCATGTGGGCCGCCTTTTTCGTATGGAGAGATGAATGCGCACGCACCCTTTCAATCCTGAGAAGGTTAGCTAATGGCGAGCAATCGGAGCATCTTCGATCAGCTGCTCGACAAATACGACCGAGTTCTTGCGGAAGCGTTCTTTCAGGGCGTGGACGCGATCAAATCCGCTATTACCCTTCGCATTGTGGTGGAGCGATTGGAGCGCGGGGATGTAGCCGGCGCAGTCGAAGCAATGCATCTTGAGCCCGAGGCATTCTCGGCTTTGGAACTGGCTTTCACTGAAGCCTATAACAACGGCGGCATCAGCCTGGTTGAAAACCTGCCGCAGTTGAAAGACCCCGAGGGAAACCGGGTGGTTTTCCGCTTCGGCGTTCGCAACTTTGCCGGTGAAGCATTCTTACGGGATCACTCCGCGCAGTTGGTGACGCGGATTATCGAAGATCAACGCATTGCAATCCGCGCCGCTCTGGAAACCGGTCTATCGGAAGGTCGCAACCCTCGCTCCACGGCTCTTGATGTTATCGGGCGCATAAATAGAACTTCAGGCAGGCGTGAAGGTGGCATAATCGGCCTGACGAGCCCACAGGAGCGTTTCGTCGCCTCGGCGCGTGCGGAGTTGCTTTCTGGTGATAGCGCGCTCCTACGCAACTACCTGACACGCCAACGCAGGGATAAGCGGTTTGACCGGTCAATTCTCAAGGCGATTGCCGAAGAGGCTCCGTTGCCCGCAGATATGGTGAACCGGATCGCCGGTCGCTATTCCGATCGATTGCTTGAACTCCGCGGCGAGATGCTGGCGCGAACGGAGACCATGGCCGCACTCGGAACGGCAAGAGAGAACGCCATGCGCCAGCAGATAGATGCCGGGAAAGTTGCCGAACAAGACGTGCAAAAGATATGGCGATCGGCCGGCGATAGTCGCGTGCGACATACCCACCGTGTGCTCAATGGCAAATCTGTCGGATTTGATGAGACATTCCTGAGCGTTTCAGGCGCTCGATTGAGATATCCAGGCGATCCGAAAGCGCCAACGAGCGAAATCGTCGGCTGCCGTTGCCATATCGAATATCGCGTCGATTATTTCGCTTCCGTTGTCCGAAACTATAGGGCGGCGTGATGGCAAAGCTTTCATTCAGCGCTCAGGTTGCAGCCTTTGCCGAGAAGATACCAGGTGCAGTGGAGTCCGTGTTTAAGGAATCGGTGCAAGAGGTCGTTGCCGAAATGCAAACACCGAAGGATGCGGGCGGCAGAATGCGCGTCCATACGGGCTTCATGAGAGCATCTTTAATGGCTTCAACGGCTGCAATGCCATCGATCAATCCATCGGCACGTCCACCGGCTGGAACTGAGCCGAAATCCATCCCCTACGTTGAGGATTCAATAGAGGCGGTGATAACTGGCGCCGACATCAACGACACGCTTTATTTCGGATATACCGCCGCCTATGCCGGCTACCGGGAATACGGCACAAATGGACAGCCGGCGGATGCATTCGTTCGGCTTGCCGCGCAGAACTGGTCAGAAATAGTGGATAGGAAGGCCAAGGAGCTTAAGGGCCGTCTGGGTCTTTAATAGCGACATTCTTATCGCTGTCGTCATCCATAGCCTTAAGCAAGCCCATTTGCAGAAGCGTCAGCGCGCGCCGCGCAGCCTTCAAACTCGTATCGCCACGAACGGTTTCACCTTCTTCCTTGCCGATGGCGAGAAGGGCGGAATGTAACCGGTCGTAGGCTTGCTCATCATTCAATTTATCGGCCATTGCCGGAAGGATTACCACGATGGCCGAGACGGTAGAAGCCTCAATTGCCGATATGCTGTTCGCTCATCTGGCCGGATTGGTTCTGAACCCGGTTCTGCCGGTTACATATCCTGGCGTTTCGTTCACGCCTCCAGACGGTGCGTATATCAAGGCTGATTTCATTCCGAACCGAACCGGCAACATCGGATTGGCCGACGATGACGACGCCCTTCACAGGGGCATTCTACAGGTATTGGCGATCTATCCGGTCAATGTCGGCGTGGTCAGGCCAACAGATACAGCGGGTTTGGTTGCTGCACACTTCGCCAAGGGAACCGCCCTCTATGGTTCAGGCGTCAAGGTGAAGATTTACCAGAAACCCTCTGTAGGTGCCCCGATGACCGAACCTGACCGGATCAATGTCCCGGTCACGATCTTGTATCAATCCTTCAACTAGCAGGAGACAATCATGGCAAACTCAAACGCCGGCAGCAAATTCTATTGCTGCGTCACTCCACAGCCTACCGATCTCACGCAGGCTGAATTTGAAGCCCTGACATGGGTTGAGGTGAAAAACGTCGGGTCCGTCGGTGAAACGGGCCTCAATACGAACGTCCTGACCTATGACACGCTCGATACCGATGTAAGCCAGAAGTCAAAGGGAATCTCTAATGCAGGCGATCCGGCCATTGAGGTGGCTCGTGTTGCTGCAGATCCCGGTCAGATGGCGATGCGTACGATTGCGGCAACTCGCTACTACTATCCGTTCAAGCTCGAAAAGGCTGACGCACCGACGGCGCTGATGACCAATACCATTGTCTATAACCGCGGGCTTATCACCGGCCCGACGCGCCCGAACGGTCGAAACGAAGATTTCGACCTTGAGATTTTCACGCTGGGCCTTGTCCAGAAGGAAGTCGTCGTTGATCCCGCGACAATTTGAGGACTGAGACATGGACATTCTATCAATTCAGCCCGGCACTCTGTCGGTCGATATCAAGCACCCCGCGACCGGAGAGCCTATCGGGCTTTCGGTGCAATGCGTCAGTCTCGAGGATGACCGGGTAAAGCTCGTGGAGCGCCAGATCAAGAACAAGGCGTTTCGCAGCGGTCGCAGCACGGTCACGGCCGAGAAGATCGAAGACAACACCATCGAAATCTTGGCGGCGGCTATCGTCGGCTGGACTTGGGCGGAAGGCCTGGCGCTTGGCGAACTGAAGAACCCACCGCTGAACAAGCCCAACGTCGGGAAACTTCTGTCGGTGACGTGGATTGCCAAGCAGATCGATACGGCGCTGGGAGACGAAGCCGCTTTTTTTACGACATAGAGGATGCGCTATCCAGGGCGATAGCTCATCACGTCAGATATGAATTCGAGGACAAAAACGGGGAAACCCGGCGAGAGCGCAACATTCGCTTCGGTCGGGACGATCTAAACCCGGATATCGAGATCCAAGAAGATCACGGCCATCTCTGGGATTGGTTTTGGGACTTGAGTTCATCCCGATCCATTGGGTTCAACGGACCTAACCCGATCTCTGTCACTGACATTGCTAATTGGGCGGCTCTTACGGGCACCATAGTACGCCGGGAGGAAGTCGGAATCATCCGGGCGATGGATGCCGCTTACATCAGTGCTGTTGCCGAAGAGCATGCGACTGAAACCGGAAAGGAATGAACATGACCAAAAAGAGAAAGGCGCCCGTTGAGGCGCCATTCGTGATTAAGGACGGAGCCATCTATATGACGGTCGCCAGATTTGAGGTGAGGTTATCAAAATGAAAGTAAGAAAATGCGGTGCGAACCTCTTTGTTGAGGATGGCGAAACTGCGCACATCCTACTCTTTTCGGGCGAGCCCGGAGCGAGTAGCGCCTATAATACCCTGAAGGACTCGGATACCTATCCCGAGACTCTCAGCCTCGGCGTCGATGGAAATTCCTTGGGTGATAGTCCCCTTAGCCTCGGTGATTAGCTTTCTCTCAAGATCATCTAACCAGGGTCCTGGAGCATTTCCGTGATCTAGCGCCATTGTTTCAATGGTCTGGCGAAGCGCAGTCCCCATAATTGCGCTGATTGCTTCATAATTCGGGACGGTCCGCGCAAACTGAAAATGAGCGAACGGTGTTGGTTCTGACATAATAGCCCCCATAGGTTGAAACAGGGGCAGATAAGCAAATCAAAAGGCGAGAGTCGAGAGGCTAAGCCGCTTCGTTTTTCGGTGTCACATTCAGATGAATGCCGAGTGCCTTAACGACGCCGAGCAGGGTAGAAAGCCGCGGGTCACCTTTCTCACTGAGCGCCTTGTAAAGGGCCTCGCGGGTGACGCCGGCCTCCTTGGCGACAGCTGTCATTCCAACGGAGCGGGCAACGTCGCCGAGGGCATTGGCAATCAGGGATGCATCGCCATCTTCAAAGGCAGCCTCAAGATAGGCAGCGCGCTCTTCCGGGGTCTTGAGGTGGTCGAGTACGTCGAAACGAGTTGTTTCAAGGGGCATTTCAAATCTCCTTTGCCATCTGCTTCGCAAGCGCAATGTCACGGCTCTGCGAGGATTTGTCGCCGGCGCACAACAGGATGACAACGGCCTTTCCTGCCGTGACAAAGTACACCCGATAACCTGGGCCGTAGGTGATCCGCATTTCGCTTACGCCTTCACCAACGGCTTTTACGTCACCCGGATTGCCAAGCTCCATGCGACGGATGCGCGTGACGATCCGAGCGCGCGCGTTGTGGTCACGAAGCTCGCTGAGCCATTTAACGAATGTGGTGGTTTGGCGGACTTCGATCATGTGTAATTTATAGTTCACACCATGCCGAGCGTCAAGGGAATTGTAAACTATAGATTACATGCCGCAATGATCGGATACTGGCCGCAGCTTGAGCGGCTCTTCCCACCAATCAGAGCGCCCTACGGGGCGCTTTTTCATTTCTTGAGGTAGCTGCGAATTGTTAGCCAGTCGCGGCAACGATGAGGCTCATGGGGTTACAAGCCGATCCTCTTTATCGCCACAAACGTCGCATTGCCAAACCTCATCCTTGGCACCCAAGCTACCGAATGGCCCTTTCGACGGAACGGATGACTTACGCCGAACGGCTGGTTCACCACACGCGGGGCAGATAGCACCCGGCGCCGTCTTTGGCGCTCCCATCAAGATATCGATCCGGGAGCGCAACTCCCGGTTTTCGGCTTCCAGCGCATCCATACGCCTGGGAAGCTCTTTCACCGTTCTCCAAATTGGAACCTGATCAAGGATTTTCAGAATGTCCGAAACAGAAATCAAAACTCGCCCCCGCGAAATTGGAATAGACCCTGAGTTGCAGGCGATGCTGGACTATTTCGGCGAACGAGTCGAGACGGTGATTATCGAGCATGAAGCAAATGGGATGACAGCCAGGTCCATCGTAAACCTCAAGGCCCCTAAAGCCGCCGATGAAGGGCAGGCATCCTCTTACGATACCTTCGAGGGCGACTTAGAAGAATATATGGTTGCGTGAGGATTATTTTTCGCCCTTGATGCCGCCCCGAGCCATCAGCCGCTTAACGATCATGTCGGCGAGCGTTGACGGCGGTCATTTGTCGGAGTTGCGGCTCGCGCTAGAATGGGATTTCGTCATCCAGATCCTTGGCGGACTTCTTGTCTGCCGAGTATGGCGGCCATGGAATTGTGTTGTACTCGTCCTCAATGCTTACGGTCCCGTCGGTCTGAATGCTGATGTTATATCCATTGGTCATTCGAAACGTAATAGAATCTCGCTCAAACTTAAGTTCTGTAATGAGCGGGTGACCCACAAGCACGTCCCTCGCTACCTCGGCAGGCATCCGCAGCGCTTC
The DNA here is from genome assembly GCF_002980495.1 of Phyllobacterium phragmitis. GTDB lineage: Bacteria > Pseudomonadota > Alphaproteobacteria > Rhizobiales > Rhizobiaceae > Paramesorhizobium > Paramesorhizobium phragmitis. Next base: position 102,170 of record NZ_PVBR01000014.1, read on the forward strand.
CAGGCGTGAGAGAAATCTCTTTATGATGGTTTCGTAGGTGTCTCGGCTTTTAAGCGCCTCATCTAGCAGCTTTCGAACCGCTTCTACCTCTGATCCGTAACCCTTCTCATTTTGAAAGGCGACGATCCTATCAACAAGCTCTTGCGGCAGCACGTAAACGCGCCGAAGAGTGGCTTCTTTTTCCTGTACCATCGCAATCCCCAGATAAATGCACATTCCAATTGACATGCGCTTGACACGATTGCAATTGTCAGCCAGATTAACATTGCAATGTCACAGGAGGTTGCAATGACTACGCCGTACCAAGCAGCACAAAAGCACAACCGCCCGATGGAGCGGATCGTGTTCCACCTCCCAGCGGAAGAAGTCGAGGCTTTGGATGCGTGGGGCGTGCCGGCAGGAATGCCGAGCAGAGCAGAGACGATACGAACTCTGCTTAGAAAGGGTCTGGAAGCAGTCGCAGGAGAAGACAGCTAACCCGGAGAACGATGGCGGGACGTACGGTCTTTGAAGCCAGTCCCGCCATCGTTTCACTGAAAAACCGCTCTGACCAGCGGTCCTTCCCTTCAACCCGGTAAAAGAGGTACCGAGATGAATACAGATATCAATAATCCATTCCCGGCAGTTGGAAAAGGCCAAATCGGCGGACAACTCGTGCAGACGGTTAATGCACGTGAGTTGCATGCCTTCCTTAAGGTGCACACCCGTTTCAACGACTGGATCAATAATCGCATTCGCGAGTTCGGTTTCGTTGAAAATCAGGACTATGTGTCGCTTACTGAAAATTTAGTAAGCGGGGGCTCGCGGAAGGAATATTACATCACCCTCGATATGGGTAAAGAGCTTGGCATGGTCGAACGCACGCCAAAGGGCAAGGAGGTGCGTCAGCACTTCATTGAATGTGAGCAGCAGCTAAAACTCGGGACCGCAATTCCCACCACGGCTGAAGCATTTGCCAGCGCCTTCCAGATGATCGCCAACGCCGAGCGTACACAGACGCAACAGGCCAAGGCCATCAGCAGGCTTGAGCAGCAGGTGGAAAGGGTTGAGATCGCGCAGACCGTATTGAGGCAAAGGCCATCAAACGCGGAAGGTATAACGCACATCCGTTCTCGGATTGGCCGGTTATACGGGCTCTCGGCGAATGTAATTGATGAGGTCATGCGCCAGTCGCCTTACGCGCCAAAGCCTGCCGGAATGGTCCGCAACGACCATGGAGACGCCGACGGCTCACTTTATGCCGTATTTTGGCAGAAGGACATCACGAAGACGTTCGACCGGTTCGTAGATGAATGTAAGCCTGATACGGCGTTCCTGTTCACCCATCCTTTCATTGAAGGCCGCTTTCGCGTGGCCAGAAAGCCTGTGGTGGCATGATGGACTTTTTCGCACCTACGATCCAGGCAGACGTTCTGCAATCACCTGACCTTCGTGTTGTTCCCATCCTCGGCGACAGGATGACCCCCACATTAAAAGGTGATCGGGATTACGCCTTGATGCGCCCTGTCTCGACATATCGCGGCGAAGGCATCTACTGCGTTAGCGATGGCATTGGCTTCGACTTCTTCAGGGTTGAAGCGACAATGGACGGAAAACGGGGATTGCGTCTGTTCGGCGACAACGAGATGTACGCCGATCGGTTCTACACCATTGAAGAATTTGACTGTTGCGTCCTCGGCATTGTCGTCGTGGACCTAAAAGTCAGAAACGAACGGCTGCTCGCGGCAGCCTGACCATACCAACAACTGAATACCCTTGACCAAAGGGATTAGGCGCGAACATCGAGACCTCCTTGGGCCTCGGTTTCGCGGAAGCGAACCACTGCGCCTAGTGGCTTGGTCGGCCGGGCGCTCAAGGAGACCAGATCATGGCTATTGCAAAGAAGCAGGAAATTGGAATTGAACTGCCGAAGCTTGATATCAGGCTTATGGAAGTGACGATTGTCGGCGACAGCCCGCTTATCGTCCACGCGTGGTCCGAAAAGGCCAAGCGCGAAATGCTCGGCAAACAGATGAAGGAAGCTAAAGGCGCAAAGGAAGCCAAAGATCCGAAGGCGGATTTCGATAGCTCGCTCTATCGCCTTTCGGATGGAGGTTACGGCTTTCCTTCGATCGGCTTCAAGGCAGCGGCGGTCACGGCCTGCACGTCCGTTGCCGGAATTACCAAAATTGCCGCTCGACAGGCCTTCCACATCCTGGGTGAGGATGTTGACGTTCAAGGTGCTTTCGAAGGGACAAAGGCGCGTAACAATCTGGTTCGCATCTATGGCGGTGAGCCATCTATGCGTGAAGATATGGTTCGCGTCGGAATGGGAACTGCGGATCTTCGATATCGAGGCGAGTTCGCCGACTGGCACGCTAAGATATTGGTCCGCTACAACGCCAATGTTTTGAGCGAAAGCCAAATCTTGAACATCATCAATGTTGCGGGCTTCGCCGTCGGCGTAGGCGAGTGGCGCCCTGAGCGAGACGGCATGTCGGGAATGTTCCACGTCGCTAGCGAGAGTGACCTTTCGAAGCTGGAGGCTGCATGATGAGGATCGCCGGTTTCGAATTCGCCGATGGCGCCCGGTTCCAGCCGGGCGCTGAGAGGAACGCAAAACTCGTTGGTGGGCATCTGGAAATGCTCCGAAAGAAGTTCAAGGGCGAACTTACGCCGGAGGACGTTCTCGCAGATGCCAAACACGACAATTCCCCGCTCCATTCATTTTTCGAGTGGAGCGATACGGAGGCTGCAAATCAATTTCGCCTCCAACAGGCGAGGGGGCTCATTCGGGCAGTTGTCGCGATCTACGTCAGCGACGACAAACCCGCGGTTCGGCAAAAGGCCTATGTTCATATCGCTGAGCCATCGGCACCGCATTACCGCGAAGCGTCCCACGCTATGAGCCAGAAAAAGACGCGGCAGCTTGTGCTTCAAAGAGCGTGGCGGGAACTGCAACAGTGGAAGCAGCGGTACAAGGATATGAAGGAATTCAGTGACTTATTCGAGGTCATTGATGAAGTTGAAAAGCATCTTCCGGCATCGTCAAAATCAGCGCACTGATGCATCGAGTTATGCCGAGAGTTCTCAAAATCAACCTCGGGCGCTAAGATGGCGGATATGGCAGGCGTGGCACGGTAGGGCTAGTTCAGGCGGGGCGACGCGGGGAATGGCTGGCGCGGCAAGTTTTGGTCAGGCTAGGCAAGGCTTGGCAAGGTGTGTTGAGGCAGGCATGGCAAGGTAACGAGCGGTGGGGCAACGCTTGCAATGGCATGGCAAGGAGGTCTTGTTGAGGCAGGCAACGCATGTTGAGGCGAGGCTGGTCAAGTTGGGGACTGGCACGGCTGGCGAAGTGGAAAGGGCGCCCTAAGGGGCGCCTTTTTTCATAGCGCCATCATACAAAGCGCAGGAAACAGGCCCAAGTAGCTCGGGTTTATCTCCCGGCTTATCGGCTATTGCCTGCGCAACAAACTCTTCCGCTTCTCCTTCGGTGTATCCCTCGCCCATGAGCCTGGGTTTAGCAACGTTGATGGCCTTTTGAACCAAGGTATCGTCATCCCTCTGGATTGAGCATTCCTTGGCTGTGACTAGGAGAAATGCAGATTCAACAGTGGCCCGTTCCCTCGGGGTAGCTGTTTCAGGATCATAGGTTTTGGTTTGAGCGGACGCTGCAGATGTGGCCGCCGCCACAGCGATTAAAATCCATAAAACACGCACTGTTCATCCCCCGATTTCAGATCGGCGGGACGCTACAGCACGTTTGAATGTAGGTAAAGCACATGACCGACATCGCAACCCTAGGTATCGAAGCGAAAGCATCTGGCGTAGATCAGGCGTCAAAGTCGCTCGACAAACTGACGACGGCCGCCAAGCGCGCGGAAGCTGCTACGGAATCGCTCGGTCCGACAGCGAGTAATTCGGGTAAGATGGCGGCGAACGCGGCCAATGCGTCGGCAAATGCACTGAATGCAGAAGCGTCCGCGGCTAACCGGGCGGCCGGCGCACTGCGCGCCCACAGTCAGGCGGCGAACCAGAACACTCGGGGACTTGTCAAGACGCACAACACGGCCAATCTTGCCGCCCAAGGCTTCGATATCTTCACGACAGCAGCAGGCGGCATGAGCGCCGGTTTGATCGGCATGCAGCAGGGTTTGCAAATAGCCCAGGTCGCGATGACATCGACCGATGGATTTGCCAAAACCTTGGCTGCATCGTTTGCAGCGATGCTCTCTCCCGTGACGTTCATCGCCATCGGTTTGACGACGTTGGTTGCTGCCGGAATCCAGATGGTCGATTGGGCAAAGGCCGGATCGGCTGCGCTCGTAGGCATTGCCGATGGTCTTGAAGTGATCGCGCCTTACGCAACAGCCGCAGCGGGAGCGCTGGCGCTGATCTATGCGCCGTCAATCGTTGTTGGAATGATCAACATCATTGCCCTTCTGGCGCGCATCAGTGTGGCTGCTCTTGCGATGGCGGCATCATTCACCGCGGCTTGGCTGGCTGCTCTGGGTCCCGTCGGTCTGCTCATCACGGGCATCGCAGCGGTTGGAACGGCAGCGTACCTCCTCCGGGATGAAATCAAGTCGGCAATCGGCGTTGATGTTGTGGCGATAATTCGAGACAGCGCAAACTTCATCGTTAACTCATTCGAGGCTGTATATTCCGACATCAAATTCTTATGGATGAATTTTCCAGCCATAGTTGGCGCGGCGGCTTATGGGGCCGCCAATCTGTTCATCAAGGGCATCAACCAGATGATGCAGAAGGCGGCCGAAGCAATTGATTGGCTGACTGGGAAGGCAAATAAAGCCACCGGAACACTAGGAATAGCTCCGATAGCGCCAATCGGGAAAGTTGAGGGAATTAGGGAACTCACTAACCCTTACACAGATGGGCTTTCCACCGAGAACTCCACTCACGCCGCCGAGATAGCCCGCATCATGAGCCAAGATCGCCTTAGCCAGTTCGGTACGGCGATAGGTGAGGGTGCTTCCTTCGCGTCGGGTAAACTCAAAGAACTCGCCGGGTGGATGACAAGCGTTGACGAGAAGGGAAAGAAGAAGCGCGGCGGCAGGACCGACTCCGAAAAATACAAAGACATCGTTGACGGCGCCAATCGACGCATAGCTTCGCTGAATGCCGAACAGATGGCGGTTGGGCTCACGGAAGAAGCCGCGGCAAAGCTCCGCTATGAGCAAGATTTGCTCAATCAGGCCCAGCGCGCGGGGATCGAACTCACGCCGAAGCAGACCGCCCAACTCAAGGGGCTTGCCGCCACCATGGCCGCGACCGAAGCAGCCACCTTGAAAGCGCAGGAAGCGCTCGACTTCGCAAAAGACGCCACCGGTGGCTTTTTCTCCGATCTGCGTAGCGGACTAATGAATGGCGAGGGCTTATGGAAATCGTTTGCCAACGCAGCCACGAATGCCCTGGATATGGTGATCGAGAAGATCCAGACGCAGCTTATTGACGCGATATTCCAAGTGAACAACGCGGCGTCTGGCGGCGGCGGATTCTGGTCTAGCCTCTTTGGCGGTTTTCTTGGCGGCGGCGCAGCATTCGCCAACAGTGGCCAGCTTGCCAAAGGTTTCGCTGCTGGCGGCGGTCTGTACGCGGCGGGCGGCTATACGGGGAACGGTTCGACCTATCAGCCGGCAGGCGTTGTCCATAAGGGCGAATACGTCTTCTCGAAAGCGGCAACGGCAAAGATCGGCGTCGGCAATCTCGATGGGATGCATCGACGTGCTAAGGGCTACGCCAGCGGCGGATATGTCGGATCGGCTCCACGCGTTCAGGCGCCGTCTAATGGCAATCAGCAAAATGTTCAAGTCAGCGTGGGCGTTGAGTTCAAAAACAACGGCACGTTCGACGCCTATGTGACCGATGTCGCGCAGACACAGGGGCGGAAGGAAGCTCAGTCCGTCGTCAAATCCTACGACAAAACCGGCGCTATGCGGCTCAAAAGGGATAGCCAGCAGGCCGGCAGGCGAGGGTTTGTCTAATGGTCAGCATGCCGAACGTTCTTTATCAGCGTGGCCGGCCAATCCTGAACGATCAGGTTTCCGTGTCTCGATACGGCAAAAAGGCAATCGCCTTTGTGGAATATGGCGATAGCTTCTGGACTGTCGATGTCGAGACACAGCCGCTTTATGATTTTCAGCTGGCCCAGGTCATGGCCTTCATATCGCAGGTGAAAAAGGGCAATGAGACGGTCGTATTCAACCCGATCGATAAAACCGTTCCTCAGGCCTATTGGGATGATCCGACCAACCCAATCCCCAATGACAATGGGACGCTCGGGCCGGTCACCAATGGCAAAACGGCGGTCATCCAGAACATCTCTCCCGGACTTATCCTGATGCCGGATGACAAGATATCGTTCGCGTCCGGCGCATACCGGCAGTTTGTGAGGGTTATCACCGGAGCAACGGCAGTCAGCACCCAAATGACGGTGACGGTTGATCCGCCGATCATGAGCTACATCACATCGGGCGCGACAGTTAAGTTTAAAAACCCCGAGATGAACACGCGGATGGTTCCAGGCTCATTCCAGTTGGGAGACGAGCCTTTGCCGACGGTGAGCTTCCAACTTATCGAGGTTCCGCAGTAATGGCTTTTCCTCCTCGACTGCAAGAACTCCTCACAGAGGGGCGCGTCGTCGTGCGCTCGCTTGGCGACTTCTTATTCGGCACAGGCGCTTGGTACATGTGGAACGGCGCCAGCGAGCTTGTATGGAACGGGCACACCTATGTCCCGAACCAGCTAATCTCAGTGGAAGAGCCTGGATATCAAACCGGAACGGCCGCGCTTCCAATTACGATGAAAATGCCGACGGCAACAGACTTCGGCATCACACCGGACATTCTCGCCCAGATCGAAAGCCTCGATTACAAAGGCAAGACGGTCATCCTCTACGACGCCTATTTCGATCCGGATACCCGAGCCTTGCTCCACGTCGAGCCGATGTATCGCGGCCGTCTCGACACGATCGATCACAAGCTTGAAGACGGTGAATTCTACCTAAGCGCCAATATCGAGACGGCGGCGCTCGAAAATCACCGGGACGGCTATCGCTCGGCCTCCCACGAAGATCAGCAGCTCGTGTCTCCAGGCGATAAGATTTTCGAGTACGCGTCGATCATCAAGCGCGAAGACTTCAAGATAACGGCACCCTGACATGAAACATCCAGATTGGGAAAAGCGCCTCGTCGCAGTGACGGAGCGCCACCTCCGCACGCCTTGCGTTTGGGGTGAGGACGATTGTCTGCTGACCGTCGCCGACGCGATCGAGGCGATGACAGGGACGGACCACGCCGCCGATATCCGCGGCAAATACAAATCCAAGACCGGCGCATATAGACTGATCAAGAAGCGCGGTTATCCCGATCTGGCATCCGTTCTCGGGAGCCTATTCGAGGGCATTCCACCAGCTATCGCGATGCGTGGCGATGTCGGCATCTACGACAGCACCGCCGGTTATTTCACCGAATACGGCTTCGCCCTCAAGGCCGATGACGGGCTGCGCTTCATTCCCCGCACGATGGTCGATAAGGCTTTCAAGGTCACCTGATGAAATACATCATTGCTGTGCTTTTTGCGCTGCTGGCTTCGCCAGCGGCCGCGGACCCCGTGTCTATTGTCGTCGGGATCGGCAGTGCTGCGTCGTGGCTATTCGGCGGGACGGTCCTTGCCAATATCGTGCTGGGCGGCCTGGCTGCGGCGGCGCAATACGCACTGACAGCAGCGTTCGCAAAGAAACCCGTCGCCCAAGCATCCAAGACAGAGACGCAATACGGCGAAAATCTCGCCCGTGAAGTCGGCATGGGCACATACGGCACCATGGGCCATCACATCTACCGGAACGCCTTCGGCAAGGGCAACCGGATGGTGCAGGATGTGTTTAACGTCTCGAGCTTTCGGACGTTGGGCATCAACCGCGTCCAGTACAACGGCAAATGGATGAACCTTGATGGCGTGGACACGGCTTGGGGCCGCAAGGTCCTCGGCATTGAGAACGGTGCTGAAATATGGGTCCGCCATTACACGGGCCGCATGGATCAGGTTGCCGATCAGCAGTTGATCGACAACGCCAATCCTCCGGGCCGATGGACTTCCGATCATCGCGGGGCCGGAATATCCTATGTCATCGTCACGTCGAGGATGGAGGCCGACAACCTCACGTCTCCGCCGTCGCTGATGTTCGAAGTTCGCGGCGCGCCTCTTTATGATCCTCGTAAGGATACAACCGTCGGCGGCTCGGGTGCACACCGGTGGAACAATCAGGATACATGGGAGTATTCCGACAACAATGCCGTGATGATGTATAATCTGGAACGCGGCATCTACAACGGCACCGAATTGATGGTTGGCCGTGGTGCGGCCGCAAGCAGCCTTCCGCTCTCCGAGTGGTTCACCGCGATGAATATCTGCGATGAGCCGATGGTTGACGGCAGCAAGCGCTATACGGCTGCGCTGATTGCATCCTCTGGCGATGGCGTCACCCACGACAGCAATATGACCCCATTGCGGGAAGGCTGTGCCGGTTCGTGGGTCGAGGCTGTCACGGGCGAATATCCGATTGTCGGGGCAAATCAGGCTGTCGTCACCACGTTCACGGATGACGATATCAATTTCAGCAAGCCGTTCTCGCTGTCGCTCTATCGCCCGACCTCGGAATTGGTCAACACGGTCGCCGGCACCTATGTCAGCCCGGAGGCCTTTTACGAGACCGTTCCGCTTGCCACGCGTATCGATGCCATCGCGTTGGCGCAGGACGGCGAGCGCAAGGCGTCCAAGGTCTCCTACACCGCGGTCGTCGATCACAGGGTAGGGGACAGGCTAGCCGATATCGCCATTCGGGCATCGCGCTATCAGGCAAATGCGAACCTTTGCATCCACCCGAAGTTTCTGGAGATCAAGGTCGGGCAGTGGATAAGCTGGCAATCCGACAGGTACAATTTCACCAAGTCGTTTCAGGTGCTCACCAAGTCTCTCGGCGCTTTGGGTGCTGATGGGACACGCGATGTCACTGTGACCTTGCAGGAGGTCGGCAACGGCATCTTTGATCCGACGGCATATGAGACAAATCCTCCTGTGCCAACGCCCGTGGGTGACCCTGATTACCTCGCAGAGGTTCAGAACTTTCAGGTGATCCCGAACAAGATCATCGGTTCCACCGGGCAGGAACTCCCCGGTGCACGTTTGGTATGGGATCCGATCACCGACTTGAGTGTTGCCGGCGTCGATATCCAATATGTGCCGGTCAGTGATGTCACACAGGTCTTTACCCACTATGCGACTACGGATGTGACCGTTGTGCAGCTTGTAGAGGGCCTGACGAGCGCCACGGATTGGGAAACCCGCACTCGACTTCGTGTCGCCAGCGGAACGCGCCCCGTAGCCTGGTCGGCATGGAAGCCGTTCACCACGCTCGATACCGGAGGCGATGACAGCCCTGTCGATTACGAAGACTTGGCCAACGATCTCAAAGGATACGTCAACTGGATCGGTCCCGAACTGCGCGAACTGATCCGGCAGGCGCAGGAACTTTCCGCACTGGTCGGCAGCAATCACAACAGCAACTACGAAGATCGTCAGTTGATCCGACGGGAACTGGCCAGCACCTACGGACAGGCAACAGCTAAGTTTGAAGAAGAAATCTACGCCGCGACCGGGCCCGGCAGCGCGATTGTCCAGCAATTGGTTACATTCGGCACGGAGCTTCGGACCGCAGAAAACCAGATCGCCGCGAACGCAAATATCACCAATCTCCTCCAAACCAGAGTTGACGGGATCGGAGATGATGTAACAGCCATATCAAACGCCGTTCTCGACCTTAATGCCTCAAAAGACGGGACATTGGCCGGCGCGACTTTCCGGATGGAAACGGTTGCAGCTCAAGCGGGATATACCTCGCGCATCGCCATGTATGGCCGCGTCGGATCGAATGATACGTGGAAACAGGCTGGGTTGTTTATCGACATCAACTCGACCACAAGCCGGGTTTCCATCCTCGCCGATCAGTTCGTCATTTCGGACGGCTCAAACGTGGTCGCTCCGTTCGTCATTCAAAACGGAGTGCTCTATGCCCAAAACATGGTGCTGGACAATCTGATTGTCAGCCAAATCCGATCAACGAACAGTAAACTGATCATGCGCGGCAGCGGAAATCTTGCTGATTTGAGGGTTTTCACGTGACCTATCTCGCCATTGCAAACAAAGCCGGATACGGCCCCGGAATTTGGGTGGTCAAGGATGATGCGGTCAATTACCTGACGACCCCATACACGTCGTTTGGCAGCTTTCTGTTCAACTCCGAAAATCAGAATATCAGCTACGTGAAGGAACCCTGGAAGCGGACCCTGAATGCTGCATCCGTCACGGCTGATGGTTACAACGACTATATCGGCAACAACATGGGTGGGACAGCCACGACGTGCACTCGCTCGATATTTAGGACAACTACGTCAGGCACACTTCGCCAATATACGCCATATGCATTTCCTCAGACGTTGTTTGCTGGAGACGCTTTTATCCCAATGGCTGAGGCGCGTTTGCGCGATACAGTTACGGGGCGCATCTCAGCGGCGAACCGCGTCAGAAATTGGGTGGTCAACGAGCAGACCAACCAACACGGGGTGATGACCGCCTATCAGTTCCCGAATGTTCTTATGCAGATGACCAATTTTTCCGGGTCCGGCCTCTGGCGCGGGCGAATGGATCCTCGTTTTTCCGGACGCCCAAATGCATGGGTTGTCAAATATGGCAACGGATTGAACGGTTCTGACGCGGGAAACCCTAGTGTCGTATCGGAAGGGACATTCAGCGGCAATACTTTCAATGCCAAGGAGATGGTGACGGTCTGGTGGGACTTGCCAGCCAATAATGCCGCAATTCCTAAGCCATCGCAGCCGGTCGTGTCGGGCCAAGAAGTACTTCGACTTAATTCGTCAGGGCTTGTCTTGGCTCGGCCCGGCTACACGGTTGATGAGTCGTATGGGCGTCAGAGGATCATCGACAGCACACGCAATCCTCCACTGTGCATCATGGCAGGCGAAACAGCCTCGATAGCAGTCGGTGGGAATGCCTTCGTCGCGGCACCTCCCGGAATTTCTCTTTCGAATGATTGTGTCGTGGAAATAATGGCCCGTGTTACCGGCGCAACTCAATACGTCCCAGCGCTAATCATATCCGGCTACACTCCCGATTTCGATGTTGCCTTGACTTACAGTGTGGCGTCGAACGGCGTAACTTTTTACAATGACGGGCAATCCGCTCTCACGGTCAGATATATCGTTTTCGGCGTTGACTTTCGTTCTCCATCTACAGGCGGCAATCAGGTCATGCGCCGCGCGAACGACGGCGTGCAAGACTATATCCAGATCAAGAATCCCGGCACGAGCGATACCGCACCACTGCCAAATGACATCCTGATCGATACCCGGTTTCCAATGCTTCAGATCGCGCAGGAAGGATTCATCCAGATGGCTGAATTCACGGAAGCATCTGATAATGCGGAGCTTGGAAGCGCCTGCAAAACGATCAGCTTTGCGAACGCTGGGTTTCGGCCTTTCCTAAAGTATGCGGTGAATTTCACAGGCTGCATCCTGCCGCCGATGTTCGCGCAGATTTACCACTACCCGGAGGGGTCTGGCGCATTCAACCATCGCCCCACAAACCAAAGTGCGATTGCGCAGGTGACCGACACCTCCGTTAAATTCTATCTCGCCCCTGGCAACCCAAGCGACATGACAAGCTCGGGCGGCGGGGCATGGAGCCTCAACGACACATACCCCGACCCCATCGGCATCCGATACTACGTCTTCGCCATCCCGCTTTAGGCGAGCCCACCACAATCTCAGCATTTCAACCCGCCAATCGCGGGAAGGAGAACCTATGGCAGTCCTTTCGGATTATGTCGCTGGCACAATAACTGTCACCGCTGGCCAAGATGCATTCACCGGCACCGGAACCCTTTGGCGAACCGCGGGCTTTCGCGAAGGCGATACGGTCCAGTTGCAGGACCTGACAGCGGTCATCGCGGGAACATCCGCAACCGATCCGCTTATAGCCTCAAACACCTCAGGCACGTTCACAGAGCCGTGGCAGGGCACGAGCGGGACATTCCCGTATCGCATGCGCTATCTGCCAGACGGTGCGCGGTATACGGCTAAAGCTACGCAGCTGATTGAGAAACTTGGCAATGGGAATATAGAAGCGCTCGCCGATCTGCCCGGCGCAGCCGACATGCTGGCGTACTTTACCGGCGCAGGGGCTATGGATCTGACGGCGCTGACGGCGTTTGGGCGATCGTTGATAGGGGCGTCGAACGGCGGTGATGCATATTCGGCGCTTGGAGAGGTTCCAGATGCGCAGATTCCTCCAAGGATCGGGGCTCTAGCACTCGTCGCCACCGATCTCAACGCCATCACAGAAAGCGGCATCTACGGCGCGGATAGCGATACGGCGAACCGCCCCGGAGACACCGGGAATTGGCTCGTTCTCGACTTGGCAAGAACATCCACAGTCAATGCTCAATTAGCCCTGAGCCGGGCCACGTACGATATCCAGTATCGCTACAACAATGGCACAACACAGCAGCCATGGCGAGGCATCCTTACTGAGCGCGGCACAAATGCTAATGGCGATTATACGCGATTTCCGGATGGCACGCAGATATGCTGGCGCAATTACGTCGCGAATAGCGCCGCCTCGTGGCCCGCGGCATTCAGTGCGGCGCCTTTTGCCGTGGCGACAGTCGCAGGGGGAGGCCTGCCGCGTATCGCAACTTTCCCATCCTCGCCAACCGCGACAACCGTCACTGTGCAAGTCAACACGGAGAATGGCGGCGCATCATCGTCCCCGGGCTATGTTGTCGGGTTTGGGAGGTGGTTCTGATGCACGTTTCATTTTGCCCTCAGCGCTGTGACTGCGCGCTCTCCGTCGCTAAAAGCGGCGACACGCTTATCATCAATGGCGATCCCGTTGACCTGTCCGTCATCCCGGATGGGGCGACATTGCCGGCAGATGCAGTCAGCAATGATTTTGTCGTCGGGAACGTTGAACGCATCTCTGGCGAGCTACATGTGACGCTTCTACTACCGCACGGCCCGAACCCGTCGCAGGCTGTCGCTTTTCCTGCACCCTTGGCGGACGTGCCAGACGGGCCGCTGCAAATTCCCCGCGATCCCGAACCGGAGCCGGAACCCGAACCCGCTCTGACGGACGTAACGGAACCGGAGGAATGACCATGGCGACGATCGATCTATCTCAGCTTGTCACCACAGAGGATAAGGCGGCTGCGCAACTAGCTTCTCTGCAGGCAACATACTCGGCCACTATCCAAGCCCACCTCGACGCAATGGCTCGTGAACGCGACTATGACGACATCGAGCGGGCAACCACATATCGCGGCGATAAGAACCCGCTGTACGCTGCCGAGGGTCAAGCGCTCTTTGATTGGCGGTCGGATGTCTGGACCTATGCGACGGCGGAACTTGAGAAGGTGAAAGCAGGATCGCGAGAAATTCCGACCGTTGATGCGTTCCTTTTGGAACTGCCTGTTTTCGAGTGGCCCGAAATAGAAATCCCCATCTAACCCTCCCGGATACATCAAAGGAAATCGTTATGTTCACTGCAGAACAGCGGGGCGTCATCGCCGCCGCCGCGAAAACGCTTGGCTGTGAGCCGGCTGCATTGATGGCCGTCATCGATGTCGAGAGCGCCGGCGAGATCTTCGCCGTCGTCAAAGGCCATCAACTCCCGGTCATTCGATGGGAGGGGCATTATTTCTATCGGCTTGTGCACACCGCGAAGCGCGGGCAGGCGGTCAACGCCGGGCTCGCGAACGCCAAGGCAGGCGGCGTGAAGAACCCGAAGTCCCAGGCCGCGCGCTACGCGCTGCTCGATCGCGCTGCCAACCTCGACAAGCAAGCGGCGTATAGCTCGTGCTCGTGGGGCATTGGCCAGGTGATGGGCGCGCATTGGGATACGCTCGGCTTTGCGAGTGTCCTCGCCATGGTCGATCGCTGCAAGGCTGGATTTGCCGGTCAGGTCGATGTGATGTGCCGCTATATCGACAAGTTCGGATTGGCCGACGAGTTGCGCCGGCATGACTGGGCCGGCTTCGCGCGCGGTTATAATGGACCGGCCTATGCCAAGTATGGGTATCACACCAAGATAAAGACGGCGTACGAGCGCTATCGCGGTGCCGCTTCGCCCGCCTCTCCAGCCTCCGGCATGTTGCGCATGGGCAGCCATGGCGCGCGTGTGCGCGAGCTGCAGCAGCTCTTGGCTCGCGCCGGCCAACCGATCACCGTCGACGGCGATTTCGGCCCGTCGACAAAAGCGGCTGTGAAAGCATTCCAAATGGCGGCGAACATTGCGGACGATGGCGTCGCGGGACCGCAGACGCTTGCCGCGCTGCAATCCTATCGCGTTGGTCCGGATGAGACGCCGGGCGCCATCCCGGCGCAACTGGTCAGCGAAGTGCAGACAGCCACCAAGGGCGGCGGCATCGTCGTCATGGTGGCGGCGCTGCAAAAGCAGATATCGGATACCGCCGTCAGCCTGACCGGTATCGATGCATCCGCGGCGCAGACAATTTCCGGTGCGCTGATGGCTGGCGCCGGCATCCTCGGCGCCGGGCTTGCCGTCTATGCGATCTATGGGCTCGTCAAGTCGCGCCGCACCTATGAGGGGACAAGCTGATGTTCGGCCTCTCGAAAGCCGCACTCTACCTGGTGGGCGCCGGGATCCTCCTGGCGGCCATCATCGCGGCCGGCGCGGCCATTCGATCCGACCTCAAGGCAGTTGGAAGATTTGAAGCCACCGAAACGGTCAGAAAGGGAAACGCCGATGCCGGGTCTATCGCTGAGAAAAGCCGCTATGCTTTGCGCCATTGCATCAATGGCGGCGGGGTGTACGTCTTCGAAACCGGCGCTTGTGAGCACTGACGGCCTTCGCCATGTGGTCGGCACGTCTCTGATCGGAACCGTGGGCGCAACGCCGGCCGACCAGATGAAGATCGATGAGACTGCGGCAGGCCTCTGCGGAGCATCCGTTTGGACGCAATCGGAATGTGCTCGCCATGGGCGCGAAAGCAGAAAGGGTCCGCACTGATGCCGACAAGCCTCAATGAGATCTATAAGGCGATCGGCACGCTTTCCGCCGAGGTACAGGGGCTTCGCCGTGAGATGGCTGCGTCAGAGAAACGGGCGGTGGATGAAAGCCGGGAAGCCGATGACAAGCGCGCCGTCGTTCATCGTCGGATGGATTCCATTGTTGGCGAGGTAGGGGAGATCAAGACGGAGATCGTCGGGATTCGCCAGGACGCGACGGATAGTAAGAAAGTCACCGACGAGGTGAAGCGCTGGAAGTCCATGGGCATCGGCGCGCTCGGCGTCGTCGGGATCGGAGGGACGGCCCTCGGGGTTACGTTGGCGAGTTCGTTCGAGTGGCTGGCGAGGCTCTGGCATCGGTAGGTTTTCACGGCCCTGCCGGTTGGCCTGCCGGATAAGGGGCTTTCCTCAATCAGGGTCGCATGAAAGGATTCCTATCGAGTATTGACCCGCTCCACCTGCAAAACGATATCTGATGATAAGCCCCGGTCGCCCATTGTGGTGGCTGGGGCTCTTTTTTGCGTCTGACGCATAGACGCAATGATATCATTGTCATTCCCGATATATCTTCCAAAGAATAATAAACGCCCAAATCAATAAAAATAAGGATATTGAGCCTTCAATCGCATAAATTATGTCCAAAGAACGCTCCTTTTATTTATTATAACTCTATCCGCTAAGCCTCCGGCTCTGCCGGAGCGAATAACGGCCGTTATACGGCTTCGGGAGTAGGGTCCTGATATCAGATGATCTCCTTGGGGAACCGCGAGGCCCTCAAGGAGATCACAAT
>NZ_PVBR01000015.1 GCF_002980495.1 Phyllobacterium phragmitis
ACAAGCGTCACCGCGCCACCGAATTCCTCGACTTCCTGAAGCGGATCGACGCCGAGATGCCAAAGGGCCCGGACGTGCATCTGGTGATGGACAACTATGCGACCCACAAGACGCCACGGATCAAGGCTTGGCTTGCGCGCCGCCCGCACTGGCATGTCCACTTCACACCGACTTCGGCCTCCTGGATCAATCAGGTCGAGCGGTGGTTTGCAGAGCTGACGCGAAAGCAGTTGCAGCGCGGCGTCCATCGCTCCACCGCAGAACTGGAAGCCGATATCGACGCCTTTATCAAAGCCCACAACGAAAGCCCTACCCCTTACAGGTGGGTCAAATCCGCAGACCAAATCCTCGCATCGGTCAAGCGCTTCTGCCAGAAGACAATGAGACGAACTTCAGATTCAGGTGAATAGGAAAAAACGGGACAGAATAATAAAAGGCCGCCGCTGGGCGGCTTTTTTCGTTTATGACGGTTTTCGGCCATTGCTTTTCGCGGTCCGGCCATTGGCCTTGGCCAGCTAAATATGATAATGCGCCGTCATTCACTACAGCGCGGTGCGTCCTTTAGGACGCACAAAGGACGCTGTAAGTTATTGAATCTGCGCATCGTGCTTTCCGAAAATCGATTCCGATTTTCGGGCCGATGCTGTAACCTTTGACCGGCAACCCGGAGGGATAGCTATCATGTCGCAGGCGAACGCTGCTTCAGCGCAGGCATTTTCGGAAACATTCTTCAACGCCAGCCTTGAGGAAACCGATGCCGAACTGTTCGGCGCGATCCGTAACGAACTTGGCCGCCAGCGCCATGAAATCGAGCTGATCGCTTCGGAAAACATCGTTTCCCGTGCCGTTCTCGAGGCGCAGGGCTCGATCATGACCAACAAATATGCCGAAGGCTATCCCGGCAAGCGCTATTATGGCGGCTGCCAGTTCGTCGATGTGGCCGAGGAACTGGCCATCGAGCGTGCCAAAAAGCTGTTCGGCGCGGAATTCGTCAACGTACAGCCGAACTCCGGCAGCCAGATGAACCAGGCCGTGTTCCTGGCATTGTTGCAGCCGGGCGACACCTTCATGGGCCTAGACCTCAATTCCGGCGGACATCTGACGCACGGCTCCCCCGTCAATATGTCGGGCAAATGGTTCAACGTCGTTTCCTACGGCGTGCGTAAGGATGACAACCTACTCGACATGGATGAGGTCGAACGCCTCGCCAATGAGCACAAGCCCAAGCTCATCATCGCCGGCGGCACGGCCTATTCCCGCTTCTGGGATTGGCAGCGCTTCCGCCAGATCGCCGATTCGGTCGGCGCCTACCTGATGGTCGACATGGCGCATATCGCCGGTCTCGTTGCCGGCGGCGTCCATCCTTCACCGATCCCGCACGCCCACGTCGCGACGACGACGACGCACAAATCGCTTCGCGGCCCGCGCGGCGGCATGATCCTCACCAACGATGCCGAACTCGCCAAGAAGATCAATTCGGCCGTGTTCCCCGGCCTCCAGGGCGGCCCGCTGATGCATGTCATCGCGGCAAAGGCCGTGGCTTTCGGCGAGGCGCTACGCCCTGAATTCAAGACCTATACCCGCAATGTCGTGGAAAATGCCCGCGCTCTGGCCGAAGTCCTGAAGCAAAACGGCCTCGACATCGTGTCCGGCGGCACGGACAACCATCTCATGCTGGTCGACCTGCGCCCGAAGAACGCCACCGGCAAACGGGCGGAATCAGCCCTTGGCCGCGCCAACATCACCTGCAACAAGAATGGCATTCCCTTCGATCCCGAAAAGCCGTTCGTCACCTCTGGCGTCCGTCTCGGCACGCCAGCCGGCACGACGCGCGGCTTCGGCATCGCCGAGTTCCAGGAAATCGGCAATCTGATTTCAGAGGTGCTCGACGGGTTGAAGGTCGCCAATTCCGATGATGGCAATGCCGTGGTGGAGAAGGCTGTGAAGGAAAAGGTCGTGGCGCTCACCAGCCGCTTCCCGCTCTATTCATATCTCGGCTGATATCGGGCAATTATTGAATTGGAAACGCCGGTGGGGCAGTACCCCCCTCTGGCTTGCCAGCCATCTCCCCCTCAAGGGGGGAGATTACGCCTTCATGACCGCGCGGCACCAATCGCAGACTTGGCAGAACGGGGGCGGAGAGACGTGTCAGCCAATCTCCCCCCTTGAGGGGGAGATGTCCGGCAGGACAGAGGGGGGTATGCCTCGCCATGCGGCAATTGCGTGGTTCATTATGAAATTCTTATGCCATAGTCTGCCGCGAAGAATCACGGCGAAAGAAGTTCATGCGTTGCCCATATTGCCAGTCGGAAGACACACAGGTGAAGGATTCCCGCCCCGCGGAAGACGGTGCGGTGATCCGTCGGCGTCGGGTCTGCTCGGTTTGCGGCGGACGTTTCACCACTTTTGAACGCGTTCAGCTGCGCGAGCTGCTGGTGGTCAAGAAAAGCGGGCGTCGAGTTCCCTTCGACCGCGACAAGCTGATGCGGTCGGTCGAAGTGGCGCTGCGCAAGCGCCAGGTCGACGCCGAACGCGTCGAGCGCGCCATATCAGGTATTGTCCGCCAGCTGGAAAGCTCGGGCGAAGCGGAAGTGGCATCGGACGAGATCGGCCGCCTGGTCATGGATGCGCTGAAAGGCATAGACGATATCGCCTATATCCGCTTCGCCTCCGTCTACCGCAATTTCCGCGAGGCGAGCGATTTCCACAATGTCATTGACGAGTTGACCGTCAAGGACAAGCTTCCCGACGATTTTTCGGACGACTAGTCGATGTCGGGCGCGCGTTCTTCAGCAATCAGCACTGCCGATCTGCGGTTCATGGCTGCCGCCATCCGCTTTTCCCGCAGGCATCTCGGGCTGACGGGCACCAATCCTTCGGTTGCGACACTGATTGTTCGTGACGATGGTGACGGACCTGTCATCGTCGGCCGCGGCGTGACGGCGATCGGCGGCAGGCCGCATGCCGAAACGCAGGCAATCGCCGAGGCAGGTGAACAGGCCAGGGGTGCGACAGCCTATGTGACCCTCGAACCCTGTGCCCATCACGGCCGCACGCCGCCTTGCGCCGATGCGCTGGTCACCGCCGGTGTGGTGCGCGTCGTCGCGGCCGCGACCGATCCGGACGATCGCGTTTCCGGAAAGGGTTATGCCATATTGCGCGGAAGCAGCCTCGAAGTCATCGAGGGCGTGCTGGCCGACCAGGCCGCCGATGTGATGGCCGGCTATTTGATTCGCTCTTTCAAGAAGCGGCCGGAAGTCACTCTGAAGCTTGCCGTTTCCGCCGACGGCATGATCGGCCGCAAGGGCGAGGGGCAGGTGCCTATCACGGGGCCGGTGTCGCGGGCGCAGGTGCATCTGATGCGAGCAGAAAGCGACGCGATATTGGTTGGGATCGGCACGGCGCTGGCCGACGATCCGATGCTCACCTGTCGCTTGGCCGGACTGGAACAGCGCTCTCCGGTTCGCATCGTGCTCGACAGCGATCTGCGGCTGCCGCTTTCCTCGGCGCTGGTGCTCTCCTCATCTGCTGTTCCCGTCTGGATCGCCTGTGGCGCGGACGCCGATCCCCGCAAAAAGCAGGCGATGATCGATGCCGGCTGCCGTATCCTGGCGACGGAGAGCATCAATGGCCGCATCGCCTTGCCGGAATTGCTGGAGGATCTGGCCGCGCAGGGTATCGCGACAATCATGGTCGAGGGCGGCGCCAATGTCGCCGATTATTTTCTGAACGAGGGTTTGATCGACCGCGTAGCGCTTTTCGAAGGCCCTGATGCGATCGGTGAGGAACAGGGGCTTGCCATGCCTGACCTGCGCTCCCATATCGCCAGTTTCATCTTGTCCCACGAAGCGCGTTTCGGCGCTGATCGTTTCACCGAATTCAGGAGGAAGCCCTGATGTTTACTGGTATCATTACGGACGTCGGCAAGGTCGAACGGATTAAGCTGCTGAATGAGGGCCTGCTTCTGCGCCTCGAGACGGCCTATGATCCTGATACGATCGAACTCGGTGCCTCGATCGCGTGCTCGGGCGTCTGCCTCACTGTCGTGGGACTGCCTGAAAAGGGCTCCAACACCCGTTGGTTCGAAGTCGAGGCATGGGAGGAGGCGCTACGCCTGACCACGATTGGCGAATGGCGACCGGGAACGCCGATCAATCTCGAACGTTCGCTGAAGCTGGGAGACGAGATGGGCGGCCATCTGGTTTCAGGTCATGTCGACGGGCAGGCGGAGATCATCGAGCGCAGGCAGGAGGGCGATGCCGTCCGTTTCCGGCTGCGCGCGCCGGAGGCCCTTGCCCCCTTCATCGCCCAGAAAGGGTCTGTCGCCCTGGACGGGACATCGCTGACCGTCAACGGCGTCGACGGCAATGAATTCGATGTCCTTTTGATCCGCCACTCGCTTGAGGTTACCACCTGGGGAGACCGCAAGGCAGGCGATAAGGTAAATATCGAGATCGATCAGCTCGCGCGATACGCTGCGCGGCTTGCGCAATATCCGAAATCGGCCTAGAGCCATTGCCGAATGGCGGACTACCTTTCCGTCAGCATTTCAGCGTCGACCGCTGTCGGTCCGCAAACCTGTCATGGAGCTCTTTATGGCCAAGAAAAAGGCGCGCGCGCCGCATCTGCTTATTGTCGAAGCCCGGTTTTACGATGACCTCGCCGACGCGCTTCTCAACGGCGCCAAGCTGGCGCTCGACGAGGCTGGCGCGACCTATGAGGTGGTGACCGTGCCGGGTGCGCTGGAAATACCCGCCGCCATTTCCTTCGCGCTCGACGGCGTCGACGAGGATGGGGCCGAGTATGACGGCTATGTCGCGCTCGGCTGCGTCATTCGCGGCGAAACCTATCATTTCGAAATTGTCGCCAATGAATCCTGCCGTGCGCTGACCGGTCTCGCCGTCGAGGAAGGCCTTGCCATCGGCAATGGCATCCTGACCGTCGAGAACGAGGAGCAGGCATGGGTTCGCGCGCGGCGCGAAGACAAGGACAAGGGCGGTTTCGCCGCCCGTGCCGCGCTCACCATGATCGGTTTGCGCAAGAAACTGGGAGCCTGAAGCGATGGCTTCTTCTGCTGAAGGGCGACCCGCCGCCGCCCGTATGGCCAACAAGCGTGGCGCTGCCCGCCTTGCTGCGGTGCAGGCACTCTATCAGATGGACGTCGCCGGAACCGGCGTGCTCGAAGTCGTGGCGGAATATGAATCCTTCCGTCTCGGCAAGGAGGTCGACGGCGCGCAATATCTCGAAGCCGACCCGCAATGGTTCCGCGCCATCGTATCCGGCGTTGTCACCGATCAGCTCAGGCTTGATCCGATGATCCGCGAGGCGCTGACCGAGGATTGGCCGCTGTCGCGGCTGGATTCGACGCTGCGCGCCATCCTGCGTGCCGGTACGTGGGAATTGAAGAACCGCAAGGATGTTCCGACCGCCGTCATCGTCTCGGAATATGTCGATATTGCCAAGGCTTTCTACACCGAGGACGAGCCCAAGCTGGTGAATGCCGTTCTTGACCGCTTGGCGCACCAGATTCGCGGTGAAAGCCGCGGCATGAAGGGCGCGTGAGCGGGCCGGCCGAAACCGAGGCAAAACGAACCGCCCTCATCTTGGCGGCGGCGCAATCGATTATCGGCAGTGCCGCACCCATCGCGATTTCCATGGGGGGACTCGCGGGGTTCTATCTCTTAGGTCTCGACAAGTCGCTGGCCACCGCTCCCGTTACCGGTTTCAATCTGGGAACGGCGCTCGGCATGCTTCCCGCCGCCGCCCTCATGCGGGTGATCGGGCGGCGCTACGGCTTCATGTCCGGCGCCGGCGTCACGTCGCTTGGCGGTCTCGTTGCCGCATTCGCCCTGTTTGAGGGCAATTTCTGGCTGTTCGCGGCAGGTCTCATGCTGATCGGCGCTGGAAACGCCTTCGTCCAGCAATATCGTTTCGCGGCGACCGACAACGCGCCGCTTTCCTTCAAGCCCAGGGCGATCTCCTGGGTCATGACAGGTGGCGTCTTTGCGGCCATCATCGGCCCGACGGCGGTAATCTATACGCGCGAGCTTTTCACTCCGGTCATGTTTGCCGGCTCCTTCCTGGCGGTCGGCGTCATCGGCGTGCTGGGCATGTTCATCCTCTCCCTGCTGCGCATGAAAAATTACGTCGCAGCGGTGGTGGAGGACGATATCCTGCCGCCGCGGCCGGTCCGCACCATCATTTCCCAGCCGCGATTTTTCGTGGCGCTTCTCTGCGCCATCGTCACCTATGCGCTGATGAGCTTCGTCATGACGGGTGCGCCGCTTGCCATGGTCGGTTGCGGGTTTTCGACTGATGAGGCGACGCTCGGCATCCAATGGCACGTTCTCGCCATGTTCGCGCCGAGCTTCTTCACCGGACGCCTCATTGCGCGCTTCGGCAAGGAGACGATCGTCGCAACCGGGCTCCTTCTGCTTCTCGCTTGCGCCGCGGTTGCGCTTTCCGGCCTCGAACTATGGAATTTCTGGCTCGCCCTCATCCTGCTCGGCGTCGGCTGGAACTTCGGTTTCATCGGCGCGACCACGATGGTGACGGATACCTATCGTCGTTCGGAAAAGGGCAAGATCGAGGGCCTGCACGATTTCCTGCTGTTCGGAACGGTTGCCGCCGCCTCCCTGATGTCCGGCAAGACGCTGACTGCATTCGGCTGGGATGCGCTGAACTGGATCGTCTTCCCCGTAGCCGGTGCGTGCCTTCTGGCGCTGGCAGCGCTTGTCGCCTATGAGCGGCGGCGTGTCTCCGCTCCTGCGGAGTGATTGCTGATAGCGTAAGGTTCATATCGGCCGGTTATCTGCTCCCAATAACTATATCTTGACGTTTTCAGCGCTGTTTCGCATCCTCTCCGCCGTGCGGCGGGAGGGGTATCTTCATGCTGTACTGAAACATAGGCCCGGGGAGGAGCTTTGGGCCAAGATCAATGGGAGTTGGCATGGCAGTTCTTCTTCTCGTCATAGCCTGCGGTTTGCTTGCTGTCCTTTACGCCGTCTGGGCGACGAGATCGGTCCTTTCGGCCGATCAGGGCAATGCAAGAATGCAGGAAATCGCAGGCGCCATCCGCGAGGGTGCGCAGGCCTATCTCGCGCGGCAATACACGACCATCGCCCTTGTCGGCATCGTCGTCTTCATCGCCGTCTGGTTCCTTCTGTCGTCGACTGCGGCGATAGGCTTTCTCATAGGCGCTGTCCTATCGGGCCTGACGGGCTTTATCGGCATGCATGTCTCGGTGCGCGCCAATGTCCGTACCGCCCAGGCCGCATCGCGTAGTCTTGCGGGCGGGTTGGAAATCGCCTTCAAATCCGGCGCGATCACCGGCCTTCTGGTGGCTGGCTTGGCGCTTCTCGGCGTCTCCGTTTATTATTTCGTGCTGACGCAATGGCTTGGCTATTCGCCGGCCGACCGCACCGTGATCGACGCGCTGGTTTCGCTCGGCTTCGGTGCTTCGCTTATTTCCATCTTCGCGCGTCTCGGCGGCGGCATCTTCACCAAGGGTGCGGATGTCGGCGGCGATCTCGTCGGCAAGGTCGAGGCGGGAATCCCGGAGGACGACCCGCGCAATCCTGCGACGATCGCCGACAATGTCGGCGATAATGTCGGCGACTGTGCCGGCATGGCGGCGGATTTGTTCGAGACCTACGCGGTGACCGTGGTCGCCACCATGGTGCTGGCGGCGATCTTCTTCAGCGGTAGCGCCTTGTTCGAATCGATCATGCTTTATCCGCTGGCGATCGGCGGCGTCTGCATCGTCACATCCATCGCCGGCACCTTCTTCGTCAAGCTCGGCGCCAACGGCTCGATCATGGGCGCGCTCTACAAGGGCCTGATCGTAACAGGCCTCCTGTCGATCGTCGGCCTCGCCGTCGCCACGTCGATCACCATCGGCTGGGGCGAGATCGGTACGGTTGCTGGAATGGCGATCACCGGCGGCAATCTCTTCATCTGCGGGCTGGTCGGCCTTGTGGTGACGGGATTGATCGTCGTCATCACCGAATACTATACCGGCACCAACAAGCGCCCGGTCAACTCGATCGCCCAGGCGTCGGTGAGCGGCCATGGCACCAATGTTATCCAGGGGCTGGCCGTATCGCTCGAATCGACGGCACTTCCGGCGATCGTCATCATCGGCGGCATCATCTCCACCTACCAGCTTGCCGGCCTGTTCGGGACCGGCATCGCCGTGACCGCCATGCTGGGCATTGCCGGCATGATCGTCGCGCTCGACGCCTTCGGTCCCGTGACCGACAATGCGGGCGGCATCGCCGAGATGGCGGGCCTCGATCCGGAGGTGCGCAAGTCGACCGATGCGCTCGATGCCGTCGGCAATACCACCAAGGCCGTCACCAAGGGTTACGCCATCGGTTCGGCCGGCCTGGGTGCACTGGTGCTTTTTGCCGCCTATTCCAACGATCTGGCCTATTTTGCCGCCAATGGGGCGACCTATCCCTATTTCGCCAATATGGGCCCGGTCTCCTTCGATCTCTCCAACCCCTATGTGGTGGCCGGGCTGATCTTCGGCGGCATGATTCCCTATCTCTTCGGCGGCATAGCCATGACCGCCGTGGGAAGGGCGGCCGGATCGGTGGTGCAGGAAGTGCGCCGCCAGTTCCGCGAAAAGCCGGGGATCATGACCGGCAAGGACAGGCCGGATTATGCCCGCGCGGTCGATCTTCTGACCAAGGCGGCCATCCGGGAGATGATCGTCCCGTCGCTGCTCCCCGTTCTGGCGCCGCTCGTCGTCTATTTCGGCGTGCTGTTGATCTCGGGCTCGAAGGCTTCGGCCTTCGCCGCACTCGGCGCATCGCTTCTTGGCGTCATCGTCAACGGCCTTTTCGTGGCGATCTCCATGACGTCGGGTGGCGGTGCCTGGGACAATGCCAAGAAAAGCTTCGAAGACGGGTTCATCGATGCCGATGGAATCAAGCATATGAAAGGCTCCGAAGCTCATAAGGCTTCGGTCACCGGCGACACCGTGGGCGATCCCTACAAGGATACGGCCGGCCCGGCGGTCAATCCGGCGATCAAGATCACCAACATCGTAGCCTTGCTGCTGCTGGCGGTGCTGGCGCATTCATGAGGTCTTGAAGCCCGATTCAAAAAGAAACCCGCGGAATTGCTTTCGCGGGTTTTTTCTTTCGGATCTGCGTAATTGATTAACAGGTCGGTCAGCGCCCCGTAGTCGGTAGTGAAGGCGTTGTTCCGGCGCCGGCCAGGAGCTGGCCGAGGAAGGATTGATCCTTGCCACCGGTCGGCGTGGTCCGCGAGATGAAATCGAACACTCTGCCGTCCTGGAGGCCATAATTCGCGATTTGCGAGACTTTGCCGTCCCCATCGAAATACACCGCGAGGATGCGCCGGTCGATGGTCTTCGGCCTCAGGAACTGGACCGGCCGATAGCGCTTCTCCGAGATGTAATAGAAGACTTCATTGTCGAAAGTCGCCGTAGTTGACGGCGAGCCGAGCGACAGGAGCACCTGTTCGCGGCTCGAGCCGACGGGAATCGAATCGAGCGCCTGTTCATCCAGTACATAGCCCTGGGTCAGCGTTTCAGCAGGGTTGAGTGACGCCGCGGTGTTGCACCCGGTCAAACTGGCTGAAAAAAGAATGGTGGTTCCGACAAGAAACGCTTCTCTCGTCCGAACACCCTTGAAAATCCGCTGCAACAACGACATCTCCATTTTCATTACCCCAATCTGGCACTTTCGCCATCGGGAGAACTTCGGTAAACCACCTTGCTTCTGGATGCAACAAGCACGGTCCACCCCTGATGATTCTCAATCTTTTCAGCCGCAAGTCGAAGGCGAATGAGGCAATTACCCTTGCCGTTTATGAGGCGATCGTGGCAGCGGCGCGGCAGACGCGCTTCTATTCACAATTTGATGTGCCCGATACGCCGCTTGGACGCTATGAAATGCTTTCGCTGCATGTCTTCCTGACCATGCGCCGTCTGAAGGGAGACAATGCATCGCTTCGCGCCATCAGCCAGGAGATTGCCGATGAGTTCTTCAGGGATGTCGATCATTCCCTGCGCGAACTGGGCATTGGCGACCAGGGCGTGCCGAAGCGGATGAAGAAGCTGGCACGCATGTTTTATGGCCGTGTCGGCTCGTATGAGGCCGCGTTCGCCGAGGATGACCGCGAAGCATTTGCCGCTGCGTTGACACGCAACGTCCGCCCGGATCTGGAGTTCTGGCCAGGCGCGGCACCGCTTGCGGCCTATGGCTTTGAAGCAAAGGAAAGCCTTGAGAGGCAGCTCGACGAGGAACTGGCGCGTGGCAACATCGTGTTTCCCGATGCGGGGCGATTGGCCTTACCGCAGACTGACTGAGAGTGACAGGCTGGGAAACAAGGCCAAGAAAGAAGATTCGAACATGAGCGAGACCTCCGCCCTGAAATTTCCGGTTTCCGTGCAGCATCTGCCCCAGAAAGGCATCACCGTCACGATCAAGGCGAATGAACGGGAGCGCACGGCGCTCGCCAGGGACCACGACCTGGAAGTGGTGAAGTCCTTCGAGGCTGAATTCCAGATCATGCCGTGGAAGAAGCAGGGCGTGAAAGTGCAGGGCCGGATCGATGCCGATATCGTCCAGGCCTGTATTGTCACGCTCGAACCTCTCGATGCCAGGATTGCCGAAGACGTGGAAGCGGTGTTCGTGCCGGAAAATTCCAAGCTCGCGCGCATTCGCCTTGACGAAAGCGGCGAGATGCTGATCGACGCGGAAGGACCGGATATGCCGGAAACCTTCTCCGGTGATCGCATCGATATCGGCGCGGTAGCGGAGGAATTTTTCGAACTTGCCATTGATCCCTATCCTCGCAAGCCCGGCATCACGGAACCGATTACGTCTTCGGAATCAGCGGTGACAGATACGGAAAAGCCGGTTTCTCCTTTCGCCAGCCTCGCCGATTGGAAGAAAAAGCCGTGATATTCGGCTTTGCAGCATTGAAATTCCGGTTGTTTGTGACCGCAAAAACGCTATTTTCCCCGCACCCCGCAAAAGGCACCGGCGGGGAACGGCTGGCGTAAACAACCAGAGCATGTTCGGGAAAGCCACACGGTATTTCCAGGAATATGCCAGGGAACACGCGCTGAACAAAATGGAGCGGTCTGAAAACCGCACCGGCACCGGGACAGGAAAACAGAGTGATCAGAATCTCGATCGATGCGATGGGAGGCGATTTTGGCCCAGAAATTGTTGTCCCCGGCGCGGCGATAGCGCTTGAGCGCCATCCGGATATACGCTTCGTCATCTATGGTCTGGCGGATCGGGTCGAGCCTGTTCTGGCACGATATCCCAGGCTGCAGGCTGCATCCACCTTTCACGCAAGCGAAATCGCCATCCGCATGGATGAGAAGCCGAGTCAGGCGTTGCGCAACGGCCGTGGCAAATCCTCCATGTGGCAGTCGCTCGAAGCGGTCCAGGCGGGCGAGGCGGATGTCTGCGTTTCCGCCGGCAATACCGGCGCATTGATGGCGATGTCGAAATTCTGCCTGCGCATGATGGCCGATGTCGAGCGCCCGGCGATCGCGGCGATCTGGCCGACATTGCGCGGTGAAAGCATCGTGCTCGACGTTGGTGCCACCATCGGCGCCAACGCGCAGCAGCTTGTGGACTATGCCGTCATGGGGGCGGGCATGGCGCGCGCTCTGTTCGAGATCAAGCGCCCCACGGTCGGTCTGCTCAATGTCGGCGTCGAGGAGGTGAAGGGCCTCGACGAGATCAGGGAGGCCGCGCAGATACTCCGCGAGGTCCCGCTGGCCGGCCTTGAATATTCAGGTTTCGTCGAGGGCAACGATATCGGCAAGGGCACGGTCGATGTCGTGGTGACCGAAGGCTTCTCCGGCAATATCGCGCTGAAGGCCGCCGAAGGCACGGCCAGGCAGATGGCGGACCTTCTGCGTGCCGCGATGAACCGGACATGGATGGCGAAGATTGGCTATATCTTCGCCAAGAGCGCGTTCGACCGGCTGCGCGAGAAGATGGACCCGCGCAAGGTCAATGGCGGTGTCTTCCTCGGATTGAACGGCGTCGTTATCAAGAGCCACGGTGGAGCCGATGCGGAAGGCTTCGCTGCTGCGCTGGAAGTCGGTTATGACATGGTGCGCAATGCGCTCCTTGAAAAAATCTCTGCCGATCTGAGTCAATTTCACGAGATCCGCCCTGCTGCTGCCACTGTTGAGGACGACGCCGAGGAACAGCAGTAATCGCCAAGCCCCGAGCTTTTTTGTGCAGGCCCGGCTTTGCGCCAGCTTTGTATATGACAGGAAAACAAGCATGATCAGATCCATCGTGAAAGGCGTCGGCGCTGCAACGCCCGCCCGCATCATGAAGAACGCCGATTTCGAAGGCATTGTCGAGACGTCGGACGAATGGATCGTTCAGCGCACCGGAATCAGGCAGCGCCATATCGCGGGCGAGGGCGAGACCACCGTTTCGCTCGGCGCTGCCGCGGCGCGGGCGGCACTTGAGAATGCCGGGCTGATGCCCGAAGACATCGATGTGATTATTGTCGCGACATCGACGCCCAACCACACCTTTCCGGCGAGCGCCGTTGAGATCCAGAAGGAACTGGGCATCACGCACGGCTTCGCCTTCGATGTGCAGGCCGTATGCAGCGGCTTCATCTATGCCCTTACCACCGCCGACCTCTATATTCGCGGCAGCCTGGCGAGGCGGGTGCTCGTGATCGGTAGCGAGACTTTTTCGCGCATTCTGGACTGGACGGACCGCACGACATGCGTCCTTTTCGGGGATGGCGCCGGCGCCATGGTGCTGGAAGCGGGAGAGGGCCATGGCTTGACCTCCGATCGAGGTGTCCTGGCTGCGAATTTGCGTTCGGACGGTTCGCACAAGGAAAAGCTTTACGTCGATGGCGGGCCATCGACCACGCAAACGGTCGGTCATCTGCGCATGGAAGGCCGCGAAGTGTTCAAACATGCTGTCGGAATGATAACGGACGTGATCGAGGCGTCCTTGGCCGATGCGGGTATTACGGTGGACGATATAGACTGGTTCGTGCCGCACCAGGCAAATAAGCGCATCATCGATGCATCCGCAAAAAAGCTCGGTCTTGCCGAGGAAAAGGTGGTTATTACAGTCGATCGGCACGGCAATACATCCGCTGCGTCGGTTCCGCTGGCGCTGGCGGCGGCAGTCGCCGATGGACGTATCAAGAAGGGCGATCTCGTGCTTTTGGAAGCCATGGGCGGCGGATTTACCTGGGGGGCCGTTCTCGTTCGCTGGTGAAGGGGCTTTTTATCGCTTTGCCCGATCGAGGCGGCTTGACCCCGCTGGAACTCATTGTGTAACGTCCCGTAACTTAACTATATTATTTGTTGCAATCGCTAACCAAGTAGGTTCCGTCATGGGGGGAAAGACTGTCACGCGCGCCGATCTGGCAGAGGCCGTCTACCGCAAGGTGGGACTTTCGCGCACAGAGTCGGCCGCATTGGTGGAAATGATACTCGACGAGGTTTGCGACGCGATTGTGAATGGCGAAACGGTTAAGCTTTCGTCTTTCGCGACGTTTCATGTCCGTGAGAAGAACGAGCGTATCGGTCGCAACCCGAAGACGGGCGAGGAAGTGCCGATCCTTCCGCGCCGCGTGATGACATTCAAGGCGTCCAATGTGCTCAAGCAGCGCATTTTGCAGGCGCATCAAAGCCGCAAGCGCAAAACCGGCTGAGAATTCGTCATTTTTTGCGAATTTCATGAAACAACGGTTGGTAACCCGATCCCAACGCTTGAAAGACCGCGCATAAATCGCTGATATTAAGAGGCGAATCGTACTCCCTGGAGCATTGCGCGCCCATCTGGACGCGCAAAGGACGCTCTGAGTTTTTATATCTACGCATCGTGCTTTCCGAAGATCGATTTCGATTTTCGGGCCGATTTTGTAGCCGGAAGGGGACGCGCATGGACAAGAGCCCGGATGCTTTCAGGACGATCAGCGAAGTAGCCGAAGACCTCGGTCTGCCTCAGCATGTACTGCGTTTCTGGGAAACGCGATTTACCCAGATCAAGCCGATGAAGCGCGGCGGCGGACGCCGTTACTACCGCCCGCTCGATGTCGAACTGCTGAAAGGCATTCGCCATCTCCTCTATGATCAGGGCTACACGATCAAGGGCGTGCAGCGATTGCTGCGCGAGAACAGCGCTCCATTCGTCATTGCGCTTGGTAATGGCGACGTGGCTGCGGTTGAGGCGATCACGCGGCAGAAACAGACAGCCTTGGCAAAGGAAGCCGCCGATAGCGGCGAGGCGGATGGAAACGACGCTCTGCCTGCAGGCATTGCCCGGCCACAGCCCGGCCGCAAGCTTTTCGGCCTGCTGAAGGGCGAGGAAGACGGCCCGATCGGCGCGGATGACAAGCGCCTTTCCAAGGATAACCGAACCTTGCTGCAGGAGGCGCTTTTCGATCTCCTCGAGTGCAAGCGCCTGTTGGATCAGGTCCGCTGACGGTGGATTTCCAACGCAAATCTAGGAAAAGTGCGTAGCGGGTTTCCCCGGGGAAAGCAGCAACTGCTTTTTCCAAGGACTTGCGGGGAAACAAAGGGCCGGAGCGTCCCCGGTTACGTTAAGGCGGCAGGCCCGGCCATCGCGAGAGCTGGTGCGATTGAGGCCCTTTCCCCATTACCGAAAGCAGTTTTCAAGACCATCGATGAGACGGAATATTCTCGGCGCAGGTGGGGGAATATGAATGTCGTGCAGCCATCTTGATTCGAAGGCCGATCTTGGCGCTGCCCGATCAATTGATGCCAACCGAAGCTGCGCAATTCTGCCAAACGAAATTGCGCTACAGAGATTGTAAACTATCAGAAATACTGAAAACTGCCCAATCACTATACGGTAGCTAAGTGATTGATATAATGGTCGGAGCGGCGGGATTCGAACCCACGACCCCTTGACCCCCAGTCAAGTGCGCTACCGGGCTGCGCTACGCTCCGAACCGTCGAAAGCCGTAGATTATCAACGATTTTTTCGCAAGGCCTAAATCAGACTTTTGGAACAAAAGTGGGCGTTCCTCACCGGTTTACGCTGTTCCGTGGTAGAAAGTCCCACGGATATTCCGCAATTGTTTTAGCCACTATCTGCCGTGATCCGCCAGACGTGCAACAGGGTGGCGGTCATGCGGGATGGCAAGATCATGGAAATCGCGGACACGGAGGCGCTTTTCGAGCATCCGCAGCAGAGCTATACGCGTCATTTACTCGACTTGATGCTAGAGCGCCGTGCGTCCAATTGGACGCACAAAGGACGCGTCTCAAGCCTTTGAATCTACGCATCGTGCTTTCCGAAAATCGATTCCGATTTTCGGGCCGATGCTGTAGGAGTTCCCCCGTCCTGGGGCTCGTCGAGCGGCTTGGTCTTTTCCTGCTCCGCTAGAACTTGGCTGACGATGGCGTCGCGCTCCTCGGCGGGAAGATAGTCAAGGAACAAGACGCCGTCCATATGATCTATCTCGTGCTGAATACAGGTTGCGAGCAGCCCATCCGCCGCAAGCACCTTCTCGTTGCCTTCGACGTCGAGATATCTGACCGATATTGTGGCGGGGCGTCTGACTTCTCCGCGAAAATCACCCACCGACAAGCATCCCTCTTGATACGTACTTTGCTCGTCGGATGTTTCGACGATCTCGGGATTGAAGAGAATGTGAGGGGCCGGCTCGCCGTCACGGTATGAAACATCGGTCACCATCAGGCGCAAGAGACTGCCGACTTGAACGGCGGCAAGCCCCGCTGCCTTTGCCGCATATACCGTGTCCAACATGTCCTGTGACAGCGCGCGCACATCATCATCGATCTGATCGACTGGTTTCGAAACTTGTCGCAACAACGGATCGGGGTATTTCACAATTGATAAAACGCCCATGAAGATACTCGCAGGTCAATCGGATTGGTCACAATGGATCGGTATCACAATGATGCAAAAGGGAGCATTTTTCCTCGGGATCGGCAACACCAAGAACGTCCTCCCACGATATTGCCGCGGTGCTGCCGAGCGTGTCGCCATGAAGAACGGCATTTCTGGCACTGCACCGCTATCCACGAGCGCGATACACTGATTTACTCGGGTTTCGCACAAAGCGCCCCTGTCGCACGAACAAGAGCCCAACGGTGCAGATCATCTGCAGCGGCATCGGCGATGGTCGAGGCGACCCATTGGTTACACCGCGCATCCCTGCGATAAGGATCGAACGCTGCAAGACGTTCGAGCAATGTGTTCTGCAATCGATCCAGCTGCGCACGGATTTCGTGCAGGTCTGGATGCGACCCGGAAGGCGCTTTCCCAGTCTGTACCCACTGCCACAGCAGCCCGTACTGAACGAGCTTGTTCGCCTCGATCTGCGCCGAGAAGAAGCGTTGCGTCGGGTCGGGCTCAAGGCGGAAACGCGATGCCTGAGCGGGTACTGCAGTCAGAACGGCTTGCTCCCTCTTCAGATCTTCCACAGGCGCATGACTAGCCCATTTACTCAACGCAACCTGATCGGCGATGGCAATGCGCTGTGCAATGGCGTCGATCAATGGCGTCAGAGCATCGGGGGCAGCTTCGGCCCGTATCGACATCGGCGATAGAAAGAGCCCAATCAGAAGTATTGCCCATAGAAACCTTTTTACCCGTAACGTTCGCATGCCTTATTCCTCCTGGGCATCTCACAGTGTGATCTTAAACTCAGCTTTTGGGCTTATGTGTGGTCCAGGCATTATAGGAGAGGGGCATCGTAAATTGGAGATTGCTGGTCGAAATCTCATCCATCCGTCAGGGCTATTCCACCTCGGCGGGATTAGGATGTTCGGCGCGTCAAAACGGAACAATCTGGGTGCATCAGGGTTTTTCTGAAAGAGAAAGGAGTATCGAAATGCCCGATCCGAAACAGCCGGTTCCGGACGAAGAGCCGCCCATGCCGGCTCCCGCATGGAAGCCTGAGCCGATCGAGGAGCCGGAGCCTGACGTTTTGCCCGATGAAGTGCCGGTTCCCAATCCTGACGAGACTCGTGAGCCGCCATTGCACGCAGCCAACGGCCAGCAGCCACGGCCGGTTCCCCCTGGGCCCCGCCCTGGGCCATTCCCGGATCCAAATCCGGTGCCGCAACCGACACCTGATCCCGAACCGGCCCCGGCACCTGGTCCGGCACCACCGAGGCCTACCATGTGAGGAGCGCGGTGGTCTACGGACAGCAGAGCCTATAGTGAAGACCGGCGTCCATGGGAACGTCCGTCGAAGCGGAAGGGCAGTTTCACTTGCTGTTTGAAGCGAATAGCTTCCTCGTTCGCCATTTCTCTTGAATTCCCGCATCGCTCCAGAATCATTTCGGCTTGCATCGGCGTGATGCGATGCTTTTTGGCGAAATACTCGATTGAATATTGGTTTTGAGGGCTCGGATCGCCGGCCATAGTCATCATCCCCAGTTGCTACAGCGGTGCCAAGCTGCATCTACTATAGGATATCGCCGGCGACAGCTCCCATATGGGAGGGCCGCGCGGAATTTTTGATCTTCCGGTTAAATTGTTCGCGGTGCGAAGCAATGAATGGGAGTGGTTCTAGTGGTTTGTTTCTAACATTTGAGTCCGATGGAATTGGACGCAAATGTGTAAAAGAAACAAACACAAACAAAAGGTTATCTAGTGGTTGGGCCGACGTTTCGCGGGAGCGAAGCGTCGGAGTCAATCCACTAGGCCGCTATGGAGCCGACGAGCCGAACCAGATCGATCTGCCGATTGACCCCGACTTTTTCAAAGACGACCTTGAGATACTGGCGGGCGGTGCCGACTGAGATTCCAAGATGCGAGGCTGCTTCCGCTATGCGTGCCCCGCGGCATAGCAGTGCCGTCAGCTCCGCTTCCCGCTGGGTCAGCCCATATTGCGTTCGCATTTCGATCAGGGACAGATTGCGGCTCTTTTCAGGGTCCACAATCAGCAGGATCGCCGAGACACGCTGGTCTCCCAGTATCGCGCTGCCTGGCACAGCGGAGACAATGAACGGCAATCGTCCCGGAACGCTGGAAATCGCAAGCCGCATCTGTGCAAACGTCGAGCGGTTTGCCGTATCCTCCAGATCGTTCCGGTTTTCGTCGAGACCCGCGGCCACACGGATTGCAGCCTGGAGCCGGGCATTTTCTTTATTGGCCGTTGCGGATACCCCGTCGCGGGAAATCTTGAGACCTGCAGCATCACGCGCGATCATCTCTGCCCGCTTGTTCAGATAGAGTGGGCGGAACTCACGGTCTAGCACCACCACGGCGTCGCTCATGGCATTCAATATCTGATAGGTGCTTGAAGCGGCACGCTGCAAATTGGCAATGCGTCGCGCAATGCGGCTTGCCATGACGATGTGAGGCATCAGCATGTCCATGACGGTCAAATCGCCATCATCGAAATCGCGGTCTTTGGCGGCGGATCGACAGGCAATGGCCGAGACGATCTCCGTCCCATCGCGGCGAAGAGCAACGGAAGCGAGGCCGCCATTCAACGGCCGGATAATATCCTGATAGATAGGGGTGTTCTCCAACTCCTTCGGCGACATCAGGGAAGACATGCGTATAGTGGGGCCGGGGCGTAACTGACCCATCACCGCACCAAAATCATCGCTTTCCGCGATATATTCGAAAATGCGTGGATCGATGCCGGCCAGCCGGCTGCAAGTCCAGGATTGAGCAACATCCGTGTCGGAAAAACGATGCAGCACGACATGCTCGGCTCCCACGCTGGCACGCAACGCGTCGAGGAAATTTCGCTCATCGCCGTCTTCGGCCAGGCAACCATAGATCGCCTGCACCGCCCTAAGAACTTGGCCCGCTTTCATGCACCCGTCCTCTCCAGAGGGTTTGAAGAATGCAGTGAAACAGCGGAAGTTGCAAGCTATGGTGGAAACAGGCGTGGTACAGGTCGCCGATATCGAAAGCACCCGACTGCATTTGATTAATGCGCACACCGCGCCATTTCTACCATGTACGGAGCCAGATGGAGACAAAGATGACGATGAACATGTTCAGTCGGTTTCTGAGCGGCGGTGTCGTGGCGATGCTGATCGTCTCGGGCGCCGCGGCGCATCATGGTTGGTCCTGGGCCGAGGCCGAACAGATCGAACTCCGAGGAACAATCCGCGATATCTATATCGGGCCGCCGCATCCCACACTGGATGTCGAAACCGCCGATGACGGTGTATGGCGCGTGGACCTCGCCAATCCACGGCAGACGGAGCGGTCGGGGTTCGTTGAAGGCTCGGCAAAGGTCGGCGATGAGGTTGTCGTGCTTGGAAACCGGTCCACCGATCCGGATGAAAAGCACATGAAAGCGGTGCGGATCACGGTTGGCGGCAAGAGTTATGATCTTTATCCCCAACGCATAAAGACCAACTGACCGACGCGCTGATGGAACTGCTGCAGGCGCTCTCCGATTGGCCCGTCGCGGTCGTGCTGCGACGGTCCATGATCGCCTATCTGCTTGTCAATGCAGCGCATATCTTCTCGATCGGGCTCCTCGTCGGCGCGATCGTGACGCTCGATCTCCGAGTTCTCGGATTGTTCAAACGCTATCCGATCGCCGTGCTCGGTCCGCCGTTGTCGCATATGGCGATCGCGGGCGTCACCCTCGCCATCCTGACGGGATTTCTGCTCTTCACCGTTCGCCCGACCGCCTATGTCCAGAACAGTGCGTTCCTCGTCAAGATCGGACTGGTAGGCCTTGGCATCGTCAATGCGCTGATGGTCAACTACAATCGCCACTGGCGGCTTGCGCTTGCCGGCGGTGAAATGCATCTGCGGGTGCAGATTGCGGCATTGCTGTCGATCGCGCTCTGGGCAGGTGCTGTCATCGCCGGCCGCTGGATCGGCTTTCTCTAAGTCCGGACTTGGCTTCCAGCGCCGCACATCCCCAGATGATGCCGATCAGCAGATAGAAATGCCGCCAGTGATCGGTGTCGATCACATTGCCGATCAGGACATGCGTCAGGTAAACCACATAGGTACAGATGAGATATGGCTGCCACGGGCGGTCGCGCAGGAGGATGCGCAGGCCCATGCCGATGGTCAGCATCGTCATCGTCAGAAAGGCGGCGAAGCCGAGCCAGCCATAGTCGAGCGCCGCCTTCAGCCAGATATTGTGCGTATCCTCGCCATAGATCGGGCCGAATTCCAGCGGGCCGATACCGAGCGGATGCTGGACGGCGAGTACCAGGCCGTACCAGTGGCGCGCGAACCGGCCGATGCGGTCGCTGTCATACTCCTGCACCAGCTGGGCGCGTTCGAAGAAAAGCTGCGCCACCTGAGGTATCTGCAGTGAGGCGGCAATGGCGAGGCCGATGATCAGGAGCGCGAGTGCTGCGAGAATGATCAGCTTCAGGCGGAATTTGTTGTTGCGGTTGTGGATGGCCAGGATGAGCGGCAGGAGGATCATGACAACCGCCAGCATGCCCCATGCGGCGCGCGAGAACGACAGGAAAAGCCCGAAGACGAGAACCAGGAGGGGGACGAGATGCAGCGGCAGGGCGCGGAGCTTTCCCGTCAAAATCTGGTGAATGCTCCATGTTATAGGCAGGATCAGAAATGGCCCGAAGACGTTTGGATCCTGAAATGCCCCCTTGGCGCGCCCGTAGAGTGTGAAAATGTCGGCGCCCGGGAATGCATTGAAATAGCCGAGGATGCCGCAGACCGAGGTGATGAGGGCGGCCAGATAATAGGCCCGGAAGATCGTCGATAGCCTGTGATAATCCGCTTCGATGATGGCGGTGAAGAAAACCGCGGTGAATGCCAGGAAGAGCGATACGGCTATGTAGAGCGGTGCGCTCTTTAGATCGGGCATCTGGGTTGCCGATATCAATCCGCCGAAATTGAACAGAACCAGGAGCGCCAGAAGCACCGCCGCGGTACGCGATATCCTCAGGCCGAATAGCGCCCAGATGGCGATCAGCCCGGCCATGTAGATCTCGTAAGGCGCCGGTTCGTCGATCACGAACCCGCTCAGGAAGACGCCGAGGCCGATTGCAGCCTTCGATATCAGCCGGACGAGCGCCCGGTTGACCGCCGCCCGATCCGGGGCAGGCGGTGAACTGAGGCCATTTGCCGCCGTCGCGTTCAATAGGCGCTGTCCGTGTTGAGAAGGCGGATCGGCGTCAGGAACAGGATCTTGAGATCGAACCAGAGTGACCAGTTTTCGATGTAGTAAAGGTCGAATTCCGTCCGCATCTTGATCTTTTCGGCATTGTCGATTTCTCCGCGCCAGCCATTGATCTGCGCCCAGCCGGTGACGCCGGGCTTGACCTTGTGGCGGGCAAAATAACCGTCCACCACCTCATTATAGAGCAAATTATGCGAATACGCGGCGATGGCGTGCGGGCGGGGGCCGACAAGCGACAGCGTACCTACCAGCGAATTGAAGAATTGCGGCAATTCGTCGATCGATGTCTTGCGGATGAAGCGCCCGACCCGCGTCACTCGGGGATCGTTCTTTGTCACAGTCTTGCGCGCGGTCGGATCGCATTGTTCGATATACATCGAACGGAATTTCCAGACCTTGATGATCTCGTTGTTGAAGCCGTGCCGCTGCTGCTTGAAGATGACGGGCCCTTTGCTTTCCAGCCGGATGGCGATGGCCGTCAAAAGCATGATGGGCGAAAAGACGATGATCCCCAACAGGCTGAACACGATATCGAAAGCCCGTTTGGCGACGTAATCCCAATCGTTGATCGGCTTGTCGAAGATGTCGAGCATCGGCACCGCGCCGATATAGGAATAGGCGCGGGGGCGGAAGCGAAGATGATTGGTATGCGCCGACAGCCTTATATCGACCGGCAGCACCCATAGTTTCTTGAGCATCGACAGAACGCGCGCTTCCGCAGTCAACGGCAAGGACACGATCAGCATGT
This sequence comes from Phyllobacterium phragmitis, assembly GCF_002980495.1. Lineage (GTDB taxonomy): Bacteria > Pseudomonadota > Alphaproteobacteria > Rhizobiales > Rhizobiaceae > Paramesorhizobium > Paramesorhizobium phragmitis. Next base: position 21,881 of record NZ_PVBR01000015.1, read on the forward strand.
CGATATGCGCGATGCGGGCGAACTCGATGAGTTCGGATATGTTGCCGAGCTTGGGATAACCCGCGACGATGGGCGGAGAGCGGCGATTGTCGCGATCGTCGAAGATGCCGCAGATACGGATGTCGTTGTCCGGCTGCTGCTCCAGCGACCGGATCAGATCCTCGGCGTTCTTGCCGCCGCCGACAATGACAGCGCGTCGTTCCATCGTGCCGTTGCGTGCCCAGCCACGGATCTTGCGCGCAATGATGAAGCGCAGCACGACGAGCATGGCGAGACCGGTGCAAAACCAGGTAACGAACCAGAAGCGCGAATATTCGATCGAGATTTTCATGAGAAATCCCGTCAGGGCGAGCATCGCGAAGACGCCTATCCATGCCAGCAGCAGGCGTCCGACATAATGTGCCGGACTGCGCAACGCCATGACCTGATAGCCGTCCGTCATCTCGATCAGCACTACATAGAGCAATGCGCCCGCCAGGATCACCAGCGGATAGACATAGGCGAGGTGGGTTTGAATACCCACATAGACCGCGAAGATCACCAGGCCCGAAACCAGCACGAGCCCGAATTCGGCGATGCGCAGGAGCCCGCTGACCATGACTGGTGAGATGGTATCGCGGCGATACTGGTGGGCGACCTGACTGGCGATCGGATTGAGCGTGACGGGCTGCGACGTCTCGCTTCCGTTCTCGGCACCGTCAAGCCGGGTGAGCGCTTCCCTGCTGAAAGGTCCGCTCGGATGTTTTTTATTCATTGTTGCGCCTCGCCCGGAAGATCGCAGAAATCTCGTTGCTCTATATAATATATACCCGCCAGCCACTAAGAAAGGCTTGATGTGGTTCAGCGTCTCAGCGCCGTCCGGTAGACATCATCGACGGCTTCCGCCATCGCCGCCACGCCGAACCGCCGCCTTATATCCTCATGATCGGGCATTTTTCCCCGATAGGCGACTGGATCGGAAGCAATCTCGGCCATCTTCTCCGCCAACGCCTTGACCGTGGGCGCGACCAGCGTGGCCGGATTCTCACCCAGAATTTCAGGAATGCCGCCGACGCGGGTGGCGAGGAGGGGCTTGGCGGCGGCAAGCGTCTCCAGCACGATATAGGGCATGGCCTCGGCGCGGGAGGGGACGACGACCGTTTGCCCCAGGCGGAAGGCCTGACGCACCGGCATGGGATCACGGAATTTCACCCGGTCGGCCATGCCGAGCTCTTCGGTCAGGCTGATATAGCGCTGCTTGTCGGCGCCATCGCCCACGAGAATGGCCGATAATTTGCGGCCGGTGAGAGGCTCTGCTTCAGCGATCGCTCTGATGAACATGTCAGGACCCTTCAGGTCACGCATCATGCCGACATAGAGGAAATCGGCCGCATCGGCTGAAGCGCCTACCTTCTCGAAATCCGTGTCCGTTAGTCCGTTATAGATGACGACGCTGGCGCATTTCGGCTGTCCGATCTTCTGGACATAGCTGTCATGCTCATATTGCGAGACGAAGATGATGGTGTCGGTGAATGGCTCCATCATCCTTTCAGCCGCAAAGACCAGTTTCCCTTCCAATTCGTCCTTGCCGAAATGCAGGCTGCCGCCATGCGGCGAATAAAAACGGGCTACGCGAGACCTTGAAACCCGTAACACTGTGCCGAATATGCGCGAATAGACGCCGCCTTTGGCGCCGTGTCCGTGCAGGATATCCGGCCGCAATTTCTTGATGATCTTGTAAGTCTTGATGCCGGCGAGAATGTCGCCCGGCCCGACATGACGTTGCATGGCGATGCGGTGCACGCCCAGTGCCAGCTTGTCACGTATGCTGTCGAACAACTGGTCCTCATAGACACCGCCCGTCGATGAATCGCAGATGATGCCGATCTGGTGTCCCGCCGCGAATTGCGCGCTCGCCAGGTCCCGCACATGCCGGAAGATGCCGCCGACCGGCGAACGGAAGCAGTGGACGATGCGCAATGGCGATTCAGTGACCATTGATCATTCATCAAAACAGGCGTTCGCGGACATAGATGGTGTCGCCTGGCAGGAGGGGATCGGTGATGAGGACGCGTCCTGTGATGATCTTGCCGTTGAACTGCCTTGTGATATCGACATCGCTCTGGTTGGCGCGCGGCGAAAAGCCGCCGGCGGCGGCGATGGCCTTTTGCGCGGTCATGCCCGGCACATAGGAATATTGCCCGGCCGCGCCGACTTCGCCCATGATGAACACCGGACGGTAGCGGTCGATCTCGACGGAAACGTCAGGATCGCGCAAAAAGCCGTTGCGCAGCTTGGCGGCGATCGCCGCCTCGAGTTGCTGCAGGGTGCGGCCGCGGGCCGGCACCTTGCCGGCGAGCGGAAAGGCGATATAGCCGGAGGGATCGACGCTATAGGTGTTGGTGAGATCGGCCTGCTCGAAGACGGTGATGCGCAGCCGGTCGCCGGCATCGAGCATATAGGGCCGGTTGAGCGCTTCGTGGAAGGCGGCGGGCGCAGGGCGATAGCTGGCGCATCCGCCGATGGTAAGAGCCATCATGCCGAGAGCCGTCAGGAAAATGCGCCTTGTCTGCACCGCTTAGAACCCTTGCCGCTGCGCTGGCCGTTCTGCTCGACCCACGAGGTCGATATCCACACCGTCAGGCGCGCTTGTCACGCATGCCGTTATCGCCATGTTCTTATCGAATGATTAGGGTTAATGGCTGGTAAAGACATATCCTGAAATGCCGGCTTTCTTGAAAGAAGACGAGGCGCGTGCGGCGGCGTATTAACCGACTGATAATCTCCAATAACAATTGTCTAACAGCAGTTTAACGTGATGGTTACCATACGCATTTACCATGCTGAAAATTGGTATGGAGTAAGTTCATGTCTGGCGCAGGCTCCGTCGGAAACGATGTCGATATAGATATAGGCGCTCTTTTCGCCAGCCTTCGGCGCAACTGGCGTTTCATCCTGGTTGGTGCGCTGGCGCTTGCCGCGCTTGTTCTGCTTTTCTGCCTTCTGTCAACGCCGGAATATCGGGCCGAGACCCGGGTTTTGATCGAAACGCGTGAATCCATTTTCACCCGGCCCAATGGCGAAACCGCGGCCGACCGCCCGGTCCTCGATCAGGAGGGCGTCAAGAGCCAGGTGGAAGTTCTCACCTCCGCCGATCTCTTGAAGAAAGTGGGAGCCAAGCTCGATCTTGCCGCCACGGACGAATTCGGCAAGCCGTCGCTCCTGTCGCGCGGCCTCATCGCTCTCGGGCTGAAGCGGGATCCCTCGCAGATTGCCGGTGACGAAAACATGCTGCGCGAAATGCGCGAGCATCTGCAGGTCTATAATGTTCCCGATTCCCGGGTGATCGTCGTGCAGTTCTCATCGGAGGATCCCGCCCTGGCGGCCAAGGCATCCAACGCCATCGCCGACGAATACATCACCCTCCAGCGCGCCGCCAAGCTGCAGTCGAACGACGATGCGACCGACTGGCTCGAGCCCGAAATCGCCGATCTCAGCAAGCGGGTCAAGGAATCGGAAGCCAAGGTTGCCAATTATCGCGCATCCTCCGATCTCCTGGTCGGCCAGAACGACTCGACGCTTGCCACACAGCAATTGTCCGAAATCTCGTCCGAGCTTTCGCGCGTGCGCGCCAACAGGGCGGCAAGCGAAGCGAAGGCGGCGAGCATCCGCCGGGCGCTTGAAACAGGCGCGCCGCTCGATACCTTGCCCGACGTCGTATCGTCAGGCCTGATGCAGCGTCTGCGCGAGCGCCAGATACAACTCAACACCGATATCGCCGACCTTTCCACATCGCTTCTCGACGGCCATCCCCGTATCAAGGCTCTGCGCTCGCAGCTCGCCGACCTCAACCAACAGGTCCGCGGCGAAGGTCGCAAGATACTCAAGAGCTTCGAAAATGAGGCATCGGTCGCCAGATTGCGCGAGACTGAGCTGACGCGCGAACTGAACGGGATGAAGGCCCAGGCCGCGCGTGCTGGCGGCAAGGCGGTGGAACTGCGCGCGCTGGAACGCGAAGCGGCGGCGCAGCGCGAATTGCTCCAGACCTATCTGACGCGCTATCGCGAAGCGGCATCGCGCACCGACCACAACTACCTGCCGGTCGATGCGCGCGTGTTTTCGCGCGCCGATACGCCGGCGGAGCCCTATTTCCCCAAGACATTGCCGATTGTCGGCGCGACATTTGTTGCGGGTCTGCTGCTGCTTTCGATCTTCGTCCTGCTGCGCGAACTTTTCAGCGGGCGCGCCATGCGGCCGATTGACGGCGTTGCGCAGGCGCCGGCGAACGAAATCCAGATGCCTGCTGCCGATGAAACTGCGCAACCCGTTCCCGGGCGTGCGATAGCGGAGGAAAGAGCGGCTGCAGGCACGGAGTATCCGGCCCGCCCGCCCGCTTCCGCGGAAACCATTCAACAAATCTATGACAGCTACACCACCATTGGCGATGACGTTCCCGAGAATCCCCACAGCGTTCACGCCATCGCTTCGCGCCTGATCGAAACAGGCATATCGCGGGGCCTCGTTGTATCGCCGGAAGGCGATGATGGTTCCGCGGCCTCGGTTCATCTGGCACGCGAATTAGCCGATAGAAAACTCCGCTCCATCCTGATCGACATGACCGGCACCGGCGCGATCAGCAGGACGATGCTCGACGGCAAGACCGTGGCCGGCATCACCGATCTTCTTGCCTCGGAAAAGCAGTTCACCGATGTCATTCACAGCGATCACTATTCGGACGCGCATGTCATGCCGCTCGGCCTCGCCGATCCTGAACGCGCCATGCGGGCCATCGACAGGCTGCCGATCATTTTCGACGCACTGGAAGCCGCCTATGATTTCGTCATCGTCGAATGCGGCCCGTCAAACGCTGAAAGCGTGAAGAGGCTGACCAGCGCCACAACCCAGATCATCCTGAGCGTGGTCGATCCCGATGACAACGCCGTGGCATTGTCGGCGCTTGATCTGGACGAGAATGGATTTGAGGATGTCATCATCCTTACAGGCGCTGAATCCTCCACGCCGACTCCGCCATCCGGCGACGAAAATCCGAACCCGCGCCCGGCGCTATGAATGTTTTCTGGCGTGCAGGCCGCGCAATTTCTTGGCCACGGCCCATAACCGGGCGTTCTTCTTGATCGCAGCTGCGGCGGCGTTGCGTACCCGATATGCGGCGACATAGGAACGGCCCTTCAGCGTGAACCCGACCATGCTGTCATAGAGCGGCTGCTCTATATCGCACCAGTCGCGCTTGTAGGGCTCGTCGCCGATGCCGAAACTGTAGACGGCCATGCCGTCCTGGCAAGCTTGCATGATGTCTTCGAAGAAGAGGAATTCGCCAGGGCTCGCCGAAACGAACTCGTCTTCGGCAATGCCACCGAATTCCACCGTCAGACCGTCCATCCAATAGGATTTTCCGATGATGGCACGAGATCTTCCCGCCACTTCGAGCGCCTTCATCTCGAAGGTATCAGGTTCGTTGCCTGCGGCTTCGCCGAAGATCGAACGGAAGAATTTCCGCACCCCTGCATCGGCGAAAACATCGGTGACGCCGGTTTTAGCGAAGCGTTCGGCCTTCATCGCAAAGAACCGGTCGAGCATCGCGGTTGCCTCTGCCGCAGAGGTTGCCGTGACGATCCGATGTCCGCCTGCTTCCTCATAGCGACGGGCATGCTGACGATGTTTCTTGCGCTTGCGCTTGGCGTTGCTACGCTCGGTCACGGCATCGAAGCCGCATGAAAGCGAAGCCGACAGCACCGGATTGGGGTTGCGGGTTTTGTCGAGATGGAGCAGGGGATTGCTGAAGCCTTCGAGAAGATCGACCTGTCTTGACAGGAGTAGCGCATCGATGTCCGGCCTGGCCTGACGAATGGCGCGGGTGAGGGAGCGGATATCGCTCCGGCCGATCTCGGCTGCATGATCACGCGCAAGGACTGGAAAATTGCAATTGGCATGGGTGCCGCCGGGGAAGCGGGCGAACCGGATCGAACCCGACTTCACCACTTCGAGCGGAAGCAGCAGAACCGGGGTTTCCGAGTCATAAAGAGCGGCGACGAAACAATCCGCATTTGCGTGGTCGTGCCAGTTTCGCACCCAGGCGGCCGACTGGGGCAAGCCCCCGACAAGATCATTTTCTCCCGCCATTTGATCCCACAGGGCGAGGGCGGCGCTCATGTTGCCGAGAATACGAGGCGATAGGCTCTCAATCATTCCGCACCCTTCCAACTGCTTGCTGAACTCTTTTCATAAAAGCAATTGGTGAACGAATGATCGATGTTGCTCAGCCGTTTTTCTCGTGCGGTGGTTTTTCCATCCACCAGATGATCCACATGGCGGGAAGGATCCAGAGAATGCCGGTGACGAGAAAATAGATGAGATGCACCCAGCCGCTCGATTGCCCGAGATGGGCGACCGCTATGATCGTGGCGAGCAGCGCATAGATCGTGACCAGCGCCACCAGCAAAAAGGTCCCGATCAGTTTTTTCAGCCTTACCGGCATCGGCATCTCACTTTCGTTTCGCGTTTACCTAACGTTTCGAGGATGAAAGGAAAAGAGGAAAAGCGGTGCCGGGTCGCCGGATCAATAAGCCGCAACGCGACGGCGTGTCGCGTGGGGTCTGCTTGTAATGCGGACGGGGATGCGGCACCTATCCGCCATATTTTGACACTTATATCGCCTGAGCGCAGGCGTGGCGGAGCAATATCATGGCAGCAACGGCGATTGGCGGCGGTAATCTTGTTTCAATGACGGAGCAGGAAGACCGTAACCGGTGCGCCGTGCGCTATTGGCTTTATGCGGTTTTCCTCGTCCTCATCACCATTGTCATGGTCGGCGGTGCGACGCGCATGACCGGATCGGGCCTTTCCATCACCGAATGGAAGCCGATCCACGGCGTGATACCACCGCTGGGGCAGGCGGAATGGAACGAGGAATTCGAGAAATACCGGCAGATCCCTCAATACGAGCAGATCAACAAGGGAATGAGTCTTGAAGAATTCAAGGGCATCTTCTGGTGGGAATGGGCGCACCGGTTTCTGGCGCGTGGCGTCGGCTTCCTCGTGGCGATTCCACTGGCGTTCTTCTGGCTCACCGGCAGGCTGGAACGCGGGCTCAAGCCACGCCTCCTCGGCATATTGGCGCTCGGCGGCCTGCAAGGCGCAATCGGCTGGTGGATGGTCGCCTCGGGTTTGAGTGAACGCGTCAGCGTCAGCCAGTACCGGCTGGCAACGCATCTGACGCTGGCCTGCATCATCATGACAGCCGTCTTCTATGTGGCGCGCGGCCTCGTTACCTATAGCGAGCGCCCGGCAGAGCGGGGCATCACGCGCTTTGCCGGCTGGCTGGTAGCAGCCGTTCTGGTGCAGATCTATCTCGGCGGTCTCGTGGCGGGCCTGCATGCCGGCCTTACCTACAACACTTGGCCACTGATGGATGGCGCTGTCATTCCGTCCGACCTGTTCACGCAATCGCCATGGTGGCGCAATCTCTTCGAGAACCCGAAGACCGTGCAGTTCATGCACCGCATGTTTGCCTATACCGTGCTCGTCCTGGCTGCCCTTCACGCCGTTCAGGTCTGGCGCAACGCGCCCGATACCACCCATGCGCGCCGCACGGTGTTGCTGGTCGGTCTGATCCTGGTGCAGGCCGCCATCGGCATCGCAACGCTTCTGCTGAGCGTTCCGATCCATTGGGGCCTGACGCATCAGGCCTTCGCGCTGGTCGTGCTTGCCTTCGCCGTGGCGCACTGGCGCGCCTGCAAGGGCGCTTACGCGGGGTAGGCGGAGAAGCGCAGGCCTCTGAGCGCTGTGGCGATCTTCAGTTCCCGCGCTTCGTCCAAATCATTGCCGTCTTCGCGGTGCCAGGCGGCGGAAAGGCAGCCATAGGCGAAGCCGTAATCGAGAATGAAGGCTGGGTGCCGGTCGATGATGGGCGCGAAATGTTCCGCCATGCGCCTGGCGCGCGCGAGATCGAGACAGAGATCGCCCCTGTCGAGCGGATTGTAGAAGATATTGGCCGTATCGAATGCCGCGTCGCCGACAAGCCCATGCGGATCGATCGCCAGCCAGCCGCGCGGACTCTTGATGATATTCTCATGGTGAATGTCGCCATGCAGCGGGATCGGCGTATGCGGTGTCGCGAGCAGACGCTTGGCAAGCGCTGTGGCTTCGGCATAAATCGGCTTTTCGCCGGCTACTGCGAACAGGCTGGAGAAGTGTCTGTCCAGCGGTTGCAGATCGCCAGGGATAGGCGAGGGGGAGGGCGTGTGCAGCGCGGCGATGACCTGCCCGAAGATTTCAAGACACTCCCCGTCCTTGCCCTCATCGAGATGATAGCTGCCCGCATATTCGAGCAGCATAGACGTGCTCTTCAGATCGTATAGGCGCGCCGCGCCATGCCCGTCGCGCCAATGCAGGTAATGCGCCCCGCGCATCTCCTCCATTCCGGCGGGCTTCAATCTCTTGACGACCAGCGGAACACCCGGGCGGTCTTGGCTTTCCACCTTCCAGACAAGGCTTGAACGTGTGTCCGCCAACGGCTCGAACGAGCCGATATTCCATTCAGGGGGAAATATCGGCTTCGCGTCCATCAGGCCTTTCCGAGCATCAGGTTCATGTTCTGCACGGCAGCACCCGACGCCCCCTTGCCAAGATTGTCGAGTAGCGCCACGAGATTGGCCTGTCCGTCGCCTTCCGTACCGAAGACGAAGAGCTTCATGCGGTCGCTGCCGGCCAGTTCCTCGGCATCGACGCGCGGCAACTTGGCGCTCACTTCGAGCGGCACCACGTCCACGATGTCCTGTCCGCCATAGTGCTCGGCGAGCACCGCATGCACCTTTTCGAGCGACGGCGCGCCGTCGAGCTCGCTCAGGAACAGCGGCACCTGCACGATCATGCCCTGCGGGAAACGGCCGACGCTGGGACTGAAGATCGGACGGTGGTCGAGTCGGCCGTGCATCTGCAGCTCGGCGACGTGCTTGTGGCGCAGCGGCAGACCGTAAAGGAAATGGTTCGCAGCCAGATAGTCGGGATGATTCTTGTCCTCCATCTGCGCGATCATCTGCTTGCCGCCGCCCGTATAACCTGAAACGGCATTGACGCTGACCGGATATTCGGGGGCAAGCAGACCTGCATCTCGCAGGGGTCGGACAAGCGCGATGGCGCCCGTGGGATAACAGCCGGGGTTGGCGACGAGGCGCGATTCGGCGATCCGCTCGCGCTGGCCCTTGGCGAGTTCGGCAAAGCCATAAGCCCAGTCGGGATGGACGCGATGCGCCGTCGACGTATCGATGATGCGGGTCGAATTATGTCCTTCGAGCAGCGATACCGCTTCGCGCGAGGCATCGTCCGGCAGACAAAGGATCGCAACATCGGCGGCGCGCAGGTAATCGGCGCGCATATCCTTGTTGCGCCGTTCTGCCTCGGGGATCGACAGCACGTCGAGATCGTCGCGGCTGCCAAGCCGCGTCCTGATCTGCAGCCCCGTAGTGCCATGTTCGCCATCAATGAAGATCTTCGGTTTCATCAGCTTTTGCCTTTAGCTCATATTTTTCAAGATGATGCGGAAATGTTCGGATTCACTTTCCGAAGCGCTTGAATCGATGCGTGAGGCCTTATCGTCGCGCTCTTTTCTCGGCAAGCAGGCCCAGATAGTACATGGCGATCGTCGCTCCGGCGATGGCCGTTATATCGGCATGATCATAGGCGGGTGCAATCTCGACGATATCGGCGCCGACAATGTCGAGGTCGCCCAGTTGGCGCAGCACCGACAATATCTTCGCGGAGGAGGGCCCTCCGGCAACCGGCGTGCCCGTGCCGGGCGCATAGGCGGGGTCGAGGCAGTCGATATCGAATGTCAGGTAGACCTTGCGGCCGGCGGTCCGCTTAGCGATCGCCTCGGCAATCGCAGCCGCCGGCATGTCCTCCACCTCGTGGCCGTGGATCAGCTTGATGCCGCAATCCTCCGGCGCGTGGGTGCGGATGCCGATCTGGATCGAATGGGCCGGATCGATCACGCCGTCGCGTACCGCGCGCCCGACGAAGGAGCCGTGATCGATGCGCTTGCCGTCGTCAAACCACGTATCCTGATGCGCATCGAACTGCACCAGCGCCAGCGGTCCGTATTTGGCCGCATGTGCCCGGAGAAGCGGCCAGGTGACAAAGTGATCGCCGCCGAGCGACAACAGGAACGCATCGGATTTCAGAATCTTCGCCGCTTCCCGCTCGATCGTCGCCGGCGTCTTCTGGTGATTGCCGTAATCGAGCAGGCAATCGCCATAATCGATCACTGCCAGTTCGGCGAAAAGATCGCGGTCGAAGGGATATTGCGGATCATTGTCGAAGATTGCCGACGCCCGCCGGATCGCCTGCGGCCCGAACCGCGCGCCGGGTCGGTTGGAGACCGCGGCATCGAAGGGAATGCCCCAGACGACCGCATCCGCACCTTTAAGATTCTTGGTATAGCGCCGCCGCATGAACGACAGCGCTCCCGCATAGGTCGGGTCCGTTGCGGTACCGGTCAGGCTGCGTGCGGTAAAGGCGTGATCGATGATCTTGGACGGCATGGACGAGCTTCCGTTGTGCGTAGCGGGTTTGAGGGTTTGGGCATAGCCTATTTGCGCGCAACAAAAAAGCGGACCCGAGGGCCCGCTTTTCCAAGTCCGGTATGAAGCGTGGAAATTAACGCTTGGAGAACTGGAACGAACGACGGGCCTTGGCCTTGCCGTACTTCTTGCGCTCGACCACGCGGCTGTCGCGGGTCAGGAAGCCACCCTTCTTGAGAACCGCGCGCAGCGCGGGCTCGTAATAGGTGAGCGCCTTGGAGATGCCGTGACGCACCGCGCCGGCCTGGCCGGAGAGACCGCCGCCTGCAACGGTGGCGATCACGTCATACTGACCGGCACGGTTGGTGGCGATGATCGGCTGCTGCAGGATCATCTGCAGCACGGGCCGTGCGAAATATGCCCCGAATTCCTTGTCGTTGACGACGATCTTGCCTGAGCCGGGCTTGACCCAGACGCGGGCGACCGCATCCTTGCGCTTGCCGGTCGCATAGGCACGGCCCTGCGCATCGAGCTGCTGGACGTGAACCGGTGCGGCTGCTTCGGCCTGCGCAGTGCCTGCGACATTGCCGAGTTCTTCGAGCGAATTGAGCTGCTCAGCCATGATTATGCGATCCTTTTGTTCTTGCGGTTCAGCGAGCCGATGTTGAGGACTTCAGGCTGCTGAGCTTCATGCGGATGGCTGGCGCCGGCATAGACACGCAGGTTCTTCATCTGGCGGCGGCCGAGAGGCCCACGCGGAATCATGCGTTCCACGGCCTTTTCGACGACGCGCTCGGGGAAACGGCCTTCGAGGATCTGGCGCGCGGTGCGCTCCTTGATGCCGCCCGGATGTCCGGTATGCCAGTAATATACCTTGTCGGTGAACTTTTTACCGGTCAGGGCGATCTTGCCTGCATTGATGATGATGACATTGTCGCCATCGTCGACATGCGGGGTGAAGGTGACTTTGTGCTTGCCGCGCAGGCGATTAGCGACGATCGAAGCGAGACGCCCGACGACGAGACCCTCGGCGTCGATCAGAACCCACTTCTTCACCACTTCTGCCGGCTTCTGGGAGAAGGTTGTCATGTTTCTATCCTTGAAAAAGATCCTTCGTTGAAGAAGGCATTTTTTGTTGCTTGCGTTGTCCCGAAAGCCAAAGCCATCAGGAACAACAAAGGACGCGCAAAGCCGAAACTTTCCGCATCCATGCGGCCAGATACACGCATGCCGGCATTACGTCAAGTGCTTATTTATAGTGACTTACGAGAAATATAAACAAAAACAATGGGTTGAAAGTTAGGTATTATAATACCGCATCGGATTAAGCCGTTCTCGGTGGAATGGAGTAGGTGGCAGTCGCATGCGCCACCAGTTCACCATCCGCCTCGCTCGTCATCGATATCTCCACGATGGCCAGGCGCTTGCCGAGTTTGAGGATACGGCAGACGGCGTCTATCCGCCCCGATGAGGGCTTGCGCAGGAAATTGATATTGAGGTTCGTCGTCACGGCCAGCGCCACCGGACCGATATGCGCGAGGATCGCCACATAGGCGGTGATATCGGCAAGGGCGAACAATGTGGGGCCGGAAACCGTGCCGCCGGGGCGCAGGTGCCGTTTGTCGGCATCGAGCCGCATCGATGCCGTGCCGTCACCGATTGCGGTGATCGAATAAGCCGCCCTGCCATCCTGACTACCTGCATTGACCTGTGGAAACTCCCGTTCGATGAAGCCGTTTATTTCATCGGCAGTCATGACAGGTTTGAATGTGTGATGCGACGAATGATCCATATGTCCTCCGGGTATCATCCCCGGATGTTATGGGGCATGGGCGCTCAAGGGAAGAGACGACGCGATGGCGGAAGTCGTAAGTGGCATGCTGTTTGAATTAAAACAAAAATACGCATAAATTGAAGCCAAATATCCACTTTGGCGGGGGCAGAACGTTGGAACTGCATACGATTTTGACGTTCTACGCCGCAGTGCTGGCGCTCCAGCTCTCCCCGGGACCAGACATGGTTCTCGTGATAGGCAGAGGAATAGGGCAGGGAAGCCGCACGGCCTTGCTTACTGCTTTGGGAATGACGCTGTTTGCCGGAGTGATCCAAATCCTGCTGTTGGTTTTGGGCGTGGCTTCGTTGCTCAGCACCTCACCGTTGGCTTTTGAATTACTGAGATGGGTTGGTGCGGCTTATCTTGTTTGGTTGGGATTGAAATTACTCATAAACGCGCGCCCTGGAGCGAAGTTTGTTGATCGGAAGAGGCTTGCGGAGGTTCCGAATATGGTGGCTTTGCGAGAAGGGCTGATCAACAATCTCACCAATCCAAAATCCATCGCCTTCCTTTTCGCTTTTCTTCCACAGTTCATCGACCCCGGTAGCGGCAGCCTTTCTGTAACAAGTCAGTTGCTCCTGCTCGGGTTCATTGCAAAATTTTCCAATTTCTTGATTCTAAGCGGCGTGGCGGTCAGTGCGGGGTCATTAGGCGGGTATTTGTCCCGTCACCCGGGCTGGATAGTCTGGCAGGAACGTTTTGCAGGGGCCGTCATGGTGGGGCTCGGCTTGAAACTCGCATTGAGTGGAGGACAGAGCGCCCGGTAGTCCTACTCCGTCAGGTGGAAAACATGCTTACACGCGATGCGGACGAGCCATTCATCGATAAACGTCAGCTGGAATGAAGAGCGAATGAAGCAGGAAATTTATCCCGACGAATACCTTCTCGATATCCTCCGATCCGTGAAAACCATCGCCTTGGTCGGTGCATCTCCCAAGGAAATCCGGCCGAGCTATTCCGTCATGGCCTATCTCTTGGCCAAGGGATACCGCGTCATTCCTGTCAATCCCGGACAGGCAGGCAAGGAAATCCAGGGGCAGAAGACCTATGCGAGGCTAGGCGACATCGAGGAAGCCATCGACATGGTGGACGTCTTCCGCGCATCCTCCGCGCTGCCGGGGCTTGTCGGAGAGGTCTTGGCGCTTACGCCATTGCCGAAAGTGATCTGGACGCAATTGGACGTTCGTGACGAGGAGGCGGCGGCGCGTGCCGAGCGGGCGGGGATCAAGGTTGTGATGGACCGTTGCCCGAAGATCGAATATGCGCGGCTCATCGGCTGAAGGACTGCAGCATCTATCAGCGCCGTGCGCATAGGCTGTCTGCTTTGATTAACGAGCTTTTTTGAGATGAACGATCTTTCCGGTGGCCCTACAGAGGGAAAACGTGTCGCGCTCTTCATTCGCGCACTCAAGGGCAATGGAGCGGAGCGCTCGATGGTCAATCTGGCGAGGGCTCTGGCGGAGTGTGGAATTGCCGTCGATCTGCTGCTCGCCGAGGCCACGGGAGAATTTCTGTCTGAAATTCCTGCTTCGGTCCGCTTGATCGAGCTGAAGCGCAGCTCTGCCGTGAGGGCGCTGCCGCTGCTCATAACCCGGCCGCGCGATCTTCTGGGCCTTCTTCTCCTTCTCATTGTACCTCATTCGCCAAAACCGATTGGTGCGATCCCTGGTCTGGTCGAGTATTTGCGCACGGAGCGGCCCACGACGCTCCTTTCCGCCCTCGATTACGCCAATGTCGCAGCCATCATCGCCGCCGGCATCGCTCCAACAGGCACGCGGGCGGTGATAAGTCAGCGGAACCATTTCTCAACCGAGATGGCGAGTAGGCAAGCGTGGCGCGCCGGATATGCGCAGTCTGTCTTCCACCGATTGTATTCACGCGCCGATCGCATCGTCGCCGTGTCGAAAAGTGTGGCCGACGATATTGCGCAAGCCTGCGATCTCCCGCGCGATCAGGTCGTGACGATTTATAATGCCGTTGCCGGGCCGGTTCTCGATGCAAAGGCGACGGAACCGCTCGATCACCCCTGGTTTGCACCGGGCGCGCCGCCGGTGGTGCTTGGCGTGGGCAAGTTGAAGCCGCAAAAAGATTTTCCAACGCTTCTCAGAGCCTTCGCCGCTTTGAGACGGGAACGCGAAGCTCGGCTGATCATCCTTGGCGAAGGCCCGGACAGGGCCGAGCTTGAGGCGCTCGCCCGGGAGTTGGGCGTAGCGTCGGATGTGGCGTTTCCGGGCTTCGTGGCAAACCCGTTCCCCTATATGGCGCATGCGGGGCTTTTCGTTCTGTCTTCGACATTCGAGGGGTTGCCCGGTGTGCTGATCCAGGCCCTTGCCTGCGGTTGTCCGGTGATCAGCACGGATTGTCCCGGCGGCTCGGCTGAAATTCTGGAGAACGGCCGTTATGGTGCGCTGACCCCTGTTGGCGATGTCGGGGCGCTCGCCGATGCCATGAAAGCCACGCTGGATGCGCCGCTCGATCGAGATATATTGAGGCAGCGCGGAAACTTCTTTTCGCCGGAACGTGCCGTCGAAGGCTATCTCTATGTCCTGCTCGGGACAAAGCTGTCTCATATACCATCGGCTTTGCAAACCGGCTGATGGCCGCGTCGTATTTTACGCCCGCATTTTCCTTTCCGCATGTTTTCTGGAATGAATTGCTTTGATTTCGGGAAAATGCTGGCCATAGATAGCCGATAAACAGGCAAAGACCATCAAGTGGAGGAAACATGGCTCATCACACCCCAGGGATCGAAACGCTCGCCATTCACGCCGGCGCCAAGCCGGATCCGACAACCGGCGCCCGCGCCACGCCGATCTACCAGACGACCTCTTTCGTCTTCGAGAATGCGGATCATGCGGCCTCGCTTTTCGGCCTGCAGGCCTTCGGCAATATCTATACCCGCATCACCAATCCGACCAATGCAGTGTTGGAGGAACGAATCGCAGCACTTGAAGGCGGCACGGCGGCGCTAGCGACAGCCTCCGGACATGCGGCCCAACTCCTGGTCTTCCACACGCTGATGCAGCCGGGCGATAATTTCGTGGCCGCCAACAAGCTTTACGGCGGTTCGATCAACCAGTTTGGCCAGGCCTTCAAGTCCTTCGGCTGGCAGGTGCGCTGGGCCGATACCGACGATCCGGCATCGTTTGAAGCCCAGATCGACGAGCGCACCCGCGCCATCTTCGTCGAAAGCATCGCCAATCCCGGCGGCATTATCGTCGATCTCGAGGCGGTGGCCGCCGTCGCGCGAAAGCACGACCTGCCGCTCATCGTCGACAACACGCTGGCCTCGCCCTATCTCATCCGCCCCATCGAGCATGGCGCCGATATCGTCGTCCATTCGCTGACCAAGTTCATCGGCGGCCACGGCAATTCCATGGGCGGAATCCTGGTCGACGGCGGCACGTTCGACTGGTCGAAATCCGGCAATTATCCGCTGTTGTCTGAGCCGCGTCCGGAATATGCTGGGCCCGAAAATGTAGGAATGGTGCTGCACCAGACATTCGGCAATATCGCTTTCGCCATCGCCGCCCGCGTCCTCGGCTTGCGCGATCTCGGACCGGCGCTTTCGCCGTTCAACGCCTTCCAGCTCCTGACCGGCGTGGAAACGCTGCCGCTTCGCATGCAGCGTCATTGCGACAATGCGCTTGTCGTCGCCAGCTGGCTGGAGCGGCACGAAAAAATCTCCTGGGTCAGCTATTCCGGCTTGCCGTCCGACAAATATCACGCGCTCCAGCAGAAATATTCGCCCAAAGGCGGCGGTGCTGTGCTGACCTTCGGCCTGAAGGGCGGCTATGACGCCGGCGTCAAGCTCGTCGGAAGCCTCGAACTCTTCTCGCACCTTGCCAATATAGGCGACACGAAATCGCTCGTCATCCATCCCGCCTCAACGACGCATCGCCAGCTCTCCGACGAGCAGAAGATCGCGGCCGGGGCAGGACCGGATGTGGTTCGCCTTTCCATCGGCATCGAGGATGCGAACGACATCATCGCCGATCTCGAACAGGCCCTGGCAAAGGTGGGCTGATCCGTGACAGCGCATCCGTTCTTTATCCCGATCGATGTGGACCATGCCGGTGCGGCGGAGGAGGGCGCGCCTCCCGCCGACCGCGTTCTCTCCGGCAATCCGACATTCCGCACATGGAATGTGGAGGAGGCCGGGGGCGGCCTCTATGCCGGCATCTGGGAGGCGACGCCGGGCAAATGGCGCATTCAGTATGACGAATGGGAATTCTGCCACATCCTCTCCGGTATCTCCGTCATCACGGACGAGGGCGGCCCGGCAGTCACGCTCCGCGCCGGCGACAGCTTCATCCTGCGCCCGGGCTTCGTGGGGACGTGGGAGGTGATCATAACCACACGCAAGGAGTATGTGGTCAGGGTTTGATGGGGGCTATGCGGCGTTCATTTCATGGATCGCCGCAAGTTCGTTCTGGATGGCGGCAGCTTTCTTTTTAAGATCGTAACTTGCCTGCATATTCATCCAGAATTCCGGGGTGGTGCGGAAGAATTTGGCAAGGCGCAAAGCCGTATCAGGCGTGACGCCAGTCTGTTCGATGGCGAGTCGTTCAATACGGGTGCGCGGTACATTCAGATGTTTGGATAGCGCCCCTGCGCTCATGCCGAGCGGAACGAGATATTCTTCCCGAAGGATTTCACCGGGATGCACAGGAGGGAGTATGCTGGTCATGGCTTCTTCCTTTCAGTGATAGTCAACGATCTCGATGTTTTCAGCACCTGCAACGGTCCAGATGAAGCAGATGCGCCACTCGTCATTGATGCGAATGGAGTGCTGGTCTTTGCGGTTCCCTTTCAGAGCCTCAAGCCGATTCCCGGGAGGGGAGCGAAGGTCGTCCAGAACAACCGCATTCTCAATCATGGTGAGCTTTCGGATGGCTGCCCTGACCATATCCGCAGGAAACCCTTTGGGCGTTTTGCCACTCGCAACGGCTTCCGTCCGGGCGTCTTTATAGGATCGGATCACCGTTTGCTCCTTTGCTTGTATCATATCATGATACATTTTGCGGTCAAGCACGGGGATGAGGGTGATTTGAAGGAATGAAGCCCGGTTCATTGAACCGCAGGGTACTTCGTAATTCTATTCGTGGGAGTAGGAAATATGGTGGGCGATGAGAGACTCGAACTCCCGACATCTTCGGTGTAAACGAAGCGCTCTACCAACTGAGCTAATCGCCCGTCTGCGCGAAGCAGTGTATGTCCGCAGCGTTTAGGCAATTCGTGCGCCAAGTGCAAGAGGTAAGTGCGGCACGATGGTGAATCCCTCAATGGAAATGGTATATCCATCCGATTCCGATCCGAAACCGGCAAATGATCCCTGTTTCGTGGTGCATCTGGCGGAGAGGTGGTGAGAGGCCGCTTTAAGCCGGATTCACGTATTTCCAGGCGGTCGCGGGCGATCCGATGCCCAGGTTTCCTGATACGGAAAATATTCTCGAATTTTCCCGAGTTTTCATTGAGGTGTTTGCTTGACAGGTGCCGGCGAACGCCTTAAACGACCGCTCACGCCGGACGAAATGCCGGCCAGAAAATGCGCGGGTGTAGCTCAGTTGGTTAGAGTGCCGGCCTGTCACGCCGGAGGTCGCGGGTTCGAGCCCCGTCACTCGCGCCACTTTTCAACGATCGAGAAAAGTGGCGCTTCGCAATTTCAATTCTCTTTGTCTTCAGTCTGAATTTTCCGTCCAAAGCACACTTGCACAGCGATTTGGCAGAATAGCCCGAGTTGTCCGGACTTATGCCTCTCTGGCGTGCAGCGCTTAAGTCTGCCTAAAATCGGTCTGTATATGTATAGACAACCCCGGCGAAAGATGCTGCTATAGTGCCCATACTCCGCGGAAACAGCGGCAGGGGAACGATGGCGTGAATATTCCGGCACTCTTTGACTTGGCAGGGCGCAAAGCGCTCGTGACCGGCGCCAGCCGCGGTATTGGTCAGGCCATTGCCGAAGCGTTGGCGGCCGCCGGTGCCGATGTCGCCGTCACCGCGCGCGGCATGGCCGCGCTGGGGGAGACGTGCCGTCGGATAGAAGCCAGGAAGAAGTCGGCTTTTGCCTTTTCCCTCGATGTCCGCGAGGTGGATGCCTGCGCGCGGGTCGTCGCCGATGCAGCCGAGCGCCTTGGCGGGCTCGATATTCTCGTCAACAATGCCGGTTGTGAGGAAGTGCGCCCGTCTCTCGATGTCGACGAGGCCTTGTGGGACCGGATCGTCTCCACCAATCTGAAAGGCGCCTTCTTCTGTGCGCAGGCCGCGGCACGCCAGATGGCCGATAGCGGCGAGGGCGGCGCGATCATCAATCTCTGCTCGCTCACCTCCTATGTAGGCGTGCCGACCGCCGTCCCCTATGGCTCGTCGAAATCAGGCCTGATGGGGATGACTCATGCGCTTGCCGCCGAATGGGCCGGTCTCGGCATCAGGGTCAATGCGATCGCACCCGGTTATTTCCGCACCGCCATGACCGATGTCTTTTATCAGGACGCCGCCTGGCAGGAGGCTATGCTGGCCAAGATACCGCAGCGCCGTTTCGGCGCCATGGAGGATGTGGCGGGTGCCGTCATTTTTCTTGCAAGCGACGCCTCGGCCTATGTCACCGGTCATTGCGTGCCGGTGGACGGCGGTTATCTTGCCTCGATCTGAGGGCAGGCGGAAAAGCGGGAAGCAGTCGAATGGATGGCGTAAGCGTCGCGAAGGGAAATGAGATGCAGGCAGTTGCGACGGAAACGGGCGCTGAAAGCAGGCCGAAGGCGCTACCCGTTGCCGTATCGGTCAAGGATGTCAGCATGGTTTTCGACGGCTTCCATGCGGTTCACTCAGCCTCCTTCGAACTGCCCACTGGCAAGTTCCTGACGATCCTCGGCCCCTCCGGTTCAGGCAAGACGACGCTGCTCAGGCTGATCGCCGGTTTCCAGCGCCCGACCAGCGGCGAAATCTTCATCAATGGCGAGGCCGTCAACGCCGTGCCGCCGCACAAGCGCTCCATTGGCATGGTCTTCCAGAAACTCGCGCTCTTTCCGCATATGACCGCCGCCGAAAACGTCGCCTTTCCGCTCAAGATGCGGCGCCGGGATGCGCGCAGCATTCCGGAACGTGTCGAACGCTATCTCGATCTCGTGAAGCTCGGCGGCTTCGGCACCCGGCGCGTGCACGAGCTTTCCGGCGGCCAGCAGCAGCGCGTGGCGATTGCCCGTGCCCTCGTCTTCGAGCCGGACCTCTTGCTTCTCGACGAACCGCTCGCCGCGCTCGACCGCAAGCTGCGCGAGGAAATGCAGCTCGAATTCCGCCGCATCCAGCGCGAGCTCGGCGTCACCACCATCAACGTCACCCACGATCAGCGCGAGGCCCTTGTTGTCTCCGATGAGGTGATCGTCATGGATGGCGGGCGGATACAGCAGAAGGCGCGTCCATCGGAAACCTATCGTAACCCATCCAACGCCTTCGTCGCCCATTTCATCGGCGTCACCAATTTCATCACTGGAACCGTGCGTTCTCTGGCCAGCCGCGATGTCGTCTTCGTCCAGGGCGAAAATGCGCTCCCGGGCGTGGTCGGCGATGCCAGCAATCCGCCGAAGGCAGGTGGAACCGCCCTGGGCGCGATTCGCGCCGAGCAGATCCGCATGGCCGGAGATGCCGCAGCACTTGCCGGGCTGGACATGGTGCAGCAGGGCACCATTGCCGACGCGATCTTCGAGGGCGAGCGGGTGGTTTACGAGGTGCGTGTGCCGTCGCTGGGCGATGCCCTCTTCAGGGTCTTCGACCATGATCCGGTCGCTCACACGCAGTTCGAGCAGGGTGCTGCCGTACATCTCGGCTGGAATGCCAGGGATATGCTCGTCTTTGATAAATAAGCCGGAAATCAGAAAATCGGCCAACCAGAGGAGAATGGAAATGAGTGGATCGAAACTCCAATCCGAAAAACTAATGTCAATCGCGCTGCGGCGCAGGAGTTTTCTCCAGGGCGTTGCGGCGGCCGGCGGCGCTGCCGGGTTGTCGACGCTCGGCATCACCCGCGCCTTCGCTGAGGAGCCTGAGAAGCCGAAGGAGTTGATTGTCCGCGCCTGGGGCGGAAGCTGGGTCGATGCGCTGAAGGCCGGCGTGTCGGACAGCTTCACCGCCAAGACCGGTATCGCCATCCGTCACGATTTGACGGAGGACAATGAGATCCAGCCGAAGGTGTGGGCCGCCGTCGCGCAGAAACGCGTTCCGCCCATCCACATCAACTGGGACACCACCACAAACGCCACCAAATCGGCGCTGCGCGGGGTGACGGAAGACCTCTCCGATCTCTCCAACCTCAAGAACACGACCGATCTTGCTAAGCCCGTCGGCCTCGATGGCTATCCGATCGTCAACACCTACGGCTATGTCTATGTGCTCGCCTACCGCCCAGCGGCCTTCCCGGATGGTCCGCCGAAATCATGGAAGGACCTGCTCGATCCCAAGTTCAAGGGCCGCATCGCGCTCTATAATGACGGCATCGGCTTCCATTTCCCGGCGCAGGTGGCGGGCGGCGGCAAGTTGGAGGATATTCCGGCCAACATGCAGCCGGCCTGGGATTTCATCACCAAGATCAAGCAGCAACAGCCGCTGCTCGGCGAGGATCCGGATTTTACCACCTGGTTCCAGAAGGGTGAGATCGACGCCGCCTGTACCATCTCCACCAACGCCCGCGAGGCCAAGAAGAACGGTATCGATATCGCCTGGGTCGTTCCGGAGGAGGGGGCAAAGTTCGACACGGATGGCCTGTGGATTCCGAAAGGGCTGCCGGAAAACGAACTCTACTGGGCCAAGGAATATATCAACCATGCGCTGACGGTCGAAGCACAGCAGATCTGGCTTGATGGCCTTGGCCTGCCGGGCGTGGTGCCGGGCGTCAAGCCACCGGAAGATCTCGTCAATGATCCGTCCTATCCGACGAAGGAAGAGGATTTCAAGCATCTCATCCGCATCTCGTCCAAGGTCCAGGTCGAAAACGAGAGTGAGTGGTTCTCCAAATTCAAGGCGATCATGCAGGGCTGATTGCTCTTCCGAGCCGCCATCTTCCGGGGCGGCGGCTCTCACATTTTGATCATCGGGAATTTTCGCATGCGAGCCGCCAAATCAGCCTATCCCGTGACCTGGCGCATCATGGACGCACTCGAAGCCTTTGCCGCTTTCCTGTGGCCGGCGCGGTTCGAGCGCGCGGTTCCCTACCTCATGCTGGCGCCCGCCATCCTGCTCGTTGGGCTGCTCGTCCTCGGTCTGGTTCAGATCGGCGATGCCAGCCTGCGCACGCTCGATACCTCCACCTTCCTGATGTCGGAGGAATATACGCTCGCCAATTACCGGCGGGCGCTGACGGAATCGTTGTTTACGACGGTTGCGATGCGCAGTCTTCTCGGTTCGCTGATCGTGACGGTCGTCACGTTGGTCCTCGCCTTTCCCTATGCCTATGTGCTGGTGCGAACGCCATCCGCCATGCTGCGCAAGATTCTGCTGATCGCTTTGTTCCTGCCGTTCTTCATCGGCCAGGTGGTGCGCGCCTATGGCTGGCTGATCATTCTCGGCAATCAGGGCATGGTCAACGAGGCGCTCGGCCTCGTCGGTGTCGCGCCATTGCGCCTGCTCTATAATTATCCGGCCGTACTCTTCGGCCTCGTTCAATACATGCTGCCTTTTGCGGTGCTGATGCTGACGCCGGCATTGACCGCCATCCCCGAGGAGCTGGAGGCGGCGGCGGGATCGCTCGGCGCCAACTGGGCGCGCAGCTTCGTCCATGTCGTGCTGCCGCTCGCAAGGCCGGGCCTCGTCGGCGCGGGCCTCGTCGTTTTGACCTTGTCGCTGACGGATTTCGCCATGCCGGCCATTCTCGGCGGCGGCAGCCAGGATTTCATCGCCAACGCCATCTATGATCAGTTCTTCCGCACCTCCGACCAGGGGCTCGGCGCGACGCTGGCACTGCTTCTGGTCGGCCTCGGCTCTCTGCTGGTCGGCGTCGTCTTCACGCTGTTCGGCGCGGGCACGCTTGCCATGGGGAGGGCGCGCCAGTGACCGCCCCGCTCAGCAAGACCGTCGTTTTGTGGGTTTTCGTCATCACCGTGCTGGTGATGCTGTCGGCACCCACCATCGTCGTCCTCGGCGCATCCTTCACGTCAGGCAATATCATCACCTTTCCGCCCGAAGGGCTGTCGCTCAAATGGTATGCGAAGATCGCCGGCGCCAGCGATCTCTGGGATGCGTTCCTGCGCTCCGTCTATGTCGCTGCCGTCTGCACGATCCTCGCCATTCCGGTCGGCACGCTCGCCGGCATAGCGCTCGCCAAATATGCGGTGCGTTTCGAGAAGACCATCCAGATCTACCTGCTGCTCCCCTTCACCATTCCGCTGATCGGCTCCGGCATCGGGCTCATGCTCGTCTTTGGAGAGGCGCGGATTCTCGGCCAGCTCTGGCCGGTCGGCATTGCCTGCTGCGTCATCAACCTGCCGTTCATGATCTGGGCGGTGACCGCAAGTGCCTCCAGCCTCGATCCGGATCTGGAGCTCGCCGCCGCCAATTGCGGTGCGCCGCCGCTTTCCACTTTCTTTCATGTCACGCTGCCGGCCGTCATGCCCGGAGTAATCTCGGGCTCGCTCCTGATGTTCATCCTGGCCTTGAACGAGTTCCTGGTGAGCCTGCTTCTGGTCGATGCGCGCATCGTCACGCTGCCGGTGCAGATCTATAATTCCATCCGCTCGATCATCACGCCCGATCTGGCGGCCATCTCGGTAGTGTTCATCGCCTCGGCTGCTGCGGCGATCTTCCTGCTCGACCGATTGGTCGGGCTCGACATCTTTCTCAAATCCAAATGACAGATGCCGGCAGGGCCGGCGAAACAGGGTAGGTTTACCGACATGTCCGATGTTTCCTTCCACGATCTCGCAAAACTCGACGAAACGGCTCGCGCTACGCTTCTCAACCGGTCTGAGACCGATCTTTCAGACTTCATCGACAAGGTGAAGCCGATCATCGAGGCGGTGCGGACGGAAGGCGACGCGGCGCTCGTGCGTTTTGCCCGCGATCTCGACAAGGCCGACCTCGATGCGAGCCGTCTGAAGGCGACCGAGGCGGAATTCGATGCGGCTTTCGACAAGGTCGATGGCGAGGTCATCGCGGCGATCCGGTTCGGTATCGACAATATCCGCCGCTTTCACGAGGAGCAGAAGCCGGAGGCAATGTGGTTGAAGGAGATGCGTCCCGGTGCCTATGCCGGCGACCGCTTCACGCCGATCAAGTCCGTCGCGCTCTATATCCCACGCGGCAAGGGCGCTTTTCCCTCCGTCACCATGATGACGGCGGTTCCGGCGGTGGTAGCCGACGTGCCTGAACTGGCCATCGTCACGCCGCCGGCGCCGGATGGCTCCGTCGATGCCGCGACGCTGGTCGCCGCGCGCCTTGCCGGTGTCGAGACCGTCTATAAGGTCGGCGGTGCGCAGGCCATAGCCGCCGTTGCTTATGGTACTGAGACGATAAAGCCGGCGCTGAAGATCGTCGGCCCGGGCAGCCCATGGGTGGTGGCCGCCAAGCGCCTGCTCTCAGGCGTTATCGATCCGGGCCTGCCTGCCGGTCCGTCCGAAGCCGTCATTTTCGCCGACGACACGGTGAAGGGCGGGCTTGCGGCGCTCGATCTGCTGATCGAGGCCGAGCACGGACCGGATTCCTCCGCCTGGCTCGTCACCCATAGTCGCCGTGTGGCCGAGGAAGCACTGGCAGCCTTGCCGGAGCATTGGGCGCGCATGACGGAGCAGCGTGTTGCCTTCTCGAAGGCCGTACTCACCGGCAAGTGCGGCGGCATCGTACTGACGCCATCGGTCGAAGAGAGCTACCGCTTCATCAACGACTATGCGCCAGAGCATCTCGAAATCCTCTCCAGCGATCCCTTCGCCCATCTCGGTCACATAACCGAGGCTGCGGAAATCCTGATGGGACCATATACGCCTGTTTCTATCGGCAATTTCGGCCTTGGGCCGAATGCGGTACTGCCGACGAGCCGCTGGGCACGCACCTATGGACCGCTCTCGGTGACGGATTTCGTCAAGCGGTCATCGATCGGCTATGTCACGGCCCCGGCCTATCCGGAATTCGCCAGGCATGCCCGCACACTGGCGCGCTACGAAGGGTTTTCCTCGCACGAGCATGCCGTTTCCGATGTGCGCAAGGCATATCTGTGACATGGCACTGAACCGGACAATGAACGCGGCAAGGCTCTATGCGGCAGGAGACATCCGCGTCGAGGAGATCGAAATACCCGGCCCGCTCGCGCCTGGCTGGGTGCGCATGAAGGTGACTGCCGCAGGCATTTGCGGGTCCGACCTCCACAATTTCCGCACCGGTCAGTGGATCAGCCGTTCGCCTTCGGTCGTCGGTCATGAATTCGCGGGCATTGTGACGGAGGCGGGCGAGGGCGTCTCCGGATTTTCCGTGGGCGATACGGTCGTCGCCGACAGCCGCTTCTGGTGCGGCGAATGCCCCGCCTGCCGGAGCGGACGGCAAAATGTCTGTATTCATCTGGGCTTCGTCGGTGAAGTCTGCGATGGCGGCTTTGCCGAGGAAGCCGTGCTCCCCGCCCGCCTGCTGGTGAAGCATGATCCAACACTCGATCCCGCGATTGCGGCTATGGCCGAGCCGCTCGCGGTGGCGCTCCACGCCGTGCGCAAGCAGGTGGTGCCGGCGGGCGAGCCGGTCCTTGTCGTCGGATGCGGGCCGATCGGCGGGCTCGCGGCGCTGCTGCTTTCGCATCTCCACGATGGTCCGGTGCTGGTGGCGGATCGAAACCATGCACGCGCTGGCCTGGTAGCGGCGGTTTCGGGTGCAACGGTGGTTGATCTCGATGCCGCATCTGTTCATGCAGTCCTTGGTGAAAAAGTGCTCCGCCATGCGCTGGATGCCACGGGCAATATCGGCGTGCTGACGACGGTGCTCGATCTTATCGCCGGCGGTGGTTCCATCGCGCTCGTCGGCATTGCCCAAGGGCATATTGACCTCGATCCGAACATGCTCGTCGAGCGTGAGGTTTCACTTATCGGCTGCCACGCCTTCGCCGGAGAACTGCCGGAGGCGGTGGCAATGCTCCCCGGGCTTGCGCCGGTGCTTTCCCGGCTGATCGATACGGAAATCGCGCTCGATGAGCTGCCCGCCGCCTATGCCAGTCTGCTTGCCGGGGAGGCGCAAGGGCTCAAGACCATCCTGCGTATTGGAAGGGCCGAGTTGGGAAAGGCTGAGCGGTGACAGCAAAAAGCGGAAAGGCATCGGATATGACCATGCTTCCCGAAGCGGCGAGCCCGCTCTACGAAAGAGTGAAGACTTATGTCCTTTCCAATATAGGCAGCGGCAAGTGGGGCAAGCACCACAAATTGCCCTCCGAGCATGATCTGGTAGCGGCGCTCGGTGTGTCGCGCATGACCGTGCACCGGGCGTTGCGTGAGCTGACATCGGAGGGGTTTCTCCTGCGCATCCAGGGCGTGGGAACCTTCGTAGCGCCGCCCAAGCCGCAATCAGCGCTGATCGAGATCAACAACATCGCCAGCGAGATCCATCGGCGCGGCGGGTATCATCTCGCCAGGGTGATTCTACTCGAGACGATCCAGCCCTCAACTGAACTGCTCGCGGCATTCGGGTTCCGCAAGCGCATGCCCGTCGCCCATTCCGTCGTTGTGCACTATGAGAACGATGTTCCGGTGCAACTCGAGGAGCGCTTCGTCAATCCGGAACTGGTGCCGGATTATGAGAAGCAGGATTTCGAAACGACCACCACCTATGATTACCTGCAGCAGAGCACGCCGCTGACTGAAGTCGAGCATGTGATTTCCGCCATCAGGGCGGACGCCGAAACGGCGCGGCTGCTGATGCTCGAAGCAGGCGATCCCTGTCTGCTCCTTCATCGCCGCACCTGGTCCGGCGTCGCCGTGGCAACCGTCAACAAGCTCACCTATGCCGGTAACCGCTATTCCCTTGGCAGCCGTTATGCGCCCGCATCGATGTCGTGATCATCGCTTTCCGCCTTCGCTTCGTATGCCATGACCCGTATCACGAACATTTGACACGTCTATTCAGGCGGGAAAACATTTGTTCTGCCCTCATTCCAATGGCAGTAGGCCCGCTTCAATCCATTCTTCTTTCGGCCTTATGGTCTGGAAGGTGTAGTCTTGCCGCCTTCCATATCCTATATGCAATGATGTATGCGGGCTTGGGCCGCATGTTATTAAGCATGTGGCAAAAGGTCGGCAGCCGTTTGCCTGTCTATGGGCTTGCGCCATCGGCGGCTCTGCGCTAACCCTCGCCGCAAATCACGCTTGGTTTTCGCACGGCATGCCTTTTGAAGCTGCTTGGGCGAGGGGTCTGCTCAGGTGCAATGTGTCGCATGTTCGTGGCCGGTAAAAGGCTTATAGACCAAGCGAAACAGCCTCGTTTCAAAAGGCGGAAAAGGATCATGAACGAACTTTTGAGTTCCTACCTGCCCATCGTCATTTTTGTTGGCGTTGCGCTGGTGATCGGTCTGGCGCTGCTTGTCGCGCCCTTCCTTGTTGCGTACCGGCAGCCGGACCCCGAAAAATTGTCGGCCTACGAGTGCGGCTTCAATGCCTTCGACGATGCGCGCATGAAATTCGACATCCGGTTTTACCTGGTGTCGATTCTCTTCATCATCTTCGATCTCGAAGTCGCCTTCCTGTTCCCCTGGGCCGTATCCTTCGGCGCCATAGGCTGGTTCGGTTTCTGGTCGATGATGCTTTTCCTCACCGTGCTGACCATTGGCTTCATCTATGAATGGAAAAAAGGAGCGCTGGAATGGGATTGACCGATAACGGTGCCACGCTCGTCGCGCCGCGCCCGAAGGGAATCATCGATCCCAATACGGGCAAGCCGATCGGTTCGGACGACGCCTTTTTTGGCGAACTGAACAATGAACTGTCCGACAAGGGCTTTCTCGTCACGTCGGCCGATGCGCTCGTCACCTGGGCGCGTACCGGCTCGCTGATGTGGATGACCTTCGGGCTGGCCTGCTGCGCGGTGGAGATGATGCACATCTCCATGCCGCGCTATGACGCCGAGCGCTTCGGCATCGCGCCGCGCGCTTCTCCGCGCCAGTCGGATGTGATGATCGTCGCCGGCACACTGACCAACAAGATGGCGCCCGCGCTGCGCAAGGTCTATGACCAGATGCCGGAGCCGCGCTACGTCATCTCCATGGGCTCATGCGCCAATGGCGGCGGCTATTATCATTATTCCTATTCGGTGGTGCGCGGCTGTGACCGCGTCGTGCCGGTGGATATCTATGTGCCGGGCTGCCCGCCCACGGCCGAGGCGCTGCTTTACGGCATCCTGCTTCTTCAAAAGAAGATCCGCCGTACCGGAACGATCGAGCGATAGGAGAGACCTATATGAACGAGGAAGCCCTCGCCGATCTCATGGCCTATCTGAAGGAGCGTCTCGGCAGCGGTATCGACGCCATTGGGCTGAGCTATGGCGAACTGATGCTCAGCGTACCCGTCGACAGGCTGATCGGCACGCTGACGTTCCTCCGCGATGACGTTCAGTGCCAGTTCGTGGCGCTGATCGATATCTGCGGCGTTGATTATCCCTCGCGTGCGCGGCGTTTCGATGTCGTCTATCAGTTTCTGTCGCCGCGCCAGAATCTGCGCGTCCGCGTCAAGGTTCAGACCGATGAGGATACGCCGGTCCCCTCTGCGACCGCCGTCTATCCGGGCGCGGACTGGTTTGAGCGCGAAGCCTACGACATGTGTGGGATCCTGTTCTCGGGGCATCCGGACCTGCGCCGTATTCTCACCGATTACGGTTTCGAGGGGCATCCCCTGCGCAAGGACTTCCCGCTGACCGGTTTTGTCGAAGTGCGCTATGACGACGAGGTCAAGCGCGTCGTCTATCAACCGGTCGAATTGCGGCAGGAATTCCGCAATTTCGATTTTCTCTCTCCGTGGGAGGGAACGGATTACGTTCTGCCCGGCGATGAGAAGGCGAAACAGTGAATGGTGAATGGTCAATAGTGAATGGAAAAGGCGGGGCCGGAACGCGAAAAGATACGTGACTATCGCGACTTGAGCGTCTGGAAGGATTCGATGGATTTGGCGGTTGACATCTACACGCTGACGCGGGCTTTCCCCCGTGACGAGATGTTTGCGATGACGTCGCAAATGCGCCGTGCTTCGACGTCGATTCCCGCAAATATCGCCGAAGGTTTTGGACGCGCTCAGAGGAAAGTATTTATTCAATTTTTGCGGGTGGCCCAAGGCTCATTGAAGGAGTTGGAGACACATACGGTATTATCCCGGCGTGTTGGGTTGCTGAACGAAAAACAGGCCGATGACCTTGGTCTAAGATATGAAAAACTTGGAAAAATGCTGGTTTCATTGGTCCGATCATTAGAGCGTAACGGGGGTGAAAGATGAAAGATTACTATTCACTATTCACTATTCACTATTCACGCCGGTGGCATCATGGCTGAGACACAGGTCCGCAACTTCAACATCAATTTCGGCCCGCAGCATCCGGCGGCGCACGGCGTTCTGCGCCTCGTGCTGGAGCTGGACGGCGAGGTGGTCGCGCGCGTCGATCCCCATATCGGCCTGCTTCATCGCGGCACCGAGAAGCTGATGGAGGCTAAGACCTACCTGCAGGCTATACCTTATCTCGACCGTCTCGATTATGTCGCGCCGATGAATCAGGAACACGCCTACGCGCTCGCCATCGAGCGGCTGCTGGGCCTTGAAGTGCCGCGGCGCGGGCAGGTCATTCGCGTGCTCTTCTCCGAGATTGGGCGCATTCTCAACCATCTTCTCAACGTCACCACGCAAGCCATGGACGTCGGCGCGCTCACCCCGCCACTCTGGGGTTTCGAAGAACGCGAGAAGCTGATGGTGTTCTATGAGCGCGCATCGGGCGCGCGCATGCACGCGGCCTATTTCCGTCCGGGCGGCGTGCATCAGGATATCCCGCAGAAGCTGGTCGAGGATATCGGCAAGTGGATCGATCCGTTCCTCAACACCTTGAAGAACCTTGACGATCTCATCACGCCCAACCGCATCTTCAAGCAGCGCAACGTCGATATCGGCGTCGTCACGCTGGAAGAGGCCTGGGCATGGGGCTTTTCGGGCGTCATGGTTCGCGGCTCCGGCGCGGCATGGGACTTACGCAAGTCGCAGCCCTATGAAATCTATCCCGAAATGGAATTCGACATTCCCATCGGCAAGAACGGCGATTGCTACGATCGCTATCTGATCCGTATGGAAGAAATGCGCCAGTCGGTGCGCATCATGCGCCAGTGCGTCGACTTGCTGATGGGCAAGGATTCGACCGGTCCCGTCTCCAATTCGGACCACAAGATCGTGCCGCCGAAGCGCGGCCAGATGAAGCGCTCGATGGAAGCGCTCATCCAGCACTTCAAGCTCTATACCGAGGGCTACCGCGTGCCCGAAGGCGAGGTTTACGCCGCCGTCGAAGCGCCGAAAGGCGAATTCGGGGTCTATCTCGTCTCCGACGGCTCCAACAAGCCTTATCGCTGCAAGTTCCGCGCGCCGGGATTTGCCCATCTCCAGGCCATGGATTTCATGTGCCGTGGCCATATGCTTGCCGACGTATCCGCAATTCTCGGCTCGCTCGATATCGTGTTTGGTGAGGTTGATCGCTGATGTCCGTACGTCGTCTCGCTGATGATTCCGTTCAGCCGCTCGCCTTCTCGTTCAACCGCGCGAACAGCGTTTGGGCGCAGCAGGTCATCAAGAAATATCCTGAAGGACGCCAGCAGTCGGCGGTCATTCCGCTTTTGATGCGCGCCCAGGAGCAGGACGGCTGGGTTACGCGCGCGGCTATCGAATATGTCGCGCAGATGCTCGATATGCCGCTTATCCGCGTGCTGGAAGTGGCGACGTTCTATACCCAGTTCCAGCTTGCGCCGGTCGGCACCCGCGCCCATATCCAGGTCTGCGGCACGACGCCCTGCATGCTGCGCGGTGCGGAAGACCTCAAGAAGGTCTGCCAGCACAAGATCAATCACGAACCGTTCGAGACCAATGCGGACGGCACGCTGTCCTGGGAAGAGGTCGAGTGCCTGGGCGCCTGCGTCAACGCTCCCATGGTCCTGATCTTTAGGGATACCTATGAGGATCTGACGCCTGAGCGTCTCGAGGAGATCATCGATGCTTTCGAGGCGGGCAGGGGCGATGAGGTGAAGCCCGGTCCGCAGATCGATCGCGTTTCTTCGGCGCCGGTCGGCGGATTGACGTCGCTGAATGACAATGTGGCGGCAAAGCCGAAGGCTTTGGAAAGTGGTCGGAAGGCCGCCAAGGGCGCGGCAGCCGCCGAAGCCGATCTGCCGCCGTCGAAGGCGGCAAAGCCGAAGACCTATTCCGAAGAGACGAGCGAAGCGATCAAGTCGCCATCGCCGGTCAAGGTGAGCAAGGGCGCCGAGAACAAGACATCGACGTCGCCTGCGCCAGGCGTCTCACTCGATGACAAGAATCGCCCGGTCGGCATCGAAAAACCGGCGGCGGTCGACGATCTGAAATTGATTTCAGGCGTTGGCCCCAAGATCGAGGGCATCCTGCATGATCTCGGCATCTACACCTATGCGCAGATCGCCGCGTGGAAGAAGCCGGAGCGCGACTGGATCGATGGCTATCTGAAGTTCAAGGGCCGGATCGAGCGTGAGGACTGGGTGAAACAGGCCAAGGCTCTGGCGAAGGGCGGCGTCGCCGAATACGTCAAGGTTTTCGGCAAAAGGCCGGTATAGTGCGGTTCGCAATGATGAAACGAATTGATCGGGACAATAGGTGAGACATGCTGGCTGATAAGGATCGCATCTTCACCAATATCTATGGCCTGTACGACAAATCGCTGAAAGGCGCGATGTCGCGCGGCAATTGGGATAACACCAGGGGCCTGATCGACAAGGGCCGCGACTGGATCATCAACGAGATGAAGGCGTCCGGCCTGCGCGGACGCGGCGGCGCGGGCTTCCCGACCGGCCTGAAATGGTCGTTCATGCCGAAGGAAAGCGGCGGTCGTCCGCATTATCTCGTGGTCAATGCCGACGAATCGGAGCCTGGCACCTGCAAGGACCGCGACATCATGCGCCACGATCCGCACACGCTGCTCGAGGGCTGCGTCATCGCGGGCTGCGCCATGGGCGCGCATGTCGCCTATATCTATATCCGTGGCGAATATATCCGCGAGCGCGAGGCGCTGCAGGCGGCGATCGATGCATGCTATGACGCGCGCCTGCTCGGCAAGGATAACAAATGCGGCTGGGACATGGATATCTATGTCCACCATGGCGCGGGCGCCTATATCTGCGGCGAGGAGACCGCTCTTCTCGAAAGCCTCGAAGGCAAGAAGGGCCAGCCCCGTCTCAAGCCGCCATTCCCGGCTAACGTCGGCCTCTATGGCTGCCCGACGACGGTCAACAATGTCGAATCCATCGCCGTCGCGCCGACCATCCTGCGTCGCGGTGCTGCATGGTTCTCGTCGCTTGGCCGGCCGAACAATGTCGGCACCAAGCTCTATATGATCTCCGGCCATGTGAACACGCCCTGCACGGTCGAGGAGGTGATGGGCATCACCTTCCGCGAACTGATCGAGCAGCATGCGGGCGGCATTCGCGGCGGCTGGGACAATCTTCTGGCGGTCATCCCCGGCGGCGCGTCCTGCCCGGTGGTGAAGGCAGAGGATATCATGGATTGCCCGATGGATTTCGACGGGCTTCGCGAGGTGAAATCCTCCTTCGGCACCGCCGCTGTCATCGTCATGGACAAGTCCACCGATATCATCAAGGCAATCGCGCGCCTGTCGCAGTTCTTCAAGCACGAAAGCTGTGGCCAGTGCACGCCGTGCCGCGAGGGCACCGGCTGGATGTGGCGGGTCATGGAGCGCATGGTCACCGGCAACGCGCAACGGCGCGAGATCGACATGCTGCTCGACGTCACCAAGCAGGTGGAAGGCCACACGATCTGTGCGCTTGGCGACGCTGCGGCATGGCCGATTCAGGGCCTCATCCGCAATTTCCGTCCGGAAATCGAGAAGCGGATCGACGAATATAGCCGCAACGCCGTGAACAGCCGCAATATCGCGCTGGAAGCGGCGGAGTAGAACTGATGAAGATCGACCAGGAAAAGCACCGGCTGACTGTCACGAAGAGTGACCTTTCGGGTTCCGTTTTCAATGACGTGAACCTCTCGGGTTCCACCTACGATAACGTCAACATGTCCGGCAGCACGTATCACAACATCAATCTGTCGGGCTGCACGTTCGATAATCTGAACATGTCCGGCTGGACGGTGACGGATGCCAATCTCGCGGGTTTGCGACTTATGAACGCCAATCTTGCAGGCGCGTCGATTTCCGGTTGCCGCCTGGAAGGCATGACGATCAACGGCGTCGCGGTCAGCGATCTCTTTCAAGCCTACGAGGCGGCGCGCCTCAACGGGGGCAAATGATGGCAAAAATCAAGGTTGACGGCAAAGAGATCGAGGTTCCCGATCACTATACGCTCCTTCAGGCAGCCGAGGATGCGGGCGCGGAAGTGCCGCGCTTCTGCTTTCACGAGCGCCTTTCCATCGCAGGCAATTGCCGCATGTGTCTGGTCGAGGTGAAAGGCGGACCGCCGAAGCCGGCGGCCTCCTGCGCCATGGGCGTGCGCGATTTACGCCCGGGGCCGAACGGCGAGACGCCGGAGATCTTCACCAACACGCCGATGGTCAAGAAGGCCCGCGAAGGCGTGATGGAATTCCTTTTGATCAACCATCCGCTGGATTGCCCGATCTGCGATCAGGGCGGCGAATGCGATCTTCAGGATCAGGCCATGGCGTTCGGCGCCGATGGCTCGCGCTATCGTGAGAACAAGCGCGCCGTCGAGAACAAATATATCGGCCCGCTAGTCAAGACGATCATGACGCGCTGCATCCACTGCACGCGCTGCGTCCGCTTCACCACCGAGGTGGCTGGCATCTCGGAGCTCGGCCTCATCGGGCGTGGCGAGGATGCCGAGATCACCACCTATCTCGAGCACGCGATGACATCCGAACTTCAGGGCAATGTCATCGATCTTTGCCCGGTCGGCGCTCTGACCTCCAAGCCATACGCCTTCCAGGCTCGCCCGTGGGAACTCTCTAAGACCGAATCCATCGACGTGATGGACGCCGTCGGCTCCAATATCCGCGTCGATACGCGTGGCCGCGAAGTGATGCGCGTACTTCCGCGCGTCAACGAGGCGGTGAACGAGGAATGGATTTCCGACAAGACCCGCTTCATCTGGGACGGCCTGCGCACCCAGCGCCTGGACCGGCCCTATGTCCGCCGCAATGGCCGGCTGCAGGCGACAAGCTGGAATGAGGCCTTCGGCGCGATCAAACAGGCAATTTCCGCCACCTCCGGCGACAAGGTTGGCGCGATCGCCGGCGATCTCGCCAGCGTCGAGGAAATGTATGCGCTTAAAGGCCTTCTCGCCTCGCTCGGCTCCACCAATATCGATTGCCGGCAGGACGGTGTGGCGCTCGATCCGGCGCTTGGCCGCGCATCCTATATCTTCAACCCGACCATCGAAGGCATCGAGGATGCCGATGCGCTGCTGATCATCGGCTCCAACCCGCGCTTCGAGGCATCGGTGCTCAATGCTCGAATCCGCAAGCGCCAGCGTCAGGGCCATTTCCCGATCGGCCTCGTCGGCGAGGAAGCGGATCTGCGTTATGATTATGCCTATCTCGGCGCAGGGCTCGACACGCTACGTGGTCTGGCTGACGGCAAGGGCGAGTTCTATTCGATTCTGGAGAACGCCAAGCACCCGCTGATCCTGATCGGCCAGGGCGCACTCAAGGGCGAAAGCGGCACCGATGCATTGGTTCTCGCCGCAAAGCTCGCAACGAAGGTCGGTGCAGTCAGCGATGACTGGAACGGCTTTGCCGTCCTCCACACGGCTGCGGCGCGCGTCGGTGGCCTCGATATCGGCTTCGTGCCGGGCGAGGGCGGCAAGACGGCGGCGGAAATGATCGGCGGTCTCGACGTGCTGTTCCTGCTCGGCGCCGATGAGCTCGACCTTTCGGCCAAGGGCGATACCTTCACGGTCTATATCGGCACCCATGGCGATGCCGGTGCGCATGCAGCCGACGTCATCCTGCCCGGAGCGGCCTATACCGAAAAGTCCGGCACCTTCGTCAATACCGAAGGCCGCGTGCAGATGACCAGCCGCGCC
This sequence comes from Phyllobacterium phragmitis, assembly GCF_002980495.1. Lineage (GTDB taxonomy): Bacteria > Pseudomonadota > Alphaproteobacteria > Rhizobiales > Rhizobiaceae > Paramesorhizobium > Paramesorhizobium phragmitis. The sequence goes on from NZ_PVBR01000015.1 coordinate 56,454, forward strand.
GGCTTCGCACCGGGCGAGGCCAAGGAGGATTGGGCCATCCTGCGCGCGCTTTCCGACGTGCTGGGACACAAGCTTCCATTCGATTCGCTGGCCGCACTGCGTGCCTTGCTCTATGCGCAGTATCCGCATCTGGCCGCGATCGATGCGATCACGCGGGGCCAGGCGGACGATATTGTCGCAGTTGGGACGAAAAAGGCCAATCCGGGCAAGGGCGCATTTGCTTCCGTGATCAAAGACTTCTATCTGACGAACCCAATTGCGCGGGCATCGGCCGTCATGGCCGAATGTTCCGCGCTGGCCCAGGGCGGCTTCAGGCAGGCAGCCGAATAGGCAGGCAGGGAAAGAAACGAAAAAATGGACGGTATTTTCGCAACATACGTCTTGCCGGCGCTGATTATCGCGTTGAAGTCGGTCGTGCTGCTCGTCGTGCTGCTCATCGTCGTGGCTTATCTGCTCTATGCGGACCGCAAGATCTGGGCGGCCGTGCAGTTGCGCCGCGGTCCGAACGTCGTCGGTCCCTTCGGCCTGTTCCAGGCTTTCGCCGATCTTCTGAAATTCGTCGTCAAAGAGCCGATCATCCCGTCCGGCGCCAACAAGGCGGTGTTCCTGCTGGCGCCGCTCGTCTCCGCCGTCCTGGCGCTGGCGACATGGGCGGTCATCCCGGTCAATGCAGGCTGGGCCATCGCCAACATCAATGTCGGCATCCTCTATATCTTCGCCATCTCCTCGCTTGAGGTTTACGGCGTGATCATGGGCGGCTGGGCGTCGAACTCGAAATATCCGTTCCTCGGCGCGTTGCGCTCGGCGGCGCAGATGGTTTCCTATGAAGTCTCCATCGGCTTCGTCATCGTCACCGTGCTGCTCTGCGTCGGCTCACTCAACCTGACCGATATCGTCCTGTCGCAGAATGCCGGCCTCGGCACGATGATGGGTCTGCCAAGCTCGTTCCTCGACTGGCACTGGCTCGGCCTGTTCCCGATGTTCGTCATCTTCTTCATTTCCGCGCTTGCCGAGACCAACCGCCCGCCCTTCGATCTGGTCGAGGCGGAATCGGAACTCGTCGCCGGTCACATGATCGAATATTCCTCGACGCCGTTCCTGCTGTTCTTCCTCGGTGAATATGTCGCCATCACTCTGATGTGCGCGCTGACCACCATCCTCTTCCTTGGTGGCTGGCTGCCGCCCGTCGACGTGTGGTTCCTCAATTGGGTGCCGGGCGTGATCTGGTTCATGATCAAGCTGTGTTTCTGCTTCTTCATGTTCGCCATGGTAAAGGCTTTCGTGCCGCGCTACCGCTATGACCAGCTGATGCGTCTCGGCTGGAAGGTGTTTCTGCCGATCTCGCTGTTCATGGTGGTCGCCACCGCGACCTTCCTGAAGATCACCGGTCTGACCCCGTAAGGAGATTGAATATGGCTTCCCTCGCTCAAGCCGCCAAATCGCTCCTTCTACAGGAGTTCGTCGGCGCATTCTTCCTTTCGATGCGTCAGTTCTTCTCGCCCAAGGCGACGCTGAACTATCCCTTCGAAAAAGGGCCTGTCAGCCCGCGCTTCCGCGGTGAGCATGCGCTTCGCCGTTATCCGAACGGCGAAGAGCGCTGCATCGCCTGCAAGCTTTGCGAGGCGATCTGCCCGGCGCAGGCCATCACCATCGAGGCCGGTCCGAGCCGCAATGACGGCACCCGCCGCACGGTGCGCTACGACATCGACATGGTGAAGTGCATCTATTGCGGTTTCTGCCAGGAGGCCTGTCCGGTCGACGCCATCGTCGAGGGGCCGAACTTCGAATTCGCGACCGAAACGCGCGAGGAGCTTTATTACGACAAGGACAAGCTTCTGGCCAACGGCGATCGCTGGGAGCGCGAACTTGCGCGCAATATCGTCATGGATGCGCCGTACCGCTGAGGCGGCGGGGCAAATTCGGACAACTGTCATGAAGTCCGGTCATGTTGGCTGGACGGAACGGCGGTGAAAATCGAGCGAACGTCATGAACCGTTGGAGCCTTGAGCCAGGCGGGAATGACGTTGGAAACAACATCCGCGCATATCAGGCGCGGGCAAAAGGAACAGGGCAGGGCATCAGGCCTCTGCCATGGAAGGAAGTCGGGGAACCCCCATGCTGACAGGTCTAGCGGCGGCGTTTTTCTACCTATTCGCCTTTATCATGATCGGGAGTGCCTTCATGGTGATTGCCGCGCGCAATCCCGTGCATTCGGTGCTGTTCCTGATCCTTGCCTTCTTCAACGCAGCCGCTCTGTTCCTGCTGGCGGGCGCCGAGTTCCTGGCATTGATCCTTCTCGTCGTCTATGTCGGCGCAGTGGCGGTGCTGTTCCTCTTCGTCGTCATGATGCTCGATGTCGATTTTGCCGAATTGAAAAGCGGTGCGCTGCAATATGCGCCGATCGGTGCGCTGGTCGGCCTCATCCTGGCGGCGGAGCTGGTCGTCGTGCTGGGCGGATCGGTCTTCGCGCCGCAGCTGGGGCAGACCACGATGCAGCCGATCCCTGATATGGCGACGCGCAGCAACACCGCCGCGCTCGGCGATATTCTCTACACGAACTATGTCTTCTTCTTCCAGATCGCCGGCCTGATCCTTCTGGTCGCAATGATCGGTGCGATCGTGCTGACGCTGCGCCACAAGGAAGGCGTCAAGCGCCAGTCGGTTCCCGAGCAGGTCGCGCGGACGCCGGCGACGGCGATCGAGATCAAGAAGGTCGAAACGGGCAAGGGCATCTGACGGGAAACATATGATGGAAATCGGTATCGCACACTATCTGACCGTTTCGGCCGTTCTGTTCACGCTTGGCATCTTCGGTATTTTTCTCAACCGCAAGAACGTCATCGTCATCTTGATGTCCGTCGAACTGATCCTTCTCTCGGTGAACCTGAATTTCGTCGCCTTCTCCGCGGCGCTGGGTGATCTCGTCGGACAGATCTTCGCGCTTTTCGTTCTCACCGTGGCAGCCGCCGAAGCGGCCATCGGTCTTGCAATTCTCGTTGTTTTCTTCCGCAACCGTGGCTCGATCGCGGTGGAAGACGTCAATGTCATGAAAGGTTGACGGGCAAATGCTCTATTACGCGATCGTCTTCCTTCCGCTTCTGGGCTTTCTGTCTGCCGGACTTCTCGGCAAGCAGCTCGGCGTAAAGGCCTGCGAGTACATCACCTCCGGTTTCCTGGTGATCGCCGCAGCCCTTTCATGGGTGGCCTTCTTTCAGGTGGCGCTCGGCCATGGTGAAACGCTGCGCATTCCGGTCATGCACTGGGTGACATCGGGTGCGCTCTCCTTCGATTGGGCGTTCCGCATCGATACGCTGACCGCCGTGATGCTGGTGGTGGTGAACACCGTCTCCTCGCTGGTCCACATCTATTCGATCGGCTACATGCACCATGATCCGCATCGGCCGCGCTTCTTCGCCTATCTCTCGCTGTTCACCTTCGCCATGCTGATGCTGGTGACGTCGGACAATCTGATACAGATGTTCTTCGGCTGGGAGGGCGTCGGTCTCGCCTCCTACCTGCTGATCGGGTTCTGGTACAAGAAGCCGTCGGCCAATGCCGCCGCGATGAAGGCGTTCATCGTCAACCGTGTCGGCGACTTCGGCTTCCTGCTCGGCATCTTCGGCGTGTTCGTGCTGTTCAATGCCGTCAATTACGATACGATCTTCGCCGCCGCAACCAATTTCCTGCCTGCCGAAGGCAGCGCGGAGGCGGGCCAGACGGTTCTCAATTTCCTCGGCTATTCGCTCGACCGGCAGGGCGCGATCACCATCGTCTGCCTTCTCCTGTTCATGGGCGCGATGGGCAAGTCGGCGCAGTTCCTGCTGCACACCTGGCTTCCCGACGCGATGGAAGGCCCGACGCCGGTTTCCGCACTCATCCATGCCGCCACCATGGTGACGGCGGGCGTGTTCATGGTCGCGCGCATGTCGCCGCTGTTCGAGTTGTCGCAGACCGCGCTCATATTCGTGACGATCATCGGCGCGACGACCGCCTTCTTCGCGGCGACCGTCGGCCTGGTGCAGAACGACATCAAACGCGTCATCGCTTATTCGACCTGCTCGCAGCTGGGCTACATGTTCGTGGCGCTCGGTGTTGGTGCTTACGGTGCCGGCATCTTCCACCTGTTCACCCACGCCTTCTTCAAGGCGCTTCTGTTCCTTGGCGCAGGTTCCGTCATCCATGCCGTCTCCGACGAGCAGGACATGCGCCGCATGGGCGGCCTACGCAAGCTGATCCCCACCACCTACTGGATGATGATCGTCGGCACGGTCGCGCTGACCGGCCTCGGCATTCCCGGCACGTCCATCGGCACGGCAGGCTTCTTCTCCAAGGATGCGATCATCGAATCCTCCTATGCCTCGCACAGCCCGGCGGCGGGATACGCCTTCGTCATGCTGACGGTCGCCGCACTTTTCACCAGCTTCTATTCATGGCGCCTGATTTTCATGACCTTCCACGGCAAGCCGCGCGCCACCGCCGACGTCATGCACCATGTGCATGAATCGCCGCCGGTCATGCTGGTGCCGCTGTTCGTCCTGGCGCTCGGCGCGCTGGTCGCGGGCTTCCTCTTCCACGACTATTTCTTTGGCCATCACTATGTCGAGTTCTGGAAGGGTGCGCTGTTCACCGGACCGCATAACGAGATCCTGGAAGAATATCATCACGTGCCGTTCCTGGTGAAGATCGCGCCGTTCGTCGCGATGGTGGTCGGTTTCATCATCGCCTGGATCTTTTATATCCGCTCGCCGGAAACGCCGAAGCAACTGGCGCGCCGCCATCCCGGCCTCTACCAGTTCCTGCTCAACAAGTGGTATTTCGACGAGCTTTATAATTTCATCTTCGTCCGTCCCACCCTGTGGCTGGGCCGTGTCCTGTGGAAGGACGGCGATGGCAAGATTATCGACGGGCTCGGGCCGGATGGAATTTCCGCCCGCGTCGTCGATGTCACCAACCGGGTCGTCAAGCTGCAGTCCGGATATCTTTATCACTACGCATTCGCGATGCTTATCGGCGTCGCCGCGCTCGTCACTTGGATGATGCTCGGGAGCTCTTTCTGATGACCGACTGGCCCATTCTCTCAACGGTCACGTTTCTGCCGCTCGTTGGCGCGTTCCTGATCCTGCTGATCAAGGACGACAGCGAATCCGCGCGCCGCAACATCCGCAATGTCGCGCTTTTGACCACGGTGTTCGTGTTCATCCTTTCGCTTATCGTCTGGGCCTCGTTCGACAATGCGAATGCCGGTTTCCAGATGGTCGAAAAGCATGACTGGCTCGGATCCGGCATTTCCTACCATATGGGCGTCGACGGCATCTCCATGCTGTTCGTCGTGCTTTCCGCCTTTCTCATGCCGTTCTGCATTCTTGCGAGTTGGGCGTCGGTGAACGTTCGGGTCAAGGAATACATGATCGCGTTCCTGATCCTGGAAACGCTGATTATCGGCGTGTTCTGCGCGCTCGATATCGTGCTCTTCTATGTATTCTTCGAGGCAGGCCTCATCCCGATGTTCATCATCATCGGCGTGTGGGGCGGTAAGCGCCGCGTCTATGCGAGCTTCAAGTTCTTCCTCTATACGCTGCTCGGCTCCGTGCTGATGCTCATCGCCATCATGGCGATGTCCTGGCAGGCCGGCACGACGGATATCACGGAGCTTCTGAGGCATAATTTCCCGGCCTCCATGCAGACATGGCTGTGGCTTGCCTTCTTCGCATCCTTCGCGGTGAAGATGCCGATGTGGCCGGTCCACACATGGCTCCCCGACGCACACGTCGAAGCGCCCACGGCAGGTTCGGTGATCCTGGCGGGCGTGCTCCTGAAGCTTGGCGGCTATGGCTTCCTGCGCTTCTCGCTGCCGATGTTTCCGCTGGCCTCCGCCGAACTGGCGCCGCTCGTCTTCACGCTCTCGGCGGTTGCGATCATCTACACCTCGCTGGTGGCGCTGGTGCAGGAGGATATCAAGAAGCTCATCGCCTATTCCTCCGTCGCCCATATGGGCTTTGTGACGATGGGCATCTTCGCCGCCAACGAGCAGGGCGTGCAGGGCGCCATCTTCCAGATGCTGTCGCACGGCATCGTCTCTGCCGCACTGTTCCTTTGCGTCGGCGTCGTCTATGACCGCATGCACACGCGTGAGATCGCGGCCTATGGCGGCCTCGTCAACAACATGCCGAAATATGCCGTCGCCTTCCTGATCTTCACGATGGCGAACGTCGGTCTGCCAGGCACGTCGGGCTTCATCGGCGAGTTCCTGACCCTTTTCGGTGTGTTCCAGGTCAATAGCTGGGTGGCGTTCTTCGCAGCGTTCGGCGTGATCCTGTCGGCGGCTTACGCGCTGTGGCTCTATCGCCGGGTGATCTTCGGCTCGCTCGACAAGGAAAGCCTGAAGGCGCTGCTCGATCTTTCGCCGCGTGAGAAGGTCATCCTCTATCCGCTCGTGGCCCTCACCATTTTCTTCGGCGTCTATCCGGCCCCGGTCCTCAACGTGACCGCGACCGCCGTGAACGCGCTCGTCAATCAATACAACGCATCGCTGGCCGCAGCCGCCAGCCTTGCGCTGGCGCAGTAAAAGAGGCGAAGGCCGATGCAGACCGATCTGATTGCTCAACTGACGCTCATTGCTCCGGAGCTGTTCCTGGCACTGGGGGCGCTGACGCTTCTCATGGTGGGCGTATTCTCCGGCGAGCGGGCGAGCACGCTGGTGAACGGTCTTGCCGTTGCCGTGCTGATCGGCACGTTGGCGCTCGTGATCGTCTTTCCCGCCAACGGCAAGGCTTTCGGCGATGCGTTCATCAGCGATGGCTTCGGTCGCTTCATGAAGACGCTGACGCTCATCGGCTCGATCGTCACGCTCGTCATGTCCGTCGGCTTTGCCAAAGCCGAGAAATTCGACAGGTTCGAATTTCCGGTGCTGATCCTGCTTGCCACGCTCGGCATGCTGCTGATGGTTTCGGCCAACAATATGCTGACGGTCTATCTCGGCCTCGAATTGCAGTCGCTCTCGCTCTATGTGCTGGCAGCCATCAACCGCGACAGTGTCCGCTCGACGGAAGCCGGCCTCAAATATTTCGTGCTGGGAGCCCTGTCGTCCGGCATGCTGCTCTACGGCATTTCGCTGATCTATGGCTACACCGGCCACATCGGCTTCGAGCAGATCGCCGCATCGCTTTCGGGCGGTGAGCGCCAGCTCGGCCTTGTTTTCGGACTGGTCTTCCTGTTGGCCGGCCTGGCCTTCAAGATTTCCGCCGTGCCTTTCCATATGTGGACGCCCGACGTCTATGAAGGCGCGCCGACGCCGGTGACGGCATTCTTCGCCGCCGCGCCGAAGATGGCGGCGATGGCGCTCCTCGTGCGCGTGGTGATCGGCGCGTTCGAGCCGGTTACCAGGGACTGGCAGCAGGTAATCATCTTCATTTCGATCGCCTCCATGCTGCTTGGCGCATTCGCGGCGATCGGCCAACGCAATATCAAGCGCCTGATGGCCTATTCCTCGATCAGCCATATGGGCTACGCGCTTGTCGGTCTCGCCGCCGGCACTGCGGCCGGCGTGCGCGGCGTCGTGCTCTACATGCTCATCTATCTCGTGATGACGCTCGGGACCTTCGCCTTCATCCTCGCCATGCGCGGCAAGGACGGCAATGTCGAGCAGATCGATGAACTGGCGGGCCTGTCGCGGACCAATCCGGTGATGGCGACGATCATGACCATCTTCATGTTTTCGCTTGCCGGCATTCCGCCGCTCGCAGGCTTCTGGGCAAAATGGTACGTCTTCCTCGCCGCCGTCGAGGCAGGGCTTTATCCGCTTGCCGTGATCGGCATCGTCGCCTCCGTCGTCGGCGCTTTCTATTATCTTCGCCTGATCAAGCTCATGTGGTTCGATGAGCCGGCCGCCGGTTTCGTTCCGGTGGCAGGTGAATTGCGGCTCGTGCTTGGAGTATCGGGCGCATTCGTCCTGTTCTACGTTCTCATTGGCGGGCCGATCGGCGCGATAGCCGAAGCTGCATCGAAATCGTTCTTCTGACATGGCGGATATCTGAGCCATGGTGTTTTCGCTCTCTCCGCTGGCCGGCTTGAGCTCCTATCGCCTGGAGGCTTTCGACACCGTTGGCTCCACCAATGCGGTCGTGCTCGAACGGGCGCAGGCCGGCGATCCGGGAAAGCTCTGGGTCGTCTCGAAGCGCCAGGAAAGCGGGCGTGGACGGCGGGGCCGTGCCTGGGCGACGCCTGTCGGCAATCTTGCCGCGACGCTTCTTCTCGTTGAATCCTATGAGTTGAAGACGGCGGCAACACTCGGTTTTGTGGCGGGGCTGTCGCTCGCCGACGCGCTCGATGCCGTCTTCTCGCAGACCCCTTCGCTTAATTCCGCTCGCATCGGGCTCAAATGGCCGAACGATGTGCTGGTCGACGGCGCAAAGCTCTCGGGCATCCTGCTGGAATCGGCGCTCCTGCCGCAAGGCCGCTTTGCCGTCGCCGTCGGCATCGGCGTCAACATCGTTTCCCATCCTGAAGATCTACCTTATCCCGCCACGTCTCTACAGGCGTTGGGCAGCACCTGCGACGCCGAAACGCTGTTTCTTGCGCTCTCCGATAGCTGGCGGGAAAACAGTGCTCTTTGGAATGAGGGCCGGGGGCTTGGCGAAATCCGCTCGCGATGGCTTGAGCGCGCCGCCGGGCTTGGCGGCGAAGTGTCCGTGCGCGTGGAAGACCGTGTCGTTCGCGGCATATTCGAGACGATCGATGAGGACTGCCGGTTCGTCATCCGTGAGGAGGATGGCGGTCGCGTCCTGATTGCGGCAGGCGACGTGTATTTTGGCTCGGTGGCCTCCGCCAACGCGGTATAACCGGCTTCATACTGACACTTGCGTGCAAGAAGGGCTAGCGTAGCCCGCTAACCCGGTGATAAGCGTTCAGGCAACAAAGTAAGGTCCAGGAAAAGTGCGCAGCAGTTTTCCCGGGGAAAGCAGGCACTGCCTTTTCCGTCTGGACCTGCATGAATTGACAGAGAGCAAGTCCAGGAAAAGTGGGAACCGCTTTTCCGTTCTTGCGTAAGATAAACAGCTGGAGTGGTTCCGAAAAAATCGGGACTGCTCCGCAATGCAAATTTGTGAATATTTGCGAGGAGCCTGAATGCCTCATTCCAAATCCGCGGAACTCGTCTTTCTGCCGCTCGGTGGCGTCGGCGAAATCGGCATGAACCTCGCCCTGTATGGTTACGGGCCAGAAGACGATCGCGAATGGATCGTGGTGGATATGGGCGTAAGCTTCGCCGGACCGGAATTGCCGGGCGCCGATCTGATATTGCCCGATATCCGGTTTCTCGAAGCCGAACGCCACAATCTCCGGGGCATCATCATCACCCATGCGCACGAAGACCACTACGGCGCGCTGCTCGATCTATGGCCGCGCCTCAAGGTGCCGGTCTATGCATCGCCATTTACGGCCGGGCTCCTGGAAGCGAAGCGCCGCGGTGAGCACAACGCGCCGGAAATACCGGTTACGATCTATCGCGCCGGCGAGAAATTCTCCGTCGGCCCCTTCGAGATCGAGGCGATCCCCGTTACCCATTCGATCCCGGAGCCGGTATCCCTTGCGATCACCACGCCGCTCGGCACGGTGATCCACACGGGCGACTGGAAGAGCGACCCGGAACCTTCGTTGGGGCCGCTGCTTGATGAGGATCGTTTCCGCGAATTGGGAGACCAGGGCGTTCTGGCGCTCGTCTGCGATTCCACCAACGCCATGCGGGAAGGGGAATCACCCTCCGAGCGCCAGGTTGGCGAAAGTCTGCGCGAACTCATCGAGAACGCCCGCGGCCGTGTCGCGATCACTACCTTCGCCTCCAATGTCGGGCGCATACGGTCTATCGCCGAAGCCGCGCGGGACGCCGGCCGTCAGGTTCTGGTTCTCGGCCGCTCGATGAAGCGGGCGATCGAGGTTGCGGGCGACCTCGGCTATATGGAGGGACTGCCGGAATTTCTGTCGGAGGAAGATTATGGCTTCATCCCGCGCGAAAACGTGGTGATCGTCCTGACGGGCAGCCAGGGTGAATCGCGCGCGGCGCTGGCCAAGATCGCCCGCGACGAGATGCGCAACGTGGCGCTCGCGCCGGGCGATACGGTGATTTATTCCTCGCGCACCATTCCCGGCAACGAAAAGGCCATCATCGAGACGAAAAATCTTCTGATCGAGCAGGGCATCAAAATCATCACCGACGGCGACACCCTCGTCCATGTCTCCGGTCATCCGCGCCGCAATGAATTGAAGCGCATGTATTCCTGGGTAAGGCCGCAAATCCTGGTTCCGGTGCATGGCGAGGCCGCGCATCTGGTGGCGCAGGGATCGCTCGGCGCCTTATCGGGCATTCCCGAAGTGGCGCAGGTTCGAAATGGCGACATGCTGCGTCTGGCGCCGGGACAGGCAGAAATCATCGACGAGGCGCCTTTTGGCCGTGTCTTCAAGGATGGCAAGCTGATCGGCGATGAGGACGAGGTAGGGATAACCGATCGCCGCAAGCTTTCCTTTGTCGGTCATGTCGCGGTATCCGTGCTTGTCGACGGCCATTATAATATCGTCGGAGATCCCGATCTGGTGCCGATCGGCCTGCCGGAAGCCGACGCTCGGGGCGATCTGATGGAGGATATCCTGTTCGACGCGGCCGTGAGTGCGATTGAAAGCATTCCGCGCGCCCGCCGCAGGGATATCGAAGTTCTGCGGGAAGCGGTACGCCGTGCGGTACGCGCCGCTGCAAACGAATCCTGGGGCAAGAAGCCCATCGTGACGGTATTCCTGACGAAGGTGTAGGAGCAAGTCCAGGAAAAGTGTGAAGCGGTTTTCACGGGAAAAGCAGGAACTGCTTTTCCCGGGGGACTTGCGGCAAAACAAGAGAGAAGTCATGCTCGGTCGCCTCAATCATGTCGCAATCGCAGTGCCCGATCTTGGCAGCGCGAGCGCGCTTTACCGCACCGCGCTCGGCGTTGAGCCGACAAAGCCGCAGGCTCTGCCGGAGCATGGGGTCACGGTTGCATTCGTCAATGTCGGGAATACCAAGATCGAGCTGCTCGAACCTTTGGGAGAGGACTCGCCAATCCTGGCATTTCTGGATAAAAATCCGGCCGGCGGCATGCACCATCTCTGCTATGAGGTGGAGGATATAATAGCCGCGCGGGACCGCCTGAGAGAGCAGGGCGCGCGCATTTTGGGCGACGGTGAACCGAAGATCGGTGCGCATGGAAAGCCGGTGCTGTTTCTGCATCCGAAGGATTTTAACGGCACGCTCATTGAACTGGAACAGGTGTAATCATGTCCGTAGCGTCGGGAATAGCGATCTATTTCATTATCTGGTGGACGATGCTTTTCGCGCTTTTGCCGGTCGGAGTACGCACGCAAGCTGAGGAAAATGACATCACGCTTGGCACCACCGCCAGCGCGCCTGCCCAGCCGCGCATCTGGCTCGCGTTCTTTCGCACCACCATCGTTTCCACGATTATTTTCGCGACCTACTATTACGTCACGCAAATTCTCGGCTTTGGCCTGGACGATATTCCGCATTTCTTTCCTGATCTGAAGTAAACCGGATCGCCGTGCCGCCCTGCAGAACGGGTAAAGAGCGTCTCATCACTTTGAAATCCTGCGTGATTTTCTCCATAAAACCACTTCCGGTTTAAGGCGTTTCCGCCACAGGATATTCATTTGGCTGAGCATGGCTTGAGGGGAGTGCCTGAAATGCGGATTCCAGATATTCCGCTGCCGCAAGTTGCCTGCTTCCGGTCTTAGAAAATCGTGATTATCACCTGAATTTGCAAAAAAAAAGCAAGGCTTGCGCCTTGCAGTTGAATACGCGTCCGATCTCATATCCGTATAGTCGGCGGCTGCGGATTATCGCGCCGAGATCGCATCCTCCCAAGACTTTGACCGCGCAGGAAAGCAATTTTATAGCTGCTTTCTCTTTATGATTAAAAAAATAGCGGAGTGCTCATGGAATGTCACGCAAATTTTTTCAATTTTTCACATTGTGATGAATCGCAATGCAATGCCTCATCCATTTTGCCGGCTGACATTTGAAGTACAAGCTTTCAGCCGGGTTTCCAACCGCATGAGAAGCCGCTAAGAAACCCGTGGCTTTGCTCATGTTTTCGCCTGATTCTGCAAGCACTCAGGTCTCTTTGTTTGGTGGTCCCATGCGTCTTTCGCGTTACTTTTTGCCTATCCTCAAGGAAAATCCCAAAGAGGCGGAAATCGTCTCGCATCGGCTGATGCTGCGTTCAGGCATGATCCGCCAGCAAACGGCGGGAATTTATTCATGGTTGCCGCTCGGCCTGAAGGTTCTCAACAAGGTCAACGCAATCATTCGGGAAGAGCAGAACCGGGCAGGCGGCATCGAATTGCTCATGCCGACCGTCCAGCCCGCCGATCTGTGGCGCGAGAGCGGCCGTTATGACGATTACGGCAAGGAAATGCTGCGCATCAAGGATCGCCAGGACCGCGACATGCTATTCGGGCCGACCAACGAGGAAATGATCACCGACATTTTCCGTTCTTACGTGCGTTCCTACAAGAACCTGCCGCTCAATCTCTACCATATCCAGTGGAAGTTCCGCGACGAAGTCCGCCCGCGATTCGGCGTCATGCGCTCGCGCGAATTCCTGATGAAGGACGCCTATTCCTTCGACTTGGATTATGAGGGCGCCAAGGCTTCCTATAACCGGATGTTCGTCGCGTATCTGCGCACCTTCTCCCGCATCGGCCTGCAGGCGATCCCGATGCGGGCCGATACCGGCCCCATCGGCGGCGATCTCAGCCATGAGTTCATCATCCTGGCAGATACAGGCGAAAGCCAGGTATTTTGCGATCGCGCCTATCTCGATCTCGCCGTCCCCGGCGCGGACACGGATTTCCGAAATGATGCGGAGATATCCGGCGTCGTCGACCGTTGGACCAAGCTTTATGCTGCAACCGACGAAATGCACGACGAGGCCGCGTGGGACAAGATCGGGGATGCAGACCGGCTTGCCGCCAGAGGCATCGAGGTTGGCCATATCTTCCATTTCGGTACCAAATATTCCGAGCCCATGGGTGCCAAGGTCACCGGTCCGGACGGCAAGGATCATCTGGTTTCCATGGGATCCTACGGCATCGGTCCGTCGCGCCTCGTCGCCGCGACCATCGAGGCATCGCACGACGAAAACGGCATCATCTGGCCAAAGTCGATCGCGCCATTCGGCGCCGGCATCGTCAATATGAAGCCGGGTGATGCCGGTTGCGACGGCGTTTCGGAAAAGCTTTATGAGGCGCTGACCAATGCCGGGCTCGACCCGCTGCTCGACGACACCGACGAACGGCCCGGCGCGAAGTTCGCGACGATGGATCTGATCGGCCTGCCGGTTCAGATCATCGTCGGGCCGCGCGGCGTCGCGGCGGGTGAAGTCGAGATAAAGGACAGGGCGACGGGCACGCGCGAAACGCTTCCCCTCGATGCGGTGATCAATCGACTGGTGGGTTCGGTATGAGCGAAGCGACGGCTGCGGCCAGGCAGGGTGCCAAACAGGGTGCAAGACAAGGTTCCGGGCCCTTTTCCGCTTTCGAGCGGATGATCGCGTGGCGCTATCTTCGTTCACGTCGCCGCGACTCGTTCATCTCTGTCATCGCCGGCTTCTCCTTCACCGGCATCATGCTGGGCGTGGCGACGCTCATCATCGTCATGGCGGTGATGAACGGCTTCCGCGCCGAACTGCTTACCCGCATTCTAGGCATCAACGGCCATATCATCATGCAGCCGACGGAGCGGCCATTCGATGACTATGCCGATCTGATCAAGCGTATAGATGCCATTCCGGGCGTGTCCTATGCCATTCCGGTGGTCGAGGGGCAGGCCCTGGTGCAGGGCAATGCCGGTCCCGGCACGTTTGGCCTGGTGCGCGGCCTGCGCAGCGAGGATATCGCCAAGCTGAAGCTCGTGGCCGACAATGTGAAGCAGGGGACGTTCCAGGGCTTCGATGATAGCGGCGGCGTTGCCATCGGCACCCGCATGGCGCAAAATCTCGGGCTTTCGGTGGGCGATAATTTGACGATCATATCACCGGAGGGTGATGTCACGCCGTTCGGCGTCAATCCGCGCGTCAAATCCTATAAGGTCGTGGCGATTTTCGAGATCGGCATGTCGGAATACGATGCCTCGATCATCATCATGCCGCTCAGCCAGGCGCAGCTCTTCTTCAATCAGGAGGGTAAGGTCCAGTCGATCGAGGTTTTCGTCGACAACCCTGACAATGTCGATGCGCTGAAGAAGCCCATCGAGGAGGCGGCCGGACGCCCGCTGATGCTGACCGACTGGCGCCAGCGCAACCAGACCTTCTTTTCCGCCCTCGAGGTCGAGCGCAACGTGATGTTCATGATCCTGACGCTGATCGTGCTCGTCGCGGCCCTCAACATCATTTCCGGCCTGATCATGCTGGTCAAGGACAAGGGCCGTGACATCGCCATCCTGCGCACCATGGGCGCGACACGCAACGCCATCCTGCGCATCTTCCTGATGACCGGCGCTGCGATCGGCACGGCCGGCACGCTCGCAGGCGTCGTGCTCGGGGTCGTGGTCTGCCTCAATGTCGAGCGCATCCGCGAATTCTTTTCCTGGCTTTCGGGCACCACGCTTTTCAACCCGGAGCTCTATTTCCTGAGCCAGCTTCCGGCCGAGATGAACCCCGGCGAGACGATCTCCGTCATCGTGATGGCGTTGGTGCTGTCCTTCCTTGCGACACTCTTTCCGGCATGGCGCGCCGCCAGGCTCGATCCGGTCGAAGCCCTGAGGTATGAATGATGGCTGGAAAACCGGCTCTCGATCCCATTTTGAAACTCACCGGTGTCGGCCGCGCTTATCATGAAGCAGGGCGTGCGCTGGTCATCCTGAATGATGCCGATTTTTCGCTCGGTCGAGGCGAGATGGTGGCGCTCGTGGCGCCGTCGGGCGCGGGAAAATCGACGCTTCTGCACACCGCTGGACTGCTCGAACGCCCTGACACCGGCGATGTCGTCCTCGACGGACGGGACTGCAGCGCGCTTTCCGATGACGAACGCACCGCCATCCGCCGCAACGATGTCGGCTTTGTCTATCAGTTCCATCATCTTCTGCCGGAATTCACAGCACTCGAGAATGTGATGATACCCCAGATGCTACGCGGGCTGACGTCGGCCGCCGCCGCCGAGCGGGCGCAGCAGCTTCTCGATTACATGAAGGTCGGCCCGCGCGCCACGCATCGCCCGTCGGAGCTTTCCGGCGGCGAGCAACAACGCGTGGCGATCGCCCGCGCCGTCGCCAATGCCCCCCTGGTGCTTCTCGCCGACGAGCCGACCGGCAATCTCGATCCGGTAACGGCTTCTTACGTGTTCGAGGCGCTGGAGGCGCTGGTGAGGCAATCAGGCCTTTCCGCGCTGATCGCGACCCATAATCACGAACTGGCCGGCCGCATGGACCGCCGTGTGACGCTGAAGGATGGCAAGGTCGCCAACGTCTGAATTGCCGGGAGATTCGTGCCTGCCTGGTGACTGTTCCACTGGCTGGGTTCCGCCGGGGCGACCAAGCTCCTTCCGCTCCTCAGCCATGGGTCCTCGGGTCAAGCCCGAGGATAAGATCCGGAATGGCAAGAACGGCCAAACGGCGCAAAGCTTTCTACCACCCAATCCCGCGATAAAGCTCCGCCCAGTCCGGGTTGATGCTTTCGATGAGGTCGATTTTCCACCGCCGGTTCCAGCGTTTCAATGTCCGCTCGCGCCTGATGGCGTCGCGGATGTCGTCGTGCTCCTCGTACCAAACGAGACGGGCACAGCCATATTCCGAGGTGAATCCGGGTGTGATGCCGTTCTTGTGTTCCCATACCCGATGCGAAAGGTCGTTGGTGACGCCGATATAGATCGTCCCGCCCTTCTTGCTCGCCATCATATAGACATATCGGCTCATTGCATGATGGTCGGTCGAAGATGTCCTGCCGTCAAGCCTGGGTTGGATGGGGTGGATGGGCGTCCGGCGTTCCGGAATGGATCATCGGATCAAGTCCGATGATGACGAAGGGGTGTTTGCTACGAGGGTGACAGGCGAGATGGCATTCGCTTGCGACCAGCACCAGCGCTTAATTGCAGCAACATAAAACCCGTCATCATCGGACTTGATCCGATGATCCATTCCGGAACAGCAAAACCAACCACAACCATCGCCAGACGGAGGCCGTGGCAGCCATCTCGTTGTGCTTCAAATCCCCGTTAACCCATCGCAAACCATAAGCGAAAAACAGCGGGGGAAAACTTGGTTGACATTGGAACAGAAATAGAACAAAAAATAAACAGATGAGAACAAAGAGGAGTTTTAGCCATGACCGATCTTGTCCACGACGTTTTGTCCTTCGTTTCAGTCAGCCTGTTCATCGCCACTTTCGCCATCTGGGTCAGCGCGATCTGAGGTTTCCCATCCGGTAGACTTGTTGACCGCCGATCATCAGGCGCGGCTTTATCTGGACATGCCGCGCGTGATCCCTAAGACTGCTATGAAGGCGGCCGAGAGTCGTCTCATGCACAGTCGGGGAATGAACATTGGCGGACGGTATAGCGCAAGCGGGCAGGGTTGAGCTGAAAGCGGCTTCCGGAAACACCGGTCCGCGCTTCATCCACCTTAGGGTTCATTCCGCTTATTCGCTGTTGGAAGGCGCCCTGCAGGTCGGCAAGATCGTCAGCCACGCGGTCGGTGATAACGCGCCGGCGATAGCGATGACCGACACCAACAATCTTTTCGGGGCGCTGGAGTTCGCCCAGAAAGCCGTCAAGGATGGCGTTCAACCGATCGTCGGCTGCCAACTCGACATGAGTTTCGGTGATAGCGGCGACGACAGCCGCAACGCCAGCAGGCGCGATGCGCTGGGTCTCGCGCCGATCGTGCTGATAGCCGCTACCGAGGAAGGCTATACCAATCTGGTGCGGCTTGTGAGCCGCGCCTATCTACAAACGCCATCAGGCGATCCCGTGCATATCGACGCCGGCTGGCTGGAAGGGCATTCTGAAGGCATCATTGCGCTGACCGGCGGGGCGCTCGGGCCGATTGGCCGGGCGCTTGCCGCCGAGCGGTCGGATCGTGCGCAGCAGCGCCTCCAGTACCTTCAATCACTGTTCGGCGACCGCCTTTATATCGAATTGCAACGTCCGGCCGGCTATGATCGCATGATTGAGGCGCGGATGGTCGAGCTTGCTTATGCAAATGCTCTGCCGCTGGTGGCGACCAATGAAGCCTTCTTCCTGAGGAGTGCCGATTACGAAGCGCATGATGCGCTGCTCGCCATCGCGGATGGACAGTTGCTTTCCTCCGACGAGCGCCGTCGCTTGACGCCGGATCATTATCTGAAGAGCCAAGCCGAGATGGCGGCACTCTTCGCCGATCTGCCCGAGGCGCTGGAGAATACCGTCGAGATCGCGCGACGTTGCTGCTGGTATCCGGAAACCCGTAAACCCATCCTGCCGCGCTTCACCGGCGACGCGGGTGCCCCCGAGGCGGCCCTGCAGGCGGAAGCCGACGAACTGGCACGCCAGGCGCGCGAAGGTCTCGAGCAGCGCATCGCAACTTTGGGGATGGCGGACGGTTATGCGCGCGAGCAATATGTCGAGCGGCTGGAATACGAGATATCGATCATCCAGCGGATGGGATTTCCCGGTTACTTCCTGATCGTTTCCGACTTCATCAAATGGGCGAAAGCGCAAGGGATACCCGTAGGCCCTGGCCGCGGGTCGGGCGCGGGCTCGCTCGTCGCCTATGCCCTGACCATCACCGACGTCGATCCCTTGCGCTTTTCGCTGCTGTTCGAGCGCTTTCTCAATCCCGACCGTGTGTCGATGCCGGATTTCGACATCGATTTCTGTCAGGACCGGCGCGACGAGGTCATCCGCTATGTGCAGGCCAAATACGGCCGCGACCAGGTGGCGCAGATCATCACCTTCGGTACGCTGCAGGCCCGCGCCGTGCTGCGCGATGTCGGTCGCGTCCTCGAAATGCCCTATGGCCAGGTGGATCGGCTCTGTAAGCTCGTGCCGCAGAACCCGGCCAATCCGGTAACGCTGGGGCAGGCGATCGAGGGCGAGCCGAAGATTGCCGAGGAGCGCGAGAAGGAACCCGTTGTCGGGCGTCTCCTCGATATCGGCCTGAAGCTCGAAGGGCTCTATCGTCACGCCTCGACCCACGCGGCGGGTATCGTCATCGGCGACCGGCCGCTGTCGGAACTGGTGCCGATGTACCGTGATCCGCGTTCGGACATGCCGGTCACCCAATACAACATGAAATGGGTCGAGCAGGCGGGGCTGGTCAAGTTCGACTTTCTCGGCCTCAAGACGCTGACCGTCCTGCAGATGGCGGTAGGGCTCGTCAGCCGCAAGAGTGTCGAGATCGATCTCTCCAACCTGCCGCTCGATGACGAGCCGACCTATCAGATGCTGTCGCGCGGCGAGACGGTCGGCGTGTTCCAGGTGGAAAGCGCGGGCATGCGCAAGGCGCTGATCGGTATGCGCCCGGACCGCATCGAGGATGTCATCGCGCTGGTAGCGCTTTATCGCCCGGGTCCGATGGAGAACATCCCGACCTATAACGCCCGCAAGCATGGTGAGGAGGAGATTGCCTCGATCCATCCCAAAATCGATCATCTGGTGAAGGAGACGCAGGGCGTCATCGTCTATCAGGAACAGGTGATGCAGATTGCACAGGAGCTTGCCGGCTATTCGCTCGGAGAAGCGGATCTCTTGCGCCGAGCCATGGGCAAGAAGATCCGCGAGGAAATGGACAAGCAGCGCATCCGCTTCGTCGAGGGCGCCATTGAGCGCGGCGTCGGCAAGGCGCAGGCGAACATGATCTTCGATCTGCTCGCGAAATTCGCCGATTACGGCTTCAACAAGTCGCACGCCGCCGCCTATGCCATCGTTTCCTACCAGACCGCTTATCTCAAGGCCCATTATCCGGTCGAGTTCCTCGCCGCGTCCATGACCTACGATATGTCCAATACGGACAAGCTCAACGACTTCCGTCGTGAAGCGGGCCGTCTCGGCATCGAAGTCGTACAGCCCTCGGTCCTGACCTCCTTCCGGGCGTTCGAAGTGGGTGAGAACCGGATTTTCTATTCGCTTGCCGCGATCAAGGGCGTTGGCGAAGCCGCGGTCGACCATATCGTCGAGAAACGGCAGGAAAAGCCCTATGAAAGCCTTGAGGATTTCTGCGAGCGTATCGATCCGCGCATCGTCAACCGCCGTGTTTTCGAAAGCCTGATCAACGCCGGCGCGTTCGATTGTTTCAAGCGGGACCGGGCGTCGATGATCGCCGGCCTCGACCGCATCATGGGCCATGCACAGCGCACGCAGGAAGATGCCGTCAGCGGTCAGGCGGATATTTTCGGCCTGGGCGGCGGTCCGAAGGAAAAGCTGCAGCTTCCCGCCGCAGCACCCTGGCTTCCCTCCGAAAAACTGCACCGTGAATTTCAGGCGGTCGGCTTCTATCTCTCGGCCCATCCGCTGGATGAATACCGTTCGGTCCTGCAAAAGATGCGCGTGCAGAGCTGGGCCGACTTCTCCATCGCCGTAAAGCGCGGCGCAAGCGCCGGGCGTCTCGCCGGTACGGTGACGAGCCGTCAGGAACGCAAGACGCGCACCGGCAACAAGATGGGCATCGTGCAGCTTTCCGACGCGACCGGGCAATTCGAGGCGGTGCTGTTCTCCGAAGGGCTCGCGCAATATCGCGACCTGCTCGAGTCAGGTAAATCGGTGGTGATTACGGTTGCGGCGGAGGACCGGCCCGAAGGCATCAGCCTGCGCATCCAGACCGTCCAGTCGCTGGAGGACGAGGCGTGCCGCATCCAGAAGGCATTGCGACTCTATTTGCGCTCGAGCGAGGCGTTGAAGCAGATCGTGCCGCATCTGACGACGCGCGGCGACGGCCAGGTCAGCCTCATCGTCATCAAGGAGAACGGCCTGCGCGAGGTGGAGATCGAACTTCCCGACCGCTACCGCGTCAGCCCGCAGATCGCCAGCGCCATGAAGGCGATCAAGGGCGTGGTCGATGTCGAGCTGCTTTAGGGCCTGAGCGATTCATCGCTGAAGAAGTGGGGTGGACCACAAGCGCCTACTCAGCCTTTCCCATTCCCCGGCGGACGTTCAGTGCGCCCCGTGCCGAAGGTATAGCCGGTTTCCACGGCCTTGTTGCCATATTTGGTTCGAAGCCTGTCGATCGCGCCTTCGGCGACCGCGCGCTTCGTCGCCTGATTGTCGACCAGATCGGGCGGGTCGGCTTTATCAGCATCCTCCAGATCGCTGACGCCGATGCCGATGAGGCGGAACTTCGTGCCGTCGAGCTCCTTTTCCAGAAGCTGCAATCCGGTGCGGAATATGCGGTCGGCAAGCTGTGACGGATCGGAAAGCTGCCGGTTGCGGGTTCTGCTTTTGAAATCTTGGCTCTTGAGCTTCAAGACGACGGTACGCCCGGCAATGCCGCCGGCTTTCAGCCGCCGCGACACCTTTTCCGAAAGCGAGCGCAAAATCGGCACGAGATCATTGGCAGAGGACAAATCCGTGTTGAAAGTGGTCTCGGACGACACGCTTTTCATCTCGCCTTCCGGCTCGACCCGCCGCACATCCATGCCGCGCGACAGCCGATAGAGCCTTTGCCCCATCGTGCCATAGACCCTCATCAGCGCTGCTTCCTCCATCTCCTGCAATTGTCCGATGGTGCGGATGCCATCGGCTTGCAGCGTCGCTGCGAAGGCCTTGCCGACGCCCCAGATCAGCGTCACCGATTTATCCCGCAGAAACGACAGCGCCTCCTTTTCGCCGATGATGGAGAAACCGCGTGGCTTTTCGAAATCGGAAGCGACTTTCGCCAGGAATTTGCAATAGGAGAGGCCGATGGAAATGGTGATGCCGATTTCGTCCTCGATGCGTCTGGCAAAGCGTGCCAGCACGCGGGCAGGCGGATCGCGGTGCAGCCTTTCCGTGCCTTTCAGATCGAGGAAGGCCTCGTCGATCGAAATCGGCTCGACCATCGGCGTCAGTTCCAGCATCAATTGCCGGATTTCTCGGCCGACCCGGACATATTTCTCCATATCAGGCTTGATGACGACCGCTTGCGGACAGGCTTCCAGCGCCTTGAACATCGGCATTGCCGAACGCACGCCATGGATTCGCGCGATATAGCAGGCCGTCGAGACGACACCGCGCTTGCCGCCGCCGATGATCAGCGGCTTGTCCCGCAGATCGGGATTATCGCGCTTTTCCACCGCCGCATAAAAGGCGTCGCAGTCGATATGCGCCAGCGACAGGCTGTAGAGCTCGTCATGATGCAGGAGCCGCGGGCTGCCGCAGGCATGGCAACGCCGCACCGCGGAATGTTGCAGCGTCAGGCAGTCTCGGCAGAATCCCGCGAGCGGATGATTGACAGAGCCCATGTGCACAGCGAACATAAGAGGAACATTTTGAATCATAGGGGAGCGACGCCATGGCGGCAAGTCAGATGCACGATCATGCACCATAGAAATCACCACAGCGCTGCTCAATCCGCAGCGCTGGCCATCAAAATCCGCCTAACGCTGATGCGGCTTGTCCTGTGAAGTCAGACCTGCCGATCGTATGAGTGGTCGCCGCCCGGCAAGGCATGAAGGGCACTTTGCAGTTCAGCGGGGTTGCTGCCGGTTTCCTCGCAGAAGCGTAACAGTGTGGGCTCATGCGCCAGGTAGAATTGCAGAACGCCGGCAAGGAACCCCGGCTCGCGCGCCGCGGTTCTGATGTCGCCAGCCTGAATGCCCGTCAGGGAAAGGAACCGCGGAAGTAGTTCATTGTCCTGCGCCAGGAAAGTCAGCGCCTGCACCGCCAGCGCCTGGGCTTGATCAGTCGTCATATCGGTTTTCATGGAGCGTTCCCGGCACTTGGGCGTTGGACATAGGGCATGGATGAAAGCGTCGAACTTTTAGGACTATGCAATCCGATCTGCAACTTTATAGTAGGCGCGGGAACATTGGCCGGTTCATTTGCCTTTCGTCAATCAAATCGACTTAGGATGCCAATAATCGGTTGGGCGGCATAAGCGAGATTATTGCCGTGCGCACGATGAACGGCAAGAGTTGCCATATGCGAGAAAGTTTCGCGGAAAGTTTTCAATGACGAAAAAAGTGATGATCGTTGAAGACAACGAGCTGAATATGAAGCTTTTCCGGGATCTCATAGAGGCAAGCGGATACGAGACCATTCGCACGCGCAACGGTCTGGAGGCGCTGGATCTCGCCCGGCAACACAAACCTGATCTGATCCTCATGGATATCCAGCTTCCCGAAGTTTCCGGGCTCGAGGTCACGAAATGGCTGAAGGAAGATGATGAACTGCATCGAATTCCAGTTATCGCGGTGACCGCATTCGCCATGAAGGGCGACGAGGAACGTATCCGTCAGGGCGGCTGTGAAGCCTATATCTCGAAACCCATCTCTGTTCCGCGGTTCATCGAAACCATTAAATCCTATCTTGGCGATGCCTGAAAGGTTGGGGGACCTTCTGTGACTGCTCGCATTCTTGTCGTCGATGACATTCATGCCAACGTGAAGCTGCTCGAAACGCGGCTTCTTGCGGAATATTACGATGTGGTTGCCGCTCTGAGCGGCCAGGAAGCGCTGGAGATCTGCCATAGCAGCAATGTCGATATCGTCCTTCTCGATGTCATGATGCCTGAAATGGACGGGTTCGAGGTCTGCCGCCGCCTCAAGGCCGATCCGAAGACGACCAATATTCCGGTCGTGATGGTGACTGCTCTCGACCGGCCGGAAGATCGCGTCCGCGGACTGGAGGCGGGTGCCGACGATTTTCTCACCAAACCGGTCAACGATCTGCAACTGTTGTCGCGGGTAAAGAGCCTGGCGCGGCTGAAGAACCTTTCGGACGAGCTTTTCCTTCGCGCGGCCACGGCGCGCGAGGCCGATATAGAGGGCCTGCTGCTAAGCCGCACGGAGGATATCAAGACACGGGCGAAGCTCCTCATCGTCGATGAAAATGAGGCGGCTGCATCGCGGCTGCGTGATCTGCTTTCAAGAGACAATGAGGTCGATATCGTTACCGAGCCTTCCGCTGCGCTGATCAGTGTCGTGGAGGGCGATTACGACTGCGTGATCGTCGCCACCGGCTTCACCACATATGATCCGTTGCGCTTGTGCTCGCAAATGCGGGCCATCGAGCGCACACGCCTGCTCCCGATCATTCTCATCGCAGAACATGATGAGGCCAGTCTCGTCGCCCGTGGGCTTGATTTGGGGGTGAACGACTATTTGATGCGCCCGCTGGATCGCAATGAACTGCTCGCCCGTGTACGGACCCAGGTCAAGCGCAAGCGCTATAACGACCTCCTGAGAAAGAGCCTGAGCCAGACGATCGAAATGGCGGTGACTGACAGTCTGACAGGACTGCATAACCGTCGCTATCTCGACAGCCATATGTCCATGCTGTTCACGCGTTCGATTTCGCGTGAGCGCCCTTTATCCGTGCTGATGACCGACATGGATCATTTCAAGTTGATCAATGACACCCATGGTCATGATGCAGGCGACGACGTCCTGCGCGATTTCGCCGGACGTCTGCATCGCAATATCCGCGGCATCGATCTGGCTTGCCGCTATGGCGGCGAGGAATTCGTTGTGGTCTTGCCGGATACCGATGCGCAGATGGCGGCGGTTGTTGCCGAGCGCATCCGCGAAACGGTCGCCTCCACGCCTTTTCTCATTCATAATGGCACGGCAAGTGTCGATGTCACGATCAGTGTCGGGCTGGCCTGCCTCCAACCCCGCAATGACAGCGTCGAGAAGCTTTTCAAGCGCGCCGACATAGCCCTTTATAAGGCAAAGAAAAACGGCCGCAATCGTGTGGTCGGGGCGGTCGCGTAGCTGCATAAATTCGTATATGCGCAGATATGCATTTACCAAAATATCCAATCTCTTGCCGGACAGTTAAGATTTAGTTGCATTTCTCTTCCAATTGCGCAAATTTCTTGGGAGCAAGAACGCGTGGCTGGCTTGGGGGCAGGCCATGCGCATAAATGCCCCATGATGCTCAGGTCCGCCGCATCTCCTGGGTCCGTGGGGTCGGTCGGTCGGCGTTGGCACACAGTGGAATCCTCGTACCGCTGCCTATTCGTCGACCGACCCCCTTTTCTTTTTGATTTCAATAGCTTGTTCTTTGTCGTTCGCATCCGCGGACAAAACAAAACGCCGCCCAGGAAGGGCGGCGCTGGTCAATGCTCATATCGGCAATTCGAGTTCTTGATCGCACAATCAACCATCCCATCACCGAAATCCCGGTAATGCGTTGCCGGTTCTTCACCGGTAGGCGACTATGCCAGGCCGCTAAAGAAGACCTATTCGGTCTTGATCTATTTTTTCACAGTCGACTGCGTATCTGCCGGCGTGCTCGTCGAAATGCTCGCCGTGGTCATTTTCTTGTCAACGGATGCCGATGTCGAATGGGCTGCGCAATCCGCTGCGGCGGCTGATACGGAAAGGCCAAAAGCGGCGGCAAGTACGAGAATTGTTTTCATCGTCTGTCTCCAGGCTTTGTTGGTACCAATTCAGGCTACCCGCAAACCCCGCATCCACCAAATCAACTTTTTGCGTCCATTTTCGCCGGACCGCCACAGGTTTAAAAAACAACGAAAAACACTGGCTGCAAACAAAAACGCCGCCCAGAAGGACGGCGTTCGTAAATCGCTGAAACCAGGATTACTTGATCTTGGTTTCCTTGAACTCGACGTGCTTTTTTGCAACCGGGTCGTATTTACGCTTCGTCATCTTGTCCGTCATCGTGCGGCTGTTCTTCGACGTGACGTAGAAGAAACCGGTGTCTGCGGTCGACAAAAGCTTGATCTTGATGGTCGTAGCCTTAGCCATTTTAAAGTACCTGCTCTTTTCTGATTGAAACCGCCAACGATTCCGGCGATTTCATCCGGCAGCGGAAATTCGGCGCGACACTACGGCTGCGGGCCAAAAAGTCAAGCCCGCTTCTTGTGCCCAAGCAGCCTGAACGCCGCGACAAGCATATAAAGTGCGAAAAATGTCCCGAGAATGACGGCAAAACCTTTCGGTCCCATCGCGTCCATGCCAATGCCGACGGCCTGGGGCCCCGCCAGCATCCCCAATGCATAGCAGAAAACGAAGGCGGCATTGGCGGAAGCGAGTTCGCGCCCGGTGAGCCGGGAGCCGAGATGCGCCAGGCCGACCGTGTAAAGCCCCGCCACCACGCCGCCCCAGACGAAGAGAAGCCCCGCCACCAGATACCAGTTGCCGATGATGAAAGGCAGAAGAATCATGCCGAAGAGGCCGATGAGGGCGCATATCAAAAGTAGATTGCGGCGATCGCCAACCCTGTCACTGATGATCCCAAGGGGTATCTGCAACAAGACATTGCCGAGGCCGATCATCGTCAGGAGCAGGGCGGCTTCGCTTTCCCCATAACCGATGCGGGTTCCGAAGACGGGGAAGAGCGCGAAACCACCAGTCTCGACCGCGCCGAACACGAAGACGGCGGCGGTCGCCGTAGGAACCGCGAAGATATAGGGGATGAACGGCACGTGGTCGCCATCGTCGAAATCGGGGCTGTCCTTCCAGGCCAGAAGTACTGGAATGGCCGCGAGATTGATGATGATGAAGCCGACGCCGAATGGCAGCATTCCGGCACTGCCGATCTGCGAGAATATCCACGGGCCAAGCGCAAATCCGAGCGAGAGCGTGGTGGCATAGATGCCGAGCACGAGCCCGCGTTTTTCCGGCGGGGCGGACGCATTGATCCAGTATTCCGAGAGCACGAATAGCACGGTGAGCGCGAAATGCAGCGCGATGCGCAACGCGAACCATGCCCATAATGCCTGAAAGAAATGAAACCCGAGAAAGGCGAAGCCGCCAAGGAGCAGCATGGCGAGAATTGTCCGCACCACGCCGAAACGTGCGGCAATCGGGGCCGCGAGAGGGGCCGCGGCGATCGAGGCAAGACCCGCGACAGCCGTATTGGCGCCGATGAGACTGGCTGAATAGCCGCGGCTTTCCAGAAGCACGCTCAGAAGCGGAATACCGAGACCGATCGCCATGCCGACGGCGCTGATCGTGGCGATGGCCGCGGCGAGCGAGCGCCAGGGCGCCCCGGATTGCTCTTCGCCCGAGTCGTCGCTTGAGGAGAGGGACGTCATGTCTTCAGATGATCTCACGGACATAGCGGCCATACCGCATTGCATATTGAACGACCGGAAGGCCAGGGGGCAGAGCAGGGCCGTCCTGCAATTGCGCTTCGATTTCCTTGAGGATAGTCAGCGTAATCGAAGGCACGTCGAGAGAACAGGCGTCAGTGAAGGAAAGCCAGCGCAATTCTTCCAGTTCGCCGGAAGGGCCGGTGCCCTCGGGCAGTTGAGCGGCGATGGCGTCGCGGAAAGCGATGAAGAAGCGGGTGTCGAAACGCCTCACATTTCCCGGTGGTGTGATGGCGCGTGCGACATAGCGGAGAACCGAGAGATCGGGCGTCAGGCTGCGGGCCGCAAATGCCTCCCAGTCTGGGTGGGCAGAACTTGGCTTCTGACCGCTCGCTGTCGACTTACCGAGGAAAAGCCCGGCCTCTTCATAAGTCTCGCGGATCGCGCAAAGGGCAAGCGCCCTTGCACGCCGCCGCGTGGCGCGGGCACCCATGCCGGCGAGGAGTTTTTGCTCGTCCTGGCTGACGAGCTCGGCGGCTGCGGCGATGCCGCCATCGGCTGGATCGGCCCGTCCGCCCGGAAAGACGAATTTCCCCGGCATGAAGACGTGGCCCATATTCCTGCGTCCCATCAGAACGCGAAAATCCTTGTCCTCGCGATCGATCAGGATCAGCGACGCCGCATCGCGTGGGCGCAAGGGAAACCGGTCGGAATTCGGCTTCACCTGCATTTCCTGCATCTGCTGCGGGGGGCTTTCGGGCGGCATTCCGGCTTTCGGACTATGTTACTACACGTGGTCTTCTTCGCCGCCGAACCCATGCATGTAATATGCCCATTGCAGCCCGATGGTGGCGCCCTTGAGCGGCTGCAGGAACAAAAGCGACAGGATGACGGTAACCGGCCCCCAGATCGCCATATGCGCCCACAGTGGTATATCGACGGCGGTTTCGACGCCCATGAACGCGCCGACGACGATATGACCGACGACGAAGATCGTCAGATAGGCCGGCAGGTCATCCGCGCGCTGGTGATGGAACTCCTCGCCGCATACCGCGCAGGCATCGACGGGTTTGACGAAGGCCCGGAACAGCTTGCCTTCGCCGCAATGCGGACAGCGGCCGCAAAACCCGCGCCACATGGCCTGCAAAAGCGGGCGGACGGGACGCGCAACCGCCGGGGCTGCGCCAAATATCTGCGGATTTTCGATTGACTGGTTCATGAACGTCCTCTCCGCTTAGCGCGGGGAATGCCCGATGGCTTTCCCCGCCCGCCACGCATCGCGCGGCTTGATTTATGGTGCGAACGCATCGATGCGGGCATCGGACGCGGTTCGGAAACCATCTCGAAGCGAAGCGATCCGGCTATCGGAAGCGCTTCGATCAATTTGACATCGACGATATCGCCGAGGCGATAGCCTTTTCCGCTGCGTTCACCGGCAAGTGCATGGTTCGCTTCGTCGTATAGATAATACTCGTTCCCCAGCGTTGAAATGGGAATGAAGCCGTCTGCGCCATATGTCGCAAGCGCGACGAAGAGCCCGGATTTCGTGACACCGGAAATCCTGCCCTGGAATTCGCTGTCGATCTGCGTCGCCAGATGATGGGCGATCAGGCGATCGACGGTGTCGCGTTCCGCCACCATCGCCCGCCGTTCCGTGGCCGAAATGAGTGCTGCGATCTCTTCGAGCCGCGCCTCCTCGTCAGGCGTGATCCCGCCTGGACCAAAGCCGAGAGCGCCGATCAGCGCGCGATGCACGATCAGATCCGCATAACGGCGGATCGGCGAGGTGAAATGCGCATAGCGGCTCAGATTGAGGCCGAAATGGCCGATATTGTCAGGGCTGTATGCGGCCTGGCTCTGCGAGCGCAGCACCACCTGGTTGACCAGATCCTGATGGTCGCTGCCTTCGACGCGCTTCAGGATCTGGTTGAACTGGCCGGGTTTGAGTTGAGCCCCCTTGGCCAGGCTGATATCCAGCGTGCGCAGGAATTCGCGCAATGATTCCTGCTTGGCCATCGACGGCGCATCATGGGTGCGGAAGATCAGCGACTGGCGCTTGCGCTCCAGCGTTTCCGCCGCTGCGACATTCGCCTGGATCATGAACTCCTCGATGAGCTTGTGCGCATCCAGGCGCGGCGGAATGACGACCTTGTCCACCTTGCCCTCAGGCGTGAGCAGGATCTTCTTTTCCGGCAGGTCGAGTTCCAGGGGTTCGCGCTCGTTGCGACCGCGCCTGAGCGTCGCATAGGCGTCCCACAGCGGCTTCAGTACCGCATCGAGGATCGGGCCGGTCTTGTCGTCGGGCGCACCGTCTATCGCCGCCTGTGCCTGTGGATAGGCAAGACGCGCGGCAGAGCGCATCATCACCCGGTGGAAGCTGTGCGAGCGCTTGCGCCCTTCGGCGGTGAAGATCATCCGGACGGCGAGGGCGGGGCGATCGACGAGCTCTTTCAGGGAGCAGAGATCGTTGGAGATCCGTTCGGG
The DNA here is from genome assembly GCF_002980495.1 of Phyllobacterium phragmitis. Lineage (GTDB taxonomy): Bacteria > Pseudomonadota > Alphaproteobacteria > Rhizobiales > Rhizobiaceae > Paramesorhizobium > Paramesorhizobium phragmitis. Next base: position 85,141 of record NZ_PVBR01000015.1, read on the forward strand.
GAGCATCGGCACGACACGGTCGGGGAAATAGACGGAATTGCCCCGCTTCAGGGCCTCGCGGTCAAGCGCGGAGCCGGGCAGCACATAGGCCGCGACATCGGCAATGGCCACCGTGACGATATGACCGCCGGGATTGGAGGGATCGCTGTCCGGTTCGGCAAAAACCGCATCGTCATAATCCTTGGCATCGGCCGGATCGATGGTGACGAGCGGCAGGCTGCGCCAGTCCTCGCGATGCGCCATGGTGGCGGGCTTGGCCTCTTCCGCCTCCCGCAGCACCTCCTCCGGAAATATATGCGGGATCTCATGCGCATGGATGGCGATCATCGACAGCGCCTTTTCACTGTCGATCGAGCCAACGATCTGCCGCACGCTGGCATGGGCAAGACCGTGGCGCCCGGCGCGGGTGATCTCGACCTCGACCAGATCGCCGGGTTTAGCCTCGTTCAGCTGACCGCTGTCGACGACCAGCTCCGCCTGACGGCGTTCGACCGGCTCTATGCGCCACTCGCCGTCGCTGGTGCGGCGCAGCACGCCGAGCACCGCATCGCTCCGATGCTCCAGGCGCTTCATGATGCGTGCGGTATAGGCCGGCCCGGTCTTCTCTGGCGATGGAAAGATCTTGGCCAGAACCCGGTCGCCAATACCTGGCGCTGGGCCCGTGGCGCCGCGCGAGGGACGGATGAGAACCTCAGGCGCTTTTTCGCCCGTCGCTTCCCATTCGGCTGGCCTGGCGATCAATCCGCCACCCGCCTCGCGACCCGTAATGTCTAGGACGGCGACGTGCGGCAGCGCCCCCTTCCTCGCCAGTCGCTTGGCGCGTTTTTCGATCAGCCCTTCATCGGCAAGATCGCGCAGCATGTCTTTCAGGAAAATCCTGTTATCACCCTTCAGGTTGAAAGCCTTGGCTATGTCGCGCTTGCCGGCGCGATCGGGGTTCTCATTGATGAAGGTCAGGATATCGTCACGCGTCGGCAGATGCGTTTGGCGATCTTGGCTTGTCCGGCCAGGCTTGGGTGGTTTCGAAATCTGGCGCGCCAATCCCTTAATTCCTTATTCTGTTTTTGCGGTCTTCTTCGCCGTCTTGGTCGGGGCTTTCTTCGCCGGTGCCTTGGTGGTCTTGGTTGCTGTTTTGGCAGTCTTGGCGCGGGCCGGCTTCTTGGCCGAAGCGCCGCCCTTTTCCGCTATCAGCGCCAGCGCGTCCTCAAGCGTCACGCTGGCAGGCTCCTTGCCCTTCGGCAGCGTGGCGTTGATCTTGCCCCAATTGACATAGGGACCGTAGCGGCCGTCGCGTACCGTGATCGGGCCGCCATCGGGATGGTCGCCCAATGTCGCCAGCGCCGCGGGCGTGGAGCGCGTGCGCCCGCCCTTCGCCTGCTTGTCGGCAAGAACGGTCACGGCGCGGTTGATGCCGATCGAGAATACCTCCTCGGCATTCTCCACATTGGCGAATGTACCGTCATGCGTCACATAGGGACCATAGCGTCCGATACCAGCGGAAATCATCTTGCCGGTTTCCGGATGTTTTCCGATGTCGCGCGGCAAGGACAAGAGCGCCAGCGCCTTTTCATGATCGATCGTCTCGATCGACCATCCCTTGGGCAGGCTGGCGCGCTTCGCCTCCTTGCCTTCGCCCCGCTGGATATAGGGGCCGAAGCGGCCATTGCGCGCGGTGATCTCCTCGTCCGTATAGGGATCCTTGCCAAGCATTTTCGGCTCGTCGGCCGCCGATCCTTTGCCGCTGCCATTGGCATCGCCGCCGAGCTGGCGCGTGAATTTGCACTCCGGATAGTTCGAGCAGCCGACAAAAGCCCCGAATTTCCCGAGCTTCAGGGATAGCGTGCCGGTGCCGCAGGTGGGGCAGCTGCGCGGGTCGCTGCCATCCTCGCGCGGCGGGAAGGCGAGCGGGCTTAATTCCTCATTCAGCGCGTCGAGGACGTTGGTGACGCGCAATTCCTTGATGTTGCCGACGGCAGCGGAAAAATCGTTCCAGAAATCGCGCAGAACGTCTTTCCACAAGAGCTTGCCGTCCGAGATCAGGTCGAGCTTTTCCTCGAGATCCGCCGTGAAATCATATTCCACGTAACGGTCGAAGAAGCTTTCCAGAAATGCGATGACTAGGCGTCCCTTGGCTTCTGGAATGAGCTTGCGCTTGTCGATGGCCACATATTCGCGGTCGCGCAATGTGCTGAGCGTCGCGGTATAGGTGGAGGGCCGGCCGATGCCGAGTTCTTCCATCTTCTTGATGAGGGTTGCTTCGGAATAGCGCGGCGGCGGCTCCGTTGAATGTTGGGTGGCGTTGATCTTTTCGCGCGCAAGCGCTTCTCCGGCACGGACTTCCGGCAGGCGCGCGCCGTCCTCGTCGTCATCCTCGTCCTCCCGATGCTCGGTATAGGCGGCGATGAAGCCGTCGAATCGGGTGACGGAGCCGGTGGCGCGGAGCTGTGCCGTCTGCGCCCCGTTCGTTGCTTCGATCTCCACGGTCGTGCGCTCGATATCGGCAGACTGCATCTGGCTGGCGATCGCGCGTTTCCAGATCAGATCGTAGAGTTTTGCCTGGTCGTCCTCGAGATAACGGCGCATTTCCTTCGGATGACGGTCGAAATCCGTCGGGCGAATCGCCTCGTGCGCTTCCTGGGCATTTTTCGCCTTTGACGCATAGAAGCGCGGCTTCTCCGGCACATAATTGGCGCCGAAACCGCTGCCGATGGCGCTACGCGCGGCTTGTATGGCGTCAGGATCCATCTGCACGCCGTCGGTTCGCATATAGGTGATGAGGCCGGCTGTTTCGCCGCCGATATCGATGCCTTCGTAGAGACGCTGGGCGATCTGCATGGTGCGCGACGCGGAAAAACCGAGCTTGGCTGACGCCGCCTGCTGCAGGGTCGATGTCGTGAAGGGAGGGCCGGGATTGCGCTTTGTCGGCTTGGCCTCGACCGATGCCGCCTTGAACGCCGCCCCCTCCAGCATGGTGCGGATGGTGCCGGCCTGTTCGGCATTCCTGATATCGAGCTTGCCGAGCTTCTTGCCGTCGAAAACGGTCAGTCGTGCTTCGAAGCCATCGTCGCGCGGCGTCTTCAGAAGCGCTGCGATATTCCAATATTCCTCACGGACGAAGCGTTCGATCTCCGCCTCGCGGTCGCAGACGAGGCGCAGCGCAACCGATTGGACACGGCCCGCAGAGCGTGCGCCAGGCAGCTTACGCCAGAGCACGGGCGACAGCGTGAAGCCGACGAGGTAGTCGAGAGCGCGGCGCGCCAGATATGCATCGACAAGCGGCGCATCGATTTCACGCGGCTGGGCCATGGCATCCAGCACGGCCTTTTTCGTGATGGCGTTGAAAGCGACGCGTTGGACCGATTTCGAGCCGATCACCTTCTTCTGGCGCAGCACTTCAAGAACGTGCCATGAAATCGCTTCGCCTTCGCGATCGGGATCGGTTGCGAGAATGAGGCCGTCGCTTTCCTTCACCGCCTTGGCGATCTCGCTGAGGCGCTTGGAGGACGGCGTATCGACTTCCCATGACATGGCGAAATCTTCATCCGGACGAACCGAACCGTCCTTGGCAGGAAGATCGCGGACATGACCGAACGAGGCCAGGACCTTATAGTCCGAACCAAGATATTTATTGATTGTTTTTGCCTTGGCAGGCGATTCGACAACGACGAGTTTCATACTTTGACCCTAGTTTTCGGGCCCCTGTCGCTACACAAAAGCACATTCGATGGGGGTAAATTTGTTTCCCAAATGAACAGCCCATCTCGTTTGGTCAAGGGCAACGCGATATTTTTCGTGAAATACAACTTTTAGTTGCTTTTTATTGAAATGAAAGTGAAAGTAGTATTACTGATACATCATCAGCCGGTGAATGGCTGGATTTTGAAATCAATATTGGCATGTTGAAAATCATCATATTGCAATAGCAACTCTTTTCAGGTCTGCAATGAACGAGACAGATGTAAAACGCATTGAAGTCCTTTCATATGTCCAGCAAATGCTTGGAGAACTGCGCTGGATGGCCCATTCCATAGACTATCCGATGCTCGGATATTTCATCGAAATGGCCTACATCGAAAGCGAGGACGCGATCCGGAGCGAACGCGAAGCAAACTCAGACAGGCAGAAGCGAGACGGCGCCGCCTGAATGACGCGCTATGCGGCCGGCAAGATCGAGTTCGAGCAGAACCAGGAAAACCTGTGACGGGTGTAGGCCTGTATGACGGATGAGAGCATCCGGCTCGGTCGGCACGGGACTCAACGCGTCGATGATGCGATCCCGCTCCGGGTCGCTCAAAAGCGTCATCGGAGAAACTGTCGCCTCATCGAGCATATTGTCTCGTCCATCTGGCCCATCCGGCATGTTCAGCGGTAATTCGCCGACAGATGCTCCGCCTATCATGGGGCCGATCAGGGGGGTGAGTGCTTCTACGATGTCGTTGGCTTCGGTGACCAGGATTGCGCCATTCTTGAGAAGCCTGTTCGTTCCGGCCGAACGAGGATCGAGCGGCGAACCCGGGACGGCGAACAAAAGCCGCCCCATTTCACCCGCCAGCCGGGCGCTGATCAGCGAACCGGATCGGTCGGCCGCTTCGATGACGACAAGCCCAAGCGAGATACCGGCGATGATGCGGTTGCGGCGAGGGAAATCGCGGGCGCGAGGCTCCCAGCCCATCGGCATTTCGCTGATCAGCACGCCGTTCTTTTCCGGAATGGCATTGTAGAGATGCATGTTCTCAGGCGGATAGGGCTTGTCCAACCCGCCTGCGAGAACGGCGATGGTGCCGGTATCGAGGCTTGCCTCGTGGGCCGCGGCATCGATCCCGCGCGCCAGCCCGGATACGATCGCATAGCCGGCAGCGCCAAGCTCCCTGACCAGCCTGTGGGTGAAACGGCTGCCGGCAAGCGAGGAATTACGCGCGCCGACGATGGCGACAGGCGGGATATTGAAGAGATTGGCATCGCCCTTGATCGCGACAAGCGGCGGAGAGGTTTCATGATGGCGCAGATAGGGCGGATAGCCCGGTTCACCCATTCCGATGAAGCGCCCGCCGATTTTATCGATAAGCTCCATTTCGCGTTCGGCATCTTCGATCGAGGCCACGCGGATCGGTCGGTTTCCACCGCCGCGACGCATCAGTTCGGGCAACATTTGCAGCGCATCGCCGGCGGAGCCGAAATGCGAGATCAGATCGCGAAAGGTGACGGGGCCGACATTTTCGCTGCGTATCAGGCGCAGCCAATTCAGCCTCTGGCGATCGGACAGGCGAATTCCCTTTGGCGAATCCGCGGAACCGGTCATCCCTTGGCCCCGATCTTTCCTTCGGTGCCGCTCAGGAGACGGGAGATATTGGCTCGGTGCTTGATGAAGACGATGACGGTCATGACGACGAACAGAAGCGCAGTATCATGAAGACCGAAAAGATAGAGCGCGACCGGCACGGCTATGGCCGCGACGAGCGCTGAAAGCGAGGAATAGCGTGTCGCGAAAGCCACGGCCAGCCAGACCAGCGCGAAGACCAGCGCACCTTTCCAGGCAAGGCCGATGAGAACGCCGAGATAGGTGGCCACGCCCTTGCCGCCCTTGAAGCCGATCCAGATGGGGTAGAGATGGCCGAGAAATGCGCCGAAGCCGGCGGCAAGCGCGAATTCCGGTCCCCAGCGCCCGGCAATGAGAACGGTGGCGGCGCCTTTCAGCATGTCGAGAAGCAGCGTCGCCGCCGCGAGCTTCTTATTGCCCGTGCGCAGCACATTGGTGGCGCCTATATTGCCCGAGCCGATGGCGCGGACGTCGCCAAGGCCGGCAAGGCGGGTCAGGACGAGACCGAAAGGTATCGATCCCAGGAGATAGCCGAATATGAGTGCGGCAAGCAGAGCGGGCAGCCCCGCCTGCAGGATGGTCGGATCGATCACTATGCCTCTCCCCCTCGGCTCTAATGCTACTGCATAATTCCTTAAATCGGAATCGATTTGAGGATAAAATTATGCAGCATTTAAAAGTGTTAGAGCGTCCTTTGCGCGTCCAATTGGACGCCCGGCGCTCTACCGGCTCAGATGTTGAAGACGGTCTTTCCCGCCACCATAGTCTGCGTTACGCGGCCTTGGAAGCGTGCGCCCTCGAAACAGCTGTTCTTGGAGCGCGAATGCAAATCCTCCTCCTTCACGATCCAGGGCTCGTCGAGATCGACGATCGCCAGATCGGCGGGCGCTCCCGGCTTCAGCGTTCCCGCATCGAGGCCGAAAATCTTCGCAGGCTTGGTCGACAGCACCTCGATGATGCGAACGAGCGGCAGGCTTTCATTGTGATAAAGGCGCAGCGCCGCTGCCAGCAATGTTTCAAGACCGATTGCGCCGGCTTCGGCATCGGCGAAGGGCAGCCGCTTGGTGTCGACATCCTGCGGGTCATGTGCGGAGACGACGAGATCGATCACGCCTGTTCGTACTGCCTCGACCATCGCCAGCCGGTCCTCTTCCGTCCGCAATGGCGGCGATAGCCGGAAGAAGGTGCGGAATTCGCCGATGTCGTTTTCATTGAGCGAAAGATGATTGATTGAAATTCCTGCCGTTACCGGCACCCCCTGATCCTTGGCGCGCAGGATCGCATCGGCCGACATCGCCGTGGAGATCTGCGCGGCATGGTATTTGCTGCGCGTCAGCGCCGCCAGCCGCAGATCGCGTTCGAGCGGAATGATCTCCGCCTCGCGCGGAATGCCCGGCAGACCGAGCCAGCTTGCGAAAAGTCCCTCGTTCATCACCCCGTTCGCGGCGAGATAGGGATCGTGGGTCTCATGGGCGACGACCACGCCGAAATCGTGCGCGTAAGTCAGCGCCCGGCGCATCAAAAGCGTGTTGGCGATCGTCTTGCGGCCTTCGGTGATGGCGACGGCACCCGCTTCGCGCAGGAGACCGACCTCGGTCATCTCTTCACCGCGCAATCCCTTGGTGATCGCAGCCGCCGGATGGACATTGACGATCGCGGTGTCGCGGGCCGTGCGCTTGACGAATTCGACAAGCGCCACATCGTCGATGACAGGATCGGTATCGGGCATCATGACAATGGAGGTGACGCCGCCCGCCGCCGCCGCCTGGCTTGCCGAGGCGATGGTTTCGCGATGCTCCGCGCCGGGTTCCCCGATGAAGACGCGGGAATCGACCAGTCCCGGAATGATCGTCTTGCCGCTCAGGTCATACCGCTGCGCGCCCTCCGGCACACCCTGGTTGCGCGCATTCGCGCCGGCGGCGAGGATATTGCCGCCCTTGACGATGACGGTTCCGATCTCGTCGAGGCCGCGTGACGGATCGACGATGCGGGCGTTCTCGAAAATGATCGCGCTCATGCCCATCCTCCCGCTGTGGGACCGGACTGATCCTCATTGCGGCGCGGATCGAGCAGCGCCTCCATGATAGCCATGCGGACCGCCACGCCCATCTCGACCTGCTGCTGGATGACGCTTTGCGGACCGTCGGCGACATCGGAGGCGATCTCGACGCCGCGGTTCATCGGGCCGGGATGCATGACCAGTGCATCGGGCTTGGCTATCTTCAGTTTCTCGCGGTCAAGGCCGTAATAGCGGAAATATTCGCGCACCGAAGGCACGAAGGACCCGGCCATGCGTTCGCGTTGCAGGCGCAGCATCATCACGACATCGGCGTCCTTCAGCCCTTCTTCCATGGTATTGAAGACCTCGACCCCCATCTGGGCGATCCCCTGGGGAAGCAATGTCGAGGGCGCGACCACCCTGACGCGTGCGCCGAGCGCATTGAGAGCCAAGATGTTGGAGCGCGCCACGCGCGAGTGGAGCACATCGCCGCAGATCGCCACGATCAGCCGTTCGACCTTGCCCTTGGCGCGGCGGATCGTCAGCGCGTCGAGCAGCGCCTGGGTCGGGTGCTCATGTGCGCCGTCGCCCGCATTGACCACCGAGCAGCCGACCTTCTGCGCCAGAAGTGCCGCCGCACCCGCCGAAGCATGGCGGATGACGAGGATGTCGGGGCGCATGGCATTGAGCGTCATCGCCGTGTCGATGAGCGTCTCGCCCTTCTTCACCGATGAATTGCCGACCGACATGTTCATCACATCCGCGCCGAGCCGCTTGCCGGCCAGTTCGAAGGAGGATTGCGTGCGCGTCGATGATTCGAAGAAAAGGTTGATCTGGGTTCGCCCGCGTAAGCTGGTCTTTTTCTTCTCGGACTGGCGCGAAATCGCCACTTCCTGATCTGCGAGATCGAGAAGGCAGACGATATCCTGGGGCGAAAGGCCCTTGATGCCAAGCAGATGGCGGTGAGGGAAGATGGGGGAGGCGGGGTTTGATGTCATATCAAGAACCCCCTATAGGCCCGATGCGCAGGCCTCGCAAGCGGCGTATGCCGGCAAGATCCGGCTTTGGTGAAGAAATCGGTGGAGTTTGCGAGGCACGTTGCAAGAACGGGCTGCAGGAAGGCGAAAAATTTAGCAAATCCGGTTAGGAGGACTTACATTCATGCAGAATCGTCCTGCTATCGAACAGGGCAGCAAATCAAATGGAAACTGTCATTGAAAACGCATGAGGTCACCAATCAGACGCCGCCGATGACCGGCATCAATGCTTATCTCTGTGATCCGCTGCTGATGCAGATCGCCGCCCGGTTTCCAAAGGCGCTGCACAGCGATCTGGAGCAGGCGGGCCGCTTCGTCACGTCGGCCGAGGCGCAGGACTTGGCGCGTCTGGCCAATACGGAGTTGCCGAAATTGCGGACGCACGACCGGCAAGGCAGGCGTCTCGATCAGGTCGAGTACCATCCCGCCTATCATGCCTTGATGCGGCGTTCGATCGGTCAGGGCCTCCATTCCTCGGTATGGGAGGATGGGCAGACGGAAGCCGGACGCCGCCATCAGACGCGCGCCGCGCGGTTTTTCCTGGCGGCGCAGCTCGAGTGCGGCCATCTCTGCCCCATCACCATGACCAACGCATCGCTCGCGGCCCTCATGGCAAGCCCCAATCTCTATCGGGAATGGGCGCCGCTCGTTCTCACGCGCAAATATGATCCGAGCCAAAAGCCACCCGCCAAAAAGGCTGGTCTGACCCTCGGCATGGGCATGACCGAGAAGCAGGGCGGCACGGATGTACGTGCCAACACGACACGCGCCGAACGGGCCGGAAACGGCTTTTACCGCATCACCGGTCATAAATGGTTCCTTTCCGCGCCGATGTCGGATGCGTTCCTGGTGCTGGCGCAGGCAGCCGAGGGGTCTTCCTGCTTTCTCGTTCCGCGCATCCTGCCGGATGGCACCGCCAATGGCTTCCGCTTCCAGCGCCTGAAGGATAAGCTCGGCAACCGCTCCAACGCTTCATCGGAGGTGGAGTTCGAGGATGCGCTCGGACAGATGGTCGGCCAGCCGGGAGAGGGCGTCAAGACGATCATCGACATGGTGACGCTGACGAGGCTCGATTGCGCGATCGCTTCAGCCGGCCTGATGCGGGCCGGGCTGGCGGAAGCCGTGCATCATGCGCGCCATCGCCAGGTCTTTGGCGCACCTCTTCTCGACCAGCCGCTGATGCAGCGCGTCCTGGCCGACATGGCGCTCGATGTCGCGGGCGCGACGGCCCTTTCGCTGCGCCTGGCGCGGGCTTTCGACATGGCGGCAAGCGACCGCGGCGAGGCGGCTTTCGCCCGTGTGATGACGCCTGTCGTCAAATATTGGGTGGCAAAGATTGCGCCCTCGCTTCTCTATGAGGCGATGGAGTGCCTGGGCGGCAACGGCTATATCGAGGAAGGCAATCTCGCGCGCTATTACAGGGAAGCCCCCGTCAATGCCATATGGGAAGGCTCCGGCAATGTCATGGCGCTCGATGTGCGGCGCGTCCTAGTGCGCGCGCCGAAGCTTTTCGACGAGGTGCTCGCCTGGATTTCCAATCAATTGGGTCGAGGCGGACAGGGGACGGTGGATGTGCTGCGCGCCGCCATGAACGTGGCCGAGTCCGACGAGGGCGCCGCCCGTATCCTGACGGAACAGCTTGCGCTTGCCGCCGCCGGCGCCGAACTCCGCCAGCTTGGCGCGGACGATATTGCCGATGCGTTCATCGAAACCCGTCTCGCCGGGCAGTGGCGCACCACCTACGGCATGATCGACGCCCGCCACAACGCCAAAGCCATCATCAACTCGCTCTATCCTGCACCTTAAAATGGCCGGATAGTCGCATATCACTGCGGGCGGTTAACCCTAACAAATGGTTTCGATTGCCGTTCCGGCATCGACCGATCAAGGTGCCTTTGAAAGGATCCGCCCCCATGATTCCCGACCCGAACGCCTTGCCGAAGAGGAGACGAACGCCATGCGCTATCTCCTGATCTTCTGGGCAGGCCCGCTCGGTCTCTTCTGGGGATGGTATTTCCTGTCACTCAACGATATCAGTTTCGGCACGGCTTTTTTCAGCCGCCAGATGAACGATCTGGTCTTTGCGGTCTATGGCGATGTGCTGGGCATCGATCCTCAGACAATCCCGCCACTGGCTGCGCGGGCATGTGTGATCGATACACTGATCCTGTTCGCCATCATCGCCTTTCGCCGGCGGCGCGAAATCCTTGCCCGGTTTCAGGCGTGGCGGGAGCGCTATTCCTGATCTTCCTGTTGCCGAAGACTGTTCAGCCTGTCGAGCGCGCCTTGCAGGATGAAGGCGGCTGCAGCGGAATCGATCCGTTCCGCCCGCTTCTGCCGCGAGACATCCATGCCGATCAGCACCCGCTCTGCCGCGACGGTCGAAAGGCGCTCATCCCAGTAGACGAATGGCAGATCGGTCAGTTTTTCCATGTTGCGGACGAAAGCACGCGTCGCCTGCACGCGTGGTCCCTCGCTGCCATCCATGTTGACGGGCAGGCCGATGACGACCGCGCCGGTGTTTTCCGCCGTCAGCGCGGCCAGAAGCGTCTGCGCATCGATGGTGAATTTGGTCCGCCTTATCACCGGGCGGGGATTGGCGAAGGAAAGGCCGCGATCGGAAACGGCAAGGCCGATCGTCTTCGTACCGAGATCCAGCCCGGCAATGGTCTGGCCGGGCGCCAGAACGTTCTCGACAGAATCGATAGCCAGAACCGTCAATGCCTGCACTTCCTGTTTTGCGATCATGCGCTCTTGAATTGAGCCTTTCGCGCGTCATAACTGTCTGCACACGATATGGCGATACCTCAAGGAGCGAATTTCATGAAGATTACCTGGCTCGGCCATTCGGCCTTCCGCATCGACACATCGGATGCGGCGATCCTGATCGACCCCTTTCTGACCGGCAATCCGGGCGCAAAGGATATCGATCTCAAGACAGCCATCGAGGGGGTGACCCATATCGCACTGACCCATGGCCATGGCGACCATGTCGGCGACACGGTAAAAATCGCCAAGGAGACGGGCGCCACCGTGATAGCCAATGCCGATCTCGCCACCTGGCTGGCCCATCAGGGCGTCGAAAAGGTCGATCCGGGCAATACCGGCGGCACATTGTTCCACAATGCGTTTTCCGTCACTTTCGTCAATGCGCTGCATTCCTCCGCCATTCTTACTGAAGACGGCGTTTCGCATTCGCTCGGAAGCGCCAATGGCCTCGTATTCCATTTCGAGGATGAGCCGACGCTTTATCACATGGGCGACACGGACATTTTTTCGGACATGGCGCTGATCGACGAGCTGCACCGTCCGGAGATCGGCATCGTCCCCATCGGTGACCGTTTCACCATGGGAGGCGCGGTGGCGGCGCTAGCCTGCCAGCGTTATCTGAAATTCTCCACCGTTATCCCCTGCCACTATGGTTCCTTCCCGATTATCGACCAGACGGCGGATAAATTCGTCGCCGCGATGGAGGGCACGAGCAGTACCAAGATCGAGGTGCCGAAGGCCGGAGGAACAGTTTCGGTCTGAATACATTCTGAGGAGAAAACCGCACCGGGTAAACATGCAATTAATTGCATTTCTAATGCCTGCCCGGTATAGCCCCACGAGCTAAAGCCCAAACAAACCAGCAGTCTGGCGGTGCGCCTTGCGCCGGTCGGATTTCGGAGAACCAAGATGTCAGTTGATCTTTCAACCGTGAAGCGTGTGGCGCATCTCGCCCGCATCGCCGTCAGCGAGGAAGACGCGGAACGCATGACCGGCGAACTCAATGCTATTCTGGGCTTCGTTGAGCAGCTCAATGAGGTGGATGTGAGCGGCGTCGAGCCGATGACCTCCGTGACCCCGATCGCCATGCGCCTGCGTGAGGATGTGGTGTCGGACGGCAGCAAGGCGGCGGACATCGTTGCCAACGCCCCGCTCACCGAGGAGAATTTCTTCGTGGTTCCGAAGGTCGTGGAGTAAGCGGCCATGGCTGTTGCAGTGTCTGTGGAAACGCCGCTCCAGGACGATGTGCGCGGGCTGGTAGACAAGCTCAACGCCCATCTTCTGCCGCTGTCTCCGATCGAGTTCCAATTCAAGATGACCGTCGAGGAGATGGCCGGTCCTGAAACAACCGTGTTTATCGCGCGTGACGAAAACGGACGCGCGGTCGGCTGCGGCGCGCTGAAGGTCCATTCGCGGGAGGTTGGCGAGGTCAAGCGCATGTACACGCTGCCGGAAGTGCGCGGCCTGCGGGTCGGAACGGCGCTTCTCGAAGCGATCACGCGGCTTGCTCAGCGCAAGAGGCTTTCACGCCTGGTTCTCGAAACGGGTACCGGCTCCGGCTTCGCGTCCGCGTGGCGCCTTTACGAGCGCGCCGGCTTCACCCGCTGCAGGGTCGTGCTGGATTATCCCGACTCCGAACACGGTGCTTTTTTCGAAAAGCGCCTTTCTCCCTTGGCGCACTGACAGGATTTGATGATGACCGATCTGACCGCACTCACGATCTCCGAGGCGCGCGACCAGCTTAAAAGCAAGGTTTTCACCGCTTCGGAGCTGACTGATGCCTATCTGAAAGCCATCGAGGCGGCGAACGGTGCGCTGAACGCCTATGTCGCGGTGACGCATGAGAAGGCGCGGGAAATGGCCAGGGCTTCCGACGCACGGCTGGCGAAGGGCGAGGCGGGGGCGCTCGAGGGTATTCCGCTGGGCATCAAGGACCTCTTCGCCACCGAAGGCGTGCATACGCAGGCCTGTTCGCACATCCTCGATAATTTCAAGCCGCGCTATGAATCGACCGTAACGGCCAATCTATGGGCGGAAGGCGCAGTGATGCTCGGCAAGCTCAACATGGACGAGTTCGCCATGGGGTCATCCAATGAGACGTCTTTTTACGGCCCGGTCAAGAACCCGTGGCGCGCCAAGGGCTCGAATGCCGATTTGGTGCCCGGCGGTTCGTCGGGCGGTTCTGCCGCAGCCGTTGCCGCCCGGCTTTGCGCCGGCGCGACGGCGACCGATACCGGCGGTTCGATCCGCCAGCCTGCGGCATTCACCGGTACGGTCGGCATCAAGCCGACCTATGGCCGCGTCTCGCGCTGGGGTGTCGTCGCCTTCGCCTCCTCGCTCGATCAGGCAGGGCCGATCGCGCGCGACGTGCGCGACAGCGCCATCCTTCTGAAATCTATGGCGTCGGTCGATCTGAAGGATACGACCTGCGTCGACTTGGCCGTGCCGGATTACGAAGCTGCCATTGGTAAATCAATCAAGGGCATGAAGATCGGTATTCCCAAGGAATACCGCGTCGATGGAATGCCGGAAGAGATCGAAAGGCTCTGGCAGCAGGGTATCGCCTGGCTGAAGGACGCCGGCGCCGAAATCGTCGATATCTCGCTGCCGCACACCAAATACGCGCTGCCCGCCTATTATATCGTCGCGCCCGCCGAAGCGTCGTCCAATCTGGCGCGCTACGACGGCGTGCGCTACGGCCTGCGCGTGCCGGGCAAGGACATCGCCGAGATGTACGAAAAGACCCGTGCCGAAGGTTTCGGCCGCGAGGTCAAGCGTCGCATCATGATCGGCACCTATGTTCTCTCCGCCGGTTATTACGATGCCTATTATCTCAGGGCGCAGAAGGTTCGCACACTCATCAAGAAGGATTTCGAAGATGTCTTCCATGCGGGCGTCGATGCGATCCTGACGCCTGCTACACCGTCGGCTGCCTTCGGCGTTGCCGATGAAGACCTCGCGGCCGATCCTGTGAAGATGTATCTGAACGATATCTTCACGGTCACGGTGAACATGGCCGGCCTGCCCGGCATCGCGGTTCCTGCCGGGCTCAGCGGGCAGGGGCTGCCGCTCGGTCTGCAACTGATCGGACGGCCGTTTGGCGAAGAGACGCTTTTCCAGACGGCACATATCATCGAACAGGCCGCGGGCCGTTTCACGCCGCCAAGCTGGTGGTAGAGCATGATCCCGAAAAGTTGCAGACTTTTCGGATAAGATCATGCGGCTATAAAATGAGAGCATGATCCCGAACCAAAGGTCAGCGACAGCAAAAAGTTGCAGGCTTCCAGGTAAGATCATGCGCATGAAAGAAGATACAAAAATGCAGATCCGGCGGGCCGAAGCGGGTTATAGCGCGGCGATCGCATCCGTCGGATACCGCGCCTGGGCCTCCACGATCTTTGGTTTCGAACCGGAGCAGCCAGGAGTGCGTAAACGCGTGGAGAACGTGTTCCATGTTTTTGCCGATGAGTTCCCTTCCCGGATATTGCTGGCCGAATCCGCCGGCATCATCTGCGGCTGGGGCGCTCGCGATACGGGTACCGATTACATTTCCGATCTGTGGATCGATCCCGCTTGGCAGCGACAAGGCATCGGTCTTGCACTGATGGATGCGCTTTTGGCCGAGATCGTGCTCCTGGGCTATGCAAGCGCGCACATCGATACCCACGCCCGCAATCTTCCCGCCATCCGCCTCTACGAGCGATGCGGCTTTTATGTCGTATGGCGGGGACTGGAATGGTCCGACAGCCTTGGCCGGGAAGTCGGGAAGGTCAGGATGGAAGCGTCGTTGAACGAAAGGTTCCATTAAGGCCATTTGCATCAAGGAGGATTGTCTCTCATCATCTTTGACCTATTCTCATTTTGATCAGGCAAGCAGAAAGGGAAAAGACGTGTGGATCGAACTGACTGACGTCAATGGCGAGCGCATCACGATCAATTTTGATCATGTCGTATCGTATAATGCTTATGGCACCGGCGCACATATCGTGACCACGACTCCCGATCTGACGTTCTTCGTCAAGGAGGACATCGATACGATCCAGCAGAGGATCGGCATCAAGCCGACCGGCTGAAACGGCGCATCGTGCTTCCCGAAACCGATTCCGGTTTTGGGTCGATGCGGTGGCTGGACCACAGTGCGAAAAGGCCGCTTTCCCGGCCTTTCTGGAAATTACCCTCGACTCAGGGTAGTTTCATGTAGTGCCCGTTGTTCCGAATGCTCCATCGAGCCGATCGGGTGAGGCTAAAGAGTCAGTTGAAGTTATTGCGATCATTTCCGGGCGGGTGGGATGACAACAACCCTATCCGTGATGAGGTATTGGCATGCTCAACACAGACAAGACAGCTCTTCGGTTCTCATTTGAAATACCGCCCTTGCAGGCGAAACGCGTTATATTTCGATTACGGCAGCTGTCATTGCGGCGAAAACGAATACCCGATGGAGCCGATAACGAACAATTGAATGGCATGGGCTTCCTGCGGGCGCTTGTTTCACTTCCGGCATTGACGGCTCTGTTGCTTCTCCCGGCAATGCAATTTCAAGCCGAGGCGCATGACGCGCCTACCGGCTGGTCCTATCCCTATCAATGCTGTCACGATCTGGATTGCCGTCCGGTCAGCGCCAGATCGGTTGCCGAGCGCCCCGAGGGATATGTCATTACCGGGACGGGAGAGGTGGTCGGCTACCGCGACGTCCGCATCCGCCAGTCGCCTGACGGGCTGTTCCACTGGTGTTCGGTTTCAGGGAAATCGAATTCGCGGACCATCTGCCTGTTTGTTCCGCCACGATCATTCTGAGAAGCTTCGTGATATGCCTCACATCAAACGTTGCGGCTCGCCATCGGCGAGCCGCTAAAATCATGTATCGTCCTGTCTGTGAGCACCGTCTATCAGACGAATGAACCCCGCAACCTGGCGAGCATGCCGGGTCCGTCGATCGCGCCTCTGACGTGACGGGCGGCGGTCGCTGCCGAAACCGTTGCGCCATAATGGCAATAACAAACGATTTCGTGCATTTGCCGGTCCGTTATTTCAAAGAAACGCTTTGCTTCGCCATAGCTGTCGTCTTTCATGCCTTCGGCACGGAAAACGGCGTCTTCAAATGCAACCGAGATCGGAGAGCCGGCGCTACGCATCGTCTCCCGTGTCTCGACCGGTTGATATTCTGTACCGGGAAGCGTTGCCAGAAGCCTGCCCGGCTCTTTTTCAAGGAGCTCGGCCCAACGTTCGAGACGTTCGGTCCTGGTCATGACCGGACGGGCAATGTCGGGATTGGCTTTGGCAATGACTTGCATTTGCTCAAGCGTCTTGTGCTGCATAGTCACCTCCTGTTTCAGGATACGTGGTGCACAGCCCCCTTCGTCTCGCCCATAAAGAAGGGTACTCCAAGCTACCGACAAGTCCAGCATAAACAACATTCCGGCCGGTCACATTTTTTATGAACGGCTTCTTCATATTTGCGGAGCCAGCGCGGGGCAGGGTAGGCAGGAGCGATCGCGGCGGAAAGGCCGTTGCAGCCAAGCACGACTGAGGAGGGTCAGAGCGGAATATTGTCGTGCTTCTTCCAGGGGTTCTCCAGATCCTTGTTCCGCAGCATCCTCAGCGCCCGCGCGACGCGTCTGCGTGTCGAGTGTGGCATGATCACCTCGTCGACATAGCCGCGCTCGGCGGCAACGAAGGGCGACAGGAACCGGTCTTCATAGCGCTCGGTATGGGCGGTGATCTTTTCCGCATCGCCGATATCCTTGCGATAGATGATCTCGACGGCACCCTTGGCGCCCATCACGGCGATCTGCGCCGAGGGCCAGGCATAGTTGATGTCGCCGCGCAGATGTTTGGAGGCCATCACATCATAGGCGCCACCATAAGCCTTGCGCGTGATGATGGTGATTTTCGGCACCGTCGCCTCGGCATAAGCGAAAAGCAGCTTGGCGCCATGCTTGATGAGGCCGCCATATTCCTGTGCGGTTCCCGGCAGGAAGCCCGGCACGTCGACGAATGTCACGATCGGAATGTTGAAGCAGTCGCAGAAGCGCACGAACCGGCCGGCCTTGCGCGAGGCATCGCTATCGAGAACGCCTGCCAGCACCATCGGCTGGTTGGCAACGATGCCGACGGTTCGCCCTTCGATGCGGCCGAAGCCGCAGACGATATTCTTCGCGAAACTTTCCTGGATTTCGAAAAAGTCGCCTTCATCGACCGTCTTCCGGATCAATTCCTTGATGTCGTATGGCTTGTTGGCATTATCCGGCACCAGCCGGTCGAGCGAAAGATCCTGCTCCTCCGTGGATTGATAAAAGGCGACTTCCGGGATTTCCGACGTGTTCGAGGCCGGCAGGAAATCGATCAGCCGGCGCATCTGCAGGAGCGCCTCGACATCATTGTCATAAGCGCCATCGGCGATGGAGGATTTGGTCGTGTGGACCACTGCGCCGCCGAGCTGCTCCGCCGTGACACTCTCATTGGTGACGGTCTTGACCACCTCGGGGCCGGTCACGAACATGTAGGAGGTGTCGCGCACCATGAAGATGAAATCGGTCATGGCCGGCGAATAGACATCGCCGCCGGCGCACGGCCCCATGATCACCGAAATCTGCGGAATGACGCCGGAAGCGAGCACATTGCGCTGGAATATCTCCGCATAGCCGCCGAGCGCCGCCACACCTTCCTGGATGCGCGCACCGCCCGCATCGTAAAACCCGATCACCGGCGCCCGGTTGCGCAGCGCCATGTCCTGTATCTTCTGTACCTTTTCGGCGTGCGCTTCGGAAAGCGAACCGCCGAAAACGGTGAAATCCTTGGCGAAGACGAAGACGGTGCGTCCGTTGACCGTGCCCCAGCCGGTGACGACGCCGTCACCGGCGAACTTGGTTTTCTCCATGCCGAAATCGGTCGAGCGATGCTCGACGAACATGTCGAACTCCTCGAACGAGCCTTCGTCGAGAAAGACGTCGATGCGCTCGCGCGCCGTCAGCTTCCCCTTGCCGTGCTGCGCATCTATGCGGATCTGTCCGCCACCCTGCCTTGCGATTTCACGGCGGCGCTCCAGTTCGCTCAACACGTCTTTCATGGATTGGGCTCCTCTGGGGTAGGGGAATAGGGGAGTAAGGCAATAGCAGTGGAAGCTTATCGCTTCGCGGCCGCTTCCGCGACCCAATTTCTCCAACTGCCCTATTCCCCTATTCCCTTACTCCCCTACTGCCATAATCTTTACCAGCTTCCGGTATTCGGCATCGATACCCAGGGCTCCTGGGGTTCGAGGCTTCCGCCCTTCTGGATGAGCTCGATGGAAATGCCGTCGGGCGAGCGGACGAAGGCCATGTGGCCGTCGCGCGGCGGGCGGTTGATCGTCACGCCCTTGTCCTGCAGCTTTTGGCAGGTCGCATAGATATCGTCCACGAGATAGGCGAGGTGGCCAAAATTGCGGCCGCCTGTATATTCCTCCGGTTCCCAATTATAAGTCAGTTCAAGCTCCGGCGCGCGTTCGGAAACGGCGCGACCCTTGTCCTCCGGAGCCGCCAGGAAGATCAGCGTGAAGCGGCCCTTCTCGTTTTCTATGCGGCGGATTTCCTCCAGGCCAAACTTGTTGACGTAGAAATCCAGCGCTTCATCTATGTCGCGGACTCGGACCATGGTGTGCAGATAGCGCATGTCGGTTCCTGTTTCTGTTGGCAAACGTTTGCGGTTGAAATTTGAACGCGCCGAGGCAACTCGGCTGCGGCATTTTTTGATATGGTGGGGTTATTGAAATCGGCAAGCCTGTCAATGGCCTATCCCCATTCTTTAGCCTTTGAAAGTTGCTCGCGAAAAATAAAGTCTGTGGTAACTGGCCAATAAACGGAAGTAGGGACTTGCCCCTTTGCGCTATGGCAGTGTTATTCTCAAGTTGAGAATCAGTTTAGATTTGACCGAGGGTGAAAGGAGGGGACTGGCGCTATGGCAGACAAATCTGTGTCGAAGGACCAGTTCCTTGGCAGCGCCTCTTCTGAGGAGATTGTCGAGCTTATAGAGGTATCCGGTTCGATCAAATGGTTTGATGTCGCCAAGGGGTATGGCTTCATCGTGCCTGATCAGCCCGGACTTTCAGATATTCTGCTGCATGTCACATCCCTGCGCAGGGATGGTTTCCAGACCGCACTCGAAGGTGCACGGGTCGTCTGCGAGGTCAAGCACGGCGAGCGCGGGCTGCAATGCTTCCGCGTCGTCTCCATGGATAGCTCCACTGCCGTTCATCCCGCGCAGATGCCGCCGCAGCGGACCCACGTCAATGTCACGCCGTCGAGCGGGCTCGAACGCGTCATCGTCAAATGGTTCAACCGCACCAAGGGATTCGGTTTCCTGACGCGCGGTGAGGGCACGGAAGATATCTTCATCCACATGGAAACGCTGCGGCGTTTCGGTCTGACTGAACTACGGCCCGGCCAGGTGGTTCTCGTGCGCTATGGCAATGGTGAGAAAGGCCTGATGGCGGCGGAAGTTCATCCCGATATCGGAACGCAGTTTCCGGCGTCGCATTGACTTTGATGAAGGCACGGCGGCGAAAGATTTGCCGCTGTCCCGATATCCCAGGAGCATTGACATCCAAGGGGCATTGACGCGTGCGGATCGATAGGCGAAAGCTTCCGATCTGTTTTGCACGCGCCATCCCCGGGTCTTTGCCGATGCCAAATTTCCTCACCATCTTCCTGCTGCTCTTTCTCGTTTTCCCTGCTCGGGCTGAGATGGCTGCGCCGATGCGGCTGCCTGTGGACGACCATCAGCTCGTTTTCGAGACTGCGAAGGGCAAGGTCTCCCTGGATGCCGAAATAGCCGATACCGATGCGGAGCGGATGCGCGGGCTGATGAACAGGACCGATCTTCCCGAGAATCGCGCCATGCTTTTCGTCTTCGATCAGACGCGCATGGTGATGATGTGGATGAAGAATACGCCGCTGCCGCTCGACATGCTGTTCGTCACCCGCGACGGCGCCATCGCCACGATACGCGAAAATACCGAGCCGTTCTCGGAAGCGGTCATATCTTCGATCGTGCCGGTCAGCTTCGTCATCGAATTGCGCGCCGGAGCGGCAAAGCGGCTGGGCCTCGCCATGGGTGACATGGTGCGCCATCCCTCGATATGTGGGCAGTGCACGGCACAATAGCACGATCTTCAATCGCAATTTTCCAGAAGGGGCCTGAGTAGTGAGCACGCCTGAAGTTCAATATTTCGAGCATGACGGCATGCGTCTTGCCTATCGCGAAGAGGGCGAGGGCGATCCTGTCCTGCTCATCCATGGTTTTGCCTCGTCCTCCTATGTCAACTGGGTATCTCCCGGCTGGTTCCAGACACTGACGGAAGCGGGATATCGCGTCATCGCCATAGACGATCGCGGTCATGGCCAATCGGCAAAGAGCCATGATTCTGCCGATTACACGCCAAGCCTGATGGCCGGCGATGCGGCAGCACTTCTCGATCATCTCGGCATCGAGAAGGCCCATGTCATGGGCTACTCCATGGGCGCCCGTATCGCAGCGTTCATGGCGCTGGAGCATCCGCATCGCGTCCGCAGCCTGGTCTTCGGCGGCCTGGGCATCGGCATGGTCGATGGGGCCGGCGACTGGGACCCGATCCATGACGCGCTCCTTACCGACGATCCGGCAACGATTACCCATCCGCGCGGCTTGATGTTCCGCAAATTCGCCGACCAGACGAAAAGCGACCGCCTCGCACTTGCCGCCTGCGTGATCACCTCGAAGGAGACCTTGAGTGCGGATGCGATCCGCCGTATCACCCAGCCAACGCTGGTCGCGGTCGGAACGAAGGACGATATCGGTGGAAATCCCCACGATCTGGCGGCCCTGCTGCCGCATGGCCAGTCGTTGGATATTCCGGGCCGGGATCACATGCTCGCAGTGGGCGATAAGGTGTTCAAGCGGGCGGTTCTGGAATTCCTGAGCGAAAACCCCATTTGAACCCTCACCATAGCTTGACCGGATTGAAGGCTGCGTTTCAGCAAATTGACGTGTCAAGCAATGCGATTTGCTCTATGTTGCTCCAAAAGAGCAAGAACAACGGCGAAAGCTGGGAGTTTTGAAATGCCCGCACAGAATACCGCCAAGATGGTGAACGTCATCGATCAGGTGGATCCGATCTGGGATGCCATCCGTGTCGAGGCCGAAGAAGCCGCGTTGCGCGATCCGCTGCTGACCGCCTTCCTCTATTCTACGGTTCTCAATCAGGACAGCCTCGAAGCAGCAGTGGGCTACCGTATCGCCGAAAGGCTGGGACATGTGGATATCGACGCGGGCATTCTGTACCAGACATTCGCCGAGATGCACCGGGCACAGCCGGAATGGTCGCAGGTTCTTCGCGTCGATGTCCAGGCGGTCTATGATCGTGATCCGGCATGCAGCCGGTTTCTCGATCCTATCCTCTATCTGAAGGGCTTTCACGCCATCCAGACGCACCGTCTGGCGCACTGGCTCTGGAAGGAAGGCCGCCAGGATTTCGCCTATTATCTGCAGAGCCGCTCCTCCTCCGTGTTTCAGACGGATATTCATCCGGCCGCGCAACTGGGCGGTGGAATATTCCTAGACCATGCGACCGGGCTGGTCATCGGCGAGACGGCAATCATCGAGGATAATGTGTCGATATTGCACGGTGTCACGCTTGGCGGAACAGGCAAGGCGGGCGGCGATCGTCATCCGAAGATCAGGCATGGTGTGCTGATCGGCGCGGGCGCCAAGATCCTTGGCAATATCGAGGTCGGGCATTGCTCGAAGGTGGCATCGGGTTCGGTGGTGGTGAAGCCGGTGCCGAGCAATGTGACGGTTGCCGGTGTTCCCGCGCGCATCGTGGGTGAAAGCGGCTGCGCGGAGCCGTCGCGCGCCATGGACCAGCGCATAAACAGCCTCGACTGATAAGATCGCCGCTATCAAAAGCGGTGACAAATTTCTTGCGGGCTTTACATAGTCGGATGCACCGTGCAACAACCCGCGTCCCAACATTGCATAGGAGAATTCGTTTGAAACCTGAAGAACTGAGAAAACTCGACGCCTATTTCAAACGAACTTTCAAGAATCCGGGCCTTGAAGTGAAGGCTCGTCCGCGTAAGGATGATTCGTGCGAGCTTTATCTCAACGACGAATTCCTTGGTCTCATCTACAAAGATGACGAAGACGGCGAACTGTCCTATAATTTCTCAATGGCAATTCTGGATATCGATCTCCAGTAATTTGAAAAGGCCGGTCATCTGGCGTCTGCCAGATGACCGGCCGCGAAGGATTTGACGGCTTCGTCAAGTGCGCGCCACTGATCCAGCAGGTCGCGCGGAAATCTGTAGAGAAGATGTAGCCCCTCACCAATCTGGATATCGCGTTCGCAGGCGCTGATCGTTTCCTTCGCAACGCTCTCCTCAAGACAGCGCGCGACGAAATCGGGGCGGTCACCTCCGGTTGGAGAAACCGCCAGTTCCTCATTGATATAGCCGCTCGCCTGACGAAAGCTGTAGAGCATCAATCCCGCCGGACCGGGCTTTCCCGGCTGTTCGATCAGTGTGGAATAGATCGGCAGATAGCGACCCGACATATCG
Source organism: Phyllobacterium phragmitis (assembly GCF_002980495.1). Taxonomy (GTDB): domain Bacteria; phylum Pseudomonadota; class Alphaproteobacteria; order Rhizobiales; family Rhizobiaceae; genus Paramesorhizobium; species Paramesorhizobium phragmitis. The sequence goes on from NZ_PVBR01000015.1 coordinate 107,833, forward strand.
CGCGACATGGTTCTGGCCTCGATTGAGAGGAACAGAATCTGCCGCTCTGGCGTGATGAGATTGAAATCATTGCGCGTCTTGGCGCTGTAGCCCGCCATTTCCGGCCATTTGAGGTAGAGATCGACACGATTGGCCACGCCGTCGCGGCGCTGCGTATGGAATCGAATCATATTCGATGGAATCGATAGCACGTCATTGCCTATGACGATTTCGCGGACCGTCGTGTCATCGGTATGGCCACCCTTGGCGATGGTCGAACCGAAATATCGCCCGCCGAGATTGATGGCTGCCGAAAGGACGGCAAGGCCGAAGAATACATAGAACACGCGCGCGAAAAAGCGGCTTTCGGTGATCGCGATTCCCGTTTGTGCCGCGCTTTGCATAGCCTGCTCTGATCCGCCCGTCCAACCATCCCAATCCCGACCCTATTATTGGCTTTTATGGTTAATACCCCGTGAATTGCCGGGCGGCGAACTTGCGGGTCCGTTGTCCCTCGGCCATCCTCTCCCGTACAGAAAAACGCTCAAAACGGGAGAGCCCCATGTCCATCTATGCGTTGGACGGTCACCAGCCGGAATTCGATGATCGCCAAACGAACTGGATCGCGCCCGACGCAACGCTGATCGGCAGGATCAGGCTGGGGAAGGGCGCCGGCATATGGTTCGGGGCGGTGTTGCGCGGCGACAATGAACCGATCGTGATCGGCTGCAACACCAATGTTCAGGAGCACACCGTGATGCATACCGATATGGGCTATCCGCTGACGATCGGCGAAGGCTGCACGATCGGTCATCGCGCCATGCTCCACGGCTGCACGATCGGAGACAATAGCCTCATCGGCATCGGCGCTATCGTGCTCAATGGCGCGCGGATAGGAAAGAACTCGCTGGTAGGTGCGGGAGCGCTGGTGACGGAGGGCAAGGAATTCCCCGACAATTCATTGATCATCGGGGCTCCGGCCCGTGTCGCGCGCTCGCTGGATGAAAAGGCCGTCGAGCGGCTGAAGGCCTCGGCGCTTCATTATGTCGATAATGGCATCAGGTTCATGCGCGGCCTGGAGATTGTTTGATACGACGGACGGAGCCGGCCCGTGGGAGGAGCCGGCTCCTGAAACCCGGTCATGGGGACGGGTGGGGGACTCGACCGGGTTGCCGCATAAGGCTTGCGCCTTATTCGCGAATGCTGCCCACCAGGATCTGGCGGTCGTCGTCTATCGAAACCCAGACGCCGGTGTTGCGGGTCGATTGACGCTTGAGAAATTGATATTCGGTCTGGTTCCAGACCAGGACGCGCGGCTCCAGGTTGTCGAGAACGAAATCGCCGCGATCGGTGCGCATCGCCAGCACGGCATGGCCGTCGCCATTGGTCTGGCGCACGACGGTGATCAGCAAGGCATTGACTGGAACACCCGCCTGCTGCAGCAGCTTGCGCTTGAGCAGGGCATAATCTTCGCAATCGCCGTATTTCGTCGGATAAGACCAGACTTCCGGCTTGCCCCACATATCCATGTCGGTGCGCGCTTCGATGCTGGTGTTGACCTGATTGTTGATCTCGATGACCTTGCGCCACAGCTCTTGTGTCAAAGCGACCGGCTTGTCCGATCTGCTGACGATAGCGCATTCATCGGCATAGCGTTGGCAGAACTCATAATGGCCGATCGGCTGTGTGGTGCGCCCGCCCGAATTCATCCATGGGGATGGTGAGCCAATTTGCGTTGCCTGAACTGCCACTGTTCCGATCAGAAGAAAGAGGCCTGCCAAAACTGCTTTGCATGTCATCGTGTCGTCTCCGAGTTGAAGCAACAATGACATGCATAGTTTTAGGTCGCGCCAATAATGGAGCGAAAATGAAACTAAAAAACAGAGAAAACAAGTATGAAATTCATTTCAAATTTTATGCATTGAAGTAAATAACTGTAAAGATTGCTGAAGCTTCGGTTTATTGAACCGAATTCACTGCTGGGATGGACGCATATCAGCGAACTGCCCGAGAGGTTTCGGCGGTCCGGATTCAGGAGAAGCGAATAGCGGGATTGGTGCGGGACGTATTGTGGTCAGCGGAAGAGCTGATCGAGCGTCATGCGCTGTTGTACATTGGCGAATTCGATGGCGATGCCATCGTCGAAATGACGCACCACGGTTCCCCGCATCGTGCCGAGCGTAACCGACGTATGGAGCGCCGGTCGTACATCGATTTCGACGGCTGCGCCGGAAAGCGAAAGATCGATGATCCGGCAGCGATATTGTCGTCCGTCTGATATGACAAGAATATTGTTGGGATTGCGCGGCGTGATGCGTTCGTGGCGGCGGTCTTCCGGCAGATCGAGCTCGTGCTTGTTGGCAAGCCATGTCAACTGGGCGGCAAGCTTGTCCTTCTTGCGCTCCGAGGCGGTGAGGGACATGGAGAATCCGTCGGGGGTCTGCCGGAGAACGGCGCCTTCGATACGGCCGACATGATCGATATAGGCGATGATGCGCTCGCCGATTCGCCCGTTTCCCTTGCCGCGGAGAAGCGCGCTGCCCGGCGACATCTCAAGCACGATGCAAATATGCTCGGAACGATTCTCGAGCATGTAACGGCCATGGAGATTCACTTTCACCGAATGAAAGTTGTCATGCGGAATATCGCTTCCGATGTGAGTGTCTGCGATATTCTGCATTTTTCCCTGCTTTAACGTTGGCTGACGCGCAAACCGTTTATATCGGCGAGATCGTAAACGACATGAGTTAACATCGGGTAATGCAGCCGCCGTACCGCGTTCAGATTTTGCCGCCATCGAGGACGGTAAGATGGCGGATTTGGCGCGGACCGGATGCGTCGAAAAAGCACTGCGTCTCATAAGCGCGTGATACGGAGCGCAATGAAGAACCTGAAGCAACGGCCACCGCCGGGGTTTCGGCCTGCAATTGCGCACGCTTCGGGTCGAGCAGGCTGATCGAGAGCACGCTGCTTTCGACGATTCTATCCGCACCCAGCCAATAGGCGGGATCGAGCGCGATCATGGATCCTATCAGCCTGGCTTCGGAGGCGGCGCCGGCAAGCGGCAGCAGCAGGGTTTCAAAAGTCGAGCGGCGTCCCGAGAGGCTTTTAGCCTCATGGTCGATCACCGCCGCAGCCTTGCTTTCGAATACTGTGTGCAGGAGTTGATCGATGGCCGCACGGTCCTCCTCGCTCCACAGCGAAAGAAAGCTCGAATTTCTGAGTTCGCCGCCATGTATGGTGCACAGCCGCGTTCCCGCCAGGCGAAAACGTGTCTCCGCATTTTCCGGGCTCTCGAGGATAAATATATCCGGCAGCCGCCTGCGAATCGCAGCGGGCTCGATCTCGGTTCTTTCCGGGGCAGGGCGCTTCTCACGGATGCGATTCCAGTAAGCGAGAAGCTCTGCTGTTCCATCATGCTTCATCTGTGACGTCTCGTTTCCGGATAATGTGCTGTTTTGGCACATAAATTGGCTTCAATTCATCTCTGACGAAGCACGTAGCAGAAAGCGTGCCATTCCTGCGGCTACGGGACCACCTTAACCTTTTGTTCATCCACTGCGCCGGGCAGTTAAGGTTAACAAATGGTTTCTATTGCATGAAGGCCCGATCTGTGTGCAGGATAGGACATCAGAAGAAGCCTTTGTCTTTAAAGCGCTTTCTGGGTTCAAAATGATTTTGGTTACGGGTGGGAGCTCGGCCAGGCCGTTCAGGGGTAAAAGCCTGGGCGGCCTTTTCTTTTACCAAAGCCTCTCATATCTAAAGCAGGTCCAGGAAAAGTGGGAACCGGTTTTCCTGGGAAAAGCAGGAATTGCTCTCCCATCGGACGTGCGTAAAAACAAAGAATGAGAGCGGTTCTCCGATTCCATCAAAACAGGAACCGTTCTAAGGTCCTGTCTTCACGGTGGGCGCGAGCGGATGTGAACGAATCGCGTGGCCGCAACATTTCCGGAGAACGATTTGAACCGCGCACGGACATCCGAACCCGTTTTCAACATCCCTGGAATCATTCTGGTTCTGACCGGTATCTGCATCGTGGCGTTCCTCGCACAGAATTATGTGCTCGACGACCAGCAGAACCTCTGGGTCATGATCAATTTCGCCTTTTGGCCGGTGCGTTTTTCACAAGGCGGCGGCTTCGACGATCCGGCGGCGTGGATGACGGCCATAACCTATTCTTTCATGCACGGCGGTTTCGCCCATATCGCCGTCAACCTGGTCTGGCTTGCCGCCTTCGGCTCGCCGCTGGCAGGGCGGATCGGCACGACCAGGATGATCATATTCTGGATCGCCACCGCCATTGCCGCGGCATTCACCCATTATGCGCTTCATCCGGAAAGCGCGATGCCGCTGGTGGGCGCTTCGGGCTCCATTTCCGGCATGATGGGCGCTGCCGCGCGCTATGGTTTTCGCCGGGTGCCCGATATGCTGCATCAAAAGGGAAAATCGGAATTTGCCGGTCCGTTGCTGCCTATTGGCGTTACGCTGACATTGCGTCCTGTCCTGGCGTTTCTCGGTGTCTGGTTTGTCATCAATCTGGTCACCGGCCTCATTTCGATAACACCAACCGAATCGGCGAGCATTGCATGGGAGGCCCATATTGGCGGTTTCATCGTCGGTTTCTTCGGCATAGCCCTCCTGGACCGTCCAAGTCCGCTGGATGCCCCGAGGCCTTATTGAACTGGCTTTAGAAGCACTTGCTTTGCCCGGCGCTTGCGCGCACCATATCTCCGTGTTGCCGGAAAAAGGGGCCGATAGGCGGAGGTGGTTCCGGTGGTTCTAGCGCGAAAGCGCCGTGAGGAGGAAAAGCATGACGGTCAGATCTATTCTCGAACGCAAAGGCCATGATGTCGTCAGCGTCACGCCTGATGCATCGATCATCGAGGCTGTCGCCATCCTGGCCATGCATCGTATCGGTGCGCTCGTCATCTGCGATGGCGAAAAGGCTGTAAAAGGCATCCTGTCGGAACGCGATGTCGTCCGCGCCATTGCCGAACAGGGACTGCAGGCCCTCGACCGAAAAGTATCGGAGTTGATGACCAGCAAGGTGCATGTCTGTCATGAGCACAATACCGTCAACGAGGTGATGGAAATCATGACGGTCAACCGCTTCCGCCATCTGCCCGTTGAGCGCGATGGCCTCCTGTATGGAATCATCTCGATCGGCGATGTGGTCAAAAGGCGCATCGAAGAGGTTGAGCGCGAAGCGGAAGACATCAAGGCCTATATCGCCACGGCGTGAGAACGTAGTTTTCAGCCCTTTGCCGCGAGATAGCGTTGCACCGCATAGAGCGAGATTGCGGCCGCGTTCGATACGTTGAGCGATTTAATCGCTCCAGGCATATCGAGCCGGGCGAGGGTGGTGACCGTTTCGCGCGTCTTCTGCCGCAGGCCTTTGCCTTCGGCGCCGAGCACGAGGGCGATCCGGTCACCATCGAGAGCCGCTTCCATCTCGCTCGGACCTTCCGAATCAAGCCCGATCGTCGTGAAGCCGAGCGCATGGATCTCATGCAGCGCGTCTGCCAGATTTCGCACCTCGATATGGGGGATGAGTTCGAGTGCACCGGATGCAGCCTTGGCGAGCACGCCTGATTCCTGGGGGCTGTGGCGCGCCGTGGTGATCAGTGCCCCTGCGCCGAAGGCGACGGCAGAGCGCAGGATCGCGCCGACATTGTGCGGATCGGTCACCTGATCGAGCACTAGAAGCAGCGAACTTTCCCTGAGGTCTGTCAGTTTTTTCGAACGAAGCGGCTCCGCTTCGATCATGACGCCCTGATGGACCGCCTCCGATCCGGTTTCCCGGTCTATGGCCTTCGGTTCGACGGTCTCGACGGGAAAGGGCAGGGAATGCGATTCTGCGATCTCCAGCCTTGCCAGGGCATTTTTCGTCACCATCATCCGGCGAATCCGGCGTTCCGAATTATCCAGCGCTGCCCGAACCGTATGCAGCCCATAGAGCCGCACCAGCCCTGCGGGCGCAGCGCTACCTTCGATTGCCGGTCTGGCTGGACGGTATTGCTGCCCGGCATCGCCCGCCTTCAGGTCGCGGTGCTGGCGGCGAAGGCGCGCATAGTGGGAATCTTTTGGTGATTTCGGTTGCTGTTTATCGTTCATGATGGTGCTTATAACCCGTTGCTTCTTCATGCGATAGAACCGCTGTTGAGCAAAAGCGCCGCAGAAATTTCAATGCGCCGCAGATGGTTGTGGAAAGTCGGTTGGTCTTTTCGCCAATCCCCTGTTGACAGGCGAATGCCTTCTCGTCATAACGCCCACCGCGGATGACCCGCCTGCCAAAACGGGCGGGGTATTCGTGCGAATGCCTAGTCGCTCAGCTCCGCTGGCAGTGACAGGAGGAGTGCCCGAGTGGTTAAAGGGGACGGACTGTAAATCCGTTGGCTTAGCCTACGTTGGTTCGAATCCAACCTCCTCCACCACTGCCGGAGTCGGAGTTACGAGTGCGCGGGTATAGCTCAATGGTAGAGCAGCAGCCTTCCAAGCTGAATATGCGGGTTCGATTCCCGCTACCCGCTCCAGATTCTCAAGGGGCGGTTTGGCGTGTAAGGAATTAACGGACGGGCGGTTCGCCGCTCCATAAACATCGGGCCGGGAATACCGGTCGGCGCAAACGGTTCTAGAAGACGAGAGAACGACGGCGATGGCGAAGAGTAAGTTTGAACGTACGAAGCCGCATGCCAACATTGGCACGATTGGGCATGTTGACCACGGCAAGACGTCGCTGACGGCGGCGATCACGAAGTATTTCGGCGAGTACAAGGCGTATGACCAGATCGACGCGGCGCCGGAGGAAAAGGCGCGCGGCATCACGATCTCGACGGCGCATGTGGAGTACGAGACGGAAAACCGGCACTACGCCCACGTCGATTGTCCCGGTCACGCCGACTATGTGAAGAACATGATCACCGGCGCCGCCCAGATGGATGGCGCGATCCTGGTGGTTTCGGCTGCCGACGGCCCGATGCCGCAGACCCGCGAGCACATCCTGCTCGCCCGTCAGGTCGGCGTTCCCGCGATCGTGGTGTTCCTCAACAAGGTGGATCAGGTCGACGATCCCGAGCTTCTGGAACTGGTCGAGTTGGAAGTGCGCGAGCTTTTGTCGAAATATGATTTCCCCGGCGACGACATTCCGATCGTCAAGGGTTCGGCGCTGGCCGCTCTGGAAGACTCCAACAAGGAAATCGGCGAGGACGCGGTGCGTCAGCTGATGGCCGAAGTGGACAAGTACATCCCGACGCCTGAGCGTCCGATCGACCAGCCCTTCCTGATGCCGATCGAGGACGTGTTCTCGATCTCGGGTCGCGGCACGGTGGTGACCGGGCGCGTCGAGCGCGGCATTGTCAAGGTTGGCGAGACGGTCGAGATCGTCGGTATCCGCCCGACGTCGACGACGACGGTGACGGGTGTGGAGATGTTCCGCAAGCTGC
>NZ_PVBR01000016.1 GCF_002980495.1 Phyllobacterium phragmitis
ACAACCGCAGCAGGGGACAGAACCCGCTGCATCTGGTTTCAGCCTGGGCCGCACGCCAGCGTCTCGTGCTGGGACAGCAGGCTTGCGCGGAAAAATCCAACGAGATCACGGCCATCCCCGAATTGCTGGAGCGGCTGGAGCTCACCGGCGCCCTGGTGACCATCGACGCCATGGGCTGCCAGACCAAGATCGCCGCCGCCATCCGCAACAAGGGCGCCGATTATCTGCTTGCCCTCAAGGGCAACTGGCCCGCCCTTTGCGCCGAAGTCGAGCGCTTCTTCGCCGACGCTGGTCCGGACACCTGCCAACACCATCAAAGCACGGACAATGACCATGGCCGCCTCGAAATCCGCCGCCATGCCGTCTGCCATGATGTCGGCTGGCTCACCTCTGACAAACGTTTCCCCGGCGAATGGCGGTTCAAGGACCTCGCCATGATCGCAATGGTCGAGAGCGAAACCATACGGGGCGCAAAAACCTGCCTCGAACGGCGCTACTATCTGTCTTCCGCGACCCTCACCGCACAACAGTTCGCCCACGCCGTGCGCGCGCACTGGCATGTGGAGATCCGCCTTCACTGGGTCATGGATGTCGTCTTCCATGACGATCTCATGCGCCTGAGAACCCAGAACGGACCCGCCAACATGGCCACCGTCCGCCATATCAGCCTCAACCTCATCCGCTCCATCAACGACAAGGCCAGCCTCAAGGTCAGACGGAAAACGCTCGGATGGGACGACGATTATCTCGAAACCGCAATAACCGCAGCACACAAATGATTTTTCAAGCGATTCCCCTGACGCCGGGCAGTGTCGCAGTTTGAATTTCGGCTTCTGGTGGAGAAGCGGATTGGCGGCTTTTGGCTGCATTGGCGGATTAAGCGGTCTTTGCGATCTCGCCAATCAAACGCCGAAGGATTGGGCCTGCCCTTGCCACCCGGTCGATCGCAGAAATTGCTCCCATGTTAGGCTGTTCGAATTTACTTTTCGACTCCATGCGAGATCACGATCCTTGCGATAATAGCCATATTCGGTCGCATATTCCGCCATCCCCAACAGCTCGCGCACCAAGAGTTCGTTTGCCGCAAAATCGGGGAAGTGGTGTAGCAACCCCTCTCGGGTGTAAGCCGAACTGTATGCAGCCTTCCGACCCGTAACGCGGGTGAACGTGGCAACCATTTCCTCGGGCGAGAGAATGTCGCCGATGACCGGCATGGACTTGCCTGCATATTTCTCCGGATGGGAGAATATCTTCAGGACCGCGGGGCCGGTTGCACTCGTGGGATCGACAAAGGGAGCCCGGAAATCCTGTGGCAGATAGATCGGAAATACTAGGGTGTCGCCCTTCATGCGCGGCGTGTAGTATTCAAGCAGATTGGTATAAAAGAAGGCCAGTATGATGAAGGAGCTTTGCACAGGAAGAGCGCGAATATAATCCTCAACGTTCGCTTTGTCGGTAAAATGCGGAGCGAATTTTTTTCCGTGTGTGATTTGATCGACGTTTTCCAAACTGCTGAAAACAAGATGCTGGACGCCCGCCTCAACGGCCGCATCGGCTAATTCCTTGCCAAGTGCGGCTTCGTGGGTATCTGGAGGCGCGATGGGAGGCGTCATAAGGAACGCGCCGTGGGAACCTTCAAAGGCCCTCACCATCATCTGTTTTTGCCCCAGCTCCAACGGCACGCTCATGAGTTCCGCACCGTTATGCGCCAGGCTTTGCGCCTCCGCCGAGTCTACGCGGCGAGTCAGCGCCCGGACGCGGTAATTCCCGCTTTCCAGCAAGGATCGTGCGGCGCTGCGACCTTGCTTGCTCAAGGCACCGACGATGGTGATAAGGGGCTTGTGAGTTGGCGACATCACGCTCTCCATTGGTTGGCTTGTGGGTTAGCCGGAAAGCTATTCATCGCGCGAGTTATTCGGTAGATAGTAGGAACGTATAGGATAGTTCCAATAAATGGATAAGTCAGCGATCACGTTGGAGAGGATGCGCAGCTTCGTCCGCGTTGCAGAGCGTGGCAGCTTTTCTGCCGTGGCCCGCGAACAGGGCGTCGGCCAAGCGACCATCACCCGCCATATCACAGAGCTGGAGGGCGCGCTTGGCGTGACCCTTCTCAGTCGGACCACCCGGCGCGTCACGCTCACGGCCGAGGGCACGGATTACGTCGATAATGCGCGCACTATCCTGCGCCTTGTGGACGAAGCGGCCGATGACGTTCGCAGCGCGGGTGATCGCTTGGATGGAAAAATTCGGGTTTCCTGCACCGCCGCGTTGGGGGTGCAGCATGTCCAGCGAGTATTGTTCGCGTTTCAGGATCAGCATCCAAATGTGAGCATCGACCTCAGACTGTCCGACGTGCAAATCGATTTGGTCCGGGAGGCGGTGGATATTGCAATCAGATTGGGGCCACTTGCCGACAGTTCCATTCAGCGCAAGGCCATCGGTAATTCACGGCGGTTGCTGGTGGCTTCACGCGCCTATCTGGAAGAGCACGGACGCCCGCAGAGGCCGGATGATTTGCGGCACCATCAGACGATCCGCATGAGCAACGTAGTCGGAAGCGACATGCTCGTTCTCCACCCACAGGAGGGGCGGCCTTGCTCGATACCGTTCGACGGTCGGCTGCTGGTTGATCACGGCCTCGCCGCCCGGGAAGCCTTGATACAGGGGCGTGGCATCGCTCCCGCTCATGTCTGGTTGGTGGACGACCTTCTGCAGGCCGGGGCGGTGGAGCAGGTATTACCAGACTACGCGCCAGAGCCAGTGCCGCTATCCATCCTCATTGTACCCGGCCGCGCACGCATCAAGCGCATCCGCTCGCTGATCGACACGATTAGTGCTGCCCTCAAGGCATTGCCCGGTATTGGGTAGTGGTATGTCCGCATCCGGCGACTAAACCGGCGAAGTCTTATGGCCGATATGGGGTCGCATGCGGCTTTCCGAAAAACGGTCGTTTGTCGGAAGGCGAATAACGCGATGCATTTTGTTCGCTATCTGGCACGAAAGTTTCGGCGCAATTTGGCACCATCGGCAATGGCCGGAGGGGGTGGAAGGAGCCGACGCTCCACGCGAACGCCAGAGACGACCGCAAATGCGAACGAAGCTGCCGTTCCTTGACGATCTGATCACCTGTGGCTACACAGATACTGTCTGAAACAGGTTAGGTCGGGAAGGTTGGCCCGGCCCCCGTGCGAGCGGGTCCTTCCGTTACCTTGGTGGCGGCCCAAGACTATCAATGCGCGTGCATGGTGCATGCGCTGATAGAGAGGGTATGGACATGCAGCACCAGATTTCTGTCATCACACTCGCCACCACCGACCTTTCCCGGTCGCGTCGCTTCTACACCGAAGGTTTCGGCTGGTCGCCAGTCTTCGAGAATCACGAAATCGTCTTTTATCAAATGAACGGATTCGTTCTGGGAACATTTCTGAAGCGATCTCTGGAAGAAGACATGAAGCGTCCCGGCCTGCTCCTGCCGGGAGCTTTTTCTCTGGCGCATAATGTCGCGCGCCGAGAGGATGTCGAACCTGTAATAGCATGTTTAGCGAAAGCCGGTGGCCGGGTCATTCGTCCGGCCGACGAACCTCCACATGGCGGATTCCGCGGCTATGTGGCAGATCCAGACGATCATGCTTGGGAAATCACCTGGAACCCTGCATGGTCCATAGACGAGAACGGCCACGTCACCTTTGGATTGTGACCGGATCGACTTGGCGTTGATGCCAGCTATCGGCGTTCGCCGCTTCTTTGCGATCGTCTCGGAAGGGGTCGCATTCCGGCCGACCTGTCGCAAATGTCAGGCGCAAAATGAGCGGGATTCGAAGCGGTTCCACCACGTTGATCAGATCGCCACCGCTGTATCGCTCGATATGAACCAGTGGTGGAGCCCATCGGGGGCTTTCTTCAATCGTGTGCCTAAAGCCATCGGTATATTGGTTGCGACAGCTGTTGCGGAAATCCTGGGAGGCGGCTGGGGCGGCGGGCCTTGTGGGGAGATGGGCGCCTTCGATAAACTCAGGAGCCCAAAGGGGGCGCATCAGCTTTTCGGCTTGCCGAATACACCTCATCGCAAGACGCTTGCGATCATCCCTTTATCCGCCGTTGACGATAGCGTTCCTGCGTCGCCTCGATGATACGCCCGGCGATATCAGGCTGATCGAAAGCCAACTCGACATCGACAACGCTGAGCTTTTCCAGGAATTGCTTGGGCGTGCCGAGCCCCGTGGCAAGGCGGACATGGTCCTTGGCCGTGGTCACCAGGCCAAGATCGGCGGCAGCGGCGGTCTGCATCAGTTCGCCGATCTCCTCCTGACTGTAGGGATGGTGATCGGGGAAGGTGCGGGTCAGGGCCGGCACGCCGCCCATTTCGCTGAGACTTGCGAAAAACTTGTCGGGATTGCCGATGCCGGCGAAGGCGAGAAAGCGCCTGCCGGAAATCAGCTTCGCGGAACTGGGAGCAAGACGCGCCTCATAGATCGGCTTTGCCGCCCGCGCCGCCTGCCGGATCACCCTGTCCGCGCCGCTGCCCGTCCCGATCTTGAGGAGCGCGTCGGCCTTGCGCAACTGATCGATCAGCGGGGCGCGCAGCGGCCCTGCCGGTATGACACGGCCATTGCCGACGCCGCGGCTCGTATCCACTGCGATGAGCGCGTAGTCGATATGTAGCCGCGCGCTCTGGAAGCCGTCATCCATGATGAGGAAATCGCATCCCTCGCCGATCAACAACCTGGCTGCGGCGATGCGATCCGGCGAGACCGCGACGGGCGCATGGCGGGCGAGCAGCAGGGGTTCATCGCCGGTGAGCCTGGCGCTGTCATGGACGGGATCGACAAGGTGAACGCCGGAAAACCCGCCGCCATAGCCGCGTGAGACGATCCCCGGCTTCAGCCCCTTTGCCAGCGCTGCTTTGGCAAAGGCGATGGCTGTCGGCGTCTTGCCGGCGCCGCCCACCGTGAAATTGCCGACGCAAAGGACCGGCACCGGCACTTTGGGCGGGACGGCACGCAACAGCCTGCGCCGGGCGGCGGCGCCATAAAGGGCGGAGAGCGGCGAAAGGACGAGGGCGCGCCAGTCCGGCTTTTCCCACCAGAATGGAGGAGCCTCGCTTGCCATCAGCGCGACCCTTGTGTTCCCGTCAACTGCGCCTGGACAATCAGCGGCTGGATGAAAGGCTCAAGCGCAACCAATGTGCGTTCAAGCGATCCGCGCATATCGTCGACGGTCCGGGCGGCGGCGGCGATCATCTCCTGGCGCTGCGTCTCGTTGTTGAACAGGAAATTGACCGCGCCCGCCAGCATCTCGCGGTCGCGAACCAGCTTCGCACCGCCATTCTTGATGAGCCGCTGATAGGAATCGCGGAAATTCTGGACATTGCGGCCCGACAGGATGGCGGTGCCGACCATGGCCGGCTCCAGCGGGTTTTGCCCACCCTCGCCGGTTAGGGAGCGGCCGACAAAGGCGATATCGGTGAGCCTGAGATAAAGCCCCATCTCGCCGATCGTGTCGCCGAGGAAGACATTGGTTTCCGGGGTGATCGGGTCATTGCGGCTCCTCACCGCCACATTGAGACCACGCGCGGTCATCATCGCCTCAAGGGCTGCGGCACGGTCGGGATGGCGCGGTACGATGATCGTCAACAGATCCTTATGCCGGGTCTTCAGCATGTCATGGACCTCGACGGCAATCTGCTCCTCGCCCTGATGGGTGGAGATCGCCGCCCATGTCTTGCGCTGGCCGATCTGCGCCTTGAATGCCGCAACCGCCGCCTCATCGGCGGGCGGGACGACGGCGTCGACCTTCAGATTGCCTGAAACAACCACCGGGCGGGCGCCAAGCGTGCGGAACCGCTCGCCGTCGACCTCCGACTGCGCCACCACGAGCGCGAGGTTCTCGAACAATGCCTCGGCCAGCGAGGCGCGTTTCTTCCATGCGGCAAACGAACGGTCGGAAAGCCGCCCATTGACCAGCACCTGCGGCACACGGCGCGCGCCGAGTTCGAGGATCGTCATCGGCCAGATCTCGGATTCGCAGATCACGGCGAGGTCCGGGCACCAATGGGTCAGGAATCTTTGGACCGCAGGCTTGAGATCAAGCGGGACATATTGATGGATCACCCGGTCCTGCAGCCGCTCGGCAACGAGCTTGGCCGATGTCACGGTACCCGTGGTCAGCACCACATGGATATCCATCGCGATGATGCGCTCGATCAGCGGGATGACCGCGGAGGTTTCACCGACGCTTGCCGCATGCACCCAGACCAGCGGACCATCGGGCCGCGGGACGCTGGCCTTGCCATAGCGCTCCCGGCGGCGGGCGTGGTCTTCCTTGCCTCTCGATGCACGGAACGCGACGTAGGCGCCAACGGCCGGGTAGACGGCGGCCCCGCCCCAGCGATAGGCGGTGAGGATCGTGCGGGCCCATTTTTCGCTCATGCGACTTGCTCCGGGGCGGCGTGCTCCAGACGGCCATAAGCGTCAGCCGTCACCGCGTTGAGTTTCTCTGTCAATTCCACCCGCTTTGCCTCGAGCACGGCATCATCGGCGTCCTCCGGCACGAGAACCGGCTCGCATGTAACCACGACCGACCGGCCGAAGGGCAGCGGTATGGCCGTCTTGTCCCAGGTTTTTTCCAGAATCTTGCGGCGGGAAAAGGCGTAGCCGATCGGCACGATGGGACGTCCCGAAAGCTTGCCGAGAAGAATGACGCCCTGGCCTGCCTCGCGCGCCTTGCCATGCGCGATATCGGCGATGATGGCCGTCGACTTGCCTTGTTTCAAGGCATTCTTCAACGCCAGAAGCGCCCGCGCGCCGCCCTTCTCTATGCGGCTGCGCGATCCGCGCCCGCCGGAGCCACGCACCGTCTGGAGGCCCAGCCGCTCGGCGACCCGGGCATTGAGTTCGGCATCGGCGCTGCGCGAGAACATGGCGACCAGTTCCAGCCCCTCTGGCCGCAGGAACGGCGCCATCAGATGCTGGCCATGCCAGCAGGTGACGATGAGAGGGCTGTAATCGCGCTTCAGTTCGCCGGGATCCTTGGAACCCTCCAGACGCGGATTGGTGGCGTGGACGAATTTCAGGTAAGCGGAGATCAGCCATACCAGCGCCGACTTCACCACCGCCGAGCGTGCCAGCGGCCCGCGAATGCTGCGCCAGATATTTTTGGCCGCGCTGTCCTTTCGCGGCCCGGGAGGCGCGATTTCCACGTTTTCTGCCATGCTTCCTCTGGACTTGCCGGCGGTCCGTGACGGACCGTCAGCTTCCCTTCCCTGATGCAATCGCATTGGCGGCGGTGGCCGGATCGAGCAGCCGATGCAGATGCACGATGAAATAACGCATATGGGCGTTATCGACAGTCGCTTGCGCCTTTGCCTTCCATGCGACTTTTGCCGATTCGTAGTCCGGATAGATGCCGACAATATCGAGATCATCCAGATCGCGGAACTCCGAGCCCGTCAAATTCTTCAATTCCCCGCCAAAAACGAGATGAAGAAGCTGTTTCTTGCCTTCGCCGTCTGCGCTCATCATTACAAATCCCAAACAGAGTGAACCGTGCGGAATGATTAGCCGAACGCCGTTTGCGCCACAACACCCAACATCTCGTCGAGCAACGGACCACTCGCCGCGACCAGCGTGCCGTGCTTGTGGGTCGGGCCGCCGTAACGCAGCCGTTCGGCATCCGCAGTGACGACTTCGCCGCCTGCTTCCGCCAATATAAGGTCGGCGGCGGCGAGATCCCAGTCATGCGAATTGGGCCGCACGAATGTTCCCGCGATCTCGCCGCGCGCCACCATGGCGATGCGATAGGCCAGCGACGGCACATAAGGATAAGGCTCGACGCGGCTGCGGAAGTCTTCCGGCAGAAGCGCCAGCGCCGAGCGCGCCATGGCAATCTTCAGCCTGTCCTGGCTGGCGAGATCGACAACCTTGATGTCGCGCCCGTTCTGGCGCGCACCAGTACCAAGGCTCGCCTCCACCACCTCGCCGCGCGCCGGGCAATCCAGCACGCCGGCCAATGGCCTGTCATTCTCGACAATGCCGATGCTGACGCACCACACATCCTTGCCGGCGATGAAGGCGCGGGTGCCGTCGATCGGGTCGACCACGAAAAAGCGGCGACGCACTATTGCGGCGCGCTCGTCGACCGTCTCCTCGGAGATCCAGCCATAGTCCGGCCGCGCGGTCAAAAGCGCGTCTTTAAGAAAGGCATCGACAGCCATATCGGCCTCGCTCACCGGTGACTGGCCTTCCTTCATCCAGACTTCCGGGTCGCGGCCGAAAAACCGCATGGCGATGCGGCCGGCCTCTTGCGCCACCGCACGGATCAGCGCCAGCTCTGCCTCGGGCGTTACGGGGGTCTCAACTTCCGGCAAGGGTCATGCCTTCTATGCCAAGTGTCGGCGCGGCCGTGCCGAAATTGCGGTCGATATCGTTTGCCGGGGTCAGGTTGAGGAACATGTCCTTCAAATTGGAGGCGATGGTCACTTCGCTGACGGGATAGCTGAGCTGGCCATTCTCGATCCAGAAGCCCGATGCGCCGCGGCTATATTGCCCCGTTATCATGTCGACGCCCTGGCCGAAGACCTCGGTCACATAAAAGCCGGTGCCGACGCCACGGATGAGGTCTTCCGGCGATGCCTCGCCGGGCTCGATGGCGAAATTGCTGGAAGAGGGAACGACCGTCGAGCCGGAGCGGGACCCGCGCCCGTTGGTTTCGAGCCCCAGCTCCTTGGCGGTCGAAGACGACAGGAACCAATGCCTGAGCACGCCATCCTCGACCATGGCGAGCTTTTGCCCCTCGATGCCTTCACCGTCGAAAGGCCGCGATGACGTCCCGCGCATGCGCAGCGGATCATCCGTCGCGCTGATGCCGGTCTTCAGGATCTGCTTGCCCATGGAATCCTTGAGGAAGCTGGTCTTGCGGGCAATCGAAGCGCCGTTGATCGCGCCTGCCAGATGCCCGGCGATACCGCGCGCGACGCGCGGATCGAAGATCACGCTGACCGGGCCGGTTTTCGCCTTGCGCGCGCCGAGGCGGCGGACCGCGCGTTCGCCGGCGCTGCGCCCGATGACAGCTGCATCCTCCAGTTCGGAAAAATGCAGGCGCGACGTGAAATCATAATCGCGCTCCATCGCCGTTCCGGTTCCTGCAATGGCGCTGGCCGAGCTGCCGAAGCGCGTTACCGCATACTGCCCCTCGAAACCGGCTGACGTGACCAGGACCAGACCGCCCATGCCCGCCAAGGCCGATGCCCCGCCGGAATTGGTGACGCCTGTGACGGCCAGGGCTGCCTCCTCCGCCGCGAAAGCGTCCTCGGTCAGCCTGGCGGCTCCCACCGTGGTCGGGTCGAACAGATCGAGGTCGCGCGGTTTGCCGACCAGCAATCCATTCGGCGCCAGCCCCTCATAGGGATCTTCCGGAGAGACTTTCGCCATGGCGACGGCGCGCTCGGCGAGCCTTGCCGGATCAACATCGGCATTGGCGGAAACGCTTGCCACCCGCTTGCCGACAAAAACCCGCAGGGCGAAATCATCGCTTTCAGAGGCATCCGTTCCCTCGACCTTGCCAAGGCGAACGGTCACGCTCGTGGCGCGTGAGCGGATCACGACCGCGTCGGCCGTGTCGGCGCCGGCGCGGCGCGCGGCTTCGACGAGAGAGGCGGCCTTGTCGACCAATTGTCGGGAATCTGTCGGAGCGTTCATGATTATTCCGGTTCAAGCCGTGTGGAGGACGAGGATTTGTTGGAACGATTATTTGAGACAAAACTGAAATCAGCCCATAATCTCCCTATATGGTGCAATATCGGGTGCATCAAGGCGGTTGCCAAGAATCCTTTTTCCAATCAAGTTCATCAGGCAGTTCAGCAAGGTCGCGTAATGGTCCCGGAAGGCGGAAATCTCTATCTTCAATCGCTGATGCTTCTGGGCGGCGCGATCATCGCTGCTCCCCTGTTCAAAAGGCTCGGGCTCGGGACCGTTCTCGGCTATCTCGCGGCAGGCATCATCATCGGCCCTGTCGCCCGTCTCATCAGCGATGGCGAGAATTTTCTGCATTTTGCCGAGCTTGGCATCGTCTTCCTGCTTTTCATCATCGGCCTGGAGCTGAAGCCATCCCGGCTGTGGTCACTCAGGCACTCGATCTTCGGCCTCGGCCTGGCCCAGGTCCTGTTGACCGGCGCGGCACTGACCGCGCTCGCCGTCTATCTGGCCGGACTACCTTTCGAGGCTGCCGTCATCGTCGGCCTGGGGCTCGCGCTTTCCTCCACCGCCTTTGCGATGCAGGTGCTGGAAGATCGCGCCGAGACCAACCAGAGGCACGGCCAGCGGGCTTTTTCCATCCTGCTCTTCCAGGATCTCGCCATCGTGCCCATCCTGGCGCTGATTCCCGTCCTTTCGACCCAGGGAGCCTCGCAGGAGGGCGCAAGCTTCCAAATCGCCGCCGCCATCATCGGCATCGCGGCGCTGATCCTCGCCGGCCGCTATCTGCTGAACCCGATGTTCCGCATCATCGCCAATACCGGGGCCCGCGAGGTGATGATCGCGGCCGCACTTTTCGTGGTGCTCGGCGCCGCGATGCTGATGCAGTCCGCTGGCCTTTCCATGGCCATGGGCGCCTTCATCGCCGGCGTTCTCCTCGCCGAATCCTCCTACCGGCATGAGCTCGAAGCCGATATCGAGCCGTTTCGCGGCATCCTGCTCGGCCTCTTCTTCGTCGCCGTGGGCCTGTCGCTCAATCTCACCGTCATCGCGGAGAACTGGCTGGCCATCCTGTTGGCCGTCCCCGTGCTGATGGCGGTCAAGATCGCGATCGTCTATCTGCTTTGCCGCATCTTCCGCTCCGGTCATGACGACGCGATCCGCGTTGCATTCCTGCTGCCGCAAGGCGGCGAGTTCGGCTTCGTGCTGTTCACGGCCGCTTCCGCTGCCGCGATCATCTCCGGTTCGCTGGCTTCGCAACTCGTCGCCGTGGTCACCATATCCATGGCGCTCACGCCGCTTTCCGTGGCGCTTGGCAACCGGCTGCTCGCCGGCGACAAGGAGGAAGAAATGGAGGAGGATTTCGACGGCGCAGGCGCAGATGTGCTGATGATCGGCTTTTCGCGTTATGGCCAGATCGCCGCGCAGATATTGCTCGCCGGCGGCATCGACGTCACCGTCATCGATTCTTCGGCCAATCGCATTCGCGCTGCCGGCAAATTCGGCTTCCGGATTTATTTCGGCGATGGTACGCGCAAGGACGTGCTCGAGGCATCAGGGATAAGGCGCGCCAAGATCGTCGCCATCTGCACGCAGAAAAAAGACGTGACCAACCGGATCGTCGACCTGATCCAGTCGGAATTTCCCGACGTAAAACTTTTCGTGCGCTCCTACGATCGTGAACACACATTGCAGTTGCGGGCGAAGCAGGTCGATTACGAGTTGCGCGAAACGTTTGAATCGGGGCTTGTGTTCGGGCGCAGAACATTGGAGAAGCTCGGCATCAGCGAAGACCTCGCCGGCCAGATCACAGAAGCCGTGCGCAAGCGCGACGAGGACCGGCTCCACGTGCAGGCGACAGAAGGCATTCTGGCAGGCAAGCATCTGCTCTTCAACAGGCCGGTGACGCCGGAGCCCCTGATGAAACCGACGCGCGAAGCCAAGCCGCTCGACAAGATCACCGAGGAGACGCTGGCACCCGCGGAGGCAACCGACATGGCGGTGCAAGCGGAGCCGGCGGAGTAATTTTTCGGTAGTAAACACCACCAGACTTGAGCTGACCGCCGATTCATCCTGGAAACAATACGGTTTCAGGAGTTTTGAATGAGGACAGTGCACGATCTGAAAGACAAGCGAGCCGAAATTGGGGGGGCGGCTTCAGGCGGTCAATCGCGAACAGAGTGATCTGCAGAGGCGGATTGTTGCGCTCGACGAAGTGATCGCGATCTATGACGATGATTATGCACCGATTTCCAAGCAGTCGCCATTGCCGCGCAATAATCGTCGGAACGAACCCACTGCAAGATAGGGTAGACGTGGACACCGCTCAGTGAGCAAGTCCCGCGTCTTCCTCCGAACCGTGCGGGCAGCTTTTACTGCACACGGCTCTGAGGATCTCCGCTTGAAAATGTTGCTCATTTGGGCTACATACATATCGAACTTAATAAGGAGGCTAAAAGATGGTTGCAAACGCATACGTGCGCGCCCGCATTGAACCTTCGGTGAAGGATAGCGCCGCCTTGGTACTCGACAGTCTTGGACTAACTACCTCGGATATCATCCGTATCGTTTTGACCAGGATCGCCCGAGATAAAGCTCTTCCCATCGAGTTGACTCGACCCAACGCCAAAACAATCGCCGCGATGGAGGAAGCAAGAGCCATCAAGGCGGGTCATGGCAAACATTTTGATACTGCCGAAGAGCTATTTGGGGCACTCAAGGGTAACAAGCTTGTCAAGTGATAGGAAACGAGCGAAGTCCGCTTCTAGTAAGCGGGCTTCGCTGCCGCGGCAATCAAGTCATACCAAGCAATTCCAAAAAGATTGGGAGCGTCTTTCCAGGTCTGGCCGATATGACATGGTCGCACTGAAGAAAGTCGTAGGTTTGATCATAGATAACGATGGCCCTCTGCCAGCCGAGCTGAAGGATCATGAGTTGTCGGGTGATTGGAAAGATCATCGAGAATGTCATATCGGGGGCGATTTTCTCCTCATCTACACGGTAGACGAAAAAAAGAATCTGGTGGTGTTCGTCGCTACCGGTACACACGCCGAACTCCTTGAATGAAGTATTCATCCAGTCCGTCTCTGCCTGCGCGCGCCCGCGTCCTGCTGTGGGCCTTTCGGATCGTTCAGCCCGACGCCCGATGTTGCGTATTGGCTCTGTGGATCTTTGTCGCAGCCGGAAGCCTCACTATCAGATCCATCCATGCGAACCTTAGAGGCGAACTGTTCGTCGCGCGGAATTGTGATTTAATTCGAGTTTTGTGATCTTTACCACCTAATGCCGTAATTTTCGCTCGGAAAAAGCGAATACGATTTGTCATCCACGGCGGGACCGGAACACGCGAACGCAAAACCGGCTCCGACTTTTCCTCAACACCGCCTCAAGCGCTCTTGCGGCCTTCGGAGAAGGTCAGCGCCGCGTCGAGGGCGTGTTTCAGCTCATCCTTCACGCCCGCACTTTCGCGCAGGATCTGCTCGACCCGCATGAAATCGAGCACCCGGAAATGCGACACCTGCGGCCGCAGCAAGATGACGGGCCGCGCGCGCTTGAGTTTGGTGGCGATGATCGACTGCATCAACAGTTGCGTCGCGCCGAACATGGCATCGATGGAGGACGGCATCTTGCTGTCGTCCCCGAGCGGGCCGCCGACGACATCGATGGCGATGACGATATCCGCCTTATCCTCCAGGAGCTCGAAAGGCACCGGGTTATAGATGCCGCCGTCGATCAGAATCCGCCCGTCGCGCCGGATCGGCCTGAACAGGGCAGGGATTGCCGCCGATGCGGCAAGTGCCGAAACGAGATCGCCGCTTTCGAGGATCGCTTCCTGTTGGCCGTAAAAATCGGTAGCGATGACGGTGAGCGGGATCTCAAGTTCCTCGAATGTTGCCGGCAATTGCTCCGGCAGGAACGCCTTCAGGATCTTTTCGATGTTGAACTGGGTGAAGCGAATGCCCTCGGCCAGGATTTCGGAGAAGCTCGTCGGGCGCGTCTTCCACATGCGGCCGGCAATTTGGACGCGATTGGCGAGCGTGGCGTTGCAATAGGCCCGGATGTCCCTGCCGCTCATGCCGGACGCCATGCCGGCGCCGATGAGTGCGCCGATCGAAGAACCCGAGATCGCCACCGGACGGATGCCCATCTCATCGAGAGCCTCGATGACATTGATATGCGCGATGCCACGCGCACCGCCGCCGCCGAAGGCGATCGCAACGGACGGGCCTGATCTTACAGCGCTTTCGCCTACGAGTGCTGTCGTCACGCGCTTCTCCCGAAAGGCTACATCTGCGCCGGGCCGACCATGAGGATCGCCGGGTTTGCCTCCAGCAGTTTCTTCGCCACCGCCTTTACCTGATCCATGGTAACGGCATTGATGAGACCGGCACGCTTGTCGATATAATCGCGGCCCAGATCCTCTTGCTGCAACGATACGAGCGTCCGCGCAATGCCGCTGGACGAATCGAGATTGTTGACGGCATAGGAACCGATCACATAGCTCTTGGCCGCGGCCAGTTCCTCCTCCGTCGGACCATCGCTGGCCATGCGGCTCACCTGGTCGCGAATGATCTTGAGCGTCTCCTGCGCCCGATCCGGGCGGGTGGCGGTCGATATCATCAGAGCCGAGGCGTGATCGCGAATGATCAGCGATGAATTGACGGAATAGGCAAGGCCACGCTTCTCGCGTACTTCCCTGTAGAGGCGCGAGGAGAACCCGCCTCCCAGGATGTGGTTCATGAGATGGGCCGCGAAGAAATCGGGATCGTGGCGCGAAACGCCGGGATAGACGAGGGCAATCGAGGTCTGCGGCAGCTTATAGCTGACGCTGGTGGTGGCGCCGAGCGCCAGCTTCGCATCGGGAACGGGCGTCAGTTCGGCTTTCTCCGGCAAGCCGGCGAACACCTTGTCGAGCAGCGGAGCAAGCTCCTGCGGGCTGATCGAGCCGACGACGCCGATGGTGAGATTGTCGCGGGCGAACACCTTGCGGTGATAGGCCAGGAGATCGTCACGCGTGACGGCCAGGAGCGACTTTTCCGTTCCCTTCTCGCGGCGGGCATAAGGATGGCTGCCATAGAGGACTTCGGCGAATTTCTGCGAAGCGATGGTGCTCGGATCGCGTTCCGATGCCTTGATGTCGGCGATGATCTGCTGGCGAATGCGGTCGACCGGCTTTTGATCGAAGCGCGGCCTGTTGACGGCGAGCGCCAGGAGATCGAAAGCCGCCTCGCGATTTTCCGCAAGCATGCGCATGGAACCGCCGATGTCATCCTGGGTTTCCGAAAAGCTCATCTCGGCTCCTACATTGTCGAGCCGCTCCTGATAGGCATCCGAAGGAAGATCGCCCGCGCCTTCATCGAACAGGCCGGTCATCAGATTGCCGAGCCCCTCCTTGCCGGTGGGGTCCTGCGTCGAACCGCCCTTGAAGGAAAAGCGGATCGAGATCAGCGGCACGAAGTCATCCTGCACCAGCCAGGCCCGCACGCCCTTGGGCGATACCACTTCCTGAATGGTGACGGCACGCGCCGGCAGGACGAAGAACAGAACAGCGATGAAAGCCGCGGCAAGAGCGCGCCCGTGACGATAGAGAAAAAAGCCTGACATGTTCACTTTCACTGCACCACTCCCTGCGTTCCCCCATCGGACGTTCCCGGCTGCAGCGGCACGATCTGCCCGGCATCCGGCTGCTGCTCCGATTGTGCGCTCTGCGGCTCGTCCGCCGGAGGCAAGAGATAACTCGTCACCGAACGTGCTTCGACGAGATAACGGGCGGCGGCATTCTTGACCTGCTCCGTCGTCACCGCGCGAATGCGCTTCGGCCAATCCTGCACATCCTGGACCGTTCCGCCGACAGCCAGCGTCGAGCCATAGATGCGCGCCATGCCCATCTGATTGTCATGCGAGAAGATGACGCTCTTCAAGAAGCGGTTGCGCGCCTGCAGGAGTTCCGTTTCGGTCACGCCATCCTTGATGATGCGGGTGATCTCGGCTTCCACCGCGACCTCGACCTCATCGAGCGTGGCATCGCCGCGCGGCGCGCCATAGACGGAGAAGATACCATCATCGAGCGCGCTACCCGAATAGTTGGCGCCGGCGGCGGCAGCGATACCCTTCTTGACGATCAGTTCCTGATAAAGACGACTGCGGATCGATCCGCCGAGAATCTCGCTGAGGAGATCGAGCGCCTCCGCCTCTCCCGGCTTGGCGTTGTGATAGGACGGAACCACCCACATCTTGCGGAAGCTCGGCTGCGAGACACGCGGATCATTCAGCGTAGCCGTGCGCCTGGTGTGCTGTACCGGCTCCTGCGGGCGGATGCGCGGGCCCGGATCGGCGCGACGCGGAACCTTGCCATAGGTCTTTTCGGCAAGTGCCAGCACCCTCTCCGGGGTGACGTCGCCTGAGATCACAAGCGTCGCATTGTTCGGCGTATAGAAGCGCTCGTAGAAATCGGTGGCATCCTTCAGATCGAGCTTCTGCATTTCCCGCATCCAGCCGATAACCGGAACACGGTAGGGATGGTTCAGGAAAAGCACGGCATTCGCTTCCTCGGCAAGGATCGCGGCGGGATCACCGTCGACACGCATCCGGCGCTCCTCGAGGATGACGTCGCGCTCGGTATCCACCACCTCATCCGTCAGGACCAGATTTTCCATCCGATCCGCCTCATAGGTCATCACCATTTCCAGCGCCTGCGGAGCCACCTGCTGGTAATAAGCGGTGTAATCATAGGAGGTGAAGGCATTTTCCTGGCCGCCGATCCCGGACACCTTGTTGGAAAATTCACCCGCCGGGTAGGTCTTGGTGCCCTTGAACATCAGATGTTCGAGGAAATGCGCGATGCCCGATTTTCCCGGCAACTCGTCGGCGGAACCGACATGATACCAGACCATCTGAGTGACGACGGGCGCGCGATGATCCGGGATGACCACGACCTCCAGCCCGTTTTCGAGCTTGAAATCGCTGACGCCGTCATTCGTGACGATCTCCGGCTTTTGAACCGGCGTCTCTCGAGCCGGCGCTTCGGTGACCGGTTCAGGCGTTTTTTGAGCTGGGGCTGGGGCGGCCGTTTGCGCACCGGCCTGGAGGACTGGCGCAAGCGGCGTGGCACTGAGGGCGGCGACTGTTAATATCGAAAGCAGCAGATGGCGGATCGTGAAGCTCGGCACAGAAAGGCGTCCTTTGGATTAGAGCGTGATGAAGCCGCGATATGACATTCATCAACGACATTCTTAAAACGGTTTGCGCACCCCGATCAACCGGATAACGGTCCCGCCATAGTTGCGTTCGTCGTGCACCGCGAATCGATCATCGAGCGCGAGCGCGGCGTCTGTCTCCTCCTCAAGCACCAAAAGTGCGTCAGGAATAAGCCAACCGCCGTCGAGCGCGGAAACAAAAGCCTTTTCCCCCAAGCCTTTGCCATAAGGGGGATCGGCGAAAACGAGATCGAAGGGCTCCATGGTGCCGACAGCGCCGAGATTGCAGGCATCGCGCCGGAATATCTTGGTCTGACCCTGAAGACCGAAAGCCTCGATATTCTCGCGCAGCAGCCCGCGTCCCTCCATCGATTCCTCGACGAACAGGCAGGCGCGCGCGCCGCGCGACATGGCTTCGAGACCGAGCGCGCCGGTTCCCGCGAACAGATCGAGCACGCGAGCGCCCTCCAGTTTTCCGGGAAAGCGATGCGCCAGGATATTGAACAAGCTCTCGCGGGTCCGGTCTGTGGTGGGGCGAATCGCGCTGGAGGATGGTGTCGCAAGCGCGCGCCCGCGGAGCCTACCGCCGACGATCCGCATTTCCACCGCCCCTCGGTCCACCTTTCGGGCCAGCGCCAGGGCGATCGCCACGTGGTCCCTTTGGCCCGTCATTTCGGGGGCCGTCACTTCTGGCGCCTCCGCCTCCCGGCTTGCCGGGTGTGTTTCCGCGCGACCGTTTATCGTCGGAACGCTGGGGGCGCTTATCGCCAAATGAGCGTCCGCCGCCAGGCTCCTGTCCTGCGCCGCCGCGTGCCTCTTTTTCGCGGGCTTCGGCACGTTCGCGCTTGCCGACGCGCGGCGGACGCGGAGGCCGCTCGCCTTCCGGCCTCTCCCTGCGCGGTGGTCTCGCCTCGCCTTCGCGTACGCGCTCCGCGGGCACGGCGGCGGGTCTTGCCCGGAAAGGCTTTTCCTCACGGCGCGGCCGCTCAGTGCTCTCCTCGGGAGTTGACTTCTTGCCTTGCGGCCTTGCGCCCGGCGCCATCCAGACATTGGCGCCACGGGACTTGCGCTGAAGCGGCTCGGCCTCGCGCTCGCCACGTTCCTTTGGTCCACCCTTGGACGGGCCAGCCTTCGCCGGAGCACGGCCTCGCGGTGCCGGGCTGGTGCTCAATCGCGACAGCGCATCGTCGCGCTTTTCATCCTTGGAACGGCGCGGGCCTCTGGCCTTGCCGGTGTTGTTTGAACTGCTTGAAATCCATTCCGGCGCGCGGCGCGCGGGGCGTTCGCGGACTTCCGGCGGCGCCACTTCACCCTGCACGGCCATGTTCGAGAATTCGTTCAAAATGGGCGCGTCGAAATCCGCGCCGGATTCCTCGATCAGTTTTTCGCCCAACTGGTCGCGCAAGGTGCGCCCGCGTATCTCGCGTACCGCGCCTTCCTCCAGATCACCGAGCTGGAAGGGACCGAAGGAGATACGGATGAGGCGGCTGACGGTGAGCCCGAGCGCGCCCAGCACATTCTTGACCTCGCGGTTCTTGCCTTCGCGCAAGCCGACCGAAATCCAGACATTCGAGCCCTGCTCGCGCTCCAGCGAGGCTTCGACGGCGCCATAGAAAACCCCATCGACGGCGATGCCGTTCTTCAAGCCGTCGAGCTGTTCCTGCGTGACCTTGCCATGGGCGCGGACACGGTAGCGCCTGAGCCAGCCCGTCGACGGCAGCTCCAGGATTCGCGACAACCCGCCATCATTGGTGAGAAGCAGGAGGCCCTCGGTATTGATATCGAGACGGCCGACGGAGAGAACGCGCGGCATGTCCTTCGGCAGCGCCTCGAACACGGTCGGACGGCCTTCCGGGTCGCGGTTGGTGGTCACCAGGCCGGCGGGCTTGTGATAGAGCCAGAGCCGCGTGCGTTCGGTCTGACGCAGCGGCTTGCCGTCGACCTCGATGCGGTCGGAGCGCATCACATTGACGGCGGGGCTCGCCAGCACCTTGCCGTTGACCGTGATGCGGCCGGCCGCGATCATGGTTTCGGCCTCGCGGCGCGAGGCGATGCCGGCGCGCGCCAGTCGTTTGGCGATGCGCTCGCCTTCTTCGGGAGCGGTTTCCGCGTCAGACGGGCGCGACCCGGCCTTTGCCGGCCGCTTATCGCCGGTAAAGGGTTTGCGTTTGTCCGGATACGGGCTGTCGCCCGACCGCTTCGGCTTGTCGAACGGGCGCTTACCAAAGGGGCGTTTCGCGCTGTCGCGCTCGCCCCGGCCGTCGTCATTGTCGCTGGTCATCTGGTGTTTGCCTTTCAGGGGCGGTAACTAACAAATCGAATAGGAGCATGCGAGCGAAATTTCCCGAAAGGATACCACCGCAATGGAAAAAGACGTTTCAGCCGCCGCCCCGATGGCCATCGCGCTCGAGGAAGCGCGGTTGGCGGCGGCGCGGGGCGAGGTTCCCGTCGGCGCGGTCGTCGTGCGCAATGGCGAGATGCTTGCGCGCGCGGGCAACCGGACGCGCGAGTTGAACGATCCGACGGCGCATGCGGAAATCCTAGTCATCCGCGCGGCATGCACGTCGCTTGGCGAGGAACGGCTCACCGGCTGCGATCTCTATGTGACGCTCGAACCCTGCGCCATGTGCGCGGCGGCCATTTCGTTTGCCCGCATAAGGCGTCTTTACTACGGCGCGTCGGACCCCAAAGGCGGCGGCGTGGAAAACGGAGCCCGGTTCTATGCGCAACCGACCTGCCATCACGCGCCCGACGTCTATTCGGGATTCGCCGAAAAGGAAGCGCAGGCGCTGCTGAAGGATTTTTTCAAAACGAAGCGGCCCAGGGAGGGGAATAGGGGAATAGGGGAATAGGGGAATATGTTCTTTTCTGCAAAACATACTCCCCTATTCCCTTACTCACCTACTCCCTTCTACCACGGCAGGTAATTGCGCCAGCTCTTGGAGCCGCGTGCGGCAGCCTTGCGCTCGCGTTCCTTCCTGGCCTCGTCCTCACCGACATCGCCCACGGGCGCCGAGCTGGCTGGCTGCCTGTAGTCCAGCGGCGGCTCGCTGAGATAGCGCCGGCTCGTCGGCGAGCCCGTCTTCGCAACCTGACGGCGACGGATGATCTCCGCCGATTGTTCAGGCGACAGATTGCTGCCGCGGGAGGCGCGGTCGGCGGCGCGGCTGTTGGCCGAAGCCAGATTCTTCGACGACGAGGATGTCGCGACAGGGCCGTCACCGGCGATCGGCGAAA
Organism: Phyllobacterium phragmitis; assembly: GCF_002980495.1. Classification (GTDB taxonomy): domain Bacteria; phylum Pseudomonadota; class Alphaproteobacteria; order Rhizobiales; family Rhizobiaceae; genus Paramesorhizobium; species Paramesorhizobium phragmitis. The sequence continues at coordinate 20,123 of NZ_PVBR01000016.1, forward strand.
CATAGTTCGGGTTGCCCTGGTTGGCCGTCGCCTCGTCACGCAGACGCTTGCGGCGCGCCTCGGGCGATTCCGGCCAGTTCGCGCCTGACCGGGCCACGCTCTCCTGCGGTGCAGGCAACGTGGCTGCCCGGCCTGCGACGGGCTTCACAAGCTCCGGACGCGGCTTGTATTCGATCCGCTGACCGTTGTTGCGCGAACCGAAGGAGGCGATGTTGGACATGTCGTCAAGAAGCTGCGCGCCGGCAGTCTTGTCCGTGCCGTAGGTCGGGGAGGAAACGCAGCCCGAAAGCGCAAAGCCGGCGAAGGCCGCCCCTAAAATCAGAAACTGTCCATTAATCTTCATTATCGCCACTTCTCACCCGTATCACCAGACTGATCGTTTCAGCCGGTACACGGCCATCACCGGCAGCCCTGCCGTAAAATTCCGGCAACTCCATGGCAAGCCCCCTAGATTGTGGCTCGCAAATGGCCTTGTACATGACCGAGGACGAAGCGGCAATTGCGGATATCTCTCTTATCCGCAACTGCCGCATACCTTTTCACGAATGTCGCGTTCAGCCTGCGATCAGGCACGGGGCTGTCGCATATGGGGTTGATGCGGCGATGTCACCTCTTTCCTTCTCCCCTTGTGGGAGAAGGTGGCCGAGCGTAAGCGAGGTCGGATGAGGGGTAGATGCCGCGCATTTCCTTTCGCCATATGCGACTGCCTGCCCTCAGGCGGCAAGCCTGCCGAGCGCCTTCAGTTCCCGCAATGCCGCCGCGTCGCGCGCCGAGACGTCGGGGAATTCCGGATCGCTGCCCACATCATGGGTGTAGCGCCAGGAACGGGCGCATTTCACGCCCGTCGCGCGCACCGGGACCACGGCCACGCCATCGACATCGTCCAGCGTGAATGCATTTGCAGGGGGAGCTTCGTCCGTCACCGTGATATCGCTGGTGATGCAGATTTCAGCGAAATCGAGCCCCTGGATAGCCTCCATCAGCGCCGGATCGGTGACATGGACGACAGGTGCCGCCTCCAGCGACGAGCCGATGCGCTTATCGGCGCGTTCCAGTTCCAGCGCGCCGGTGACGACGCGGCGAACGCTGCGCACCTTGCGCCATTTTTCCGCCAATTCCTCGTCGCGCCATTCGGCGGGCGTGTCGCGGAACTGCTCCAAATGGATCGAGACAGCTCCCGGATACCGGTCGAGCCAGGCTTCTTCCGTTGTGAAGGGCAGCATGGGTGCAAGCCAGGTGGTCACGCGGTCGAAAATCTGGCGCACGGTCTGCAGCGCCGCCTTGCGGCGGACGCTCGACGGCGCGTCGCAATAAAGCGCGTCCTTGCGGATATCGAAATAGAATGCCGAAAGCTCGACATTCATGAAATCGATGAGCGCGCGTGCGATACGCTTGAAATCGAAAGCGTCGTAGCCGGCACGCACAACCTCGTCCAGTTCGGCCAGGCGATGCAGCATCAGCCGCTCCAACTCCGGCAGATCGGCATAGGCAATCGTTTCGCCGTCGTCATGGGCGAGCGTGCCGAGCATCCAGCGGATGGAGTTTCTGAGCTTGCGATACGCATCGATATTGGTCTGGAGAATGCTCTTGCCGAGACGCTGATCCTCCCAATAATCCGTGGTCATCACCCACAGGCGCAGGATATCGGCGCCCGAATCCTTGATGACGTCCTGCGGCGTCACCGTGTTGCCGAGCGACTTGGACATCTTTTTGCCCTGCTCGTCCATGGTGAAGCCGTGGGTGACGACGGTGTCGTAGGGCGCGCGCCCGCGCGTGCCGCAGCTTTCGATAAGAGACGAATGGAACCAGCCGCGATGCTGGTCGGAGCCTTCGAGATAGACGTCGGCAGGCCATTTCATATCCGGGCGATCTTCCAGCGTGAAAGCATGCGTGGAGCCTGAATCGAACCAGACGTCGAGAATATCGCGGACCTGCTGCCATGGCTCATTGGCGCGGCTGCCCAGGAAGCGCTCGCGCGCGCCTTCGGCAAACCATGCGTCGGCGCCCTCAGCCTCGAAGGCATCGAGGATGCGCTGGTTGACCGCCTCGTCCTTCAGCACATTGCCGTTCTCATCGGCGAAGACGCAGATAGGAACGCCCCAGGCGCGCTGGCGCGACAGAACCCAGTCCGGCTTGTCCTCGATCATCGAACGTAAACGCGTCTGTCCCTGCGACGGGACGAAACGCGTCTCGTCGATGGCTTTGAGCGAGCGGCTACGCAACGTCGTGCCGTCGCCCAGATCCTTATCCATATAGACGAACCATTGCGGCGTGTTGCGGAAGATGACGGGCTTCTTGGAGCGCCAGGAATGCGGATAGGAGTGCTTCAGCCGTCCGCGCGCGAACAGCATGTTTCGCGCAATCAGCGCCTCGATGACCGCCTTGTTGGCATCGCCCTTCTTGCCGTTGTCATCAATGACGCGCGCAGCACCGCCCTCGCGATCCGGCCCGAAGCCCGGCGCGTCCTTGGTGAAGAAGCCGGCATCGTCGACAGGGAACGGGATGGATGAATCGATACCTCGTGCCTCAAGTTCACGCGCATTCTCCATCCAGACGTCGAAATCCTCGCGGCCATGGCTCGGCGCGGTGTGGACGAAGCCCGTGCCGGCATCATCGGTGACGTGATCGCCGGCGAGGAGCGGGATGTCGAATTCATAGCCGCCGCCGAGGCCTGCTAATGGATGGCTGCAGCGAGCCGCGGCCAGAACCTCCCAAGGGACATCATAAAGTCGTTCTAACTCTATCTTCGCTTTGGCACCGCATTCGCCGGCCAAGCTGTCTGCAAATACAAGATGTTCTCCCGGCTGCGGACCAAATTCATTTTCCGCTGCCGTGACCTTGTAGAGTCCGTAATTAACACGCTTGGAAAAAGCGATCGCGCGATTTCCAGGGATCGTCCATGGCGTGGTTGTCCAGATCACAATCGAGTATCCGGGGAAGAGCTTACTCGTCTCTGAATTAGTTGGAGTATCCGAAAGGTCTAGGCCTCCCCACGCAGGTCCTGCACCACCTATTACGTACTTGATCGGAAACTTCACCCAGATCATGTCGCTCTCGACATCCTGGTATTCAACTTCCGCCTCGGCAAGCGCCGTTCTTTCCACCACGCTCCACATCACCGGCTTCGACCCGCGATAGAGCTGGCCGGACCTGGCGAATTTCAGCAATTCGCCGGCGATGCGGCTTTCCGCGTGGAAATTCATGGTCAGATAGGGATTGTCGAAATCGCCTGTTACACCGAGGCGCTTGAACTCCTCGGCCTGCACCTTGATCCAGTGCGTGGCGAACTCACGACATTCCTTGCGGAATTCGTTGATAGGCACCTCGTCCTTGTTCAGGCCCTTGGCGCGGTATTGTTCCTCGATCTTCCATTCGATCGGCAGGCCGTGGCAGTCCCAGCCGGGCACGTAATTGGAATTGTAGCCGCGCATCTGGAAGGAACGCGTGATGACGTCCTTGAGGATCTTGTTGAGCGCGTGGCCGATATGAATGTTGCCGTTGGCATAGGGCGGGCCGTCATGAAGCACATAGAGCGGACGGTCCTTGGCGTCCTCGCGCAGCTTCCTGTAAAGGTCCATCTCCTCCCAGCGGGCGACGAACTGCGGCTCGCGCGCCGGCAGGCCAGCGCGCATCGGAAACTCCGTCTGCGGCAGGTTGAGGGTTTTCGAATAATCGATTTTTCCGGTCGTATCGGTCATGTTTCTGGCTCATTCTCAGGCCCGCGCGGGAAAGGCACAAGCGGGCGGATTCCAAATAAAACGGTGAATGCGAGTGGGCGTAAGCCGGTCGTTCCCGGACCTTCCCGCTTGACGCGACTGCCCTCTCAGGCAGCGGGGAAGGCCGGGCCACTAATTCGCCAGCCACTAATTCGTATGACCGAAATGAAAAGCCTGAACATGCGTATCATGACGCCGCTTTTAGCAATGACGCGGCGTATAATAAAGAGGCGAGCGCCAGAAAACGTAGCGTTTGGCATCTACCCCTCATCCGACCGCTTCGCGGCCACCTTCTCCCACAAGGGGAGAAGGGAGGCGCTACGCGAAGGTAAATGCTAATCGCGGACGCTGACAATCGGCAATAGGGGCATATGCAGGTCTCCTCCCTTCTCCCCTTGTGGGAGAAGGTGGCCGCGCGTAAGCGCGGTCGGATGAGGGGTGGATGCCGCGCATACCCCCTCTATTCCCTACAACGAGAAATCAAACCGATAGGTCGCCGATGCGCCGATGGTGAACTGGTTGCGCGAGCCGCGTTCCTTGACCAGGCTCGAATCGGCTGCCGGGCCTTGCAGGCGGGCATATTCGGCGAAGAGGCTGGTGGTCAGCTTTTCGGTCGTCTTCCATGTCACCGCGCCGCCGATACCGGCCGATTTGAAGCCGCCGCCGGGTTTATACTGGCTCAGGCCCGAGGCCACGGCCTCATCGGCATCGACGCCATAATAGGTGTCGAAATAATCCTTGGTGGCGAAGGAGGCGCGCGGTCCGCCTGATATGCGGACGGTCGGCGTCACGTCGACAAAGGCGTCGGCGGCGACATCGGCCACCACGCCCTTATGCGCGCGGATGCCGTGGCGAACCTCGCCGCGAATGCGCAGCCAGTCCGTCGGGTAGACTTCGACGAAGCCACCCGCCTCGACGCCCCAGCGCACGGGATCGAGCCCCTTCAGCTCATCGGCTGTATCCCCATCGCGCTCGAAGAGCAGCTTGCCGGCGATGCCGGCGCGGAACGTTTCCGTGTCGATGAAGGCGAAGGACGGATTGTCGTTGCGCGAAGAAAACCGCGTGGTGGCGCCGGCACGTCCCAGCGAGATCATCGGCGTCGCGCTGAAGACGCGGCTGCTCGATCCCTCGAAACGCGGCGCGACGAAGCCCGCGGCGCCAACCGTCAGATACCAGTCGCCCGACCAGAAATGCCGGCGGTTTTCGGTTTCTTGGGCCTGAACGAGAGAGGTGGAAGCGATATGGGTGAAAAGAACTGCGCCCGAAAGGACGCCCAATGGATAAATACGCAAAATCAAACTCCGGAAACGGCGAGAGAAAGCCGGGGGTATAGTAAACAGTCTTTGCAGCGCAATCGGTAAAAATTGTTTAAACTTGAGGTAGAAAAATCAACCGATACGCTTTTCCTCGAAATTAAACGCCCGGTCAAGCCGCGACAGCGGGCGTACACCGGAAAGCACGGCGCGCGCTTCCGCCTCGTCCTGGCGCATCTGTACCATCAATGCGTCGAGGCCGTCGAACTTCACCTCGCCACGCAGATAAGCGAAGAAGGAAACGGCGCAAATCTCGCCGTAGAGATCGCCGGAGAAATCGAACAGGAAGGTTTCAAGCAGCGGCGGGCCGTCCGTATCGACCGTCGGGCGGCGACCGAAGCTGGCAACGCCGTCATGGAGCGAGCCGTCGGCGCGGCGAAACCGCACGGCATAGATGCCGTGCTTCAGGTGGGTCTGCGGCGGCAGCGCCATATTTGCGGTCGGGAAACCCAGCGTGCGGCCGAGCTTCTTGCCCTCCACCACCTCGCTTTCGACCGTATAGCGATAACCGAGCAGCGCCGCGGCGCCGGCGACGTCCCCCTCACCCAGAGCCAAGCGGATCCGACTCGACGAGACGACCTCGCCGCCCTCGTCGCGAAAGGCATCGACCAATGTGACCTCGAAGCCCAGCCGCATGCCCGCATCCATGAGAAAGGCCGGGCCGCCCTGCCGGCCCTTGCCGAAATGGAAATCGAAGCCGGTGACGACGCGGCTTGCCCCGAGCTTGTCGACGATGATCCACTGGACGAAATCTTCCGCCGAATGTTCGGCAAAGGCGCGCGTGAATTCCTGTTCGACCACCGCATTAAAGCCAAGCGCGTCAAGAAGCTCGGCCTTTTCTATTGCCGGCGTCAACCGGTCGACAGGCTGATCCGGCACGAAGACGCTGCGCGGATGCGGCTCGAAGGTCAGCACCACCGCCGGCCGGCCCTCCGCCTCGGCCAGATCGAGCGCGCGCTGCAGCACGGCCTGATGGCCGCGATGCACGCCGTCGAAATTGCCGATGGCCACGACCGCGCCCCTGAGGTGGGCAGGCAGGTCTGCTGGGCTGGCGAGGCGGAGAAAGTCAGGCATGGCGTGTGCGGCTCTGGGTTCCGTTGAGGATTAAAGGGCGGAGGACGTTTCCCCCTCTCTTGCGATTTCTAACACTTAGCCTCCGCTTCGCTCCAGCTAAGATGTTGAAATCGCTTTCTCTCCCGCAAGGGGAGAGATAACGCTGCACCACCTTCACTGCCAAGCTGGAATGCTCGCTATAAGCGGCAACAGCGATGCAATCCGTATCTCTCCCCTTGCGGGAGAGAAAGCAAATTCTTGGGCTTAGCTTTGCTAAGTCCCTAGAATTTGCAAGAGAGGGGGCTGGCACCGCAGACTACTCCTCAATCTAAACATCGCTCAGCTAAGAGTGTGCATGGTGGCGACGGGATTGCTGCCATGCTTCTTGAGAAAATCAAGCAGCCTTTCGACATCCACTATGCCCTGGTCGGCATAATCGCCGGCATGAATTCCGCCGGAGATGTAGAGAATATCGATCCCGAATTGCTCGGCGCCCTTCACATCGGTCAGCATACCGTCACCGATCGCCAGCACACGGGCCTTGTCCACTGCCTGCCCGCGCACCTCGCCTGCGGCAGCGAGCGCCGCCTCGTAGATCGGGCGGTGCGGTTTGCCGGCGATCAGCGTGCGCCCTCCGAGCTGGCCATAATCGCGCGCCAGGGCACCGGCGCACCAGATCAGGCGGTTGCCGCGCTCCACCACGATATCCGGGTTGGCGCAGATGAAAGGCAGGTCGCGCGAGCGAAAGCGCGCGAGCATATCGGCATAATCGTCGGGCACCTCGATCTCGTCATCGACCAGGCCGGTACAGACCACGCCTGCGGCCTCGAACGCCTCGACCAGATCGATGTCGAGCCCCTCATAGAGAGACAGGTCCCGGTCCGGTCCCAGATGGAACAGGCGGCGCGGACCGCTGGCGATCAGGTCGCGCGTCACGTCGCCTGACGTGACGATGCGGTCATAGGCATCGTCGGGGACGCCGAGCAGCGACAATTGTGCGGTGATCAGCGGCGCCGGGCGCGGTGCGTTGGTGATGAGAACGACCGTCAGCCCGGCCTTGCGCGCGCGCTGCAATGCGGCGCTTGCGGCAGCGAACGCGTTGATGCCGTTGTGCAGAACGCCCCATACATCGCAGAGCAGGACGTCATATCCGGGCATCAGTTCATCAAGGCGTTCGATCTTGGGAAGGCTGAACATGCGGGATCCTTTGCTATGGCGTTTTGCGGCGGGCGCAACTCTAAGGCGGGCGCGTTCGGATTAGCCGAAGCCGCCGGGCATGTCATCTGCTTTCGCCTTCAAAATCGCGGCAACGCAGAGCCTGGTTGCGTTCCTCTCTTCCGCTTCATTCAAATTTTACCGAGCTTCGTGACCAACCGTTAGAAGCCTGTCTGCTATGAGTGGACAGAATTCTTCCATGGTGGGCAAGGAAGAATGCTCTTGGGGAGCGGGGAACAGATGAAAGCGGAACACAAGCGGGCGGCCATAGCGGCCGGCGGGGCAAAAAGCTTATCGATTCTGGCGCGCTTTCGGCGCGACGAAGGCGGCAATTTCGCGATCATGACTGTTTTCGTCATGGCTCCCCTGCTGCTCGCCGGCATGGCGGCCATCGACGCGGCCAATCTGGTGCGGACCAAGACCAATGTGCAACACGCCCTCGATGCGGCGGCACTGGCGGTCGGGCGGCGTTTCGGCGGCGGCGCTTCGGAAGCGGTCATGCAGGATTATGGCCAGAAATTCTTCGCCGCCAATCTGAAGGTGATGAACCCGGACAACGTCCAGTTCAACATCGTCCTGCCAAGCGATGGCGACACGAAGAAGCAGATTTCAGCCGTCGCGGACCTTACGTACAATTCGCTTTTCGGAACGCTTGCCAATTCGCTCGGCGGCGGCGATTGGAACGGGTTCAAATACCATATGGTCTCGGACGTGCGTGTGAAGAACACGGTCGAGGTGGCGCTGGTTCTGGATAATTCAGGCTCGATGAGTGAGAAGGGAACCGGCTCGGGCGAGGATCGCATAGACCTGCTTAGAACAGCAGCGACGCAGCTTGTGGACAGCATGGCTGGGCAGGCCGGGCTGATGACGCGCATCGACAAATCGGTGCAATTTTCCGTGGTTCCCTTTGCCGCGTCGGTCAATGTGGGGCCGCAATATGCGGATGATCCGAGCGCGACGTGGCTAGACAAGGAAGGTCGCTCCTCCATCCATTACGAGAATTTCGATATCAGCCAGCCGATCACGCTCGGCACGAACAAGCAGCTTGCCTTCCTGGACGGCCAGTACAAGCGGACAGGCAAGGGCTGGCCGATCTCAGAAAGAGACAGGCCCTACACAAGGTTCGACCTGTTCAAGGAACTGAAAATCCATACCAATTGGTATGGCACACAGACCGCCCCGTTCGCCAATTGGCGCGGCTGCGTCGAGGCGCGACCGGGAGGCTACAATCTGGACGATACAAGGCCAAGCGCCGCCACTCCCGACACGCTTTTCGTGCCGATGTTTGCGCCGGATGAATATGACACAGCGAGGGCACGCAATGATTGGTGGCCTGACGATTGGAGCAACGGCGATCCCGGCGCTGTCGCCCGGCAGCGGGGCCTTATAAAGTATTTTGCAACCGCCCCCTATAATAACAGGAACCTGCATCCCGGCGAGGGACCAAATTATAGCTGCACAACCACGCCGATCACGCCGCTGACGGATGTCTCGACCACCGCCGGGCTGAACACGATCAGGAACGCCATCGACGACATGGCGCCGTTGGGCGCGACCAATGTTCCGGAAGGCATGGCATGGGGATGGCGGACCATTTCGAGTGGAGAACCGTTCACCGAGGGACGCGCCGAGACCGAGCGCGGCAATGACAAGGTTGTCATTGTGCTGACGGACGGCGCCAACACGTATTATCCCCGAACCTATTTCCGCGCCGACGATCAGGCGGGAAGCATCTCCGACTATTCCGCATTCGGCTATGTGGGGCAGAAAACGTCTTCCAGAACACGCCTCTTCCAGAACACAAGCAACGCCAACACCGGTCTGCACACCATTGAAAACTATTCCGCCGCGATGAACGAGCAGTTCGCGACGCTGTGCGACGATGTGAAGAGGGCCAAAATCATCGTCATGACGGTGGCGCTCGATCTCGATGCCACCAAGGGCAACGCCGACGAAAGGAAGCGGGTCCGGGGGCAGATCGACGCGCTGACAACCTGCGCGTCGGATTCACGCAGCCGCCGCGATCCGGGCGATGCGAGCAAGCCGGCGAAGCTGTTCTGGAACACGACCGGCGGAGATCTGTCGGAGACCTTCCGCCAGATCGGCGATGAACTCTCGAACCTGCGCATCGTTGGATAGGTGCGTCGAATAGGTGGTTTGCGTCTTCGGTCATCCCGGAGGCGCGGCTACTTTCTGTTAACGCTAATCCAAACTCACGATGAATTCAAACAGGTTGCGGGCAGGTTGCGGGTTGAAGCCCGCGGCCTTGTTTATCTGCCTGATCATACCATATTCAGGCAAAGCTCCTTCGGGCAGCGGAACTCGAATGATCCTCCGTTCCGCCGTTTGTTCCCTTGACAAATCGAGGCTGGAATTCTATTTCCGCAGCATATTGGCACTCATCCCCATAGAGTGCTAATAACCGTGAACCAGCATCGGTTCATGCCGTCAATCCATTGCAAACATCAAGGGTTCAAACCATGGCCAAGACCAAGTTCCGCCCGCTTCACGACCGCGTCGTGGTTCGTCGGGTCGAATCGGAAGAGAAGACTGCCGGTGGCATCATCATTCCCGACACCGCCAAAGAAAAGCCGCAGGAAGGCGAGATCGTCGCAGTTGGCGCAGGCGCCCGTGACGATGCCGGCAAGCTGGTTCCGCTCGATGTCAAGGAAGGCGATCGCGTCCTCTTCGGCAAGTGGTCGGGCACCGAAGTCAAGATCAGCGGCGAAGACCTGCTGATCATGAAAGAATCCGACATTCTCGGCATCATCGGCTGATTGCCGATCCCCTTTCATATCCTCACCATAGATCAAACCGGGTTAAATCCCAGGAGAGACAAAAATGGCTGCCAAAGAAGTAAAATTCGGCCGTGACGCGCGCGAGCGCCTGATGTCCGGCGTCAATATCCTTGCCGATGCGGTTAAGGTAACGCTTGGTCCCAAGGGCCGTAACGTCGTCATCGACAAATCCTTCGGCGCTCCGCGCATCACCAAGGACGGCGTGACCGTCGCCAAGGAAATCGAGCTGGAAGACAAGCTGGAAAACATGGGCGCGCAGATGCTGCGCGAAGTGGCTTCCAAGACCAACGACATCGCCGGTGACGGCACCACGACCGCGACCGTTCTCGGTCAGGCGATCGTTCAGGAAGGCGCCAAGGCTGTTGCCGCCGGCATGAACCCGATGGACCTGAAGCGCGGCATCGACCTGGCCGTGACCGAAGTCGTCGCGGATCTCGTCAAGAAGGCCAAGAAGATCAAGACGTCGGAAGAAGTTGCCCAGGTCGGCACGATCTCGGCGAATGGCGACGTATCCGTCGGCGAGATGATCGCCAAGGCGATGCAGAAGGTCGGCAACGAGGGTGTCATCACCGTCGAGGAAGCCAAGACCGCCGAAACCGAGCTGGAAGTCGTCGAAGGCATGCAGTTCGACCGCGGCTATCTCTCGCCCTACTTCGTCACCAATCCGGAAAAGATGGTGGCCGATCTCGAGGACGCCTACATCCTCCTGCACGAGAAGAAGCTCTCGAACCTTCAGGCTCTTCTGCCGGTTCTCGAAGCTGTCGTCCAGTCCTCCAAGCCGCTCGTCATCGTTGCTGAAGACGTCGAGGGCGAGGCTCTTGCCACGCTCGTCGTCAACAAGCTGCGCGGCGGCCTGAAGATCGCCGCCGTGAAGGCTCCCGGCTTCGGCGACCGCCGCAAGGCCATGCTCGAAGACCTCGCCATCCTCACCGGTGGTCAGGTGATCTCCGAAGATCTCGGCATCAAGCTGGAGAGCGTTACGCTCGACATGCTGGGCCGCGCCAAGAAGGTGTCGATCACCAAGGAAAACACCACGATCGTCGACGGCGCCGGCCAGAAGGCCGAGATCACCGCTCGCGTCAACCAGATCAAGGCGCAGATCGAAGAGACCACTTCGGACTACGACAAGGAAAAGCTGCAGGAGCGTCTTGCCAAGCTTGCTGGCGGTGTCGCCGTGATCCGCGTCGGCGGTGCGACGGAAGTCGAAGTGAAGGAAAAGAAGGACCGCGTCGACGACGCCCTCAATGCGACCCGCGCGGCCGTTGAAGAAGGTATCGTTGCCGGCGGCGGCACGGCTCTGCTGCGTGCTTCGGCTGCGATCACCGTCAAGGGCATCAATGCCGATCAGGAGGCCGGCATCAACATCGTCCGTCGCGCCCTGCAGGCTCCGGCCCGCCAGATCGCCACGAATGCGGGCGACGAAGCTTCGATCGTTGTCGGCAAGATCCTCGAGAACAAGCAGGACACCTACGGCTACGACACGGCGACTGGCAAATATGGCGATCTGATCGCACTTGGCATCGTCGATCCGGTCAAGGTCGTTCGCACGGCTCTCCAGAACGCTGCATCGGTTGCCGGCCTGCTGGTCACGACCGAAGCCATGATCGCCGAGCTTCCGAAGAAGGAATCCGCAATGCCTGCAATGCCGGGCGGCGGCATGGGCGGTATGGGCGGCATGGACTTCTAAGAAGTCCTGTTTCCGGAATAGGAAAGGCGGGCTTCGTGCCCGTCTTTTTCTTTCTTTGTGTGGCAATGCCTCTTGCATGCCACAATGGCCGGTTGCCGGAACCACCTATCCCTTCGGCGTAAGAAAGCCTTAACCATACGCCGATATCGGCTGTTAACCGACCTCTTCTGTTAGAAAGTTCTGATTGACTGGCTTCGGCAAACATGGTCAACCGCTCGGCAGGGGCTTGCCGAACAAGATGGACTTCCGATTGCCCCCGCTTTAGGGAAGTCCTGTCTCAGGCAACCGGAAAGGCGGATCAACATCCGCCTTTCCACCCCCCCTCAGAACGTCCCCTCCCTTATTTCATTCAGCGGCTTCGCTCATGCTTCCGGCGGGCCGGAACGGCTCTTGTGCTGCGCCTCGGGCGGCATCGAATCGCTTGCGTGCCGCGCTGACCCGCTCCTCGTTCTCGATAGCCCATTCACCCAACGCACGAACCGGGACAAGCAGCTCGCGCCCGAGATCCGTCAGTTCATATTCGACACGAGGCGGAATGGTCGGGAAAACCGTGCGCGTGACGAACCCGTCGCGTTCCAACCCGCGCAACGTGGTCGTCAGCATCTTCTGCGAAATGCCCGATACGGTGCGCCGCAATTCGTTGAAGCGCATCGGGTGGTTACCTAGATAATTGACGACCAGCACCGTCCATTTGTCGCCGACACGCGACAGAATTTCATTTACCGCCGTACATTCGGAGGTTACCTCGAAGTGATCCGGTTTCAAAAAAGTGCCTCCTTGCGCCGCTGAAACATGGCCCGATATATAACCTCGGTTTCTTTTGGTTACCACCCTTCATGAAGAAAGGCTCATTACTCATGGCAAAATTGAAGATCGCCGTCATCATAGGCAGCACGCGCGGATCGCGCTTCGCCCCCGCCCCGGCAAAATGGATCGCGGAGCTTGCGGCAGCACGCGATGATATCGATGTGGAAGTGGTCGATCTGCTCGACTATCCCATGGCATTCCTGGGCGAGGAGCGCACCACCGAACCCCAGAATGAAACGGCGGAGCGCTGGAAGAAGAAGATGCGTGAATTCGACGGCTACATCTTCACCGTCGCCGAATACAATCATGGACCGACCGCCGTGCTGAAAAACGCCATCGATATGGGCGAATGGATTCAGAAACCGTTCGGCTTCGTCGGTTATGGCGGTGTCGGCGGCGCCCGCGCGGTCGAGCAGTTGCGGCTGATCGCCGTCGAGATGCAGGCCGCCTCGGTCAAGACCGGCGTGCATATCCTCTTCCCGGAATATCTCGCCGTGGCGAAGGGCGAAAAGCAGCTTGGCGATTACCCGCATCTGACCGACGCAGCGACCAACATGCTGGACCAGCTCGTCTGGTGGTCGAAGGCGCTCAAGGCCGCCCGCGACGCCTGAGAACTATGTGAGAGGACAATGCCCCTCTCCTGCCGTCATTCTCGGGCTTGTCCCGAGAATCTACTACAAGGATAGGAAAAGAAATTACCGTTCTGACAGATCATACCGTCGTAGATTCTCGGGACAAGCCCGAGAATGACGGCCAGAGGGGAAGCTGTTTCGAGCTCGTCCTGACATACTCTAAGACAAAGCCGGGTGTTCCCCAGGATGCCCGGCTTTGTTCCGGATCATTCTCGCGCTATGTAAACTCCTGACATCAACAGGAGACGTCCATGCGCAAGAAGCTTCCCATCTCCACCGCGCCGATGAACGGCACCAAGATCATCGTTTTATGGACCGACGATGACGAGCGGGAAAACGAAACGGTTGCGCGGTATCACTCGCTCGCGCAGTTGAAGGCAGGAGGCGGCGACTGGGACGAAGCCGATACCGGATGGTGGATATTCACCGACAGCCGGACGCAGAAGAAGATCGATCCTGCCGCATGGATCTCCGGGAACGATGACGAGAACGAAAATGGGGACGACACGTGAGCGTTCCCGTCAAAACGGCTTGCAAAACGCCTATATTCCCCGACATGGTGATGAGAAACGGAGATTAGTGAGAATGGCAGGAACACGCACGGAAACCGATACGTTCGGCCCGATCGAAGTGGCTTCGGATCGTTATTGGGGAGCGCAGACGGAGCGGTCCCTGCACAATTTCAAGATCGGCGGCGAGAGGCAGCCCCTGCCCCTGATCCATGCGCTGGGGATCGTCAAACGCGCGGCGGCGGAAACCAATATCGCACTCGGCAGGCTCGATCCGGTGATCGGACGCGTCATCACGGTTGCGGCGGCGGAAGTCATCGAAGGCAAGCTCGATGATCATTTTCCGCTGGTCGTCTGGCAGACCGGTTCGGGCACGCAATCCAACATGAATGCCAACGAGGTCATCTCCAACCGGGCGATCGAGCTTCTGGGCGGGACGCTCGGCTCCAAGAAGCCGGTTCACCCGAACGATCATGTCAATATGAGCCAGTCGTCGAACGACAGCTTCCCGACTGCGATCCATATCGCGACCGCCGTCGAGACGACGAACCGGCTCTACCCCGCGCTCGATCATCTGATCGCGGCATTGAAGGAGAAGGAAGCGGCGTTCGCCGATATCATCAAGATCGGCCGCACGCATACGCAGGACGCCACGCCCGTGACGCTCGGCCAGGAGTTTTCCGGTTATCGCGCCGCGCTCGAATATGGCCGCAAACGCATCGAGGAAGCGCTTTCCGACATCTTCCTGCTCGCCCAGGGCGGCACGGCGGTCGGAACCGGCCTCAATGCGCCGCAGGGTTTCGACACCGGCTTCGCCGACGTGGTTTCGGAAATCACCGGCCTGCCGTTCAAGACCGCGCCGAACAAGTTCGAGGCATTGGCCAGCCACGGCGCCATCACCAATTTCCACGGCAGCCTCAACGCGCTTGCCGCCGATCTCTTCAAGATCGCCAATGATATCCGCTTCCTCGGTTCCGGCCCGCGCTCCGGCCTTGGCGAACTCAAGCTGCCGGAAAACGAGCCGGGGTCATCGATCATGCCGGGCAAGGTCAACCCGACCCAGGCCGAAGCGCTGACCATGGTGGCGACACAGGTCTTCGGCAATCATACCACCGTCACCGTTGCAGCGAGCCAGGGCCATTTCGAACTCAACGTGTTCAAGCCGGTCATCGCCTTCAACGTGCTGCAATCGATCCGGATCCTCTCGGACGCCATGGTGTCTTTCGCCGATAATTGCATCAAGGGGACAGAGGCCGACGAAGTCCGTATCAAGGAGCTTCTCGAACGCTCGCTGATGCTCGTGACGGCGCTGGCGCCGGCGATCGGCTATGACAATGCCGCCAAGATCGCCAAGACGGCGCACAGACAAGGCACGACCTTGCGCGAGGAAGCGCTTGCCAGCGGGCTCGTCTCGGCGGAGGATTACGACAAGCTCGTTCGGCCGGAACGGATGATCGCACCGGAATAGGCAGAACGCGTTTCATATTAGTGAACGATCTGTCGAGAATTATGCGGCTTTCCTTGACAACTGCAATTGTCTATCTGCCTTGCAACACAATCCGGAGAACAATTACATGTCAGCCTCTGCCTATTCCAGCAATCCATACGGCAATCTACTCGGCCGTATTCTTCTCTCGTCGCTCTTCATTCCCGCCGGCTTCAGCAAGCTGACCGCCATTGGCGGCACGGCCGGCTATTTCGCCAATATGGGCCTGCCGGCCCCGACGATCGTTGCGGTCCTCGTCGGCCTGCTCGAGCTTCTCGGCGGCCTTGCCGTTCTCGTCGGCTTCCAGACCCGCATCGCGGCAATCGCGCTCGGCCTGTTCAGCATCGCATCGGCTCTCATCGCCCACACGAACTTTGCCGACATGATGCAGATGATCAACTTCCAGAAGAACATCGCCATCGCCGGCGGCTTCTTCGTGCTCGCGGCGGCCGGCGCCGGCGCGCTGTCGATCGACGCCAAGCGCGGCTGATCGAAAAGACGCAAATGTCGAGAAGGCCGCGGACGATCTCCGCGGCCTTTTTGTATTATCCCAGCGCCGCAAAGGCCGGGGCATAGTCTATCCCGCCCTTTTCGGCGGGCATCTCCCCATTAAGGGGCAGCGCCATGAGATATGGTCCGGCGTAAGCTGAAGCGAAGCCTGCCGCCAAGGCGGGATCGAAGCCGAAACGCCTGTAATATTCCGGCTCGCCCAAAACGAATACAGCACGGCAGCCCTCTCGTTCCGCCCGTTTCAGGCCTTCGCGGATAAGCTTGCTGCCGATGCCCGCGTGCTGCCTTTCGGGCAGGACGGACACTGGCGCCAGCCCGAGCGCCGGAAAGGGCGCGGACATGGGCGAAAAGAGAATATGCCCGACGATCTTCCCGTCTTCCTCCGCGACAAGTGAAATCACGCTGTCGCCGTCGGCGCGAAGCCGGTCGACCAGATCCGCCTCCACGGACTGGCGAAAAGCCGCCTCCACCACGCGATGGATCGCGGCAATGTCGGCTGGCCCTTCGTCTCGGATGATTACCGGCATGATATCCTCGCCCGGATCAGGATTTCAGGCTGTTGCGGATGCGGGCGGCGATTTCGGCGACACGCGCATTACCACCGCTGCGGCGGGCTGAAATCAGGCAGGCCTGCGAACGCAGGATGATGCCGTCTTCGAGCACCTTGAGGCGATTGGCTTTGAGCGTCGAGCCGGTCGAGGTGATATCGACGATGATATCGGCGGAACCGGCAGCGGGCGCGCCTTCGGTCGCGCCGAGGCTTTCGACGATGCGATAGACCTGGATGCCGTGCTTTTGCGAGAAGAACTGCTGCGTCAGGCGCCAATATTTCGTGGCGATCCTGAGCCTGCGCCCGTGACGCTGACGGAAATCGGCGGCGACATCATCGAGATCGGCCATGGTCGTCACATCGTGCCAGACCTCCGGCACAGCCACCACGACATCGGCATGGCCGAAGCCGAGCGGCGCTTCCACGACGACGCGCTCATCGGCGGAGGCAAGCGTCTCGCGGATCAAATCCTCGCCGGTAACGCCGAGATCGACGCCGCCATAGCCGAGCTCCCGGGCGATCTCGGAGGCCGACAGGAACAGGATATCGATGCCTTCGACATTTTCGACCCGCGCCCGGTAATTGCGCTGGTCCTGCGGCAGAACGACCGTCAGCCCGGCATTATCGAGGATTTCGAGGGCCTGTTCCTTCAGGCGACCCTTGGATGGAAGCGCCAGCGTGACGGTTGTCGATGTGGCGGTCATCGCGGCCTCTCCGCAAGGTCTTCCAGCCGGTCGAGCCAGATGGAGAAGCCGACACCGGGAATGGGGCTCGGCGCGCCGAGAAGCGTCAAAAGCCGATCATAGCGTCCGCCGCCGACGATCGCCCCCGGCATGTCGCCCGAAGCGGCGCGAATCTCATAGACGAGACCCGTGTAATAATCGAGCGGACGGCCGAATGCCGCGTCGTAATGGACGCGACCGAGATCGATGCCAGCCGCTTTAATAGCGTCGGCACGCGCCGCGAAAGCCTTCAGCGCGTCGCCGAGATCGAATTGGTTTCGCGCGGCGAACTCGCGGAGGTGCTGCGGCGCGCGGTCGAGCGGTTCGCGGATGACGAGAAAGGCTTCGAGCGCCGCAAAGGCTTCCTTCGGCAGCCTGATGGAAGCAAGGCTTTCTTTCTCGACCAGACGGTGGGCGATCTCGGCGGGCGTGCGGCCCGCGACGGGCGAAATTCCGGCGTCGCGCATCTCGGTTTCGAGAAAGCCGGCAAGCGAGGCTTCATCGCCCGCGGCGACGAGCCCGGCAAGCGGCTCTGGCAGCGCACCATTCTCGCGCGGTGAGGAGAGGCCGGCGAGCAGGCTCTTCAACTGCGATGGATTGCCGAAGGTGCGCGCCAGCTTCTTCTGCCAGCCGCGCGGCAGGCCAAGGGCAGCGAGCACCGCCTCGAACATCGTCTGGTCGCCGAGCACGATCTCAAAGGCTGCATCGGGCGCCACGGCCCGCACGCAGGCAAGCCCGTCGGCCAGCGAACGGGCATCGGCGTGCGCCTCATCGGCATCGCCCAGATCCTCGATGCCGGCCTGGTAAAATTCGGTATCGCCCTCGCGGCGCTGGCGGAAGACCTCGCCAAGATAGGCATAGCGCTTCGGCGTCGCGGCATTGAGCGCGATATGGTTGCGGCAGACCGGAATGGTGAATTCGGGCCGCAGGCAAAGGCTGTCGCCATTCTCGTTCTCGGTCAGAAAAATGCGCCGGCGCAGATCCTCGCCGGCCATGTCGAGGAACGGATCGGCAGGCTGGATGACTGGGATATCGACGAACTCGGCATCGCGGCCGGAGAGAAATGCGGAGAGGTCCTTGGCGAAAGCGGGAAGGCGGGAGGGGGTCATGCGAGCAGATCCTTGCAGAGCGCCTTTACGATCACACCCCCCTCTGGCTTGCCAGCCATCTCCCCCTCAAGGGGGGAGATTATGCCTTCATAGACGTTCGGCACCAATCGCAGACGTTGCAGGATAGGCAAAGAGGGTCGTGCCAGCCAATCTCCCCCCTTGAGGGGGAGATGCCCGGCAGGGCAGAGGGGGGTGAGCACCGGTAAACCAAGCATAATGTCACGCCCCCCTAACGCGATCCTCGGCCTGCTGGTCGAGCATCTTGCGCACTTCGGCCACCAGGTCAGCTTCCATCACCGTCACTTGCGCGGGGCGGCTGGCGCGCCATTCCTCGTTGCTTTCGATCTCCTCGGAAAGGCGCTTGCCCTCGATCAGATCCTTGATCTGAACTTGGCCGTTGGCCCGTTCATCCCCACCCTGGATGATGGCGAGCGGTGCGCCGCGGCGGTCGGCATATTTCAGCTGGTTGCCGAATTTCTTCCAGTTGCCCTGATACATCTCGGCGCGAATGCCGGCTGAGCGGAGTTTCTGGGTGAAATCCTGATATCTGCCCATGGCTTCCATATCGCCGTCCATCACCGTGACGAGCACGGGGGCAAGCACATCACCTTCGCCAAGCTTGCCCAGGTTCTTCAGCGCCGTCATCAGGCGCGACACGCCGATGGAGAAGCCCGTCGCCGGAACAGGTTGGCCACGGAAACGCGAGACGAGCCCATCATAGCGCCCGCCGCCACCGACCGAGCCGAAACGCACGATCTCGCCCTTCTCATTGGGGATCTCGGCGGTCAATTCCACTTCGAAGACCGGGCCGGTGTAATATTCGAGGCCGCGGACAATGGAGGGGTCGATGCGGATACGGTCGGTGCCATATCCGGCAGCCTCGACCAGTGTCGCTATTTCCCGAAGTTCAGTAACGCCGATCTTGAACGTGGAATTCACGAAGAAGGGTGATTTCTCGAACGTATCGATGGTGGCGTCGTTGGATGGTTTGCTCAGCCAGTTTATGTTGGGCGTGCGGAACAACACGACCAGTTTTTCGATCTGGTCTTCGTCGAGCCCCGCGCCCTTGGTGAAATCGCCGCTTTCATCCTTACGGCCAGGGCCGAGCAACAGCTTCACACCCGTCTCGCCGAACTTGTCGAGCTTGTCGATGGCCCGCAGGATGGTGAGCTTCTGCGCCTCATCCGTGACGCCGACCGCTTCCATCACGCCATCGAGCACCTTGCGATTGTTGACACGAACTACATAGTCGCCGGGCGCAATGCCAAGGGCTTCCATGACATCGGCCATCATCATGCACATCTCGGCATCCGCCGATACGGAAGGCGCGCCGACCGTATCGGCGTCGAACTGCATGAACTGGCGGAAACGGCCCGGGCCCGGCTTCTCGTTGCGGAAGACATAGCCGGCGCGATAAGTGCGGTAGGGAAGCTGGATCTCGTTGAAATTTTCCGCCACATGGCGCGCCAGCGGCGCGGTCAGGTCATAGCGCAGCGACAGCCATTGCTCGTCATCGTCCTGAAAGGAGAAGACGCCCTCGTTCGGCCGGTCCTGGTCCGGCAGAAACTTGCCCAGCGCATCGGTATATTCGATCATCGGCGTTTCCACCGGGTCGAAGCCGTAGCGCTCATAGACCTCGCGGATCGCCGCCAGCATCTTGTCGGTGGCGCGGATATCGGCGGCATGGCGGTCGACAAGCCCGCGCGGAAGCCGTGCCTTCACCTTGTCAGCCTTGTTCGCCATGTCATTTGTCCGATGTCTGGAATTTGTAGGTTTTGTAGATTTTGGCGATCATTGTCGATCGACAAATCCAACAAGGCGGTTCCTAGCGTAGAGGCTGGAGCCTGGCAAGCTTTAGAGTTTGTCAGAAGCTAGCTTGAAACAGCTTCCTCTCTGGCCGTCATTCTCGGGCTTGTCCCGAGAATCCACAGCGGCATGATTTGTCAGAACGGTAGTTCCTTTTCTTTTCCTTGTCGCAGATTCTCGGGACAAGCCCGAGAATGACGGCAGGAGAAAGGCCGTTGTCCCGACAGCGTTTTCAATTAAACCATGACAACCTCATCGCGTGGCGATGGCTGCCGCGGCGCCGGCCATCATGGTGGCGCTGGTGCGGTTGGCGATGCGCATGGCGCGCGTGCTCCTGAGAAAGCGCTTGGCCTGTGCCGCGAGCACGATCCAGAACAGGTCGACAATGATCAGCACCAGCACCATGACGCCCGTCAGCTCGGCCCAGCCGACAACGGAGACATGGCTAAGATCGATGATCGTCGGCAGCAGCGCCATGTAGAACATCATGATCTTGGGGTTGCCGAGCGTCACCGCGAGGCCGGTCACGAACAGCTTTCCCGCAGAGTTCTCCTTCGGCAGAGCGCCGTCATGCACCTCGACAGGGGCCGTCCACATCTTCCATGCGAGGAAGAGAAGATAGGCGACGCCGACATATTTGATGATCGTGAAGACGAGATGGAAGGTCTGCGCCACCATTGCCAGCCCCCATACGGCGAGCGACAGCCAGATCGCCTCGCCGATCCACATGGCGAGGAGGAAGGGCAGGACGTCCTTGTAGCCGCGGCTGATGACGCGGGCCACCAGGGCACCGATGCTCGGTCCGGGCGAACCCGCCGCGACAAGCAGCGTGCCGGCGAAAATCAACAGCGATGCGATACTCATGAAAACCTCGGGGAAACTCACGCGATTTCCGGCAATTATCGCAGGTTTTGCGGGCCGGTTCAATAAAGCCGGAGATGTCCCCTCACCTCGGCCGTTTGAATTTCAGCCGCATAGCCTCCACCTCGGCGCGACAGCAGCAGCCCTCGATATGATCGTTGACGAGGCCCATGGCCTGCATATGCGCATACATCGTCGTCGGCCCGACGAAGCTCCAGCCGCGCTTTTTCAGATCCTTCGACAGGCGGATCGATGTCGGGCTGGTCGGATTGGCGGTCAGCGTCGGATAATCGACGATGGCGGGCCTTTCCGCCGCATCAGGCTCGAACGACCAGAAATAGGCGGCAAGCGAGCCCTTCTCGGATGCCAGATCGATGGCGCGTCTGGCATTGTTGATGGCCGAGACGATCTTGCCGCGATGGCGGACGATCCCGGCATTGCCGAGAAGCCGCTCGACATCGCTTTCGCCGAAGCGGGCGACGCGCTCGAAATCGAAGCCTTCGAAAGCCTCGCGGAAATTTTCCCGCTTGCGCAAGATCGTCAGCCAGGACAGACCCGACTGGAAGCCCTCCAGACAGATCTTTTCGAACAGGCGCCGGTCGTCGGCAACGGGCCTGCCCCATTCATGGTCGTGATAATGGAGATAGTCGGGCAGGATGCCGGGCCAGAAACAGCGCGTCTTGCCGTCCGCGCCTTCAATAAGTCCCGTTTTCACGGGCGTTTCCTCGGTCATGATGCGTATTCCACTTTTCTTTTTCCCGCCGTTCAGGCGATGTTAACCAGCATTCGAAACCGGGTGCTAACCACAAGAAACGGTTCTGTAAAAGAATCGCATTTTATTGAATTCGATTCACTTTTCCGACTCTGAAGCTCGGCCACAATCCCGTCATCGACACTGCCACCCCCCTCCTGACAGCATCATGTCAGGAGCCGAGGGCTGGCCAAGGCAATGGCACAAGATATGAAACCTCGCCATCTACTTCTCATCACCGCCGTGACGGCGATCACCATCTCCGCGCTTTCCGCGGGCGGAGCATGGGCCAATGACCGCTATGCCAGCAGGCCTCCGGTCATGCTGAGCCCCGACCTCACCGCGCCATGGGTGATGCAATTGCAGCAGCGGCCGCGATATGCAGCTAAACCCCGCGTCATGGCCCCCACGACGGGCCGCGTCGTGCGCCGTACCCCCGCAATGCGCCGCGCGCCTGGGATGGTTGCAGATCAGCCGCCGCGCTACCGCGACGTGGTTTACAGGCGTCCGGCGCAGCGCCCGGCTCAACGTCCCGTCGAGCAACGGCGGCAGCGGCAGATGAACCCGATCTTCCTGCCGCAGACGGTCGCCTATGACGGTCCGCACAAGCCCGGCACCATCGTCGTCGATACGGCGCAGAAATTCCTCTATCTCATCGAGCCGAACGGCAAGGCCCGGCGCTATGGCGTCGGAGTCGGCAAAGAGGGCTTCGGCTGGAGAGGCACCCACCCGATCACGCGCAAGGCGCAATGGCCCGACTGGCGTCCGCCGGCGGAAATGATCGCGCGCGAAAAGAAGAAGGGCCGCGTCCTGCCGGTTCACATGGAAGGCGGCCCGGCCAATCCGCTCGGCGCCCGCGCGCTTTATCTCGGCTCCACGCTTTACCGCATCCATGGCACCAATGCGCCCTGGACCATCGGCGCGGCGGTCTCGTCCGGCTGCATCCGCATGCGCAACGAAGACGTCACCGATCTCTACGAGCGCGTGAAAATCGGCACCAAGGTCGTGGTCATGTAAAAACCCAAGGAGAGAGGGGATGCCCGCAAGGGCGTCACAACTGGGCAGCGGAGCGAACGCCGCTGCCCTTTTTCTTTTCTCTGCAAACGCCATATCGATAATATGGCTGCTCTTGCCCCGTGCAAGTTTTTCCGATGATATTCTTCTAAACGATATCTGGTCCCGATAGTATCTGCTCCCAATAATAGTTGGGGGCTCCCGCCAGGGCTGATAACCTTGCCTCTCCCGAGAGCCGGACAATAAGCCGGGGACTATAAGCAAAGGATGAACCATGACCATACCCAGGATAGAGCTGAACGACGGCAATGAGATACCGCAACTCGGTTATGGCGTCTGGCAGATCGGCAATGACGAAGCCGTCGCCGCCGTCGGGCAGGCACTGGAGACAGGCTACCGGCATATCGATACCGCTACGTTCTACGGAAACGAGGAAGGCGTCGGCAAGGCGCTGAAGGCTTCGGGCGTGGCGCGCGGCGACATCTATCTGACGACCAAGCTGTGGAATGCCGATCAGGGCTATGATTCGACATTCCGCGCCTTCGACGCGAGCCTGAAGCGGCTCGGCACCGATTATGTCGATCTTTATCTGATCCATTGGCCGGTGCCGGGGCAGGACCGCTTCCTCGATACCTGGCGCGCCTTCATCAAGCTCAAGGAGGACGGCCGGGCGAAGTCGATCGGCGTGTCGAATTTCCGGATTGCCGACCTCCAGCGCCTGATTGCGGAAACGGGCGTGACGCCGGTGATCAACCAGATCGAATTGCATCCGCAGTTCCAGCAGGACGAGCTGCGCGTCTTTCACGAGAAGAAGGGGATCGCCACCGAGGCATGGAGCCCGCTCGGCCAAGGCAAGATTTTGGAAAATGCGGATCTGAAGCAGATCGCCGCGAAGCACGGCAAGACCGTGGCGCAGACCATCCTGCGCTGGCATCTCGACATCGGCAATATCATCATCCCGAAATCCGTGACGCCATCACGCATCCAGGAGAATTTCGACGTTTTCGGCTTCAAGCTGTCATCGGGCGACCATGACGCGATTTCAGCCCTCAACGGCAGCAACGGCCGGATCGGGCCTCATCCGGATAGTATCTGAACGCCCGCGGCTTTCAGGCGGCGTCTTTCTCCGTTATCGTCAGGTCGGCGGGCTTCGGCCCGCCATAGGCCCAGTCGATGAGTTCGACCGTGTGCACGATCGGCAGCTTCGAGCCGGACGCGATCTGGGTGATGCATCCGATATTGCCGGTGGCGATGACATCGGCGCCCGTCGCTTCGATATTCTTCACCTTGCGGTCACGCAGGCGCTGCGCGATTTCCGATTGCATGATGTTGTAGGTGCCGGCCGAACCGCAGCACAGATGCCCTTCCGCCGGTTCCTTTACCGTGAAACCCGCCCGCACGAGTAGCGCCTTCGGCTGGCGGGTGATTTTCTGGCCGTGCTGCATCGAACAGGCGGAATGATAGGCGACCGTAAGGCCGCCGGGCCTTTCCGGCGCCGGCAGGTCGAGTTCCGCCAGATATTCCGTGATATCCCTGGCCAGCACTGAAACCTTCGCCGCCTTGTCGCGATAGGCCGGGTCGAGGCGGAGCATATGGCCGTAATCCTTGATCGTCGTGCCGCAACCCGAGGCGGTAATGATGATCGCATCGAGGCCGCCATTGTCGATCTCGCGGGTCCAGACATCGACATTGCGCCTGGCTTCATCGAGCGCCTGTTCCTCGCGCCCCATGTGATGCACCAGCGAGCCGCAGCAGCCCTCGCCTTTCGGCACCACCACTTCGATGCCGAACCGGTTGAGAAGCCTGATCGTCGCCTCGTTGATGCCGGGTTTCAACACCGGCTGGGCGCAGCCGGTCAATATGGCGACGCGGCCGCGCGTGGCGGCATCAGGCCTGTGCGTTCCGGCCTCGGCGAAGGCTGATC
Organism: Phyllobacterium phragmitis; assembly: GCF_002980495.1. Taxonomy (GTDB): domain Bacteria; phylum Pseudomonadota; class Alphaproteobacteria; order Rhizobiales; family Rhizobiaceae; genus Paramesorhizobium; species Paramesorhizobium phragmitis. Next base: position 44,586 of record NZ_PVBR01000016.1, read on the forward strand.
TGGCGGGCACGGAACGCGGCGCGATATCGAGCATCGCGGCCACGGGTTTGAGGCCCGGGATGACCCTGAACAGGCGCGTGAAGGGGCGGCCTAGTTTCGCCGCCGACAGGGCTGCGCGGAAACGTGCGGGATAGGGCAGCACGAAGGCGAGCAGCGCCCGGGTCAGCCGGTTCATCAACGGGCGGCGGTAGGTCTTCTCGATATGGGCGCGGGCGTGATCGACCAGATGCATGTAATCGACACCGGATGGGCATGTGGTCACGCAAGCCAAGCACGAGAGGCAGCGGTCGATGTGCTTGACGATCTGCTCGTCGGCGGCCCGGCCATTTTCCAGCATGTCCTTGATGAGATAGATGCGCCCGCGCGGGCTGTCGAGCTCATTGCCCAGCGTCACATAGGTCGGGCAGGTCGCCGTGCAGAAGCCGCAATGAACGCATTTGCGTAAAATCTTTTCCGATTCCGCTATTACCGGATCGCGCAATTGCTCTGATGTGAAATTGGTCTGCATGTTTAGGTTCCCATTCGCCCCGGATTGAGTATCCCCTTCGGGTCGAACTGCTGTTTCAACCGCCGTGATAAGGCCGCCAAGGCCGGCGGTTGCGGCTCAAACACATCAATCACGGCGCGCATTGCGGCGGGCGCGCGCACCAGCGTGGCGTGGCCGCCGCCGAAATGGGCGATCAGGCGGCGGAGCGCCTGTGGCTCCGGGTCGGCCTCCATGCGCAGCCAGGCGAGGCCGCCCTGCCAATCGTAGAATGCATCGACGCCCGCTCCGAGACGCAGATTGGCGGCCATCTTGTGCGCCTCCATCGGCGCCATCGAGACGCGCCAGATGCAACGCTGAGTACCATCCGCGAACGGCAGGCAATCGCGTATCTCGCGCCAGAGGCGGCGCGATTGGGCTTCGGCGATTTCCTCGATCTCGCCCGCCGGGTGCAGGAGCGCTTTTAGCTTCGCCGCGCGGTCCTTCACCGAGGGCGCAAAGCCTTCCAGCCGCAGCAGCGTCGATGCAACGCCTGCAAGCGCGCCGTCGATGACCTTGCCGGTGACGGTTACCGGCAGGTGGGCTGCAGCCGAAACCTCGCCGCTCGACCCAAGCGCAATCGCCATGGCGCGCGCCGCCTCCTCGTCATCGAGGCCGCGAATGGCCAGCGTCGTCTCGGTCTCGGGCGCGGGCAGCACCTTGAAGGTCACCTCGGTCAGGATGCCGAGCGTGCCCCAGGAGCCGGCCATGCCCTTGGAGAGATCGTAGCCGGTGACATTCTTCACCACCCGGCCACCGGACTTGAACAGCTCGCCCCTGCCCGAGACGACGCGCACGCCCAGAATATGATCGCGGGCGGCGCCTGACTTGAGCCGCCTTGGGCCACTCAGATTTGCGGCGAGGACACCGCCGATCGTGCCCCTGCCCGACGTTCCTCCCAGAAGCGGGCCGTAATCCATCGGCTCGAATTGCAGGCACTGGCCGTGCTTGGCGAGCAGTGTCTCGATTTCGGCAAGCGGCGTTCCGGCTTTTGCCGAGAGAACCAGTTCCTCCGGCTCATAAAGCGTGACGCCCGAGAGGTGGGAGAGATCGATGGTATGCTCGGTCTGCAAGGGCCGGCCTATGCCGCGCTTGGAGCCGTGGCCGAGCACCTCCACCGGGGTTTCCTCCGACAGCGCCCATTGAACGGTTTCGAGGACGGCTTCCTCGGTGGTGGGGGTGAAGGTGGTCAATTGGCGCCCCTTTTGGTGGGGGACTTAACAGGCCCACCCCCCTCTGTCCTGCCGGACATCTCCCCCACAAGGGGGGAGATTGGCTGACACGAACAACACGACCTATAGTTCAATGTCTGCGATTGGTGGCGACCTTTATGAAGGCGTAATCTCCCCCCTTGTGGGGGAGATGTCCGGCAGGACAGAGGGGGGTGAGAACGTATAGCGACCACGGTCAAAACCTCGGAATATCCGGAAATGCCAGTTGCCCTCGATGGACATGCACCCGCCCCAGTTCAGCGCAGCGGTGGAGTTGCGGGAATACCTTGCCGGGGTTGAGCAGGTGCTTTTCATCGAAGGCACATTTGACGCGGATTTGCTGGTTCAAATCCGTCTCATTGAACATTTCCGGCATCAGATCGCGCTTTTCGACGCCGACGCCGTGCTCGCCGGTCAGAACACCGCCGACGGCCACACAAAGCCTGAGAATATCAGCGCCGAAGGCCTCGGCCTTTTCGAGCTCTCCGGGCAGGTTCGCATCATAGAGAATGAGCGGATGCAGGTTGCCGTCGCCGGCGTGGAAGACATTGGCGACGCGCAGGCCGTATTTTTCCGAGAGTTCGCGCATGCCGGCCAGCACCTTCGGCAGTTCCTTGCGCGGGATGGTGCCATCCATGCAGTAATAATCGGGCGAGATGCGCCCGACCGCAGGAAAGGCGGCCTTGCGCCCAGCCCAGAACGCCATGCGCTCTTCTTCCGATTGCGAGACGATGCAGGTGGTGGCGCCGTTCTTGCCTGCGATGGCCTCGACCATCGCGATGAGATGATCGACCTCGATCTCGGGACCATCCAGTTCGACGATCAAAAGCGCCTCGACATCCAGGGGGTAGCCGGCATGGACGAAATCCTCCGCGGCGTGGATGGCGGGCCGGTCCATCATTTCCATGCCGCCCGGAATGATGCCGGCGCCGATGATGTCGGCGACGCACTGCCCCGCCGCCTCGCTGGTGGGGAAGCCGATGAGAACGGCGCGCGCCGTCTCCGGCTTCTGCAGGATGCGGACGGTGACTTCCGTGACGACGCCGAGCAGCCCTTCGGAACCGGTCATCAGGCCGAGTAGATCATAGCCCTCGCTATCGAGATGCTTGCCGCCCAGCCGGATCACCTCGCCACTGATCAGCACCATTTCGATGCCGAGCACATTGTTGGCGGTCAGGCCGTATTTCAGGCAATGCACGCCGCCGGAATTCTCCGCGACATTGCCGCCGATGGAGCAGGCGATCTGCGAGGAGGGATCGGGCGCATAATAGAAGCCCTCGTGCTCGACGGCGCGGGTGATGCCGAGATTGGTCACACCCGGCTGGACCACCGCGACGCGGTTGGCATAGTCGATCTCCAGAATACGGTTGAAGCGCGACATGACGAGGAGAACGGCGTCCTCCAGCGGCAGCGCGCCTCCGGAAAGCGAGGTGCCGGAACCGCGCGGCACGACGCGAATGTCGTTGGCGTGGCAATATCCAAGAATACGCGCAACCTGGGCCACGGTTTGCGGCAGGACGACGACCAGCGGCAATTGCCGATATGCGGTCAGCCCGTCGGATTCGAAGGCGCGCATTTCATTGGTCACATCGACCACGCCCTCGCCCGGCACGATATCGCGCAAATCGGCGACGATCTCAGCGCGTCGCGACAGCGTGTTGCTGTCTGCTTTCGGCATCGTCAGTCCGGACATGGTCTCTCCCGAATGAGCAAAGTGGTAAAAACAGTTTACCTGTCAGCGCACAAACTTGTAAATGCTCCAAACTGGCGCAGCATCGTTGAAGGCGTTTTTCCCTCAAGGAATGAATGAAAGACGCATCCGGCGGTTCGAAGGCGATGATTTCCACGGATAGCGCGGTGTAGTAAGAACATGACGAGCCGATTTCCGGCAATAGGCCCTTGGCGGCTTTTTGAGGCCTGACACACGCATGATGAGCAATCTGGCAGATATGGAGATTTTCGCCCGGGTGGTATCGAGCGGCAGCATGTCTGCGGCCGGTCGGGAACTGGGGCTTTCTCCCGCCGTCGTCTCGAAACGGCTGCGGCGGCTGGAGGATCGCCTCGGCACCCGGCTTCTCCAGCGCACGACACGGCAGATCGCGCTCACCGAGGCGGGCCAGGGCTATTACGAGCGCGTGCTGGCGATCCTGTCGGGCGTCGAGGAGGCGGAGAGCTTCGTCTCGCGCCGCTCTGCTGACGCGCGCGGCACGCTGAAGATTTCCGCGCCGACGACCTTTGGACGAATGCATATCGCGCCCCATCTCGAACCCTTCATGCGGGCCAATTCAGATCTTTCCATCAACATGATGCTGACCGACGAGATCGTCGATATCGTCGGCGAAGGCTATGATCTGGCGATCCGCATCGCCGAACTCTCCGATTCGAGCCTTGTGGCGCGACGGCTCGCTCCGGTGCGCCGCATCCTCGTCGCCGCGCCGCGCTATATCGAGGAGCACGGAAGCCCCGGGGATTTCACTGACCTGGAAAATCACGTCTGCCTTGCGCCGCACAACAATGATCCCTGGCGGCTCGAAGGTCCGGACGGCCCGGTAACGCTTCGCCCCGCCGGGCCGTTGCAGACCAATTCCAGCGAAGTGGTGCGCGAGGCGGTTCTGGGCGGCCTCGGCATTGCCCAGCGTTCGACCTGGGATATCGGCCCGGAACTGGCGGCGGCCAAGCTCGTCCAGGTGCTGCCGGACTATACAGCGACGCGCAAGGTGGCGATCCACGCCGTCTATCCCTCGCGCCAGTTCCTGCCGGCCAAGGTACGGCTTTTCATCGACTATCTCGCCGATCTCTATGGTCCCGTGCCCTATTGGGAAAAACCGCCTAAGGCGGAGCTCAGCCGATAAAGGGAATGCCGGAGAGGAGCGCTTCGACATAGCGCTTCTTCTGGTAATGGCCGTTGAGCGAAACGCGGGGAAAGAGCGCCGGGGTATCGGGATCGCGTGTGCGCAACACGCCCGGCCGGGTCGTCACGGCCAGCGCGAAGCCGGCGTCGACGACAGCCGTTTGCGTCTGCTCGCTCACCGCGTCTCGCGTGCCGTAGGGGTAGCAGAAGCTTTCGGGGCGATAGCCGCACCATTCAGCAACGGCGTCTGCGGATTGGCCGATCTCGCGCACCAGCCGCGCCTCATCGACACGCGCGAGATTGACATGGGTGAGCGTGTGCGCGCCGGCGCGGAACAGCGGATCTGTGGCAAGCGCACGCAATTCGTCCCCAGTCATCACCAGATCGTCGACGATCGCCACCGGATCGATGCCGTTATCGCGCGCGGCAGCATCGATATGCGCCACCGCCTCGTCCTCATCCGCCGCCTGGACGAAGCGCGCGAGCCGGGCAAAGGCGTGATGTCTTTGCGCCGGCGTGGCGCTCGCCACCCTCTCCAGCCCCGATCCGAAATCGAATGTGAAAGATGAAACCTTGCCGAGCAGGGCTTGCGCCGTCTCCCACCAGATCGTCCGTTTGCGTTCAATGAAACCCCTGGTGATGAAGATCGTATAGGGCATGGCGAACTGGCGGAATATCGGCGCGGCATATTCGATATTATCGCGATAGCCGTCATCGAGCGTGAACGAGACGAAGCGGCGTGTATCGTCGCGATCAGCCAGAAGCCGCGGTAGGTCGTGCAGATGGGCCGGTACCAACCCGGCTTCCAGGGCTGTCTCGATCGCCTGCCGGAGAAAATGCGGTGTCACCGAGAGATGCGCGTTGGGCCTGAAGGATGGTTCCGTTGGCGGCCGCACGTGATGAAGCGTGAAGATCACCCCGCGTCCCGCGGCATTGGGCAGGAACCGCCCGGCGCGCGTCAGCGCCACCGCCTCCATCCCGGCGCGAATGACGGCATGTTTCGCCAGATATGTCGCGGACGTCTTCCAGGTGCTCATTTCGCCACCATGCCGATAAAATCTCAAAAAAGCGTTCGCCGCGCCATGAACACCCGGGACAGTGCGTACGAACTGGACAAAACAATTGACCACTTTTGCCTGATACCGCTACTCTGCCCGCTCACGGGATTGTTTGGCGAAATTGCATGGGCGAGCAGATATTTTCCAGAATCGAGCCTTCGCGCACGGCGGACGATGTCGTCAGCCAGATCGAGCTTTTGATCCTGGAAGGCATATTGCGGGTCGGCGACCGCCTGCCTGGCGAACGTGAACTGGCGCGGCAGTTCGACATTTCGCGGCCGATCCTGCGGGAAGCGCTGAAAAGACTGGAGAGCCGCGGCCTTCTTGTCACGCGCCATGGCGGCGGCACCTTCGTCGCCGATGTGATCGGGCAGGTCTTCACCCGGCCGATCATCGAACTGATCGCCAGCCACCGCAAGGCGACCGCCGATTATCTCGAATATCGCCGTGAAATCGAGAGCATTGCCGCCGAGTTCGCAGCAAAGCGTGCGACGGCGGACGACAAGGCGCTTCTGACGCGGATCATGGATGCGATGGAAGCCGCCCATGGCAAGGACGATTTCGCGGAAGAAGCCCATCTCGATGTCGAATTCCATAATGCGATCGGCGAGTGTGCGCATAATATCGTGCTCCTGCACACGCTGCGATCCTGTTACAGGCTCCTGGCCGACGGCGTATTCTACAACCGCGCGCTGATCTATGGCTTTCCCGGCGCGCGCGGGATGCTTTTGGCGCAGCACCGTGCCATTTTCAATGCCGTGATCGGCGGCGATCCCTCGGCTGCGCGCAAGGCGGTGGAGGCGCATATTGATTTCATCGAGCGTGCCATGCACGATGCCGAGCTTAGCTATTCATGGCAGCAGGTCTCGCGCCTGCGGCTCACCCAACGCAGTTCCGGCGTTCCCCATCCCAGTCCCATTACGGGGCACGCCAGCACAAGTCAGGACTCATGAAGTCAGTCACACTTCCCGAAGCAGCGGGGCCTGAGGGCCTTCGCCTTTACGCCATTGGCGACGTTCACGGGCGGGCGGATCTCTTGGCCAGAATGCACGGGCTGATCCGCGCCGATCTCGCCGACAATCCCGTTCACGACTGGCGGATCGTGCATCTGGGCGATTATGTCGATCGCGGCCCGGCTTCAAAGGCCGTTCTGGATTTCCTGATCGATGCGCGGGAAAAAGACGACCGCAATCTGATCCTCGCCGGGAACCACGAGGTGAGTTTTCTGGACTTCCTGGCACTTGCCGAGCCAGACGGCGTCTTTGCCAATAATGGCGGGCGCGAAACGGCGCTTTCCTACGGCGTGGAGATCGATTTCAACGATCCTGATTCGGTCGATCAAGGCTATGTCGCGTTGGTCAGTGCCGTGCCGCAGGCGCATGTCGCATTTCTCAAACATTTGCCGCGCGCTCTTATCTTCGGCGATTTCTTCTTTTGTCACGCAGGTATCAGGCCGGGTATCGCGCTCGACAGGCAGGATCCCGACGATCTGATCTGGATAAGGCGTGAATTTCTCGACTGGACGGAGCCGTTCGAGAAGGTGGTCATCCATGGCCATACGCCGCTTGAGGCAGTCGATGTGAGATCCAACAGGGTCAATCTCGATACTTTTGCCTGGCATTCGGGCCGGCTCAGCGCCATCGTCATCGACGGTCGGGCCAAGCGCTTCATCGAAGCGCGATCATGAGTTCATAGAGATCAGAGATCAATGAAAGTCGGACGAGATGCCATATCCGTCGCTTGATACCTGATTATTGCCCGCATCGACCGAAAAGATGCCGGTGGCCATGAACAGGATGGCAGAGATCATGAGAACGGTGAGGAGCGTGGCGCTCTTGGCAGTCATTTCTAACGTCTCCACAAACTTCAGTATTGTCATTGCGGCGAAGAATGCGCCCGGTTGAATATCCGGATCATCAGGTCGCCGCCGGTGCGTCAGCCAAGTACACCCGCAATTCGTTACAGACAACTGAACGGTGAGGGTTGGATTTTAGATTTCCACAAATTGGAGGGCTTTGACCGACCCCTGTGGCAGGAGAGCAACGTTTCCGTGTGGCTAAACCTGCCGCACCCAGGCGCGGGCGAGCGCCATGCCGGCGACATCCGCGGCCGGGCCGTTTATAGCACGCGGCAGACCGGTCCAAAAGAGGCCTGACTTGACCGCATGGCCCCTGCTCTGCCATCGATGAATCCATGCGCGCGAATTATAGAATGCACAGACTGTTCATCGATGCCCCGCTTGGCGGCGGCGAGCAGATATCGCCTCCAGCCGAGGCCGCCCATTATCTCGCCAATGTGTTGCGGATGAAGGACGGCAATGAAATTCTCCTCTTCAACGGCCGCGACGGCGAGTGGAAAGCCAGGCTTCGCGTCGAAGGTAAAAAGCGCGTCGGGCTCGACGTGCTGGAAGAAACGCGGCCGCAGACGGAGCACCCGGATCTCGTCTATTGTTTCGCGCCGTTGAAGCAGGGGCGGCTGGATTATCTGGTGCAGAAGGCGGTCGAGATGGGCGCTGGCGTGCTGCAGCCCGTCATCACCCAGCACACGCAGGTTCCGAAGATCGGCATCGAGCGCATCCGCGCCAATGCGGTGGAAGCCGCCGAACAATGCGGCGTGCTGAGCCTTGCCGAATGCCGCGAGGCGGTGAAACTCGACCGGCTGCTCGATGATTGGGAACCGTCCCGCCGCCTGATCTTCTGCGACGAGGGGCATGAGACGGATAATCCCCTGCCGCTTCTGCAATCGCTCGGGCCGGGACCGCTCGGCCTCATCATCGGCCCGGAGGGTGGGTTTTCCGAGGAAGAGCGTAGCGTGTTGCACCGCCGGCCCTTCGTCACCGCCATTCCGCTCGGTCCCCGCATCCTGCGCGCCGACACAGCGGCCGTGGCGGCGCTGGCATTGGTGCAGGCCACGATCGGCGACTGGAATTTTAGGGGAGTACGGGAATAGGGGAATATGTTCTTATTACAAGCGTGCCCTCCCCCTTACTCACTTATTCCCTTACTCTCCTACTCCCCTAATAATCAATTTGCCTTGATCGACGCATAAAAGGAATTCACTTGCGCAGTTTGACAAAACCGTCCAATCACCAACCAAAGAGTCAGGGGTTTAGAGAAACGGCAGGGCATGGCGCGCGACACCACGGATGAAACGTCGATCACCTCAACGGACGAACTGGTGTCCTACCTGGCGGCGGGCAACAAGCCGGCAGAGCAATGGCGCATCGGCACCGAACACGAGAAATTTCCGTTCTACACCGCCGACAACAGCCCCGTCCCCTATGAAGGCCCACGCGGCATCCGCGCCATTCTCGAAGGGATGCGGGTCAAGCTCGGCTGGGATCCCATCATCGACGAAGGCAATATCATCGGCCTTGTAGAGCCGACCGGACAAGGCGCGATCTCGCTCGAGCCGGGTGGCCAGTTCGAACTTTCCGGCGCGCCGCTTTCGACCATCCACCAGACCTGCCGCGAGGTGAATGCCCATCTGTCCCAGGTGCGCCAGATCGCCGATCATCTCGGCATTCGCTTCCTCGGCACGGGCGGCAGCCCGAAATGGACGCTGGCGGAAACGCCAATCATGCCGAAATCGCGCTATAAGATCATGACGAACTACATGCCCAAGGTCGGGCATGAGGGTCTCGACATGATGTACCGCACCTGCACGATCCAGGTTAATCTCGATTTCGCGTCGGAAACCGACATGCGCCGCAAGATGCAGGTTTCGATGAAGCTGCAATCGATCGCGACGGCGCTGTTCGCCAGTTCCCCCTTCACCGAGAGCAAGCCGAACGGCCTGCAATCATGGCGCTCGAATATCTGGCGCGATACGGACAACCAGCGTTCCGGCGTTCTGCCCTTCGTCTTCTCGCCGGATTTCGGTTTTGCCGATTATGTCGATTGGGCGCTCGACGTGCCGATGTATTTCGTCCTGCGCGAGGGGCAGTATTACGACGCCACGCATGTGACGTTCCGCCAGTTCATGAATGGCGCTTTGCGCGACGAGGTGCCTGATGGCATGCCGAATATGGGCGACTGGGCCAATCATCTCTCGACGCTTTTCCCGGAAGTGCGGCTGAAGCGTTTTCTCGAAATGCGCGGCGCCGACGGCGGACCGTGGCGGCGCATCTGCGCGCTGCCCGCCTATTGGGTGGGCCTGCTCTATGATGCCGAAGCGCTCAATGCCGCCGAGGATCTGACCCGCGACTGGCAATATGAAGAGGTGCAGGAGCTGCGCGATGCGGTGCCGGCGCAAGGGCTCAACGCCATTTTCCGCAATCGCGCCGTGCGCGATATCGCCCGTGAAACGCTGGAGATTTCACATCTCGGCCTGAAAAACCGCAATCGCCTCAACAGCGACGGCTTCGACGAGACCCATTATCTGGCGCCGCTCGAGGAAATCGTCGCGCGCGGCACGACGGATGCCGAGAAGATGCTGAGCCAGTATCATAGCGTCTGGGGCAGCTCCATCGAGCCGATCTTCCTTGAGTATGCTTATTAGTGAATGGTGAATGGTGAATGGTGAATGGTGAATGGAAAAGGGTGCTATCCGCCAACTCCTGTTCAATATTACTATTTCACAATTCCCTATTCACCATAAAAAAGCCCGGCCGTGAAAGCACGGCCGGGCAGGTGGCAGGCGAAGCCGGGAGGGGATCCGGCTTGTGAATGGGGTGGCCGCCTGCCTTGGGAACTTTGTCTTTGACGCATGTCGTTATCCCGAAACCGGTTCCCACTTTCGGGCGACATGCTTAGAGCGAAATGCTGCGAACCGCCTGCTGCCGGACGCGGGCATCAGCCAGGTCTCCGAGCGCGCTGCTCGGGTCATCCAGATAGGAATAACCGAGAACCGCGTGTAGATCGGAGCGGCTGATGCCGATATCCTTCAGCATGTGATCGTCCAAATCGCCCAATCCGAGGATCGCCGCACGGTTTCGGCGCACGACGAAAAACTTCACCACCATATTGAAGGCGTGCGTGGCCGTCTGCGTCATCATCGCAGCAAAACCGGTCGCGGCAGGCAACTTCACGGTCGTCGTCTTTATCGTCGTCATCGCCGTTCTCCTTGGGGCGCGTGAGCATAAGAAAATCCACCGCACGGAAAGCATTTCCGCACGCTCGTTGCGCAGCTTTTTTTCGAAGCTGCGCGCCTTTTTCGTGAACATGGATGTTATGAGGCAGGCTTATTGATTATTCAAACGAATGTTTCTAATGTTATTGTTCAATATTGATGATGGATAAGCTCATGACCGCCCCGCTCGATCTCGATCAGTTGCAGACCTTCATCGCCATTGCCGATTCCGGCAGCTTCACCCGGGCGGCGAACGTGGTGTTCAAGACCCAGTCGGCCGTTTCGATGCAGATGCGGCGGCTGGAAGAGCGGATCGGCAAGCCGCTGTTCGAGCGCGACGGGCGCACCAACCGGCTGACGGAAGATGGCGAGCGGCTTCTCATCTATGCCAGGCGGATGATCCATCTGAACAGCGAGACCGTTGCCGCCTTCGACGACACGCAGCTCGAAGGCCATGTCCGCATCGGCACGCCGGACGATTATGCAGACCGTTTCCTGCCGGAGATCATGGCGCGGTTCGCCCGCTCCAATCCCCGCGTCGAACTGTCAGTCGTGTGCGAGCCGACCGTCAATCTCGACGAGATGATAAGGCGGGGAACGCTCGATATCGCGCTGGTCACCCAATGCGACGACAAGCGCCGTTCGGAAGTGGTGCGCAGCGAGCCGCTGCTCTGGGTCACATCGGCAAACCATGCCGTCCACGAGCAGGCAGTGCTGCCGCTTGCCGTGGGGCGCCCGACCTGCATATGGCGGCGTTCGGCGACCGACGTGCTCGATACGGCGGGGCGGGATTATCGCATCCTCTTTACCAGCTGGTCGGCAACCGTCCTGGCGGCTGCGGTGCTTTCCGGCCTTGCCGTTTCCATCCTGCCGGAATGCGCGCTGCGCCCCGGAATGCGGGTCCTGGGTGAACCGGAAGGCTTCGGCAAGCTGCCGGAATTCGGGATCGGCATCATGCGCGGCCACAGCAAGCAGACCGCCATCATCGACGCGCTGGCGCAGCATATCATCGAAAGCCTCGACAATATCTCCTCGCCCGCGCAGGCGGGCCTCGCCACATCGGACATCACGCAGCTCACCACCAATGTGCGCACGCGGCGAGTGCGCTCGAGCGAGCTCGTGCCGGGGTGGTAAGCCTTCCACCTTTCCTGGACTTGCTTATCTCTTTCCGCGGATGACGAAAAGATTGCCGGCGAGTACCAAAAGCAGGCCGGCGACGGCAAGCACTGTCCATTGGTAGCCCTCGAGGATGGTCGAGACGATCAGCGCGAAGACCGGAAACATCACCGTCGCGTAGCCGGCGCGGGCGGAGCCGATGCGGCCGAGAAGCGTCAGATATGCGAAGAAGGCCAGCACCGTCGAGACGACCGCCAGGAAGACCAGCGAGCCGAGATATTCGCCGGTCCACGCGACGGTGAAATGCTTGCCGAAAACAACGGCGAGAAATGCAGCCCAAAGGGTGCCGTAGACCATGCCCCAGCCATTCATCGAGATCAGCGGCAGGCCGCGCTTCTGAAGCCGGGCGGAAATCAGGTTTCCCGTGCAGAAGCAGAGCGTTCCGGCGATGCACAGGCCAAGACCGACCAGGGTCTTGCCGGTAAAGCCGTGCGCCTGCATTTCCGGCAGGAACATCAAGGCAATGCCGCCGAAGCCCATCAGCCCGCCGATCAGCGTCCGTGATGATGGCGGTTCGCGCATGACCACCGTCGAGAGCACCAGATTGATGATGGAGGCAAGCGAGAAGACGACCGAGAGAAGACCGCTCACCAGATATTGGGCGCCATAATAGAAGAGCAGGAAATTCGAGGAAAAAAGCAGAACGCCGAGCGCGGCGAAGCCCAGATGATCACGCAAAGCGAATTTCAAGCGCTGTTTGGAGACCACCGCCCAGACCAACATGATGAGCGCCGCAATGAGGAAGCGCCAGACGATGTTGACCTCATTGGCAACGCCGCTTCCCGCCTGAACGCTCAGCGCATACCACGAGAGGCTCCAGGCAAAGACCGTCATTGCGTAGAGCCCATAATCGAAAGGCTCGAAAGCACGGTCCTGCAGGCGAATGGCTTGTTTCAAATCGATGGGATCTGCTGTTGTGTCAGTCGGCATATGGTCCATATCGCGCGGCAAACCTATCACGTCCATTGAATTCATGTGAAGATTGCATCAATGTTAATGATGGGATCTCACTATTGACCTTCCGGACCGGGAGAGCCCCTATAAAGATATGAACGATACGCCCGATTCGACCTCGAACGTCGCCGAATATACCGTCTCCGAGATTTCCGGCGCGCTGAAGCGCACGGTCGAGGACGCTTTCGGCCATGTCCGGGTGCGCGGGGAAATTTCCGGCTATCGCGGGCCGCATTCCTCGGGCCACGCCTATTTCTCGCTCAAGGACGACCGGGCGCGCATCGAGGCGGTGATCTGGCGCGGCAGCATGAGCCGGATGCGCTTCCTGCCCGAGGAAGGCATGGAGGTGATCGCCACCGGCAAGCTCACCACCTATTCCGGCTCGTCGAAATACCAGATCGTCATCGAGCAGATGGAGCCGGCGGGAGCCGGCGCGCTGATGGCGCTTCTCGAAGAGCGCAAGCGCAAGCTCGCCGCCGAAGGCCTGTTCGATGCCGCGGCCAAGCAGCTTTTGCCCTATATGCCGCGCGTCATCGGCGTCATCACCTCGCCGACCGGCGCGGTCATCCGCGACATCATCCACCGCATCACCGACCGCTTCCCCCTCCATGTCATCGTCTGGCCGGTCCGGGTCCAGGGCGACACCTCGGGGCCGGAGGTCGCGGCCGCCATCAGCGGCTTCAATGCGCTTCAGCCGGATGGTCCCCTTCCCCGGCCGGATGTGCTGATCGTCGCGCGCGGCGGCGGGAGCCTGGAGGATCTCTGGGGCTTCAACGATGAAATCGTCGTGCGGACGGTCGCCGCCTCCGATATTCCCGTCATCTCGGCGGTGGGACATGAAACGGATTGGACGCTGATCGACCTTGCCGCCGATATTCGTGCGCCGACGCCGACGGGGGCCGCCGAAATGGCGGTTCCGGTGAAGGCCGATCTGCAGGCGACGGTCGCCTCGCTCGCGGCAAGATTGTCGTCGGGCATGTCACGTTTTCTCAGCCAGCGGCGGCAGACGCAGCGCGCGCTTTCCCGCGCCCTTCCCTCCGCCGATCAGTTTCTGGCGCTGTCGCGCCGGCGGTTCGACGAATCCGCCGCCCGCCTCGGACGGGCGCTCCAGGCAAACACGCAGAAGAAGCGGACGGGTTTCGGCGGTCACGCACGGCAATTGTCGCCGCGTCTCCTGCAGCGCCGCATCACCGAGCGACGGCGCCAGACCGAAACGACGGCCAGCCGCCTGCCGAATTGTCTCAAAGCCTATCTGCGCGAACGGCGCAGCCGCTTTTCCGTGCCTGCCGGACGGCTCTCGCCCGAGCCGATCCGCCGCCACGCCGAACGGGCATATCATGTGCTGGGCCAATTCGATCGCAGGCGCGACCGGGCCGTGCATCTCATTCTCGAAAAACAGAACCGCAGAAGCGGCGAGCTCGAGCGCCTGATGCGAACGCTCTCCTATGAAAGCGTGCTGGAACGCGGCTTCGCCATCGTTTTCGATGCAGCGGGCAATCCGGTGAAACTGGCCGCATCGGTTCATTCCGGCGATGCGCTGGCGCTTCGTTTCCGTGACGGCGACGTACAGACCGTCGCAACCGGCGGGAGCAGACCATCGAGCGAAAGTCGGCCGAGGAAGGCACAGCCGAAACCGGCCAAGACGAGCGGCGGCCAGGGATCGTTGTTCTAAGGGGTGTTTTGCACGGTTGCTTCAAGATCCGGACAGATACGGAGCAGTCCGCTCCGTATCTGTGATCGTTCGACGCAGTGCGTTGCGCCGGAGCCGCCAACCGCAATGATGTTGAAGGGTTATCCTTTGGCAGGGAACGAGGCGTTGCCTGCAGAGCAACACCTCGCACGAGATCATATCTTGGGCGGTCAATGCCTTTTTCGGTAATCTGCCTGAATGAAACAAGCAAGGCTGTGAAGGCGGTGCTTCTCCGCCGTCGGGATGTCGGCTCACATCATTCCGGTTCGCTATGAGAAATGCCGTCCGTACAGGGGACGAAGATGATCGCTGTCGGGCAGATGTGGCGAATCGCCGGCGCATCGTGCGAGCCGAGGGTTTTCAGAGCCATCATGCACGCTGACGATTGGCTGTATGATCGGACACCTGAAACGGCTGTTAAAGCAACAATGCTGTCCGAATTCGGAGACAGCATTGTCGACTTCAAGCGGGTCGATCAGCGCTTGTATTTGCCGATCAGGGCTTCCATCATCCCCATCTCATCGGAAGTGAGATCCTTTAATGGCGGACGCACGGAGCCGGCATCAAAACCCTGCAAGCGCACACCGGCCTTGACGGCCGAAACCGCATACCCCTTGGCACGATTGCGAATGGCCATGAACGGGTAGAAGAACTCGTTGAGGATCGTCTCGCATTTTGTCCGCTCACCCGCCCGCAGCGCCTTGTAGAATTCGATTGCCAGACCTGGGACGAAGTTGAAGACGGCCGAGGAATAGGTGGTGAAGCCCGCGCCAAGATAGGCTTCGGCAAACAGTTCTGCCGTGGGCATACCGCCGAGATAGGTGAGGCGATCGCCCATCTTGGCGGTAATCTGTCGTACGAGCCCGATGTCGCCAGTGCCGTCCTTGAAACCGACGAGGTTCGGGCATTCATCGCAAAGCCGGGCCAGCGTATCCGCCTGAAGGACGGAATTGTCCCGGTTGTAGACCATGACGCCCATGCCGGTTGCCTGGCACACAGCCTTGATATGCCGGTAAAGTCCTTCCTGTGGAGCGTCGATCAGGTAATGCGGGAGCAGCAGGATGCCGTCGGCGCCGGCTTTCTCGACGGACCTGGCGATCGCCACTGCATCCCGGGTCCCGTAGCCGCATCCCGAAACGATCGGCGTCTTGCCCGCGGCTTCCTTGGCAACGCGGACGATTTGCGGAATCTCTTCCGGCGTCAGCGAGAAGAACTCGCCCGTACCCCCGGCCGCGAAAAGCGCGGCCGCCTCGAAGCTGGACAGCCAAGCGACGTGTTCGGCATAGCTTTTTGCGTTGAAGTTCCCTTCGGCATCGAAATGTGTCACGGGGAAAGAAAGGAGACCCGCTCCCAGGACATGCTTCAGTTCTTCTGTTTTCATGGGTTTTACCCTCCTGTTTGGGAAGCTGGGACGGACCCATCCTTCCTGGTTGACTATGTCTGTGATGATTTTGCCCTGGGGCCCGCGCTACCTTCCGGCAGCGAGCGATTGCACCATCGCAGACAGGCGTTCGCAGGCGCTCTCCAGTTGGCGATTGGAGGCTGCGATCGACAATCGGATGAAGCCGGGCGCGCCGAACGCCGCTCCGGGCACGCTGGACAGGCCGAATTCCTGCAGCAGATGGGAGGCCAAAGCAGTGTCGTCGGAGATAAGCTCCCCCGCCAACGTCTTGCGGCCTAGAAGCCTGCCTGCGCCGATGAAGGCATAGAAGGCCCCCTCCGGCGGGGTGAAATCGAGCTCTGCGATGCCGGCAAGCCGATCCGCTACGATCTTTGCGCGTCCGGCAAAGATGCCCGCAGCGTCACGGACAAAGGCCTGGTCACCGGTCAGTGCGGCAAGCGCGGCTGCCTGGGAGACGGTGGAGACTGAAGAGACGCTCTGCGATTGCATCTTGTTCAAGGCAGCGATCAGCGTCTTCGGGCCGGCCGCATAGCCGACACGCCAGCCGGTCATCGCATAGGCTTTGGAGACCCCGTTGACGATCAGCGTGCGATCGCGAAGTTCAGGGCAAGCTTGACCAAAAGAGACGAAGACGACGTCATTCAACAGGATATGTTCGTAGATTTCGTCCGAAACCACCAGCACATGGGGATGGCGGGCCAACACGGCGGCAAGAGCGCGATAATCATGGGTCGAATAGATCGCGCCGGTCGGATTGGAGGGAGAATTCAACATCAGCCAGCGGGTTTTCGGCGTGATAGCGGCTTCAAGCTTTTCAGCCGTGATCTTGAATCCCGTGTCCGGCCCGCACGCAACATAGACCGGCTGACCGCCGTGCAGGGAAACGATATCGCCGTAGGAAACCCAGCAGGGCGTTGGAATGATGACTTCATCGCCCGGCTCAAGCGTTGCCAGAAAGACATCGAACAGGATCTGCTTGGCACCATTTGCCACCATCACCTCATCGACGGAGTATTCCAGCCCGTTCTCGGTCTTGAACTTCTCGACAATTGCCCTTCGCAACGCCTCTGTGCCGGCGGGCGCACCGTAGCGTATGCCGCCGGCGCGGATCGCCGAGCAGGCGGCTTCGGTCACATGAGCCGGCGGCTCAAAATCCGGTTCACCGAGGGAAAGGTCTATAATGTCCCGACCCTCGGCTGTCAGTTTCCTGGCAGCCATGGCTATTGCCATGCTGGGCGACGACTTGATGCCGGCAGCCCGCCTGTTCTCGAAAGTCATCTCAATCTTCCTGTAAATTTCGCGTATTCGAGGCCGGACGAAGCTCTCGCATCGCCCAGCCTCCGGGGGATCACTTCGTCACCACGTAATCGAAATCACGGTCGCGCCGGGCGGCGGCGGCGTCCCGGTCATCGGCAGGTCCATACCCGCCGCCGCCAGGGAGTTGCAGGATCAGCCGACGCCCTGCCGGCACATGTTGACGCCCCTTGGACGACAACACCGTGCCGTCATCGAGCAGCACAGCGCCCGGCGCGCCGTTCTCGCCGCCTTCGCGCCCCCGTGCGGGGTGGTCGACACGATCGAACATGGCGTTGAAATAAATCTCATGCCCCGCCGTTGGCGAAATCTCCACGACCTGGCCCAGACCGCCGCGAAACCGGCCTGCGCCGCCGGAACCGTCCCGCAACTCCTTGCGCCAGAAGATCACGGGACCGACATGCTCGGTGGCCTCGATCGACATGGAATGCACGCCGCTCGGGAAGGCCGTTGCGTTCAGACCGTCGAGTTTCGAGCGCGCGCCCGCGCCACCGCTATTGAACAGCAATACTTCTGCACGCTGTCCTCCGTCTGCCGGAGCGCCTTCTCCCTGCAGTGGCCGCGCACTGACATGAAGATTCCACAGCGCGCCCGCACCTTCGGCGGGAACGCGACCCGGCAGCATTTTGTGGACCGCTCCGAGCACCGCATCTGGAACAAGGTGCCCAAGCACATGACGCACCGAAACCGGAGCCGGGTGCTGCGCATTGAGAATGCAGTCTCGCGGCGCCACCACACGGAACGGCAGCAGCGAGGCATGGTTGTTCGGAATTTCCGGCGCGATCGAGCACTTAAGGCCGTAGCAGGCATAGGCCGCCGAATAGATCAGGGGGCAGTTGATACCCTTCGGGCTTGCGGGCGATGTGCCCTCAAAATCTGCGAGGATGTGGTCGCCCGCCACGTCAAGGCGCACGGCGATGTCGATCGGCGACCCGTAACCATCGACACGCATGACGTTCGAATAGGTCCCTTTCGGCAGGGTTGCCAACCGTTCAAGCGTCGCATCATAACTGCGCTTGAAGATGAAATCGGCAAGGTTCTCCAGATCGGCGAGTTCGAACTCGTCCATCATGTCCATCAGGCGGCGATGGCCGATCTCGTTGCAGGCCGCCAGCGAATAGACATCGCCGACCACCTGATGGCTTTCGCGGACATTGTTGCGAAGAATGTTCACCAGGTCCTTGTTGACCACGCCGCGCTCGGCAAACTTCATGATCGGAACGAAGATGCCTTCCTCGTAGACCTCGTTGGCATCGGGACCAAAGCCGCGGCCGCCGACATCCACGACATGCGCCGTGCAGGCAAAATAGCCGACGAGAGCGCCCTTGCGGAAGCTCGGCGACACGACGGTGAAATCGTGCAGATGGCCGGTGCCCTTCCACGGATCGTTGGTGATGTAGACGTCGCCCTCGAAGATATTCTCCGGACCGATATCACGGATGAAGTGGCCGACAGCTTCCGCCATCGCGTTGACGTGGCCCGGCGTTCCGGTGACGGCCTGGGCGATCATCTTGCCGCCGCGGTTGAAGACCCCGGCGGACAAGTCGCCCGATTCACGCACGCTGGTGCTGAAGGCGGTGCGAATGAGCGTGACCGCCTGTTCCTCGACGACCGAGATCAGCCGGTTCCACATGATCTGCATGTGGACGTCGGAAAGTGCATTGGTTTTCATGGGAAATCCTCCGTTCAAGCGGCTTGCTTGATACGCACGAGCAGGCAGCCATCGGCCTGCATGATGACTTCGCGGCTCGCCGTGATGATGGTCGACGTCTCGCGTTCGGTGATGACGGCGGGGCCCGCGATCCAGTCGCCCGGCTTCATGTCCTGACGCGAAACGACCGATGCCGTCTGGAAGCTGCCTTCCTGCACGTCGAAGATTTCGCGTGTACCGCGGGCGGCGACAGAAGAGGCTGCCTTGCTGGTTTTGCGGATTTTCTGCGGAGGCGTAACTTTGGACGCCGCTCGCAGGGACCAGCTAACGATCTCGACATCGAGACCATCAATGATGCGACCGAAAAACTTTGCGTACTGCTCGTCGAAAAGCTTGCGAAACAGCATACCGTCTGCATCGGAATAGGTCCGCACTTCGATGGTGACCGGAACCTCCCAGCCTTGTCCGACGTAGCGCATGTAGGCCGTGCATTCGAGATCGGGATCGGCGTCCGGAGCGCCGGAACGGACAAACGAGGTCGCTTCCACGATAAGCTCCGAGATCGTCGCATTGATCGCGTCGGCTTCAAAACGACTGAGGCGGCTATAGGCACTGCGAACCGACTCGAACCCGAACGGTGCGCGCAGGAAGCCGATGGCCGAACCGACGCCGGCGCCCGGTGGGATCAGCAGTTCCGACATGCCAAGCTTTTCGCAAAGCCGGGCGGCATGGATCGGCGCGGCGCCGCCAAAGGCGATCATGGTGTACTCTGAGAGCTCCTTGCCGTTCTCCACCGCATGCATGCGGGCGGCATTGCTCATGTTCTCATCGACCATTTCGCTCAGGCCGTAGGCGGCGGTCGCAACGTCCGTGCCGAGCTTTTCGGCAAGGTCGTGCTGCATGGCCCGGTCCGAGGCCGGGCGGTCGAGTTTCATCGCACCGCCTGCGAACTCGTCGGCATCGAGCCTGCCAAGGATGAGATCGGCGTCCGTTACCGTCGGGTTTTCACCGCCGCGGCCATAGCAGGCCGGTCCCGGCTCGGACCCCGCACTGTGCGGGCCGACGCGGATCTGGCGCATGCTGTCGATGGTCGCGATGGAGCCACCGCCGGCGCCGATCTCGACCATTTCGATGACCGGAATGGAAATCGGCATGCCGCTACCCTTCTTGAAGCGATAGGTGCGGGCAACTTCGAATGTTTTGGACGTCTTCGGTGTCTGGCCTTCGATCAGGCATATTTTGGCTGTCGTGCCACCCATGTCATAGGACAGCACCTGGTCGAGGCCATAACTGCCGGCGATATGAGCCGCGAAGATCGCACCGCCGGCCGGTCCTGACTCCAGCAGGCGTACCGGAAACTCGACCGCGCTTTCCACGCTGATAATGCCACCACCCGAATGGATCATGAAGACCGGGCAGCGGGTGCCCTCCTCCGTCAACCTGCCGACGAGGCGGTTGAGGTAAGACGCCATCAGCGGCTTGACGAAAGCGTTGGCGCACACAGTATTGAAGCGCTGGAATTCACGCATCTGCGGCGAGACTTCCGAAGAGATCGACACCGCAATATCCGATTTCCTGGCCAGCAGACGGTCACGCACGATCTTTTCATGAGCGCCGTTCAGGTAGGAATGAATGAAGCCGATCGCCACGCTCTCATAGCCCGCCGCAACGATATGTTCGCAAAGGTCATCGACTTCGGCGAGGTCCAGCGCCTTGAGAACGGAGCCATCCGCGCCTATGCGCTCATCGAGCACGAAACGCTCGTTACGGGCGACCAGCGGCGCGGGCAGGACAATGTCGAGATCATATTGTTCGAACCGGCTTTCGGTGCGCATCTCGATGACGTCGCGGAAGCCCTTGGTGGTGATGAACGCCGTCTTCGCCCCACGCCGCTCGATCAGCGCATTCGTGGCGAGCGTGGTGCCGTGGATGATCGTATCGATATCGCAGAGGTCGACCCCTGCCACCTCGGCGACCTGATGGATGCCCCTGACGATCGCGTTTTCCGGAAAGGAATGATCGGTCAGCACTTTGATCGAATGGAGCTCGATGCCGACCTCCATCGCGACGTCGGTGAAGGTCCCGCCGATATCGACACCTACCCTGATCTGCTTGCCATCTCTCGCCATTTTCTAAAAGTGCTCCATGGTTGAACTGTCATTGTGCCGCGACTGGGAAGGGTTGGATTTCCGACATGCAGCGGCCAATCCCCGCCCGCACAGTCAGGCGGAGGTTGAGAGAACTCTTCAGTTGTTGAAGTTTGTGATGCCCTGCGCGGTTGCCTCAGGCTTCCGCGCAGCGCTCGTTGTTATTGCTTGCCGGTAAAGTCTATGCCCGGCAGCGTGGTCGGAAGCTTGGCGCGATCGACGCCGATCCATTTCTTGTAAAGCTTGTCGAGCGTGCCGTCCGCGGTGCGGCGGTTGACGAAGTCCGTCAGGAACGCCCGCATTTCGTCATCTCCCTTGCGAACGGCCATGCCCTGGAAATTGTCCGCCACCTTGTACTTGCGTTCGTATTCCGCGCTATGTCCCGTCTTTTCGATGACGAGACCGTAGGTCACGCTGCCGAGGATGGCATCGACCTGGCCGGACAGCAGTGACTGAACCGTGGTTGCGTCGTCATCGAAGCGCTTGATCTTCGTGCTCGGCGGAGCGGCCTTGGTCAGGATCGGTTCGAAGACGCTTCCGCGGTTCACACCGATCACATATTGACCGAGATCCTCATTGCCCTTGATCGCCGCGTCTTTCCTGGCCCAGACCGTGATGTCGTTGGAAGAGTACGGGATGACATACTGGATCACCTTTGCGCGCTCTTCCGTAATGGTCATGGAGGGCACCAGGAAGTCGACATTGCTGTTGACGAGCAGCGGGATACGGTTCTGTCCGGTAATGCGCTCGAATTTTGGTTCGACGCCCAATTCCTTTGCGATGAGTTTCGCAACCTCGATGTCGAACCCTTCGCTTTGGCCGTTCTGGTCGATGAAACCCCATGGAAACTGGTCCATCTGGACTCCGATGGTTGCCGAACCCTTGGCCTTGATCTCCTCCGGCGTGATGGCTTCGGCCGAGGTGGCGAAGGACGCTGCTGCCAGAAGGATTGCAGCAAACCCCGCCGAGATCCTGGAACGCGAGACACCCAGTGCTGAATTGAACATGTTTGTACCTCCGGTTGGTTTGTGGCTGTTCGTTTCTTACCGAGCGGCGTTGAGACGCCGTTCGACCCTTGTGCTGAAGTAGGTCAGGGGTAGGCAGATGAAGAAGTATATGAGCCCGACCGCCCCGTAGACCTGCAAGGGTTGGAAGGTGATGTTCGCCATCAGCTGACCCGAGCGGGTCAACTCGGTCAGTCCGAGCAGCGCCGCCAGGGCGGTGCCCTTGATCAGATTGACCAGAAAGCCGATGGTTGCCGGCAGCCCGATGCGGAAGGCCTGGGGGAGAACCACATCGATCATGCGGTGGACATAGCCGATGCCGAGCGCACGGGCGGCTTCACCCTGGCCGTCTGGAACCGCCTGGATGCTGCCGCGCCAGATCTCGCCGAGAAATGCGCTGGCATGCAGCGACAGACCGACCGTCAGGGCAACCCAGACATCCACCTTGAAGCCAAGAAGCGGCAGACCGAAATAGACGAAGAAGAGTTGGACGAGCAACGGCGTGCCCTGGAATATCTGGATGTAAACGGCCATTATTCCGCGCAACACCGTCCAGTTGCTCGTCCGCCCCAGCGCGACCGCAAGGCCCAGAGCACCGCCGAGCGTGAAGGCGAGCAAGGAGAGAACGACCGTCCAGCGGGCGCCTTCAAGAAGGAAGAGAAACTCAGCAAAACCAAATTCACGGATCATCGCGCCGCCTCACTTTGCCGGATAGGAGAAGTAGGTTCTGCCGACGATTTGCAGGGCGACAGAGAAGAATTGCGACAGCAGGAGATAGATGGCGCCAAGCACCAAATAGATTTCGAAGCTCCGGAAGGTTTGCGCATCCAGCGTCTGGGCCATGTAGGTGAGCTCTTCCGCTGACACCGATGCCACGAGGCTTGAATTCAACATCATCAAGATGAACTGGCTGCACAGGGCCGGATAGACCGCACGGATCGCAGGGCGGAACACGATGAAGCGATAGATATCGATCGTGTGCATGCCCAACGCCCTGCCTGCCTCGATCTGTCCTGGCCGGATGGACTGCACTCCCCCCCTGACGATTTCGGCGGCATAGGCCGCGCAGTTAAGGGTCATCGCCAGGATGGCCGCTTCTTCACCGCCGAGCCTTATGCCGAGTGACGGCATGCCGAAGTAGATAAAGAAGACCTGAACCAGAAACGGTGTGTTGCGGATCAGCTCGGTATATCCAACCGCAATCATCCGCACAGGCGGCAGTTTGCTCATGCGCATCAGCACGAAAACAACGCCTAGCATCAGCCCCAGGACCATGGAGATCGCCGAAATCTTGAGCGTCATGATCGCTCCGCTCAACAGCATCGGCCAGGCAGCGAAAACCGGAGCGAAATCGAAGGTATAATGCATCGACTTCCCTCGCTCAGTGATTGAGGATTTGGCTGAGGAACGCTTTTGTGCGCTCGTGGCTCGGGCTACTGAAGAATTCTTCCGGTTTGGCGCTTTCGATTATTTCGCCGCGATCCATGAAGATCACACGGTGGGCGACAGCCCGCGCAAAGCCCATTTCATGGGTGACGCAGATCATCGTGATGCCGTCGTCAGCCAACGAGATCATCGTGTCGAGTACCTCCTTGACCATTTCGGGATCCAACGCAGAGGTCGGCTCGTCGAAAAGCATGATTTTGGGATCCATGCACAATGCCCGAGCGATGGCGACGCGCTGTTGCTGGCCCCCTGATAGCTGCGCCGGATATTTCGACGCCTGCTCCGCGATGTGAACGCGCTCCAGATAGCGCATGGCCTTCTCTTTTGCCGCGGCGACAGAGGTCCTCCGCACCCTGCGCTGAGCCAGCATGCAGTTATTGAGAACGGTCAGGTGGGGGAAGAGATTGAACTGCTGAAAGACCATGCCGACATCGCGGCGAATATGGTCGGCGTTTGCGCCCTTCTGGCTGAGCTGCGTACCATTGACGCTGATCACCCCTTCATGGATCTCTTCCAGATGATTGATGCATCGGATCAGCGTCGACTTGCCCGAACCGGAGGGCCCGCAAAGAACGATATGTTCGCCGGTGGCGACGTTCAGGTTTATGCCCTTCAGCACCTGCAAGGCGCCGTACCATTTGTTGACGCCGATCATCTCGATGGCTTTTTGCGACATCCTGTTTTCGCCCATTGCTATTCCCTCCACTGTCAGGATCCCGTCGCGACTTCGAACACGGCATCGACTTCCACCGAGCAGCCGCGGGGAAGCGAGCCGGCGCCAAGCGCGGTTCGAACGTGCCGGCCTTTCTCGCCAAAAATCTCGACAAGCAAATCGGATGCACCATCGATCACGGCGGGGTGCCCCTTGAAATCAGCTGGTGCATTGACAAAACCGCGCAGCTGAACGCAGGCGACGAGCCGATCGAGATCGCCATCGAGCGCAGCATTGACGCGCGCCACCAGGTTAAGGGCGCAAAGGCGTGCGGCCTGATATCCCTCTTCCGGAGAAATATCCTTTCCGACCACGCCGAGAAAATGGTCGATGCCGTCTATCCTCGGGATCTGGCCTGAAATGGAGAGAAGGTTCCCCGTGAACCGGTAGGGAATGTAGTTGCCCGACGGCGAAATTATCGAGGGCAATACGATGCCCAGCTCGGAAAGGCGTGCGGAAACGACACCCATAGCAATGTTCCACCTGATTTTGATCGCGCGGCTTGCGCGAATTGTGTTCCCGGAGCCATTCGGGATATCCGATTCTGAACGTCGGATACCGTCGCTGGCTCTCTTGTTCCGAGAATGAGATTAATGAAATACTATCTCATGTCAATAGCGACCTAAGAGATACTATCTCCTAGATTCAAAAACAGCCATGATTAAAATCATCTAGGAAAATCCGCTACTTATGGTTTTTACAGAAAGCCATACGAATGAATAAAAAAATTAGCCACAAAGAAATTCGCATATAATTTCTCCCGAACGGCTCGGCATGCTGCTTATAAGTTTGTGATTGCGCTAGTGTGCGCACACTGAGTCGCACACTACCCACCATTGAGATAGCACCACTGGATCGGGTCATGCTATCTTGTATCGGAGGTTGGGAATTCCTATCAGATAGACGCTGCTGATCGAAGACGGCGGCACGAATTGAACAGGTGACATTTGGATACATTGACCGGCCGGACGATACAGGCATTGAAGACGCACATTGCCGACAACCAGCTTACCAAAGGACATAAACTTGGCTCGCTCAACGAACTGTCGCAACAATTCGGGGTGAGTCGCACGGTCATCCGCGAGGCCGTGTCGGCACTACGCTCGGATGGCCTGATCGAGGCCCGGCACGGTGTGGGCGTATTCGTCCGGGAAAATCCCAAGATGATGACCGGCGAGGATCCGGCAATCTACGACGCCGATGCGACGCTTGCTCCCCTCGCAAGGCTAAAGACATCCTTCATGGACCTCCTCGAACTCCGGATGGCATTCGAGGTGCATGCGGCTGGGTTGGCCGCAACCCGCCGCTCCTGGGCGCAGGAATCGAAAATTTGGAACGCGTTGCGAGAGTTTGAGGGGTCGCTTGATGACGAGGCCACACTCGATGAACTCGACTACCTCTTCCATCGTTCGATTGCCGAAGCGACGAACAACGGAGCCTTCATCGAGTTCTTCAGCCTTATGAGCCTCAAGATCATACCGCAGCCAGCGTTTTCAAGAGAGCTCAATCCGGCGCTCATAACGCCCGCCTATATTCAGAACACGGTCGAAGAACATCGCGCCATATGCGAAGCGATCAGCAGCGGCAATTCAGAGCAGGCCCGCGAAGCAATGCGGGCGCATCTCAACCGAAGCCATCTGCGGTATCGCGGCTTCTCCGACAACAATGCCTCTCCACTAAGCAACGTTGCGACTGACGAGTGAAGCGGCTTGCGGGAGATGTTTTAGAATAAACTGATGCAGATCAAGTGATCGACGAGCTTGCCGATAGATTCATGATGTCTTGATTGAGCAGGCATATGCAGCCGGAGGAAACCTATGCCCGCTCGAATGCAGCGCCGTGCGATCCTCTGAGAAAGCCGTTTGAAAAGACCATCCCCGGTAGCAGCGTGCCGAGGGCGTCTCCCGCCTCGCGTCCTTCTATTTCCCGATCGAGAACACGCCGAAAGAGCCTGGCGACCGCCACCATGTCGCCGCTATGCGGCGACATGCGGAATGAGGTGACGCCAGCGGAGATCAGCTGGTCGATATTCTCAAGCAAACTGCAGCAGGTGGACGAAAGCGTCTGTACGCCATTGACAGCGAGGAACGCTTCTCCGTCGAGCGTATCGACCCCGAGTCCGTCCGAATCCTCACCGCAGACGAACCGGCAATTGTCCTTGGCGAGGCCATGCACGCGCGCGTGATAGCAGCGCCCGGAAATGGCGAGCGGCACACGGCCGAAGGCCCAGATCTCCGGCTCGATACCGTAGAAAATGGCCTCATGTGATAGCATCTCGACGGAGGCAAGCGGTAGTTCCGGGGGAAGGCAGACCCGTGTGGCGCCACGTTGCGCCAGATAGGCAAGCGTGCCTTCATTATAGACATTGATCAGCGGGCCGACCGTGAAGCGCTGATCGCGCTTCAGATGGGACAGCATGGTGAGGTCATTGACCTCGATCTCCAGATCGCCGCTGGCCGCCAGGTCCATACACATCCGCCGCTCGCGCTTCAAGGTGACGAGCGCGAGCGAGGAAAGAATGACCTGCTTTCCGGCCCGCTGCAGCCGCTCGATGGCATCGGGAAGCCGGTTGATATAAAACGGCAGGCGCTTGGAACACACCACCTCTCCAAGGCAGACCCGGTCTATCGGCGCTTCATCCGCGATGCGGGCATAAAAGTCGCTCCACTGGTCCGCCGTCCAGTTGAACAGCAGCGGACCGAGCGTAATGGTGGGTACTGTCGTCATAGCCTTCTTTCTCATCGCCATGTCTTGCGGTAGGCCCCGGCGGTTGTCGTCTGGCCTTCGCTCAAGCGCTGGAGCGCGCCGGGCGGGATGGGTTCGCCGGCCACCTCCGCGTCAACAGCGCGCCGGAAACTCGTCACGACGTCACGGATATAGGACCGGCTCCGCTGGCGGCCTTCGATCTTGAACGCCGTCACACCGGCTTTCAGAAGTTGTGGAACGAGTGCAGCGGCATCGAGACTGACCGGATACTCGAAAACGTGGCCGCGATAGTCACCAGCGGAGAAGCATCCCTTGCACAAGGTCGGATAGGGCGCGGGCTCATGCCTGGGCACGCGGTCGATGGTGAATTCACCCAGGCGGGAGACGAGTTCGCCCTTTTCCTCGCGATAGTGCACATGGCTCGCCGGCGAGCATACGCCGTTCATGTTGGGCGACTTGCCGGTGGCGTAGGAGGAAAGCGAGCACCGGCCTTCCGCCATCACGCACAGGCCGCCGAAGACGAACACCTCCGTCTCGCATGACACTTCCTTGTTGATCGCCGCGATCTCGTTGACGGTCAGCACACGCGGCAGGACCACGCGCCTGACGCCGAATTCCTCGACATAGAAGCGGATGGCGTCGGCATTCGCCGCGGCGGCCTGCACGGAGAGATGCCGTCTCAGGTCGGGATGACGCTCCCTGGCATAGGCGAGCAAACCGATATCGGCGAGGATGACCGCATCTGCCCCGGCCCGCGCCGCCTCGTCGATGGCCCGGTGCCATGTCCCGAGCGCTCCGGCCCGAGGAAAGGTGTTGATGGCGACGAGAACCTTTGCCCCGCCGGCATGCGCATAGCGCGCACCCTCTCCGAGTTCCGCCGGCGTGAAATTGAGACCGGGGAAATTGCGCGCATTGGTCTCGTCGCAAAATCCGCAATAGACGCTGTCGGCACCGGCATCGACGGCGGCACGCAAAGCCGCTGGCGTGCCGGCTGGACAGACGAGTTCGGGAACATGTGGGCTTCGCATTCTCAACTCCTATCCCAACGCGTCAATGTCAGTCCGCTCAGCCGCGACGCCATGGGCACAAGGCGTCGCGCGATGCGCTCGACCCTTTCGCCTTTGCCGCCGAACATGGCCGCCATCTCCGCAACGAGATCGAGTTCGGTATCGTCAATAGCGTTGCGCAATGCCAGCACGGCCTCCATGTCGCCTTCGATAACGATGTCGCGGGAAAAAAAGAGCGCGTCCCCATCCGCCGTTCCGTGAACCAGGCCGAGAAGCGCTGCGAGCGTGCCGGCGATGCGCGCGTCCCACCCATCGGAATTATCGCGCCGCCGCGCCTCGATTCGTGGACCGTCGCGGCGAGGCAACATCAGGAAAGCGAAAGGAAGGTCGGTCGGATCGACCAGAAAAACCTTGTCGCCCTGACGACCAAGCCGGGCAAAAAGGCCGGGTTTGCGCCGCCCCACGCTTGTCACCAGCCGTTGCAAGGCAAACTCGAGGGGAGCCAGCGGCAGCGGCGCAAGGAAAAGCCGGAGCGCGCCCGGAAGGGCGGGAAGTGCAGATGCATCGTTCATGCTCATGCAGAAGCCACGGAAAAGAGGCGGCGTCTTTGCGCCAGAACAAGGACATCGCCAGTTGGGAATGCACATGAGAAGCCATGCCCATTCGCGATCTGCCTCCCTTCAGAAGCCTCCGTGACTTTCTCGTGCATCTTGCCGCCGAGGACGACCTCGCCCGCATCGCGGCGCCGGTATCGCTCGTCCATGAGATGACGGAGGTGCATCGCCGCGTGCTTGCCGGCGGTGGTCCCGCCCTGCGCTTCGACCATGCCACCAATGCGCAGGGTGAGCACATCGCCATGCCTGTCGTCGTCAATTTGTTCGGGACGACCCGCCGCGTCGCCGCCGGCCTTGGCGTTTTGCCCGAGCACCTTCCCGATCTCGGCGAGACGCTCGCCTCGCTGCGCGGACCGCAACCCGTGACCGGCCTTCGCGATGCCGTCAGCCGCTGGCCGATGCTGCGGGCGGCATTGCGGACGCGTGTCCGGACCGTGCCGCGCCCAGCCGTGCAAGCCGTGATCCTCCGCAGCGGCGATGTCGATCTGTGCGCTCTGCCGATCCAGACCTGCTGGCCGGGCGAGCCCGCGCCGCTGATCACCTGGCCGCTCGTCATCACCCGCCCGCCCGATACCACAGCCGGCGATATCGCCGGCATCAATATGGGCGTCTATCGCATGCAGGTTCTGGGCCGTGACCGGCTGATCATGCGGTGGCTCGCGCATCGCGGCGGCGCGGCGCATCACCGAGCCTGGGCCGCGCTGCAAAAAGATATGCCGGTCGCCATCGCCATCGGGGCGGATCCGGCCATCATGCTCGCCGCCGCCCTCCCCCTCCCCGAGATGCTATCGGAGATGAGCTTTGCCGGGCTGCTTCGCGGCGAGCGATCGCGCGTTGCGCCAGCCATCACCGTACCGCTGATGGTTCCCGCCGATGCGGAAATCGTCATCGAAGGATGGGTTTCCGCCACCGAGACGGCGCCTGAAGGGCCTTATGGCGACCACACCGGCTATTACAATCAGGTGGGTACATTCCCGGTGATGCGGGTCAGCGCGATCACCATGCGCGACGATCCTCTCTACGTCTCGACCTTTACCGGGCGCCCGCCCGACGAGCCGTCGATGATCGGCGAAGCGTTGCAGGCGCTCGCCCTTCCGCTCATCCGCCAGCAGATGCCGGAGATTGCGGATATATACTTTCCACCCGATGCCTGCTCATACCGGATGGCGGTGGTGGCGATCAGGAAGCGTTATCCCGGCCAGGCGCGCCGCGTCATGGCAGGCCTGTGGGGCATGCTGCCGCAGTTCAGCTACACCAAGGGTATCGTGGTCGTGGATGACGATATCGACGTGCGCAGCGGGGCCGATATCCTGTGGGCCGTATCGACGCGCGCGGACCCCTCGCGCGATCTCATGCTGATCGACCGGACCCCGATCGACTATCTCGACTTCGCCTCACCGGAACCGGGCCTCGGCGGCAAGCTCGGGATCGACGCCACCAACAAGATCGGCGCGGAAACGCACCGCGAGTGGGGGCGCCCGCTCGCCATGTCCGCCGATATTTCCGTGAAAGTCGATGCGCTGTGGCCGCATCTGGGCCTGGGAGCAAAGCCATGACCGCGCGCGTCGTCGTCGGCATCAGCGGCGCTTCGGGCGCTGCCATCGGAGCGGAGATCGTCTGGAACCTTCTCAATCTCGGAGCTGAGGTCGATCTTATCATCTCCGCAGCCGCCAAACGCACGATTGCCGAGGAGCTCGGGCCCGATGCTTTGGCGGAAATAAGCGCCCTGCCGCTCCGCCACCACGACCCTTCCGATATCGGGGCCACCATCGCTTCCGGCTCCACCCGCACATCGGGCATGATCGTCGCGCCATGCTCCATGCGCACGCTGTCGGCCATCGCGCATTCGCTTTCCGACAATCTTCTGGTGAGAGCCGCGGACGTGCACCTGAAGGAGCGCCGCCCGCTCATTCTCATCGCCCGGGAAACGCCACTGCATCTGGGCCATCTCAGGGCGATGACCGCCGTGACCGAGATGGGCGCGATCGTCACGCCGCCGGTGCCCGCTTTCTATCTCAGGCCTGCGGGGATGGACGAGGTCATCGAGCAGATCGCACGCCGCGCCGTGGACCTGCTACAGATCGCGCCGGCAACAGCCATCGCATGGGACGGCGGGATTCCAACTTAGATGCGGAGCCGCCGCCCCCGCCGGCAGCTCCGCTGGCCGGCTAATTACCAGCCGACACTTGTCCCAGCAGTTCCGCGAAAACGGCCTTCGCCTTGCCCGGATGCTTCACTTGGCCGGCAGCCTCGACATTCGCCGGCGCCCCCACCTCGATGAGAGCGACCATGCCCATACCGTAATGCGGCGCGCACTTCACGCCATAGACGCCTTCCTTGGTCAGCGTCACGGTAACCTCCCCGTTGGTCTTGCCCTTGAAGGCTTCCGCACCATCCGGGATCATTCCCTTGATGGATTCGGCATTATGCCCCTTGTCTGTGGGAACGAAGCGAATGGTGTCGCCCGGCGCGGCTTTAACAAAACTCGGCTCGAAAACCATGACGCCCTTCTCGCCCTTGTTCAGCATCTTGACCTCGAATTCGGCGGCGCCGGCACTGGCAGCGAAGGCAACGGCAACACCAAGGGTCACGGCGGCAAGGATTTTGTTCATCGTTTTTTCCTTTCCTGAAGCGAAGCGAGATCGCTTGTCGATCGCGCTTATAGCGGTGCTGCCACCCCCTCTATTTGCGCTGGATCAAACAAAAACCGGAAAGCCCTGGGCTATACTGGCGAAAAATGGAGCACCACCATGCCAAGCCTTGACAAGTCACTGATCGCTGGGCTTCCGCTGTTTCAGGGGCTTTCGACGGAACAAATGGAGTTTGCGCTTTCCCATGCCCGGTCAGCCCGCTACCCCCGGGCAACCGCGATCTTCTCCCAAGGTGAAACGGCTCGATCTTTCTTCCTGCTTCTTTCCGGCCATGTAAGGGTCGTGAGAACGTCCCCCGAGGGACAGCAGGTGGTCGCGCGCTATATCAGTGGCGGTGAATTGTTCGGGATAGCGGTGACCATGGGCGCATCCGCCTATCCCGCAACCGCAGTGGCGGCGGTCGATTGCGTCGTCCTGATCTGGCCGAATGCCGTCTGGCCGCAGTTGCAGGAGCGGCTTCCGACCTTCGACGCCGGCGCCTGCCGCACAATCGGAACACGTCTGCAGGAAACCCATGACCGGGTGCTGGAGATTTCGAGCAAGCAGGTCGAGCAACGGATCGCGCGGGTGCTCTTGCGCCTCCTGCAGCAGGCCGGACGTACATCAGGTGAAGAGATCGCCATCGATTTCCCGATCACGCGACAGGACATCGCCGAAATGACAGGCACGACGCTGTTCAGCGTAAGCCGTCACCTCAGCAACTGGGAAAGCGAGGGAATCATGCGGAACGGAAGACAAAAAGTGATCGTTACGGACCCGCATCAACTCACGCTCATCGCCGAAAACAAGCCCACCCCACGAAAACATTGAGCCGCCATCAGGCGCGCACTGCCCGAGGGCGCAGCTTTGCCGTCATCAGCGCCCGTCCGTACAACAGGACATAGCCAAGAAACGCGACCGCCCATAGCGCAGCCGACGCGTGCAGCACGACAGTGCTCGACGTGAATGACACCGCGATGCGGAGCACTGCTGAAACCGTGACCGCCGCAAAGATCATGCAGGTGCCGGCACCGGCGTGGAGGTCGCGTCCCGTATGCCCCAGAGTGGCGCGCGCCATCACCGCCAGCGTCATCGATCCTATCGCGCCGACGCCAAAGGCATGAAGGGCCGCGATCGGGGGAACCGTTTGAGGAAACAATATAGCAAGACCGGCGAGCACAAATCCAACAGGAACGAATATATAGGCCATGTGCAAAATGAAAACGAGCGGATCGCGCAGCGTTCTGTCGCCGCCCCATCGCGCCAGACGGAAGAAATTGAGGCCTCCTGCGGCGAGCAGCGCCAAACCGACAAGAAGCCCGTCTGGCGCGAATGTCCACGCGGCGAGTGCCGCACTGGAAATGATGATCACCATGGCGTCGAAGCGACCGAACGGCGTCGGCAGGCGTCCGGGATTTTCGCGGGCGAGCCAGTTGCGCGTGAAGCTCGGGATGATCCGGCCGCCGATAAGCATGATGAGCACAAGCGCCGCGCCAATGCCCAGACGCCGGCTTGCATCGGTCAGCCCATCCAGATGCGCTTCGATGTGGAACAGCGCATTTGCGACGAAAAGAACGACAACCGGCGCCAGCACTTTCGCATTGCGCCAATTATTGCCCGCGACGATCTCCACTGCGGCGGCAACCGCCACGGCGAGGAGAAACGCGCAATCCGCGACTGCGGCAGCCAACCAGCCGATCTGTCCCGAATAAAACACTGCAAACCGCCCGATCAGCCAAAGGATAACAAGCAGGAGCAACGGCCACCCCTGCACAGGCAGACGCCCCGTCCAGTTCGGTATCGCAGTGAGCAGGAACCCGGTGACGATGGCCGCGAGATAACCGAACAGCATCTCATGGATGTGCCAGTCCACCGGCGCGAACAGGCTTGCGGTTTCGAGATGTCCGTAGAAAAGCGGCAGCCAGAATAAAATGGAGAGGCCGGCATAAAGGCTGCCCAAGAGGAAAAACGGCCGGAAGCCATAGGAGAGGATCGCCGGATAATTTCCGGGCTTTATACGGGGAACTGGCATGTCTTCACCTTGTCTCGCTTCATGAGCAATTCGATAGTGTGCCGGGAATGCGACCAGCGCTCTTTGTCCGCGATCAAACAGGTTTCATCCGGGACGCCGCACTGAACACCGGCCTTGGAACCGGTCCGCTCAGGGTGGGCAGGTAAGCCCGAAGGAACAATGCCCATCCCGCCATCCAGCACATTGCCGAGGCTGGCGGCTGAGACAATATGCTCCTTTCCGGAAACCACCATTGTCTGTACCGATATCTGGAGAACGCTGAGTTCAAAAACAGAAAGTGCCGGGCGGCAAGATTCATAGATTGCCGCTACGGAGACGAGGCATGATGAGCCGCATCGATATCCACAATTCCGATACGCCAGTCCTTTGCCAGAGCTGTGAAATCCGCCATAAAGGCATGTGCGGCGTACTGGATCCGAAACAGTTGCTGGCGCTTTCCAAGCACACCCGCATAACACGGCACGACCGGGGCGAGCAGTTGAGCACAGAAGATACGCCCATTACGGCCTATGCCAATGTAATGCGTGGCGTGGTCAAGCTCACCAAGATGCTGGAAGACGGACGGCAGCAGGTCGTCGGCCTCCAGTTCGCCCCCGATTTCATGGGGCGGCTTTTCGGCCAGGACAACCAGATCACGGCGGAGGCAGCCTCCGACGTCGAATTGTGCAAGGTGCCGCGCGCTGCGCTTGAAAAACTGATCGCCGAGTACCCGCAGCTCGAGCATCGGCTGATGCAGCAGGTGCTGCGCGAGCTCGATGAAGCGCGCGACTGGATGATGACGCTCGGACGCAAGAGCGCCGCGGAAAAAGTTGCGAGCTTCCTTTACCTGATCGCCACCCATACGGACCCGCAAGCCCACCAGGCGAACACGAAAAGCGCCGAGTTCGATCTTCCGCTGACACGCGCCGATATCGGAGATTTCCTCGGGCTGACCATCGAGACCGTTTCGCGCCAGATGACCAAGCTTCGTATTGCCGGCGTCATCGCAATCGTGGCGAGCCGGCATATCACCGTGCCTGACCTGGAACGGCTCAAATCCCGCTGCGGTTGATTTTGTCCGCGCTGACATCCGGCTCTCCGGATGTCAGCAGAGGCAACAGGACCTCCATATCGAAACGGATATGCCGCCGGATATTTTCGAAGAAGGCGCGCAGCATATAGCCGAGCGTTTCCGCCGACGGCTTCGCAAGACCGCGGCCATGCGCGGTCAACGCATCGTGCAATTCTTCAGCATAGGCTTGGTCCGCGATATGATCATGCCGCAGGCGGCTGATGATCTGGG
Organism: Phyllobacterium phragmitis; assembly: GCF_002980495.1. Lineage (GTDB taxonomy): Bacteria > Pseudomonadota > Alphaproteobacteria > Rhizobiales > Rhizobiaceae > Paramesorhizobium > Paramesorhizobium phragmitis. Next base: position 79,066 of record NZ_PVBR01000016.1, read on the forward strand.
AAAGGCCCGGACATCGGCCATAATACCGCGCGATATTCGCAAACAGCACGCTTTCCTCAAGCCTGTGCGCCCGCGCGAGCAGACCTGAAATAGCTTCCGCCGCTTCAAGGCACATGCCCCGATCGGCTCTATCAGGCAACCCGTCCGCGAGCGCCTCCAGCATGTCGCAGAGCGCGAGCTGTTCATACCACACCGCATTCAGGCTGCCCGCCATGGCGGCGAATGCCGCAGCCGAAACACCTGCCTCGCTTTCCTCACTCATCACCCTTCCTCCTCCCAAGGGGGCCGGACTGGAGAACGATGTCCTCATCGATCAAAACGCGTTCCGCCGCCCCGTCCAGATCATCATATTGCCCGCTCCTTAGCGCCCAGAGGAAGGCAGCCAATCCCATCCCGCCCAGAAAAAGCGCCAAGGGCATGAGGTAAAGCAGCGTGTTCATCGGGCGCTCGCAGCATGGCCCGCCCGCCGGTAAAGAGCAGCCGGGTGAGAACAGGGAACAGATGGGCGCAGCCGCAATGCATTCGCGACCACAAGGATCGAGGAAACCGACATCGAAACGGCGGCCACCAGCGGCGTGACATAGCCGAAAATGGCGACCGGAACGGCGATGGCATTATAGACGAGCGCCAGGGCGAAATTCTGCCGGATCAAGCGGTTGGCATTTCGCGAAACCGCCAGAGCCAGCGGCACGGCGCAGAGACTGTCGCGGAGAAAAACGAAATCCGCCGCGTTGCGCCCGATATCTGCCGCCGACGCCGGCGCCATCGATACGTGGGCGGCGGCGAGTGCGGGCGCATCATTGAGGCCGTCGCCGACCATCAGCGCCTTGCGTCCCTCGGCTGCAAGCGCGCTCAGGCGCTCCAGCTTGCCGGCCGGCAAGACCTCGGCATGGCAGGTTTCGATTCCGAGGGTATGAGCAATACTGCGAACCGAAGCGGCCCGGTCCCCCGAAAGCATCTCGATGGCGATGTTCTGGCTGGCAAGCGTTCGGATCGTCGAACCGGCATCCGGGCGCAGCGTGTCCTCGAAGGTGAAGGAAGCCACGGGCTTTCCGTCCCGGCTTAGAACCGTAGCGCCATTTCCGCCTTCTTGACCAACCGCCCAGCTTGCCCGCCCCAGCCGGTAAAGCTCCCCGCCGATCCGCCCCTCAATGCCCAATCCGGCGATTTCGGCCATCTCTTCGATCCGCGCAGCCTCGCCGGGACACGCTTCGCTGATCGCCCGCGATGCTGGATGGCTGGAATGGGAGGCGAGCAGGCCTGCAATCAACAGCACTTTCTCATCGGATGCCTCGGCGCTTTTCAGCCGCACCTTGCCAAGCGTCAGCGTGCCGGTTTTGTCGAAAACCGCCGTGTCGATCTCGGCCAGACGCTCCATCGCCGAACCGTCCTTGACCATGATGCCGTTTTCGAACAGCCGCCGCGCCGCCACGACCTGAACGATGGGAACTGCCAGTCCGAGCGCACAGGGGCAGGTGATGATCAGGACCGCGATGGCGATGGTGATGGCCCGGTGCCAATCGCCCGATACCGCCATCCAGCCGAAAAACGTGATGAGCGCCGTCAGATGGACGACAGGCGAATAAAGCGCGGATGCACGGTCGGCAAGGCGCCGATAGCCGCCCCGCCCGGCCTCCACCGTCTCCATCAGCCGCACGATCTCGGCGAGGAACGATCCATTCGCCCCCGCCGTCACCTCGATCATCAGTGGACCGGTCAGGTTCAGCGTTCCCGCCCGCAGCATGTCGCCGGGCCTGGCGCGCTGCGGATCGCTTTCGCCGGTCACCAGCGAGCAATCGAGGCTGGAGGCCCCTTCCCGGATCACGCCATCCACCGGAATGCGTTCGCCCGCCGCGATCAGCACCCTCATATCAGGTTCGATCTCGGCGAGCGGCAGAAACTCCCGCGATCCATCGGCCCTCAGAACCACCGCCCCGCGCGCGGCGAGCCGCACGAGCCCCGTCACCGCCGAACGCGCCTTTTCCCGCATGACATGGTCAAGCGTCCTGCCGATGAGCAGGAAGAACAGAAGCGACGCTGCCGCGTCGAAATAGGCGTGCGGGCCGTGGTTGATCACCTCGTAGAGGCTCATTCCATACGCAAGCGAGACGCCGAGCGCGATGGGGACATCCATGTTCATGCGCCCATGGCGAAGCGCATTCCAGGCGGAGCGATAGAATATTCCTCCGGCAAAGATCAGCGCCGGGACGGCAATGAGCGCGGAGATCCAGTGAAAGAGATCCCGCGTTGCCCCTTCCGCTCCCGACCACACGGAAACGGACAGAAGCATGATATTGCCGGCGGCGAAGCCTGAGATGGCGACCGCCCGGATCAGTTGCGAAAGCGCACGATCTTCGCCCGCCGCGCTATTGTCGAAGAGATGCGGAGGATAGCCGAGCCGGTGCAGGGTCTTGAAGATTGCCGGCACATCCCCCTCCCGCCAGCGGACGGAAAGCCGCTTGGTGGAAAGGTTGACCCTGGCATAGTCGACGCCCGCAAGCCCCGCCAGCGCGGTTTCGATCTTCTGGATGCAGGCGGCGCAGTGAACATCGGGCACCGAAAGCTCCACCTGATGGAGACCGTTTCCAAGATCGCGGCTTTCCAGTTTCAGCTCTTCGTTCCACCGCGCCTCGGAGCGCGCCAGCTCGGCATCGAGCGCCATAGGCGTTGCGACGGCGCAGCAGGTCATTGGATGATCCCCTTGTCGATGGTCACACGGATCATCCGGCGATAGGGTCGGACGAGGCCCGCATCGATATCCATCTCGACCAGCCAAACCCCGTCCACGACTTTTGCCTCGGCCACGAGCAGCCCCTTTTCGCCCGCCTTCAGCTCAGCGCTCCAATCCGCGCCCTCATAGGCGGGGTGGCGGAAGACGACCTTGCCGCCCGCCGCCTCGACCGGAAGGCCGTTGCGGTCGGCGAGCCGGTAGCGGATATGGCCCGCATCCGTTTCGAGCGTACCATTCCATCCAAGCGCTGCTTGCGCCCGGCTTTCCGCCATGCGCTCGTTGAACTGCTGGCTGGCGACATAGGAGTTCGCCACCACCAGCCCGGTCCAGCTCGACCGCGCGAAGCTTGCCATGGTGAGGTTGACCGCGATGATCGTGCCGAAGAAGCCCACCATCACCGCGATCATGTGCCAGCCGGTAAACCGCCGCTGCGTATTCATTTCGAAGCCTCCGGCGTGTTGAAAGTGGCGTTGTATTCAGCGGTTTCCGGCCCCTGCGTGTCGGATGCGATCAGCCGGAAGTTATGGTCTCCACCCGCCTCGCCCGATGGGAGGCGGATGAAGATTTTGACCGTGCGCAGACGGTCCGGCTCGACGGGCAAGAGCAGTTGCGTCACCGGTTCACTCGATACGCCGACCGCCGTCATCGTCGCGCCGGGCAGATCGGCCAGCCGCAGCGATATCGTGCGCGGTTCGGGGATCATATTCAGGAGCTTCACCGTGAAGCCATTGCGGATCGAGCCATCGGAAAGCCGGACGAATTGCGGGTTGCGATCCTGAATGACGTTTAGCTGGAGCCGGGTGCGATCCAGCAGCGCATAGACGAGCGCGATCCCGATCAGCGACCAGACGGCGAAATAAAGCAGTGTCCGGGGGCGCAGCAGCGTGGCCGCACGCACATGGGACAGCTCAGGCGAAAGCCCTCCGCTCACGCCGCGCACCAGCGCCGGGGTGATCGGCAATGCCCCGTTCCCCGTCGCCAGCGCCTTGTTGGCGTTATAGTCGCTGAGCGTCGCATAGGAGATCAGTCCGCGTTCGCGCCCGATCTTGTCCATGACGGAATCGCAGGCATCGATGCACAAGGCGCAGGTGATGCACTCCATCTGCTGCCCGTCGCGAATGTCTATCCCCATCGGGCAGACGGCGACGCAGGCATTGCAATCAATGCAATCACCGACGATTTCACCCGCCGCCATGGCCCGCTTGGAATGGCGCGAGCGCGGTTCGCCACGCCAGTCATTATAGGTGACGGTGAGCGACGTTTCGTCGAGCATCGCCGCCTGTATTCGCGGCCATGGGCACATATAGGTGCAGACCTGCTCCCGCATCAGCCCGCCGAAAACATAGGTGGTGGCCGTGAGGATGGCGACGGTGATATAGGCGACCGGCGCGGCGTGGCCGGTTGCGAAATCGACGAGCAGCGTCGGGGCATCGGCAAAATAGAATATCCATGCGCCGCCGGTCGCCACCGCAATCACCAGCCAGATGCAGTGCTTGCACGTTCTCAGGAACAGCTTGCGCAGGCTCCACGGCGCGGCGTCCAGCTTGATGCGGGCGTTGCGATCGCCCTCTAGCCCGCGCTCGACCACGAGGAACAGATCGACCCAGACCGTCTGCGGACAGGCATAGCCACACCAGGCGCGCCCGACGACGGAGGTGATGAGGAAAAGACCGATCCCCGCCATCACCAGAAGCCCCGCCACGAAGAAGAATTCCTGCGGCCATATCTCGATGAAGAAGAAGTAGAAGCGGCTGTTGGCGATATCCACCAGCACCGCCTGATCCGGCGCGTGCGGCCCGCGATCCCAGCGAAGCCACGGCGTCAGGTAGTAAATGCCGAGCGTGATCGCCATGACAAACCATTTGAAGCGCCGGAAGGAACCTTCCGCGCGCTTGGGAAATATCTTGCGCCGTGCGGCATAAAGCGGCGACTGGCGATTCTTCGCCGAATTGACCGCTGCGGCGTCAACCCTCTCCACGTCAGCCTGATTGAGCATTTCGAGCGGTTCCTGTTTTCATGGAATCGGCTGTAATCTGCCCCTCACCCTTACCCTCTCCCCGTGAAGAACGGGGAGAGGGAGGCATAGACGATGCCGCTTCTTCCTTCTCCCCGTTCTTTACGGGGAGAAGGTGCCGGTAGGCGGATGAGGGGCATTCCAGTTTACGCAGCGTTTCCATCTAAAAGTGAAATGCTTTGGTTGCCTTGATCGATGTCAATCGGTGGAGGGCTGGCCGCCGCCCAGCGAATGGACGAAGACAGTCAGTTCCTTCACCGTTGTTTCCCCGAGGCGCGCCCCCCATGCGGGCATGATGCCATGTCTGGGAGACTGGACCTGCCGGGCGATTTCCGCCTCCGTGCCGCCCATCAGCCAGAGAGCGTCGGTCAGATTAGGAGCGCCAAGCTCGACGTTTCCCTTCGCATCAGCGCCGTGACAGACGGCGCAATTATCGGCGAAAACCGCCCTTCCCTCCTCGACCAGCGCCGGTTTCGACGGCGTGCCGGACAGGCTGGCGACGAAGGACGCGACGGCAGCGATCTGTCCGGCATCGAGAATATCGGCAAAGGCGGGCATCATCGACTGGCGCGTGTCATCGTCGCCGGCAAAGCGGATGCCGTGCGTTATCGTCTGCTGGATGGCCTCTGGCGAGCCGCCCCAGAGCCAGTCGTCATCGTTGAGGTTCGGATATCCCGCGGAACCGGCGGCGCCCGATCCGTGACATTGCACGCAATTGACCTTGAAGGCGGCGGCTCCACCGGCAATCGCCACCTGCCGCAACGCGTCGTTGGCCAGGATCTCAGGAACGGTGCTGGAAGCGATATCGGCCATATAACCCGCCTTCTGCGCTTCCGCCGCCGCCATCTCGCCGCGAACGTCGGCGCGGCTGGAATAGCCGAGAACGCCGCGCGTCGCATCCGAGATCAACGGCCAGGCGGGATAGGCGATCGTATAGCCCGCCGCCCATACGATCGTGGCGTAGAAGGACCAAAGCCACCAGCGCGGCATCGGATTGTCCAGTTCCCGAATACCGTCCCATTCATGGCCGGTCGTCGATACGCCGGATACCTCGTCCACATGTTTTTCGCTCATCTCAATCCTCCTTGAGGGGGATACGGGCGGCCTCGTCGGCATGTGCCCTGCTGTTGGGCCGAAAGGCGAAGGCGACCACGCCGATGAAGAAAAGCGCCATGACGAGAAGGGCCCAGCTATCGGCGAAGGCGCGCAAACTGTGATAATCCATGGGTTTTCCTACCTGTCGCCTGCGGTTTCGTCATAGGTCTTCATATCCACCAGCGTGCCCAGCATCTGGAGATAGGCGACCAGCGCATCCATCTCGGTGAGCGCCTGCGGATTGCCGTCGAAATCGCCGACACGCGCCTTGGGATAGCGGCCCTCTATGCCGGATGTGTCGGCATTCGGGTCCGCCTGCGCCCGCATGTCGGCTTCCGTGTTCTCGATCATCCCGGTGGTGTAAGGCACGCCGACCGCCACATTGGCTTTGAGATGCGTGGCGAACCCCTTCACCTCCAGCGGATTGTCCTTCAGGAAGGCGTAGCTCGGCATGATCGATTCCGGCACGACGGAACGCGGCTCGATCAGGTGCTGCACATGCCACTCGTTCGAATAGCGGTCGCCGACGCGGGCAAGGTCCGGCCCGGTGCGCTTGGAGCCCCACTGGAACGGATGATCGTACATGGACTCGGCGGCGAGGCTGTAATGCCCATAGCGCTCGACCTCGTCGCGGAAGGGACGGATCATCTGGCTGTGGCAGACATAGCAGCCCTCGCGGATATAGATGTTGCGCCCGGCCAGTTCGAGCGGTGAGTAAGGCCGCATCCCCTCCACCTTCTCGATGGTGTTTTCCAGATAGAACAGCGGTGCGATCTCGATGATGCCGCCGATGGTGACCACCAGAAACGAACCGATGAGAAGCAGCGTGGCGTTGCGTTCCAGAATGGCGTGTTTGTCCAGAAGTGCCATGATGAGGTTCCCTTATTCAGCCGGCTGCAGGGCGGGCGCACGCCCGCCGATGGGCGCTTCCTCGCGCTGGCGGCCAAGAATGGTCATGGTGAGATTGAAGGCCATGAGGATGGCGCCGGCGAGATAGAGACCGCCTCCGAGCGCGCGCAGCATATAGTAGGGATGCATGGCGGCCACCGACTCGACGAAGGAGTAGATCAGGAAGCCCTGCTCGTCATATTCGCGCCACATCAGCCCCTGCTGGATGCCTGAAACCCACATGACCGCCGCGTAGACCACGATCCCCAGCGTCGCCAGCCAGAGGTGCCAGTTGACCATGCGCACCGAATAGAGCCGCTCGCGGTTCCACAGTTTCGGCACCATGAAGTAGAGCGCGCCAAACGTGATGAGGCCGTTCCAGCCAAGCGCGCCGGAATGCACATGACCGATGGTCCAGTCGGTATAATGGCTGAGCGAATTGACCGCCTTGATCGACATCATCGGGCCTTCGAAGGTCGCCATGCCGTAGAAGGCGACGGCCATCACCATCATACGGATGATCGGATCGGTGCGGATCTTGTCCCAGGCGCCCGACAGCGTCATCAGCCCGTTGATCATGCCGCCCCATGAGGGCATCCACAGCATGATGGAGAAGACCATGCCGAGCGTCTGCGCCCAGTCCGGCAGCGCCGTGTAGTGCAGATGATGCGGGCCGGCCCAGATATAGAGGAAGATCAGCGCCCAGAAATGGATGATCGACAGGCGATAGGAATAGACCGGGCGGTTCGCCTGCTTGGGGATGAAATAATACATCATGCCCAGAAAGCCCGCCGTCAGGAAGAAGCCCACCGCATTATGCCCGTACCACCATTGCGTCAGCGCATCCTGAACCCCGGAAAAGGCCGAATAGCTCTTCGATCCGGTAAACGACACCGGAATGGCGAGATTGTTGACGATGTGCAGCATGGCAATCGTCACGATGAAGGACAGGTAGAACCAGTTGGCCACATAGATATGCGGCTCCTTGCGGCGGATGATCGTGCCGAGGAAGACGACGAGATAGGCCACCCAGACGATTGTCAGCCAGATATCGACATACCATTCCGGCTCCGCATATTCGCGCGCCTGGTTCGAGCCGAGCAGATAGCCGGTCGCGGCCATGACGATGAAAAGCTGGTATCCCCAGAAGACGAACCAGGCGAGATCACCGCCGAAAAGCCGGGCCCGGCTGGTGCGCTGGACGACATAGAAGGAGGTGGCGATCAGCGCATTGCCGCCGAAGGCGAAGATCACCGCCGACGTATGCAGCGGTCGCATACGCCCGAAATTGAACCATGGCTCGATGTTGAGATCGGGATAGGCGAGTTGCAGAGCGACGACAACGCCGACCAGCAGGCCGACAACGCCCCATCCCATCGTGGCAATCGTCCCGTAACGGATGGGGCCATCCATGTAGCCCGATGTATCGATGACAGGAGCCGGGCCGAAATCCACCCTGCGGAGCAGCACGATGGTCGTTCCCATCATTACTGCGACCAGCACCCACATATGGTTTGCGAAAGCCGCGTCCTTCGCCAATCCGGCGCCGACAAGCGCAAGAAACGCCATCAGCCCCGAGCCTATGATCGCCCATCCATGTCTCATCGAAATTCCCCTGCGCGAAATCAAACGCCAGCTTGCGCGAGGCAAGCCCATAGGGTCGTTTCTACGCATTTTCGGGGTCTCGCCCTTGATTCAGATCAAGCGCTCTTCTCCTTGATGGAGATCAAGGCAAGGGCCGCCGCAGCCGCTATTTATCCGGCACAAACGGAGATTTCGCGCGATGTCAGCACATCCGGCGTTTCGGCCTAACGATACCGCCCCCCGCTATACGAGCTACCCGACCGCGCCGCACTTCCATGCAGGGCTCGGGGGCCGCGCCTTGAAGGCATGGCTTGGTCATCTGCCCGACGGCGAGCCGGTTTCGCTCTATGTCCATATCCCGTTTTGCGACCGGCTCTGCTGGTTCTGCGCCTGCCACACCAAGCAGACGCGGCACTACGCGCCGGTGGAGGCCTATCTCAACGTGCTCCATCAGGAGATCGCGGCCATTGGCCGCCTCGTCGGCGACAGGGCAAATGTCGGCGCACTGCATTTCGGCGGCGGGTCGCCGACGATGCTCAAACCCGCCGACCTCGCCGCGCTGGATCGCGCCTTGCGAAGCGCCTTCACCTTCGCGAACGATATCCGGATCAGCGTGGAAATCGATCCCAACGATATGGATGAGGCCCGGCTCGATGCGTTGGCGGCGATGGGAATGACCCGCGCCAGCCTCGGCATTCAGGATTTTCATCCTCGCGTGCAAGAGGCCATCAACCGCGAGCAGAGTTTCGAGACCACCCATGCGGTCGTGGAGGGCTTGCGCAAACGCGGCGTGCGCTCAGTCAATCTCGACCTGCTTTACGGCCTGCCATATCAGACGACCGAAACGCTTGTCCTCACACTCCGGCAGGCGCTCATGATGCATCCGGACCGGCTCGCCCTCTTCGGCTACGCCCATGTGCCATGGTTCAAGAAGCATCAAACCATGATTGACGAGGCGTCGCTGCCCGGCAGCGCGGCGCGCCTGATGCAATCGCAAACCGCCCGTGACCATATCCTTGCGCAAGGCTACGCCCCCATCGGGATCGACCATTTTGCGCGCCCCGGCGACGGGCTGGCGCTTGCCGCCGCCAACGGCACGCTGCGCCGCAATTTTCAGGGCTATACCGATGATCGCTGCGCTACGCTCATCGGCCTCGGCCCCTCCTCCGTGAGCCAGTTCCCGCAAGGCTACTTGCAAAACAGCACCGCGACCGGCGAATATATGCGCCTCATCCGCGCTCATGGCCTTGCCACGGTGCGCGGCATCGAACTCACCGACGACGACCGGATGCGGCGCTGGATCATCGAGCGGCTGATGTGCGATTTCGCGTTTTCAGCGGAGGTTTTACGGAAACATTTCGGGCCGATGGCGGAAGAGGCCATTTCATGCGCGATGACAACTGCGGCGGATCAGGGCGCGGGCCTGTGTGAATGGAACGCCGGCATCTTTTCCATCACCCCAGAAGGCCGCCCATTCACGCGAGCAATAGCCGCAAAATTCGACCGCTATCTGGCGCGCGGAACGGCGCGGCATTCCGCAGCGGTTTGAAGCCGCCATCCGATGTCAGGCTGGCCGAAAGGCCGCTACGATCACCGGATCGGTCTCGATACGCCGGGCGCCGATCAGATCCAGGCAATAGGGAACGGCGGGAAATACCGTATTGAGGCAAAGATCGATGGACGATGGTTTTCCCGGCAGGTTGACGATCAGGGTCTTGCCGCGCGTGCCGGCCATCTGGCGCGAGAGGATCGCGGTGGGCACCGTCTCAAGACTCGCCCGCCGCATGGCCTCGCCGAAGCCCGGCAACTCCTTCTCGATCACCGCATGCATGGCCTCCGGCGTCTCATCGCGCGCCGATGGTCCGGTGCCGCCGGTCGTCAGTACGAGATCGACACGATCCTGATCGCAGAAGTCGATCAATGCGCGGCGGACGCTTTCGAAACCATCAGGGATGATCCGAGGCACGGGCGTCCACGGCGAGATGATGGCCCGCTCCAGCCATTGCCGGATTGCCGGTCCAGAGAGATCGGCATAGGCGCCGCGACTGGCGCGGTCGGATATTGTGAGAATGCCGATATGGACCATCGGCCCGGCCTCCGCGCTCATGCGAATGCCCTCGCCGGGGTGGCTGACCGGTCGCAGATGAGTTCCGGCAATGCGATCTCCCGCGCGAGCATGTCGGCAAAGGCGCGGAATGGCGCAAGATTGATCATGGGAACTCCGATCAGAACCGGAACCGGAAGTTCCAGCGCCTTGACGATCAACGACCTGAACCCTCCGCCTTCCGCTTCGGTTTTCCCGAACTTGCACAGGACGAGCAGATCGGTCTGGCTGGACAGTGCCAGTTCCGCCGCCGCGCACGCATGCAGCAGCCGGTCGGTATCGAGGACGCAGCCCCTCGCGTGAGGCCCACGGTCTTCCGATATTCCGTAGAGCTTACCTGTTGAGAGATCCCGCAGATGCATATCGCACCGCGTGCGGCCCGGCTTCGACCGGCTATGCTGAACGAGGCCGGCCAGCCGCATGCCCTCGCCGGCCATCGTCGCGGTGGCTTCCAGCAGGAAGGTTTCGAATTCGGAGCCGTTGGAATAGACGATTGCCGTAATGGGGAAATCTGGATGGGTCATTTGCATACGCGATATCCTTCAGACAGAAATGGGCCGTCCTTTACCTCGCCCGCGCCTCTGGCAGGGCCTTCATGAGAATGGCCCGGATGGCGGCGAGTCCCGGATCTTCGGCCTGGTTCATGATGCCGACCAGTTGGACGAAATGCTCGTCGGATGCGGTTTCCATGAATGACAGGACCGTCATGGAGAGATAATCGGCCGACTCCATGGTTGCGGCAGCGGCGGCCTGCTCGACGCGCTGTGCCAGCCCGTCCACGCCAAGCGTGGCGATGAGCGCCGTCGCGGTCTCCGATTGTTCGAGCGAGGCGATGAGAGAGCCCAGCATCACTGCACCAGCGGCGTCGCCGCGCCTTCGAGTTCGAGTTCGATGCCGCTGATATCGGCGCGCCCGATCAGCAGGGAAATATACTGCGCCGTCGCCTGACCGCGCACATGCTCCTCAAGATAATCGGCGATCCGATCCTTGACCGCCTCGAACGGCAGGACGGAACCTTCAACCTTTCGCACCAGACGGACAAGATGAATCCCGTAACGGGCTTCCACCGGCGGCGATATTTCACCGGGAGCAAGGGTCGCGAGCGCGGCCTCGAATTCCGGCGTCGTCTCGCCTTGAACGAACTGGATTCGACCGCCCTCGACCTTGGCCGAAGGACAATCCGAGCAATCCCTTGCAAGCTGCACAAAGCGTTCCGGTTCTGCGGCGAGGACCAGAGCGAGCGCCGCCGCCTTGTCGCGCGCGGCGGCGAAGGCCAGTGCATCCTCCCTGTGCGCTGCGACAAGAATATGATCGGCCTCGAAGAGCGGCGGCGTGATGAAGCGCTTGCGGTTGTTTTCATAGAAGCGCCGAAGCGTTTCCTCATCCGCTTCCGGGGTTCGGATTTCGCGTTCGATGAGCGCGCGCAGGAGCGCATCCTCGTCCGTTTCCATCCGCCCTTCGTCATCCGCTTGCGGCTCTGCCGCTATGGCAAGCCGCGCCGCCTCTTGCACCAGAAGTTCGCGGATCACCAAGGCGCGGGCGGCCGCATGCCAGGCGGCGCCGGGGTTGTCGGCGGTGAAGTTCTGCGTTTCCACGGCGATATCCTTGCGGGAGATCGAAACGCCGTTGACGCTCACCGGCAGCGCGGCGACCGGCCCATGCGCGGCGGCATGATCGTGGCGGCAATTATTGCCGTGCGGGCCCTGCCCCGCTGTGCGGTCGATGACGATGGAAACCATGGCCGTTACTCCGCCGGATGCCTGTTGGAATGCGAGGGATGCTGCTCGCGCGTGAAACGGGTGCGCACGACCTGATAGCCCGGACGCCCGAGATACCAGACCGGAGCACTCCAGACATGGACCAGCCGCGTGAACGGAAACAGCAGGAAGATCGTCATCCCCAGCAGCAGATGCGCCTTGAAGACGGGATGCACGTCGAGGACATAGGCGGCGGCGCCGGGCTGCAGCGTCAGGATGCCTTGCGCCCAGTTCATGAACTTCACCATTTCATGGCCGTCCATATGGCCGAGCGAGACGAAGATGGTGCAAAGCCCGAGCGTCAGCTGCAGCCACAGGATGAGCAGGATCGCCATATCGCCGAAGCTCGATGTGGCGCGGATGCGCGGATCGAAGAAACGGCGATGCGCCAGAAGCGATATCCCGATGAAGCAGGCGATACCGGCAATGCCGCCGACGGTGATCGCCAATCCCTGCTTGAAGCCATGCGAGACGCCAAGAGCATCGAAGACGGCGATGGGGGTGAGCAATCCGGCGGCGTGACCGATGAAGATCACCAATATGCCGACATGGAACAGGTTCGATCCCCAGCGCAACTGGCTGCGGCGGAGCAATTGCGAGGAACCGGTCTTCCATGTGTATTGCTCGCGGTCGAAACGGACCAGGCTGCCGAGCAGGAACACGGTGAGACACAGATAGGGATACCAGCCGAAAAGCATATAATTGATGGTTTCGGACATCATAGTCCTCCTTCACAAAGCATTGGCGCGCGCATCGCGGCGCGCGGCGCGCAGGCGGGTCTGGAGCCGGTCGCTGGAACAGCCGTCCATGCCGCCGCTATCCGGACCGAAAGTGACAGCCGTCTCTTCCCATTCCGCATCGAGCGCGGCGAGATCGTCAGGCGCCCCGGCAGGGCGTTCCTCATCGGTGGATAGCGGAAGGGACGTTCCGGCGACGGCGCGGATCGCGGCAAGAACCGGGGCATAGATCGAATTGCGGGCGCGAAGCCGCGCCTCCAGTTCGCCAAGTATGGAGGCGGTTTCGGAAAGGAGCGCCCGCGCTTCCTCCAGCGGGCGCGTCGACAGATATTCCAGGAACAGCGGCAGATAGTCCGGCAACTCGTTGGCGGTCAGTTCCAGCCCGCCTTTCTCGTAGAGACTGGCCAGATCGACCATCGCCTGGCCGCGATCGCGGCTTTCGCCGTGCACATGTTCGAACAGATGCAGCGAAAGCCGTCGCGTCCTGTCGAAGAGTTCGACATAGCGTTCCTGCAATTCGAACAGATCGAGCGTTGCCAGTTCACGCAGCAGCGGCTGAAGCTCGGAAACCACCGTGTCCGGCAAATGCCGCTGGGACGTAATCGCGGCCTCGATATCCGGCACGGCGGCGCAAAGCTCCGCTGACGGATAGGTCAGCAGCGCGGAGAGCGCCCGGAAGATGATCGTTCCCTGTTCCGGGGCCATCATGCGATCTCCATCGGGTTGGAGGCCTTCTTCGTCTGCTTCGTGCCGAAAAGATTGGTCTCGCTGGTGCCGCCCGAGCAGCCATTGCCGAAGGAGAAGCCGCAGGAACTGCGCAGATCGAAGGCATCCTCGCTCCATTCGCGATGCGCCGTCGGGATGACGAAACGATCCTCGTAATTGGCGATCGCCATGATGCGGTACATGTCCTCGATGGTCGCGCCCGTAAGCCCGACCTTTTCGGCGATGCGCTCGTCCATGCGGCCATCGATGGATTTGGCCCGCATGTAGGCCCGCATCGCAAGCATGCGCTCCAGCGCCAGCGCCACCGGTTCCTCATTGCCGGCGGTCAGCAGATTGGCGAGGTATTGCAGCGGAATGCGCAACGAACGCACATCGGGCATGTCGCCATCGAGGCCCATCTTGTCGGCGGACGCGGCCGACTGGATCGGCGAAAGCGGCGGCACATACCAGACCATCGGCAGCGTGCGATATTCCGGGTGGAGCGGGAAAGCGACCTTCCAGTCCATCGCCATCTTCCAGATCGGCGACGTGACCGCCGCCTCCAGCCACGCCTCCGGCACACCGTCGGCGCGCGCCTGCGCGATCACCGCCGGGTCTTTCGGGTCGAGGAACAGGTCGAGTTGCGCCTGATACAAGTCCTTTTCATTGGGCGCGCTCGCCGCCGCCTCGATGCGGTCGGCGTCATAGAGCAGGACGCCGAGATAGCGGATGCGCCCGACGCAGGTTTCCGAGCAGACTGTTGGCTGGCCGGCCTCGATGCGCGGGTAGCAGAAGATGCATTTCTCCGATTTGCCCGAAGACCAGTTGTAGTAGATTTTCTTGTAGGGACAGCCGGAAACGCACATGCGCCAGCCGCGGCACTTGTCCTGATCGATCAGAACGATGCCGTCCTCCTCGCGCTTGTAGATGGCGCCCGACGGGCAGACCGCCGCGCAGGTCGGGTTGAGGCAATGCTCGCACAGCCGCGGCAGATACATCATGAAGGTGTTTTCGAACTGGCCGTAGATCTCCTTCTGGACGTTTTCGAAGTTTATGTCCCTGGAACGCTTCTCGAACTCGCCGCCAAGGATTTCCTCCCAGTTCGGCCCCCATTCGATCTTTTCCATGCGCTCGCCTGAAATGGCCGAGCGTGGCCTCGCCGTCGGGAAGGCTTTCGATTCCCTGGCCGTGTGCAGATGCTCGTAATCGAAGGTGAAGGGCTCGTAATAATCGTCGATTTCCGGCAGATCGGGATTGGCGAAGATATTGGCAAGGACACGCCATTTCGCGCCCATTTTTGGTTCGATGCGCCCATTCGCCTTGCGCCGCCAGCCCCCGTTCCACTTGGCCTGATTTTCCCATTCACGGGGATAGCCGATGCCCGGCTTGGTCTCGACATTGTTGAACCAGGCATATTCGACGCCCTCGCGGCTGGTCCAGACGTTCTTGCAGGTGACGGAACAGGTATGGCAGCCGATACATTTGTCGAGGTTCAGCACCATCGCGATTTGTGCACGGATCTTCATTCTGCAGCCTCCTTCGGCGCGTCGGTTGACAGCGGCTCCTCGAGCCAGTCGACTTGGGACATCTTGCGCACGACGATGAATTCGTCGCGGTTGGCGCCCACGGTCCCGTAATAGTTGAAGCCGTAGGCCAGCTGGGCATAGCCGCCGATCATATGGGTAGGTTTCAGAACGGTGCGGGTCACCGAATTATGGATGCCGCCCCGATTGCCCGTAAGCTGCGAGCCCGGCGTGTTGATGATCTTTTCCTGCGCGTGATACATCAGCATCATGCCCTGCTTGATGCGCTGGGAGACCACGGCGCGGGCCGTCAGCGCGCCGTTAGTGTTAAACACCTCCACCCAGTCATTGTCGACGATGCCCGCGGATTTCGCGTCCACCTCGGATATCCAGACCACCGGGCCGCCACGGTTGAGCGTCAGCATCAGGAGATTGTCCGAATAGGTGGAATGGATGCCCCATTTCTGATGCGGCGTCAGGAAGTTGAGGACGATCTCCTTGTTGCCGTTCGGACGCAGACCCTTGACACCGGCGATCGTCTTCAGGTCGACAGGCGGCTTCCAGGTGACGAAGCCCTCCCCGAAGGCCCGCATCCACAAATGATCCTGATAGAGTTGCTGGCGACCGGTCAGTGTGCGCCATGGGATCAGTTCGTGGACATTGGTATAACCGGCATTGTAGCAGACCTTCTCGCTCTCGATGCCCGACCAGGTGGGCGACGAGATGATCTTGCGCGGCTGCGCCTGGATATCGCGGAAGCGGATCTTCTCATCCTCCTTGGGAAGAGCGAGATGCGCGTGCTCGCGACCGGTGAACTCGGACAAGGCCTCCCATGCCTTGACGGCGACTTCGCCATTGGTCTCCGGCGCCAGCATCAGGATGACCTCGGCGGCATCGATATCGCTTTCGATCTTCGGCAGATCCTTGGCCAATCCCTCCGCATGAACCCCGTTGAGCGCCCCGAGCGCTTCGACTTCGTGCCCGGTGTTCCAGCCTATGCCCTTGCCGCCATTGCCGAGTTTGGTCATCAGCGGACCAAGCGCGGTGAACTGGGCATGGATGTTGGAATAATCGCGGGTAATGACGGTTACGGACGGCATCGTGCTGCCTGGGATCGGCTCGATTTCGCCGAGCTTCCAATCCTTGACATCGAACGCCTGCGCGATTTCCGCCGGGCTATCGTGCTGGATCGGCGTTAGAACCGTATCCTCCTCGACGCCCAGAACCTCCGGCGCGATCTTCGAGAACACCTTGGCGAGGCCCTTGTATATCTCCCAGTCCGAGCGCGATTCCCATGCGGGATCGACCGCCGCCGACAGCGGGTGGATGAAGGGATGCATGTCCGATGTGTTGAGGTCGTTTTTTTCGTACCAGGTGGCGGTCGGCAGGACGATGTCCGAATAAACGCATGTGGTCGACATGCGGAAATCGAGCGTCACCAACAGGTCGAGCTTGCCGCGCGGCGCTTCCTCATGCCAGACGACCTCCTTGTTGCGCACCGCCCCCTCGGTTCCCAGATCCTTGCCCATCACGCCGTTTTCGGTGCCGAGCAGATGCTTGAGAAAATATTCGTGCCCTTTTCCCGAGGAGCCGAGCAGGTTCGAACGCCAAACGAACATGTTGCGCGGCCAGTTGGCCGGATCGTCGGGATCATGGCAGGAGAGCTCCAGCTCGCCGGATTTCAGCGCCTTGGCGACATAGTCCTTCGGCTCAAGTCCCGCCGCCCTTGCCTGCGCGGCGATCTTGAGCGGGTTCTGCTTGAGTTGGGGCGCGGAGGGCAGCCAGCCCATGCGCTCCGCCTTGACGTTATAATCGATGAAGCTCTTGCTCCAGTCGCCTTCCGGCGCTGTCGGCGACAGGATTTCCTCCGCCGTCAACGTCTCGTAGCGCCATTGGTCCGTATGGGCGTAGAAGAAGGACGTCGAGTTCATGTGCCGGGGCGGACGGTTCCAGTCCAGCCCGAAGGCGAGCGGCGTCCAGCCGGTCTGCGGACGGAGCTTTTCCTGCCCGACATAATGCGACCAGCCGCCGCCCGACTGGCCGATGGCGCCGCAGAATACCAGGAGATTGATGATCCCCCGGTAAGTCATATCCATATGGTACCAATGGTTGACGCCCGCGCCGAGGATCACCATCGAACGGCCATTGGTCTTTTCCGCATTGGTGGCGAATTCGCGGGCAACGGTGATGATCGCATCCCGCTTGACCCCGGTGATCCGCTCGGCCCAGGCCGGCGTGAAAGGCACGTCTTCGTCATAGCTGCCGGCAACATTGCCGCCGCCGAAACCCCGGTCGAGAGCATAGTTCGCCATCATCAGATCATAGACGGTGGCCACCGTGACGGGCTGGCCGTCCGCGCCGGTGATCGTACGGGTGGGCACGTTGCGCGTCAGGATTTCGCCGTGCCCGGTTGCCACAAAGCCCTGCGTTGCGCGCCCGCCGAAATAGGGGAAATCGACTTGCCTGATTTGCCCGCCCTCGCCCGCAAGCGAGAGCTTGAGGCGGGTATCGCGGCCCTGCCCTTCCTTTTCCTCCAGATTCCACTTCGCCTTCTCGCCCCAGCGATAGCCGACGGACCCCAGAGGGGCGACCAGATCGCCCGTGTTCTCGTCGATGGCGACCGTCTTCCATTCCGGATTGTTGGCCTCGCCAAGCGCGCCTTCCAGCTCGGAGGCGCGAAGCATGCGCTCGGGCACCAGCTTTCCATCCTTTTCGGCAAGGCGCACCAGAAACGGCATGTCGGTATAGCGGCGGGTGTAATCGTCGAAATAGGACACCGAGCGGTCGAGATGGTATTCGCGAAGAATGACATGGCCCATGGCCAGCGCCAGCGCCGCATCCGTTCCCTGCTTCGGGTTGAGCCAGATATCGCCGAACTTGGTGGCCTCGGCATAATCCGGGCTGACCACGGCGCTCTTGGTGCCCTTATAGCGGACTTCGGTATAGAAATGCGCGTCCGGCGTCCGCGTCTGCGGAACGTTCGACCCCCAGACGATGATGAAACCGGCATTGTACCAGTCCGCGCTTTCCGGCACGTCCGTCTGCTCGCCCCAGGTCTGCGGGCTCGCCGGCGGCAGGTCGCAATACCAGTCGTAGAAGGACATGCACACACCGCCGAGCAGCGACAGATAACGTGAGCCGGCGGCATAGGAGACCATCGACATGGCCGGGATCGGCGAGAAGCCGATGATGCGATCGGGACCATGCGCCTTGATCGTATAGGCGTTGGCGGCGGCGATGATCTCGTTCACCTCATCCCATGTGGCGCGCACGAAGCCGCCATGGCCGCGGATGGACGTATAGGAATTGCGCTTTTCGGCATCCTCGACAATCGACGCCCAGGCAGCGACCGGCGGCATAGTCGCCCTCGCCTTACGCCACAATTTCAGCAGCCGGCCCCGGATCATCGGATATTTCACCCGCGCTCCGGAATAGAGATACCAGCTGTAGGAAGCGCCACGGGCGCAACCGCGCGGCTCATGGTTGGGCAGGTCCGGCCTGGTGCGCGGATAATCCGTCTGCTGCGTCTCCCAGGTGACGATGCCGCCCTTGACGTAGATCTTCCAGGAACACGAACCCGTGCAGTTCACGCCATGGGTGGAGCGGACGATCTTGTCGTGCTGCCAGCGCTTGCGGTAGCCATCTTCCCAGGAGCGATCCTCGCTGGTGACGACGCCATGTCCGTTGGAAAACTGATCGACATCCTTGCGAAAGAACGTCAGGCGATCGAGGAAATGAGACATGTGTTTCTCCTGGTATTATTCGGCCGCAGCCGTTTTGCTGGAGACGCCGCCCTTGCCGCGCTCCGCATCATGGAGCAGGCCACCCTTGCGGGTGTAGACGGCCCAGGTGAGGACGAGGCAGCTGACATAGAAGGCGATGAAGGCCCAGAGCGCGGCTTCCGGCCCGCCCGTAAGCGCAATCGAGGTGCCATAGCCCTTGGGGATGAAGAACGCGCCGAAGGCGGCGACCGCGGAGGTGAAGCCGGTGATCGCAGCGGATTCCTTTTCCGCCCGCACACGGCGCGCCTCCGCGCCCGCTTCAGGCATCAGCCTTGCCATTTCCTTGCCCATGATCGCGGGGATCATCTGGAAGGTGGAGGCGTTGCCGACGCCGGTGGCGAAGAACAGCACCAGGAAGGACAGGAAGAAGCCCCAGAACGCGCCCGGCTGATCCTTCGTGGCGATGAACCAGAGCACGCTGCCCGCACCCGCCATCATCACGACGAAGGCCCAGAGCGTGACGCGCGCGCCGCCATAGCGGTCGGCAAGCCAGCCGGTTCCGGAGCGCGACAGCGCGCCGACAAGCGGCCCGACAAAGGCGAACCGCAACGCGTCCACCTCAGGGAAAAGCGTATTGGCCAGCAGAGGGAAACCCGCCGAATAGCCGATGAAGGAGCCGAAGGTTCCGGTGTAGAGCCAGCACATGATCCAGTTGTGCCGGCGCTGAAAGATGACGGCCTGTTCGGCGAACGACGCCTTGGCGGAGGCGATGTCGTTCATGCCGAACCATGAAGCGAAGGCCGAGATGGCGATGAACGGCACGAAGACGAAGCCGGCATTCTGCAACCACAGCGGCGCCTCGCCGCCCGGTTGCCGGACCATGGCCGGATCGCCGCCGAACCAGCCGAAGACCCCGGCGGTAATGGCCAGCGGCACCACGAACTGAACCACGCTGACGCCGAGATTGCCGAGCCCGGCATTGAGCGCCAGGGCGTTGCCCTTCTCCGCCTTCGGGAAGAAGAAGGAGATGTTGGACATGGACGAGGCAAAGTTGCCGCCACCCAGGCCACACAGCAGCGCCAGCAGAAGCAGCACCACATAGGGCGTTTCCGGATTCTGCACGGCAAAGCCGATGCCGAGCGCCGGAATGATCAGCGACCAGGTGGTCAGCGTCGTCCAGAGCCGCCCGCCGAAAATCGGCACCATGAACGAATAGAAGATGCGCAAGGTGGCGCCCGAGAGGCCCGGAAGCGCGGCGAGCCAGAAGAGCTGATCGGTGGTGAAAGTGAAACCGACGAGCGGCAGCTTGGCGACCACGACCGACCAGACCTGCCAGATGGCGAAGGAAAGCAGCAGCGCGGGAATGGAGAGCCACAGATTGCGGCGCGCGATGCTTTGGCCTTTCTCCTCCCAGAAGGATGGGTCTTCCGGTCGCCAGTCGGTCAGCACCGTCCGGTTGCCGGAGACGGTCTTCTTCGGCTCGGGCATACCCTGCATTTCGGGGAACGGTGGCAATTGCCGGAGTTCGCCTTCCGTTGCCCCGCGCTCCATCTGGCGGACGGCGACATGCATCCACAACAGGGCGCCGGCGACCAGCAGGAAGAGCACCATGAAGCAGCTCGTCCACAAGCCGGTGAGATCGAGCAGGACACCGAAGAGGATCGGCAGGAGGAAGCCGCCGAGGCCGCCGATCATGCCGACCAGCCCCCCGACCGACCCGACATGGCTCGGATAATAGACCGGAATATGCTTGAACACGGCCGCCTTCCCCAGCGCCATGAAGAAGCCGAGGATGAAGACCGTGACGGTGAAGCCGACGAGTCCCATCTCCATGTGAAAGGCGACAGGCCCCTGCGCGGTGCGAACGACATAATCGACAGGCGGATAGGCGAGCACGAAGGTCGCGGCAACGGAGACGAAGAACGTCCAGTAGAGCACGCGACGCGCGCCGTAGACATCCGACAGATGGCCGCCATAGGCGCGAAACAGGCTTGCGGGAACCGAAAAGAATGCAGCGATCATGCCCGCCGTGCGGATATCCAGCCCATAGACATGGATGAGATATTGCGGCAGCCAGAGCGCCAGCGCGACGAAAGCGCCGAAGACGAAGAAATAATAGAGGGAGAAGCGCCAGACCTGGACATTCTTCAACGGCTCCAGCTCAAGCCATGCTCCCTTGGGGCGCATTCCCGCCTTGCGGCGCTGGACATGGACCGGATCGTCGTCGGTGGTGAACCAGAATATGACCGCCATGACAACGAGCGCCGCTGCCCAGATCTCGGCGACGGCCTGCCAGCCCCAGGCGACCAGGACAAGCGGCGCCAGAAACTTGGTCACCGCCGACCCGACATTGCCCGCGCCGAAGATGCCGAGGGCGAAGCCCTGTTTTTCGGGTGGATACCACCGCGATACGTAAGCAACGCCTACCGAAAACGAGCCGCCCGCGATACCGACGCCAAGGGCTGCGAGCAGCATCTGGGGGTAGGTATGCGCGTAGGTCAAAAGAAAAGTCGATGCCGCGGCGGCGAGCATGGTCGCCACGAAGACGCGGCGTCCGCCATAAAGGTCGGCCCAGATGCCAAGCGCCACGCGGATCAGCGATCCGGTCAGGATCGGCGTTCCGACCAGAAGACCGAACTGTGTCTCGGTGAGCCCCAGTTCGTCCCTGATCCGTATGCCTATGATGGCAAAGATGGTCCATGCCGCAAAGCATATCGTGAAGGCAACCGTGCTTGCGGTCAGCGCGGCGCGTTGTTTCGTGCTGTCGATCTCCTGGAAAGCAGGCATAATCCCATTCCGTTCGTGACAAGATGATCCATCAGTCTCGAAACAGGAATAACCGGGAAGGCCCGCATCACTTTTGATTTCGGTCAAATAGAACCGCGATAGCGACAATCACCCAAAGAGATATAGCGAGCAGTCGAAATAATCTTATAATATCACCTTCAGGATTGTCTTATTTATACTATTCATTTGATAAAATTCGCCTGATCCTTATAAATGCGTCAATTGCAGGAAGAGAGTCCCCACGATGCGATCAGAAAATGCGGCTGCGGTCCGGCAGTTAGACCTGTTCAGGAATATCCATGACGATACGTTCCATACGCTGATCGAAACGAGCTTCCTGCAGCGCTTCCCGCGCGGTGTCACGCTTATCCGCGAGAGCGAGCCAGCCGATTTTCTTCATGTCATCGTGGACGGACTTGTCGAAATGTTCGCCGCAACGGATACGCGGGAAACCACGCTGGACATCGTTGCGCCGGTCGGCGTTTTCATCCTTGCCGCCGTTCTCAACGACAAGGCCTATCTCCAGTCTGCCCGGACACTGGAGCCGTCCAACATTCTGATGATACCCGCCGAAAAGGTGCGCCTCGCCATGGAGACAGACCCTGCCTTCATGCGCGCAATCGTCATGGAACTGGCCAGGGGCTATCGCCGGATGATCAAGGATCTGAAAGGGCAGAAACTGCGCACGGGCGCCGAGCGGCTGGCCAACTGGCTCCTGCGCACCGAAAAGGACCAAGGCCATCCCGGTCTGGTCGAAATCCGCACGGAAAAACGCATCCTGGCATCGCGTCTCGGGATGACGCCGGAAAATCTGTCCCGCGCTTTCTCGACCTTGAAAGCGCATGGCGTCACCGTGAACGGATTGCGCGTGGAAATCTCCGAACCCGAAGCTCTCGCCGGTTTCGCAAAACCCAACCCTCTTATCGACGACCCGGAGAATGCAGTCTGGCTCGCTATTGACTAAGTCTAGTGCCCGTCCTTCATCACGACGAACAAGCTGTATTGTCGGCCCATCGGCATTGCATTGAAGGCTGGCGCCCCAACGAAAACGCATGTTTTAAACCTAGCGCACGAACTGCCGGCGGCTATTGCCGCCATCGATGCGCTCCGGGTGGAACTCGACGTTCTGTTCGTGCCTGGTGGCCCAAAGGTTATCGCGACGGTGCTGCAGGATGATACGCTTCTGAACTTCCTCGCCGATCGCGGTGCCAAGGCACATTACGACACGAGCGTGTGCATAGTGCCGATTTCCGGATTATGCAGTGTTAATTGTTGGGAGGCGCTGCTGTATCGTCAGCACCTCCTTGTTTATCAGGCTGTCCGCAACCGGGACAGTCTGGAATAGGCCCAGTCCAATGCCAGCATAATCACGAGCGAAAGACCGACGAGAGGAAACACAATTCCTCCGATGACGAGAATGGCGATCAACCCACGGAACACGCGCCTGTCCGCCGGCATCGGCGGCACACCAAGCGATCCTGCGGGACGCCGTTTCCACCACATGACGCCGGCGGAAACTGCGAGTACGATGATCGCGATGCAGGCCGCAAGCAGCACGAGTTGGTTGGCAAGTCCGAACTCCTGCCCCATATGGACGTTGATCCCCCATTCCAGCCATTTGCCCAGCGGGCCGTAATCGGCAAAGCGCATGTCGATCAGCGGCTGGCCGGAATACTGGTCCAGATGCACCACCCTTTGCCGGGAGAGGTCGTCCGGATAGACCGATCCGGTGTAGACGCCATGCGGTGTGGTCGGAATATTGACCGCATACCCGGCATGCAGCCCTAGCCGGTCGAACGTTGCGATTGCCGCATCGAGCCCGATTGGCGTCGCGTCATGACCATGTCCGGATGATTGCGGAATCTGCGCCTGTTCGAGTGACCACGACGTTTTGGCGACGTGATCGAGATGTTCGTCCGACATGGGCACGGCGACGCGAACGCCGACCGGATAGCCGAAATTGTTGCCGTTCGCCCATTCGTTGACCTTTGCGCCCCACACGCCTGACCACGGCATGCCGGTGATCGCCAGGAACACGATGAAGAAGCCGACGAATATGCCTGTCACGGCATGAGTATCGCGCCAGAAGACCCGGCGCTTCGGGGTTGCGCGGACGCTCAAGACCCCGCCTGTCTGCCTGCGCGGCCACCAGAGATAGATGCCCGTGCCGACGAGCAGGATCGACCAGCCCCCGGCAATCTCGATGAGCGCCCGGGCGAACGATCCGAAATACTTCAGGCTGTGGAGGTAGCGGATCGTCCACATGATCGTCCCGCGATCGGGAAGCGAACCCAGCACGCGTCCGGTATATGGGTTGACGTAGACGGCAAGCTTTCCCTGATTTTCCGTATTGACGGTGATCTCCGCCGATGAAGCAGGCGTTGCGGGATCGGTGAATTTGATCGCCGTGCCGGGATAGGCGGCGACGGCTGCAGCCATCATCGCCGAAGGTGACGCCTTCGCGACATTCTCACTTATCTCCACCTTCTTGAGGTCGGAATGAACGATGGCGTCGATCTCATCCTTGAAAAGATACAAGGCCCCGGTAATTGCGAGTGTGATCATGAAGGGCAGGACCAGAAGGCCCGCATAGAAGTGCCAGCGCCAGACGGCGCGATAAAGGTCGGACGCGGATCGCACGGCTGCGCCGGTGCTCTCCCGCCCTATGGTGGAATCGGACATGCGTTTTTCTCCTGACTGGAAAACAGGACCGATGCGCGATGCGCATACCGGCCATTGTTCTGCGTTCTCAGGAGTGTGACGGAGGCGCCCTTGGCTCCGCGATCAGTCGCCGCAGCGGCAGGGAGGAGACAATCTCGGAGGCGCGCGGAACGACGGTATTGGATCGTGCTGCGACATGATTGAAGGCGCCCGCGCCATCAAGAATGACGGGCATGGCCATGGAGGCGAGACTACAGAGCGTACAGCAGGGGCAATCGACCACCGTCTTGGTGGGGTCATGCTGGTCAGCCGGAAGATCGATCGTTGCGGCTCCCGAGGAGGAGCAGATGACATGCAGGGGATCGACGGCAGACGCTGCCATTGCCCCTTGGGCCATCCCGCCGATGAGGCCTTGCAGCACAAAAAAATAGGCGATCAGCACCGCTATCGCGGTGGCCGACACCCTATCCCTCAAGACAAGCCGCATCGTCTTCATGAACATCGAATGCCACAATCGCGGCACGAAGTCACTGCGGCGGATGCGTCGATCTCGTACAGGAATATTGCATTCGAGGTGGAATGATCGCTGACAAGGCTCAGCAGTGACACCACAGATTGTTGTCCCTAAAACTGCCGACCGACTGGAGACTGGAATAAAGCTGATTTTGCCGCCATGCGAGCGAGGTGCATCCGCTCACGGAAACCGCCAGTGCCATTCAACCTGCGGATGGCCAGCCGCAAACATGCATGCGGATCGCCGCTACGGTTGATCGAGTGAATTTTCTGCATTCTCGGGCACATAGATCATGCGGCCGTCATCGAGGCGGTAGGTGATGCCGGCGCGCATCCCCTGCCCTTCGCCCATCTTTCCCTTGGCTTCATAGCGGGTAAGCTCGCGGCCATCCTTGATGGTGATGCGCATATCCGGTTCGCCGGGATTTTCGACGATTGTCACCTTCTGCGATGAGAACGGATTGAGTGGATTGATGACGATCACCATCATCAGGATGCCGATCACCACCAGGAAGACATCGATCAGATTGACCACCGACAGGATCGGGTCGTCGGCATCGTCATGGTCGAGGAAGCGCATCAGGCGAGCCCTCCGGCACGTTCCATCCGGCGCAATTCCTCAAGCAGCCAGCGGCGGCGGATCGTCAGGATGAAGAAGGTGATGCTGGCGGCGACGAGCGCCAGGATCACGGCGGAAAACGCCACGACGAGATTCTCCCCGACAGTTGCCGCATCGCCTTTGCCGAGCGCCAGCAGCGCCGGCCCCATCGGGATCATGGTGGCGACAAGCCCCAGCATCGGCGCGGTGCGCGAGACGATGCGCAACCATTCCAGCCGCTTCATGACCTCAAGTTCCAGATCATCGCTATGCGCCACCCCGCTTCCCAGCACGGAACGGTGGTTTCCCCGCCAGCGCTGCAAGGCCTCCATGAGGAACATCCCGAGTACGGTGAACGCATAGGCCAGCGATGCAGCGATCAGGAAAAGGACGGGGGTGAGGAAAAAATGGGAGACCTCGAATAGGCCGAGTTCAAGACTGTTCATGGGAGTACCGTTGTTTGCATTGGATTATGTGCGGCGCGCATTCGCATGCCATTGCCGGCCCGCACCGATTGCGATCAGGCCGAGCATCAGAAGAAGCGGCAGCCATAGCCGCCATTCGTCGGATGGCTCACTTGCCTGGCCGACCTTCTCCAGCACCTGCCCCTCGACCGGCTGCGACGCATTCGCGGCAGGTGCATCATTCGCAGTCGGAGAATCGGGGCTGGGCTTCCGTGCCTCCGCAGTCACGGCTGCTACCGACAGCCCGAAACCGGCAGCCATCTGCTCGATAAACGCCTTGGTCGCGGGCTCGCCGACATCGACGCCGTGATCGGCGGCAAGCTCCTGCCAGCGTTCCGCCAATTGCCGCCGGGTCGTTGGCGAAGCGTCCCAATAGTCCTTGCGGATCGCTTCAGCCATGCGCTCGATGAGTTGGGCCTGGGCGGTGGGGTTGTGCTGTTCGAAATAGGCCTTCAGCCCAAGATTGCGCGTGTCGGCCACATAGGTATCGAACATCGCCTGCCACTGGTCGGCCCGCACGGTCGAGGGATCGACGACCTGCCAGCCGAACAGATTGTTGACTGCGTTGAGCATGGCGAGCGTTCCGGCATAGCCCTCCGCCTTCATGCCCTCGATCCAGTACGGGTTGAGATAGCGCACGCGCAACTCATCCGAGAGGAAGCGTGCAAGCGTCGCGGTCGCAGGCTTTCCCTTGCGCAAATCCGAGACATAAAGCGAGGGGGCCTTGCCATCGAGGTGGCGGATGGCGAGCGACAGGCCGCCCATGAACTCGAAGGGATGATCGGTGGAAAGCACGCCGTGCAGATTGGACGAGCGCGACATGACGACCGCCTGCGCGCCCTTCAGCTGCTCGCCAAAGAGATTGGCGGTCTTCGATCCCACACCCCAGGCCTTGGCCCCATAGGCAAAGCGCGTGCCGTCAAGAAAGCGCTCGGCAAGGGCCGAATCCTTGTCCCATGTGGTGGAGCGCAGCGCCATATCAGGCAGGCCGGAGCCGTAGCTTCCCGGCGCATTGCTGAAGATGCGCAAAAGCGCCTGTTCGCGCGCCTCTGGCGGCAGAACGCCCTTCGCCTCAAGCGCTGCGGCGATACGCGCGCTGTTGGCAGCCACCGGATTGTCCCGCTCGTCCAGCGCGGCGATCCGGTCGATCGCACCGGCCAGCAGCCGCATGAAGCCGTCGAACTGATCGCGATAAACGCTGGTCACCTGCACGACAACATCGATGCGCGGACGGCCAAGCTCCGTTGCCGGAATAATTTCAAGTGCCCTCACCCGGCCGCCTTCGTCCCACACGGGCCTCAGACCCAGCGCATGGAGCACCTGCGCCTCGGTGACGCCGAGATGGCGCACGGCTTCCGACGACCACAGGCTAAAAGCAAGCTTCGTCGGTCCCGTCCCGGCATGTTCCCTGCGGAAAGTTTCAACGAGTTGATCAAAGGCCTCTCCGCCGGCTTCATAAGCCGCTTTCGTCGGAATCCTGTCAGGCTCGAAGGCATAGAGATTGCGGCCACTTTTCACATCGGGATTGCGGATGGGGTCGCCGCCCGCGCCCGGCGCAATGAAGCGTCCTTCCAGCCCCGCCAGCAGCGCTTCCATCTCGCCCGGTGCGGCGAGATTAGCTTCCAATGCGTCAGCTTGCGCGAGAAGCTTTTTCAACGGCTCACCCAGCGAAGCCCGGTCCGCGCCCTCGCGCAGATATTTCTGCAAGGTCGCAAACGGCGCCGTTTCCTTCAGCTTCGCGAAGTCATCGACGAACAGCTCGTCGGAGCTTGCCCCGACAGCTTCATAGAAGGGCTGGCCAAGCTGCTGCATGATAGTCGCCAGCTGATGGTCCGGCTCGGCGGCCAAGCCGAATGTGTGCAGCCCCAGCGGCATTGCCGCGCGGGCGAGTTCATGAAGATGGTCGTGCAGCACGGGCAGGAAGGCAGCGAAATCCTTTTTTGCAGCATCTTCGGTCCAACCGAGATCGGCATGCATGTTCGCCTTGATCGCGGCATCGGCAATCTCGCTCGCGGTCCTGTCGCGCACAGCGCCCTCATCGAGCTGCACATAATCATGGATCAAATGGTGGATATCGCGCAATTCATCATAGAGCCCGGAGGGCGCGAAGGGCGGGGTCTGGTGACTGATCGTGGCGGCACGACCGCGCCGCCGCGCCTGGAGCGCCTCGCCGACATTGTCCTGAATATAGGGGTAAAAGACCGGCACATCGCCAACCGCGAGGAAAGGATCGTCGCTGGCTGCGAGCCCCCGGTCCTTGCCCGGCAGCCACTCCTGCGTGCCATGCGTGCCGAGATGGATGATCGCATCGGCGCCCAAAGTCTGGCGCAAATAAAGATAGGCCGCCATGTAGAGATGATCGGGTGGGCTCGCCACGTCATGATAATGCGCGCCGACCGTTCCAGCCCGAGGCATCTG
This sequence comes from Phyllobacterium phragmitis, assembly GCF_002980495.1. Taxonomy (GTDB): domain Bacteria; phylum Pseudomonadota; class Alphaproteobacteria; order Rhizobiales; family Rhizobiaceae; genus Paramesorhizobium; species Paramesorhizobium phragmitis. Next base: position 107,367 of record NZ_PVBR01000016.1, read on the forward strand.
CGGCATGATGACGAGCTTGCCGCGCTTGAAGCCGGGGATGATGAAGTTTGGCACGCCATCCACGGAGCGGACCGCCCAATGCTTCCCCGGCTCGCCCCAATGGGAAAAGGCGCGCTGCTTTTGCGGCGATAGCGTTTGAAGCCAATGCGTGTATATCTCGACCGGGAAGGCAATGGCGAGGCCGCGTTGCAGCAGGTCTTCCAGCGGCACCGTGCGATAGAGACCGCCCAGCATGGCCTGCCCGGCGGCAATCATGTCCTGCTCGGAAAGCGATCCGGTATCGTAACCCGCCTGCGATAGTCGCGCCGTGATGGTCTCGATGCTGGCGGGCACGTTAAGATTCGAGGCGGCAAGATTCTTCTCGCCCGCGGGATAATTCCAGAAGAGAAGCGCCAGATGCTTGGTCGCAACCGGCTTGCGGCGCAGGGCGACAAGGCTCTTCAACTTGCCAACCAGCGCATCGAGTTGCGCAGGCAACGCAACCTCCGCTCCATCCTCGACCGCCGTCAGCACGATCGGATCGATCATGCCCCAGCTTTCGGGTCCGGCGAGAAAAACGGCAGCCGTCCTCGCCGGAATGCCTGACGCGGCGGTGGCCCACTCCTTCGCCCCACCTTCGCGAAATCCTAACGTCTGGATGACGGGGATGTCGAGATCGAGGAACTCGGCGCTACGCGCCGCACCGTTCTGCATATGGGTGAGATTGACGATCGCATCGGCTTTTGCCGGCCGCGCCACTTTTGTCAGGGCCTGTGGGTCGGCGCTATCGACCCAGAAAACAATCGGCATCAACCCGGCGGCCTCGCTGCGCCCAACCAGCGCATCAACCAGTTCCGTTTGCATGTTGGACACCGCGCCGCTGTGCATCACGAATCCAACCCGGCCCGTTGTGTCCTTCCAGCGGCTGGCTCCCCAGCTGAGATAGGCGTCGAGCGTATCGAAGACATGCGGCGCATCCGGGTGATAGAAACCGGTAGGGGCAAGCTTTTCCGCCGCAGCAAAGCCGCTCAAATCCCCGCCCTCTTTCCAGGTGCGGATGAAGGCAAAGAAATTGCGAAAGTTTTCAGCCCCACCGCCCGCGAAATAGCCGATGAGCATGGACGCCTCGCGCGGTGCAATCCCTTGCCACTCCGGCTTGCCGCCGCCAACCGTAATCGCGGGTACGCCCGAAGCGGCGAGCCGGTTGCCCAGCGCCTCATCGACACGCGCACGATCACCGGGGCGTGGCACGTCGATGACGATCAGATCCGCGCCGGACAGCCATTCGTCCGGCGATGTGGCCGCCGTCTCGACATTGACGAAGTCGAGCGTCACGCCCGCGCCCTCGGCGATTGGCCGAAGCGCATGGAATTTCGCCGGCAGCACGAAGCTGTTGGTCAGCACGCGCACGACCGGACGGGCGGCAAGCGTCGCCTCCTGCGCATAGGCAGGCGCCGCAATGAAGACGAGCATCACATGGATCAGGCACAGGATGCGCATGGTCAGAACTTCGCCCTGAGACCGAGGAAATAGCGCCTGCCCTCGTCGGCAAAGGCATAGTCGCCGGACTCGTCGGCCAGCCGGACATCGCCGATGTTTTCGATGCCGAACTGGAGACTGGCGTGCTCATTCAAGGCATAGTCGCCATTGACCGAAACCAAGGTATAGGCACCCTGGCTTCCCGATGCGGTCGTCGTCTTCTGCGAGCCGATATAGTTGACGCGCAGCGATGTTTTCAGGCTTTCCAGCGGCGACCAGCTCACCGTCGCGTTGGCGGCATGCCGGGAGCGGTCGGGCAGGCGTTCGCCCGTCGCCCTGTCTATCGGATCGAGCAAGGTGTAATTGGCGTCGAGCCGCATATCCCATGGCAGTTCAACGCCGCCGCCGATCTCGATTCCACGAATGCGGGCTTCATCGACATTCTCATAGGACCAGGTCGCGCCGGGTGCCCCAGAGCAGCGAATGACGCAGACTGCCTGGATGAGATTATCGACATTGTTCTGGAATGCCATGGCGCGGGCCGACCAGATCCCCTGCTGATACTCGAAACCGGCCTCGAAGGAGAGGTTCGTTTCCGGCTCCAGGTCGGGATTGCCGACAATGGTAAACCGGCCGCCGCCTGCGATAGCCTCATATTCCGGCGAGAGTTGCTTCAATGTCGGCGCTTTGAAGCCCGCGCCCACCCCGCCTTTGAAGGTCAACGCGTCGTTGAGATGATAGAGCAGATAGGTCCGCGGGCTGGCATGCCAGCCGAATGCCTCGTGGTCGTCGAAGCGGCTGCCAAGCACCAGCTCCCATTTGTCGCCCAACGAAATCTCATCCTGGATGAAGGTGGCAAAATGCGTCTGCTCGGCCCGCCCAGATTCGTTGACGGTCGGATCGTCGAGCCGCTCCCGGCGGATTTCGCCGCCGACCGTGACCTTGTGATTATCAAGCGGTGAGAAGCTGACTTGCGCATCGCCGGCCGCGTCGGTGAATTTCTGCGGGCCGGAGACCGGCGCGCCATCGCTGCGCTCGTTCTCACGCTCCAGCATGGAGCTATAGATGCGGACCCGGCTCGTGCCCCAGTCCCAATCGCCCGTATGCGACAGCGAGACGTGCCTGCGGGTGATGTCATCATCGGAGCGGTAGAAGGTCGGGAAGCGCCCGGCGCCTTGCGTGTTCCGCCAACGCTTCTCGGACCCCGCGCCATAGGACAGATCGATGCGCTGCTGCGCGTCCGGCGTCCAGGTCAGTGTCGCATTGCCGGTGAAGGCCTTTTCGTCACCAAGCGATGATAAACGCTCATCATGCGGCGAGACCAGCTCCGGACGCGCCCGGTACTGCCCCCAGATATTGAGGCCCAAAATACCGGGAATGATGGGGCCGCCGGCATAGAAGCTGAAATTATGGCCGCCGCCGCCAAGTCCATGCTCCGTGAGTTGGCCAAGGCTCCCGAACGAGCCACGCCATTTGTCGGTTGCCTGCCGCGTGATGATGTTGACCACGCCACCCAGCGCCTCCGAGCCATAGAGCGAGGACATCGGCCCGCGCACCACTTCGATCCGCTCGATCGCCTCCGCCGGCACCCATCCGAGTTCGTAATCCGAATGGGCGACAGCCGAAGCCGAGTTGCTGACGCGCATTCCATCCACCAGGACCAGCGTCTGCTCCGGCAGCATGCCGCGGATCGAGATGCCCCGGCGGCCGAGGCCGATGCCGGTAAGTTGGACCCCGGGCGTACCCTCGACCGCCTGGGCGAGGTCTTGAACTGGCCGCTCGCGTAGTTCTTCTCCCGTAACAACCGTGACGCTTGCCGGGGCATCCTTCAGGAAACGCTCGCTGGAGGTTGCGGTCACGACGATGGGTTCGAGCAATATTGTGCCGTCTTCAGCGGTTTGGGCGAGAGCGCCGGTCGAAGCTGTGATTGTAGCTGCAAGGATAAAGAAATATCCCGGCAATAGGCGGTCGTTGTTCATCAATGCTCCTTCCAGCGCAACGGATTAGCGACATCCGTGGCAAATGCTATGTTATAACATCTCTTTATGTTACTGTATAACATCCCGCAAGATCGGATCACTCGGTTGTTCACAGGCAGTTATCGGCTGCCGGCTACATCTCCTGAGGCTGAGTATTGACACGGAAGAGCCAAAGCCGGTATATAAATGATATGTTATAACATACATCATGCAGTCAGAAGAAAATGCTGCGGCCAAACGAATATCGTCTTCCCGTCACCGTGCTCTCCGGATTCCTGGGTGCAGGCAAGACCACCCTCCTGAACCATATCCTCAACAATCGCGAGGGACGCCGCGTCGCCGTCATCGTCAACGACATGAGCGAGGTAAATATCGACGCTGACCTCGTGCGCGATGGCGGCGCGAACCTTTCACGCACCGACGAGAAGCTCGTGGAGATGACCAATGGTTGCATCTGCTGCACGCTTCGCGATGACCTCCTCGAGGAAGTGCGTCGCCTGAGCGAGGATGGTCGCTATGATTATCTGCTGATCGAGGGTACGGGCATCGCCGAGCCGCTACCGGTAGCCAGCACCTTCTCCTTCCGCGACGACATTTGCTGTCCAGAAGCGGCCACCGCGCCACACCGACACCCGGCGCGATTTCGCCCACCTGAGCGCAGCCAAGCTCAACACCTAACCAATTGAATTCATTAAAAAATGGTGCCAGGGACGGAATCGAAGCTATAGACAACTAGCTTGATTTCATTGAGAAATTTTTAGTGTGGAAAACAATCGTTACCCGCAAAATTACCCAATCCAAAATCATACCGGTGGTTCGATTCCGTTTTCCACAGAAAACTGGAAGCAGGATACCACCTGCGCCATCGTCCCGTTACCTTGAAAACGACATCTGCATTCTCACATGACTGGGTGTGTTGGTTTCCACACAGAATTGAGCTGGTTATGGAGTGACCCCCTCGGGCTGGACCAGCGAGGCGCTTCGAACTAAGCCGCCTGCTGGGCGAGTTGGGTTTCAAATTCTGCTGGCGATCTGTAGCCAAGGGCCGAGTGCAGCCGCTTGGTATTGTAGACCTCGTCGATGAACCTAGGCAAGCGTTCGGCTACATCCGCGAAGGTCTCGTAGCCGGCGATGTAGATATCCTCCACTTTCAGGGTCTTCATGAAGCTTTCTGCCTGCGCATTATGATAAGGGTTGCCGACGGCGCTCATAGATCCCTGTAGACCTGCCGCATCGAGCGCCCGTCGATAGGTCTCACTTGCGTATTGGCATCCGCGGTCCGTGTGGTGAATGCAACCGGGTGGAGGTTTTCTGTTCTTGAGCGCCGAATGCACGCTGCCAGTGCCAGCGGCGTATCCAGGCGCCTCGATAGCGCATAGCCCACAACCTTGCGACTGCTGGAGTCGAGAATGACAGCGAGGTAGCAGAAGCCGACGGTGATGCGGATATACGTGAAGTCAGCCACCCAGACCATATCGGGCCGCGTCGGGATTACATTGCGATAGAGGTTCGGGTAGATCGGTGAATCGTGGCTGCTGTCCGTCGTGCGCACATAACGCTTGCGAGGCTTGATCCCGAGGCCGTTGGCCCGCATGACACGAGCGACCCGCTTATGGTTTATCAGGTGGCCGCGCCGCTGAAGCTCGTGCGTTACGCGTCGGTATCGAGTGTGAGATCACCGCTTTCGGAGACGATCTTGCCGGCGCCGAGATGCGTGTTGCCGCCAACGGTGACGTCCATCCTGCCCGACGAGATCAGGCCGGACTGTTCCGGGATCCAGTTCGTCTCGCCCGAGCCTGTGCCGCCGCCTGGCGAAACCCCAATGATGACTGGCACGCCACCGAGCGCACCGCCGAAGCTCATGCCGAACGGGGCGGTTTTGCTGGAAGCTTCGCCGGTGTCGGGAAGCGAGACAATGTTCAAATCGCAGCCAACATCCGCCGTTACCGTCTCGCCGGAAACGACGGCACCCTTGAGGTTGGTGTCGCGGCCCGATTCAAGCTTGATGTCGCCGGTGCCGATGACGTGCGTATTGACCTGCGTGGTCCCCTCGCTGTTCGACTTACCCATCCCGGTATGGACATTGCCGGTCAGCCCAAGCTGCGGTCCCGCAAGCGTCAGCCCGGCCGAGTCGCCCATGCCGGCGGCCGCCGCCTTGCTCGATGACGATGCGCTGCTGGTCGCCTGGGCGCTGTGCAGATTGATGTCTTTCGGCATGACCCGACCCAAACCATACCGCTGCCCGACGTCGCAAAAAGCAGCACGAACAGGGTCACCAGCAGCGCCATAAGGCCGCTCAAGATAAGGCGAACACGTAGAATCATGGAACAAGCGCGAACCATAGCCCATCATGGTCGGCCACAAGCGTACCAGCCTTCCATTCATTGACGATCTGGTTTGCGATCTCTTCATGAGACCCCTGGTATTCCGTTGCAGGAAGACCTGACGGGAATCTGACAGGAACAGCTCCTTTTTGAAGAAGAGCTATAATGCACCGACGAGCAAAATCATCTAGACGCTCCCCAGATAACCCAAAACTATCGATGCCCACCGGAATAATTTGCCATAAACCGACAGCATCCACTTCCAACTCGTTTGGAACACGAGCTATCCACTCACTCATCGGAGTTCCAAAATACTTGTCAACTGGCTCTTGGGTCATTGTTGGTGCACCTTAAAGCCTTTGGGATAACCGGGGATATCAATATCCAAGGTCAACCCAGAATTGTCCGATGCTCGGACGCCCACACGCCCTCCATCTGGAAGATCATACCATGTGCCCTTGCCGCCAGCGTAAGTGCCGGACGCTGTGGCACCATCCAGAAGATTATCTTTCAGTTGGATGGAATATCGATACGTGGCCCTTGTCCTCTATCAGGTCGCAGTCGAACCCGTTATCGCCAACCTCGGGAACCGAGACGATGTTGAGATCGCGGCCCACATTGGCCATCACCTTCTCGCCGGAGACGATGGCACCCTTCAGGTCCGTGTCGCGGCCCGATTCGAGCTTGATGTCGCCCGTTCCGGTGACATGGGTGTTGACCTGCGTCGTCTGTAGAGCTTGAACAACCCTAGAATGTAAAGTCAGAAGCCCGCTTAAAAGAGCGACATAGACCTCTCGTAATACTTATTTATTCACCCCGGCTTTTATTAATAGTTCTTAGAAATTACATTCTTGCCATTTCTTCGAGAGATTTCGCAATTCTTCTGAAGAAACATATTTCTTTAACAATGCATCACGTCCATGTGGATATCCGATGAGATTCATTATTGAGCCAGTTATTGCTAAAAGCGATTCCTCTCGTTCAAGATCGATATTCGGCCATTGCGATAAAGTTATGGCAACCTGGTTTCTATTCACTCCAAAAAGCGTTTGAAATTCCCAGTCATCAAAAAGCCGACCTTCGACGACGGCGGCCAAGCATTTCTTGATCACGTTTAACTCATCGATTGTGAATCCAAAATCAATGATGCTTTTCATCATTTCACCTTATCGAAATAATATCTACCTGTTGTTGGCTGAAATGCAGTTCCGCCATCTGATGCATTTGGATTGGTAATTACTATTGTCCGTGTCTCTTCATGCCAATAAGCAATTCTACCGCGATCTAGCTGGCGAACCGCAGTTGGATTGTCCATTACATTTTCGATGTATTTTACAAATTGCTCGCGTGTCCGAATGTTTAATCCGGCAAATTCGCCTTGCTGCAAAACATGTTTTTCAAACGTATGTCCAAAGGCGATGCTTCGCCCGACCCCCGAGACCTTGGTTAATCCAAGAATCGCTGCCGTCGTCTCGCCCGAGCCCGTGCCGAAGCCCGGCTGCACACCGGTCGCGCAAGCACCGTACAAGACGCGAACGCCAACACATTCTGCGCCGTCGGTATGGAACTACATTAGGTCGTAGTGACGATTTAACTATTTGAGCCAGATGGCGATTGCGGCGAGTTTGACGAACCCCATGAAATTGGAGAGGAGCTTGTCGTATCGAGTTGCGACGCGTCGGAACTGTTTGAGCTTGTTG
>NZ_PVBR01000017.1 GCF_002980495.1 Phyllobacterium phragmitis
GATAGCCGAAACGCCGTCGCTCATTGGCGAGATCGCGCAGCCTCAATCGCAATTCTACCTCCGGCGGTCGGCAGGACCGATATCGTACCATCTTCCGATCCGCAGATATAATCTGGCAGGCCCGCCGATAACGTAAAGAATCTTTCGCACTTTCAGATTTGACGGCTCCTTCTACCATGACGGAAGGAGCGAAGAGATGGACGACGAGAAGGATGCGGCGATGGGTCAGGTGATCCGGATCGACGAAGCGCGGATCAAGGATCACCTTGGTGAGATGGTGCGCGGGACGGTTGAAGAGGCGCTGAATACGATGCTCGACGCGGAGGCGGACCGATTGTGCGGCGCGGGGCGCTATGAACGCAATGAAGGCCGCCAGGACAGGCGAGCCGGCAGCTACGAGCGGGCCCTGCACACCAAGGCGGGCGAGGTGAAGCTGAAGGTGCCGAAGTTGCGCCGCCAGACCTTCGAGACGGCCATCATCGAGCGTTACCGACGGCGGGAGAGCTCGGTCGAAGAGGCCTTGATCGAGATGTATCTGGCCGGTGTCTCGGTGCGGCGCGTGGAGGACATCACCGAGGCGCTGTGGGGCACGCGGGTCAGCCCTGGCACGGTTTCGAACCTGAACAAGAAGATCTACACGAAGATCGAGGAATGGCGGAACCGGCCGATCGAGGGCGATCACCCCTATCTCTATCTTGACGGCATCGTGATGAAGCGAACCTGGGCGGGCGAGGTGCGCAACGTCTCGCTGCTGGTGGCCAGCGCGGTCAATGCCGAGGGCTATCGCGAGATCCTCGGCATCTGCGAAGGCGCCAAGGAGGACAAGTCCGGCTGGTCGGCGTTTCTGCGCCACCTGGTCGACCGCGGCCTGAGCGGCGTGCAGCTGATCATCTCGGATGCTTGCCGCGGCCTGGTGGAAAGCATCGCCGATTATCTGCCCGAGGCGCGCTGGCAGCGCTGCATGGTGCATTTTTACCGCAACGTGTTCAGCCATGTGCCGACGACGAAGGTGCGCGAGATCAGCCATATGCTGAAGGCGATCCACGCCCAGGAAAGCCGGGAAGCGGCGCAGGAGAAGGCCGCCATGATCATCGAGGACCTACGCCGCCAGAAGCTCGGGAAAGCGGCCGATTTGATCGAGGCGCATATCGATGAGACCCTGACCTTCTACGCCTTCCCCGACAGCCATTGGCTCAAGATCAGAACCAACAATCCGCTGGAGCGGATCATGAAGGAAATCCGCCGGCGCACCCGCGTCGTGGGAGCCTTCCCGGACGGCCAAAGCTGCCTGAATCTGGCGGCGGCCCGGCTGAGGCACATCGCGGGCAGTCAGTGGTCGACGCGCAAATACATGAATATGGACCCGCTCTACGCGGAGCAGACCTCAACCCACGGAGCCGTCGCCTGATAAAAAGTGCGAAAGATTCTGGACACTACCGGCCCGCCGTTCCGAAAGCCCCATGACGGCCTTCAGATGCGCGACGGCGTCGCGTTTGGCGGCGGGCCCTACCATTTTTTTGCAAGAAGCTCGCGAAGTGCGGCTGCATCCAGCATCTGTTCGGCCAGCAGCTTCTTCAGCCTAGCGTTCTCGTCCTCAAGCGCCTTCAGCCGCTTCGCCTCGGAGACTTCCATGCCACCGTATTTGGCTTTCCAATTATAAAACGTTGCTTCTGAAATTCCGTGCTTACGGCTGAGGTCGGACACCTTCGCGCCAGCCTCCTGCTCCTTCAGCACCGCAATAATCTGCTCTTCGGTGAATCTCTGCTTCTTCATTCGTCCGTCCTTTAATGGGCCGGACTCTAATCCATCGTGGAGGAAATTCGCAGTGGCAGGTCATGGCAGGTCAACACAGTGAATCATGCTTTGCCAGGCAGGAAAACCACAAACGCGAATTGCAAGAAAACAACCCACAAACACGTCGTTTCCTGCAATTCCGGGATCCGAAAAACCGTCGATTTCTATGTGAAATCAGCGGCTTTCGAATTCTTCACGACCGACGATATCAGGTCCATCTGATCGCCTGTGGGAAGTGAGTATTCCCACGGTGAGGCTGTAAGCGATGCAACAATTTTGCAATTACCCACATTTAAGCATCCGGGCGATTTCGGTCCCAAGGCGGATATCGGTCAGTCGTTTAAGGCCCCGCCATACCACGGTGTTTCCGGGTAGTGGATTTGATTGCGCCATCATGGCGCGAAGCGGACAATCGTACCGATGCCGGCCGAAGGGGCATCCACCCATAAGTTCGCTACGTGTGAGCTCAAGATGATGAAAAGGCACGTCATCCATGCTTAATTATACGCCTTCAACGTCGCTTCCCGAAGTGTCAAGATAGCATCGGAATTAAAGGCCTCCTTTACCGAGGCTGCATAATGGGGATAGCGCTTCGTCACCACATTAACGCCTGCCTTTACGAGAGTTTCTTTCTCAGATCCAAAACTCGCTGTTCGCACGTGATAAACGTATGCCCACGGTGAAATAAGATTTTTCCAACCCATTGCATTTGCGCGCATGCAGAAGTCATTCTCTTCACCGTATCCCCGCGCAAACGCCTCTTCGTCGAAAAACCCGATCTGCGTTATTGCCTCGCGTCGAATGTACATGCAGAAGCCCGATCCGGTGGGGACACTTACAGGTGCGCAGTGACTAGCACCTTGGACGATCTTTGCAGCGAATTCGTCACGTGTGATACCGGAAGGGACGAGGTTTTTTTCATTTATATTGGGGAAAGAAAAAGCTCCAGCATTGTCACTCATCGCGGTTACCGTCGCAATGTTATCTTGTTGAAACGCTACCGCACGCAAGCCCGCTATCCAGTTCGGAGTGACTATGGCGTCACTATTGAGCAGAATAACGTCGTCGTTAACAGCCCACCGTATTCCACGATTTATTGTTCGCGTGTAGCCAATGTTAATTTCGTTGTGCATAACTTCGACATTTGGGACTACGTTATAGCTGTCAACCATGTCTCTGATGCGTTCGTCGGTGCTTCCATCATTAATGACAAGAAGTTTTACACGGCTCATATCCGAATTCTTTAAGACAGATTCAATGCACCCGCGCACTTGGTCATATGCATTGTAGACAGGAATGATGATTGTGAGTTGGGACGAACCAGCGGCTGGTATATATTTCGGTCCAATTCCAATCTGTGCAGCCCGCTCTGCATCAAAAACATTATCCAGTGCACTCGCCAAGCGTTCCCGCAGCATCTCGTAAGAGAATTTACGGGATACAATATCTCTCCCCTTATTTCCCATTGCGGAGATCAATGACGGATTGCGGCAAAACTTAAGAACAGCGTCCGCTGCCGCGTCTATGTCACGATAGGGAACGAGGAATCCATTGACGCCATCTTGGATTTGTTCGGGTATTGCACCCCATTCATAACCAATTACAGGCCGATGAGATGCCATTGCCTCCGCAACTGTACGCCCGAACGATTCGGCAAAGTTTGACAAATTCAACAGAACATTGATCTCGTTCATTGCCTCCATTGGGCTTTCTTTATAGCCAACGAACTTGACGTTCTTTGGCACTTGGCCAGAATTCCGCAATCGTTGGGTATATTCATTTTCAGGACCGATTATTAAGAATTCCGCATTGTTCGTCATGGTCTCGCAGATAGCAGCAATTTTAAGGAAATCTAATATACCTTTTTTAGGGATGTTGCTGCTGACAAGTCCGAAACGGAACTTACCGTCCACTACGTTTTCGGTCGGGTAGTCTACCAGGTTCACCGCATTCGGAACATAAAAGGTGCGATGGTGACGGGCAAAGAGATTATAGGTTGCATTAGAATTCGCGATCAAGAAGTCTGAACGTTCGAATACCTCACTAATGGCCTCTTCGGCCGTCATTGCCAGCCGCTCTTGCAACGGAGCATCGAGTGAGATGATCTCGCGTGCATGGATTAGTCGCAGTCGCCGCATTCGTTTCGCTGCATACAGCGGTTCTAACAGCACGATAGTATTTGCATAGACAAGAGAGACGTTATGTTCGGCAATTATGTCTGAAAAATGCAACACTAGCTGCTGATCGATGTCCCGCCGGCTATGCCATTGAGGGTACCGGAAAACATAGAGGCAATGAACCCTTTTCCGAATTGCCTCAACATATTGGCGATTGTTGCTGCTGGGGAGACAGGCAATAACATTATAGTTCAAAAAGTTGAGAGCTTCGACAAGGTCTAAAAAGCTTCTTTCTCCGCCAAATAACTGGTGGCCGGAAATATGCGCGCAGATTAGAATTGTGGGTCGATTTGGCGTTAGGTTGATATCGCCTTTATACCTCACAGGAAACTCGAATTTTGTATCAATCTGTGCCGAGATGCGCTTGGCGGGGGCGTGCGCCGACGGTTTATCTATGCTGACCGACGCATTAGATGGGGTTCGTTCATGTTTTGGTGCGTATTTGCCTATCGTGGATCGTACTGCGCGAAGATAGCCATCACCGAACCTTTGGTCTGGTTCAAGAGTGGTTCCTTCCGCCCATTCGTTCCAGGCATTGATGAACAATAGTGACTCAGATCCTTTTCTGTATTGAAGTTCCTGGCTTATTATGCCTTTCAGCCATCGCCTAAGCTTTAATGGCGTTGCGCCATGGAAAATGCGTGAATCGTGCTGGCGGCGGGCCGTATTATCCCAGCCCATCATTGCCCCACGATGGACTTTCCACGGGTACCCTTGTTTAAATCGCTCTAGATCTCCTGTAACAACACCATCGTAGCTGAAAATCTCACCATTAAAATGAGAGTTCAAGTTTTTTACCTCGTGACGCTGATTATTGCGCTGCGTCTCGTGGGGAGGAAACAAGACGTAGGAATCCACGGAAAACTCTTCGGGAGCGCCTTCGAGCGGCTCAAGAGCGAATCGAGCAGCACATAGATGGATTTCTCCAATACCTGCTTTCCTGCACTCCTGGCGCCACATTTCAGCAGTTTCTTTCCAGTTCGGTATGATGCGAATGCGATAGACAAGCAAAACTGGCTTGCCATTATGCCTGATATATCTCGGATCTCGCATCATCGTGATGAATTCACGAATGAGTGCCCGACTGCTCTCAAGAGAATAATTTTGCCGGAGCAATACAAAGCGCTCCTGACCGTCCCAGTTTCGTGACCAATTTTCATTAGCCCAGCAGACGCAGAATGGATGATCAGGTTTTCCCAACTGAAGCATCTGTTCAATTGGTTCATTCAGCACTTTCTTGCCATTAAACCAGTAATAGTAGTAGCAGAAACCATACACGCCATGATCTTGTGCCAAATCGGCTTGTCGTTGCTGCGTGTCCGGATGCCGCAAATCATAGAACCCTAGATCTTTGGGCAAACGGGGTTGGTAGTGATGAAGGAACTGGGGGCGACCCCGTATCACATTATTCCACTCTGTGAATCCCTTACCCCACCATTTGTCGTTTTCTTCAACCGGATGGAACTGGGGTAGAAGAAAGGCGATTGACTTAATTTTCTTGAGTTCGGATTTCCGGTTGGACGGCTTTGATGCCACGGAAGATTTCACCGTGTAAGCACCATCGTTTGCGAAATATCCGGCCAACGTCTGAAATTTGGCCAACCAGCTCGACTGACTTACGTTGGAGGCTCCAATTAGGTCTCTTTCGTGCAATTTTAGAGCGGCCACATGACGTAAAATCATTACGTTGAGATAAAGGTAACAGCCTCTGGGAACGGAAAAATCTAGCGCCGAAACCACAGAGCTCAACCGCGGCAGCACTCTGTTTAAAAATTGCCTGATATCATCAGTAACAAACGTCGCCGCGGCCTCGAACTTATCGGCGAGTATGCCGATGTCCTCGTCAGTTGTTGCCGTATTGCAAAACTTCATAAAGCCGGTGCTTGTCGGTATGTCGGCGCCGGGTACAAGCAGGCATGCCGCCTCGTAATCATCAACCACACTAGCATTCAAAAAATGTAGAAAAGCATGAATTTCACTATGAGTGGTTGAATATTGGACGATAAAGAAGTTCCGTACTCTTGAGCAGTTTGCGGCTAATCGACCTATGAGTGTTTGGTCGCGAATGATAATAAAAACATCAGATTCTGCGAATATGCCAATAGACAATTTCTTATCAAGGTCCTGCCAACCGGCATTATCATTGATAACGGCGAGGATCAGATTTTTTGCGGATGGGCCCAACGCCCGTGCCGTGAAATAATCGGGCATACCATTCGGCGCAGATGGCAAATACTCAAAATGGGCCGGCTGGCCTCCCATGAACACTTTTGATTTGTCAAAAGGGGAATGGGAGTCGAAATGCTGTTGTGGGCTTGGAACGACCGAGTTTGCGCCGACTGGAATAGCCACTCGACCCTCGCGGTAACCCCACTTGACGTAGTGGAATAATGGATTGATGTTTGCGGAACGAACATCATCATACCTTTCAAGATACTCTGTCGTTGCAAAATATTTGGAAGGATTTCGTCCTTCTCTCCATCCGAAATACTTGAAATGGAAAAAAGCATCGACGCCCGCTTCTCTAACGTCGGCGTAGCAACTGTAGTAAAAATCTTTATCAAACAGCATCACACCGCTGTTCTCAAATGAAGTGTAATCCTTTCCGATAGGACTATAGATGTATGTTCGAAATATGCGTTCTGCATTTCTTATGAAATATCCGACTATGCGAGAATCTCTAACTATGCTTTTCAGCTGAGAGTTAAGGAAATTTTGATAACGGTATAAGAATGCAGGTGTTTTCATCCGTAGCCTAGTGGCCTCCAACTGTGGTCCGGTATTTCGTTTGGTCAAGCTTCCTGAACAGGCATTGAACCGCACAGAGCTGAGAGTGTTCAACGCCATTAACTGTCAGAGTTTAGGTCGGCTGTGCGTACCATACTCATAGTGTGGGCTGCAACTTTGATAACTGGCGAATTTACCGAGCGAGGGAGATTAGCTCCTCGACCGCGAACAATTGCGTAGCGTGATCTGCCGCTCCGATATGTCCTTCTCCAGCCTGAGCAGCCACAAATGCTTGGTGAGAAGCCCGTGGCGCTGCCAGCGGGCACGGGGCCGCTCTTGGGAGCCCCGCCACCGCCATTCCGCGAATAGACAGAGTTGGGCTTTTGACATATGCGTAGCCGACCCCATTATGGAGAACGCTTCAGAATGACCGAACGCCGAGAGCGGCTCTATTTTCTAGACGACGGGCGCGGCATAGCCGTTCTGTACGTAGTGATCTTTCACATCGTCTTCGTGCCAGCTATTCAATACCCGCGGCCGGCCAAAGTATTTCTGGAGTTCGGCGGATCAGGCGTGATCCTCTTCTTCCTGATCAGTGCCTTTTCGCTCTGCTACACGATGCCGAAGCATCTCTCGCATGAATACCCCATGCTCAGCTATGCCGTGGCGCGGCTCTTCCGCATTCTACCGCTCTATTATTTCATGTTGCTGCTGACTATCTGGCGCGATTGGGTCTGGCGTGACATGACTTTCGATTGGAGCAAAATCCTCGCCACGACTGTCTTTGCATTCAACTTCAACCCACAATGGGTAACCGGTATTGTGTGGGCAAGCTGGACGATTGGCGTCGAAATGCCATTCTACCTGTTGTTCCCGCTTCTCTATTTCCGCTTGCGAACGATCTGGCAAAAGATCATCGTTGCGATCCTAGCCGCATGGGCGGTGTACGCCTTCGACCAATATGTAATCCAACTGATCAGCGATCCGATTCTGGCCCGACGCTACAGCCACTACAATTTGCTGCATCATTTTCCAGTCTTTGTGATCGGAATGATTGCTTTCGACGTCTACCAATACGTCAAGACCAAGAACTTTGACCGCTCTACCGGTTGGCTGATCTCCTGCGTTGGCCTTAGCCTAGTTTGGATGATGGCTCTGAACAAGTATACCAAAACCTCATTCGAAATGGACCATCTGACGGCGATCGGCTACGCAACTTTACTGATCGGACTGTCGATCAGCCCAATCTCGATATTCTCCAACTCGATCACGCGGTTTTACGCCAAGATCTGCTATTCGACGTATCTCTGGCATCCATTCGTGATCTTCGCGCTTTCGCCGACATATCGCGTTATCTATGCCATGCCTATATCACTGTGGCTGAAGCTGGGTGCCTGCATCGCCTTAACCCTCCCCGTCGTGACAGCAGTTGCTTGGTGTAGCTTCCACTTGATTGAAAAGCGTGGTGATCGCATGGGAAAGATATTCCTCAAGTGGGCATCGGACCGCAGGCGCGCCGTTCCCGCGCCTGTAGAATGATTACTGTGTCCCCTTATGGATACGCTTCCGACGTCGATGCTGCGTGAAGAAGCGGCTTTCGAATTTTTCACGGCCGACAACATACCAATTGGCACCGAAGAGACGGATGCGCGGATCAATTTGATGTCCGTCTTTCTTAGAGCTTGTTATTTGTTCCCGATCGACGCTTCACAGGTGAATATCCCAATCCTTGTATCCATCAGGGACGTTGACCAGGTGCTACTTTTTCACTTGGCTTGCGTCCTTCCATGGCACCAAAGCGAATATAATGTATCGCCGGGTTGATGCCTCCGGTGGAGACGTCCGGGTTCTTCTGCAGATACCAGCTGTCGTCGAAGATACCTGAGCGCCTCAATCGTCTGAGTGCTCCTGCATAGCGGATGCGGTGCCAAAGGTTGGCCCAGTGGCGGTGCTTTCCGGCCGCTTTTAAAATTTGAAACGTTGTGCGAGGCAGCCGTCGAATCTGAGCAAGCCTGTTTGGCCTCTTCTCATATTGACTTAGTAGGCGGGTTAACGTCGCAATCACCTCAAAGTGCGCCTTCAGCTGCGCTTCAGTTTTTTCACGTTCGGTTTTTGCGCGCTCGGCTTCGGTTTTCCATTTGTGGATTTTGATTTCTTGCGTTTGTTTTTCAATGTGCGCTGTCAGTTCTTTTCGCAATGCCTCGATGGCAGCTTCCTTTTCCTCGACGACGGCGGCTTCCTTTCCTTTAAGAGCTGCTGCGAGTTCAGTCGCCGTCCGTTCCGCTTCGTGGCAGCGTTGCTCCAGTTTGTAAGAATCCGTGAGTTTCTCTTCGGCGTTTGCCAAATCCTGTTTCAGCTTTTTCGTATCAAATCTGGCCTTCTGCCCAGTTGCGATAAGATGCGCAAAAGCGGGAGCTGCGCCATTGAACTCGCCGCGCAGCCGGTCGAGTGTGGTGAAGTCCTCTGGCCGCTCGCCGGTGCGTGCCCATGTGTTAAAGATTGTGAAGCCGTGACGAAGCCACGTTGAAAGCGCCGGGTTTTCGAGGACGCGCTCGGGGGGCTCTCTGTGATGTCTGTACTTTTCTGAAAGGAAGATATCGACTTCGGTGGTCACTTTGCCGGACATGCGCGGCCAGGAAATTCCGAGGGCGCTATCTGCCTCCTTCAAGACATCAGGCCATCCGGTCAGCAGTCGATCGTAACTAGTAAAATAACGTGGCATCCCACGCGTTGCGAGTTCAGCATCCAGCACATGTCGCAACCATAGGAGATAACCATAAGAGCGTACGAAGCCGTTGCGTTGTTCGAGTGATGCCGCGACTTCGATTGGATTGCGAATGGGTATCACCGCCAGCGGGCGAATACCAGCATGTTCAAGGGTCTCGATCCAAAACGGTGCAAGACGGCAGATTCGCGGATCCTTCAAGACGAACAGGCGCGAGGCGTTAAATTCCTCGTCAAGCGTCGCGATTGCTTCTTCGCGAAATCCGTTCACTTTAGGAGAATTGAACCAGCCTGGATTGAACTCCAGCCAATCATCCCATTCTGATCCGGCAGACTGCAGAATGCGATCATTCAAGCGAGCGATCGGGGTCGACTCCCAATGTCCGGCCTCATTGGTTTTGTTGCTTCCCATGATAGTCTTGGGTAGATCGCAGCCAACCAGATTAAGCACCCGCGTCAATGCGCTGGTGCCGGAGCGGTGCATGCCTAGAACGAGAACACAGACGCGCTGCTGCGATTTGGTGCCAGCTGCTTTCGTCACAGACGATATACTCCACTCATTTCCACTTGATCCCCACTATCTGTCCGGGACGGATGATACTGACGTTGGGTTGCCTGAATGTTGTGCATCCGCTGTCTATTTCTTTCCATAGCAGGCGGTCGAAGGCAAGGGTTGAAGGTCTTTATACCAAGGTACTGCGAATTTATCTCCGAGGGCATCTTCATGATGGGCAAAGGCACTAAGCAGCTGATTTTGAGGTCTCGCGCATAGCTCCGAGAATTTCATCCAGAACCTCGCGCGGCTTGTCCGGAGGAGCCTTCAGGACGTGGCCGTTTTCTGATCTGGCGGCCGCATCGGCCTGAGCGCCGAGAGAGAAGCAGAAGACGGGGAGACCGGTCGCCAGCATTTCGTGGATGGCGTAGGAGAAGGTCTCCGGCCAGATAGAGGGCATCAGCCAGCATCCGATCTGCTGTTGCGCGGCGATGCTGGTCAGGTCCTCGATCTGATATTGGCCATAGACGGTGACAACCGAACGATGGAAGCGATAATCGAAATTTCCGATGATGGAGATGCGAACGCTGCGATCGTTCGGCAGGACCGCCGCCAGATCCATGACCGCACGTGCGCCTTTTTGATAGCCGATATTGCCGAGGATTCCGATCGTCAGGGTGTGGGTGTCAGGCGGAGTTACCGGCTGCGGCAGGGCCTGAAGGACGTGCGGGTTGACGACGATCTTGGGAGCAGCCTTCGGATAGGCTTTGGCAACGATCTGGCGGCTGGTATCGGAAAAGACCTCGATCCGGTCAGCCCTTGTCATGACGCCACCCCACACCTTGCGCCATTCCAGTATATCAGGATTGGACACGGCGCTGTTCGGATTGCCGGCCTCCAGGCAGGTTTTGCAAACACTCATTGCCGGGATTCCACAATATTTTCCACTGTTGTCAAGCAGCGTATAGGATGGGCAAAGCGGAAAATAATCGTGGATGAGAACCGAGAACCGATCCTGTATTCGGCAAAGCTCGATCATGAATTCCGCGAGTTTGAGCGGCTCGCGTGATCCGACAATGCACGAATAGACCAGATGGAGCTGATCGGCGGTATGAAGGACATCGCGCAGATTGCCGAGATCGTCCGTGTGGACCTTGGTTTTGCCTGCGGCCGAATGAACCTCCAACTCGTAGAGACCAGCGCCCGTGCGCTCGCGCACGGTGACGGCGCCTTGGTCCATCGTCTCGATTTCCGATTTGATGCGATTTTGCAGATAGGCTTCGGCGCCGCCGCCCATATCGTGAGCGAAGTAGACCGGCAAGGGCCGATCCGGTCTCTTGATTGCCGCAATGGCCAGCAGAATTCGGGCCGACAAAAGGGGATCCGTTGCGATAAAGCCCTGAACATCCCCGTCATATCCGGGATACCGCCTTGAGATGATCGCGCCATTCGAGCGCATCAAGCGTGCCTTCGCCTCCAGTCCGAACGAATTGCCTCCCCGGTGCTCCACGAACAGATTCGGCACCGCGACGTGACGCCCGCCAAGCGCTTGCGTCTTCTGGCACCAGTCGACCTCTTCACCGTAACCCTTGCCGAATTCCAGGTCGAATTTCGGAACCAGGCCAAGGAATTTCTTGTTCATTGCCATGCAGAAGCCAACGCCTGTCGGTGCTTCGACCGATAGCGCCGCTGGATTGATGTTTCGGGCGACGGCATCGATGGCGTCTGCTTGACCGACTTGCAGATCGGTTTTCCGACATATCACCGGCACGGAGAAGATCTCGGCATCGTTCGACATCGGTGTGGCGGAGGCTATTCTCTCATCGGCTATGATAGGAGTCATGAGCCGGGACAGCCAACCCTCCGGCACGAAGGCATCGGAATTCAGGAGGACGACATGGTGTCCGTCCGCCGCTTCCAGGCCCTTGTTGACCGCCTGGATGAAGCCGAGATTTTGCTCGTTCTGGATCAAGATAACGCGCGATCGGCGGCTAGCAGCCCAATCCTGCAGCCACGGCTTCACGCGACTGTCCGTCGAACAGTCTTCCACGATGATGAGACGGAACGGCCCGTCGGTGAAACGGTCGACGCGGCCCAGCACGTCAGGCAAAAGTTCAAACCCGTTGTAAACGGGAAGAACAATGAAGATTGGTTCGTCAAGCACCAGCCGCGCCGGATTTTCAGTGAGAATCCCAGCGGCCAAATCCACCTCTGGCTTCCGTTCAAAAGTGAAATACTGATCTTTCAGCCGGCTTGCAGCAAGGGGATCGCGCAGGATGAAATAGCGAAACAGGAGAGGGATGTTTCCAACGCCCAGCCATGCGAGATGAAAGAAAATGGAAGCATTGGAATATGCTCGCTCCATTTGCGTCATCGCGGCGAACGTATATTCCCTGGGGCCATCCACCCCGTCGACCTCGATACGCAGGTCATCATTGCGAAAAGGGAAATTGACGTTGAAGCCCGTCTGGGTGTCGAGACGCAGGCCTCGTGCGTCATTGATGTCATGACGGGCCTGATCCGGGGTGATCGAGCGGCGGACCGGACCAGAAACCAGCCGGAGAACTGGTCTTGTCGTCCACCCCTTCAGGTGGATCATGCCGCGCTCGACCTTGATCTCCTCAAGACGGCCGACAATTTCACCGTTTCTGTCATGGAGATCGAATCCAGGCCGTGAATTGCGGCGGGTCTCGATCAGAATACGGCGATAGACAAGCTTCAGCTTTCGCAGTTCTGCAGCGAGTTGGCGCCAAAGCTCGACCGGTCGATTATTGTTTAGCATATCATTTTATACCAGCGAGCACGCGACGAGTAGACCCCTGTTTCCAGTCAGCATAACCGCAGACTTGGGTCGATTTAAGCACAAGAATGGTTGGCTGTCGGTCCGATAGGCGCCCCGTTCCCTGGAGCAATCGACAGGCAGATTGATGCTGCCCGTCTCAACCGGCAAGTATTCTCCTCGAGACCTCGCCGAGGGATGTTTGCCATTGCGGCGCTTTCCAGCCGTAAGCAGCTTCAAGCTTTTCGGTTGCCAGCCGTGAGTTGGCGGGCCGCTTGGCCTTGGTCGGGTAATCGTCTGTCGTAATGGGTCGGATTATAGCCTTCCGTCCCCCTTGGACGTGGCTCGTATGCATGATTTCCTCGGCGAAGCCGCTCCAGTTGGTTTCACCGGTGCCTGCCAGGTGAAAGAGGCCATAAGGTGCATTCTTGCCGCCTGAAACAATCCGCTCAGCTATATGAATGATCCCGTCCGCGATATCCAGCGCAGATGTGGGATTGCCCCATTGATCCGAGACGACGGATATTTCATCCCGTTCAGCAGCGAGCCTCATCATTGTCTTGACGAAATTCTTGCCGAACGGGCTGTATACCCAGGCCGTACGCAAGATGATGTGCCGCGGATTTGCGGATGCTACCGCCAATTCTCCCGCAAGTTTGGTTCGTCCGTAGACACATTGCGGATCCGTAGCATCGTCTTCCGTATAGCGTCCCTCGGACGCGCCTGAAAAGACATAGTCGGTCGATAGGTGAATAATCGGAATGTCGCGGGCAGCGGCGGCGCTGGCAATGGCATGCGCTCCCGTCGCGTTCAGTGTATGCGCCAGTTCCGGCTCGTCTTCGGCCTGGTCAACGGCCGTGTAGGCAGCGGCCGAAATCACGATGTCGATATCGGCAGTGCTAATGATACGGTTTATGCCAGCGGAATCCGCGAGGTCCATTTCAGGGCGGCCAGCCGTGATCACCGTCACACCCGGGAATCGCGACGCCCTTTCGACAAGGCTTCGCGCGACTTGCCCTTCCTTGCCGGTCACCAGCAGCTTCATGCCGCGCCTTTCACCATCGAACCCAGGCGCTCGCCTGAATAGGTCTTTTGCCGGATAGGTCCCCACCACCAGGCGTTATCCAGATACCAGGCCACGGTGCGCGCCAAGCCGGTCTCGAATGTCTCTTGCGGTTTCCAGTTCAGTTCCCGTTCGATCTTGGAGGCGTCGATTGCATAACGGCGGTCATGCCCCGGCCTGTCAGCCACGAAAGTGATCAGGTCACGATAGGACCCGCCGGATCTCCGCGGTTTCTTCTCGTCCAGCGTATCGCAAATCGTCTCCACGACGCTCAGGTTTGTGCGCTCGGCGTTGCCGCCGATATTATAATTCTCGCCGGCCGCACCCTTGGTGATAACGCAGGCGAGCGCCCGGGCGTGATCTTCGACATAGAGCCAATCACGGACATTGGCGCCGGCGCCATACACGGGGAGGGGCTTTTCATCGAGTGCATTCAAAATGACGAGCGGAATGAGTTTTTCCGGGAAGTGAAAAGGACCGTAATTATTGGAGCAGTTGGAGAGGACGACTGGTAAGCCATAGGTCTCGTGCCAGGCGCGCACAAGATGGTCCGATGCCGCCTTGGATGCCGAATATGGCGACGACGGCGCGTACGGCGTTTCTTCAGTGAAGATGCCGCTGTCGAATGGGAGATCGCCGAATACCTCGTCCGTGGAAACGTGGTGAAAGCGGAATGCTTCCTTTTTGTCCGTCGGCAGGTCACGCCAATAGGTCAGTGCTGCGTTCAGCAAACGGTAGGTACCGACGATGTTTGTCTCGATGAAGGCGCCCGGACCATCGATCGAGCGGTCGACGTGGCTCTCCGCGGCAAGATGCATAATGGCGTCGATTTCCTCGGCGCGAAGGATATCCAACAGTTTGACGTCATCGCATATATCGAGTTGGTAGAACCGGTAGTTCAGGTGATTTTCGATCTGGCGCAGAGAAGCGAGATTGCCCGCATAGGTGAGTTTGTCGACATTGACGACATTGATGTCCGGATTGCTTGCCAGATGGCGGCAGACCGCCGATCCGATAAAGCCTGCTCCCCCTGTTACCAGTATGTTCTTCATCGGTATCCTGCTCCGCCTCATTCAAATGTTTCAGCCGCAGAGAGCCGCGGCGCATTCCGGTCCTTGTCTGAAAGTTGTATCTCGGCTGCCGAAAACGGCCATTTGATCCCGATCGTCGGATCATCGTAGCAGATAGACCGATCGTGTTCCCGCGAATAGGTATCGGTTACCTTGTAGACCACCTCGGTATGGTTTTCGAGTGTGACGAAACCATGGGCGAAGCCTTTCGGAACGAGGATCTGGTTCCACTTGTCCGCCGAAACGACAAGGGAAACCCACTTGCCGAAGTCAGGCGAACCCCGCCTTATATCAACCGCCACATCGAATATCGAACCGCGGACAACCCGTATGAGTTTATCCTGCGCGCGCGGGCCGAGCTGGTAGTGCAGCCCCCGCAGAACCCCCTTTGCGGCCGAATAGGAATGATTGTCCTGGACAAATTCAAGATGGATGCCAGCATCCGCGAAGCTCGATTTGTTGTAGGTTTCGGAAAAAAAACCACGAGCGTCGCCGAATTTCTGTGGCGTGATCTCGAAAACACCATCGAGGCCGAGCGAAGTAAGCGTCATCATAATTCGAAAAATTCCGTGACACGACGGCGCAGATAGGCGCCATATTCTGTTTTCCCGAGCTTGTCGGCACGGCTTAACACCTGTTCGGCGGTGAGCCAGCCCATTTGCATCGCGATCTCTTCAGGACAGGCGATCTTGATGCCTTGCCGGTGTTCTATCGTGCGGACGAAGGAGGCTGCCTCGTGCAGTCTATCGTGGGTTCCGGTATCCAGCCAGGCATATCCTCTGCCCAACTGATGCACGTGGAGAGCGCCCCGTTCGAGATAGATGTTGTTGACCGCTGTGATCTCCAACTCCCCGCGCGCCGATGGTTCGATTGATGCTGCGATGTCGACGACATCATTGTCATAGAAATAGAGACCCGTAACAGCCCAATTGGACTTGGGATTCGCGGGTTTCTCCTCAATTGAAAGAGCTTGGCCGGTCACCTTGTCGAAGGTGACGACGCCGTAGGATTCCGGATCCTGGACGTGGTAAGCAAAAACGGAAGCGCCGGCTGTTCTCTTCGCAGCCCATTGGCACAAATCAGACAGCCCATCGCCGTAATATATGTTGTCACCAAGGATCATGGCGACGTTGTCGTTTCCGATAAACTCGCGGCCGATTATGAACGCTTCAGCAAGTCCCTTCGGCTGAGGCTGCTCCGCGTAGGAAATGGCGATGCCGAACTCGCTCCCATCGCCAAACAGTGACTTGAACGCCACGAGATCGCGAGGCGTCGAAATCACCAGTATTTCTCGAATACCCGCAAGCATCAGGACGCTCAGGGGATAGAAAATCATCGGCTTGTCGTAAACCGGGAGTATCTGTTTCGAGATCGTCAAGGTCAGCGGGTACAAACGAGTACCGCTCCCCCCCGCTAAAATTATTCCCTTCAACGTGCCCCCTTTTTTGAAGCTGATCCACGATGTTGGTAAACCATTTTTGGGACCACGATTCAATATGAAATGCAACTGCTTGAAATGAAATGAAACCGTCGAAGAGTAGGTAACCGGGTGCGCTAAAGCGTGACATATGGCGCAAGTGCCGAATCTCCGGGCTCCAAAACTTCAATTGGGAGATGCCGAAGATAGCTGTTGCTGGCGAGGCAATACGCGAGAGCGTTGTTTTTCATTGCTGATTTGCCGGGCTGATTTGCCGGATTCGCGGCAACTCGGCAGCCATCAACGGAGGAGAGCCTGCTGCTCTCCCTGCTTGCGGTTTCCGCAATAGCTTGATGGTCGCTCTACAGCTTTCCGATCATGCCGGCTAAAAACAGGGCGGCATTGTCGGTCAACGATTGCCTGCGGATGCCGGACCTCGCGAGCCCCCACAATGCCGTGAATGCAACGGACTGGCGAATAGATTTAAATTCCTCAAACAGCTTCCTGGAATCGCGGTCGAGTAGATCCATGCATTTTTCGAGACTATCGATGTTGCGCTGGTTCCAAACCGCGAAATCCCCTGCGAGCAAACGGCGGAGCCTGTCCATACGAGCGCCTATGCTCGCATTATCACCAACCAGGTTCTCCTCATGACGGCGATAGCCGGTCTTGGGTGTCGGATCATAGATAACGTGTCCTCCGGCACCGCTCACAAGCAAATACGACCACCAATCATGGCTGACGAACCCGGTTCGACGTGCGCCCTCTCGGATGATATTCCATGCAGGGCGATTGACGAGCATGGTGTTTCCGCCTCCGATATTCTGGACAATGGCGTTACGAAAGCTCGGCTGCCTTTTGAACAGGGGTGAAAGACCAATTTGATTGCCGCTTGCATCGATAATTCGGGTCCTCGATGCATAAAGACCCGGCTGATCGGCACAATTCCGTGAAAGTTGCTTCACGGCTATCTCCAGCTTGTCCTTGTCCCAGACGTCGTCCTGGTCACAGAAGGCAAAAAAGTCGGCATCAATGTCACTCCGCATCATCAGGCTGCGGAAGTTTTCCGAAAAGCCTTTTCGCGGACCGGCCAGAATGTGGAAGGCTCCCTTTTTCCAGCGTGTCTGCCATCGCTTCAGGAGAAGGAGCGAGCCATCGGACGAACCATCGTCACCCGCCCATATGTCGATTGCGGGGACAGTTTGTGCTTCCAGCGACCTGAGTTGATCATCCAGGAATTTCTCGCCGTCGAGCGCGGCCATCAAAACGGCTATGCGCGCTTGGCTTACATTTTCAGGGTCTAGCATGCGATCATTTCAGCTGGGGCGAGATTGTTGGGATTGCCAAACATATGAAAATAGAAGTCGAGGCCAATGGCCAAAACCGATAGGTGCCGAACCTCTCAGATCCAGCACTGCGCCTTCGATAGCTAATTGCCCGATACCAGAGTGGCGCGTCAAGCATTGGTAATTATTATATCGGATCGTTTTTATCAATATTTTGCTATTGCGTTGCTTCTTCTTGAGCGATTAGGCGAATTCCCCAATACAAGCAATGACATCCGAACATTGTGACGCCGATAAAGGCGACACAAGATAGAAAGCGCTCCGCGGGTTGAGACATGATTTGCCCCGAAACCCAGAAGCGAGGCCGTAACAGGGTTGAGACAGCGGAAATGCGCGATGTGATGCCTTACGATCGATCTGGCCGTCTAGCCGAGCGGTCTGCTGCTGACGCTTCAGGTTTGCCGTATCCGCCTCCGGTCGGCGTGGTCACGATGAAGGCCTCGCCGGCTTCAAGAACGGTGTGAGCGCATCCCGGCAGCGGCTCGATCGTTCCGTCGTTGCGCCTGACCGCATTGGCGCCGCATTGTCCCGGTTCGCCGCCCTTCAGGCCAAACGGCGCGATGCGGCGGTGGCCGGACAGAATGGCGAAGTCGAGCGTCTCCTGCGCCCGGATTGTCCGCTTCGTTCCATTGCCCGCCGACCATTTGCCCTTGCCGCCGGAATCGGGGCGGATGTGGAAGTCTTCCAGAACCACCGGGAAGCGCGTTTCGAGAATTTCGGGATCGGTCAGGCGCGAATTGGTCATGTGGGTGTGGATCGCATCGGCGCCATCATAGCCGGGACCGGCCGGCGCGCCTGAGCAGATCGTCTCGTAATATTGATACTGATCATTGCCGAAGGTCAGATTGTTCATCGTCCCTTGTGCCGCCGCCTGTGCGCCCACTGCGCCAAACAGGCAATTCGTGACGGCCTGGCTGACCTCGACATTGCCCGCCACCACCGCGGCGGGATATTCCGGCGAAAGCATCGTCCCATCGGGCACGATGATGTGGATCGGCCGCAAGCAGCCGGCGTTCATCGGGATGTTGCTTTGCACCAGCGTGCGGAAAACATAAAGCACGGCTGCCCGCGTCACCGGGCGCGGCGCATTGAAATTGTCGGCGCGCTGTTGCGACGTGCCGGTGAAATCGACCGTCACCTCGCGCGCTGCCCTGTCGACCGATATGTTGACGACGATGCTGCAGCCCTGGTCCATCTCGTAAGTAAAGCTGCCGTCGTGAAGCTGGTCGAGCACGCGGCGCACACTCTCCGCCGCATTGTCCTGCACATGCCCCATATAGGCCTCGACCACATCCTCGCCGAAATGCGCGATCATCTTGCGCAGTTCGGCCACGCCCTTTTCATTGGCGGCGACCTGCGCCTTCAGATCATTGACGTTTTGCAGCAGCGTGCGCACCGGATAGCGGGCTCCGGTCAAAAGGGCTGCGAGCTCATCTTCGCAGAACCGGCCACGGTCCATAAGCTTGAAATTGTCGATATAGACGCCTTCCTCCTCGATGGTGGTGGCGAGCGGCGACATGGAACCCGGCGCGATGCCGCCAATATCGGCGTGGTGGCCCCGGCTTGCCACCCAGAACCGGATGGTCTGCCCGGCATCGTCGAAGACCGGCGTGCACACGGTGAGGTCCGGCAGATGCGTGCCGCCATTATAAGGCGCGTTGATGAGGAAGACGTCGCCTGGATGGATCACCGGGTTCTCGCGGATCGCGGCCGCGACCGAGGCATCCATCGAGCCCAGATGCACCGGCATATGTGGTGCGTTGGCAACCAGATTGCCATGCGCATCGAAGACCGCGCAGGAAAAGTCGAGCCGTTCCTTGATATTGACCGAATAGGCGGTGTTTTGCAGCGTCACGCCCATCTGCTCGGCAATCGACATGAAGAGGTTGTTGAAGATCTCCAGCATCACCGGATCGGCCTGGGTGCCGATCGCCAGGCGGTCCGGCAGCGCCTTGATGCGCTTGAGAACGATATGATCCTTCGCCGTCAGTTGCGCCTGCCAGCCATCCTCGATGACGATGGTCTGGTTCGGCTCGATGATGATGGCCGGGCCGGTCAGGCGCTGGCCGGGTTTCATGGCGGCGCGCATGACCACCGCCGCATCATGGGTGGCGCCCAGCGAATAAAAGCGATTGCGCCCGATTGCGTCCGGCTCGCCTGTCGCATCCGCGTCGACCGCCGTTTCAGCCTGCATGCCGCCGCCGCCGACGGTTTCCACCTCGACGGCGTCGATGACCAGCGCCTTGTTGGCCGCGACGAAGCCGAAGCGCCGCTTGTGCGCGATTTCGAACTCGCGGCGCAGGCGATCCACATCGTCATGAGCGGGAAACGTCGTCTCGACCGCAAGAACCGTATCGGTCCCGGCATAGCGGATATGGGCGCGCGCAAATGTCGTGATCGCGCTGTCGCCAATGCCCTGGGCGTGCAGCTCGGCGATGCATTCGCGTTCGAGTTCCGCGGCCATAAGGCCGAGCGGGCGAGGGGCGTCGGCATCAAGCGGCGCACCCAGCGCTTTTTGCCGGACCGCCCTGATATTCGCCAGGCCCATGCCATAGGCCGACAGCAGCCCCGACATGGGGTGGACGAGGATGCTCTTGATGCCCAGGGCATCGGCGACCAGGCAGGCGTGCTGGCCGCCCGCGCCGCCAAAGCAGCTCAGCGCATAGCGCGTCACGTCATAACCGCGCTGTACGGAAATCTTCTTGATGGCCTCGACCATATTGGCGACGGCGATGCGGATGAAGCCATCGGCGACGTCTTCCGGGCTGCGGCCGTCGCCGATGCGCCGCGCTAACTCGGCGAAGCGGGCCTTCACCACATCGGCATCGAGCGGTTCATCCTGATTGGGGCCGAAGATCGGCGGGAAGAAATCGGCAATGAGCTTGCCGACCATGACATTGGCATCGGTCACGGCAAGCGGACCGCCATTGCGGTAGCAGGCTGGGCCCGGATTGGCGCCGGCCGAATCCGGGCCGACTCGGAAACGTCCATCCTCGAAATGCAGGATCGAGCCGCCGCCGGCGGCAACCGTGTGAATCAGCATCATCGGCGCGCGCACGCGCACGCCGGCCACCTCGGTTTCAAAGGCGCGTTCATATTCGCCGTCGAAATGCGCCACATCCGTCGAGGTGCCGCCCATGTCGAAGCCGATCACATTGGGAAAGCCTGCCTCTTCGCCGGTGCGGGCCAGACCGACGACGCCGCCGGCGGGACCCGACAGGATCGCATCCTTGCCCTGGAACATGTCGGCGGCGGTCAATCCGCCCGACGACATCATGAACATGACGCGGGCGCCGGTGCGGGCAACATCGAGTTCGCTTGAAACCTGCGCCACATAGCGGCGAAGAACGGGAGACAGATAGGCATCGACAACGGTCGTATCGCCGCGACCGACCAGCTTGATCAGCGGCGAGACTTCGTGGCTCACCGAGATTTGCCCAAAACCCATCTCGCGGGCGATTTGCGCAAGGGCTGCTTCGTGCGCGGGAAACTTATAGGCATGCATGAAAACGATGGCCAGGGCATTATAGCCCTGCGCCTTCAATGCGTTGAGCGCTGCCCGCGCCTCGTCGGCGTCAAGGGCAGTCTCGATCGTGCCGTCGGCAAGCACGCGCTCATTGATCTCGACCACCGCGTCATACAGCGCGTCGGGCTTGATGATCTCGGTCGCAAAGATATTCTTGCGCTCCTGATAGCCGATCCGCAGCGCGTCACGAAATCCCTTGGTCGTGATGAGCGCGAGACGATCTCCCTTGCGCTCCAGAAGCGCATTGGTCGCGACCGTCGTGCCCATGCGCACCTCGTTGATGAGGCCGGAGGCGATGGGTTGGCCGGGCTTCAATCCCAGATGCAGGCGGATCCCGTGTACGGCGGCGTCTTGATAGGCCTCGGGATTTTCCGACAGCACCTTGCGGGCATGCAGCGCACCTTGCGGATCGCGGCCGATCACATCGGTGAACGTGCCGCCACGGTCTACCCAGAAATCCCAGCTTCCGACGCTCATCCCGTGCTCCCTTTTTGCCCGGCTGCCACATTTGTGGGCATGCTCAATATGTAGACCGCGATATCATTGACAATATATCGATAAAATGATGATATAAAATCGCCAAGGAGGAGGCAAGCGGAATGACGACGGATTCGAAAGATCAGGAAACAGGCGATATGGAGCAACGCGCCACGGCGCTGCCGCAGCATCTCGAGCCGGTTTCGCCCATTGGGCCCATCGTGTCGTCGGCGCATCTGGCCGATGGCGGTTCCCCCGGTCTTTCCGAGGTGGAATACGGCTTGATCCTCGCCTCGCACGCCTTTTCCCGCTGGATGGTGCGCTGCATGGCGGCCGCGGGATTGCCCGGACTTTCCGCGACCGAAATTCTCATCCTGCACTCGGTGCGCCATCGCGGCCGGGAAAAGAAGCTGGCCGACATCTGCCTCGTTCTCGATATCGAGGACACGCACGTGGCGACCTATGCGATTCGCAAACTGGAAGCCGCGAGGCTTGTCACCACCGGCAGGGCGGCCAAGGAAAAGACCATCAAGATTACCGACAAGGGTGCGCAGGCGTGTACGCGCTATGCCCAGATCCGCGAGCGGCTGTTCGTGGCGTCGACCACCAATGCGCGGCCCGCCGAAGACACGCTCTCGGAGATTGCCGCCGTGCTGCGCTTTCTCTCGGGCGCCTATGACCAGGCAGCCCGCGCTGCCACCACATTGTAAGCACCGAAGGATGGCTGCGTGACCGATACCGTATCTGCCCCGCTTTTGGCCGTGGACGATCTTTCCGTTGAATTCGGCTCGTCGCGGGTCGTGGAGAATTTGAGTTTTTCGGTGCGCGCGGGGCGCACGCTCGCCATCGTCGGCGAATCGGGTTCGGGGAAATCGGTGACATCGCTTTCCATCATGCGGCTTGCCGACATGATGGGCGGGCGGTTTGCGACGGGGCAGGCGCTGTTCGAAAGCCGCAAGGGACGGATCGATCTGACGACGGCGACGCAAAAGACCATGCGCGGCATTCGCGGCAAGGAGATCGCCATGATCTTCCAGGAGCCGATGACGTCGCTCAATCCCGTCTTCACCATCGGCAACCAGATCGCCGAGGTTTTGATGCTGCATGAGGGCATGACGAAAGCGGCCGCGCTTGGCGAGGCGGAACGGTTGCTCGCCATGGTGCGCTTGCCGGATGCCGCCGAATTGCTTGGCCGCTATCCGCATCAGCTTTCCGGCGGAATGCGCCAGCGGGTGATGATCGCCATGGCGCTCGCCTGCCGGCCGAAACTGCTGATTGCCGATGAGCCGACCACCGCGCTCGATGTCACGATACAGGCGCAGATTCTCACCATCATCCGGGAGTTGCAAAGCGAACTCGGCATGGCCGTGATCTTCATCACGCACGACATGGGCGTCGTTGCCGAAATGGCCGACGATGTGGTGGTGATGTGGAAAGGCAGGAAGATCGAAGAAGGCCCGGTTGCCGAGATATTCGCCAATCCACGGCACCCTTACACGCAAACGCTCCTGGCCGCCGTGCCGAAACTCGGCAGCATGAAGGGGCAGGATTTCCCAAAGCGTCTGCCTTTGACGATCATGGACGACGAAACGCCGCGGCTGGTGGGCGGCGAACATCTGCAGGATACCGCCCGCTA
Source organism: Phyllobacterium phragmitis (assembly GCF_002980495.1). Taxonomy (GTDB): domain Bacteria; phylum Pseudomonadota; class Alphaproteobacteria; order Rhizobiales; family Rhizobiaceae; genus Paramesorhizobium; species Paramesorhizobium phragmitis. Next base: position 23,230 of record NZ_PVBR01000017.1, read on the forward strand.
TGGCGCTTCGCCGGTTTTGTCGGTGCGCGATCTTGTCACCCGTTTCGACATCAAGAAAGGCATTTTTGGCGGGGTAACCCACCGTGTGCACGCGGTCGAGAAGGTCAGCTTCGACATTTATCCCGGCGAGACGCTGGCGCTGGTCGGCGAATCCGGTTCCGGGAAATCCACGATCGGGCGCACCATCCAGCAATTGCAGCACGAAACATCCGGCGCCATCCTGTTCGACGGGCGTCCGGTCTCCTCGATGAACGGCATCGAGCGCCAAAGGCTGAAGCAGGAAATCCAGTATATTTTTCAAGATCCGTTCGCGTCGCTCGATCCGCGCAAGACGGTGGGCTTTTCCATCGCCGAGCCGATCCGGACCCATGGACTGATCCACGATGGCAAGGCCATTCAAAAACGGGTCGACGCATTGCTGGAGCGGGTCGGGCTGACCAGCGCCCATGCCCGACGCTATCCGCACGAATTTTCCGGCGGTCAGCGCCAGCGCGTCTGCATCGCCCGCGCGCTCGCCTCCAATCCGAAGCTGATCATCGCCGATGAGGCGCTGTCGGCGCTGGACGTTTCCATACAGGCGTCAATCCTCAATCTGTTCATGGAGCTGCAGGAGCAGCAGGGCCTGGCCTATCTGTTCATCAGCCATGATATGGCGGTGGTGGAAAAGATGAGCCACCGGGTCGCGGTGCTTTATCTCGGGCAGGTGGTGGAGATCGGCACCCGCCGGCAGATATTCGAAACACCGATGCATTCCTATACGCAGCGCCTTCTTTCCGCGGTGCCGGTCGCCGATCCCTCACGGGCCCGCGACCGCTCCATGCTGGAGGGCGAGATACCCAGCCCTGTTCGCCGGGTCGGCGATGAGCCGGTGATTTTCAGCCGGACGGAAATCGCGCCGGGCCATTTCGTGGCCGACGCGACATGAAAACCAATCTCAACCAGAGATGATTGCAACAGGAGCATAGACAATGACAAAGACAAAAAGGGGAATTCACGCCGCACTTCTGGCGCTCGGCCTGGCCGGATCCGGCCTCATTCCGGCGCCCGCCTGGGCGGCTGGAACATTGACCGTCTCGTCGCCGCAGGATCCGGGCAGCTGGGATCCGATCGACACGTTTCTGGTCAATTGGGCCTCGGTCGCCACCAATATCTTTGATGGTCTGACCTACCGCGGACCGGATCTGAAGCTGGTTCCCGGCCTCGCCACCAGTTGGGAAGAGCTGGACGAAGGCAAGCGCATCCGCTTTACCCTGCGCGAGGGCGTCAAGTTCCACGATGGCGAGCCGTTCGATGCTGAGGCGGTCAAGTTCACCTTCGACCGCCTGCTTGGCGAAGAAGGCAAGAAGGGTCCGCAGCGTTCCAATTACACCGCGATCGAGCGGGTTGAAATCATCGATCCCAAGACGGTCGATTTTCATCTCAGTGCGCCGGATCCCGTGCTGTTGACCAAGCTTGCCGGCTATGGCGCGATGATCGTGCCGCCGAAATATATCCAGGAAAAGGGCGATGACTATTTCAACGCCCATCCGGTCGGCACCGGACCGTTCAAATTCGTTTCCTATGAACCGAAGATCGCCATCAAGCTGGAGGCTTTTGCCGACCATTGGGGCGGCGCGCCGAAGCTCTCCAATCTCGACTACCGCTTCATTGCCGAACCGGCGACCGCCGTTGCCGAACTGCAGGCCGGACGGGTCGATCTGGTGATCCCGCCGACCATTCCCGTCGGGATGATCCCGACCATCGAGGGCGATCCGAAGCTCGAAATCATCAGCACCACCGGGCCGACGGTCTATGCGCTGCGGTTCAACACCAAGAGCGGTCCGACCGCGGATGAACGCGTGCGCAAGGCGCTGATCCTCGGCATCGACCGCGACGCCATCATCAAGTCCATCCTTGGCGGCCAGGCGGAACCGATCGCCAGTTTCCAAAGCGCCTTGTCGTTTGGCAACGACCCCGAGATGAAGCCGCTGCCCTATGATCCCGAACAGGCCAAGGCCCTGTTGAAGGAAGCAGGAATCGCCGCCGGCACGACGCTGCAGATCGATGTGCGCGGCAATGACGCGACCTTCAACGAAGTGTCTCAAGCCATTGCCAGCTACCTGCAGGTCATCGGCATCAACGCCACGATCAAACCCTATGACACCAATGTGCTTTTGAACGACATCATTCCCGCCGGCAAGACCGGCGCGATGTTCGAGCAGGCGTGGGGCGGCTGGACGCTCGACTACGACAACACCGCCTATGCCCTGTATCACTCAGGCGAAAAGTGGAATCCCTATGACAGCGATCCCAAGCTCGATGCGCTTTTGGAATCGCAGCGCTCCATCACCGACCGGGCCAAGCGTGAGGAAATCCTCCAATCCATCGCCCACTATACGGCGGATCGAGCCCTGGAAATTCCGCTTTACAGCTACAATGCGATCTTCGGCGTGAGCAAGCGCGTGAAGAATTTCACGCCCGTTCCAGACAGCCGCCTGCGGCTGACGGATGTCACTGTCGAATAACAGCATCTGCCTGCCGTCCGGTTGCGGACGGCAGGCGCTTTACCGAAGGATAAGGGATTGGCTGGCTTTCTCATCAAACGCTTGTTGCAGGCGGTGTTCGTCGTCATCGTCGTGACGCTGACCGTCGCCTTTGCAATCCGGCTCACCGGCGATCCGGCGCTGATGCTGACGCAGGGCTCCGGGAGCGTCACCGAAGACGATCTCGTGCGCATTCGCGAAGCGCTGGGACTGAACCAGCCATTTTTGGTGCAATATCTCAACTTCCTCAAGGGGCTGTTCACGCTGGATTTCGGGCGCAGCTTCCTTGGCGGGACACAGGTTTCCACGTTGATCGCCAAGGCCTTGCCCGCGACCTTGCTGCTTGCCTTCTCCTCCCTGATCGTCTCCATCGTCATTTCCATTCCGCTCGGCATCAAGGCGGCGACATCGCGCGGCAAATGGCCCGATCAGCTCATCCGCATTCTCTCGCTTGTCGGCCTGTCTTTCCCCAATTTCTGGCTGGCGCTGATGCTCGTGCTGCTTTTCGCCATCAATCTGAGATGGCTGCCTCCGAGCGGGATGAGCGGTTTTGAAAGCTTCATCATGCCGGCGGTGACGATGGGCATCATCCTGACCGCCACGAATATCAGGCTGGTGCGCACCACCATGCTGGAAACGCTGAACGCGCAATATATCATGGTCGCCCGCGCCAAGGGGCTGAGCGAGAATGTCGTCCTCTACAAACATGCCCTGCGCAATTGCGCCATTCCGTTGATCACCTATTTCGGGTTGCAGTTCGGCGCGCTCCTGGGCGGCATTGTCGTCGTTGAGCGCGTGTTCAACTGGCCCGGCCTCGGCACGCTGGCCTTCGACGCGGTGGGCGGGCGCGACTATCCGGTCCTGCAGGCGGTCATCACGGTTCTGTCGCTGCTGATCATCGGCGTCAACCTGCTCGTCGACATTGCCTATGGCCTTGTCGATCCGCGCATCAGGACGGAGTAGGCCCATGTCCGCCACCACCGCTACCCCCTCCCGTTTTGCCCGTTTCCGCAGCCTCGAATTCATCCTTGGCGCCGTGCTGGCCGGCGGCATGTGCCTTGCGGTTATCTTCTCCGGCTACATCTTTCCAGGCGGCGGCGAGAAGATCGATCTGACGGCGCGGCTGCTGCCGGCCTTTACCACATGGGCGCATCCATTCGGAACGGACCCGCTGGGACGCGACGTGCTGGCGCGGGTGATCAGCGGCGGCAAGATTTCCTTGCAGGTCGGCTTCATCTCGGTTGCCGGCGCAGTGGTCATCGGTGTGGTGATGGGGCTGATCTCGGGCTATTATCGCGGCTTCTGGGACATGGTCGTCATGCGCTTTGCCGATGTGCAACTGGCCATGCCGTTCATCCTCCTCGCCATCACCTTTATCGCGATTGCCGGAGGCGGCCTGACCAACATGATCATCTTGTTGATCGTATCGCAATGGGTGCAATATGCCCGTGTCGTGCGGGGCTCCGTGCTCTCGCTGCGCGATCGCGAATTCATCCTGTCGGCCCGCGCCATCGGGGTGCGGGACCATCGTATTTTGTTTCAGCATCTGCTGCCAAACCTGATCGGCCCGGTCATCGTGCTGATGACCCTCAACGTGGCCACCAATATTCTGCTTGAAAGCAGCCTGACCTTCCTCGGGCTCGGCGTCGATCCGCTGATCCCGAGCTGGGGCGGCATGCTGGCCGATGGCCGGACCTATCTGCAAAATGCCTGGTGGGTCAGCGTCTTTCCCGGCCTTGCCATTCTCCTGACCGTGCTCGGTCTCAATCTCCTGGGCGATTGGCTGCGCGACAGCCTCGACCCCACGGGACGAACATCTGGATGATGATGCCACAATGATGGACGCGAACACGAAATGACATTGATTTACGATGGCGGGTTCGACCGCACGCTCGACCAGCTTCTGGCGCGCTATGGTAAGGAGCAGGCGCGCGGCACACGGCTGGAAGCGTGGCTGTTCGATGATGCGCCGAACCGCCGCGCCGCCGAAGCGCGGCTCCTGGCGTTCGGCGTTCATGCGCGCCTGCACAGCGCCTATAAGCCGCTTCTCCACTTTTTCCTCGAAGAGGTCGATCTGGCGGCGCTCAAAAGCATCGCCATTGCCTATCCGGTGCACGAAGCCTGTCCGCAAAACCGCTTCCTGCTGGAAACCTATCCGCTCGCCGCCTTGACCGGAACGGCGCGGCTGTCTTTCGAACCCGGCAGAACCGACGCGTTCATGTACGATGTGGCGCTCGTTTACCACGATGGCCGCACCGCGGACCATGCCGTCTTCGCCCCCAATCGCAGCCACACCGATTTCATCGGCGAAACGCTGATCTCGCCCACCGGGTGGATCAAACTGGATGGTGAGCTTGAAGGCGCGCGCATCGAGACGGATTACGAAAAGCTGTTCGTGACGGCCATGCGCGCCATCACGGATCATGACTGGGGGGATAGCGAGCCCTATTTCGACGAGCTCAATATCCGCGCGGCCCTGCCGCTATCCGACCGCAAACTGCCTGTTGGTGAAGAGGTCATCAGCCTGCGCGAAGCATTGCACGAGGATGTCTATTTCTCGCTTCTCGAAGTGTTTCAGAAAAAGTCGGGCCGGCCGCTTGGCGACCGCGGCCTGCAGCCGGGCCAGATCATCCCGGAAATCGTTGAAAGCAGCGGTTCCGCAACACTGAGGATCGAAACCCGCGCGCTCGACAAGACGCAGGCCGCTGGTGCGTCGCAGCATCTGGCCACCGCTTCCGCGCCGGTCACCTTTTCTCAAGTTCACGACGAACTGGCGAAGATCTCCGGCGAAACGTTCGAGGCGCGGTCCCGCGCCGGCCGGGTGGTCGCGGCCCGCTATCATCCCGGCGCCGACGCCGCCATGATGATCAGCGGCGGACAGCATCCCAACGAAACCACCGGCATCGTCGGCGCATTGCGGGCGGCACAGGCGCTCAGCCTTCGTCCGGAAGCGCATTTCACCATTTCGCCACTGGAAAATCCGGACGGCTATGCGGTGCACCAGCGCCTGCGCGGCGACAACCCGCTGCATATGCATCATGCCGCACGCTACACCGCTCTCGGCGACGATCTCGAATATCGCACCGGCGCAGATCTTTATGAAAAGGCGGTCCGGTTTGAGGCGCAGCGCCTGAGCGGCGCCAGGCTGCACGTTAACCTGCATGGCTATCCCTCGCATGAATGGACACGGCCTTTATCCGGCTATGTGCCGCGCGGCTTTGCCATGTGGACCTTGCCCAAGGGCTTTTTTCTGATCATGCGTCATCAAAGCGGATGGGCGCAGGCCGCCGAGCGGTTCATCGATGCCGTCACAAGCCGGCTGGCGGCGGTCCCGGGGCTCATCGCCATGAATGAAAAGCAGACAGGCCTTTACGAAATCCACGCGGGCGAGACGGGCTTTCGCATCATCAACGGTTTTCCCTGCATGATCTCCGTCGATGATCGGCACGACGTTCCGCTGACACTGATCACCGAATATCCCGACGAGACGATATATGACGAGGCTTTCGTTGCCGGCCACACGGCGCAGATGGAAACGGTGCTCGCGGCATATGATGCGCTGCAGGCGGTTTTGGGGGCACAGGAGTCCGTTCCCTCGGCGTGAAAACGCCGACGGAAAAATTCCGTTATATCCGGCCTGTGATTGTGGCAGGCCGAGAGTCGCTGAATTGGCGAAGATCGTGGTTCGCCTGACGTCGCGTGTATTGCTCTGGACCAAACGGCCGTTGGACATGACGGGGAGGGGTGCAATTGAGGATGGCGGAGCGTTCAGTTCTGGTCACGCGCACGATAACATCATGGCCTCCAGATAGTGTTCAACACATGCCGCGCGGTTTCACCGGACAACGCCTTAAGCAAGGCTGCCACGTTCACGGTATCCTGATCGCACATTGCCGCGCCTTGTCTCGGTCGATCACGTTCTTTGGTCAACCAGCTGCCAGCAAGCCTCTCAATTGCAAAGCGATCAGCTGCCGAACGCCTCTCGGATCATAACGCTTAATCGCCGGCGCTATCGACGTCAAAACGTGGGGAGGGGCAAACGGTTCTTCGATAACCTGCAGTCGCAGCGCCCCAGGCGCAGCGAGAACGTGCGTAGCGCGTAGAAGGGGCTGGTTTGGTTTCCCGCACATTCCGGCAAAAATTGTTCTCAGCCGCGAGGGACCGGAAGAGGAGCTTTCGGCGGCATCCGCATAGCACAATCATGTCGAGGAAGATGGGGGCGTTACGCGATGGGAATGACGCTTGAAAAAGGGCCTCCCACTGCCGAACAATGAAAATCGAAACAGTGGAAGAGCCGGGATCAAAGAGCATTGGATGACGGATCAATCCACCGGAGTATCTGAACCGAAAAAGCGCAAGCACGCACGTCCACCTTTAGACAGGCTGATCTTGTCCGTGCGCTCAAGGCCGCGAACCGTGGCGGCCTGGACGTTGGCCGCGTCGAGAGATGGATCCCGTGACCAGCCATATCGTCCTTCTGGCGCATCTCGCCCATCTGAAGGGGTTCCCACCTTCGGGCGACATGCCTTGGCTTGATCCGATGGATCTAGCGGGCGCGACTGCGTCAGGTGCGGGCCACACGAAGACCGGCGGGCGAGTTTATGGGTTATGCCTGCGGCCGCATCGTGATACTCTCGAAATATTGCAGTTTGAAACAAGGCGTGTAGCCTGGAGGAGAAACGATGGCGAACAATCAAACCGTGTCACAACGATGGGAGGCCTATCTGCCGTCCAAGACACTCTGGTTCTGGTCCGTTGCCGGCGCCGTGGTGTTGACGATGATCGTCGGCTTCACGGCCGGCGGCTGGACAACCGGTGGGACAGCGGCGGAAATGGCGGCAAAATCCGCACGCACGGCGCGGACCGAACTGGTCGCCAACCTGTGTGTCGAAAACTTCGTCAACGCATCTGGCGCAAGCCAGAACCTGGCGACGCTGAAGGAAATGTCTTCCTACAAGCGTGACAACTTCATCGAGGACGGTGGCTGGAACAAGCTTGCCGGCATGCAAAAGGATGCTCCCGGCGCAGCCGATCTGTGCGCGGGCAAATTGACGGCAATGGACACGATCCCTGCGCGCAATGTTTCTTCGGACCAGACGAGCGGCTGATTGCAAGGCTCGGATATTTCACCCGGCAGCCTCGTCCGCCGGGTGGACGGTCACACGGAACGCGCCCATATCGGTGCCCCGCAGTTGGGCGCGCACCGTTTCCCCAATTGATCGCTGGCGGGAAGGCCGCTCAACGGTCCGTGGCCTTGACGTCCGAACCAAGGACGCCCGGGCCATCGAATCTACTGGATCACCGCGTAGCAATCTATGTCTTTGCGCGCCAGTCGCTTGCATGTGCGCCAAGCCTCCGACTTGCTGTCGAAGCTCGCATATCGGGCGCGGTAATACACATTGCCATCCTTTCGGAAGGGCTCGACAAGGGCAGACGCGTCCGCAAGCATCTTCGGCGCCTTGCGGGCTGCACGGGAAAGAACCTCACGGGCCGCGGCCTCGCTTGGCAGCGATCCAACCTGGATGACCCATTCACCCTTGTGTGTGGAAGCGGTATTGATGGGATCGACGGCATCGGACGACCCGACCTGTTGGCCGACAGCCATGTCGTCCGTGGCGGCGGCGACGAGGACGGCGCGCGAATCGTCGGCGCGAGCAGGATTCTGCGCCGGAACAGGTATCATTGTCTTGGGAAGCGCGAACGCGACCAGCGCGCTTTCTCCGCCGCGGTCGATCCTGAACCGATCAGGACCTCTGGAAGCCTTGGGCAGATAGCGGCTGATGAGTTTCCTCATCTGGGCATCCCGGCTCCTGGATGTACGTCCGCCCATGACCACGGAGACGATGCTGCGGCCCCGGGCCTCGACGGAAGAAACCAGGTTGAAACCCGACGCACGGGTGTATCCCGTCTTGATCCCATCCACACCCTTGACCCGGCCGAGCAGATTGTTGTGGTTGCCGAAGCGCCGACCTCTGTACTTGAAGGATCGGGTTGTGAAGTAGCTGTAATAGCGCGGATGGTGATCCCGCAGCGCCAGGCCAAGGCGCGCCATGTCGCGCGCCGTCGTCTTTTGGCGTCTGTCGGGCAATCCGTTGGCGTTCCTGAACGTGGTGGAGTTCATTCCCAACTGCCGTGCTTTTTGCGTCATCATCCGTGCGAAGCCGGCTTCCGAACCGCCGAGGAACTCACCGATGGCGGTCGCGGCATCGTTGGCCGATTTCGTCACGAGCGCCAGTATGACCTGTTCGACCGTGATGGTCTGGCCCGGCCGCAATCCCAATTTGGACGGAACCTGGCGGGCCGCATGGCGCGACACCGGTATTTTCGTGCGCTTTGAGATCTTGCCGCTCTCCAGAGCGTCGAAGACGAGATAAAGCGTCATCATCTTGGTGAGGGATGCCGGATAGCGCGCAGAGTCCGCGTGATTGCGGTAGAGCGTCTTGCCGGTTTTCGCGTCGATGACGATGCCGGCATATTTGGCATTGGCCTGCACGGGGGAAGCAGAGGCGGAGCACAATACGAAAACAATCGAAACCCCCAGGGCGAATTTCAACCATGAGGTCGATAAACCGACAAGCTTCTTCATTGACTGCTGCACCTGTCCGCAATGCTACTCGTGAAATCCGGCCGGACGATTCGGCCACGCGGTCGCGAAGCTAGTCGGGCACCGTTACCAATTGGTAATCACATTGCTAACGAGCGGAGTCAATTTGCGCCGATCCTCCAATTTCTGGCGCGCATGCGGGCTTCCTGGAAACGAGAAAATCCGAGCAACAAGCCGCCGGACCTGATCTGGGAGGCGCAGCCGGACGTCAGGACATATGATCAGGGCCCGATCGACTCGTCGGACATCCGCCTACCCACCGCGGGTTTTCCGGGTTACTGGCAAGCGACAGAAATGTTCGGCAGCGTCCACAAAACCAGGTCAGCTCCAGATCGTGACCAATGCGTCGGATTGAACCTGGCCCACCCAACGGGGTAGGTCACCGCTGCCGATTGGCTTCATTCGCCGGCTGCCGCCGACGTTGCCAGAACGGCTGATCAGACCAGCGGGGCTGGAGGCGATAGTAGAAGTCTCGTTGCGACAAATATGTTTGCCAGAGTTGGCGCTGTTGCTCATCGTATTGATGGATGTACGTATTGCCGCGGCCCAATCCCGCCGCGTCCTGCGGGCGGTCCGTCAACGCGTAATGGATCATGTGTCCGGCGTGGCTGGCCGTCCTGAGCGCTTTGTCGATGCCTTGCGACGACAGCGGATCATAGGCTTGCGCCGCATCGCCCACCGCGATCCAGGCGTCACCGCAGAAGTCTCGCAGTCGCTGGCTGTTGGCCGGTGCGCCCCGGATTTTCCCGGAAGGGCGATAGCCCCTGGCTTTGAGCAGTGGTGCGATATGCGTCGAACCGTCCAGCAGCTGATCGAAACCTTGCCGTGACACAGCCAGTCTCGCTGCGGGCAAATCCTTGTCGGAGTGAAAAACCACCAATCGCCCGGTTTCGCAGCCCTCAGGGCTTGGCAAGCGATTGCTATACCACCAGCCGTCTGGCGTGGCCTCGATCCTTGTATAGCGGTCATCATCCTCGCCGGCGCAGGAAAACCATTGCGCATAGGCGAACAGCCGGTCGTCGTCATGGACGGTCGGGACACCGAGCATCCGGGCTACAAGTGCCTGCCGACCAGAACAGTCGACAAGATAACGGGCGCGATCCTGCCGCATTCCTGCATCTGAGGTGAATGTCAGCTTCCAATTGAAAGGACCGTCAGCGATACGCGCGCAAGCGCGCAAACTGACACCCTTGAGGAGGGTTGCACCGGCGCGAACCGCATTGGCGCGCAGGGCTTCATCGAAAGCCAATCGGTCGATGCACAGGCCGTGGCCCGACGGCGTGAAGAAAAAGTCGGCGATATCGGCCTGCTCGCTCGCCCATAGCGAGACGTTGCCGGTCGTGCTGAACAGGCCGGTGAGTTGCTGTTCCGGACCTTGCACGTCTCCAAGGAAGTGTTTGACCAGACCGATCGATGCCGGCGGCAAGGACTCGCCGAGCTTGAAGCTGGGGGATTCCCTTTTTTCCACCAACAGCACACGCTGGCCGTACTTGGCCAGCGTGATGGCGGTTGCGGATCCCGCAGGTCCGGAGCCGACAATGACGACGTCCCATGTCGTATCGGTCCGGCCGGGTTGCGACATCGGCGGCACGAATTATGTTTTCTTGGCCGGCGGCTGGTTCAGCGCCGGATCACGCTCTTGTTCGACGAATACGATCTCACCGTTGTCCTTCAGATAGCTGCCGTCGGCATTCTTGATCGGCAGCACCATCCCCAGTTTTGACCAGGCATAGGCCATCTGGTTGTAACCATCGGTGGATGATAGCGGCTCGCCCTGTTCATCATATCCGCGGAACCATTCCTTGTAGGTTCGGGTCTGGTTCGTCTTGTCGTATGCGAAAACGATATCCGGCCGCTGAACTGGCCACCACGCCTGATTGCAGGACCAGAAATCGCCCTGCCACGGGCACGACATATAGGCAGCAAGCGAACCGGGCTCGATGCCCTGATTGACGCGGAACGCCTCAGCGAAATTTTCCCGATAGATGATCAGATAGGGGATTTCGATGCCGGGATGGAAACCGCCGCCGATGGTGGGCTCGAGCGCCGAGGCGTCCAGCGCGTGCGGCTGCTCAGCCAACGGTAACAATCCAAGGGTCAGGGGCTTTGGTGGAACGCCGACGTCGAAGTTCCCGTCGGCCCACTCCTTCAAGTGATTGAGTTGCAAATCGGTAAGGCTCAGGAACTGGTTGGGAAAGCTATTGCCCAATTGTTTATTCTGCTCCGGCTTGCCCGCGGTACCCCACAGCTTGGGCATCTTGTAGTCTTCCTCGTCGCGCTTGAATTCATCGTTCTTCCAGCTGGTCGGGCGCTCCGGTGGTGGCGGCATCAGCGAATCGACCAGTCGCCCGCTCTTTCCGGCCGCATGCCGCATCAAATCATAGACCATCTGCCTTGACGACTTGCTGTTCTCGCTCGGATCGATGAAAGCGGTCATGTATTGGCTGTTGAGCAAGTTACCCGGCTGCTTCGGACCATGAGCGGCATCCTTGGTTTCCTTTGTGACGCCCGCAGCCTCGGCACTCACCCAGCCATAGTTAACCGCATTGGCGAAGATCGGATAGACATCGCGGTAGAAGTTCGTCTTCTGCTTGGCGTAAGGGTAGCTTTCAGGGAAAGCCTCGTAAACGCGATCCAGAATCGACACGACGTGGTACATGTGAGGTGCAAATTTCGGTGCCGAAGTGACGATCCACGCCCCTGCACGCGGATTCCTCGTGCCTTCGTCGGTCGCCGATTTCACGTTGTCGCGCGTGCTCAAGATGGTGCCATCGCTAAGCGTGACCGTGACATCGATTTCACCACCGCACGTGTCGTCCCACCATCCCGGAATGTTGAAATATGCAAACTGGTTCGTCAGCGGGTTTTTACCGTCATCGGGACCGTTGGGCGGGTTGACCGTCGCGCTCGGGTTCGACAATTCCACCTTGGGCGTCGTGACGCATTCGCTTTTTCCCGGCGCCGCAACAAACAGCAGGCGGTCCTTGGAATCGAGGCGAAGTTGCCCCAGCTCAATACCGGTGGCAGGTTTGTAAGTGACCTCAACCTCTTTCGACGGGTCCTTCGGCGTGAACCCCTCGAAGCGCAATTGGCCAGGCAACATCCCTTTTGCAACACCGGTGAAAACATCGCCTTTCATGACGACCGGGCCGGCCTGCCCGGAGGCGATCGTATGCACACCGGGATCGATGATCAGCTTGTCACGCTCATTTGGCTTCATGCCCGGCTGGATGGACGGGTTTCGTAACTTGCTCGGGTCAAACAGATACGCCCCCTGAAATGCATAATTCGCCGGTTTCATGTTGCGGACATGAACCCGCCAGCGAATGGATTGGACGAGGTCCGACCCGGAATTGAGCTCGGCTACGACCTTGCCATCGGCATCGTAGGCATAGATCCGATATCGCTGCGCCTGGCGTTTCAGCCGCGCTGCGCTATCCCTGTAGGTCCCGCCGTCTGGCCCGGGGCCATTGCTGCCACCTGGATCGACCACGATGCCCGGCGCTTCGGGGCCAATGTAAAACTCGTCACTATCCCCGAGGCGAGCAATGCCTATACCAGGGTGGATGCGAATGCTGTTGATCTTCCCGGCCACCGCTTGATCTCCACAAATTGGTTTTAATAATTCGGCTTCGAAAGAGCACCTCGGTCATTGATGCCCAGCTATTCCTGACGCCATAGAGAACGACAATCTGCGAACGGAAGAAGACGCGAAGCCCAGATTGCTCAGAGAGAGGACCGAACGATCTTCCAGTCCAGCAAGTCTTTGGAGGCGACCGCGTACCGGTTTCCAAGATGTTCGATGTCGGCGTAAGTCAGGCCATCCGATTGGGCGTGGGACTGTATCGAGAATCCACCACCGAAGCTCGCCTTGATCGATTTCTCGATGGACGCGGTGCCGGAGGCCGGTGCGCTGTACGCCTTTTCCTCCCCTTTCGCGGCGCTGCCGCTGCCCAGCAGCAATAGGACAGAGGACGCTGCGCATCCCTTGACGAAGTCTCTACGCTCGATGTTCATGTTCGGTGCCCTTGGTACTAGCGCCCCTGCCTCAAAAATCATCGTGAAACAGGTTTCCATTGGAGGTATACTACGATATGGAATTTAAGATGTAGTAAAATTTGAGATACAAATTATTCATAAAATTGGTATCGATTGATAAATGCTTTTGATGGGCCAAATTGTACTTATCAATTACCCTGAGATGGTGCCGATTATGCTTATTTTGTGTTTCATCAACGAATATTTCCCCCAATGGGGGTCAATATTCCATAGCGATTGACAACCAAATACGGGTTCTCAGCAAAGCCAGCCAAAGTCATCAGCGCTTCATGAAGATCGCTCCGGCTTCTTCACAAAACTGACACGCCGACGTTTGAAGCCCGGCGTCTTTCATTCCGTTGTTGCTGCAGGCCGCCATATCAACCGCTTCGTCATGGGTAGAACCAGTCAACCAAAGCCGTTCATCTGGAAAGCCGACCTCGATGAGATGATCGCAGCAGTTAAGGATGAGCACAAAATATCGAGAGCTGTTGCTGTGACCCCTGCTGGGGCAAACCTCTGGCTGTGCCGTTGCTATTGTCTCTTTATGATCGTGATGTGAAGTCCCTCGATGACCGACGAAAGGCAGCCGAGTTCGGGAAGGTTCGTTGCCGGACTATCGGCATCGAGACTTGTCTCGACAGCCCGATCGTAGACAGCGACGCATTGCTTGTTCGTGATGCGTGACATGTAGACAATCCCGTCGAGGTTGGTTTGGTCATAGACTCTCTGACTGAAACGCCTGCCCGCGGTCTGTGCCTTCGCACGGACTGCATCGGTTGAGACACCTAACAGGCTCGCGCCCTCATACCGCAGGTCGAGCAGGAGGAGCGGGCGGGAGTTACGAACACTTGTGACGGAATAGCGATCGAACTCCTCGTGCAGGAGCAGGCGCTCGGAGTTCCCTTCAAAACGATCACGGATGATGGTCTCTGCGATCGCCGTTTTGACATCCTGAGCCAGATACAGCAGCTTGAATTTGTCCCGGGGGCTCGAAAAGCGTGTCCTGCCCAATCCCATACCAAGCGGATTGTTCGCATGCTCTCGGGCGAGGATGCGCACATAGTCATCGACGCGAACCCGAACGACGAGTTTCCGCAGTATCCGCTGATCGAACGTCATTGGGCGGCGAAATACGCCGTGGCGGCATCGACAACTTCATCGACGCGATCTTGCTTCAAGAGTTCGATCGGCTTGCGTCCACCTAGAACGGGATTCTTTTGACTCAGCCAGAGCCACGCGGTGCGTTGAGCCTTTGCAAGCCGAATGATCTCCCGAATACCGCGCACAGGCCGACCATCAATAAACTGCTCGACAGGATAGACATGTTTCCGGACCCCTTTGAGCAAGCCAATTACGTCGCCCTCGTGTTGCCAACGGTTGAGGGACGAACGGGCCACGCCATACTCTCGGCTGAGCTCGGTAGCGCCAGCCACTGTCCCCGCCCAGTCCTCAAGCTTCCGGTATACGGCAATCGCAGCCAGGGCATTCTCGCCCTGTTCTGACGTTACAATGGCACCCAGGCCTTCACCTTTCGAGGACTCTATTTCGTCGGGACCATCGAAGGCCATCTTGGCGCGACGTTCGCGTCCGAAGCTCTCCACCACGCGGCGGATGCGCTGCGTGAGTTCAGCGCTGTGGCTGTTGAGTTCCTGGCACCTTTCCGCCGGAAGGCCGACAATAACGTCTGCAACTTCGCCAGCGATGAGAGCCGATAAAGCTAGCGAACCGGGGCCGAACCCCTTCTCGGATTTGAGGGCATTTGAGACCTTGGCGGCTACACGATCGGCGATGTCTTTCCTGTCGCGACGTTCGGAATGAGCGTTTGAGTTGACCATCGCAGGCACTCCCTGAAAGTTTCAAGATAAATATAGGTCATGATGTACCATTTGTCCAGGATGTCCCATTTGCACCGCACCAATAGCGCGAGAAGGAAGATTGGATCCGACTCTGGTCCACGTCCCCATCAGCGTACGATTTCGAGCGGTTCTTGCTCTGACCCGTAGATGGTTTGGGCGCCCGGACGCTGAAGATCAGCCCGATCCGTGAAGCGCCGCGTCGCGTTGCGTCGCCTCGGCTGGCGGGAGCTTCGGCGCGGCTCGAACCGTCTTGAGCGCGACCGTGAACTTCGCGCCGCCCAGCCTGCTTTCGCAAAGCGACAGCGCACCGCCCATGGTCTCCACGATCTGGCGGCTGATGGCGAGCCCCAGCCCTGTGCCCGCCTGCTGCGGCATTGGCCCGCGCGAGAATTTCAGAAAGACGCGTTCGCGATCGGACTTGAGGATGCCTGACCCGTTGTCGTCCACGCAGGCCCTGTAGACGCCATTGTGCGTGGCACTGGAAACGGTGACGAGCGGCGCCTTGCTGGTGTTGTATTTGATGGCGTTGGAGATGAGGTTGATGAACACCTGGGCGAGTTGGTCGCGATTGCCTTCGACCAGCACCTGGCGGGCGCGCTTCGTGCGCTTCAGCGCGATGCCCTGCGAGCGCGCGAGCACCTCGCAGCTTGCCATCGCCAGATCGAGGGCGGATTCGGGATCGAACGGCTCGCTTTCCCATCCGATGCCGCCATTCTCCATCCGGCTGAGATGCAGGATGACGTCGAGCAGCTTGGTGAGCCTGATGCTCTCGTCCTGGATGATCTGCAGGAAACGCCGCTTTCCCGCCTCATCGAGCTCCGGCGCCGAAAGCAGGATGTCGCTGAACGAGCGGATCGCCGTCATCGGTGTCCTGAGCTCGTGGCTCACCTGGCTCAGGAACTCGTCCTTCTGAATATCGATCTCGCGAAGCTGCGAATTGGCGCGGGCCAGTTCGGCTGCGGCTTCCTCCACCTGGCGGGATTTGCGTTCGATCTCCGCCGAATAGGCGCGGATCTGCTCCGTCTCGTCGGCCAGCCGCTTCAATTCCTCCACGCTGATCGTTTCGCTGGTCACGACGCTGGAGACGAGGGAACGCGCCGTCGCCGCGCCGACATTGGCCGCCAGCCGTTGCTCGACCAGCGAGATGAGCTCATCGCTTGCCGTTTTCGCGCGGTCTGCCGGATCCACAAGCGCGACAAGCTTCAACGCATCGGCCGGACCGAGAATGCGGTCGGCGATGCGGCGCAGGTCGGAGACGCGGGCGGTGCGCCGGATGACGCTCATCTCGCTTTCCGTGCGCCGGCGGAAGACGTCGATGAAGAGACGCGCCTGATATCGCGCCAGCGGTGACGGTTCCGACAGCATGGAAACGCCGATGAACAGCCCGATATTGGCGAACATGCTCCAGAAGACGGCATGCACCAGCGGGTCCATCTCAGCCAGGCCGAACAGGGCGTGCGGCTTGAGAAGGCTCATTCCCCATGGCCCGTGCTCGATCACCGATTCCGGCATCACGAAGGTTCCGCCGAGGCTTGGAAGGAAAAGCGCGTAGCCCCACACGAAGAACCCTGCCGCCAGCCCGGCAAGCGCCCCCGCATGGGTTGCCTTGTGCCAGTAGAGGCCGCCCACCAGGCTGGGCAGAAACTGCGCTACGCCGCAAAAGGCGATGAGCCCGATGGAGGCGAGCGCACCGTCGGCGCCGCTGAGCTTGAAATAGAGAAATCCCAGGAAAATGATGCAGACGATGCTGATCCGGCGCGCGCCCAGAATGAAGCCGCGCAGCGCCTGTCCGCTTTCGGACGGGACGATGGCGAAACGCAGCGCCAGCGGCATGACGATGTGGTTGGAGATCATGGTCGACAGCGCGATCGAGGAGACGATGACCATCGAGGTAGCGGAGGAGAAGCCGCCGAGGAAGGCGAGCAGCGCGATCGTGTCCTGGTCCGCTGCGAGCGGAAGGGTCAGCACGTAGAGATCGGGATCGGATCCTTGCGGAAGGAAATTCAGCCCCGCGACTGCGATGGGCGCGATGAACAGGCTGATGAGGAGGAGATAGAGCGGGAACAGCCACGAGGCCGTGCGAAGCTGGCTTTCGCTGGAGTTCTCCACCACCGTCACCTGGAACTGCCGCGGCAGGCAGATCACGGCTGCCCCGGCGAGGAAACACAACGTCACCCAGCGTGTCCCGAAGGTGGCCTCGGGATTGGTGAGACTTACGGGTGCGTTGTCGAAGATCGCGGTCGGGGTGTCTTGCAGGCGGAAGACGACCCACAGCCCAACCGCCAGCAGGGCGACCAGCTTGACCACCGCCTCCAGCGCGATCGCGGCGATGACGCCGTGGTGGCGTTCATTCACGTCGATATTGCGCACGCCGAACATGATGGAGAACACGCACAGGCCCGCCGCCAGCCAGAAGGTGGTCATGAAGTCCGGCGCAAGGTCGATATTGGCCGCCGTCACGGCGCCGGCGTGGAAGGTGATGACCTGGAAGCTGGCCGTCAGCGCCTTGAGCTGAAGCGCGATATAGGGCGCCGTCGCCACCAGCGCGATCACGGTGACGAGCGCGCCGATCGCCGGATTCTTGCCGAAGCGCGCCGAGATCAAATCGGCGATCGAGGTGGTGTGATAGACGCGGCCGACGGTGACCAGCTTGCGCAGGAAGACCCACCAGCCGACGAAGACGATCGTCGGGCCGAGATAGATCGTGGCGAATTCGAAGCCGTTGCGGGCAGCCGAGCCGACCGCGCCGAAGAAGGTCCACGAGGTGCAGTAGATCGAGATCGACAGCGTATAGACGATCGGTGAGGAGAGCCAGCCGCCAGGGTGGCGTCGCGCGCGGCGGTCGCCGGCGAAGGCCACGCCGAACAGGATGGCGACATAGCCGAGACAGACGAGGACGACGACATCGATGGGAAGCATCAGTGTCGCTTCCCTTCGCCGGGAGAAGCCTGGCCGGGCGGCGTCTCAGTCTCGGCCAGGCGCTGCGACAGGAAAAAAGCCGCCAATACGGCTACAGCCCACACGCCGAAGAGATAGACGGCCATCAGCGGGATGCCGACGATCGTCACGGGCGCCGCGAAGACGAGGATGATGGGAGGCGCAAGCAGAATAGCCAGGAGGAAGGGCAATACCGTTGCCGCGTCCCGTCCGCCGCGCCTGCCTGTCTCCATCTTCCTCATCTCACATCCCGGTCAGCTTCCTTACCTGGGCGACCACCTCCGCGTTGGAAAACGGCTTCGTGATATAGGCGCTGGCGCCGCCCGCCATGGCGGCGTCACGGTCGCTCGCCTGCCCCTTCGCCGTCAGGACGATGATGGGAAGCGAGGCCAGCGCCCGGTCCTCCCGCGCCGCCCGCAATACGTCGAATCCATCCATACCCGGCAGCATGATGTCAAGAATGAGCGCAGAGAAGCGCTCGCGCCGCAACCGTTCCAGGGCGGCGGCCCCATTGGCGACGACATCGACCTCGAACCGCGCCCGTTCGAGGATGAAGCGTAGCGATTCGACGATGTTCGGCTCGTCTTCGGCGATGAGAATGCGTTGCGAAGACAGACCCGTTCCTCCCTCTGGCTTCTCTGACAGTATATGGCTCAAACGCACAATAAATGAATATAGACCTTTCGTATCATGTAAACGCTTCAGGCGATCAGCGGCGCCTCCTGCCGGTGAGTGCAGGCCATGCGTGTACACAACCGGCAGACCGTGCCGACGGGAAGCATGGCGCCGGTGGCGTCCAGGCCGTCGCCATAGGCGACGCGCGGGGCTTCCGCGGCAGGACAGGCCAGCATGATCGAGAGCAGCTTGCGCGGATGTCCGACCTGCGTCGGCTGCTTCTCCACCGCACGCGCGAAGAACAGGAACCTCTCGCCGGAGGGAAGTTCGCCGAAGCATCGCGCCGTGATGCCGGGGGTCTGGAATGCGCCATAGATGGGCCACATGGGGCAGGCGGTGCCGTAGCGCGGCAGCGGCAGGCCGGGAAGGGGCAGGCGCTTGGTCACATATCCCGAAGCATCCGATCGCATATAGGCGAAGCGCACCCCGGTGGCGCCCGGGCGCCGCAGGGTCGCCACGCGATGCGCGGCCTGCTCGTGGGACACCCGGAAGCGCCGTGAAAGCCAATCCAGATCATAGCGGCAATCCTCGGCCGCCTTGAGGAAACGGTCATAGGGCATGAGCACGGCGCCCGCGACATAGCCGATCAATGCCGCCCTGGCCAGATCACGGGCTTCCTCGGTCGGCAGTGCGCGATGGGCGTCGGTGATGGCATTGACGTGGTTCTCGGCAATTTCCCACGCAAGACCCCGCGCGGCTGCAAACCGGATGCTTTCGGGCGACGCGTTCGCCAGGTCCGTCCCGGTGTCGTGATGGCCGTCCGGCGGCATGTCACCGCGATGCTTGTCGGCGATCGCTTCCAGCGCCGGGAAGTAATTGTCGGACTGGAAGATAAAGGCGTCGACATACTCCATCGATGTGGCCGAGCGTACGCGCATGGTGGAGTTGTCGAAGAAATCGAGCAGCGCGCGTGCTGTCTGCGACAGGCGTGCACTGTCGGCCGCGACGATGGTCAGGAACCGCTCGCGATCCGCCTGCCCGAGGTCATCCACATTGCCGAGGATCTCCGCCGCCGAGCTGATGGCGGTGACGCTGGTCAGCATCCGGTGAACGCTCTCGCCCAGGAACGGGTCGCGGTTCAGCCGATCGGCGAGCGCCAGCACGGCATGGCTCTGGTCGCGGAATGCCCGGTAGAGTTTGAGGATGATATCTGTCCATTCCGGGTGACGGCCGACGAGGTCCTCGGTGGCGCGGGTTTTCGGCGTCTTGCCGCCGATGCGTGGATCGGTGGCGAGCTCCTCCAGCATTTCAATCAGCCGGCGCTCGGCGTGACCATCGAGTTCCGAGGGCGCAACACCGAGCTCCGCCGCCAGCCGGACGATGAGTGCGCCGGCCGCCGGCCGCTTGTTGCCTTCGATGAGATTGAGATAGGAAGCCGAGATTCCGACCCGGCCCGCCAGCGCGCTCTGGGTGAAGCCCGCATTCTTGCGAAGCGAGCGGATCTTGAGCCCGGTCAGTGTGCCTGTCACGCATGTTCCTCCTCGCGGCAAGTAAATAAATGACAAATCTGATGAATTCAAGGATAAAGATTTTACAAAATTACCTATGTATACCAAAGGCTTATTGAAAGTTTGACTGATCCGGCGCTATCCTTGCACAGGTGGCGACCCATCCTTGTCGGGTAGGCGCAGCCATCAATGGGAGGAAACAATGAAATTCGACAACATCAATCGGCGTGTCTTTTTGCGCGCCAGTGCGGTGGCCGGCGTAAGCCTGGCGACGCCAACCATCTTCACCAGCGCCTCGCGCGCGCAAGATTTCTGCAATGCCCCGACCGGCGCCAATGTCGCGTTCGGGTTCAACGTTCCGCAGACTGGTTCCTATGCGGACGAGGGCGCGGACGAGCTTCGCGCGCTCAAGCTCGCCGTCCAGCACCTCAATGGCGAGGGTGACGGCGGCATGCTCAACACCTTCAAGGGCACGCCGCTCAAGGGCAGCGGCATCCTGGGAAAGAAGGTCTCCTTCGTCACCGGCGACACGCAGACCAAGTCCGACGCCGCGCGCGCCTCGGCCAAACGCATGATCGAGAAGGACGGCGTTCTCATGATCACCGGCGGTTCGTCCTCCGGTGTCGCCGTCGCCGTGCAGTCCCTGTGCCAGGAATCCGGCGTCATCTTCATGGCGGGCCTGACGCATTCCAACGACACCACGGGCAAGGACAAGAAGAAGAACGGCTTCCGCCATTTCTTCAACGCCTACATGTCCGGTCAGGCGCTCGGACCGGTGCTTGCCGAAGCGTATGGCAAGGACCGCAAGGCCTATCACCTGACCGCTGACTATACCTGGGGATGGACCCAGGAGGAATCGATCAAGAATGCCACCGAGGCGCTCGGCTGGGAAACGGTCAAGACCGTGCGCACGCCGCTCGGCGCGGGCGACTTCTCGCAATATATCACGCCCGTCCTCAATTCCGGCGCCGATGTGCTGATCCTCAACCACTACGGCAAGGACATGATCAACTCGCTGACCCAGGCCGTTCAGTTCGGAATGCGCGACAAGCAGGTCAACGGCAAGGATTTCCAGATCGTCGTGCCGCTCTTCTCCGAATTGATGGCGCAAGGCGCGGGCGACGCGATCAAGGGCATCTACGGCACGGCCAACTGGGACTGGAAGCTGGAAAACGACGGCACCAAGGCCTTCACCAAATCCTTCGGCCAGGAATATGGCCAGCCGCCCTCACAGGCCGCGCAGACCTGCTACGTGCAGGCGCTGCTTTATGCCCATGCCTGCGAAACCGCAGGCACCTTCAATCCCGAAGGCGTGATCGCGGCTCTCGAAGATCTGGAGTTCGATGGCCTGGGCAATGGCCCGACGCTGTATCGCGGCGCCGATCACCAGTGCTTCAAGCCGGTCCTCGTCGTGCAGGGCAAGGAGAACCCGAAGGACAAGTACGACCTGCTTCAGGTCGTCAAGGAAGTGCCGACGGCCGACGTCACCTATGACCCGTCCATCTTCGGCGGCGAGCTTGGACCTGTGAGCAACAAGTGCTGATGGCCTCCGGGCAAAAAAGGCCGGGCGGCAGCATGCCGTCTGGCCGTGCACTGCCTGGCCGCCCTGCGGCAATGGTGATTTGAATGGACGCGTTCCTTCTGCAACTGCTCAACGGCCTGGACAAGGGCGGTGCCTACGCGCTGATCGCGCTGGGGCTGACCCTGGGATTCGGGACGCTGGGCGTCGTTAATTTCGCGCATGGCGCGCTGTTCATGCTGGGCGCCTTCATCGCCGTGCTGGTCAATCGCCTGCTCCGGCTGGAGACGGTCACCATCGATCCCGACCAACTCACGCCCTGGGGCACGCCGGCGGAGATCCACACGCCGCTGGTGCAGGCCTGGCTTGGCGATTTCGGCGCTGTTTTGCTGCAATATTCGGTTCCGCTCTCGCTGCTTGTCGCTGTCCCCATCATGTTGCTGTTCGGGGTGGCGATGGAGCGCGGCCTGATCCGCTTCTTCTATCGCCGTCCCCATGCGGACCAGATATTGGTCACCTTCGGGCTCGCCATCGTGCTGCAGGAGGTGATCAAGCACTATTTCGGCGCAAATCCCATTCCGGTGAGCGCGCCGCCCGCACTCTCCGGCAGCGCCAATGTCGGCGAATGGCTGGGTCTGGGGCCAGGCGTTTACTATCCCTGGTGGCGGCTCGTCTATCTGAGCTTTTCGATCGTCATGGTGGGCCTGGTGATCGCGTTCCTGCAGTTCACCACCTGGGGCATGGTCGTGCGCGCCGGTATGCAGGACCGCCAGACCGTGGGGTTCCTCGGCATCAATATTCAGCGCCGCTTCACGATCGTCTTCGGCATCGCCGCCATGGTGGCCGGCATGGCGGGCGCCATGTACACGCCCATCGTGCCGCCGGATTACCACCTCGGCATGGATTTCCTGGTGCTTTCCTTTGTCGTGGTCGTGGTGGGCGGCATGGGCTCGGTGGCGGGCGCGGTGCTCGCGGGCTTTCTCCTGGGCGTGCTGCAGAGCTTCGCCTCGATGAACGAAGTCAAGGACCTGCTGCCGGGCATCGACCAGGTGGTGATTTATCTGGTTGCAGTGGTGATCCTTCTGGTGCGGCCGAGGGGCCTCATGGGGCAACGCGGAATCATGGAAGACTGACATGCAAATGACGACGCTGCGCCAGGAAGTGCTTTTCATGGCCATTTTCACGGCCGCCGTGCTGACCATGCCTTTCTGGCTGGAGCCGCTCGGCGCAAGCTATCCCGACCTCCTGCAGAAGTTCGCGATCTACGGCATCTTCGCCATCGGCTTCAACATCCTGTTCGGGCTCACCGGCTATCTCTCCTTCGGCCACGCCGCATTTTTGGGCATGGGCTCTTATGCCGCCGTCTGGTCGTTCAAGCTGCTGACGATGAACGTGATCCCCGCGGTCATCTTCGCCGTCGTCCTGTCGGGTATTTTCGCCGCGGCGATCGGCTATGTCAGCCTGCGCCGCTCAGGCATCTATTTCTCGATCCTGACGCTCGCCTTCGCCCAGATGTCCTATAATCTGGCTTATTCGGTGTTCACGCCGATCACCAACGGCGAAACAGGGCTGCAGCTTTCGCTGCGTGATCCGCGCATCCTCGACAGGACGCTCGATGAGGCGGCCGGCATTCCTTTTCCGGAATTCTTCGGCACCGAGATGAACGGTTATGCCGGGTTCTATTTCTGCGCGGTCTTGCTCATCATCTGCTTTTTCATCTCCATGCGCATCTTCCACTCGCCCTTCGGCATGACGCTGCGCGCCATCAAGTCGAACCAGAGCCGCATGGGCTATACCGGCTTCAACACGCGCCCATACACGCTTGCCGCCTTCGTCATCTCGGGCATGTATGCCGGGCTTGCCGGCGCGCTTCTCGCCGTCACCGATCCTCTCGCCGGCGCCGAACGCATGCAATGGACGGCCTCGGGCGAGGTGGTGCTGATGACGATCCTGGGCGGCGCCGGCACACTGGTGGGCCCCGTCATCGGCGCGGGCGTGATCAAATATTTCGAAAACATCTTCTCGGCCTATCACGAGGCGCGGTTGCACGAGATCTTCTCCTTCATGCCGGAGCCCCTGCAGAACTTCTTCGTCACGATCACCGCGCCGTTCGTCGGCGAGGGCTGGTTCCTGACGCTCGGGCTGATCTTCATGCTGATCGTCACCTTCCTTCCCGGCGGGCTGATGGAGGGCGCGCGAAGATTGGGCGGGCTGGTCGTGCGCCGAAAATCGCAACAGGAACCGGACAAGCTCGCGACCGCCGGTGTGGGAGCGCAAGACCATGGATAACGCGGTTCTCCACATCGCCGACGTCAACAAGAGCTTCGGCGGCCTGCATGCGCTCTCCGACATCGATCTGCAGGTCATGGAAGGCACCACCCACGCCATCATCGGGCCGAACGGCGCCGGCAAGTCGACGCTGCTCAATATCTGCATCGGGCGTCTTGCGCCCGATAGCGGCGCCGTCGTCTTCAATGGCGAGGTCATCACCGGAAAACAGCCCTACGAGATCAACCAGCTCGGTGTCGCGCGCGTCTTCCAAACGCCGGAGATCTTCCCGGATCTTACATTGCTGCAAAATGTCATGATCCCGGCCTTCGCCAGGCGCGACGGCGCCTTCCGGCTCAATGGTTGGCAAATGGCTTCGCATCAGGCCGAAATCATGGGTCAAGCCGAGCACTGGCTGGAGGATGTCGGTCTGATCGGGCTGCGCAACCGGTTCGCGGCCAGCCTGTCGCGCGGCGACAAGCGCCGGCTGGAGCTTGCCATGGGGCTCGTGCAGCATCCGCGCCTGCTTCTGCTCGACGAGCCCACGGCCGGCATGTCGCGGCATGACACGAACGCGACGATCGATCTTCTCAAGAAGATCAAGGCGCGCGGGATGACGAAGGTCATCATCGAGCACGACATGCATGTGGTTTTCTCGCTCGCCGACCGCATCACCGTGCTGGCGCAGGGCATGATCATCGCCGACGGCAGGCCCGACGAGGTGAGGGGCAATCCCGTTGTCCAGGAAGCCTATCTGGGAGGCACGAATCCATGAACGTCGCAGCGATAGCCGAGACACGAACAGCAACCAAGGCGGCGCCTTTCGTCAGTGTCCGCGACATCCATGCCTATTATGGCCAAAGCTATATCGTGCAGGGGGTGAGCTTCGAGATCGAGGAGGGCGAGATCGTCGCTCTTCTGGGCCGCAACGGCGCCGGCAAGACATCGACGCTGCGTACCATCGCCCGCGCCGTCGATCCAGAGCTCAAAAGCGGCGAGATCTGGCTCGGCGGACAGCCGATCCACAAATGCCGCGACTACCAGGCCGCCACTGCGGGCATCCAGATCGTGCAGGAAGACCGTCGCATCATTCCCGGCCTCACCGTCGAGGAAAACCTGCAGCTTGCCCAGATATCCAAGCCCAGGGGCTGGCCCATCGAGAGGATCTACGATCATTTTCCGCGCCTTGCGGAACGGCGTCACCAGGAAGGCGTCACACTGTCGGGCGGCGAGCAGCAGATGCTGGCGGTTGCCCGCGCGCTCGCCCGCGAGGTCAAGCTGCTCCTCCTGGACGAACCCTATGAGGGGCTGGCGCCGGTCATCGTGCGCGAGATCGAAGGCATTGTGCGCCAGATCAAGGAACTCGGCATCACCACCATCATCGTCGAGCAGAACGCCATCGCGGCGCTCGAACTCGCGGACCGCGCACTGATCCTCGACATGGGGCAGATCGTCTTCGACGGGACGGCGGCGGCGGTTTTGGAAAACGAAGAGTTGCGCAACGAGTATCTCGCCATCTGAGAGTTTGTTTGGAAATGGATCAGACCGGCATGGTCCATTTCAAAAGGGGTTGATCTTCAACGAAGAGGACAGTCAAGACGCTCGGACCAATTGATCGGGAGCACGCGACTTCGGTGGATATGGGTTGAGCCGGTTGGCCTTACCCGTTATCACAGGAAAACTGACTTACCCGAAAACAGGTGCCACTGTGATCGACCCCTATGCGATGCTTGGTGTTTCCCGCGAGGCGGATGGCGAGGCAATCAAGTTGGCCTACCGCAAACATGCGAAGACCGCCCATCCCGATGCGGGTGGTGACGTCGACGCGTTCGCCAGGCTGAAGACATCTTACGAGCTTCTTTCCGATCCGGTTCGCCGCAAGGTTTTTGACGATACCGGTTACGATCCCGAACTCGCCGACACCAAAGACCTGCAGGGCCTGGTGATCATCGAGACACTGATCAACGAAATCATCCTGGACGACCGGGAGCCGGGGAGTTTCGATCCGGTCGCCGCCATGCGCCGCAAGCTTACCGACAAAATCGTCCATGCGCGCTTCCATATTTTGGAGATGGAGCGCCATCGTGCCCGTATCCGCAACCATATCGACCGCATCGGCAGGAAACCCGAGGCGGACGTATTGGGGCGCATGCTGAAATCCCGGTGTGAAGCGATCAACGATGCGATCAGAAAAGCCGAGTCCGAGATCGACAATATCGAGCAGGCCTATGGCATGCTGGAGGGCTATTCCTACGAGGTCGACGTTTCCGAGATGATGACCGCCGCGGAATGAGACGCGCCATATCGTCTTGCTGAGGTGCAAGCGACGGCAAATACGACGAACGCGGTTCCAAAAGTTTGTACTCTTTTCGTTGCGCGCTCGCCGTAATTCAACCCGGCGGCATCTATTCGAATATCTGCATCGACGGATCGCTCGCGTCCCAGGCATGCCATCGCATGGTGTACGTCACCATCCGCGCCTTGAACCGGCTCGGGTCGGCCAGGCTTTCGTCACGATCATTCTTCCTCTGCGATGTTTCCGGATCGACGCGGCTCGGGATCAGGCTGCCTTCGGCTTGGCGAAGACGTCAAGTCCGCTGCCGGTTTCCAAGAAGGATTTCAGGCTGGAGAGAACCACAGGCCAGCCTTGGCTGATGCCTTTCGCCATTCCGCTGCCCGCTTCGAGCTCGTCATGCGTGACCGTCAGCCGGACCATGTCCTCGTATTCCTCGATCTCGAACGTCACCCGGCTGTGGCTCGCGGGGTCGGCGGCCTGCGAAGCGTTCGCCCATGTAATGACGAGACGGGCCGGCGGCGAGACCTCGACGACTTTGCCGATAAGTTCGACGGTCCGCTTATCATTGGCGCGGACATGCTCCCATTGCGATCCGGGTTGCCAGTCGGAGACGTTCTCATGTCCCCAGTAGCGCCGCGCAATGTCGGGCTTGGTGATGGCCTCGAAAACCTTTTGCGGCGTCGAGACGATATAGGTCACATAGACAAAGCTTGTTTTTTCTGCGGGCATTTTACTCTCCTTCCAGTTGTTTCTTGAGGTCGTGAAGCAGGTTCAGGCGCTGGCGTTCGAACTTCCTCACCCACCGCTCGTAGACCTCGTGGAGCGGAACGGGGTTGATGAAATGAAGCTTTTCTCGGCCGCGCCTGAGCGTGGTGACCAGGTTGGCCGCCTCCAATATTTCCAGATGTTGTGTGGCGGATTGCCGGGCCATGTCCAGGTTCTCGCAAAGTTGGCCGAGCGTCTGTCCGTTCTGCTCGCACAGAAGGTCCAGCAGCTTTCTGCGGGTCGGGTCGCCCAACGCCTTGAAAACTTTGTCAGCATCCATCGTCTCATCCATTTGCGACTACACAATATGCAGGTAAATGCCTGCATGTCAAGATCGCTTTTATCCGTCGAAGAGGCCGTTTCGTGGCCAGCGCCATGCACAACAATCCAAATGGAGGCGCGAACAAGAGGAGGAGCTGAGCCTAAAATTTAAGAGATGTTCGGGCATCTGCGCGATAGAAAGGCGTTTAGCCGCTTCACAACGAGATCCGGCGCTTCGATCTGCGGTAAGTGGCCGACGCCAGGCAGTGTTTCGAACGATGCCTGCGGGATCAGCGCATGAAGCGCTTTGCCTCGCTCCAGTGGGATCCACGGATCGTCCTCGCCCCAGATGATCTTGACCGGGCATCGAACATTCCCGAATGCCGGCTCGATTTCGGCGGTATATTTTTCGTCGGCTTGCGCGAATTGCCGATAGAAGCTTCCCCGTCCTTCCTCGGAAAGCCAGGGCTCGACAAGCCTCTCGAAATCACCGGAATCGATGTCGTTGACGATCGCACCCTTGATGTAGGCCTCCACGACCGCTTTGTGGATATGCGGCGGCAATTCCAGAAAGGCATCCACATGGCGGCCGACATGATCGAAAAACGCCGATCCCCAAGGGCGCATCGCGACGACATTCATCAAAACATACCGCTCGAAATCGCAGCCATGCAGCAAATGCGCGCGCAGTGTTGTTGCTCCGCCCATGTCATGGGCGACGACGATCGGCCGCTCGAGTGCCCAATGCTCGACCATCTCGGCAAAGACCTGTCCCTGCACATCGAGTGACGTACGCTGTTGCGCG
Organism: Phyllobacterium phragmitis; assembly: GCF_002980495.1. Lineage (GTDB taxonomy): Bacteria > Pseudomonadota > Alphaproteobacteria > Rhizobiales > Rhizobiaceae > Paramesorhizobium > Paramesorhizobium phragmitis. The sequence continues at coordinate 51,227 of NZ_PVBR01000017.1, forward strand.
CCTTTGTCGGATCTCCCGTATCCAGGCATATCATACCAATGGACGCGATATCGCCTGGCAAGGTCCGGAATGATCCGATGCCATGAGAACGAGGACCACGGCCACCCATGGGCCAGCACGAGTGCGGGCCCGCTACCAAACCGACCCGCCGCCACCATGGCAGCGGATGTTTGTACGGTCTCATCGAGTTTCCACGACATCGATATTCTCCAGAGTTGCCGGACAGCGCCGTCCACACGAACTGGTCGCAATCATAACCATATCGCTGGAGACCGTTGGCCTCAAATCTCCGACGCTGATCGCTCCGGTGCGACAGACAGCTGGGCAACGGAACGACCGACTTATGGCGCTCCTTGCGTATTCTGATCGACAATAGGGACGGCAGAGTTCGGTTCTGCGACTCCAGCGGTGCGGCTACTGTACGTGTCTCCGCCGTCCACAGGTCGGACGATGAACAGCACCTTAGCTGCCATTGCTTGCATAAAAATGTTCTTCTAATGTTCTGCGCAGACTCACCGGAGACGGCGCAGATGCGACAAACCAGCCCGCAGGGCGAACGCCCCGACAACATCCCCTTGGCCGTTAATGTCATCATCCTGACCGTGCTGGCGCTCTCCTTGGGCGATGCGCTGATCAAGATGACCAGCGGCAGCTTCGTCATCTGGCAGATTTTTGTGATCCGATCGCTGATTGTGATCCCGGTCCTGCTGCTGTTCCTCGCTGTGACATCGCCCGAAACGCTGCGTGTGCCGGACGTCTCCGGCTGGGTCGGCCTGCGCAGTCTGATGCTGATCGGCATGTGGATCTGCTACTATTTTTCGCTTCCAAAGCTGACGCTTTCAGTCGCTGCCGCTGCCTACTACACGCTTCCCATCTTCATAACGCTGTTCTCGGCCCTGTTCATCGGCGACCGGATTTCGCGAACGGGCTGGATCGCCGTAATTTCAGGATTTTCAGGCGTGCTGCTGATCCTTCGCCCCAAAGCTGGGGATTTCAACATCTATGCGATCCTCCCGCTTGTATCGGCCATGCTTTACGCGGGAGCCATGATCCTGACGCGCAGCAGATGCCGGAAACAACATCCAATTGTCCTGTCGCTGGCGCTGAATATCGGTTTCGTCATCGTTGGCGCTCTGGCTGCGGGCTTGGTCCTGCTGCTGCCCGATTCCGCGCGGCAAGGCTTTCTGCTGGCGCCGTGGGCCGCGATGGGAGGGGCCGAGTGGATCTCGATGGGGCTGCTGGCTGCGGCGATCCTGATCGGCAGCATCGGAGCTGCCATCGCATACCAGAGCGGCCCGCCCGCCATAATCGGCGCCTTCGATTTCGCCTATGTCGGGTTCGCCGTTGTCTGGGGTATGGTTTTCTTTGCTGAGATGCCGGATCTGACCTCGACGCTTGGTATGATCCTGATCGTCGGAGCGGGTATCCTTTCCTTGCGCCAATGACCGCCAGGTCCGCTTTCTGTGGGTTCAGATCGATGCGGCAACATAAACTTCCCACCCCGAGCGGTCATTTCCTGCTGGGGTTGCGAAAGCCGCATTTCCGCCTTCCCCAACATCCCGATGATCTGCAGTTCTTCAATGCGCAACCGCCTCGTCCGCGACAGTCGAAAATGGCCCGGCCTTCCTCGACCAAGACCGATCTCAAGTCGGCTTGAGCGGCCAGAAAACAAGGATTGCCGGCACCGAAACGCAGATAATCAGCGCTTCGAGCGGCAGGCCGATGCGCCAGTAATCGCCAAATCGATAGCCGCCCGGTCCCATGATGATGGTGTTGTTCTTGTGGCCGATCGGCGTCAGGAAAGCGCAGGATGCGGCGACGGCGACGCCCATCAGGAAGGGATCGGGCGAAACGCCGATCGAATTGGCCACACCGACCGCGATCGGCGCGGCGATCAGGGCGGTCGCAACATTGTTCAGGAAGTCCGAAAGTGTCATCGTCACGATCATCACGATGGCCAGGGTCGCCCAGGCTGGAAGTGACGACGTTTGAGCGACGATGGCCTCGGCGATGAGTTGCGTGCCGCCGGATTCTTCCAGCGCCAGCCCGATCGGAATCAGCGAGCCCAAAAGAATGATCACCGGCCATTCGACGGCATCATAGACCTCGCGCGGGCTGACGATGCTGAACAGGGCATAGAAGCAAACGGCGGCGGCGAGCGCGACGGCCAGCGGCATGATGCCGACCACCGACAGCGCGATCGCCACGGCGAAAATGCCGATGGCCAGCGCCGCCTTGCTGCGCTGGATGACGGTGTGCTTCCTTTCGGCCAGCGGCAGCGCGCCCATCCATTCGGCGGCATCGGCCACACGGCTTTCTGAACCCAGAAGCAGGAGAACGTCGCCCGGTGCGATCGTCAGCTTGCGCACATGTTCGCGGAACCTCCTGCCCTGGCGCGATACACCCAGGAGCGTCACGCTGCGCCGGTTGAAAAGCCGCATGTCGTCGGCGGAGCGCCCGACCGCCGGCGCACCGACCGGCACGATCGCTTCGGTCAACGTCATCGACCCGCCGGCGAGCCCGTCATGCTTGGCGTCGGAGGAGATTTTCAGCTTGGCGGCCCCGACGAATGCCTCGATCGATTTCGGATCGCCCTCCAGCACCAGCCGGTCGCTCTTCTTGATCTCCTCGCCCATGGCGAAACCCGGCAGGCGCTTGCCCCGCCGCACCAGGCCGAGAATGGTCACATCGTTTTCCTCCGCGGTGTCGACGAGCTCGCGCGGCGTCTTGCCGACCCATTCCGACTCCTCGGGGAAGCCCGCTTCGGCGACGAAAAGGCCCGACGCCGTATCGCCGCTCTGAAACGCCTTGGCCCGTTGCGGAATGAGCCGCCAGCCGAAACCCGCGACAAAGGCGATGCCTGTGATAGCGCAGATCAGCCCGACTGGGGTGAAGTCGAACATGGAAAACGCCTCGCCAAAGGCGCGCTCGCGATATTGCGCAATGACGATATTGGGCGGCGTGCCGATCAGCGTGATCATGCCGCCGAGGATGGTGGCGAAGGAAAGCGGCATCAGCGACAACGAGACCGGCCGCTTGGCCTTGCGCGCTGTCTCTAGGTCCAGCGTCATCAATATGACCAGCGCTGCGACATTGTTGATGACGGCCGACAAAACTGCGCCCACCACCGACATGATGCCGATATGCGCCGACAATGAACGTCCGGAATCGACAACGAACTGCGCGATCAGTTCGACCGCGCCCGAATTCACCATGGCGCGCGAGACGATCAGCACCAGCGCGATGATAACGACGGCTTCATGGCCGAACCCGGCGAATGCATGGTCTGCGGGAACCGCGCCGCCGACAACGCCGATGATCAACGCGCCGAAAGCGACCAGATCGTAGCGTATCCGCCCCCAAACGAGAAAAGCGAAGACGGCAGCCAAGAGTGCAAAGAGGAAGATCTGCTCATAGGTCATCGAAGAAGCCTCTTGAAATAAACAGGAACTGGGCGCGCCTCACGGAGCAGATTGAGCGTTGCATGGGCGGGGTTTCTCAAACTGTCCTTGAACACGCTTCAACTCTGCTCGTACCGCCAAACCTGTTGAAGCGACCTGGCCGGCCCCATTAAGAAGGTCCACCGGCTACGTTGGAGAGAGACCCGGCGGTTATTATGGTCGCCGAGGTTGGCCGACCTCAGGGGAGCGTAGAGCAGACCAGCGGAGCGAGGCAAGATGGCTTGTGGCGCTGGCGGTTTATAGCCAAGCGAGCTGTGCGGCCCGATGGTGTTGTACAGCTTAGCGACGGAACACCCACGGGCCCGGAGCGCGCGGTTGCCGATCGACCCGATCACCATCGGCGCCTGCGGATCACAAACCTCGGTTTTGATCGCGAACGCCATGTTACGGCTCTTCTTCCCAATGAGTACGAAGCGGCATGATCGGCTGGATTCCGTCCGTCCACTCATTTTCCGGCAAAAATGGCATAATTCATGTTGTGATGCTTGGTCAAACCGGATGGCGCCTGCTATGCGGAACGCAGCAATACAGGGAGGACTTCCAGCAATGTTTCGTTCAGCCATCAAAGCAATGCTCGCCTCGGCCTTGGCCTTCGGCGTCGCCACCACCGCCGCAAGTGCCGAAACCCGCGTGACCTACAAGTCCGCCAAGGCCGGCTCGTCCTATTACCAGATGGGCGTCGAGATCGCCGAGGCGATAAAGAAGGGCACCAACGGCAAGATCATCATGACCATCGAGGAAAGCCAGGGCTCGGTGCAAAACGTGATGGAAGTGCGCGCGCGCGGCGGGGACTATGTCTTCACGACGCCGCCGGCGCTGGTCGGTGCGGCGCAAAAGGGGACCGGAGCCTTCGAGGGCAAGGGCGATCCGAAATTCGCCGAAATCCGCGGCCTGTTTCCGATCCCGTCGCTCACCATGCACTTCGTCATGTCGAAGGCCTCGGGCGCAAAGGATTTCGCCGGCATGCAGGGCAAGACCATTTTGCTCGGCAAGGGATCCTTCGGCGCGACGGAGGGCGAGAAATATCTCGGCCTGTTCGGCCTCGATGGCAAGGTGAAGATCGCCGACGCGGAACTTTCGAACGCCGTCGCCGCGCTGAAGAACGGCCAGATCGACGGGTTCGTCACCGCCGGCTCCTGGCCCGCGCCGAACGTTTTGGAGGCCGCAGCAAGCGTCGATGTCACCATCCTGTCGCTGACGCCTGAGCAACTGGCCGAGACGAAGCGCGCGCCATTGACCATCCCTGCCGGCACCTACGCCGGCCAGGACAAGGACATACTGACGACGTCCCTGCCTGTCGTCGCCTATACCACGACTGCGATGGACGAAGAGACCGCTTACCAGCTCACCAGGACCTTTTGGCAACAGAAGGAGGCGATGAGCGGTTCGGCGCCCTGGTGGAAGGGCGTCGACAAGAGCCTGATGGCCAATATAGCCGGCAAGCTGCATCCCGGCGCCATCCGCTACTACAAGGAAGCGGGTTTTGAACTGGCTGAAGGCCAGATGTAAACCTCGTGCTCGCGAAGCGTGCGGCGGATGCCGCGCTCTTCGCTTTGCCTCCAGCCTTTTCATTTTCACCTGATCGTTCCCCATCTGATCGTCCCCCATCTGATCGTCCCATGACCAAACGCATTCTCCTTGCGGCTCTTGCCGGGCTGCTCGTCGCCTTTCACCTGGGGCTGATCTTTTCCGGCCTCGTGCCGAACCTCGTCAGCCGGCCGCTGCACATGGCGCTGATCCTGCCATGGCTCTTGATCTTCGCGCCTTCGACCGGCCTGATGCGCCTCTCCGGCTGGGTGCTGGCGATTGCGGGGATCGCGGCGTGCGTGTGGGTGGCGTTGAACGAGCAGGACCTTGCCGACCAGTATGGCTTCCTGGAAGGTCCCATGCAGATCGGGATCGCCGTCACGCTGCTCATCGTGGTGCTGGAGACGGCGCGTCGGGCCATTGGCTGGGCGCTGCCCGGCGTCGCCGCGCTGGCGCTGCTCTACGGCCTGTTCGGCCAATATATTCCGGGCGAGTTCGGTCATGCGGGCACGCCGCTGGCAAGCTTCCTCGGCACGCTGACGATCGCCGAGGGCGGTTTGTGGGGCAGTCTGACCGGTGTCTCGGTCGGCACGGTCGCGATCTTCGTCATCTTCGGCGCGGTGCTGAACGCCGGCGAGGCGGGGCGGGGCTTCATGAACGTGGCGGCGGCGGCTGCCGGCCGGCTGAACGGTGGCGCAGGCAAGGTGTCGGTCATCTCGTCTGCATTGTTCGGCTCGATCTCCGGGTCGGCCTCGGCGAATGTGGCCTCTACCGGCGCCATCACGATTCCGGCGATGGTCGGGCTCGGCTATCCCAAGCGGCTGGCCGGCGCGATCGAGGCGGTGGCATCCTCCGGCGGGCAGATCATGCCGCCACTGATGGGGGCAGGGGCCTTCGTGATGGTGGAACTGACGGGCACGCCCTACACCGGCATCATGGCGGCGGCGACCTTGCCTGCCATCCTCTATTTCCTCGCCGTCTGGATGGGCATCAACGCTTTCACCACACGCTATCCCTTAAAAGGTCTGCCGGACGATCAGAAACCCGTTCTGCGCGACGTTCTCGTCACCTCGGCTTTCTTCCTGGTGCCGTTCTCGGTCCTTTTGTGGGGCATGTTCTGGGCGCGCTACACGCCGCAATATGCAGCCGCTTTCGCCATCCTCGCCGGAACCGTCCTGCTGTTGGTCGACGGCAGGCTGCATTTCAGCGGGCGCGCGGCGCTGGCCCGGTTCGAGAATGCCCTGATCGCCGCGGCGCGGCAGGTATCGATGATCGCGGCGATCATCCTTTGCGCCTCGCTCATCATCGGCGTGCTGTCGATCACCGGCCTTGGCGTAAAGATCACCTCGCTGATCCTGTCGGGCTCCGGCGGCATGTTGTGGCCGTCACTGTTCCTGACCGCGGCGGCCTGCCTTATCCTGGGCATGGAGGTGCCGACGACAGCCGCATACGTCATCTGCGTTTCGGTCGCCGGACCAGCGCTCACGCAGCTCGGCCTCGCGCCGCTGCAGGCTCATCTCTTCGTGTTCTGGTTCGCGCTTTTGTCGACCATCACGCCACCCGTCTGCGGCGCTGTCTTCATCGCTGCCGGCATGGTGCGCGAAGACTGGCTGAAGGTGGCCTTCACCGCGATGGCTCTGGGCGTCGGGCTCTATCTGATCCCGCTGGCGATGATCGCCAATCCGAACCTGCTTGCCACAGCGCAGGCGCCGGTCGCGGCCCTGTTTGCCGGCGTCAAGGTGGCCGTCGGCCTGACCTGCGTTTCCTACGGGCTGATCGCCGCTTATCGGCTCCCGGTCCGCGCGGCGCTCGTGGCGGCCGGGCTCGGCGTTTTATTCGTGCCGTTCAGTCCGCTTTAGGGCAGGTTGGTTAGGGACCGCGTTCAGTCTCGGAGGGCCAGATCATAGACACAGGCTTGTCGCCGCAAACACTGCAATTCATCCAGGCAAACTTTCCTGTCCTTCCGGTCCCGTCCGTGCCGGAAATCAGTTTGCACAAAGCTGTCCCGAAAAGCGGGTTGTGGCGTCTTGCCGAAATGGACGCGCATGGTTTTGGCGAACCATACTGGGCTCATTACTGGGGCGGAGGCCTCGCGCTGGCACGGCACATTCTCGACCATCCCGAAACGGTCGCAGGTCGCGGCGTGCTCGACCTTGGCACCGGTTCCGGCATCGTCGGCATCGCGGCGGCCAAGGCAGGCGCAGGGCACGTGATCTGTGCCGACACCGACAGATACGCCACGGCAGTGGCTCGTTTGAACGCAGTGACAAACGGGGTCGGGATTGCAACGTTCCTGGGTGATATGACGGCCAACCCACCGCCTACGGTAGACATTGTCCTTGTCGGTGACCTGTTCTACGAGCGCGACCTTGCTGCACGCGTCACGACTTTTCTGGATCGATGCCTTGGGGCGCATATCGAGGTGTTGATCGGTGATCCATGGCGAGCGTTTCTGCCCCATTCACGACTTCGCTTGGTGGCCGAATATCCAGGGCTGGATTTCGGACAGGGCGCGCAGGCCCGCGAAAGGCAAAATGCCGTTTTCTCCTTCAGAGAAACCGTGCACAGGGACAAGCCATGCCTTGGAAAATCGCCGAAACGATCGCTGCGGATGCTCTTGTGCGCTTGGAGGGCGCTACATTGCTACTCGCCCTGTTCGATGATTCCCATGCGATGGAACGTGTCGTCGATGCGGTTCTGATGGACGCCAACGCGGCGGCAAGTGCGCACGGCAAGTAGTTTGAGTGCGACGAAGTTTGGCGGTGTGATTGTCCGAAATGAATGGCTGCTTGTCACAAGCACTTCACACACCAGCGTTTAATCTTAACGCAATCCTTACTCGAAACAGACCGCAAAGTCACAGCGACAGGAGAGGCGTCCCGATGTCCAAAGTCACGAGCAAACCTTCGAGCCCCGTTGATCCGGATTCAGTCGACCCGAATAATGTTGGCGCATGGGAAGATGCTCAAAAGCAGGCAAAGGACGCTGGCATACGCTGGGAACGGCCTGCAGGTGACAATCGTTCGGCGGAGGAGATCATCAACGACAATCCCTTGTTGCGCGATCTTGGCAACCAGGCCGGCGTCAGGGATTCGCTGGAGGCGCGCGTCGGTGGTGACATCGAGACGGACGCCGACGCCGCCTATCGCGCCGTGCAGGTGCTCGAGCATATCGAGAGATTTGATGCCGACGGAAATCGCATCGTCGGCGGCGATGTCGATAATGGCGAGGTGAACGGCTTCAGCCGGGGCGGCGATGCCTATAACGGCACGGAAGCCGGCCGTCTTCAGGATTTCGGTAAATATGGCTTCTCCAACCTCAGGGGCGAATTGCAGGACGTCTCGTCTGCCGCTGACGATCCGGAGGCCCGTAAACAGGCCGAGGAACTCGGCATCCAATGGGAGCGCCCCGAGGGCGATGACCGCTCGGCACAGGATATCATCGATGGCGACCCGCTGCTGAAGAACCTCGGCAACCAGAGCCAGGTCAAGGACATGCTGAAGGAACGTGTCGGCGATTACGAAAAGGATGCCGACGCTGCCTATCGCGCTAGCCAGGTGCTCCAGCACGTCGAGCAGCTTGATAGCGATGGCAACAGGATCGTCGGCGGCGATCGTGGCAATTCCAGCATCGACGGTTTCACCAGCAGCGATGAAGCGCGACACGGCACGGAAGCCGGTCGCCTTCAGGATTTCGGCAAGGACGGGTTTGAAAGCCTGAAGGGCAAGTTGCAAAGCCCGGAGGCTGCGGCCGACAACGAGGAAGCCCGTAAACAGGCCGAGGAACTCGGCATCCAATGGGAGCGCCCCGAGGGCGATGACCGCTCGGCACAGGATATCATCGATGGCGACCCGCTGCTGAAGAACCTCGGCAACCAGAGCGGCGTCAAGGACATGCTGAAGGAACGTGTCGGCGATTACGAAAAGGATGCCGACGCCGCCTATCGCGCTAGCCAGGTGCTCCAGCACGTCGAGCAGCTTGATAGCGATGGCAACAGGATCGTCGGCGGCGATCGTGGCAATTCCAGCATCGACGGTTTCACCAGCAGCGATGAAGCGCGACACGGCACGGAAGCCGGTCGCCTGCAGGATTTCGGCAAGGACGGCTTCTCCGCCCTCAAGGGCAAGATGGCAAACCCGGATATGGTCGGCGACAACAAGGAAGCCCGAGAAGCCGCCGAAAAGGCCGATATCAAGTGGGAACTGCCGGAGGACGATAAGCGCTCGGCGCAGGACATCATCGATGACAATCCTCTACTGAAGAACCTGGGCAACCAGAGCGGCGTGAAAGACATGCTGAAGGAACGTGTCGGTGATTTCGAGAAGGATGCCGACGCTGCCTACCGGGCGATACAGGTTCTCGACCGCGTCACGATGTACGATGCGGAAGGCAAGCTGCAGTCCGGCGATACGGTATCCAACAGCAGCATCGACGGTTTCACCAACAGCGCCGAAGCCCGCAACGGCACCGAAGCCGGACGTCTGCAGGATTTTGGCAAATACGGTTTCGAATCGCTTCCGGCGGCGCAGAAGACGGAAGACATCGGCAGCTACAAGGACTTCCTCAGCGCCAACAAGGATGCCGACGAAACCTCCAAGACGCTCGCCAAATACGGCGCCCTGCTCGAGCAGAACTACGACACGATCAAGGCCAAAACCGGCAATGACGAAGTGACGGCCGAAGATCTCAAGAAGTACATGGACGAGAACCCGCAGATCGGCGACGACTTCAAAGAAGCGCTGAATTTCTGGTCGAAACCCGGCGCATTCAATTCGCTCGAGACCGCCGCCGACCCCTTGAAGTTCAAGCCGGATGGTAATGTCAGCAAGGCCGACATCAGCAACTGGATCAAGACGCAGGCGCCGAAGGATGCCGGGGCAGCCATCACTTTTCTAACCGGGGCGGTCAACGGAAATGCGGTTGGCGGAACCGACACGAGCAAGCTGAACAAGGATATCTTCGAGAATCCGGACAAGTACTCGGCGAAGGAAAAGGCCGCAGCGCTTCAGGAACTGCTGACCGCGCAGCAGCTGGTTATCAAGGGCGCCGAGGCAGGCATGTGGGGCGACGACTACGGCAAGGTCAGCATTTCCAACCGTGCGCGCACCCATCCGGATCCGAACGAAATACTCAATGACATCAACGGGCATATCAGCATCCTCGAAAGCGATCCCGAGGTTATAAAATACCTCAATGAGAATAGCGCCAAGCAGATGACGGAGCTTCTTGACGAGAACGAGGGTCTCAAGGACGCGCTGCAGACCACCTACGATGACGAGATCAAAAACGGAAAGTCGCTGGACAGCCTTTGGGACACGCATACCAAAGACGGCAAGACCGACCAGCAGGCGGCGCTTGCGGAGTTCTATACATCGGCAAGCCTGTACCAGGAGGCGCTCGGCATCAAGGGTCCGGCTGCGATCCAGGAGGCGGTCGGCTCTTCAGAGCACGCCCAGGACTTCAAGGATTTCTACGAGCAGTCTCTCGCCTCCGGCAAACGGCTGGAAGAACTGATGGAAACCAACACCTTCGAGGAGGCGGTCGGCGCGTTCAGCGCGGAAGTTGCGCTTTATAACGCGACGCTCGACCCGGAGTTCACCGGCAAGTTCGACAAGCAACTGAATGACAACTTCAACAGGGTCGCGCAGGAAAACGTCTTGAAAGACGGAACTTTCGATGACCTGAAAAAGACATTCGGCATCGATGGCGGCGATGAACTGGATGAGGCGAAGGTAAAATCGGTGATCGAGGAGATCATCAAGAACGATCCGGAGCTTCTGGCCAACCCGGATGGAACCACCGCAACGGCCGACCAGATCCTTGCCGGCATCAGGGGCAGTTGGGACGTTCTGCGGCAGGGAACCAAGTCGCTATCCGAACTTAAATCGGATTGGCTGAACCCCGATGTAAAGAAGCTCTCCGACAAGGGGGTTCTGCATGGCATCAGCGGTGTCTTCATGGCTGGCGTCACCATTGCGAAAGGCGCGCAAAGCGGTGGAAACCTCACCGAGAGAAATCTCGTCGATATCACAACGGGTTCGATCTTGACGTCAACGCTGCTCACGGAAGGCGGTGTCAAAGCCTACAAGGACTATTTGAAGACCGTCGTGGAAAAGCATCCCGACAGTTCCATCGGTAAAACAATCGGCAAGATGTCCGACGCGAAATTCAACGACTATTTGAGCAAATGGACACGCGGGGAGAATGCCGCCAAGGGCGTCGGCGGCTTGGCCGGCATCGTGGCGGGCGCTTATGGCATCTTCGATGGCGTCCAATCGATCCGCAAGGGCGACAAGGTCAGTGGTGGCATCAGCATCACCGCAGGCTCCCTGGGGGCGCTGGCGGGCCTTGCTTCGGCCGTTGAGGGTGGCGTCGGCGCCTTGGGTTCCGCTGCCGTGAGGGCGGCCATGGCCCCGATTGCGGGCATTGCCGGCGTCCTCGGATTGGCGGCCGCTGGTGTCGGCGCCATCGCCATGTTCCTGCCCGGTCTGATCGCGGAAGGCAAACAACAGGTAAAAGCCGACAATTTCGGCTCGCTTCTCGGCGACTATCTCACGAAGTACGAAATCGATGGCGTGCCGAACGGGGACCTATCGGATGTGCCGGACGACGCTTGGCCCGAGACGAGCGACGGTCTGTCGTGATGAGCATAGGGCTCTGACGCGAAACGGCTTGAATCATACGAGGAAAGGGGGCGATGCGCCCCTTTCTTACTTGCCGTGCCATGCCACGATCTGCCTGATAAGGCGATCAGGATTCCTACGGTCTCCTTCCCGGCATCCTCTCTACCACATCTCAAACACACAGGATTCCTGTGACAAGCACAGGAATGACGGTAGATTGACTATTGGCGGTCAATTGCTGGCGTTTCCGTCCGTAGAACGGTCGCTATAGGGGCGAAATCATCTCCATTTCCGTCATTCCTGTGCCCGGGCCTGTGCTTGTCACAGTTGCCATGCCTCACCGATGCCGCTGTTGCTACGGTTGGAATAGGATGTTTACCACCGTCAAGATTGAGGAACGCCTGAACGCATCGTTTCCGTCTGAAAGTGAACCGCTCCAGGATCAGTCCCGCGGTCACCATGATGTTGGCAGTAACGTCACGAAATCGAGCCAAAACCCGGGGCGATGTCGGGCCCGTCAGGATACAGGCAGGGCCAGTTCCGGTATGCCGAGCGTGTCGAGAGCAATGTCGATCTGGGTTACTGAACTGGGCGAGGCGTCCCCATCCTCGACATAGAATCGCTCGCCGAAAAAGGTCTTTCTCGGCGTAACGACTTCCTGATTGTAAAGAATGTCGCTCGTATATTCGTAATCGTCGGTTGCTGTCTGCTCCAACTTGGTCGCATCGCCGCCAAATTCGTCGATCGTGTGATGCAAATTGTCGCGCAACGTCGCCAGTTGTTCCGCCGACATGCCGTTCAACCAGTCCGTGAAGGCTGTGCGATGTGCGGCATCGTCCAGGTCGAAACCTTTTTCATTGGCATATTCCACGAGAAGGGGAACGGGGCTGTGGCCGTCGCCACTGTTGTCGATCAGCGCCTGCGAAGCCGCCACGCTGAGTTCCGACGTATCGAGGAACTGTGCCGAACGCGAGGTCTCGTATTTGTTGTTCTCGCGAACCCCTTCCACGATCATCGACGCGCCGACGCCGAGGATGACGACGCCGAGACCGATCGGCCCGGCGATCGTACCGGCACCGAACGTTGCGGCGAGCCCGCCGGCTGCCGTTGCGGCATGGATGCCGCCCAACAGCGGGTCGCCTCCAGCAAAAGCCTGGATGGAATTGACCCCGTCAAAGACCGACGCGACCGCACCGAGGAATTTGGTGCCGGGTCTCAGGCTGCCGTCGAAATAACGGACCGCGAAGGAATCCGGTGCGATCATGTCGAGCCCCCTGCCGATCTCGATCGAGCGCTGCGCAAGACCTGCCGCATCGAAGGTCGCCTTCAGGATCGTTTCGACATTGGGCGTGGTGAACGCGGCCTCGGCCGAGTTCATGAGGCCGACCGCGGATGCGCTGGCGCCGATCGTCCGCAGCAACTGGCCAGGAATGGTGGAACTGGAGAAGCTGCGGATGCCGTTTTGTTGGTGACTATCCAATCCCTTCAGCTTGGTATCCAGATCCTGCATCTTCTGTCGTGTGATCGCTTCGGTGTCGCCGGCCTCCGGCAGCGATGCCTCGATCGCATCGATCGCTTTGTTCATGTCCTTTTCGGTGACGCCGAGAAGCGTGGCGAATTTGCCGTCGCGGAACTTTTCCAGGCCGTCGCGGATCTCTGCCATGCTGGCGGCATCGCCCGGCTTGAAATCGGCGATCTTCGGCAGGATGTCGCGCTGTACGAACTGGGTGAAGATTTCCTCGACCAGCTTGCGACCACGGTCCGTCAGTCGCGCCTGCCGGCTGGCGAAGTTCAATGCGGCGGGGCTGTCGAGAAGTTCGGGATTGGTGCGCAGCGCCGTCTGGATCGCAAGATAGGAGCGGTCGTCGTTGAGGATATTTTTGATTTCGTTGTCGATCAGCGCTTTCTGTTCGGCGGGCTCGTCAGGAAAGGCTCCGAGCTGCGTCATCTGGTTCAGCAGCGTTTCTCCGTGTTTGGCGACGTCTTCCTGAAGCTGCTTTTCGGTCTGTGTCCAGGCACCTTCGACGCGACCGTCTTCAGGCTTGTCCATCGTGGCCTTATAGTCGTCAATCGCCTTCTGCAGCTCATCCGGCGACATCGTGTCGCCGTGATTTTCGATGAGCCAGCGAAGCTCCTCCATGTGGACGGAATATGCATCGACGGCGCTGTTGGCCGCGAACTGGGTCTGCCGGACGCCGGGGAGAACGTCCTGCTCCAGCAGCGTCGTATCCGACCCCATCCGTTCGGCAAATTCGAGGCCATATTGCAGGCTGCCGCCCTCACCGATACTCCGGGTCAGCGCGTGCTGGGCATAAAAGCTCATATCGGCCCAGCGTTCGATGGTGCTATCGCCGAGTGGCGTGCCCTCGATGCGTTCAGCGACTTTCAGCATGGCCTCGACGCCGCCGGTGCCAAGCATGGAGAAGCCGGCCTGCTGCTGGTAGAGGCTGTTGGCGCGTTCGATTTCGACGGTGGTTTGAGACACGAGCGCGGCCGCCAGTTCCGGCGGCGCGCCATCGGTCATGGCATCGAGGCGCGCAAAAGTCTCCAAGGGTTTCGACTGGTTGTCAATCGATGGGTCGAAATCGCCGAGCGGTTCGGTCGCATAGTCGGCCATCGCATCGATGAAGTCGTTGCCGTAGCCGGTGCGCAGCAACATCTCCTGCATTTCGGGGCTGGCATTCTTGTAGCTTTCGGCAAAAGCTTGGAACTGCGCCTTCGGATCATCGCCAGCCGCTCTGGCGTTATCGACGATGGAGCGGATCTGCGCTTCTGCTTCGGGGCCATTATGGCCGGTGCTTGTCAGCGGGATTCCCGAGGATGCGGCAGCCCGTTCGATTGCAATCTGGGCCGGACCGGCATCCCTCCAATCGCGGTCATAAAGATTCTGTAGCGCGTCGGGGCGCTCGGCTTCCGGCAGGGTTTCGAGGAAGGTCTCGATGTCGCGGGCGAGGGCGGTGGTTTCGCGGCTGTGATCGACCGCCGCCGACGGGTCGGCATATTCCAGTGCGTTGCCGTGATCGTAGAGTTCGGATGCGAAGACCTCGATCGGATCGCTCTCCAGACCGGCGGCTTCCACCGCTTTCGAAACGGCGATACCGGCCGGACCCGCATCAACCCAGTCTGCTTGTGAAAGGCGCAGCGCCGCGGCCTGACGTGCTTCCGGTGGCAGGGCCGAGAGATAGTCGGCGATGTCTTGCTCCATCGCCGCCGTCTCCGCGGCAGCGTCGATCCCGTCCGACGGTTCGCTGTATTCGACCTGATTGCCACGGTCGTAAAGCGAGTCGATGAAAGCCTCCTCACCGGCGGGCTTTCCGGTCGGATCAACGGAAGTATCAGCGATAATCTCCGGCTCCGGCGCTGGCAGGATGATGATATCGCCTGGGTGGATGAGATCGCCATTGCGGTTGATTTCATCGGCGTTGATCGCCAGGGCTTCGGCCAGGTCAGCATGGTTTTCGCGTGCGATTTGCTCGAGCGTATCGCCCGCCTCGACAACGGAGACGCGATCGCCGAGTTCCGCCTGATCCTTGCCGCCTTCCCGTTCTCTGGTGACGAGCGCGATCTCGCGTCGGAATGCTTCACCTTGCGCTGCCGGGATTGGCGTTGCGGTATCCCCGTTCTCGCTAAAGCGATTGCGGGCGTTCACGTCGATCCTGTAGGCCATGGCGTGCTCTTGATCTGATTGACGGAAAAGTCGACGATACTGCTCTGGATGGCGCAACTATAGGCAACCGGCCGGCGCGTGGGGTTACAGTTTCATGAAAGTTTTTTGGCGATCCTAAAATACGCGGACCCTGGCACCGACGCCGACGCGTTCGTAGAGATCGATCACGTCGGTATTCGTCATGCGAAAACAACCCGATGATGCGGCTGCTCCCACCGTCTCCGGCTCGTTCGAGCCATGGATGCGGTAAAGGGTTTCGCCGAGATAAAGAGCGCGCGCACCAAGCGGATTGTCCGGGCCCCCGGCCATATGCCGGGGCAGGTCCGGCCGGCGGGCGAGCATATCTGCAGGTGGGCGCCAATCCGGCCATTGCCGCTTGGCGCTGATGCGTTCGGTCCCGTGCCATCCGTAACCCTCGCGACCGACACCGACCTGATAGCGCTGCGCAAAGCCGCCCGCCTCGATCAGATAGAGGCGGCGCGAGACGGTATCGATCACGATGGTGCCGACGGGTTCTTGGCTCTGATAGGCGATGCGTTGCCGAGTGCTGCGATCGGCATTTTCGTTTCCGGCATGCGGCGTGGAAGGGGCTGGGCCGGGCCGTGTCGGTGAAAACAGGAAGTCGATGTAGCCTTCATCGAATATCGGCGCTCCCGCGGGTTGGGCGTGAAGCGGCGCACTCGCGACGGTGAGAAATGTCGCAAGCGTGAAAAACCATCGGGCGATACGTATGGGCATCGTTTGCGTCCTGTCGATCATTCGTGCGGTCAGATCAGCTTGGCAGCGACCAGAAGGTCGGCGACGCGCTGGAACATTTTTTCAGGCACCGGTTCGCCGGTCTGGGCCGAACGCGCGATCGCATCGGCCAGCTGGGTATCGCGGATCACCGGGATACCCGTCAGCAGCGCCTCGGTGATCATCGTGCGCGATTGTCCGGGGTTGGCCCGGCAGGCGATCATCGGGACCGGCGTCTCGCCGCGAACGTAACGAATTCCGACCGTCCAGCCTTCGGGCGAGCCGACCAGCAGCGAGGCGTTCATCAATCCCGTTTTGGTGGCGTAGGCCTGCATTTCACGCCGCTGCTTCTGGCGCTGTTGCAGGATAGCCGGATCGCCATCGGCATCGCGCCGTTCGCGCTTCTGCTCGCTCTTCGTCATCTTCATGTCGCGCTTGAACAGCCAGTTCTGCACCAACACGTCGATCAGGCCGACGACGAAGAAGGCGATGACGGCGGTGATGATCAGGGGCTGCAGCAGGGCCTTGAACGTGTTCATCACGCACGGAGCGCCGCAGGCAGACGATTGCATGAGGGCCTGCAAACCCATACGAAAGACGATCACGAAGGCGGTTGCCAGCACGGCGACCTTGAACAGCGCCTTCAGGAACTCCACCACGCTACGCATGGAAAAAATGCGCTTGGCGCCCGAGACCGGGTTGATGTGTTCGAAATTCGGGGTAATCGGCGTGGTCGAAAAAACGAAGCCGCGCATGACGACGAGATTGGTGAGAACGATCGCGGCTATCGTGACCGCCAGCAGCGGTACCGCCAGTCCCATCAGGATGCCGCCGGCAAGGGTGAGCACGGTCGGCCACAGTTCGGCAAACGGATCGACATGAACCCGCCTGGCAACGAGATCCACCAGTTCCTCGATCTTCCTCTGCTCACTCATGAGCGCGAAGGCGAGATAGGTGATCGAGGCGAACATCACCGTGCCGGCAACGAGATCCTGGCTCTTGGAAACCTGTCCTTTCTCGCGCGCGTCACGGATTTTCTTGTCCGAAGCCGGAAGGCTTTTTTCCTCGCTCGTCCCGCTCATCCAACGCTCCCGCGCGGTGTGGTTCGAAGAGCAGGGCGTGCCGCAAACGCCGGGAAAGTCAGCCGCCGCGTGTTGTAAGTCCGTGACTTAGCGGCTAGAACCACGTCGAACCTTTGGGACGGGATGAAATGCGGCATCACTCTTTGAACGCTCTGGTTCTGCTGGGGCTTGCCCTGGCTGGATGTACGACCACCACCCCGATAGCCGAAGAAGGTCCGAAGGGCGATGAGGGGCGTCTCGTCAAGCTCGCGCAGGACATTGAACGGCGCGGCGACCGGGCCACGGCCGCATCGCTCTACGAGCGCGCCGCGAAAGCCTCCAGCGACAAGGTTGGCGCTTATTCGCGTCTGGGAGAAGCCCAGATTGCTGCAGGCGAACCCGAGCAGGCGGCGCAATCGTTCCGCACTGCGCTCGACGCCTCGCCCAATGACGGTCGTGCGCTTCTGGGCCTTGGCACGGCGCAGCTCCAGTCCAGCCAGGTCGAAAGCGCAGCGCGTACGCTTGCCGTCGCTGCGCCGATCGTGAAAACGTCGACCGCCTACAATCGCCTCGGTACCGCGCTCATCCTGACCGGAGACGGGCAGGGGGCGGAAACGGCCTTCACGCAAGCGAAAAACCTCGATCCCGGCAATCTCGATACGCAATCCAACCTCGGGCTCGCCCAGGCTGTCTCGGGCCGCACCGATGCCGCCGTGGCGACAATGCGCGCCGTCACGCAGTCGCCGCTGGCCGAGGCCCGGCATTTCCGCAATCTGATGCTGGTGCTGACGCTTGGCCGGCAGGACAAGGATGCTGCGGCTGTTGCCGTTCCCGATTATCCCGATGCGGAAAAGAAGACGTTTCTGGCCGAAGCGCGCAAGGTCCGCGCGATCAAGGCGCCTGCCGCCCGGGCTCGTGCTATCGGCTTGCTGTCGTCCAGCTGAGCCCATACGGCGGCGCATCGTCAATCCTGTAATCCGGTGGTGCTGACGTCGCCTTCCCGCGCCGGGGTCTGAGCGGGCTTTGTCCCGTCGATGACGTGACGCGCGGCTCTGACGACGGGAGCAGCCATGGCTGGCCCGGTCTTGCGACCACGCACCAGATCGCGTTGACGCTCCACCATCAACTGGAGATTCATATTGTTGGCGCATCCAGGCGGCAGGTAAAGCGGATCCTCGGTCACATCAGGCGTGACGCATGCATCGGGCAGGAGATGCCCGCTCCGGGGATCGTAGCCCTTGCGGACAGGACCTTCGACCCCGGCCCTGTGATAGTTGGGCGAATAGGGCAGGGGATCGCGCTGGGCGCTGTTCTGACATCCGGCGAGAACCAGCGCAGTCAGACCGACGACGAGGCGCGGTGCATTGATCACGAACGGCTTAGTCGACATAGAAACCGTACCCCTTGCTGGTCTTGGTGCGCTTGGCTGCGGTCGGGCCGGACAAGGCACCGGCTGGGCTGTCGAGCGGCGTCTTGAGGCTGCGTGCCTCGACCGGTTCGACGAGATAGGGCGTGATCAGGATGGCGAGTTCCGTCTCGTTGCGCTGGAATCGCTTCGATTTGAAGAGGTCGCCGAGGATCGGCACGTCGCCCAGCATCGGAATTTTTTCGATGTCCTGGGAGGCATTGCGCTGGAACAGGCCGGCGATGGCAAAGGTCTGGCCGCTGCCCACCTCGACCGTGGTATCGGCGCGCCGCACCTGTAGGGCTGGCACCTGCAGATTGGCGATGTTGACCATGCCGCTGGCGGAAAGGCTGCTGACCTCGGGACGCACGCGCATGGAAATGCGGCCATTCGGCAAAAGAGTCGGCGTGAACAGAAGCGACACGCCGTATTGCTTGTATTCGATGCCGACTTGTTCGTTCGTCACCGGGACCGGTACGGGGATTTCGCCGCCGGCGAGGAAACTCGCCGTTTCGCCCGTGACAGCAGTGATATTCGGCTCGGCAAGAACGGTCAGGATTCCGTTTGCCTGTAGAGCTTCGAGCAGCATATCGACACGGTTGCCGTTCCAGGCGGCGCCTGCGCTCAATGCATTGGAACCTCCACTTGCGGCATCCGCTGCGAGCTTGCCGCCGGAAACGAAACCGAAGGAGAAGGAGCCGGAATTGACGAACGCATCCCAGGTGACGCCGTAACGCAGCAACTGGTTGCGGGAGACTTCGGCGAAGCGGACGCGGATGTTGACCTGGTTCGAGCCGGACACCGTGGTGTTGTTGATGGCGGGGGTGCTTTCGGGGGCATAGGCCTCGATGGCACTCGACGTGTCCATGGCCTCATGCATGGTCTTGGCATGACCGCGCGCCATCGGCTGGTCGCCGAAAAGCGAGATGTTGATCGTGCTGTTCGGCTGAACGGCGCGCTGTGCTTCCTGCACCGGCCGCGAATCCGGCATGACCCAGAAATCGACGCTGCCGCGCGATGTTTCGTCGGGGCTCAGCGCAATGAGGTTCGTCCGTCCGGTCTTCAGCGCGAAGACATAGACCACACCCGGCGAAACGACACGGACATCGGCGATCTTGGCGTCCGCCATGAACACCGATTCCACAGGCTGATCGAAACGCAGGATGCGTCCCTGGCCCAATGGAAGCATGATGGCCTGGCCGGCTTGCGCGTCGACGGTGAAGGATTCGGCTTGCGCGACGGGAGCGACAAGGCAGAAAGCGAGGATGAGCATAAGGAGGGTTTGCCCCCTTGCCGCGATAGTCGATCTCATCATTCTGTCAGTATTCTCCCGATGCACGACGCAAGGCCGGATGAAGGTCGCAAAGATTCGCCCTTTGCCGCCATTTTTTCGCAAAGAACGCTCGCATTATGGTTAACCAACTGTAACCGCGATGCTTTCCTGGCGATCCATGTCCTCGTTTGCCGTTGATTTTGTTAGGCGATTTCGATTTCGTGAATCTATTGTGACGGACGTCAGGGATTGCACGGAATACTCGGGCGCAATCTCCTGATAAGAGAGGACAGGCAGCTCGATATCGTTTCGCAGCAGATAGTTTCGCATCACCCGGCGCAGATCCACCGAAGTGAGCAGAACAGCCCCCTGACGTTCGTCACTGTCGGCAAGCTCCTGACGCAGTTGCGAAAGCATTGCTCTTGACGCGTCTTCGGGCAGCGCGAGCATCTTGCCGACCCCGGTGACCTTGATGGCGTTGCGGATACCTTCTTCTGCTGCGCGCGATAGCACATAGGCCGCCAGAACGCGGTTGAGCTGCGCATGGCGATGGCAGATCTGGCGGGCAAGCGCGATGCGCACCCGTTCGGTCAGAAGCAACGTGTCAGCCTCGCGCCCGCCCCATTCGACGAGCGCTTCCAGAATGACCCGCAAATTGCCGATTGGTATGTCTTCTTCCACGAGGCGGCGCAGAATATCCGACAGCTTGTTGAGCGGCACGACGCGCGAGGCTTCCTTGACGAGTTCGGAATACTCGCCCTCCATCTGGGTCAGCAGTTCCCGCGTTTCCTGGATGCCGATGAAATGCGCCGCGTAACGTCGCAATGCTTGCGACAGGCATTTTGCAAGTGTCGCAGCAGGATCGTGGAAGCCGATCCCTGCATCGGCCAGGGCATTGGCATGTTCCTGGTCGATCCAGATTGTGCGGTGGCCGCCGAAGAGGGCCGGTCCATCGCGGCGTGGCATCTGCAGGAGATCGAGATGCATAGGGTCGTCGTTGAGGAGAAGACTATCGCGCGGAATCTCGCCCTCCACGATCGGCACGCCTTCGAGATCGACGCGAAAGCGATCCGGCATCAGGGTCTGATCAGGCCGCAGCTCGACGGCCGGAACCTCCAGGCCGAGATCCAGCCGCAGCGCGTCACGCACGAGATCGGTTTCGGTCCGAAACCGTTCCGGCCACACCGCCTGGGAAATATTGCTGCCGACGTGGGCGACGACGCGGTGCCGGGTCGATCCACCGGAGATGATCGCGCTTTCTGAATGCGGCGTTTCCTCGACCTCGACCGTCTCGCGTTCAGGCCGGATGGCGGGCAGGGTTTCCGGCTTCGGCCGCCGCCGATAGATCATGAAGGCAAGCCCGCCGAACAGCGCGGCCAGACCGACGAAGATCAGTGTCGGGAAACCGGGCACGAAGCCCGCGCCCAGAAGGATGACCGCCGCCAGAGCCAGGGCGCGGTCGCTTGACCCGAGCTGGCGGAAGATTTCGGTTCCCAGATCGCTTTCGGTCTCGGACGCGACGCGTGTCACAACCATACCGGCTGCGATCGAAATCAGAAGTGCCGGTATCTGCGCGATCAGGCCGTCGCCCACGGTCAGGAGCGAATAGGTCTGAGATGCGCCGGCGAAGCTCATGTTGCGATTGAGCATGCCGATGAGCAGTCCGCCGATCAGGTTGACGAAGACGATGATCAGGCCGGTGATCGCATCGCCCTTGACGAATTTCATGGCGCCGTCCATGGCGCCGTAGAGCTGGCTTTCGCGCTCGAGGCGTCCGCGCCGCGCGCGGGCTTCGATCTGGTTGATATCGCCGCTGCGCAAATCGTTGTCGATCGACATCTGCTTTCCCGGCATCGCGTCCAACGTGAAGCGGGCGGCGACTTCGGCCACGCGTTCCGCACCCTTGGTGATGACGATGAACTGCGCCGCGGTGATGATGAGGAAGACCACCAGGCCGACGGCCACCTCGCCACCGATGACGAAACGCCCGAAGGTCGCGACGATGTCGCCTGCATCCGCATGCAGAAGGATCAGCCGCGTCGTGGTGATCGACAAGGCCAGCCGGAACAGTGTGGCGATGAGGATGATCGGAGGCAGCGATGAAAAATCTCCCGGCCGGCCGATATAGAAGGCGACGACCAGGATCAGCAGGCTGAAAGCCATGTTGACGGCGATGAGGACATCCACGAGCAGCGTCGGCAAGGGGATGACCATCATCACGACGGCGAGCATCATGAAGCTTGCGACGACGATGTCCGATCGATGGGCCGCTGCGCGCGCGAAGCTGTTCAGTGTGCCGAGAATGCCGGTCATTGCGTACCCCGCAACTGAAGGTAATCGCGAAAGCAGCGATAGGCCTGTTGCTTGTCGTCGAGAATCCAGAAGGCTCGGGCACGCAGAAGATGGGTCGACGGATCGCTGTCGATCTCCATGAGTTGTTCCAGCGCGCCAAGCGCCCGTTCGCCAGCGCCGTTTTCGATCAGGGCGGTTGCGAGCGTGCGCAGGATGCCGGGATCCTCGGGATCGATGCGGTTGGCAATCAATAGGAAAACGAGGCCGCGCCCTGCCTGGCCGCTGCGCATATAAATATAGCCCAGCGAGTGCAGGAGTTCCGCGGATTCTGCATCTGCGCGGCTCATTCAATGCCGCCTTCTTCGTCCAGACGCGACTGCAGGTCGCGGCGCCGCTCGATCTCTTCCTCAAGCATCGCCTTGGCGATGGAGGTGACATCTTCGTTCGCATCGAGGCGGGGCAAAACGGCCCCGATGACATGATCGAGCAAACGCATCGTCCGCTCGGTGCCAAAGATGCCGGAATCGGTGATTTCCGGCATGGTGAGCTGGTCGATCTCGCCGCGCAGCGAGGCGCCGTGGGCAAGGCTTCCGCGCCGGCGCAAACGCAACGCACTCTCGAATGCCTCGATCTGGGCGCGGCTGACCGGATCGGCTCGCTTTGCCGCCTCGGTCAGCGCACGATCGAGGCGCTGTCGTTCGACGGCGAGGGGCCGCAACGTATCGTTCATTGCGGACCTCCTGAACGTTGGCTGCATGTCATAAGGTCAGCTTGAACTCCTGCCCGCCCCGAACGACGAGGATCTGGCCGTTTTCAATCGCTTTGAGCATCCAGCCGTCCTGCAGGGCTGCGCCGGGATAACGACGTTCTCCGCGCGCATCGACGACATACGGGTTTCGGCCGAAGAAGACCGCCTGGAAAACGAAACGCGGCGCGTCGGTAACCGCAGCAGTCGAGACGAGGCTTGTCAGCACATAACGACCGCCATGCGAGCGATCGAACCAGCGCTGGATATTGCGCCAGTCTTCAATGCGATCGGGCGCAACCTGCCCCGAAACGCCGATGCGACGGCCATCGATCGAAAGCGAGAGCTGGCCTAGATTCGCTTGTTCGATCTTGTCCCGCAAGGCGGCGGCAACGTCCGCGTCGGACTGAACAGCGGCGGCGGGGAGAACGGAGCCGACCGTCAGTTGGTCGCTCGGCGACGCGAATTTTTGGGGAAGCAGTCCTGAAATGCCAGCCTGAACCGCAACAATCGGCACCATGACGAGGGCAACCGCGACAACGGCAGCGTATAGCCCCCAACGTCTGACCAGAGGCTCGCCGGTGCGATCACGATCGATCCGCAGCTTTGCGCCGCCTACCATAAATGTCATCGGAAGTTTGACGCGGCAACCATAACCACGCTGCAGCGCAGGACGCCCTTCGATGAAAACGGTCCCGCCAATGGCGTTTACCGCCACCTGTTTGCCGTAAAAGCGCAACTGCAGATGTTCTGCGGCGATATCCCTGTCGGCGAGCACAAGGTCGCAGGTCGGCGACGCGCCAATCGTGCAGGCTTCACCTTCAACCGGCGCACGCACGCCTTGGTGAAGACCCGAGAGCACGTCCAGCGCCAGGGCTCCCGGTTTCGCAACGATTGCCGGCGACAGCGCCGTGGCGCTGGGAAAACTCAAACTGTTCGACGACATGGTTGGACACCCCAGATGGATTGCTTTCTGCGACACGCCGGCTGGCGCAAACCGACACGAATCACCCGGTCATTTTGGGCGGAGTGGCGTGGGCGATGAATCGCCCACGCCGACTGCATTAGTTCTGCGGACGCTGCTTGGTGGCGTCGAGTTCGGTCTTCTTTTCGGTCGTGATCTCGGTAATCTTTGCCGACTTTTCGATGGCAGCGTCGAAGGCAGCTTCCATCTTTGCGATTGCCGCGTCAGCACCGCCGCTGGCGGGAGGAGTTACAGTTGCCATGATGGTCTCCATTCCTGTTAGGTTCATCGAATACGCCGCATTGATGCGCCGCGACGCAGCTTGTTCTTCGAGAGCCGCGCCGGAGGGAACCTAGAGTCTGTTTTCAACAGATTAACGACAAAGGGAGAATTATTGCCGGATCGTTAACGTTCATCGGCCGGCACACGTGAGCCCCCTGAGGTCAGGGCATGCCTTTTAATGTTGTATTTCAATGTGGTGGTCGGACGATCGATACGAAGCGCTCATCAGTGTAAAACTTAAGAAATTTGTTCATTCGAATGGTGGCTGAAAACCCTGTTTACAACGGTCCCAAAGTTTAGGATCACCGTTTGGCATGCAGTAATATTTCATTAAAATTTCATATTAGCCCGTTCATTCGGCCGGTCCTATCCGCTAGCCTTTGTACATGGGTTTTTGCTTTCCCCTTTTTTCTGCCTTGAAGACGACAGTCGCCGTTCGTTGCGAAGACGGGCAATGCCTGTCTTCCTCGGCATGCCGTTGCAAGGCGCGGATCAGTCGCTTTGTAAGCCGAAAAGGGTTGCTGGCTGCAGGCGCCTTCATTGCTATGGGCGCTGCCTTCGCATCGCCCGCGATGGCGGCGCCTGCAGGGTTTGCCGAGCCTTACAATTATGTCGTGCTCGACCAGGACGTTCGGGTCGCTTTGACAGAGTTCGGACGCAATGTCGGTCTGCCGGTGGTATTGTCGGACGCCGTCAATGGCCGCGTCCGCGGACGGATCGAGGCCAGGACGGCTGGTGAGTTCATCGAGCGGCTGGCCGGCGCGAACGGCCTCACGTGGTATTTCGACGGTTCCGTGCTGCATATCAGCGCCGACAAGGAATTTATGACTCGCGTTCTCGATGCCGGCCGGCTGAGTGGTGAGGCTGTAGCGAGCGAAATGCGTGAGCTTGGTCTGGCAGACGAACGTTTCTCGCTACGCGCCGCGCGCAATGGCAATGTCATAACCGTGTCAGGACCGCCTGCTTATATCAATGTCGTTGGCCAGCTGGTGGAGCGTATGCAGCCGGAACAGGTCGTTGCCGGAGACGACCCGCGTGTGCGCGTCTTCCGCGGGGGCGTGATGACGGAAGTCGTTGCCACGCACGGCGCGGGCACTGGCTCGGACGATGAAAATGCTTCCCGCGCAAATCGGGTGGCCAGACCTTGAAACAGGCGGAAGACCTCCGCCGAAAAAACAGGAGCAACACATGGCGACGACCCCTATCTCTGGTGTGGATTCCGTTTCAGTTTCGACGCCCAACGGTGAAGCGGCCTTTGACGCGGCCGTGGACAATGCCCAGCAGGGCGAAATGACGCCCGAACTGGAAGAGATGATGATCGAAGGCGCCATCACCATTGGCGGTCAGATGATCATCATGCCGCGCGCCAACGATATCCTCAACGAGGCGATGTCTGACGAGTAATCGCTTGAACGGAAGCGATTTTCCTCGGAGGTAAGGTCATGACGACACCGATCGCGGCCGCGGCTGTTGCGCCGCCCCAAGCCGTACAGGATGTGTTGCCGCAGGCGACTCAGAACCTGTTCGAACATGCTGCCAGCCAGGCAAAGGCTCTGCCGGAAGGCGCGGGGCCGGCGCAACTCGGCGAAGAGATGCTGCAGAACCTCAAGGGTTTCTTCGAGCGTAGCGGCAGCTTTGCCGAGCGTGCCGGCAGCCTGACCCAAAGGACGCCGCAGGCAACCGGCGGAGAGTTGGTCAGCCTCGGGCCGAACGGCGCGGGGATGACCGATCTTTCGCAGACGCGGAATTCGGCCGTGCCCGTCGAAAAGGGCCAGATCGACCAGGTCATCCAGTCCTTGGGCATGATGTTCGACCATTCGATCGAAACACAGCTCGTGGTGCGCGGCACGACCCAGGTATCGGGTGCGGCCAACACATTGCTGCGTGGCCAGTGATGAGAGTGTACATGTCCGGCTCTGCCGCCGTGACGGCAGCCGCTCCGTTGCGCAGGCTTGCGGGCGCCGCGGTTTTGCTGTGCGCCCTCGTCTTGTCCGGCTGTCAGGACGACCTTTATACCAATCTCGCCGAGCGTGAGGCCAATTCCATGGTGGCCACCCTGCAGCGCAACGGCATTCCGGCAAGTCGTGTCCTGCAGGAAGACGGCCGCATGAAGGTGGTCGTGGACAGCGACCGCTTTGCCGAAGCCGTCGGCATTCTCGATGATGCGGGGCTACCCAAGCAGACTTTCGCCTCCATGGGCGAGGTCTTCCAGCAGGAGGGCTTCGTCGCTTCACCGACGCAGGAGCGCGCCAAGATGCTCTATGCGCTGTCGGAAGAACTGTCCCGCACGGTGTCGGAAATCGATGGTGTGCTGTCGGCCCGCATCCATATCGTCCTGCCGGGCAATGATCCGCTGAGGCGCGAAACGTCACCATCTTCGGCATCGGTCTTCATTCGTCATGAAGCGGGATTGAAGATCGATCCCCTCATTCCGCAAATCAAGACATTGGTTGCCAACGGCATTGCCGGCCTGTCCTATGACAAGGTCTCGGTCGTGTCGGTCGCCGCTCCCGCGGCCCAATCGGCCTCCGCCATTCAGCCGATGGCTTCCTTTCTGGGCCTGTGGATGCTGGAAAGCAGCGTGTCGCGGGCGATGTGGATGTTCGGCGGTCTGGCAATCCTGGCCATTGCGCTTGGCGCCCTGCTGGTTGCGCTGATCTGGCGCCAGCGCGGCCAGCGCACCTACCAGCTGGAGACGCTTCGGTGAGCGATTTCCCCGCTGATATGGATCCTGATCGCATGGCTGCCTGCTTCCGCACAGTCGGCTCATCCGGTCTGCCGGCAGCACTCATGAAAGAGCCACGTTTCACCGCGCGTCTCGCCAATCTTTTTCGCTGCCATTACGACCTTCATGAGACAGCCGAGCGCGAGGGCGAGGAGGAGGACCGGGCGATCGCGGCCCTCTCCCGGCAGGAACTCGAAGGCCTCGCCGCGCGCGCCGGGATCGTGCTTCACGCCCGTGACTTTCTCCGGGAAATTCGCGGCCCGGTGCTTGCGTCCTTGGGCGAGCGTTTCGGCGCTGACGCCCTCGAAGACGCCCGTCGCCATGCCGACCTTGCCTGCGAGCGGCCGAAGGCGGTCGATCTCGACGGATTGGAAGTGGCCGTCCGGCTCGACGGCCAGGCATGCCTGGCCGGCTGGATTGCGGCGCTGCCGGCCCCCCTGGCGCGGCGCGTGCGGCTGAAATGGCCGAATGACGCCGCCGTGCCGGTGACGGACGATGCCGTCGTCATCGAACGCGGCCCGGCAATCCTGCGGCGCCTTGCCTCCGACGAGAGCCCGCGACCATGACCGAAATGCCGAACCGGCCGCTCGCCCGCATCATCCGGGCGGAGGACGCCACCTGCTGGATCGACGGTTTTGCCTTTCTGGATCGTGCGAAGGCCGACGCGGCCGCCATTCGTTCGATCGCCGGGGACGAGGTCGCGAAGGCGCGTCAGCTTGGTCGTGAGGAGGGGCGCAAGATGGGGGAGGCGGAGGCCGCGGCACTCCTCATGCGCACCCATGCGGATGTCGACCGCTACCTCGTTTCGGTCGAGCCGATGGTGGCTGCGCTGGCCATGGAAATCGTCGAACGGGTGATCGGGACGATCGACGACGCGGAACTTGTCGCGCGTGCCGCCCGGCAGGCGCTCGATGCCTTGCGCGAAGACAATGCCGTCATCGTCAATGTCGCGCCTGAACTGGTGGTCGAGGTGCAACAGCGCCTCGCTGCGTCGGGCTCCACCGGTGTAACGGTTCGCGTTGCCGCCGACCGGCATCTGTCCGCACGACACTGCACGGTGACGACACCCTCGACCAGCATCGATGTGAGCATCGAATCGCAGCTCGATGCCATTCGCACGGCCATGATCGAACAGAACCAGAGTGGCGCATGACGCAGCCGCGCCGTCCTGACCTCGATGCCATTCTTCCACGCCTGTCGCTGGCCGTTTCGTCCGCCGACCCGCGCCCGACCCGCGGCCGTGTTCGCGAAATCCGCGGCGTCATCGTTCATGCCAGCCTCCCGCAAGCGCGCATCGGCGAACTCTGCCATCTGCGCGATCCGGTGACGGGACGGCAGGTTCCGGCCGAAGTCATTGGGTTCGAGGACGAGCGCGCGGTGCTTTCTCCCATCGGTGACCTCGAAGGTATGTCCGCCCGCGCCGAAGTCATCCCGACCGGGCGTGCCTTGCGGGTTCCCGTTGGCGAAGCCCTGCTTGGACGGGTCATCGATCCGCTTGGCCGGGTGCTCGATGCCGGATCGGCGGCACTGGCAACGGCGGAGACTTATCCAATCCATGCCGATCCGCCGCATGCGCTGCAACGCGACATCATCGAACATCCGTTGCGCCTGGGGGTAAGGGCGATCGACGGCCTGATGACCATAGCCCGCGGCCAGCGCGTCGGCATTTTCGGCGAACCTGGTGTGGGCAAGTCGTCTCTTCTCGCCTCCATCGTCGCGGGGACCGAGGCAGACGTGATCGTCGTTGGCCTGATCGGAGAGCGCGGCCGCGAAGTGCGCGAATTCGTCGACGTCCAGCTGGGCGCGCAGGCGCGCGGCAAGACAGTCACCGTTGTGGCGACGTCCGACCGTCCGGCGATCGAGCGCGTCAAGGCTGCCTATGTGGCAACCGCCATTGCCGAATATTTCCGCGATCGCGGGCGCAATGTCCTGCTGCTGATGGATTCGGTCACGCGTTTCGCGCGGGCGCAGCGCGAGATCGGCCTCGCCGCAGGCGAGCCGCCGACGCGGCGTGGTTTTCCACCCTCGTTCTTTGCCGCCCTGCCGCGTCTTCTTGAAAGGGCAGGGCCGGGCAAGGGCGGTTCGATCACGGCGCTCTATACGGTTTTGACCGAAGGCGAGGGTGGCCTCGATCCGGTGGCGGAGGAAACCAAGGCGATCCTCGACGGTCACATCGTCCTTTCGGCCGATCTCGCCCAGCGAAATCATTTTCCGGCGATCGACGTGTTGAAAAGCCGCAGCCGGCTGATGAACACTGTCGTGCCGGCCGAACACCGCGAACTCGCCGGTACGATCCGCGAGAACATGGCAGCCTATCAAGACATCGAGCTTCTGCTGCGCGTCGGCGAGTATGTCGCCGGAAGCGACGTTCGCGCCGATGCCGCGGTGTCGCGGCACGATGCGATCGAGGCATTCCTGCGCCAATCCGCCGACGAGATCTGCGATTTCCAGACGACGTTGGAGCGCATGAGGGAGATCGTCACATGAGCCGCGCTTCTGATCTGACGCAGCTTCTGGCCCTGCGTACGCTGCGCGAAGAACGGGCAAAGGCCGCCTTCGCGATTGGCGCTGCCCGCTTGCAGGAAGCGACCCGTCTTCTGAATGAGGCCGATGCGGCAATCGATGCGCACGACCGGGAGGTCGATCAGCAGGAGCGACGGTTTTTCGAGGCGATGGGTCTGCGTCCGCTGCCGGAGAACGAATTCGGTCGGGAGCACGACCTGTTGCGCGTTTCCGACCAGCGCCGCGACGGCCTGATCGACAAGCGCAACGATGCCGCCGAGGTGTTGGCGGAACGTGAACGGCAACTGACGTTGCTGCGCCAGGAATGGCGTCATCGCTTTTCCGCCAGAGACAAGCTGGCAGAAGCCGAAAGCCGGCTGCGCATTGCCGAACAGGCGCGGATCGAGGCGATGTCTGAACTGGAGTCTGAGGAAATGAGTGCGGATCGGGCGCGACCGGCATGCTGAGGGATACAGGCGCTCATTTCGGAACGGGATGCGGCGGCGCAAGCATCGTAACCGCGCTGGCAAAGCAACCGGACGCGCAGACGGACCTGACGGAACGGCTGTCGCGTCCTCGGACGCCGATTGCCTGCATGCTTGCGGAACGGTCGATTCTGCTCTGCGTGGGAGAGGCGTTTTCAAACGAAGACGCCATCACCGTTCCGGTCCGCATCGGTTCGCAGGCCTGCGAACTTCACCTGTCGCCGGCACTGGTTGCGTGGTTGCAGGAGCCGCTCGGTCTTGAGGGCGCGCTGGTTGACGAGGAGCCGCCGCAGCGCGCGCTGCTTCTGGAACTGGCAAGCCTCGATCTTCTGCGCCTCCTGGAAAAACATCTCGGCCAAGACATTCGTTTTGGTGAATGCGCCGAAGCGGATACGCGTGTCGCCGTGGATCTGGCCATCGCAGCCGGCGGGCGGTCGCTTGCCTTGCGGCTGGAACTGACGCAACCGCTTGCCGAAGCATGGGCAGATTTTCTTGATCGCATCCAGCCGCCCGACCTCTCCGGTCTTGCCGCCGAACTCGTCATCGAGGCGGGATCGCAGGATCTGTCGATCGATGAACTGGCAAGCCTCCGGCCCGGCGATATCGTCATGCTTGCGTCCCAAAGGCCAACCGCCGGGGTGGATGGCAAGCTGGTCGCGCCCGTTCGCCGCCAGTCCGATGGGTTCGAGCTTGGCGGCGGGTTTGCTCCCAGGGCACGGCGCGCCATGGTCGGTTCGCTGCAAGGTTCCCAAAACGCTGACAGCGGTGATGCCGAGCATATCCTGCACGTCGTCTTCGAATTCGCACGGACGACGATGACACTCGCGCAACTCGACGAATTGAAGCCCGGCCAGCACTTGCCTCTCTCCTGCACCGATGAAACCGGCGTCGACATCGTTGTCGAGAACAGGCGTGTCGGACGCGGTGAACTCGTAATGATCGGCATGGGAATGGGCGTGCGTATCGTCCATCTGCTTCCCGCGGCGCCGATGTGGAACAGCCAGACATCATGAATGAGTTCCAGCCCAATCTGATCGCCATCATCATCGTCGTCTCGACGATCGGGCTGTTGCCGCTGGCCGTCGTCACCATGACGGGATTTCTGAAGATCTCCGTGGTGCTGTTCCTCATCCGCAACGCGCTCGGCATCCAGCAGTCGCCACCCAACCTCGTGCTCTACGGGATCGCGCTCATCCTCACGGTCTATGTGACGACGCCGCTTGTCGGCAACATGTACCGTGCGGTCGAGAACCGCCCGATCGATATCGAAAGCGTCGAGGGGCTCCGCAATGTCGGCGAAACGCTTGCAGAGCCGTTGCGCACCTACCTGACGCGCTTTGCCAACGAGCGTGAGCGCCAGTTCTTCATCGAGGCGACTGATAGTGTCTGGTCGCCGGAGGCCCGCGCCGATCTCAAGAGCGATGACCTCGTCGTGCTGATCCCGGCCTTCGTCGCCTCCGAATTGACGCGCGCCTTCGAGATCGGTTTCCTTCTCTACATCCCGTTCCTGGTGGTCGACCTCATCGTCGCCAACGTGCTGATGGCCATGGGTATGATGATGGTCTCGCCGACGCTGATCTCCATCCCGTTGAAGATATTCCTGTTCGTCGCCGTGGAGGGATGGTCGCGGCTGATGCATGGATTGATCCTGAGCTATGGAGGATAGCCGATGGGGCAGGAGGTCTTTCTCAATGAGATGAACCGCGCGCTGGTGACGGTCCTCATCGTTTCGGCGCCGGCGCTCGGAGTGGCGATCATCATCGGCATCAGCGTCGGCCTGATCCAAGCATTGACGCAGATCCAGGACCAGACATTGCCGCAGGCGGTAAAGCTGGTCGCGGTCATGCTGGTCCTGATTTTCGTTGGACCGCTTCTCGCTGCCCAAGTCGGAGCGCTCGCGAGCCAATCGCTGGACAGCTTCGCCTCGTTGACACGGTAGGTGCCAAGCGATGAACCTTACGGCGATCACAGCTGCGATTACCGAGCTGGCCTATCCGCTGCTGGTGGCCGCCGCGATCGCCGTTGCCCGTGCGCTGGGAATGATCATGCTGACGCCCGCCTTCACGCGGCTCGGCCTGACGGGGATGATCCGGTCCGCCGTGGCGTTCGTCGTCTCCCTTCCGATGATCATGCCGATTTTCCAGCAACTTGCGTTAAGTGGACAGCCGACGAGTTTTGACCTCGCGGGCCTGCTCATCAAGGAAATGGTGGTCGGCGCGCTGATCGGTCTCGCGCTCGGTATTCCCTTCTGGGCCGCCGAAGTGGCGGGCGACCTGGTGGACCTGCAGCGTGGTTCCACCATGTCGCAACTGCTCGACCCATCGTCGGCCGGCGAATCCTCGGTGACGGCGACGCTGCTGACGATCTCGCTGCTGGCGTTGTTTTTCATGTCGGGCGGCTTCATGCTGCTGCTCGACGGGTTCTACCGTAGCTACCAGCTATGGCCGGCGGCGAGTTTCGCACCGGTATTGAACCCCTACGCCTTTGTCGCAGTCCTTCGCGTGCTCGACCGCGTCATGCAGATCGGCGTCATCATCATCGCGCCATTGGTCATCGCCATCCTGATCGTCGATATCATGATGGCCTTCCTGTCGCGCATGGCCTCGCAGTT
Organism: Phyllobacterium phragmitis; assembly: GCF_002980495.1. Lineage (GTDB taxonomy): Bacteria > Pseudomonadota > Alphaproteobacteria > Rhizobiales > Rhizobiaceae > Paramesorhizobium > Paramesorhizobium phragmitis. The sequence continues at coordinate 83,585 of NZ_PVBR01000017.1, forward strand.
GCACGTCTTCGACCTGTCGCTGGCGGTGAAGAACCTGCTCTTCACATTCCTGATGGTATTGTATCTTATGTTCTTGGTGCCATTGCTGCTCGACCAATTGGGAGAGATGCGGGGCACGTTCGAGATTTTGCGTGGTTTCGTGACGAATGGAGAGGATGCGCCATGAGCAATCCGATCCCCCCCGCCCTGGAGGGCCTTGCAGGCCCTGTTGATATCGTTGCGGACGATGCGAGCAGGAAAAACTGGTCCCAGATCGAGGATTTGGAGCGCGGGCAAGGATCTCTCGAGGCACGTTTCAAGCAGAAGCTTGCCGGAACGGCATTGACCACTTCCGCTGCGCGCGTGACATCAGAGCCAAACGCGGAAGGGGAGTGGCAGTCTGTGTCCGGTCCCGTTTCGTCATCGGCTGTGTCCTCGGCGTCGACGGTTGGGCAAACGATTTCGGGAGCGGTCGCCGGCATTGAACAAAACCTGATGTCGTCCGGCCCGTTCGTTGCCGCACAAAGGCTCCACGCCGCTGTGAAGCCGTTGTCGCCAGATCAGACCGCAGCGTTTCTGGATACCGCCCGCACACTTGTCAGCACCATCTTCGAGAGGGCATTGCGCAGCGAAACCGGCAGCGTCGAGGCCGGCGAGAGGCAACCGGATGTGCACACGGCAATGGCGCTTGCGCATATCGCCGCGTCGATCGACAAGGATCCGCGCACCCCATCCGCCATACGTCTGATGCAGGATCTCAGCGCCGCCGTTCTCGCGTCGGCGTCACCGAACGACAACACCATATTTGCCGGCCTCGCCCAGGCCATCGGCGTGGGGGCCGGGGCAAAGCTGGCGCTGGCGCTCACGTCCGAGCTGGCCCGCCACGGTGACGATCCGGCTCGCGCGCAATCGCTTCTCGCATTGGTGCTTGCCGGATTCTTGCGTCTCGGCGAGCGTATCGATGAAGCCTATACGGAGTTGCTTGTTCATGCCGGCCCGCTTTGCATGGAATGGCCCCATTGGAAAAACGCCGGTGAAGAGGGTGCGACTGATATCTTGATCGACTCGATCAAGGCTCAACCGTCCCTGCTCGAAAATCTGGATCCACGGCTCGAACGGCTGGAGCAGACAGGTCTCGAAGCCTTTCGCGCCATTCGCGATCTTGCCTCCCTTGCTTTCGATGCCAAGCTGCGTGACATTCATCAGCGGTTCCTGGCGAGCCAGAGCGTCTTTTCCTCGATCGCAGCCAGCCGGACCGCGCTGCGGGATATACGCCATGTCTCGCTGATGACTGATCACCAAGGTGCCGGTACGGAGATGGAAGCGATCCGCCTGACACTGACGCATATCGGTTTTGATGCGCCGCGCGCGGCTTTCCTCGCCGATCTCAGCCAGTTCGGGTCCAACGCACTGATACTGCGCGCCAACTGGACGGCAATCGACGGTTTTGCACGGATGGAAGTGCAAGGGCGTGCTTTCCAACGCCTTCTCGCCTTCTTGAACGGCCAGTATGTCGTGCCCAACGTGCTGGAACTTGTCGATTTCGACAACCCGGACATGCAGGTTTAACCTTTTCGGGCGCGGCATCGGACAGCATCGATGGCCAAAGGCCGGCAAGATGTGCGATATCCTGCCGGCGCTTGGGTCGTGGTCTGGCCCATGAGCTGGCTTTAGTTCTGCGGCCGCTGCTTGGTGGCGTCGATCTCTGTCTTCTTTTCGGTCGTGATCTCGGTGATCTTCGCCGATGCGCCGATCGCGCGGTCAAAAGCGTCCGTCATGGCCGCGATGGCTTCGACGGAGCTACCCTCGAGGCCGCCGGCTGCTGCCCAATCGAAATTCCAGGAACCCGACAGTCCGTCGGCGCCCGCCACGTCATGGGTTTCAATCGCGGTGTAGACGTCGGTGTGACGCACCATATAGGCCGCTGCTGCTGCAACGTCAGAAGGGACATCGCCCTTGGCGTTATTGGCGAGTTCCGAGAGTTCGCCCGAGTTGATGGCAGACTTCCCGTTTTCCTTCATATAGTCCGCCAGGACCTGGCTGGATTTCGCGGCATTCAGCCTCTGTTCGAACGACGACGCGTATGCGGTTTGGGATGGAGGCGTTACGCCTGCAGACGGCAATGTGATAGACATCGGACCCCTCCTTGGGTTTGAGAACCGTAGCAATCTATTAACCAGTCGGATGACATCCGTATGAAAGGGGAAGGGGTATCTCGGGCTGCCAGGTTGTCGTGACGATTTAATCATTTGAGCCAGAGCATGATGCTAGCGAGCTTTACGAAGCCGAGGAATGTGGCAGCGCGTTTGTCGTAGCGGGTGGCGATGCGGCGCCACTGCTTGAGTTTGGCGAAGAAGCCCTCGATGCCCGTGCGAAGTCCACTTCGACTTCCGGCGCGCCAGCCACTTTGTCCCGTTTCTCCCAATACCGCATGATCTCGTACATCCGACGACCATAAAGCGCGACCGAGGTTTGCTTCATCATGGAATGAAATGCCAATGCAACGCATTTCCGGGGACCGGCAAAGCCGCACCTCCGTCCGGCCCGGCGATATAGCCATCAAGCGACATCAGCATGCCAAAGATGATCCTGGCCATCCGGTGCACGCCTAAACCAACTGCATTGTGCAATCAGTAGCCTCGCGGTGGTTGAGAAGCATTGCTTCTTTGAGGATGCGTATGGGCGCAATCGATCTGAATTTTTTCTCCCGTACGGGTTCAGTTCTCTCAGCGTATGCGCTAAATAGTACATCTCATCGGGAAAATAACGTCTTTGCGTACGAGTTGTGCGGAGGTGTGAATTTTATGATATGAAAAATGGAGTCGATATATTGGAAAATATTAGCTACGACGTGACTGGAAAGATAAACTTGAACGATATTTATAATAATCCGGATCCGATAGCTTACTTTTCAACTTTATCTCGCCTGGGCTATCGGATTCCCCAGGAAGCAAAGCCGCAATTTCAACGCTTGATCGACGCACGGCGAAGCGTCACCGAATCCGAATCGGCCAAAGTGATCGATCTTGGTTGTTCTTATGGGGTCAACGGCGCGCTTTTGAAGCACGGACTTTCGATGGATGAACTCTATCGATTCTATGGAGCGGCGGAGACCGATGATCTCGATGCGCTTCTTCAGCGGGACCGTGACTTCTATGCCGAACCGGCGGATACCGCGCTCGAAATTGTCGGTGTCGACCCGGCAGATCGCGCGATATCCTATGCAGTCGATGTGGGCATGCTCGACGCAGGTGTTGTGACCGATCTCGAGAAAGGAGACCCGACGTCACAAGACACGGCGGCGCTCGAAAACGCCGACCTCATCATTTCGACCGGCTGCGTCGGCTACGTTACCGAGACTTCGCTGGAACGGCTCCTGGAAACGAGCCTCGACAGTCGTCCGTGGATGGCGCATTTTGTGCTGCGCATGTTCGATTTCGGGGGCCCGGAAGAAATGTTGGGCCGGCACGGATATGTCACTGAAAAGCTGGAGGGACTGTTTCGGCAGCGGCGCTTTGCTTCGGCCGAGGAACGCCAGCATGTGCTCGACAACCTCCATCGGCTGGGGATCGATGCCACCGGGGCGGAGGAGACCGGCTGGTATCTCGCCGAACTGCATGTCGCACGACCGGAAGAGGTCGCGAAATCTATGCCGCTCAGCGAGGTCTAATCTTACTGCGTCACAAGTTCGTGGATTTTAGCGGGCATTGTCCTGGCGCAGCATGGACATCGCTGCAGGCTGCGCCTGAATGCGACGGTCAAGTGTCTTCGGACGGCGGCGAAGCGGGAGCCGAGATCAGTGTTCTTCCTTCCCGCCAGCCAATGGTCTGCCAGGCATCTTGCGGCAGTTCCTGAGCCACTGCCTCCACCGATACCGGGCTGTGACAGAGGAGGAAATCACGGCGCTAGATGTGAGCTTTCAGACGGAAACGCTGCGTTCAGGCGTTCCTCAATCTTGACGGTGGCAAACACCCTATTCCAACCGTAGCAACAGCGGCATCGCTGAGGCATGGATTCCTGTGACAAGCACAGGAATGACGGAGGTGGTGATGATTTCGCCCCTATAAGCAACCATTCTGCGGGCGGAAACGCCTGCAATTGACCGCCAACAGCCAAACTACCGTCATTCCTGTGCTCGTCACAGGAATCCATGCCTCGTCATCTCCACAGTTCCGGCGATGCAGAATGGTAAGGCTGGACGATTCCATCAAAACAGGAATCGCTCTAGTTTGGTCGTCTGGCATGGTACTCAACCCATAACACTGTGGAATGCAGTTATATTTACATCTACTTGCAAATATACTATCCAATAATAATAATTGATAAATCCGGCTTCATGTCTTGGCGGACGGCCGCCAGTTCGCGGCGCGTAGCTCTGCCGCAACGATGCAGATGCGTCAGCGTGCTGGACCGCCCTTGTTCGTTCAGCGATTTCGCGTTTCTGCCGCGTGAGGGCTGTTTTCTCCCTCGAGTTCATTCTACAGCCACAGCAGGCAAATTCATTCGTTCCGAATCGTCAGGGGAGCGTCGCCATGCGATATGAAAAAATCTTGCCGCAATCGCCATGTAACGCGAAGTCGTTCATTGCTCTCATTTTCCTCGCTGCGAGGCCAATTTTTTGACGATACCGTTTGTTCGCTTCACGTTTCTCTCGGCGTTCCTGCCGCTGATTGCGGCGTGCGTCGCGGTTGGTCCTGACTATCAAAAGCCCATTGTCTCGATGCCGGCCCGCTGGAACGCAAAAACCGGCACCGCGGTGCCGCGCCTGGGTGACTGGTGGAAGAACCTGAATGATCCCGTCCTCGATCAGCTGATCACCGACGGCATTGCGGGCAGTCCCGATGTCGCCATCGCCAAGGCCAAGGTGCGTCAGGCAAGGGCGAGCTATGCCTATGCGGGCGGATCGCTCTACCCCTCCCTGGACGGCAGCGGCAGCTATACCCGTTCCCATACGGCCGGGTCTTCGTCCCGGTCGGAGATATCATCGCAGTCACACACCTCCTCGCAATCGAAATTCGGGTTCGATACCAAATGGGAGCTGGATCTCTTCGGCGGCAACCTACGTGGCGCGGAAGCGGCCTATTACAGCCTGGAATCTGCGGATGAGCGGCTGCGCGATGCACTTGTTGCGCTCATCGGCGACATCGCGACGAATTATGTGCAATTGCGCGGCACGCAGGCCAATATCGCCATTGCCCAGCGAAATGCAGCTTCCCAACGCCAGACGGTCGCATTGACGCGCAACAAGTTGGCCGCCGGCGATATATCGCGGCTGGATCTGCTGAATGCGGAAGCGCTGGCGGCATCGACAGAGGCACAGATCCCGACCATGCGCATCCAATATGCGGGTTATCTCAATACGCTATCGGTGCTCACCGGCATCTCCACGACTGCTCTTGCGAGCATGCTCGACAGGCCCCGTCCCATTCCCGTCGCTCCGTCCAAGGTCGCGGTGGAGCTTCCCGCGGAACTCCTTCTGAACCGGCCCGATGTTCGCGCGGCCGAACGCGACTATGCCAGTTCGACCGCCCAGATCGGCCAGAAGCAGGCCGCGCTCTATCCGGGTATTTCTCTCAGCGGAGACATAGGCACCGGCGGTACCCGTCTCGGTGATATCGCCAGAATGTCGACCATCGGCTGGAGCTTCGGGCCGAGCCTCAGCATACCGATTTTCCAGGGCGGGAGACTCAATGCCGATGTCGCACTCGCCAAAGCTCAGCGTGATGAATCCTTCGTCGCCTATCGCAAGGCGATCTTGCAGGCGCTCAGCGACGTCGAAAATGCCAGTGTCTCGCTGAACCAGAACCGTCTTCGCTACATCCAGCTGCAAAAGGCCGCCCGCAGCAGCCGGCAAGCCAATACACTCGCATTGGAGCTCTACAAGGCCGGCTCGAATAGCTTCCTGCAGGTGTTGACCGCGCAAAGGGATCTGCTTTCCGCGGAGACGAGCCTGACGCAGTCCAGGGCGGATCTCGTCGTGAGCTATGTCACCTTGCAAAAAGCGCTCGGCGGCGGCTGGAACGGACGTGTCGATGCGAGCAAGCCGGAAATCGTCGATGGCTACACCGGCCCTCATCTTGTGAAAACAGGGATACCAGATAGGCCGTCATGAAACCAATTCACATGCGCGGCAAGCGCCGTTTCCGCTGGCGTCTCTGGCTTGCCCTTCTCGGCGTGTTGCTCATTGCTGCCTATCTCGGCTTCCGCCATTGGACCCGGGAGGAGCCGCTTCCGCCGCTTTCCACCGTTCAGCGCGGCAATGTCGAAAGCTCCGTGCTGGCGACGGGCACTTTGAAGCCGCAACATCTCGTCGCTGTCGGCGCGCAGGCGACCGGCCGCATTCTCTCGCTCAAGGTCCGGCCCGGACAGAATGTCAGGAAAGGCGAGGTGGTCGCCCTCATCGATTCGACCACGCAGGAAAACGATCTGCGCAAATTTCGCGCGCAGCTTCGTGAGCAAGAAGCCACACGCGACCAGCACCTGGCCGAGCTGGAACTTGCCAAACAGGAGCTTGCACGCAACCAGCTCATGATCACCAGCAATGCCGTCTCCAAAGCCGCATACAACCAGGCCGCAAACAAGGTGAAAACGGTGGAAGCGCAAGTGGCGTATAGTGAAGCGTCCATTGCCGCCGCGCAGATCGACGTGCAGATCGCGGAAGCCAACCTGGCCTATACCCGCATAACGGCGCCCATCGACGGTACGGTCCTCGCCACGGTCGTCCAGGAAGGCCAGACCGTCAATGCCCAGCAGTCCGCACCGATGATTGCCATTCTCGGCCAGCTGGACACCATGGTCGTCGAGGCCGATATTTCGGAAGCCGACGTCACGCAGGTGCATGAAGGCCTGCCGCTCTACTTCACGATATCCGGCCAGAGCGGAAAGCGTTACGAAGGGAAGCTCGAAAAGATCGATCCTGCACCTGATACCATCGTCAACGACAAAAGCTTCAATGTAGCCAACAGTACGCCGTCCAGCGGAACAACAGCTTCGGCCGTCTACTATAAGGGCATATTCAGCGTTCCCAATCCGGACCGTTTGCTCAGGACCTATATGACGGCGGAGGTCCATATCCTTCTGGCGAGTGCGAAGGACGTGCTTCTCGTGCCTGTCTCCGCGCTCAAGCCTTCCGGCACGCCTGATAAGGCGACCGTACGTGTCGTCGCGAGCGATGGAACCATCTCCGAGCGAACGGTCGAGACGGGGATCAGCGACAAGATCATGACGGAAATCCGCTCCGGCCTGCAAGAGGGCGACAAGGTGGTGACCGACAACCAGCCTCCGGCAAAGCCGGGAACCGAGGCCGCGGTCGCGATATGACCGAGCAGCCGCTTATCTCGCTCAAGGGTGTCTTCCGGCACTATCCGTCCGGAGACGATTATACGACTGTTCTCAAGCATATCGACCTCACCATCCATCGCGGCGAGATGGTGGCCATCATCGGTGCTTCCGGTTCGGGAAAATCCACGCTGATGAACATCCTTGGATGCCTCGACAGGCCGTCCGAAGGGCAGTACCTGATTTCGGGCCGCGAGACCTCCGAGCTCGAACCGGACGAACTGGCCGAATTGCGGCGGGAGCATTTCGGCTTCATCTTCCAGCGCTATCATCTGCTGGCCGAGCTCGATGCGGTGGGAAATGTGGAAATTCCGGCGATCTATGCCGGGCAGAACCGCGAGAAGAGGCGCAGCAAGGCGCAAGCCATCCTGCAGCGGCTCGGCATGGGCGACCGGACGCATCACCGTCCAAGCCAGCTTTCCGGCGGCCAGCAACAACGCGTCTCGATCGCCCGCGCGCTGATCAACGATGCCGATGTCATTCTCGCCGACGAGCCGACGGGCGCGCTCGACAGCCGCAGTGGTGAGGAGGTGCTGGATATTCTCGGCGAATTGAACCGGGAAGGTCGGACGATCATCATCGTCACGCATGACCGCAACGTGGCAGCGCGGGCCGGGCGCATCATCGAGATCCGGGACGGCGAAATCATTGCCGATACCGCAACCGATGTGGCTTCTCAAGCTGATGCTTCCGGCGGCGCGCTGACGCGGAAGCAGGGGAAGGCGGGACTTTTCAGCGGTCTGCGCGATCGCTTCGGCGAAGCCTTCGCCATGGCCTTGCGTTCCATGAACGCACACCGCATGCGGACTTTCCTGACCATGCTCGGCATCATCATCGGAACCGCGTCGGTCATTTGCGTGGTGGCGCTCGGCGAGGGCTCCCGACAGCACATCCTGGACCAGATAAGCGACCTCGGCACCAACACGCTGGAGATCTATCCAGGGCATGGCTTCGGCGATCTGAAGGCCGCGCAGATCACCACGCTGACCGTCGATGATGCGCGTGAGCTGGGCAAGCTTCCCTATATCATGGCCGCGACGCCGACCGCCTCCACCGCATCGACGGTGCGCGTCGGCGACAAGGAGGTCGGTGCGCAGGTGAGGGGGGTCGGCCAACAATATTTCCTCACCCGCAACAGCAAGCTGACGGAAGGCCGTTTCTTCGACCAGAGCAGCGTCGACAGCCTGGCGCAGGACGCGGTGATCGACACGAATGCCAGAAAGACCCTTTTCCCGAATGTTTCCGGTTCGGTCATCGGCAAGATCTTCCTTCTACCGAAGATGCCCGTCCGGGTCATCGGCGTCATCAAGTCAGAGGAGCGTGGCATGGGGTCCGATCAAAGCCTCTCGGTTTTTCTCCCCTATACGACGGTCCAGACCCGGATGACGGGATCGCAAACCCTGGAGAGCATCATATTGCGGGTTCGCGACAATACCGACCCCGCGCAGGCGGAGAAGATGGTGACCGCATTCCTCAAACAGCGCCATGGCGAGCCGGACTTCTTCATCTTCAACACGGACAGCTTCCACAAGACCGTGGAGGCAACAACGCAGGCGCTGGCCATCCTGATTGCGTCGATCGCCGGCATATCCCTGTTCGTCGGCGGCATCGGTGTCATGAACATCATGCTCGTCGCGGTCTCGGAGCGGATAAACGAGATCGGCGTCCGCATGGCGGTCGGCGCGCGGCAGAGCGATATCCTGCAGCAATTCCTGATCGAAGCCGTGCTCGTCTGCTTGTTGGGCGGACTGGTAGGCGTGTTGATCGCGGGCGGTTTCGGGCTGCTTTTCTCGGAGTTCAATACGAGCTTCCACCTGATCTATTCGCCGATGTCGATCGTCATCGCGATTGCCTGTTCAAGCCTGATCGGGATCGGCTTCGGCTTCTTTCCCGCTCGCAATGCTTCAAAACTCGACCCTGTCGTTGCCCTTGCCCGGGACTGACGAGAAGGGGCAAGTAGGGACGGCCAAAGGAGGACAAGATGAACCGAAATGAGCAGAAATGTCGCTTGGCGGTAGAGCGGTTCCTGTTTTGACGGAAACGTCCAGCCTTACCATTCTGCACCGCCTGAACGCCTGAACGTATCGTTTCCGTCTGAAAGTGAACTGCTCTAAATATAGGAATGCGCCGGTTTGGTTCGTATTGAGCATTTCATGAGAATATCGACCGATGGATTCTCATCGGATCAAATGGAAAATGACAAATCATCTCACGCAATAAATCTGCATCGATGCCAAGTATCCTATTTACCGGGACCGCCTGTCGCAGGAATAACGCCTGTTTCCGGCATGAACTGCTGACCGGTGCCCAAAGGGCACTCGAAAACCATCGGGTCGGACAGTTGCTTGTAGGTTGTCGGTGACAGCCTTCGCGCCGTAACGGTCGCCATGTCATTGGGCGTGATCCGGTATTGTACCAATTCAAGAACAGGCGTCCCGTCAGGCATTACGGTGAGGTGCCGGTCGGCGTAAGCAATTGCTGGCTTCGGCCCGGGCAATATCATGAAATCCCTGATGGTGAGGCCGCCGATGGGCATGGCGGCAGGAAGTTTTTCTCCGGCGGGGTGACCGCATTTATCCAGATGGGAAATGGAAACCGTCGGGGTTCCTGCCAGAAGGCGATCGCGTAAATCGTCGAACTGGGTGCCTGTTGCCGCCTGGGCGCTTGCGATGAAAGAGAAAAGAGCCGTTGCCGAAATAAGCGTGGAGAGAATGTGCAGCATGTCCTTGTCTCGCGAAAGTTGTCGAGGGTGACAGTATCTACCTCCGGGGCGGTCATTGCCACCCTAAATCGAACTCCCATAGTGGGGGGGTATTTGGAGCCGGATATGCGCGTTGCATCCACTCTTGGCCCAAGAATCGCTGAATTTATCAGCATAATTGCCTGTTCTGTCCGGATTAGGCCCTGAATCCATAAAGGGTTGACGCTTCCCGAATGTGTCCGACTTGTGTCGGATATTGAGGAAAACAGGATGGACGAAGCCCCCTTTGTCGAGCGCATATTCGAGCTTGATGGCGATGATTTTCTCGTGCGCTTCTATGTGCCGGCGAGAGGTGTTGGCGGCGAGTTCAAGTGCCGCCGAACTGTGGTGCAGGCCCACTCTACAACATCCGACGTTTCCCCACGCAATGAGGCTTCATCGGGAATATCCGGAGCATCGATGATCGTTGAAGGCGATTGATGGCTTGCATACCTCGAACTGATTGGTATATATACCTTGAACTGACATGTATTGAGAGGTGAATGTCCATGCCGAATCCTCGAACGAACCCGAACTTCATGAATGGCGTGCCGGAACTCCTGGTCCTGAAACTCCTCGCGGAGCGGGAGATGTATGGATACGAGGTTGTTCAGGCCGTTCGCCGCCGGACCGGTGAGACGATCACGCTCGGCGAGGGGGTGATCTATCCCGTGCTCCACGGCCTGGAGCGTGAGGGTGCGCTCAATTCGCGCCGCCAGACCGTGAACGGCCGCAGCCGGATTTATTATTCGATCACCGCTGCGGGCATGCGGCGGCTGTCCGATCTCACTGGAAGCTGGACCAGGCTCACCATGGCCATTCAGGATGTCGTTGCAGGAGGAAAGTATGTCCCGACCGTTTGATCCGCTTCGCGAGCGGCTGCTCCGCGCCGGTATCGCACCACGCTATGTCCACCGATATCTGACGGAGCTGAGCGAGCATTTTGAGGATCTCACAGCCACATTTGTGCAATCCGGGCTTCCCAAGTCAGAAGCGGAAGCCCGATCGCACGCCAGGCTGGGAAATTTGGAAGATTTGGCTCAGGCGATGATCCGCCGCCGCGACCTGCGATCCTGGCACGCTCGAGCCCCTTGGGCGACGCTGGTGCTTGCGCCTTCTCTGATCCTTGCCGCCGGCGTTGCCGGATGCATCTTGTTGCTCGTCGCCATCCGGCATTACGGAGCTGGATCGGGCGGCCTTACCGAGGCCATCACGGCGCTGTCCAATCTGATCCTGCCGATCTTGTGCGGCTGGAGCATTGCCGCCATCGCCGTGCGGCAGCGTCTGCAACCGGTCTGGCCGACCGTTGCTCTCATCATTGTGGCGTTGCTGGGGAGCATGGTGCATCTGGGTGCCCACAACCTCACCGTGGGCATCGGCATGCCCCCGGATATGCGTTTCGCTCTCAATTTGCTGTTGACCCTGTCGCCTTATCTCGTTTGGCGACGGTGGCTGATGCCTGCATTGGATGATTCCCGATAGGCCGGCGGCGTCCACTACGGATGCCGCCAACCCCCAGCCCAGGGAAACGCTGCCCCACAGGCGGCGAGGATCGACCGGCAAGGGCCATGACACGTATACTGGTCCGCCTATCAATGAAGGAGGCTGGCGCGATGCTCTTGCGAGGAAACATACTCAGGGGCGCTGTGGAAGATCGGGAAGTGAATAGCGAGTTATCTCCGCAACAGCCGCAACGCATTCATCGTCACCAGCACGGTCGCGCCGGTATCGGCGAGGATCGCCGGCCAGAGGCCGGTGATGCCGATGATCGTCGTGGCGAAGAAGACGCCTTTCAGGCCGATGGCGATCGTGATGTTCTGGTGAATATTGCGCATGGTGCGCTTGGAGAGGTCCACCATCTCGGCCACATCACCCACCCGCCCGTGCAGGCTGGCGGCATCCGCTGTCTCCAGCGCCACATCGGCGCCGCCACCCATGGCGATGCCGACATCGGCGGCGGCGAGTGCGGGCGCGTCGTTGATGCCGTCGCCGATCTTGGCAACGATCAGGCCTTCGCGGCGCAATTTGTTGACGATGCGCTGCTTGTCCTCCGGCAGAAGTTCGGCCCGCACCTCTATATCAAGCTCGCGCCCAATGGCTTCCGCCGTGCGCCTGACGTCGCCGGTGAGCATCACCGTGCGAATATCAGCCGCTTTCAGTCGCTTTAGCCCGGCCATCGCATCGGCGCGCGGTTCGTCCCGCATGGCGATGGCGCCCGCGATTTTACCGTCGGCAATAAGCACCGACACGGTCTTGCCCTCGTCATTGCAGGCCGCGATGCGTGCCAAGAGATCGTCGGGAATGGCTGCCTTTTCAGCCGCCGCCTTGCGAGAACCCAGAAAAAGCTCGGTCTCGCCCGACCGGCCCGAGACACCCTTCCCGCCATGCGCCCTGGCATCGGTGATTGGACGGCGCTCCAGCTCGCGGGCATCCGCCTCAGCCAAAATGGCCGATGCCAGCGGATGACTGGAGCCGACGTCGAGGGAGGCCGCAAGACGCAAAACCTCGTCTTCCGGCAGTGCGCCCGCCAGCACATCCGTCACCTGCGGCTTGCCTTCGCTGAGCGTGCCCGTCTTGTCGAAGCAGGCGGCTGTGATCTTGCCCATGGTTTCCAGCACCGCGCCGCCCTTCATCAGCAGGCCACGCCGCGCGCCCGATGAGAGCGCCGCCGCGATGGCCGCCGGAGTGGAGATGACCAGCGCGCAGGGACAGCCGATCAGCAGGATCGCCAGGCCCTTGTAGATCCATTCGTCCCAGCTTCCTCCCATGGTCAATGGCGGCACCAGCGCTACCAGCGCCGCCACGCCGACCACGCCCGGCGTGTAATAAGTGGAGAAGCGGTTGATGAAGCGCTCGGTCGGCGCCTTGGCTTCCTGCGCCTCCTCCACCAGCCGCACCACACGCGCAATGGTGTTGTCGTTGGCCGCAGCTGTTACCTTTACCCGCAGCAATCCATCGCCATTGATCGTGCCGGCAAAAACCTTGTCGCCGGTTTCTTTGGCCACCGGCGTGCTCTCGCCCGTGACGGGCGCCTGATCGATCGCGCTTTGGCCCGACAGGATTTCACCATCGGCAGGCACACGGTCGCCGGGCCGGACCGCGATGATATCGCCAGGCTGCAAATCGTCCGCCGGAATTTCGGTGGTCGATCCATCGCGCTCGATAAAGGCGGTCTTCGGCACCAGTGCGGTCAGCGAGCGGATGCTTGCCCGCGCCCGTCCAGCCGCCACCCCCTCCAACATTTCACCGGCGAGAAAAAGAAACACCACCGCCGCCGCTTCCTCGGTCGCGCCGATGATGACGGCGCCGATGGCTGCAATCGTCATCAGCATCTCGATGGAGAACGGCGATCCATTGATCGCCGCCATGATGGCGCGCCGCGCAATCGGGATAAGACCGATCAGCAACGCCGCCAGGAAGGCCCACAATTCGATTGCCGGATAGAGATGGCCGATACCATAAGCGAGAACGAGACCGCCGCCGGAGGCAAACAGCATCCGCGCCTTGCCCACACGCCACCATGACTCGGGCGTTGCCGCTTGCGCTCTTTTCGCGGAGGCGGCTTCCGCGAGAGACGTTTCGTAGCCGAGCCCCGAGACCTTGGCGGCAATCTCTTGGGCTTTCGCCGTGCCGTCATGGTTGACCGTCATTGCGCCGCTGGTGACGGAAACCGAAACGTCGCGCACACCGGGCAGACGGCGCACCGCCGTGTCGACCTTGGCCGCACACGACGCGCAATCCATGCCCTCGACGCGGAAACGGAAGCTCAAACCCGTCGCGGCAATTTCCCTCGAGTGGGTTTCATCATGCGAATGGTTGTGATGATGGCCGCCACAGCACGAATCATGGTGCGGGTGATCATGATCATGCGCCTTCTCGATGCGAATCTGGTTCATGACTGGTCCTCTTCACATTGCCTGCAACAAGCCCTACATCCTCTAGTGACTAGAGGAGCAAGAGGAAAAATCATGTCCGATGTCCCGATTGGCGAAGCCTCGAAGGCGAGCGGCGTCAAGATTGCCACCATCCGCTATTATGAGCAGATCGGCCTTCTGCCCGCTCCGCCGCGTACCGAAGGCAACCGCCGGCTTTATGAGAGAAGCGACATCGAACGGCTTCTGTTCATCCGCCACGCCCGGGATTTGGGCTTCGAGATCGACGCCATCCGTACGCTTCTCGACCTGCAGGATAATCCCGACCAATCCTGCGAGGCCGCCGACGCAATCGCCAGCGCGCGGCTCGCCGATGTGGAAAACCGCATCGCCAAGCTTTTATCTCTCAAGACGGAGTTGATTCGAATGCTGGATTGCACGGCCCATGGCCGCGTCGATCAATGCCGGGTGATCGAAGTGCTCGGTCACCACCAGGAATGCCTGAGTCCGGCGCACTAAGCCCGCTCGACCGGCTGAACATCGAGGTCGTGCCGCCTGGCTGATCAGTTCCGCCCATCAGAGGCAGCGGCGCCGATTATCCGTCTTCTGCCGGCGGATACAAACCTCGGTCGCGCGAGCATCGCATATCGCCTTTGCTTGCTCAAATCGCCCCTCATTGGTCGATGCGATCGGCCGCCATTCACCTGAAGAACTGCTGCCGTGCTCAATGGTCTTCCTGATTGAGCGCGTCGTTCAAGCCGTCACCCAGCAGATTGAAGCCAAGCACGATGAGGACAATGGCGAGGCCGGGAGCCGCTCCCGCTTTTCGTTAAGCCGCGGCAAGGAGCCGAGCAACCCGACGGTGTAAGGGTGTTCTGGAGAGGTGAAAAGTTCATTGACCGAACATTGTTCGACCACCTGACCAGCATACATGACGATCACATCATCGCAAGCTTCGGCGATCACGCTCAGGTCGTGAGCAATCAGGATGATGGCGGTGGTAGGCTCATCCGCAATCAACAGCTCAGGATCACAGGCGAGGGGATGCAAATGGGTGATTGGATACAGCCACGTCCGCAGATCGAGAGCCGAGGTTTCATGAGAACGTGGAACGAGCTCCGGCATATTCGTTGCTCTCGGCCGGAGACGGCTCAGCTGAGGAGCCTGCGAAGTCTTAAGGGGGCAATGGCTCCGGCTGTGGGTGTCGGTCGGGAGTTCAGAACATGAACCGGTAGGTGTCGAACATCATCTTGGCGGAGGTGATGGTGAGGAAGATGCCGAAAAGCATGCGAAGCGTGCGCGGTTCGACGGAATGGGCCGTGCGGGCGCCGAGCGGGGCGAACCACATGCTGGTGAAAACGATCGCCACCAGTCCACCGAGATTGACGTAACCCAAAGAGAAAACCGGAAGACCGGCCTTGCCCCAGCCGTTGATGATATAGCCAATCGTTCCCGGCAGCGCGATGATGAGACCCACCACGGATGCGGTGCCCACGGCGCGGCGGACGGGGTAGCTGAAAATGCTGAGCGCCGGCACCGTCAGGGTCCCGCCTCCGATCCCCATGAGTGTGGAAATGGTGCCGATGGCGGTCGCCATTCCGGCCTGTCCGGCTCGTCGGGGCAATCCCTTGAATGGGTGCCAGCCTTCGCGGGTGAACAGCATGTAGAGCGCCACGACCGCGGCCACGACGGCGAAGACAGCCGTCAGAATTGGTCCCGATGCGTAGGCCGCAATGACAACACCGATCACGACGCCGATCGCGACGAACGGCGACCAGAGTTTCAGGAGATCGGCATCCACCGCACCCTTCGCCTTGTGGGCACGGATGGACTGGATGGATGTCGGGATGATGGTGGCAAGCGACGTGCCCACCGCAATGTGCGCCCGCAAGGCAGGATCCACGTCGAAGACACCCAGGACATGATAGAGGACCGGCACGACGACAATCCCGCCGCCGACGCCGAGCAGGCCGGCCAGAAAACCCGACACGCAGCCTACGAGGCCGAGAACGAGCGCAAATGTCGTCAGAAGCGTGATGGATGCGGGCATGATCAACCTCGGGTCGGAAAGAATGGCGCCCGGCGTGGCCGCCGCGTCGAAGAAAGGATGCAGTCATCGCGGTAGATGGCCGATGACCGTTATCTGGCGGCGGTATAACTCTGCATGTGTCTATTCATCTGAGATCCCCTTTTTGATATTTAGCACGAACCAATTATGAAAGGTTCGTATTTCTTTGCAGAAAATATGTTTCTGAACATTTAGCTCCTGCAAAGGAAATCCGCATTTTTTCATCAAGTCAACGAAAGCCTGAGAAATTTTCCCCTGTTTATCGGTGTTCTGGCCAATCTGCTGAAATTTCAGGCGGGCTGTATGCCTTGCGAAATGGTTCGCATTGGTTCACAACATGCGGCAACAAGACGGAAGCGGTGAGGATTAAGTCATATGCCAAACGCCATCGGGGATGCCCACCTGCAGGCAATGAAGATTCTGCGGGAAGCAATCGGAAATGCGGATGAAAGATACATCACGGGAGAGCGATTGATGCCTGAGAGAGATCTTGGGGAAGTGCTCGGCATAAGCCGTCGGGCAGTGCGGGAAGCCCTCAACGTCTTGGAAGGAGAAGGTCTGATTTTCCGCAGGCAGGGCCAGGGAACTTTCATTCGGGAAGTCGGATCGAAGTCCACCGGCTTGAAAGCGCTGGCGAATAGAACAAGCCCCCAAGACATAATTGAAGCCAGGCTTGAGATTGAGCCGATATTGGCTCGGCTTTCGGCGATACGGGCGACCCCGCTTGAGATCGATCAGATGAAACTCTTCGTACAGCGTGCGGGAAGTGTAAGTTCAGCAAAGGAATATGAACGCTGGGATAGCGCGTTTCACGCAAAGATTGCCGAAAGTGTCCGCAATTCCATGCTGTGGGGCGTCTTCCGTTTGATCAATTCGGTCCGAAAGGAGCAGGGCTGGATCGCCTCGAGGACGAGCGTCTTCACCCAAGGCGTCAGCGACGAAATGATGCGCCAGCACTCCGCGATTGTCTGGGCGATAGAAAAACGCATCCCTGATAAGGCTGAGGAAGCCATGCGCGCGCATATCTTGACTGCCGGCGCACGCATAAGCCAGTCGGTGGAGACATAATCGCCGGACCTGTCAAGTGAACGGGCAATTTCGGCAACAGTCCAGGCTCCTCGGCATGCTGTCCCATCTTCGCCGATCGTGGTCTCGGCCAGCGCGTTACCGGCATCGCGCTTGCGCTGATGCTGGTCTTGCCTTCGAGGCTCAGTTGGGTGCCGCCTCGCATCGGGTCACCATGCCGCGAGGAGTCGCAAAGATTGCTCTCGGCCCCGGACACCTCCACTCGAAGAGCGGATAAGCGAACGCGAGTAAACCCCGTCAGGCTAAACGGTGCTGTGATGAAGACCGCCTGACAGTGCGGTCTTGACCCGACATTCCCCATGTGAGTCCGGGTACCAACCAGCCAGCGCGAGGATCAGATCCAGCGGTAGGCCAGCGATAGGGTTGCATGTTGCTTCCAAAATCGCCTATGACTTGCCGCAAGATAATGGAAATTCTTCAGTATATCATCTCAAACTGGGCGCTGATCATCAGTCGTACCGGTGAACATCTTGCCATCGTCGGTGTCGCCGTCGGGCTGGCGCTGATCACTGGCGTGCCCATTGGTGTGGCCATCAGTCAGAATAGGCGCGCTGCGGCGGTGACGCTCTACGCCGCCTCGATCCTGGTCACGATTCCCTCAATTGCGCTGTTCGGGATCATGATCCCGATCTTGTCGCTTGTCGGTCAGGGTATAGGCTATGTGCCGGCTGTGATTGCGGTGCTGCTCTATTCGCAGCTTCCCATTATCCGCAACACCTATACGGCGATCTCCAATCTCGACCCGGCCTTGCGCGAAGCGGCGCGTGGCATGGGTCTTACGCGGATGCAGCGCTTGCGCGAGGTCGAACTGCCGATCGCGATACCGGTCATCATGGTGGGTGTTCGCATGGCGGTGGTGATGAATATCGGGGTCACGGCCATTGCCGCCTACATTGGCGCCGGCGGCCTTGGCGCCTTCATCTTGCGCGGTATCAGTCAGACAGATCCGCGTCAGCTCGTCACCGGCGCCCTGGCCGTCAGCGTGTTGGCGATTATTGCCGATTTTGGTCTGCTCGGGCTGCAGCGCCTGCTTACCTCCCCGGGCCTCAGGAAATGAGCCTCAGGAAATGAAGAGGGCTTGAATGATCCGACTTGAACACGTTTCGAAGACCTTTCCCAACAGCACCACGCCCGCCGTCGATCATGTGACGCTGGAGGTGCCGGAAGGCGAAATCTGCGTGCTGCTCGGCCCGTCCGGCTGCGGCAAGACCACGACGATGAAGATGGTCAACCGGCTCATCGAGCCGAGCTCGGGCGAGATTTTCATCGGTGACAGGAACACCGCCGACTACGACCCGGTGCAGCTTCGCCGGACGATCGGTTACGTTATCCAGCAGATCGGCCTGTTTCCCAACAAGACCATTGAAGACAATATCTGTCTCGTGCCTGATGTGCTGGGCTGGGAGCGCAGCAAATCGCGGGCGCGCGCGGCGGAATTGCTCGATATGGTGGCTCTCGACCCCGGCACGTTCCTCAAGCGTTATCCCAAGGAACTTTCCGGCGGTCAGCAGCAGCGCATCGGTGTGCTGCGGGCGATTGCCGCCGATCC
Organism: Phyllobacterium phragmitis; assembly: GCF_002980495.1. Lineage (GTDB taxonomy): Bacteria > Pseudomonadota > Alphaproteobacteria > Rhizobiales > Rhizobiaceae > Paramesorhizobium > Paramesorhizobium phragmitis. The sequence goes on from NZ_PVBR01000017.1 coordinate 102,217, forward strand.
TCCCGTGCTGCTCATGGACGAACCTTTCGGAGCGATCGACCCGATCAACCGTGAGATCATCCAGGACGAGTTCCTCAAGATGCAGGCACGGATCAAGAAGACCATCATGTTCGTCAGCCACGATATCGACGAGGCGGTCAAGATGGCGGACCGCATCGCCATTTTCCGCGACGGCAGGCTCGTCCAGTACGACACGCCGGACAATATCCTCGCCCATCCCGCAGAAAGTTTCGTTTCCGACTTCGTCGGCGGCGACCGTACATTGAAGCGCCTGCAACTGCTCACCGTCAACGACGCGATGCAGCATGATCCGCCTCGCGTCACGGCGGAAGACACGCTGGAAACCGCCGCCGCAATCATGGCGGAGCATGGCCACCAGGCCATTGTGATCGTCGGCCCGCGCGGTCGGGCGCGTGGATACGTCCAACTGAGCGTGGCGCGCGGAGGGAAAGGCAAGGTCGGTGAAAATCACGAGACCTTGCCCACCACGGTCAAGCCTGGGGAAGACTTGCGGACCGCGGTGTCGACGATGTTCCGCCATGACGTGTCGTGGCTCGCCTGTATCGACGATGAGGGCACATTCAAGGGCTATGTGACGCTACGCAGCATCACCCGCCTGTTGAGCGAGGCCTATCGCGATGGATGAACAGGCGGCTGTCGCGGACATACGCCAATGGTGGCGTGGCGGGCTCTACATCCTCATCTTCTCGCTGGGGGCCTGGGCCTGGGGCAGCGGCTTGCTGCCGGTCCTGCTCGACCACTGGGACGACATCACCTTCCTCGGCCGGCAGCATATCCAGCTCGTTGCCATTTCGGGCGGTTTGGCGATCCTGATCGGCGTACCGGCAGGTGTCGCCCTGACCCGCTCCCGCTTTCGCCGCTACGGCGACGTGGCGATGCAGGTCCTCAATATCGGGGCCACCATTCCCACACTGGCCGTCCTCGCCCTGTCGATGAGCCTCCTCGGCATCGGCAACACGCCCGCGATATTCGCGCTTTTCATCGCCTCGCTGTTGCCGATCGTCGGCAACACCATGGCCGGTATCCGCGCCGTTCCGCCATATCTGCGGGAATCGGCGCGCGGCATGGGGTTGAGCCCGCGGCAAATACTCTGGCAGGTTGAGCTACCCAACGCGCTATTCGTTATCTATGCTGGCATCCGTACGGCTCTGGCCATCAATGTCGGCACGGTCCCGCTTGCCTTTCTTATCGGCGGCGGCGGCCTGGGCGAGCTGATCTTCAGCGGCATCGCCCTCAACCAATTCGGCACCATGCTGGCCGGCGCCATTCCGACCGCGCTGCTGGCTATTGTGGTCGACTTCATCGTCACCCAGTTCCAGTTCTGGACCATTCCGCGCGGTGTCAATCCGATGCGCTGAGCCATGAGGCGAATGCCATCACCTTTTTGCGACGATCAACAGGAGAAATCTTATGAAACATCCAATACGGACTCTGGCATTGGCCGCTATCGCCGTATTTGCAGCGGGTTCCGTCCAGGCGGCGCCAATCGTCGTCGGCGGCAAGGATTTCACCGAGCAGCTGCTGCTTGCCGAGATCACCACGCAGTTGCTCAAGCACGAAGGCTTCGAGGTGGACAAGCGCGACGGGCTTGGTTCCCAGGTTCTCCGCGATGCGCAGGTCAACGGGCAGGTCGATGTCTATTGGGAATATACCGGCACCTCCTTGATCACCTACAACCACATCGACAAGCCGATGAGCGCCGAGGATACCTACAACACGGTCAAGGAACTCGATGCAAAAAAGGGGATCACCTGGCTGAACCCGTCCGCAGCCAACAATACCTATGCCCTCGCGGTTCAGGCGAGCAACGAGAAGACGGATGCGATCAAGTCATTGTCGGACCTCGCGGCATCCTATAACGACGATGGCAACCTGGTCATGGCCGTCAACGCCGAGTTTCCCGGCCGTCCGGACGGACTGCCCGGCCTTGAGAAGGCATATGGGTTCAAGACGACGCGCGCCGATCTCAGGCCGATGGATTCCGGGCTGACCTACCCGGCGCTGCGTGACGGCCAGGTCGATGTCGCTCTCGTCTTCGCCACCGACGGGCGCATCAAGGCGTTCGATTTCCGCATCCTGACCGACGACAAGGGATTTTTCCCCAACTACGCCACTGTGCCGGTGGTGCGCACCTCCGTGCTCGAAGCCAATCCCGGCCTCGAGAAGCCGCTCAATGCCCTCTCGGCCAAGCTTTCCAATAGCGTGATGCAAACGCTCAACGCCGAGGTCGATGTGGACAGGAAGTCCATTGGGGCGGTGGCGACGCAATTCCTCACCGATAACGGCCTTATCTGAATTTGGCCGCACGGTTTCCCGTTCGCAATGCCGAACGGGAAACCGCATGCCCGATCCCACGGCGTCCGCTCCTTTGCACTGGAGCGCCGCCTCGCGCATGGGCTGCAGCCGAGCGTCATCCGGTTCCGACGACGCCTGAGCATCGCCGGGAGATATTTTCGATCTACGGCACCTTCGGCAGATATTGCCTGAGCTGGCTCTTTTGAAGTTCGCTGTAAGCCTGATCGGGGCGCAGGGAGGCAAAGCGCGTCAAAACGCCGATTGCGGCCGTCAAAAGTTGGCGTTCGATCTCCGGGAGGGTCGAATGGTCGGCCACATCCGTGGCAAGCTCGATCGTGGCGCAGGGTCCGAACTCATTCCCATCATGCGTGGAAAGCTGAAGCCGAATCGAACCGCTTACCGTCACGCCGTCGAAACCTTCATGACGCCGTATTCCGAAGACCTGAACATCGCTAACCGAGCGGTTATCATAATTCATGTATGCCTCTCCCGTTCACTTCCCCCAAGTTGAATGACAAGATCACGAAATTTTCGTATAGTATAGCCCATCCCTATGCGATTGCGTAACTTCCGTTGTTATTGCGATGTTGCAGATCGCGGAGTTCTTCGTAGTTGCCGTTTTTCCGTCATGAAACGGACAAGGACGCCCCAACTTTTTGCCACTTTACAGTAAGTGATTGCTCCCTCATTGTTTGCCACGAGGGTGGGACTCAAGATAGCTGCAACACAGCTTTTCAGTCCCTTGTGTGGAAATTGGGGCAATTTGAAAAGTGACATCGGCAGATCGTGCATCATGCGTTTCCGTCCGTGGCCGGCGAGAAAAGGCATCGAACCGGGATCTCCCGATCTATTCGCTCCAAAGCATTGATCGAAAGGCGGCGATTGATGCTCATCACTCATAATTCGACCACGGCTCGCTGCGGCAAGGATCGGGCGGACACAGACGGCAAGCCGCCGATAAAAGCCAGGACCGAACTCTCGCGCTACAATGCAAGAAGAGTGCGGGCGTTCATGAACGAAAATCTTGCGCGAAAGCTTTCGGTGGCCGATCTGGCGGAGGTCTGCGGCCTTTCTCCGAGCCATTTCATCAGCGCCTTCACCGAGACGTTCGGACAGGCGCCATACGGATACCTCCTCAATCTGCGCCTGGCGCACGCCGAAAGGCTGCTCAGGGAGCGCGATGTCTCGATCGCCCAGGTCGCCTATCTCTGCGGGTTTTCCAGCCAGAGCCATCTGACCTCTGCGATGAAAAAGATCAAAGGCGCGACGCCCTTCACGATCCGCAGCCGCAAATAGCGGGCTCGCCAGGCGACAGGCGAAACGGGTTGCGTGAAGATCACGGATCTCCAATTTTGGAGCAGTTCACTTTCAGACGGAAACGCTGCGTTCAGGCGTTCCTCAATCTTGACGGTGAGGTTGCCACCCTATTCCAACCGTCGCAACAGCGGCATTGTTGAGGCATGGATTCCTGTGACAAGCACAGGAATGACGGTGGTTTGGTTGTGGGCAATCAATTGCAGACGTTTCCGCTGCGGAACGGTTGTTATACGGGCGAAACCATCACCACCTCCGTCATTCCTGTGCCCGGGCCTGTGCTTGTCACAGGAATCCTCGCCATCTCCACAGTTCCGGCGATGCAGAAAGATAAGGCTAGACGTTTCCATCAAAACAGGAACCGCTCTAAAACAAGAACTGCTTTAACCTTTCATTAAGACATTTCACGATCCTGAAATGATTTTCAGCAAGTGCTTATGAAAACCATAGGATGTTGAAATACATCCCTGCGCGAGTCTGTCCTTTTCTCTCTCTTGTTGACATTGTCCGGTGCTCGATATGCCTCGGTCGACATTGAAGCGACGGCAATTTGCGGTTGCGCTACTTTGACGGCGTATATGCGGGAGGCGTGCGGTCATCGGATGGTTTCGCATCCGAGGGGACCGTTTATGCTTCATACAGCCTTGCTGCCAGCGCACCAATTCGTCGGCTATCTTTCCCGAGCGGTCAAAATCCGCTCCGGGCTTCCAGCCGCATTTGCGATTGCGCTAAGCGCAGCGGCAGGGTTGTGGAGCGGCGGCGCTGAAGCGCAGGTGTCGGGATCGTTGACGGCCACCGATACACCTATTCCGCTTTATGATCTTCCCGCCCAACCAGCCCTTGCCGGTGGTGGCGGAGCCTTGTGGACCGGCGGCACGCGGAACTTCCCTGCTGAGGCGAACGGCTCGGGTGGCGATGGCGTGCAGGTCTACCGGGGCGTTGCCGCCCGGCTGCAAGCGCCTCCGGCAGCTTGTACCAACGGCACGGCAACCATCACTGCTTCCGTGCGGGTGGTAAACAATGGTCCGACAGCCGGTGCCGCCTATTCCGGTCGGCTTGCCCTGTTCAACAGCAGCAACACCATGCTGGCAACACAGACCACTTTTGATCATCCAGTCGGCACCTTCCGTCGCCTCACCGCAACGACCACCGTCCCCGCAGCTGACATTGCCGCCGGAAATGTTACCGCCGCCCTCTGGCTGGAGACGTATCATGCGGGGTCCAAAGGCTGGACCGCCGACCAGTTCCAGGCCACATACAGCTACTCGGGCTGCGAGGCCGACCTCTCCATCACCAAGGATGATGGCGTCACGACCTATACGCCCGGCCTCGATACCAGCTACACCATCGTCGTCACCAACAACGGGCCGGACGATGTGACCGGCGCTCAGATCACCGATCCGCTGCCGACGGGCATCACGCAGGCGAACTGGACCTGCGGTGGCGCCACGGGCGGCGCTGTGTGCGGTGCACCGAGTGGCACGGGCGCGATCGATACCACCGCCGATCTGCCATCGGGAGCCTCGGTCACCTATACGCTCGGCATCGGGATTCCGAGCAGCTATTCGGGCAGCCTCACCAATACGGCAACGGTCACCGCGCCTGACGACGCGACCGATTCCAACACGACCAACAACACGGCAAGCGATACCGACACGATGGAGCCGCCGCCCGTCTCGGGCGCCTGCTCGCCGCGCGCTGTTACGCCTGCCATGACCTTCACGATGGCGCCTCTCCCTGCAACGGGAAGCGTGGGGAGGTCGCCCGCCACGGGGTGGGATGCCTCCAATCCCTGGATCAAGCAGGGTGGGGATTACGTTCTCCAATGGAGTTTCTCCGAGGCGATCCCGGCCGAACAGATTCAATTCGGCCTTTTCGGCGTTGCCGATGTGTCGGTGGGGGCGACCTTCACAATCACCCTGGGTGCTGGAAGCACCGCCACGGTGGGCCAGATGGCGGTCGTTGCAGGCCAATTCACCCATAATGGATCAGGTGTCATACGTCGCGTCCCCGCGACAGGCACTCAGGTGAACGGTATTTTCGGCTTCAATGGGACCGGTACGATCACGTCCCTCAGGATCACCACCAATGGTGTGCCTGCCGCAGACTACATCGCCCACAATCTTTACGTCCGCCCGGCCTGCCTGACCGTCCAGAAGGTCAGCGAGGGCGACACCGGCAGCTTCGAGTTCGACATGACCAACGTGGTGCAGGCTGACGGCACGGCCGTGCCCTCGACCACGCTGACGACGACGGCGGAGGGCACGCCCGTCTCCTCGCCCGCCTACAACGCGG
>NZ_PVBR01000018.1 GCF_002980495.1 Phyllobacterium phragmitis
CTCATTCGCTCCATCAACGACAAGGCCAGCCTCAAGGTCAGACGGAAAACGCTCGGATGGGACGACGATTATCTCGAAACCGCAATAACCGCAGCACACAAATGATTTTTCAAGCGATTCCCCTGATCTGACGTCAAAATGAGAGTCCGGCAGCGTGCCGGCCCGCCACCTATGCCGTACAAGCCGTAGCGCTCCGATGACACACTCCAAGCCACTCAAGGCCACACGCGCTTCACTGGCTTGGACGGTGCGTTCTTGGCGCATTGTCGGCTCCGACGGTGGCAGGGATTTGGACTCAGTGGCATGATCCAAGATACCTGAAACCGCCGGTCCTTGCTTGCACAAAGATACGATTCACCGAACAAAATCAATCGCTTGCCGTTTATGAACGGAAACTAACTAGTCCTTCAGGACATCAACGGTGGCGGCCACTGGGAGTGTACCCATCATCGCTTGGGCGTGTTTTCTTTCGTCTTGGCACGGGCTCGGAAACGGCGAGGTTGTCGCGGGATGTATCATGATGTTTCGCCTGTTCAGGCTGAGGCCTCCGTCCATTCAGGATCAAATCAAGTTCTTTGGTTCGTGCTCTGGATAGACCTGCTTCGTCCGCAAACATTGGCCAGCGATCGACAGCAGATCGGATGCGTTCAATCACGTTCAACGCTTCCTGCTCGGAAATGGAAGCGCCATTAGCGACGGCAAGCAAATGCTGCCGGCCTGGGTTCAATCCTTCCCCTGCAATCAATGCACTATGCTGTCCTCCCGGGCCTGCCGAGAAGGTCAGATCGTACGCCGGAGAGAGTTTCCACCGCCCATCCGATCCCATCAGGAAAGAATGGTTCTTCGAATGGTCGTCTCGGTTCCGTGCATACACATTGAAAACCATGTGACCGAACATGCGGAGAACCTCCGCGCTGTCTCTCGTCATCATATGCGTCAGTTTGTGAAGCGAACCGTAGTCAAGTGATGCTTGTCGATGGTCGGCATAGAGAAGACCGCTCGCAGTATGCATATGCAGTCGCCCCTGCGGTGTGCGGTCAAATCTCTTGGTCGCGAAAAGACGATTTCCCTTTTTTGTCTGCAGCACCCGCGTATCAGCCATCTCCAATCCGGCGGCACGCGCCATGAGCGCATAAGCGTGCTCCTCGACACCGATATCTATTGGGTCGTCGGAGCTACGCGATTTAACCATCCAGCGTTCGAGACCAGGCTTCAATTGATGGCCGTAATCGATCACAAAGGTATTCTGATCCGGGCTCAAGCCGATCATGATCTTGGGACGCGCGCCTGCGGAGCCGCCCTGAGCTCCCTGCAATGCGTCGATCTCAGCAGTATCCATCTCATTTTGAACAAGCTCAACCTGCTCAACGAACCAGTCCAAGTCGCCTCCACCATGCTTGTCATCGGGGAGTTCAGGGACGAAAGCCAATGCTCCCATTCCGGAAGTTCCTATCGCAGAAAGACGGACCAAAGCCGTAAGCGTATGGTAGTCTACCCCCGCTTTTTGAAGGCGGCGATCCAGCAATAGGCGTCCCCATCCATCTGGAATGCTGTCGTTAAAAAGCCCATGCAGCCCATTGAACGGTTCATGCTGAGATGGAAGAAGACCTGCCTTCACACCGAGATGGAACGGTGAAATTAGCAGTGGCGCGGCTATGAATTCGGCTGCGTACTCAAAGTAAGCCCGGCGTTCCTCGGTACTCCAGGCAAGCGTTCCCATATTCCGCTGGGACCCCTCGAGATCGAGAATCACCCTCATTTTTGTGATTGGCCTGAACTTCATTTCTTGCGAACTCTCTTCCTGGCCGGATGCCCGATGATGTCTTCAAGTGTCTTTGGAGGCCTTGAAGGAAACAAGCGCTCAAATTCAGCTTCTGCCTCCAAAGCGAATGCGAGCTTTACGACAGCTTCAAAGGATGCCTTGCCGGTCTCCTCAAAAACTCTCAGGGAGCCGTAGGAAACCCCAGCCTTGGAAGCTAGCTCTCGTTGGGTAAAATTGGCATCAATCCGCCGCCGCTTCATCCGTGTTGCGACACCTTCAATGATTTCCTTTGGGGAAGTCATATTAAATGTGATCATAATAGCACTTATATCCATAATATTAACTTAAGTGCCATAATAATAGCAATTAAGTTAGCCGTCAAGGCCACTGGCATCGATTAACCATCGTACATTTTTCCGATCGGCTCCCGTGCGCATTCCGGGTATGAGCCCGGTCCCATGTTCAGGACGGCACACATACAGCTTTGACTTTTTTCGGTGGCCCAGTGGCCGCCGCAGACCCTGTATGCCTGCAACCTAGAGCCTGAACATGACTGCCATCCCATTCGCCATCGCCTCGACCGTCGTGCAGCTTGCTGCATCGGTTTCGCGTGTCCGCACCACGTCCGGAGGTTTGGAAATACGCGGCTCAGTCGCCGTCCAAACCGCGGAGGGACTGAGCTTTGGCGGAGTCCGAAAAAGAACCGAAAGGGCAGCACTTCCTGCTGTCGCCGGAATGCCGGACGCTCACCGTCATGGACCTAGCAAAGGTCCGCGAGGAGACGGCCTACGGCTGGTTCAAGCGCATGCGCTGGCCGCAGACAGAAGGCAAACCGTTCTGTCCGCAGTGCGGGACGCTGCCGTCGGCATCGTGCCGCAGGAGGCGATGCTGCTCAATGACACGCTGAAGATGAACATCGCGCTGGGACGCCCGATCAATGAGGAGCGCCTACGCGCCGCGGCGGCCAAGGCAGCCATTCTCGAACGCATAGAGGCGATGCCGCAAGGCTTCGCCCGCTTCATGAAGTGAGCAACGGCAATCCGGGCTTCACGGCCAGCTTCGCTGTGGTCATGGGATGGACGTGAGGCGCTGTCCCCTGCCCCGTCGCCGATCAGCCGACGCTCTTGACCACATCAATGAACGCCCGAAGCGATGCCGGGACATGACGATGGCCGCAATAGTAGAGCCGCAACCCCGCCACGGCGGGCGACCAATCCTCCATCAAGGCGAACAGCCGTCCGTCGTCCAGCCATGGTCGCGCCGCCGTCTCGGGCACATAGGCGATACCGATGCCATCCGCCGCGGCCTCCACCATCAGCATTGTATGATCGAGCGTCACCACCCCCGGTACGTCGACAGCGATTTCCTGCCCGTGCTTCTCGAACTCCCAGCGGTAGAGCTTTCCGCTCGGGAGGCGCTGCCGGATGCAGCGGTGTCGCCGGAGATCCTCCGGCGCGCCGGGCCGGCCCGCCGCCGCCACATAAGACGGCGCCGCGACGGCCAGAAAGCGGAGATCCGCCCCGAAAGGGACCGCGATCATGTCTTGCGGCACCGCTTCCGCGAGCCTGATGCCGGCGTCGAAGCCCTGCTCGACGATGTCGACAAGGCGTCCGTCGGTGACGAGGTCGAGCGCGACCTGCGGGTAACGCTCAAGGAAGACGGGCACAACCCGCTTCAGCAGCAGGCGCATCGCGCCCTCGCCGCCATTGATCCGCAGCACGCCGCTCGGATGCCCTCCATCCTCGGCGACCGCGTCGATCGCCTGATCGAGATCCTGCAGCACCGGCTTCAACCGCCTGAGAAGACGCTCCCCCGCCTCGGTCGGCGCAACGCTGCGTGTCGTCCGGTGCAATAGGCGAACACCGAGGCTGCGTTCGAGCGCCGCGATCGTATGGCTGAGCGAGGAGCGCGAAACGCCCAGAACGTCGGCCGCCTGTCGGAAGCTTCGCTGCTCCGCGACTGCTGCGAAAGCCGTCAGATCGATGAGCGTTGGTCTTGCCATTGGTCAGGATTCTTCACCACCACATGCGGATTGTTGCCCATAGTAGCACGAATGTCGAGCCACTATTTTTCACGCATATCACTGAAGAACAGGAGGTCAGACAATGACGAAGACTTGGATTATCACCGGCGCCTCATCCGGTCTGGGGCGGATCATGACCGAGAAGCTGCTTGCCCGCGGCGATCATGTGGTTGCGACGGTTCGAAGACTGGATGCGCTGACCGACCTCCAGCAACGTCATGAGGCGGGTCTTCACGTCATTGCCCTGGATGTCACCGACACACACGGGATGCGAGCCGCGGTCGCCGGGGCCTTCGATCGGCTGGATCGGATCGATATCGTCGTCAGCAATGCCGGTTATGGCCTGTTCGGCGCTGCCGAGGAGGTGACCGACGAACAGATCGACCGGCAGATCGCGACGAACCTCGTCGGGTCGATCCAATTGATCCGCGCAAGCCTGCCGTACCTTCGGCGGCAGGGCGGCGGCCGCATCGTGCAGGTCTCGTCCGAAGGCGGGCAGATCTCATATCCGAATTTCAGCCTGTACCACGCCAGCAAATGGGGCATCGAAGGCTTTGTGGAAGCGGTCGCCAAGGAGGTGGCACCGTTCGGGATCGATTTCATCCTGGCGGAGCCCGGACCGACCGCCACCAAATTCGCAGCGGGGCTCGATTCGGCCGCGCCGACGAAGATCTACGATGCAACGCCTGCCGGCGACGTGCGGCGCGGGATCGCCGACGGCAGTTTCGAGATCAAGGGCGACGCCGCCAGAACAGTCGACGCGATCATCGCCGCCGCTGACGCCGAGCGCCCGCCGCTGCGGCTGGCGCTCGGCAGCACGGCATATGAAAGCATAAGCCGTGCTCTCGAAGAGAGGCTTCGAGCCATTCGTGCACAGCGCGACGTGGCCTTTTCCGCGGATCGCTAAAGGGAGAAATCTCATGAAACAGCAAGCTTATAGTTTGGTGGCAAGCGTCTTCGCGGCCATGCTTGTCGCCGCACCGGCAACGGCGCAGACGATGAACAAGGTGGTGGGGACGTGGCGGATGGTGTCGGCTCACATCGATCCGCAAGGCAGGAACGCGCCGGCCTATGGCCCAAATCCGCATGGCTGGCTCGTGTTCACCGAGGACCTGACGTTTGTCGAGGTCCTCACCGATCCTCGGGTCCCGAAATTCGCGTCCGATGTCCGGGGGCAAGGCACGGATGAAGAAAACCGCGCCGCGGTGGCGGGCAGCATGGGGTTTTTTGGTCGATACACCGTCGACGAAAATGGCGAGTTCAGCGGCAACCGTGTCGAAGGCTCGACCTTTCCCAACTGGGTCGGCAGCGAGCGCACGCGCGAGGAACTTCGCATGGTGGTCGACGGCGACCAGATGATCGAGAATTTCCGGCGTCCCGAGGGCACAGACATTCGCATCGTCTGGGAGCGCGTGAAGTAACCTCAAAAAAAGCGCCAGGCGCGGCTCAGCTCGGGCGCTGGCCTGTCGCTTGCCCGTTGCGCGCACCCGGCGTTGCATCTGCCATTTCAACCTCCACCAATGAAGCTTGGCCGAAGCGTTCCATCTCCCGTGCATGGAACGCTTCCAAGATTCAGGGCGTTTTGACCGGGCCGGCATTTCAGGTAATCCAACGCCCATGAACCGCGGGCCTTTTGGAGGCCATCCGACCTCTATCGGCGCAAGATGAAGGAACATCTCCGCACTCACACGTCACCGGGAAACTTCGTCTCGACCGGCGTGGTTTCGGGTGTCGCGCTGCGAACGTCATCCTTTGCTTTCATATATCCGCACCGCGGCGTCGCGCTCGGCGACATGCTGACGACAAATCTCGGCGCATGGTGCTTCTGCGTTCGTTTCCCCGCCAGACCGCGCGACACCACGTTCATCAGTATCCCCGCCGGGTTTGGCCGGCGGCCAATCTCATGCTACGCGGGCAGGAGGCAATCCATCATGTCAGTTGCCGGCGGTTTTCACTTCCCATATGGTCCCGCGAACTCTGCGAGATCGGGAAGAAATTCATGCACGGAAAAATAGCTGGAGAAGGCGGGCGACTGGCAGGGCGTCGCGAGTGGGTCGGCCTTTGCGTTCTGTCGATCGCCTGCCTCATCTATTCCATGGACTTGTCCGTCCTGTTTCTCGCAATGCCGGCGATCGTGGCCGATCTCGACCCGTCCGCCTCGGAACTTCTCTGGATAAACGACATCTACGGCTTCATGGTCGCCGGCTTTCTCGTCACCATGGGCACGCTCGGCGACAGGATCGGACGTCGGCGTGTCCTGCTGATCGGCGCTTTCGCTTTCGGCGTGGCGTCCGCATTGGCCGCTTTCTCGAGCACGGCCCAGCAATTGATTGTTTCGCGGGCATTGCTCGGCATTGCAGGTGCGACGATCGCCCCGTCAACCCTGTCCCTTGTGGTCAATCTGTTCCAAAATGAAGCCGAGCGAAACCGGGCGATCGGGATATGGGGCACGGCTTTCGCTTTGGGAGGCCTTGTGGGGCCGCTGATTGGCGGCGTGTTGCTGCAATATTTCCACTGGGGGTCGGTCTTCCTGATCAATATTCCGGTCATGATGGCGCTGCTCATCGCAGCACCTTTTCTGCTGCCGGAGTACAGGAGCGATGAGGGCGGCAAGCTCGACCTGTTGAGCGTCGTGCTGTCTCTGGCAACGGTCCTGCCGATCATCTACGGCTTCAAACATATGGCGGCCTATGGCTTCGAGACGCGTCAGCTGGTCCCGATATTGATCGGCCTGTTGGTGGGCGTTTTGTTCGTGCGCCGGCAGAAGACGCTGGCTCACCCGCTCATCGACCTCGGCCTTTTCCGCATACCGGCCTTCACCGCCTCGCTCATGGTCAATCTGGCCGGCGTCTTCTTCGTTTTCGGCGTCTTCCTTTTCCAAAACCTGTTCCTGCAGCTGGTGCTTGGACTTTCGCCTCTGGAAGCCGCCTTGTGGTCGATCCCGTCGGCACTTGTCTTCACGATCATGTCGTTCCAGGCCTATCGCATCACCAACCGTTTCGGCGCGGTCCGGACCGTTCTGATCGGCCTGCTCGTCAATGCGGCGGGAACCGCGGCGATGGCGGTCGCGGCCTATGCCGAAAGCCTCCTTGGCGTGCTGGGCGCAAGCATGATCATCGGCCTAGGCTTTGTCCCCGTCATTCTCACCACGACAGGCCTGATCGTCGGCACCGCCCCGCCCGAGCGCGCAGGCTCCGCCTCCGCAATATCCGAAACCAGCGCGGAATTCGGCGGTGCGCTCGGCATCGCCCTGCTTGGCAGCCTCGCCACGGTCGTATACCGCATATGGATGGATGGCGTGGATTTGAACAGCCTCGATGAGGCACAGGCCACGGCCGTCTCAGCCACGCTCGCCGGAGCGGTCGAGATCGCCAAGACTTTGGGCGGGGCAACGGCGCCGGCATGGCTCGAAACGGCCAGAACCGGCTTTGCGCTCGGCTTCGCCGTGTGCTGTATCGTTGCCTCCTTCACGCTGCTGGTGCTGGCGGCCATTACGCGAAAAGTGTATGCATATGTCCACATTGACGACAGCAGCGCGGCGGCGCACTGAAGGCATTGCGAAAGAGGCGCTGGCCCACATCGGCCAGGCGATCTGATCACTGCCGACCGCGGGATGGATAAGAGCTTGAACGCGCCGACGCACCATCGGCTCGCGCCATGAACGGCTCCTGGCGTGCCGCTGGTTCAGACCTCTGAGCCGAAGGACGGATTGGGGAGGAACTTTGGCCTTCGTGCCGGTTATCTCAACGACTCGGGCGCTGGAACTTTGGATCTGCGCATCGTGCTTTCCGACAACCACCTCGATCCCGGTGCGGCATTGGTATCAAGTGGCGATCACCCGGCGAGAGGCCGCCTGTAAGGGTTTCCATTCGATCTGCAATGGACTACAGAGCCCCTTCCGATCATCCCTCATTCGCGGTGCGCCATCGCGCCCCGGTCCACGCCCTTGCGAGCCGTTTTCATTGTGGTGTCGATTTCGGCACCACCAACTCCACCGTCGGTCTCTGCGCAAGAGGCAGCGACCCGTTCCTGATCCCCGTCGAGGGCGATCATCTCACCATCCCGTCCGCGCTCTTCTTCAGCCTCGAGGACGGCAGCGTGCATTTCGGCCGATCGGCCGTTCATGAATATATGGACGGCGCGGAGGGGCGTTTCATGCGGGCGTTGAAGTCGATCCTCGGCACCAGCCTGATGAAGGAAACGACGCTGGTCGGCCGCGACCGCGTGACGTTCCAGGGACTGATCGGCCGTTTCCTCCGTCATCTGAAGACGCCCAAAGTTCAAGCGTCGCCTCGATCGAGGCACCTGTCATCCATGATCTCCGAACCATCAAAACCCATGGATTCAGACCGCGAAAGAAATTGAAACTGTAATGCTAAGACGGCGAGCCGTTTCGGCTCGCCCATCTCCACCAGACGCCTAAGGCTGCCGATCTCGTATCATATCAGGCCACGGCTGCAATTTCGGGCTTCTCGATTGCGGTCAACCAACGGGCATAGAGATCACTGATGCCTTCCCTGAGGCCGATCCCGGCATGCCAGCCCATCGCCTCCATGCGCGAGGTATCGAGGCGCTTGCGCGGCGTGCCGTCGGGCTTGGTCGTGTCATAGGCGAAGCTGCCCCTGTAGCCGACGATTTCGGCAATCAGGCTTGCCAGATCGCGTATCGAAATCTCCTCGCCAGCACCGATATTGACGTGTTCGCAACCGCTGTAGTTCTTCATGAGATACACGCACGCATCGGCCAGATCGTCGACATGCAGGAACTCGCGCAGCGGCGTCCCCGTTCCCCAAAGCGTCACGCTTTGCAAACCGCTCATCTTCGCCTCGTGGATCCGGCGGATCAATGCCGGCAGGACATGGGATGTTTCGGGATCGAAATTGTCATTCGGGCCATAGAGGTTCGTCGGCATGGCGGAAATGAAGCAATCGCCATATTGCTTGTTATAGAACTGGGCGAGTTTCAGCCCCGCGATCTTGGCGATGGCATAAGCCTCATTGGTCGCCTCAAGCGCACCTGTAAGCAGCATCTCTTCCCGGATCGGCTGCGGCGCATTGCGTGGATAAATGCAGCTCGACCCGAGCCACAAGAGCTTCCGCACGCCCGTTTCATGCGCGGCATGTATGATATTGCCGGCTATCATTATGTTCTCGTAAAGGAATTCGACGGGATAGCGCGCATTCGCGGCGATGCCGCCGACGCGGGCAGCCGCAACGAATACGGCGTCGGGGCGTTCTGCCCTCATCCAGCGTTCCGTCTGCAACTGCCGGGTCAGATCCAGTTGCCCATGCTGAACGGTCAGAACGGTGCAGCCCTCCGTTCTCAAACGCCGCGCCAGCGCCGAGCCGACCAGGCCCGCATGACCGGCGACAAAGACGCGTTTGCCACGCAGAGGGAATTGCCCGTGTTCGTGATCATGTCCCGTATGATGTCCCATGAAAATCATTGCATCCGACCTCCCTCGTGATGTTGTGCAGATTCCAATCCAGCATTTCCGCGATGAGATTTGCGAATGGCAAACGTCTCCTGGCGGGAACGCCACGCATGGCTCAGAAAGCAGTTTTGGTTATTTTAAGAGGAGGTGAAATCGCTCCATTGTGCGCATCGCGCTTCACCCGAGGGTGTAGGCAGGGGCGAAACAGCCCGGTAGCGGGATCAACCTCGGTCTTTGCCGTGGCAGGCGGACACGCCTTAAGGGGTAGCGCAATACGAGCCCGGGTAGACCGCTAATGCCTTTGGCTTGCTTGTCCAGCTATCGCCCGTTCTGCAATTCTGGGTCGGAAGAAACGGGTCGGCGCCATGAGAATCCTCTTTGCAAACCGCTATTTCCATCCCGATCAGTCGGCCACGAGCCGGATGATCTCAAGCCTTGCCTTTTCACTGGCACGGGAGGGTATCGAGGTCGAGGCGATTGCCAGCCGCCATTATTATAACCGCCCGGACGAAGTGCTCCCGGCGGAGGAGATCATCAACGGCGTGCGGGTTCACCGGATCTGGACCTCAGGGTTCGGTCGAAGTTCATTGGTCGGTCGGGCCATCGATTACGCGACCTTTCATCTCTCGGCGATGGCGTGGTGGCTGCGCCATGCGCAGCGCGACGATATCTGCGTTGTGTGCACCGATCCGCCGCTTCTTGCGGTGAGCAGCGCATTGCCGATCAGGCTTCGCGGAGCGAAGCTCGTCAACTGGGTCATGGACCTTTTCCCGGAAACGGCGATGGAACTCGGGATGATGCGCGCCGACAATCTTTCGGGCAGGGTCGCGCTTGCACTGCGCAACTGGTCGATGCGCCGCTCCGCCCTGACGATATGCCCGATCGAAGCGATGGCACACCATCTGGCCGGCCAAGGCGTGACAAAAGAGCATCTGAGCGTCGTTCATCACTGGTCCGACAAGAACGAGATCCAGCCCGTGCAGCCGAAGGAGAACGGACTGCGCAAGGCGTGGGGATTGAGCCGCAGCTTCGTCATCGGATATTCCGGCAATTTCGGCCGGGCGCATGAATTCATCACCGTGCTCGACGCCGCCGAAAAGCTCATGGGCGTGAAGGGCATCCGTTTCCTCTTCATCGGCGACGGGCAGCAAAGGCCGTTCGTCGAGGCCGAGGTCAGGCGCAGGGGCTTGAGCAATGTGGTTCTAAAGCCGTTCCAGCCGGCGGAGAACCTGTCAGAAAGCCTGTGCGTGGCGGATCTGCATCTCGTATCGCTGCTGCCGCAACTCGAATATTGCATTGTGCCGAGCAAGTTCTACGGCGTTCTGGCAGCCGGACGTCCGACCATCTTCATCGGCGATCCCGATGGCGAAATCGCTTCGTCGGTGCGGACATTCGAATGCGGCGAGGCTGTGAAGCCGGGGGATGTCGCCGGGCTGATCGATTTCATTCTGCGCTTGAAACAGTCGCCCCTGCTCCGGGCCACCATGGGCAACAATGCGCGATATCTCCTGGAAACCGCCTATTCGCGTGAATATGGGACCGGCGTCTGGCATTCGGCGGTCGCCCGTCTCGCCGCGCCCGACGAACCGGCCACCGTACCGTCGCTGTCCAGCGGAGTGCTGCGATGAGCGGAAGCATCGTCGTCAGCCAGCTCGGCGCCAGGATGCATTATGCCGTGCCGCGCATTCTGGCGGGCGACGGACGGCTTGCGCATTTCTATACCGATATCTGCGCCACGAAGGGCTGGCCCCGGCTCTTACAAGCGCTTCCGCCGCGCACGCTGCCGCTGGCAATCCGGCGGCTCGTCGGGCGTGTGCCCCATGATATTCCGCCTGACAGGACGACGACCTTTCCATCCTTCGGGCTCTATTCCGCCATCAGGCGCCTTGCCGGAAAGAGCCGCTCCGACGAAACGGCGAACGCACTTTGGGCCGGCGAACGTTTCGGCACCCTCGTCGCTGCCGAAGGCTTCCACGATGCTGCCGGCATCTACGCCTTCAGCGGAGAGGCGCTGGAGCAGTTGAAAACGGCGCGCACCCGCGGGTTGTGGACCGCGGTCGAGCAGATGATCGCCCCGCGCGATGTGGTGGACAGGCTTGTCAGCGAGGAGGACGCCGCTTTTCCGGATTGGCAGATGCCCGCCACGGACGATCCTTTTGCCGCAGCCTTCATCGCGCGCGAGCGGGCCGAATGGGCGCTTGCCGATATCGTCATCTGTCCATCGGAATTCGTCCGCCGCCATGTGATCGAAAGCGGCTGTCCCGCCGCGCGCGCCACCGTCGTTCCCTATGGGATCGACAGCCGTTTCATTGTGGCGCGGCGCGAGCGCGAGCCGGGGCCGCTGCGTATACTGACCGCGGGCGAGATTTGCCTGCGCAAGGGCTCGCCCTATGTTCTCGAGGCTGCAAGACGCATGCGTGGACGGGCGATCTTCCGCATGGTCGGTCCCTGCACTGTGTTGCCCCAGGCACGCGCCGCACTGGAGGCCGTCGTCGAACTGAAAGGTGCGGTGCCGCGCAGCGAAATGCTGGAGCAATATGCCTGGGCGGATGTGTTCCTGCTGCCATCGATCTGCGAGGGCTCGGCGACCGCCGTCTATGAGGCGCTGGCGGCGGGACTGCCCGTGATCTGTACCGAAAACACGGGCAGCGTCGTGCGGCACGGGACAGACGGATTCATCGTGCCTATCCGCGATGCGGGTGCGATCGTCGACGCTTTGGAACAGCTTATGGACCCGTCCTTGCGCCGGGGTATGGCTGCAAATGCGCTTGCACGTGCGGCCGAATTCACGCTGGAACGCTATAGCGAACGCCTGTTGGCGGTGCTCTCCGGCGTCCACAGAAGCGAGGATATCCCCTCATGTGCGGAATAGCCGGCATCGTCTCGCAGGATCGCCCCACGGTCGCCGGAGCGCTGCACAGGATGGTGCAGGCGCAAAGGCATCGCGGACCGGACGGCAGCGGCGAAAGCATCATGCCTTTCGGCAGCGGCGTCCTGGCGCTCGGTCACACGCGTCTTGCCGTCATCGACGTTTCGCCGGCCGGCGCGCAGCCGATGGTCCATCCCGAAACCGGCGACCGTCTCGTCTTCAATGGCGAGATCTACAATCATGGCCAGCTGAGGCGCGAACTTGCGGCACGCGGCTGCGCTTTCCGGGGGACGAGCGACAGCGAAACCCTGCTGCACGCGCTCGTGGAGTGGGGCCCCGATTGCATCGCGCGGCTCGAAGGCATGTTCGCCTTCGCATTTCATCGCGCGGCGACGGGCGAATTGCTGCTGGCGCGCGATCCGCTCGGCATCAAGCCGCTCTACATGGCATATGACCGCGACCTGATCTTCGCCAGCGAGGTGCGGGCAATCCTGCGCTCCGGTCTCGCCCCGCAGGAGATGAGCGTCAGGGGACTGGCAGGGCTTCTCTCCTATGGCGCGATGCAGCATCCTTTCACGCTGTTCGAGGCCATTCGTTCCTTTCCTGCGGGATGCTGGCAGCGCTTTCATGCGGATGGGCGGATAGATGATCCAATCCACTACTGGAGCCCTCCCCGTCCCGATCCAGCACTCGGCATGGAGGCCACCATTGCGGCGGTCCGGCAGACGGTGGACGCGGCGGTCCGCGATCATCTGGTCAGCGACGTTCCGCTCGGACTGTTCCTGTCGTCGGGGCTCGACAGTTCCATCGTCGCCGGCACGGCGTCGCGGCATGTGCGCGATCTGCGCAGCTTCACCGTCGGCTTTGCCGACAACCCCGACATGAACGAACTGGCGCTGGCGAGCAGGACCGCCGAATTCTTCGGTCTCCAGCATACGGAATGCCTCATCAATGGCGGCGATGCGCTTGATGCGGTCACATCCTGGCTCGATGCGCTCGATCAGCCCTCCATCGACGGCCTGAATGTCTATGTCATATCGAAGGCCGCACGCGCGCACGGCATCAAGGTGGCGCTTTCCGGCCAGGGCGGCGATGAACTGTTCGGCGGCTATTCCACCTTCCGCGACGTGCCGATGCTTCAGCGGATGATGCGTCCCGTATCAGCACTTCCGCCCGGGCTTCGCCGCCGTCTTGCCGATATCGCGACCATCGGACGCTCGGCCAGCACACGAGCGAAAGCATCGGCGATCGCCGGCTGCGACGGCGATCTCGTCAGCCTCTACATGCAGCGACGGCGGCTGATGACGCCGGCGCAGCTTCGCCGTCTCGGCCTGAATCATGTCGCGGCGGGGCTTACGGCGGATTTCCACGATCCACATGAGATCGATGCGCTTTCCATCGAGGAAAACGACCCCGCATGGACGGTTTCGCTATTGGAGAGCAGATTCTATCTCGGCAACATGCTCCTCAGGGATGGCGATGCCAACAGCATGGCGCACGGGTTTGAAGTCCGGGTGCCGTTCCTCGACCGCCGTCTGCTCGACCTGACGGGCTCCATCCCGGCGCATATCCGTCTTCCGGCCGGCGGGAGCCCCAAGCATCTTCTGCGCGCGGCCTTCGCCGATATCCTGCGGCCCGAACTCCTCTCGCAGCCGAAATCGGGTTTCGCCCTGCCGATCGGACGATGGATGACCGGGCCGCTCCTCGATGTCTGCCGCAGCGGCATCGAGAGCCTGAAGGAATGCGGCCTGCTCGCGCCCGCCGGCGTCGATGCGATATGGGATATCTTTGCCGCCGAACCGGAGACGCCGGCCTGGTCGCGGGCGTTCCTGTGCGTCGTCATCGGCCAATATCTGCAACGGGTCTGCGAACCCGCCGATGTGAGGCTGGCGTCATGAAGATCATCCCATGAAAATTATCCATGTCATCGGTTCGGTCGATCCGGCCAAGGGCGGTCCGCAGGCCGTCGTCATCCGTCTCGCCGCTGCCCAGGCGGCGCTCGGGCACGATGTGCATCTCGTCAGCTATGGCAATCCGGAAATCGAGAGACGGTCGTTTCTGGCGGCAGCCGCGATCCCCGATTTCGGCAAGGTGCAGCGCCACATCCTGCCCATGCCGAGGCGCATGGAGAGGCTTTTCGCGCCGCGTGCACGCCGCCGCCTGCGCCGTCTGCTGGCGGGGGCCGATTTCGTGCATCTGCATGGCGTGTGGGAGGCGATCCTGCCTGCCGCCGCCGCACTGGCGCGGCGGCGCGGCATTGCCTATTGCGTGCGCCCCGCGGGCATGCTCGACGTCTGGAGCCTGAAACAGAAAGCCTGGAAAAAGCAACTTGCGCTTATCGCCGGTTATCGCCGGATGCTCGACGGCGCGGCCTTCATCCAGGCATTGAATGCGGACGAAGCCCAGTTGATGGAACCGCTTGCCCTCAAGGCTCCAAGCGTCGTCATTCCGAACGGCATTTTCCTCGAGGAACTCGAGCCTGGCGGCAGGAGCGGCACATTCCGCCGTCGCATTCCGGCCCTCGGCGACAGGCGTTTCATCCTGTTCCTTTCGCGTCTGCATTACAAGAAAGGTCTCGACATCCTGGCCGAAGCCTTCGCCATGGCCGCGGCTTCGTGCCCCGATGTCGATCTCGTCGTGGCCGGGCCGGATGAAGGGGCCGGCGAGGCTTTCAAGCGGGCGATCGCCGCAAAGGGCCTGTCCGACCGCGTGCATATCACCGGCCCGGTCTACGGCCGGGAAAAGATCGATGCGATGCGCGAGGCGGAATGTTTCTGCCTGCCGAGCAGGCAGGAAGGTTTCAGCGTGGCTATTACCGAGGCGCTTGCCTGTGGGCTGCCTGTGGTCATCACCGATGCCTGCCATTTTCCCGAGGTGGAGAGCTCCGGTGCAGGCCTGATATGCAGCCTCGATGCGGCCGCCGTCGCCGATGCGCTCGCGACCGTTCTCTGCGATCCCCTGGCGGCGCGTGCCATGGGCGAGAGAGGCGGCGCGCTGGTTCGGCAGCACTACACATGGCCGAAAATCGCCCACCGCACGATCGAGGCCTATGCGGCGGTCCTGGATATCAAGCGGCGCGTCTTTACGGCGCGGGCAGGATTGCCGGCATAGACCGTCCAGGCATCGAGATCCCTGAAGGCGACGCCGCGCGCGCCCAACACCGCACCCTCGCCCACCGTCACGCCCGGTCCGACGAACGCTTCCGCCGCGATCCAGCCATGCATGCCGACCGAGATCGGCCGGGATTTGAGCGGGAAATCCGGATGATTGATATCATGCGTTCCGGTGCAAAGATGCGCGCGCTGCGAGACGATGGCAAAATCCGCAAGGCTTACGGGCGCGACATTGTAGCAGATGGCGCCGGGCCCGAGTGAAGAATGGGCGCCCATGCAGAGATGCGCCGGCCACCATATGCGCGCACTGCCGCGCACGATCGCCGTTCTGTGGATTTGCGCTCCGAAGGCGCGCAGGATCAGGCCGCGCCAACGCCACATGAAGGATGGCGTCCAGGCGGCGAGGAGAAGCCACGCCGCCGACCAGACCAGCCGCATCAGGCGATGGCGAAGCGCGAAGGTCGGCCCGCCGAGAAGCGGCGCTGATGCTGAAGGCAGGGAATGCGGATCGGAATAGCGCGACAGCATCGGCATTACCTCCAGGATAACTGTGGAGCCGGTGCACGATAGCCGCCGACGATCGACGGGAGCGCCATACCCCGGAACCTGGCAAAAGCCAGAATCGGCACCAGAAACAGCGCCATGTGGATCCAGACCTGCACGACCCAGTCCGTTTGATGCGAGATCGCATGCATGGCTGGAACGATCGACATCATATAGACGAGTTGCGCCGTCGCCCCGCCGGCCATGGCGGATTTCCATATCCGGCAGACGAGATAGGAAAGGAGGAAGAACTTGACGGCGCCGAAATACCAGAATGAGGAGAAAGCGTCGACGAACCCGGTTTCGGTCGTGCCGGTCAAAGGCTGATAATTGCGCTCGGGCTTCGGCGTGTTCAGCCTGAGCGCGTCCTTGAACGACGTTCCCACGAGTTGAGCCGGAACAAAGGTGAAAACCAGCTTGTTCCAATGGAATTTGCCATAATCGAATTCCAGCCTGCGGTCGATCTCATCGATGCGCTGCACGGCATTGCGCATCTCCAGCCCGCCTTCCTTGAGCGTTTCCTCGAAATTGCCAACGACATCGATTTCCAGCACGTAGTCCCAGACCGGGCCGGAATTGGCGCGTGTTATCTGGCGATAATCGGACATGCTGGTCATGAAAAAGCTTCCGATGAGGATCCCCGCGATCATGACCGAACGCGGCACGATCCAGCGGCGATGGAACCAGACGGCAAGCAATATCATCATGACCAGTTCCAGCGCCTCGGCGCGTTTGCCTGTCACGATGATGCGATCGAAATAGAAGATCAGATCGAAGCCGATGATGAGCGCGCCGGTGAGCGTCGGGCGGCGGGTAAAGCACAAGAGCGCTATCGCCAATCCGTAGGTCATGAGGCGGGCGAAAAAGAGATAGACGACCGGTGTTCCGGTCATCTGCACACCGATCGAGATTTCGCCCGGCAGACGGCTCAAAAGGAAATAGAAATAGGCCCCGACGATGGAAAGAAACGCCGCGGCGATTAAAAGCCGCCTTTGGCTGAAGGTCTGGTTCAGGAAAGTGAAGGGCCGCGCCGTTTGCGACCAGCCGAACCGTAGCATCACAAGGCAGAGAATCGCCATCAGCATGGTTTTGACATAAGCGCCGGAAGGCAGGAAGGGATCGCTTGCCAGGCTCGGAAGCTGAGGAATGATGAAGCCCAGCGTCATCACGGCGGCCAGGAACGGAAACTGATACATCTTTTCCGGCCGCAGGATTCCGGCGGTGAAATACCACGCCACGATGAGGACGAATATCCAGGTCACCAGCCAGTTCATGTCCGCTGCTCCACATCGAGACAGGATGGCGCTGTGGCGTCGGCTTCAGGCACTCGATCTGCAGAAAAAAACCTCAGCCTGTACCATAGCAGCTTGGGATATTCCTTGAGGATGGCGATGCCGTAGGGGCCGAAGACGGTTTCCAAGAAAGTTTCCGGCGGTTCGACGACGGACGACATCCAGTTTATGCGGGGGCATGTATTGGCGAAACTTTCCACCGCGCGGCGCGAATGGAACCAGTTGGTCACCACCACGGCGTTGCGGACGTTCAATCGTTCCAGAAATGGTGCCGAATAAAGCGCGTTCTGCCATGTGCTGCCCGACAGGCACTCGACCAGGATGGCGGAAGGCGAAACGCCGTTGCGGATCATATCGCGGCGGATGGAAAGACAGTCGCCGTCACCGCTGACGAGCACGATCGGCGCCGTTCCTTCAAGCCAGAGTTCAGATGCATGAACTGCCCGGGCCGGACCGTCTCCGCCCAAAACGACGATCACATCGGCCTTGCCGGTTTCGCCGCGTATGGTCAGCTGGGGATCGGCCCAGAAGATGGCCGCCAGCGGGCATATCGCAAGCATGGCGCAAAGGATCGCCCCGCGCAGAAGGATGGGGCGGCGACTATCGATATCACCCGGCGCGGACGCATGCCTCGCATTGGCGGTACTCACCCGGCAAATCCCCGCGGACGCTGACGCTGTTCCTCGGTCTTCACCACAATCATGAACTCATAGGCGGAAAGCAGGCGGCAATAGAAATAACCGGGCTTGCCGTCGAGAAAGCCGCCGCGCAGCAGATACATATAGAGGAACCGCAGGGTGGGCCTGAAGGGCAGCCTGTAGGAGAGAGCCTTCAGGCCGCGCCGCCGGAGATCGGATTTGGCGCTGAACAGGCTCTTCCAGTCGATCTTGCGGTCCAGTCTCCGGCCCGACGACAGATCGGCTTCCACCGAGGAATAGCGGTTATGTTTGTCATACCAGGCTTCAAGGCCCTTGTTGAAGCTGTAGTGGATGAAATGGGACTTCAGTTCGCCGGTCGGGCCGTCGCCTGTGCAGCGCGAATGGACGGAACGTTCGAAACGCACCCTGTCCGGCCGCACCAACCTGGTGATCCAGGTCGGATAAAGGCTGCTGCGGCGGATCCAGCGGCCCATGAACATGTTCTTGTAGCGCGCCTTGAAAAACGCTTCGGGCCGGGTCGGGTCACGGGCAATGGCCAGCATCTCGTCACGCAGATCCGGCGGGGTGATCTCGTCGGCATCGGGGGTATAGACCCATGGGTATTTGAACTCGATCTCGGTCAGACCATACATTCTTTGACGGTCTTCGCTGTCATAGGCCCGCCGGTAGACGCGGGCGCCCGCCGCCTCCGCGATTTCGACCGTGCGGTCCGTGCTGAAAGAATCGAGGATGACGATATCGTCGCTCCATGAAAGCGAGGCGAGGCAGGCGGGCAGATTGGCTTCCTCGTTCAGCGTCATGATGAGAACCGAAATGCTCATGGTGCAGCTCCGGGAATGGTCGTTTGTGGATTTACAGGACGCGGCAGGTGAAGCGCCGCGCGGGACTGGCCGGTGGTCATCCGGAGGACGAAGACCGTGTGCAGAACCGCCGGAACGACGAGGCCGACGACCAGCAACTCTTCCGGCACCCGGAAGATGATGCCGAGATAGGCAACGGCGCCGCATAGTGCCGAAAGAGCGACGAGCACGACGGTCGTCCTGGCCGGCGACAGGCCGGTCTGCAGCAACAGATGATGAAGATGCCACCGATCGGCGGAAAGCGGGCTGCGTCCGGCCGCGATACGACGGACAATGAGACTGAGCGTGTCGATGGCCGGAATGACGACCAGCCAGAGCAGGACGGGGAATGGCAACCCGCTCTTGCCCACGGACAAGGCGATGATGAAACAGCCTATAGCCGCGCCGAGCAGCGTGCTGCCCGCATCACCGAGAAAGACACTGGCCTTCATGCGCCAGCGGTGACGCAAGTTGAAACCGAGAAAGCCGACCACCGCGGCAAGCAGGATCAGGGATTGCATCATGACCGAGGCATATCCCGCATGAAGTGCGAGAAGCGCCAGCCAGAACAGCGACGCGGCGGCGCTGCCGCCGGCAAGCCCATCGACGCCGTCGGTCATGTTGACGGCGTTGATGATGCCAACGATGAAGAATACCGCCATCGGAATGATGATCGGAGAAAGCTGATCCGCCAGTTCGGGCGAAACGATGACCGAAAGATTGAGGTGAGCCGCGTCTCCGATACCGATAATCATATAGGCGGCGAGGGTCTGAATCAGAAGTCGCGGCAGTGCGGGCAGGCCGAAACGATCGTCCAGCGCACCGAAGACCAAGATAATGCAGAAGCCTGATACAACGGGCCAGGAGAGCTGCATCGCGTTCTCCAGCCAGATATTGGCTATGACGAAGGCAGCAAAGATAGCGATCCCACCGCAAAGCGGGACTGCACCCTCGTGCAGCTTTCGCGTGTCTGGAAAGTCCAGGAAATGCCATTCACCGGCAAAGCGCTTCAGGCTGATGTTCAGAACAACCGACAGGAAAAACGCAGTCCATATGCTGAGATGATAGCTCGCCAATTCGTCCTCCCAAATTCCGGTCGATTTCCGGCGGTCAAACGCCGCGCAAGCAGCGTCCACGCGTCTGAAGGTTCTACTGGGAGGCGGCGGCAGGGACGACTTGGCAAATCAGGGGAAGCGTCACGCCTCTGGATAGAGGCCGCTCCGCCGAAATGGGTAAGATCACCGCTCAATAGTGACTAAGCCGGAGCTGATTTGCGAAAAGGCATGCCTTTGATCAACCGAATAGAATCGAAGCTTTGCCAGCCGTCACAGAAATCTTCGCAGCGGATGATCATAACGATAAAATGGAGAATTTCATGGTTGCAGACGCACGGGCCGTTGCCATCGCTACCCCTTCCATATGCGAATCCCTCCTGCTCGCGCTCGAGGCCAACGGCGTCCTGTCGCGCGCGGAAATCGATGCGGAGACGACACTCGATCAAGCCGGGTCGCAAAGCACTGCCGATATGATGGCGGCCAGCAATCTGGTTAGCCGCATAAGGGAAGGAAAGAACAACCGATGAGGGTAGGACATCAGGCTTCTCCCCGAAACTCTTCGGCTCATCCTTTTGGCCTAAGCCTTACGCAGATTGGCGACGTTTTCCGAACGGCAGAACGGCTTATCTTCAGACCGGGCGGAGGAAACCTATCCGGCACGCATATTCCGTGATGGAACGATGGTTCTTTGCGCCCTCTCGAGGGAGCACTGGAATGAGCGAAACGGGATCGTACCCGCCCGCAGAAACGATGACCCGGTGCCGGAAAGCCGGCAAGATTATGGGACGGGACGACGCATGAGCAGGTTCCGCCAGGCATTCCTCATGGCCACCCTGGAGCAATATCTGGGACTGCTGATCGGGGTCGGCACGATCGCGGCGATGGCGCGGCTGCTCACGCCTGCGGAAATCGGCCTTGGCGTGATCGGACTGGGAATCGGCACCATCGTCTTCTCGCTGCGCGAGTTTGCCAGCCCGGACTTCCTCATCAAGCGCGATCATGTCGATATACAGGACGTGCGGACCTCGTTCACCGTCCTCCTCGCCCTGACCACGGGGCTCTCCCTGCTGCTTTATCTTGGACGCGGCTGGCTGGCGGAATTCTACCATGACAGGTCGCTTTTGTATTTTCTCGATCTTCTCATCGTCGCGGCATTCATCGAAACCCTGTCGCTTCCGACAATCGCGCTGTTGCGCCGCGACATGGCATTCGGAATTCTCGCCCGGGTCCGGACGGTGGGAAGCGCCGTCGCGGCGTCAACCACCATCGGCCTGGCGGTTTTCGGCGGTGGCCACATGAGCTTTGCCTTCGGCCTGCTCTCCGGGGCGCTGACCACCACCCTGCTCGCATTCGCCGCGCGCCCGGTCGTATCGATTTTCCGCCCGAGTGTTTCGTCGCTGCGGGATGCGTTACATTTCGGCTCCTATATGGGCGCGACGTCCGTATTGAACAAAATATACGAGACACTGCCGCAGCTCCTGCTCGGGCGCATCATGACGCCCAGTTCGGTTGGGATATTCAACCGCGCCAACGCCGTCTGCAGCTTGCCGGACCGGGTGTTTCTGTCAGCTGTATTTTCCGTCGCGTTCCCCGTCCTCGCCGAGCAGGTGCGCCAGGGAGAAAGTTTGCGTGCTTCCTATCTGCGGGCGATCAGCTACATCACCGTCGTCTACTGGCCTTCGCAGATCCTGCTGGCGCTGCTCGCCTATCCCACAGTGCGCATCATCCTTGGCGAAAACTGGAGCGATGCGCCTCCCATCGTCGCCATCCTGTGCCTGGCGAGCACATTCTGGTTTCCGGTCATCCTGACATACCCGCTGCTGATCGCGCTGGGGGAAAACCGCGAAGCCTTCGTTTCCAACTGCATCGCGCGCATCGCTTCCGCCGTGGTTTTATGCAGCGCCGCCTTCTGGGGGCTGACGGCGCTGGCGCTCAGCCAGTTCATAACCCTGCCTTTCCAGATGATGGTGTCGCTTTACTTCGTGAGGAAGCACGTGCAGTTCGAATGGGCGCATCTGATGGAGGCCATCCGGCCAAGCGCCATCGTCACCGCAGGCGCCATGGTCGGGCCGGTCATTGTCATTGCGGCCCATGGCTTCGACCTCGACATATCGCCGCTTGCCGGCTTTCTCGCCGGTATCCTCGCCATCATGGGCTGGCTGACGGCACTGGTGAAGACACGCCATCCGTTCCTCACGGAAGTCGACCGTATCTGGCAGAAGGTTCGGCCATTGATGCCGCTGCGGGGAGCCGGGAAAAATGCAGCCGGCCCATCCAGCGTCACGCCTGCGGAATGAATTCGACCGGGAGCATGTGAAGCGATGAGCAGCGTCGATATTCTGATCCCCAACTATAATTACGGGCGTTATCTCCGGGCCTGCGCCGACAGCGTGCTGTCGCAGGATATCGACGATCTGCGGCTGCTCATCATCGACAATGCCTCGACCGACGGCAGCGTCGATGTCGCACGGGAGATAGCCACCCGCGACCCACGCGTCGAATTGCGGCTGCGCCGGGAAAATCTCGGGCCGCATTCCTCATTCAACGAGGGCATCGACTGGGCCCGATCGGATTATTTTCTTTTGCTCTTCGCCGATGACTTTCTCGTCCCCGGCGCGCTGCGGCGCGCAGCCGCCATCATGGACCGCGAGCCCGACGTCGCTTTCACCTATGGCCGTGACGTGGCGATAAGAGGAAACGAGCCCATTCCGGATATCAACCGGCAGCCGGTGCATGTCCCCTATCGCCTGCATCAAGGCCGCGCTTTCATCAAACAGTTCTGCAGGCTCGGCGTTTTCCAGATACCGGGGCCATCCATCGTCATCAGGACCAGCGTGCAGAAGCGCGTCGGCTATTACCGCACAGAGCTCCCCCACAGCGACGATTACGATGTGTGGCTGCGGTTGGCGCTTCACGGCAGCATCGCGGAGCTCGACTGCATCCAGGCAGGCATCCGCTCGCATGACGCAAACCGCTCGAGTGAACTGAGAGCCCGGCAGATCATGCATATCCTGCATACCGCGGAGGCCGCCGAATGCTTCTTCACTCATGAAGGCAAGGACATGCCCGATAGCACCTATCTGCGGCGGCTTGCACGGCGGGGGATCGCCGAACGCGCCTACTGGTCCGCCGTTTCACATATTCAGCGCCGCGAGCCCGGCGCGATGGAGCTTCTGAAGCTGGCGTTCAGACTGCGGCCGCGCACCGCCATTCTTCCGCCGCTGGGCTATCTCTTGCGGCGACCGGATACGGTCCGACGATTCAGAGCCCTGATCGGCGCCAGCAATATCGTGGATGTCAAAATGGCTTGAAGGCAGGTGTCTCTAAGCAGCGCCGCGATTATTGACAGGCAATCCCATGAGCTTGTCGCGCAGCAGATCTTCCTGCTCCATCAGCTGGGCACGGAATGTTTCCACGCCATAGCGAACCTTGTGCTTCAATTCCTGATATCTCTCCAGCATGGATGAGAACTGCATCTCCAGCGCTTCCGTGTCGAAGGTCTCGACATGATGGCAGAATTCCGCCAGTCCGGTACGGATCAGAAGCTCGTCGTTCTTTTCGGCATAGCCGAGCGAAATCGCCGGACGTCCAGTGCTGAGCGCGCAGATCACATTGTGGTAGCGCGTGGCGACCACCAAATCCGTCTGCACGATCTGGCGCATCAAATCATGCAAGGAGGACATCTCCTCGGCAACGATCTTGCAGCTGGCGCCATTCTCCGGACCGCTATTCACGATCGCCAGCAGATCCCCGATAGCCTGCCGGTCGACGACGCCGCCCGTCAAAAGTCTTACCGCCATTCCCTGCGCGAGCAGCCAGGCGACGAAGTCGGACATCTTCTGGAGATAGGCTCGATAGATCGCCTCTCCATCGCTCCCTTCCTTCTTCCATCCGGAATAGGCCATGACGCCGACGCCGACAGTCATGACAGAAGCCGTGCTTAGCCGGCTTTCCTCCGGAACGGGCAGCCCGAAGGCGAGGTCGCCATAGACCCGATCACGCGCGACATCGAGGCCGATGCCCTTCATGAAAGAATAGGACGGTTGATCCCGATAGGACCGATAGCAGGCCATACGGGCGGCGGATTTCATGAAGATTCGGCTCAACGGATGCCGAATGGGTCCCGCACCTATGCTGACAAAGGCGAGTTTCGCTCCGCCTAGCCGCGCCGCGAGACACCAGCGGAAGATCACATAGGGCCAGCCGAGCGGAGATTCGCAGAAATCATCGAGAATACCTGTTCCGGGGATGATGATGAGGTCCAGTTTCCTGGCAATGCGGATGGCAGCGAAGAAATCCCCGATGCGGCGCGGCATCTGCTTGAAGGTGGTATCGGCGAGACGCAGAAGCCGGTTTTGCGGCTGATCGCCGCTGATGGCGACGGCCTCCAGCCGATATTGCCGCCGCACCACATCCGGCCGGGGGCAGATGCACAGCAATTCGGCATCCGGCACCGTTCTCCTGAGAAAAGCGAGCATGGCTTCAAGCGAACCGTCATTCCCCGAGTTTCCGGAACCGAACTGCCCGAAGAGACCGATCCTCATTCGCTGATACTCCGAACAACAACAGGGTGGAAACGAGTCCATCGATCTCAGAAGCATAAACACATGCCGGTGACGGCGAAATTATCATGAAGGCGAAAGGGGCCCTCGCCGATCCATCCGATTGGCGGAGCCCGCTACCTACCATTGCCGATCCGCGATGCTGTCGCGATCGACTACGTTGAAGGCCGGTCCGTGCAACCCGACAGCAAATGGGGCAGTCATGAGATTTGCTTATTTCGCCCGCCCGCATATCGGCGGGACCTATTCCGTCTTCAAACAGTTGCGGCACGGGCTGGCGCCCTCCGGCATCGAAATCCGCTGGCTGAGCACCGGCAAAACCGATGTGGAGACCGATGAGCGGTGGCGCACCGAACTTTCGATCGGCGATGCGCTCGACCCGCGGGGCAGGCTCGGCGAAAAAGAGCGCGCCGCAGTGCTGCTGCGGTTCATCGAGGAAAACGGCATCGACGGCGTTTTCATCAATGTGCTTGCCGACCGGCTGGAGACCAATATCGTCCGTTATCTCCCGCCGCATGTGCTGCGTTTCATGATCGTCCATACCATAACGCCGGCAACCTATGCCGCTGCCGCTTCCATCCGTGATCACCTGCATGCGACGATCGGCGTATCGCAGCGTTGCCGCGGCGATCTCATCTCTCGCTTCGGCTTTCCGCCCGAGAGGACCGCGGCGATCG
The DNA here is from genome assembly GCF_002980495.1 of Phyllobacterium phragmitis. GTDB lineage: Bacteria > Pseudomonadota > Alphaproteobacteria > Rhizobiales > Rhizobiaceae > Paramesorhizobium > Paramesorhizobium phragmitis. The sequence continues at coordinate 24,829 of NZ_PVBR01000018.1, forward strand.
CGAATGCCGTCGATTTCACGGATGCGGGCTCCCATCCGCGCAGCGCCCCACCCCCAGGCGGATTGCGGCTTCTGTTTTTGGGCCGGATTGACGATACATCGAAGGGTGTCTTCTGGCTGCCGCGCATGATGGACCGCCTGCCGCCTTCCGTGACGCTGACGGTTGCCGGCGACGGTCCCGACCTGCCGAAGCTCCGCAAGCAGTGCGCCGCCCACAACGGCCGCGTCACCTTCACAGGCGGCATCCCACATGAAAAGGTCAGGGATCTGCTCGCCGCGCATGACGTCCTCGTCATGCCGTCGCGTTTCGAGGGGTCTCCGATGTCGCTGATAGAGGCCATGACGGCGGGTTGCATCCCCGTCGCTTCCGAAATCAGGGGCGTCACGGACACGATCGTCGATCACGGCGCCGACGGAATGCTTTTCCCGGTCGGCGACTGGCGGCAGGCGGTCCAACATATCGAGACTATCCGCATGAGTTCAGCTCTTCTTTTAGCCATGTCGCGCGCAGCACGGGCCAAGGCCGAAAGCGGCTTCACCACGACCAGGATGGCGGCCTCCTACGCGGCACTCATAGCCGCCGTCAAAGCCGATCCGCCCATCCTGGCTCCACTGCCACTTGCGGAATGGAGCCTTCCCGCCGGGCTACGCACCAGCCTGCGCACCTATCTGCCGCAACCGGTCAAGAACTGGCTGCGGCTGGTCCAGGAACGGCTCCACGCAGCCGCTCCATCCGTCTGAGCGCCTCCTTACGCCTTCCGCGGTAGGAAACATCCGCCCTATTGCGAAAGGGAAATCCCGGTGAAACCACCTAAACTGGCCCGATGAACCCCTGCCGCCACCGGCAGGACTCCTGAGCCTTGTGATCATTGGATTTGCCATGAACGAACAGACGCCGCAGTTCGATAAGTCCGAACGGCTTCGCAGACAAGCGCATCGTTTGATCCCAGGGGGCAGCCACACCTATGCCAAGGGCGACGATCAATATCCCGTGCTTTCGCCGGGGTTCATCCGGCGCGGCTTCGGCTCGCATGTGTGGGACGCCGACGGCAATGAATATATCGAATATGGCATGGGCAACCGCGCCGTCGGGCTCGGCCATGCCTATCCGCCCGTCGTAAAAGCCGCCGAGGAAGCATTGCGCCATGGCTGCAATTTCACCCGCCCGGCGGAGATCGAGCTGGAATGCGCCGAAACCTTTCTCGACACTATCACCGGCGCGGAAATGGTCAAATTCTGCAAGGACGGATCCGATGCCACGTCGGGCGCCGTCCGGCTGGCGCGCGCCTATACCGGGCGCGACATGATCGCCTGCTGCGCCGATCATCCGTTCTTCTCGACCGATGACTGGTTCATCGGGACGACCAAGATGAATGCCGGCATCCCCGATGCGGTGCGACAGCTGACGCTGACTTTCCGCTATAATGATATCGAGAGCGTGCGCGGGCTTTTCGACCGGCATCCGGGCAGGATCGCCGCCCTCATCCTCGAATCCGCGCGCGGCGACGATCCGCAGGACGGCTTCCTGCACGAGACGAAACGGCTTTGCCATGAGAATGGCGCGCTGTTCATCCTGGACGAGATGATCACAGGCTTTCGCTGGCATGCGCGCGGCGCACAGGCGCTTTACGGCATCGTTCCCGATCTCTCCTGTTTCGGCAAGGCGCTCGGCAACGGCTTTTCGGTTTCTGCACTCGCCGGCAAGCGCGAATTCATGCGGCTCGGCGGGCTCGAGCATACCGACCGGGCGCGGGTCTTCCTGCTTTCGACAACCCATGGCGCGGAAACCCATGCGCTCGCCGCGGCAATCGCCACTGTCAACGTCTATCGGAGCGAGCCGGTCATCGAGCATCTCCATGCGCAGGGGCATAAATTGCAGGAAGGCTTCGAGGAAGCCATTGCACGCCACGGCCTGCAATCCTTCGTCAGGACCGTCGGCCGCCCCTCATGCCTTGCCTATTCGACGCTCGACGAAACCGGCGGGGCATCGCAGACCTTCCGTTCGCTCTTCCTTCAGGAAACGATCCGGCGCGGCGTGCTGATGCCGTCGCTCGTCGTCAGCTACACGCATTCAAACGAGGATATCGCGCGGACCATCGAAGCAGTCGATGGCGCGCTCGGCGTCTATGCGCAGGCGCTCGACCAGGGCGTCGAGCGTTACCTGATCGGGCGTCCGTCGCAGATCGTCTACCGCCGTTTCAACCAGGACGGGGCGACGGTCGCGCAGCCTCTGGCCGCTGGCTGATGCAACGCCGCTGGGCAGCCATCTTCGTCGTTCTCGGCCTGATGCAGCTTCTTCCCGCATCGGCTGAGGAGCATTGGCCTGAGGCCGTCTTTCCGCTGCATGTCGCCGCCGACAAGCGCTATCTCGTCGATGCGGCGGACAAGCCTTTTCTCATTCAGGGCGATGCCGCCTGGTCGCTGATTGCCGAACTGAAGCGCGAGGAGGTCGAAGCCTATCTGGAGGACCGCAGGAAACGCGGCTTCAACGCACTTCTCGTCAATCTGATCGAGCACCAGTTCAGCAGCAATCCGCCCGCCAACGCCTATGGCGACAGGCCGTTCGAAGGCGGCGGCGGTTTTACCGATATGAACCGCCGCTATTTCGATCATGCGGAATGGGTGCTGCAGCGCGCCCGTGACAAGGGTTTCCTGGTGCTGCTCACTCCCGCCTATCTCGGCGCCAATGGCAGCAGCCAGGGCTGGTATCTGAAGGCCGAAGCCGCGGGGCCGGAGAAGCTCCGCCGCTATGGCGAAACTATCGCCAAGCGCTTTACCGGCCTCGGCAACATCGTCTGGGTGCATGGCGGCGACTATGATGTGCCCGACAAGACACTGGTGCAGGCGATCGTTTCGGGGATTGAAAGCGTCGCGCCCAATTCCCTCCACACCGTCCATTCCAGACGTGATACCGTGACCGCAGATTATTGGTCGGGGGAAGAATGGCTGATGCTCGATACGGTCTATACCTATGAGGACGTGCATCGAGCGGTGCTGGCGCGCACGTTGCAGCCGCGGACGATGCCCGTCCTGATGATCGAAGCGCTCTATGAGGGCGAACACGGGACCGGCGAGGAAACCGTGCGACGACAAGCCTATGGCGCACTGCTCGGCGGGGCTGCGGGACACATATCCGGCAATCATCCGATCTGGCACTTCAGCGGCCCCGGAATCATGCCGAGCCCGATCAGCTGGCAGGACGCGCTCGACAGCCCCGGCGCGCGGAGCATGGCCCATATGCGCAAGCTTTTCGAAAGCCTGGACTGGTGGAAGCTTGAGCCTGACGCCAATGGCGACCTCGTCCGGTCGAATGGAAGGGATCCGGGTATCCTTGCCGCTGTTGCCAACGACCGGTCCTTTGCGCTGGTCTATGGCGACCGGGCCGATGGCTTTGACGTCAACATGGCGCTGTTCGCATCGAAGCGAGTCGACATGCGCTGGTACGATCCGTCGAGCGGTGAATTCACCACCGTGCGCGCGGAATCTTCCGGCAACGAAAGCCGCGTCGTGCCGCCACATGCCCGTAATGCATCAGGCGGAACCGACTGGATCCTGGTCCTTCGCGAAAACCGTTAGAGCGGTTCCTCTTTTGATGAAATCGGAGAACCGCTCTAACTATTTTGTTTTTACGCAAGTCCAGACGGGAAACCGCGACGCACTTTTCCTGGACTTGCTCCAGCATCCACCAAAAGAGGTAGGTGACGCCTGCTCTCCTCCTTCCATAGGACACCTCGCCGGTAAAGGCCTCTGGCTGTAGCGTTTGCCTGAGCAACGCCAAGTCAGGGGGAATGCGATGAGAGTTCTGGTCACCGGTCACGAGGGTTATATCGGTTCGGTCATGGTGCCGATGCTGGTCGAGGCGGGACATGACGTCACCGGCTATGATACTGATCTTTACGAGCGCTGCACCTTTGCCGAAGGCGGCGCCATTCTCGCCGTTCCATCGATCCGCGCGGATGTGCGCAACGTGAAGCCTAGCGATCTCGAAGGTTTCGATGCGGTCATTCATCTGGCGGCCCTGTCGAACGATCCGCTTGGCAATCTCAATGCCGAGATGACCTATGAGATCAATCACCGGGCAAGCGTGCGCATCGCCGAGGCCGCGAAGGCTGCGGGCGTCAAGCGCTTCCTGTTCGCCTCCTCATGCAGCAATTACGGCCTGTCCAATGACGATCTGATCGACGAGACGGGCGAACTCAATCCGGTCACGGCCTATGGGCGCTCAAAGGTGCTGGCGGAACAGGATATAGCCGAACTCGCCGACGATGATTTCTGCCCGATCTATTTCCGCCCGGCCACGGCCTATGGCGTCTCGCCGCGCCTGCGTTTCGATATCGTGCTCAACAATCTGGTCGCCTGGGCGGTGACCAAAGGCCTGATATACCTCAAATCCGATGGCACGCCCTGGCGCCCGATCGTGCATATCGAGGATATCTCGCGCGCCTTCATCGCGGGGCTTGCCGCACAGAGGGAAGCGGTCTGGAACGAGGCTTTCAATGTCGGCCGGACCGAACACAATTACCGCATCCGCGATATCGCCAAGATCGTCGCCGATGTGGTTCCCGGCTGCCGGCTGGAATATGCGTCCGATGCCGGCCCCGATGCGCGCTCCTATCGCGTCAGCTTCGAAAAGCTCGCCCGCGTGCTTCCCACGGCCAGACCGCGTTGGGATGCGGTTTCGGGCGCCCGCCAGCTTTTCGCGGCCTATCAGCGATCGGGACTGACGCTGGACGAGTTCGAGGGACCACGCTTCCAGCGCATCGCCCATATCAAGCACCTGATCGCGTCAGGCGTCATCGACAACGATCTGCGCCATATCCCGCCGGCAGCGGAGCCGGATCGTGCATTGGCCTCGTGATGAACGAACGGGCGGGCGGAGAGGCTTTCGAAAAAGCCACTGATGATGGCGGGATCGGCGACGAAATCCACGCCCTCGCCAGCCGCCTCTATCCGATCTGCCGCAGCATCACCGGGGATGGCGTGCGCGAAACGCTCGCCATCCTGGCGGAACACATTGCGCTGGAGCACCACGAGGTGGCGACCGGAACGCCACTGTTCGACTGGACGGCGCCGCAGGAATGGATCATCCGCGACGCCTATATCGCGGACGCATCGGGGCGCAGGATCGTCGATTTCAGGAAGCATAATCTGCATGTGCTGAACTACAGCCTGCCCATCCGCGAAAGGATGACATTGTCGACACTCAGGGAGCATATCCACACGCTTCCCGAACAGCCCGATCTCATTCCCTACCGCACCTCCTACTATGTCGGAAACTGGGGCTTCTGCATGAGCCACAACGCCTTCCTGGCGATGGAGGATATGGAATATGAGGTGGTCATAGACGCGGAGCACCGGGATGGTTCGCTGACCTATGGCGAATATCGCCATGCCGGCGCCACCGACGAGACGTTCCTTCTTTCGGCGCATATCTGCCATCCGTCGCTCGCCAATGACAATTGCTCGGGGCTGGCGCTTCTGGCCCTCCTGGCACGCGATCTCGGCCGGCGGGCGACACGCTGCAGCTACCGCTTTCTTTTCGCGCCGGGCACGGTCGGCTCGCTCGCATGGCTTTCGCGCAACGAGGCGTTGATGCCGGAGATAAAGCACGGTCTCGTCGTCTCCTGCATCGGCGACGGCGGTGGGCCGACCTACAAGCGCAGCCGGCAGGGCAAGGCCTTCATCGACAGGGCGATGGCGCATATCCTCAAGCATTTCGGCGGGAACGCCACTCTCGTTGATTTCTCGCCCTATGGCTATGACGAGCGGCAATTCTGTTCGCCGGGCTTCGATCTGCCCGTCGGCCTCCTGCAGCGCAGCGCCTTCGGCACCTTCCGCGAATATCATACCTCCGCCGACAATCTCGATTTCATCCGGTCCGAGCATCTTGCCGCCTCCTATCGCATCATCACGGATGTCATCGATATCGTGGAGGGCGACTGGACGCCTGTCAGCACCAATCCCAAGGGCGAACCGCAGCTCGGACGCCGCGGGCTCTATTCGGCGCTCGGCGGCGACAAGGCAGGAGCGCAGGCGGTGATGGCGATGCTCTGGGTGCTCAACCTGGCTGACGGGCGTCACTCGCTCCTGGCGATGGCGGAGCGCTCCGGTTTGCATTTTTCCGATATCGCCCACGCAGCGGATCTCCTGCGCGCGCACGATTTGCTGCGGAAAGCTGATTGATCTCAGAACTCCAGATAGCCGGCCGTCTCGAATACTTGCCGTTCGCGGGATAGAATGGGCCAGGAGAGATCCTTCGGCGAGATGACAGTGGGTGGGCTCGGCCAATCGATGCCGACCGCCGGATCATCGAAGCGGATTCCTCCGGCGGCATCCGGCGCGTGAAAGTTCGAAATGAGATAATGGACAATCACATCATCGGTCAGCGTCTGGAAGCCATGGGCGCAGCCCTGCGGAATATAGAATTGCATGCCCTCTTCCGCCGAAAGCTCCAGGCTCAGCCAATCGAGGTAGGATGGGGAATCCGGGCGCAGATCGATGATGACGTCCCATATGCGCCCCTGGACGCAGGATACGAGCTTGGTCTCCGGGTGCGGCTCCTTCTGGTAATGCATGCCACGCAACGTCCCGCTCTCCCGGGAATAAGAGGCGCTGTGCTGCACGAACCGCGTTTCCAGTCCGTGCTCGGCGAATTCCTGTTCGCAGAACAGCCGGGCAAACCAGCCGCGCTCATCTTCGATCCTGACTGGTGAGATCGACCAGGCTCCCTCTATTTTCAGCGGCGTGAATTGCATGGATGCCTCCTGAACGTCAGTTCTCGAACGTTACCTGGCTGTCCAGATTCTTTGCCGTAAACCCCAGCGCGGGAAGAGCGCTTTTCTGAATACGGCGTCCGGCGAAGGGAGGGTGTGTTGGCGCGGTGCATCCGCCAAAGGTGGGAGCCCCTTACCCTTGAACGTCTTTGGACTGACCTTTCGGCACCGGGACCGCCTGTCCCGACAGCCGATGGGATGACCGCTTCGATCTGATTGCAGTATCGGCACGCACACCCCGCTTTTGTAACCTCCTGATACGATCAGCCGAGCGGGCTCGCAGGCCCTGGGGAGACAGGCATGAATATTCAGACACCGGACCTGTTGCGGGAAACGAAGCCGGACAGTCCCAGTAGCGGGGCCAGCAACGGCTGCCGCCTTTGCGGCAAGCTGCTGCACTACAAATTCATCGATCTCGGCATGTCGCCGCCATGCGAAAACATTTTGACGGCCGACCAGATCGACTGCATGGAACCGTTTTTTCCGCTGGATGTGCTTGTCTGCGAATCCTGCTTCCTAGTGCAGTTGAAGGAATATGTCGGGCCGGAAGAGATCTTCACCGAATATGGCTATTTCTCCTCCTACGCCACCAGCTGGGTTGCGCATGCCAAGGCCTATTGCGAAGCGATCACCGAGCGTCTCGGCCTCGATGAAAACAGCTTCGTGGTCGAGCTTGCGAGCAATGACGGCTATCTGCTCCAGCATTTCCAGCCACTCGGCATTCCGATGCTCGGGATCGAGCCCGCCGCCAATGTGGCGGAGGCCGCAAGAGCCAAGGGCATTCCGACCTATGTGGAATTTTTCGGCGTCGCACTTGCGCAAAAGCTGGTCGGCGAAGGCCTGCAGGCCGATCTGATCATCGGCAACAATGTGCTGGCGCAGGTTCCCGATCTCAACGACTTCGTCGGCGGCATGAAAATCCTGCTCAAGCCGGAGGGGACGATCACGCTCGAATTTCCGCATATCGAAAGGCTGATCGAGCATAACCAGTTCGATACGATCTATCACGAGCATTTCTCCTATTTCTCGCTCACCACCATCCGCCATATGGCGTGGCGTCACCGGCTGAAAATCGTCGATGTCGAGGAGCTGCCGACCCATGGCGGATCACTGCGCGTCTACCTCGCCCATGAGGCGAGCGCGCAGAAGCCCGATGTGCGGGTCGCCGAAATGCTCGAAAGAGAGGAGCGGCATGGGCTGACCGATGTGACGACCTATGCCGCATTCGCCGAAAAGGCGCGGCGGGCGAAGCGCGATCTCCTCTTCTTCCTGATCTCGGCGAAGAACGAGGGAAAGCGCATCTGCGGCTATGGCGCGCCCGGCAAGGGAAACACCCTGCTCAATTATTGCGGCATCGGCACCGACTTTCTCGACTTCACCGTCGACCGCAATCCCTACAAGCACGGGCGCTTCACGCCTGGCATGCACATCCCGATCCTGCCTGTCGCCGCGATCGACGAGGCGAAACCCGACTACATCCTGATCCTGCCCTGGAATTTCAAGGACGAGATCATCGAGCAGATGCACCACGTCGCCGACTGGGGCGCCAAGTTCATCATTCCCATCCCCTACGTCACCATCATCGATCCAGCGGAGCTTTGAAAATGAAAGTCGTTCTGTTCTGTGGCGGACTTGGCACGCGTATCAGGGAGTATTCGGAAAACATTCCGAAGCCGATGATCCCGCTCGGCCATCAGCCCATCCTGCGTCACGTCATGGAATATTACAGCGACTACGGCCATGACGAATTCATCCTGTGTCTCGGATACAAGGCCAATGTGGTGAAGGATTTCTTCCTCAACAGCAGACCGCAAACATTCACCGACTGCGTGGTTTCGGAGGGGGGAAGAAACATCCAGCTCCTCGACGAGATCAAGCGCGATTGGCGCATCACCCTGCTCGACACCGGCATCTGGCGCAATATCGGCGAGCGGCTGTGGGCGGCCAGGCAATATGTCGAGGACGACGAGATGTTCCTCGCCAATTACAGCGACGGCCTCACCGATGTCGATCTCGACGACATGACACGCCGCTTCAAGGCAAGCGGCAAGCTCGCCTGTTTCCTGGCGGTGCGTCCGCCGCTCACCTATCATCTGGCCGATATCGCCGAGGACGGGCATGTCCGCGAATTCAGAACCTCCAACACATCCGACATCTGGATCAATGGCGGCTATTTCCTGTTCAGGCGCGAGATATTCGATTTCATGCGCGAGGGAGAAGAACTGGTGCTTGAGCCGTTCAGGCGGCTGATCGAGGCCAACCAGCTCATGGCCTACAAGCATGAGGGCTTCTGGCGCTCCATGGATACGCTGCGCGACTGGCAGACGCTCGAGGATATGGTCGAAAAAGGCGACATGCCCTGGAATGCCAGGATGCGGACCGAGCGGGCGAAGAAGAAAGTCATGATCGCCCTGCCATGATGAAATGTCTCGATCCGGCGGAACGCGGGAAGCCCCTCTACATCCTCTGTCTTGGAGCCCACTCCGATGATATCGAGATCGGTGTCGGCGGCACGATCCTCAGCCTGATCGCATCCGGCATCGATCTGCATGTGGACTGGTGCGTTTTAAGTGCAGGCGGCGTTCGCGCAGCGGAGGCACAGTCATCGGCAACGGATTTCCTTGCGGGCGCAAAATCGCAACGGATCGAGATCGCCGATTTCGACGACAGCTTTTTTCCCTCGCAAAACCGGTTGTTGAAAAAATGGCTGATCGATCTGCGCATGCGCATATCGCAGCCGGATATCGTTTTCACGCATGCGTCCTATGACCGGCATCAGGACCACCGCGAGGTCAATCAGCTGACGTGGAACGTGTTCCGCGACGAATTCATCCTCGAATACGAGATCCCGAAATGGGACGGCGATCTCGGCCAGCCGAACGGCTATGCTAGCCTTTCCAGGGACATCATGGACAGGAAGGTCGAACTTTTGATGAAGCATTTCGGCACGCAGCGCTCGAAGGACTGGTTCGACCCGGAAACCTTTCGCGGACTGGCCCGGCTTCGCGGCATGGAATGCCGTGCGGAAGAACACTATGCGGAGGCCTTTACCCTGCGCAAAACCCGCCTGTTCTAGGATGTGAAGACGGCTTTACTCCACCGAAGAGCTTATCTTCTCCCGGGCTTTTCCCTGCGTGATGAGACGCGCGCTGCGATGGCCGCTGATGTGGATCCATAGCCAGCTCAGGGCGACCGCGATGCGGTTGCGGGTGCCGATCAGGAAAAAGATATGGGCGATGCCCCATATCCACCAGGCCAGCCAGCCGCGCAGCTTGATCCAGCCGAAATCGATGACGGCGGCGCGCTTGCCAATGGTCGCGAGGCTGCCGGAATGCTTGTAGCGGAATGCTCCGGGCGCGGACTTGCCGGAAAGCCTGGCCTTGATGGTCGCCGCGACATGGCCACCCTGCTGCTTGGCGGCAGGAGCAATGCCCGGAACCGGCTTGCCATCCGGCGCGAAGACGGCCGCGGTATCACCGACGACGAATATCTCTGGATGGCCGGGAACAGTGAGATCCGGCGCGACCTTCACCCTGCCGGCGCGGTCGGCCTCGGCTCCGAGCCATTGCGCGGCGGGCGAGGCCTGCACGCCCGCCGCCCACAGAATGGTTCCCGTCGCCAGGGTCTCCTTGCCGAAAACCACATGTCCGGCAGCGCATTCCGTCACCGCCTCGCCGGTTCTCACTTCGACGCCGAGCCGTTCGAGCGCTTTGTGGGCATAGGCGGAGAGATCCTCGGTAAAGCCCGCCAGGATACGCGGCCCCGCCTCGATCAGTACGACCCGTGTCAGATGCGGATCGATGCTGCGGAAATCCTTGACCAGCGTCACATGGGCGAGTTCGGCGATGGCGCCGGCAAGCTCGACCCCCGTCGGGCCGCCGCCGATGATGACGAATGTCAAAAGCGCCTGCCGCCGCGCCGGGTCCGTTTCACGCTCGGCCAGTTCGAAAGCCATCAGCATGCGGCGGCGGATCGTCGTCGCGTCTTCGAGCGTCTTCAGGCCCGGGGCGAAGCGCTCCCACTCATCATGGCCGAAATAGGCATGCCGGGCGCCCGTGGCGAGAACCAATGTGTCATAAGGCACGCTATGGCCGTCGCTGAGCAGGACCTCGTGCTTTGCCGTGTCTACCCCCTGCACGGTCGCCAGGAGCGTTTTCACCTCCGGGCGGTCGCGGAAGAGATAGCGGACCGGCCAGGCGATTTCGGAGGTCGCCAGCATCGCGGTTGCGACCTGATAGAGGAGCGGCTGGAACAGATGATGATTGCGCTGGTCGATCATGGTGATGCGAACCGGGGCACCCGACAGACCGCGAACGGTTTCGAGACCTCCGAACCCTGCGCCAACGACCACGACATGATGCTCCGCCAAGGAATGCTCCTGTTCTTTGCGCCACAACTTCAGCAGGTCCAATGTAAATCAAACGGAAATCATTGCCAGCAGCTATTCGCAAAGTTCGGATTTCTTCAGCTGGTCAGTAATTCAGGCCACGGAAATGGCTTTGACAGCACCTTCACCTGCGCCCGTCCGTTGGGCAGGCGACGGTTCGTCGACCAGTTCCTCGACCGCGGCATAGAATTCCTGCGTTTCCCCGTCGGAGAGCTTCACGAGGTGCCAGACATCAGACAGAAGCAGGCCGATGACGGCGAAGAAGACGAGGCTGCGGTAGCGCTCCTGTGGATGGTTCTGCTCCACGCAAGTCAGCAATTTATTGCCGAACGCCTGCAGGGCAGCGGGAGAATGTTCCTTGGAAGCGCAAAGGGTGAAGGCGGCAAGGCTCCTGCCGTCCTGTTCGTGGCAGCTCTTCATCTCGGCCACCAGGGCGGAGAGAAACGAGACGCCCTGCCCTGTCCGCTCGGATATCCTCTCGCACATCGTCTGGACGAAACGCTGCTCGATGCCCGTCTCCAGAACTCCCTTGGACGGGAAATGATGCAAGAGGCCACCTTTGCTGATCCCGGCATGTCTGGCCACGGCTTCGAGCGTCAGGCCGCTGACGCCTTTGGAAAAGAGGACCTCTTCGGCGCTGTCCAATATCTGTTCGATGGTGACGCTGCCGCGCCTGTTGTGATGTCCTTGCGCCATGCGAGTGATCCTTCCGTAAGTGGCACCCCCGTCTGTTCAGACGAGGGTGCTCGAATTTACTCCGTCGGAACGGTTTCGACTTTCTCAGCTGAGCCGGCCTCATACTTCTTCGGGTCTTTCCAGGCGATGAGCCTGTAGAACATAGGAATGAAGAAGGTGGCGATAAAGGTCGCCGCCAGCATGCCGCCGATGACGCCGGTACCGATCGAGTGACGGCTGGCCGAGCCCGCGCCGGTGCTGATCGCCAGGGGAACCACGCCCAGAATGAAGGCGAGCGAGGTCATGACGATCGGGCGGAAGCGCAGCTTGGCGGCCTCGATGGCGGCATCCATCGCCGATTTCCCCTGCTCGCGCTGCAACACGGCGAATTCGACGATCAGGATGGCGTTCTTCGCCGCAAGCCCGATCAGCGTAACAAGGCCGATCTGGAAATAGACGTCGTTGGTGAGCCCACGCAGCAAAATCGCCACGAGCGCACCGAACATGGCGAAGGGCACCGCCGTGATGACGGCGAGCGGCAGGCTCCAGCGTTCATACTGGGCGGCCAGGATGAGGAACACCATGATCAGGCCGAAGATCATTGCCTGCGAGCCGGTGCCGCTGGTTTCAAGCTCCTGATAGGCGGTGCCCGTCCAGGCGATCTGATAGCCGGACGGCAGCGCCTCCTTCGCCACTTCCTGCATGACGCGGATCGCGTCGCCTGAGGTATAGCCTGGCGCCGGATTGCCGGTAACCTTGGCCGCGGCGAAGGCGTTGAAGCGTTCGAGCTGGTCGGGACCGACGACGCGCTGAACCGTGACGAGCGCGCTCAGCGGGATCATGCTGCCGGAATCGGCCCGTACGAAGACGTGCTTCAGATCGGACGGGGTCCGGCGGAAATCCGCCTCCGACTGCAGATTGACCTGATAGTTGCGGCCATAGAGCGTGAAGTCGTTGACATAGAGGCTGCCGAACGTGGCCTGCATCGCCTCGAACACCGAATTGATCGGCACGCCCATCGCCTTGGCCTTTTCACGGTTGAGGTCGAGCTTGTATTGCGGGATATTGGGATCGAAGCTGGTTCGCACGCCGGTCAGTTCCGGACGCTTGGACGCCGCCTCGACCAGTTGCTGCGTGGCATTCGTCAGCGCCGCCACGTCGCCGCCGGTGCGGTCCTGGAGATAAAGCTCGAAACCGCCCGTGGTGGAGAGGCCCATGATGGGGGGCGGATTGAAGGCGAGCACCATGCCGTCCTTGATACCGGCGTTCATGCCGATCAGCTGGCCCGCGAGATTGCGTGCATCGAGGTCCGGCGTCGTGCGCTCGTCCCAATCCTTCAGCGTTACGAACATGGTACCGGCATTGGTCTTCAGCCCACCGGAGAGAAGATCGAAGCCCGATACCGCGAAGACGTTCTCGACAGCTGGATGCTTGCGCATATTCTCGCTCGCCTGATCGACCACCGCCTCCGTGCGCACCAGCGAGGCCGCCGGCGGCAGCATCGCCACGCTGAAGAGAACGCCCTGGTCCTCGTCGGGAAGCAGGGAGCCCGGAACCGTATAGAACATATAGGCGGTTGCGCCGCAGATGCCGGCGAAGATCAGAAGGCCGATCGCCACACGCTTGACGAAGAAGCGCACGCCTGCCGTGTAGCCGTTGGTGAGCCGCTCGAAGAAACGGTTGAAGATGCGGAACGGCAGGGCTGGCTCATGATGGCCGGGCTTGAGCAGCAATGCGCAGAGCGCCGGCGTCAACGACAGCGCCACAATGCCGGAGATCGTCACCGACATGGCGATGGTGACGGCGAACTGCTTGTACATCTCGCCGACGAGCCCGCCCATGAAGGAAACGGGCACGAACACCGCGCAGAGCACGAGGACGATGGCGATGACCGGCCCCGTCACCTCGCCCATCGCCTTGATGGCGGCTTCCTTGGGCGGCAGTTTCTCCGTCGACATGATGCGTTCGACATTTTCCAGGACCACGATCGCATCGTCCACGACGATACCGATGGCCAGCACCAGGCCGAACAAGGTCAGGAGATTGATCGAGAAGCCGAGCACATACATGCCCGCGAAGGTACCGATGATCGAGATCGGAACGGCGATGACGGGGATAAGCGTCGCGCGCCAGTTCTGCAGGAAGAGGAAGACGACCAGCACGACGAGGATGATCGCTTCGATGAAGGTGTGAACGACCTCCTCGATCGAAACCTGGATGAATTTGGTGGTGTCGTAGGGAACGGAATAATCGATGCCCTGCGGGAAATTCACCTTCAGATCATCCATCCGCGCCCTGACGAGATCCATCGTGTTGAGCGCGTTGGCGCCGGGCTGCAGATAGAGCGCGATCGGCACGGCGGGCGTGCCGTTCAGATTGCTGTCGACGAGATAGCTCCTGGTGCCCAGTTCCACCCGCGCCACATCCTTCAGGCGCAGCGTCGCGGCATTCTGGTCGGAGCGCAGGATGATGTCTTCGAAGGCCTGCGCGTCCGGCAGGCGCCCTTGTGTCGTCGCCGAATAGGTGAAGGCGGAGGATTTCGGATCCGGCTGATCGCTGAAGCGGCCGGCGGCGAATTGCGCGTTCTGCTCCTGAATGGCGGCGGCAACGTCGCTCGGCGTCAGATTGTACTGCGCGAGCTTGTCCGGACGCAGCCAGATGCGCATGGAGTAATCGATGTTGCCGAGAAGCTGGACATCGCCGACGCCGGGAACACGCTTGAGATCATCGATGACGTTCAACAGGGCGTAATTGCCGACATAGGTGCGGTCATAGCGGCCGCCTTCGGCATACATCGCCACGAGGCCGAGAATCGAGGACGAGCGCTTGGCGACGGTGACGCCGAGACGCGTGACCTCCTGCGGCAGGGTCGAGGTGGCGCGCTGCACGCGATTGTTGACGTTGATCGTCGCCTGGTCGGCATCGGTGCCGAGCGCGAAGGTGACGGTGAGCTGCATCTGGCCGTCGCTCGAATTCGTGGACTGCATGTAGAGCATGTCCTCGACGCCGTTGATCTGCTGCTCAAGCGGCGCCGCCACCGTCTGCGCAACGGTTTCGGCGCTGGCGCCGGGGTAATTCGCCGTGATGACGACCTGAGGCGGGGTGAGTTCGGGATATTGCGCGATCGGCAAAATCCGCATCGTCACGATGCCGGCAAGAACGATGACGATGGAGATGACCGCCGCGAAAACCGGCCGGTCGATGAAGAAGCGGTTCATTGTGTCACCGAAGCCGGGTTGGAGATCCTGTCCGCCGCCGCTGCCGCGGTTCCGACGTTGACGGGCGAGCCGGGCCGCACCTTGATGACGCCCTCGGTCACGATGCGATCGCCGGAATTGAGCCCGGAGGCGACGAGCCAGCCGCCTTCGACCTCACGGCGTACCGTCAGCGGACAGATCTGGGCGTTGCCGTCGGCGTCGATCACGTAAACGAACTGCCCCTTCGGCCCCTGCATCAGAGCAGCCTCGGGCACGACGATGGCATTGTCGATCGTCACGCCGGTAATGGTCGCGCGAACGAACTGGCCGGGGATCAGCCGGCGGTCGGGATTGTCGACCACGGCGCGCGCGCCCAGCGTTCCGGTCTCGGCGTCCAGGCTGCTCGAAGTGAAGTCGATGACGCCCTCATGATTGTAGACCTGACCGTCGCCGAAAGTGATCCTCACCTTCAGTTTGCTCGGATCCTCACCCTTCGCCTTTTGCACGTCGAGAAGCCGGCGGATCTCGGCTGCCTCCGAATCGCTGAAGGAGAAATTGATATAGACCGGGTTGAGCTGGGTGATCGAGGTCAGAAGGCTGGAGGATGCGTCGGTGCCGATGAGGCTGCCCTCCGACACCTGTTCCCGGCTGGTGATGCCGTCGATGGGGGCCGTCACCTTGGTATAGCCGAGATTGAGCTCGGCGGTGCGCACCTGCGCCCTGGCGCCAGCGACGATTGCGGCGTTGAGGTCGCGCGTGGCGATTGCGCTGTCGCGGGTGGCGGCGCTCTGAACCTTCTGCTGGACGAGTTGCTCGGCACGCTCGGCATCGCGGACCGACTGGCGGTACTGCGCTTCGGCCTGCGCCAATTGCGCTTTGGCGCGGTCGAGCTCGGCCTGATAGGGCGCGGGATCGATCTCGAACAGGAGATCGCCGGCCTTGACCTCGGTCCCTTCGGTGAAATTGCGGCGCAGCAGAATTCCGCCTACCCGCGCACGCACCTGCACTTCGCGGAATGCCGAGACGCGCGCGGCATAATCATAGGTCAACCCCACTTCGTGCGGCTTGATCTCCACGGCGGTCACCTGCGGCGGCGGCATTTGCCCGTCAGGCGCCTGGGCGGCGGCGGGAAGGACCGCCAGAACGACAAAACCGATGCTGGCGGCCAATCCCGCCAGAGAAAACTTACCCAAATTCATTGTGCAGCCAGACCCTTTTCCGGTGTTTCGCCGAAATAAAAACATACATGAATGTTTGTAAACAGCCCAGAAGTTGATATCATGGCTTTACGCGGCTGAAACGTTCACGTTTGAGTTATCGGCGCGCGAGGCATAGGATGATGCGAAAAGACCCATGAACAAAAACATGCCGAAAAAGGCGCTTGGGAGGAAACAGGGAGGATGAATGCGTAGGACGAAGGCCGAAGCCGAGGAAACTCGCGAGGCCATTCTCGAGGCGGCGGAACACGCTTTTCTCGAAAACGGCGTCAACCAGTCGACATTGATGCAGATCGCGCAATGCGCAGGCGTGACCCGCGGAGCGATCTATTTCCATTTCAAGGACAAGGCCGATATCTATAAGGCGATCGTCGACCGTATCCGCTTTCCGCAGGAAGACCTTGTCGAACAGGTGCAGACCGGCGACCAGGTCAATCCGCTCGACATCCTCCTCGAAGCGGCGATCTCATGCCTGAAGATGTTCGACGAGGACGAGCGCCAGCAGCGCGTCTTCACCATCATCAACCAGCGCTGCGAATATGTCGGCGAACTGAGCCAAGTGCTCGACCGCCTCAGGCAGGCCAACACGCGCGTGCATCAGCTTTTCGTCAGGCTGCTTCAACTGTGCAAACGCCGCAAGATGCTGTCGTCCGACTGGACGCCGGAAGATGCCGCAAGAGCATTGATCGCGGCCATGTCCGGCCTCCTCAACGAATGGGTGAGAACGCAAAAGGCCTTCGACCTTGTCGATGTCGGCACCAAATCGACGCGGGCGCTGATTGCATCGTTCAGAAGGAATGCCGATATCGGCGGGGTTGCTTATGCGGTAGGAATTAGTACCGATGCCATTTCATCTGCCGGCACCCCAACAAAACTGAAAGAAGTGAGGGAACATGGACACAAAGCCCGGGCAAAACTGGAAAGCTGACATACTGGATTTCTGGTTCGGCGAGATCGGACCGAAAGAATGGTTCGAAAGCACGCCCGAACTCGACGGCGACATCCGCACCCGGTTTCTCGAACGCCACGAAGCGATCGCCCGGAAAGCCGCTGAAGATTCCACCGCTCTTGCGGAAGATGCGAATACGGCGCTCGCCGCCATCATCGCGCTCGACCAGTTTCCGCGCAATATGTTCCGAGGAACGGCGCGGGCCTTCGCCACGGATTCGCTGGCGCTCGCCGTCGCGCGGCACGCGGTCGACAGGGAACTTCATCATCAACTGCCCCGGGAGAAACGCGCCTTCCTCTATCTGCCCTTCGAGCATAGCGAGGATCCGGCCGACCAGGAGCGCTCCGTCGCGCTGTTCACCGAACTCGGTGACGAGGAAGGGCTGAAATATGCTGTCGATCATCGGGATATCATCGCCCGCTTCGGGCGCTTTCCCCATCGCAATGTCATTTTGAACCGCGCAAACACGGCGGAAGAAGAAGCCTTTCTCCTCACCCATAAAGGCTACGGTCAGACATTGCCGACGGCGGCGAAGTGAATTGGAGATAGCACGGCCTTGTGTTCGACAATCAGCGCAGGAATTTTTACGCTTACGTCAATGTAACTCTTGCGTGAGGGCGTGAACTGGCCATAGATAAAGATGGAGGAGCAAGGCCGATAGGGTTATCTGGTCTTGAGGCACGTTGGCAAACGAGCTGACAGATGGGGCGGCCGCGCCCGAACGGTGCAGCGGAACGAGATAGGGAGGCAGAATTGGCCAAGAAAGTGACATCCGCGGAAAAGCCCGCGACGAAAGCGACCAAGAGTCCGACGAAAACAAAGGCTGCAAAGCCCGCGGCTGCGAAGACCGCCGCCAGCAGCGCCAAGCGGGCCGCCACAAAGGCTCCGGCAGCGAAAGCTGCGCCAAAGCGTTCTGCGGCTGCGCCAACGCGCCCCTGGCTCAAATCCTATGCGACAGGCGTGCCCGCCGAGATCGAGACGCCGTCCTATTCCTCGATAGGCGACCTCATTGTTTCGTCCTGCCGCAAATATGCCGACAGGCCGTCCTTCACCAGCATGGGCAAGACACTGACCTATGCGGAACTGGAGGAGCGTTCGACAGCACTTGCCGCCTGGCTGCAGTCGCGCGGGCTCGTCAAGGGCGACCGCGTGGCGCTGATGATGCCGAACGTGCTCCAATACCCGGTCGCCATAGCGGCGGTACTACGGGCGGGGCTGGTGGCGGTGAACGTCAATCCGCTCTACACGCCACGCGAACTCGAACATCAATTGAATGACGCCGGCGCGAAGGCCATCATCATCCTGGAAAATTTCGCCACGACGCTGGAAAACGTCCTGCCTAGGACTGAGGTGAAGCATATCGTCGTCGCATCCATGGGCGACATGCTCGGCCTCAAGGGCCATCTGGTCAATTTCGTCGTGCGCAAGGTCAAGAAGATGGTCCCGACCTGGAGCCTGCCGGACCACGTGCCGTTCAAGACGGCGCTCGCCGAAGGCGCCGCAAAGGGCTTTTCACCGGTCGAAGTGGCGCCATCCGATGTCGCCTTCCTGCAATATACCGGCGGCACGACAGGCATTTCCAAAGGCGCGACGCTGCTTCACAGCAACATCCTCGCCAATGTCGAGCAGATGCGCGTGTGGATCGACGTCGCCTACCGGATCAAGGGCAAGCCGAAGGAAGTGAACTTCATCTGCGCGCTGCCGCTCTATCACATCTTCGCGCTGACCGTGAACGCGATGATGGGCATCGAACAGGGCGCGCGCAATGTGCTCATCCCCAATCCGCGCGACATTCCGGCCTTCGTGAAGGAACTGCAGAAATATCCAGTGCACATCCTTCCCGGCCTCAACACGCTGTTCAACGCACTCCTGAACAATGAGGATTTCCGCAAGCTCGATTTCAAGCCGATGGTCCTGACACTCGGCGGCGGGATGGCGGTGCAGCGTCCCGTTGCCGACCGCTGGCACGCGATCACCGGCTGCCATATCACCGAGGGCTACGGCCTTTCCGAGACATCACCGGTGGCGACGGCCAACAGCCTGGATGCGACCGATTTCTCAGGAACGATCGGCCTGCCGCTTCCTTCGACCGATCTCGCCATTCGTGACGAGAACGGCCGTGATCTTCCGCCCGGCGAAGTGGGTGAAATCTGCATTCGCGGTCCACAGGTGATGCACGGCTATTGGAACCGGCCGGACGAGACGAAGACGGCTTTTTACAGCGACGGCTTCTTCCGTTCGGGCGACATGGGTTTCATGGACGAACGCGGGCTCACCAAGATCGTCGACCGCAAGAAGGACATGATCCTCGTCTCCGGCTTCAACGTCTATCCCAACGAGATCGAGGAAGTGGCTGCGGAACATCCCGGTATCGTCGAAGCGGCGGCCATCGGCGTGCCGAATGAGCATTCCGGCGAGGTTGTGAAACTGTTCGTCGTCCGCCGCGATCCCGGTCTGACCGAGGATGCGGTCAAAGCTTTCTGCGCCGAGCGGCTTACCAACTACAAACGTCCGCGCGAAATCGAGTTCCGCGACGAACTGCCGAAGACCAATGTCGGCAAGATCCTGCGGCGCAAGCTGCGCGACGAGCAGGTGTGACGGAGGCTGGAAAGACCGGGAGTGCTGCGGAAAGGTTTTCGTTTCTTAACCCGGGGGCCCCACGGCCGAGGAGCGACAACGGCCCAAGGAATCAGGTCCGCACCTTTTCGATCACCGGCCGCTTGTTGCTCGAAGCAAGAAAGGCAGGCAGATCGGCGACCGATGGCAGCACCGCGTCGGCCAGCGGCTCCAGCACCTCGCGCGAGCTGTTGCCGCTCAGGACGCCAATGGCATAGCCGGCATCGGCGGCACGCGCCGTTTCCATATCGTGCGGGTTGTCGCCGACCATGGCGATATTCCAGGCTTCCAGGCCGGTCGCCCTGGCAAAATGGTGGACCGGGTCCGGGTGCGGCTTCGGGCGCAGGGCCGTGTCGTAGCCGATAAAGGTGTGGAACAGGTTGGTGAGCCCCAGCGCTTCCGCTGTCGCCCGCGCGCCCGCTTCCGAATCATTGGTGGCGATGCCGAGCAGATATCCCTCCCGTCGCAATGCCTCCAGCGCTCCTTGCAATCCATCAATGGCAACGGCGGCGCGGGCCCCTTCGCTGACGCAATAATCATTATACTCCCGGATCAGCGCCGCGCGGTCCGCTTCGCTTGCGTCCGGATGCCAGAGATCGACGACATCCTCAACGGTGCCAGCCGCGATCACCGAATTGGCGCGGAAGCGCTTTGCCTCCCAATCATAACCGCCCTCCTCCAGCAGGGCGCGGGCCTTCGCCTCATCGCCGCCAGCCGAACGCCGTGCCAGTTCCTTCGATATGCCGAACCATGTCCGGTTGAAATCGACCAGCGTGCCGTCCTTGTCGAAAAGGATGGCCCGGATGGCCCGAAGCGGCATGTGCGCCATCATGCCTCCAATGCGCCGGGGCGCTTGGCGACAGCCGAGAGACGGGAACCGAGAAGCTTGAGAAGATCGTCACCGCGCCTGACATAGCGCAGGCTGCGCCGCGTCAGGATGCGGCCGGTCTGCGGCGCGGTCAGCGTGACATCGCCGGATGCATCGCCGGGCCGTGTGACAATGGTGACGAGGCTATCGCCCTCCCTGACCTCGTCGCCGGGGACGACATGATAAAGCACCATGCCGCCCTGCGGCGCCCGCACCATCTCGACATGGCTAAGCGGCGTCACCGGGCCATCGAAACTTGCCGAAAGCGTCTCGCCGTCATCCCTCACCACACCGCGATGGACGAGGAAACGGTAAAGGCCCTGCGCATCCGACCACCCTGTCTCGAAGTCGACATCGGCAAGCCCGCGGAACTCGACGGTCGTGACGGCGCGGCGCTTCATGTCGCGGGCATCCGCGGACAACTGCAAAACCGGGTATGCGCAGGCTTCCTCGAAGGCGGCATCGGCGGTCGAATCCCAGGAGAGGATCGCCTTCGAGCCGAGTGCTGCGGCGAGGTCCAACATGTCGGCCAAGAAATCCTGATGGATATAGAGATAGTTCTCGCTCTGATCGTCGCAGTGCAGATCGAGCACGATCTCATGCGGCAAAGCGAGGCGCAGAAGTGTCGCCTTCAGCCTTTCGGCAAGCGGCACCGGCGCATCGATGTCCAGCAGGCCGGATGTGTCGAAATCCGGCAGAAGCGGGAAGGCGCGGTTGAAATTGGTCTGGGTGAATAATTCGAAACGACCGAGATGCTGATAGGCCTGCCACTGGTTCGAGGCGATCGGGTTGGCCTGCGGAACGATGGTGATATCACCGGCGATGCGGCCCTCGGCCTTAGCCTTTTCCAGAAGCGGAACGAGGAAATGCAGAGCCGCCTGGCCGGGGAGCTCGCCGCCATGCAGCGAGGATTGCAGATAGGCCGTCGGCGCATTCGCGTCGCCGCCTTCAAAACGCAGGACCCGCAATTCGATGGCGTTGCCGGGCACATCGCCAGGAAGGGTGATCGTCTCAGTCTTCATGATCTCTATCGGTCCGCATTTCTTATCAGCGTTTCGGGGTCGGTCCAGATGGGCAAGCGGCAAAGCCTGTCAGGTCATTTAGCGCCGTTTCCTGAGATGGGCGACAAGGCCTTGCGTGGAGGCGTCGCGGCCTTCGGCGGATTTCTCGCCTGAGACGACGGGCAGAAGCTCCGTCGCCAGTTCCTTGCCCAGTTCCACGCCCCATTGGTCAAAGGCATTGATGCCGAAGAGCTGCGCCTCGACGAAGACGCGATGCTCGTAAAGCGCCACCAGCCGGCCGAGCGCAAAGGGATCGAGCAGATCGTGAATGATGGTGAGCGACGGCCGGTTGCCGGAAAAGACGCGGTGCGGGGCCAGGCGGTCGATCTCCGCCTGTTCCATCCCCTTGGCGGCAAGCTGCGCCTTGGCTTCTTCAAGCGTGCGGCCCTTCATCAACGCCTGCGACTGCGCCAGGCAATTGGCCAAAAGCATCTCGTGCTGGTTGACGAGATGCGGCTCGTGCCCCCTCGCCGCGACGATGAATTCCACCGGGATGACATCGGTCCCCTGGTGCAGAAGCTGGAAAAAGGCATGCTGGCCATTGGTGCCCGGCTCGCCCCACACCACCGGCCCGGTCGGGCCCGATACCGGCCCGCCGTCGATGGTGACGCTCTTGCCGTTCGATTCCATGTCGAGCTGCTGGAGATAGGCCGGAAGCCGGGCCAGACGCTGGTCGTAGGGAATGACGGCGCGGCTGCCATAGCCCGAGATGGCGCGGTGCCAATAGCCGATCAGGCCGAGCATCACCGGCAGGTTCTCATCGAGCGGCGCATCGCGGAAATGCACATCCATCGCATGGGCGCCTTCGAGGAAGCGGCGGAAATTTTGCGGCCCGATAGCGATCATCAAAGGCAGGCCGATGGCCGACCAGATGGAATAGCGCCCACCGACCCAGTCCCAAAAGCCGAACACCCGGTCGGACGCGATGCCGAAGGCCGCAACCTTTTCGAGCGCTGTCGAAACGGCGGCGAAATGCGCGCCGACCGCCGCCTCGCCGAGCGCCTCGGCGATCCATTTGCGTGCCGTCTGGGCGTTGGTCATGGTTTCGATCGTGGTGAAGGTCTTCGAGGCGACGATGATCAGCGTCGTCGCCGGATCGAGCGGCCCCAGCGTATCGGCGATATGCGCGCCGTCGATATTGGAGACGAAATGGGCACGCGGCCCGTCATGATAGGGTGACAGCGCCAGCGTCGCCATGACGGGCCCCAGATCCGAACCGCCGATGCCGATATTGACGATGTCGGTGATCTGCTTGCCGGTCGCGCCCTTGATCGAACCATCGCGTATGCCGTTTGAGAACGCCGCCATGCGGCTCAGCACCTCGCGCACGCCAGGCAGCACATCCTCGCCGTCGACCATGATCTTTTCGGACGTCGTGTCGCGCAGCGCGACATGCAGGACGGCGCGGCCTTCCGAATTGTTGATCGGTACACCGGAGAACATGGCGGCGCGGCGACCTTCCACATCGGCGGCGACCGCCAGATCCTTGAGGAGGCGCATGGTCTCGTCATTGACGAGGCATTTCGACCAGTCGAACAGAAGGTCATCGAGCATGAGGGAATAGCGCGAAAAGCGTCCGAGATCGGAGGCGAAGGCGGCGCGCATATCCTTCGGCGCGCCATTTTGCCAATGGCGTTTCAATGCGGCTACGGCTTCGTCGATCTTGGACCCGTTTCTGGTCATGACGCATACTCCCGAATCGAAAGGTTGAGCGAGACTAGAGCCGGAAGAGGAAAAGTGTAAGGCCGGGCGAGGAAATCTCCCCGTCCCGGCCTTTCAAAATTCGAAACAATTTGGGCTTTTCCATTTTGATGGAAACGCCCACCCAGCGCCCTCGTGGTTCGAGGCTCATTCCGCTGCGCTTCATTCGCACCTCACCGTGAGGGCTACTGGAGCGCTGTGCCCTTCACCCTAATCCTGAGGCGCTCGCGACGCGAGCCTCGAAGGACGAGGGTGAAGGGCACCACGTCAAAATCGCCCCGCTTAATGGTTGTCGCGCGGCAGGCCCATGGTCTGGGCGATGCGTTGATATTTGACCGCGGGCTTCAGCACCATGCCCTCGGAGAGCTGGTCGATCATGCCGCGCTGGATCTCCTGCCATGGCGTCTGGTGAGCGGGATACGGATAGCCGCCGGCGGCCATCAGTTCGCTGCGGCGCTTATGCAGTTCCTCGTCGGAGATGAGGATATCTGCCGTCCCCTTCTTCAGGTCTATGCGCAGTCGGTCGCCCGACTTCACCAGCGCCAGACCGCCATTGGCGGCGGCTTCGGGCGAAGCGTTGAGGATCGACGGCGAGCCCGACGTGCCGGACTGGCGGCCGTCGCCGACACATGGCAGGGCATGTACGCCCTTCTTGATGAGATAAGCGGGCGGCTGCATGTTGACGACTTCCGCCCCGCCGGGATAGCCGATGGGACCCGTGCCGCGCATGATCAGGATGGTGTCCTCGTCGAGCCCGAGTGCCGGATCATCGATACGGGCGTGGTAATCCTCCGGACCGTTAAAGACCTGCGCGATGCCCTCGAAGGCATCCGGGTCCGTCGGGTTCGACAAATAGCGGTCGCGGAATTCCGGCGAGATGACGCTGGTCTTCATGATCGCGCTATCGAAGAGATTGCCCTTCAGATTGATGAAGCCGGCCTTCTCCTTCAGCGGATCGGAGAACGGACGGATGACCTTCGTGTCGAGGTTTTCCGCGCCGCGGCAATTCTCGCCGATGCTCTTGCCGTTGATGGTCAGCGCATCGGGATGCGGCAGCTTTCCGGCCTTCATCAGTTCGTTGACGACCGCGGGCACACCGCCGGCATGGTGGTAGTCCTCACCCAGATATTCGCCTGCCGGCTGGAGATTGACCAGAAGCGGGATCTCGTGGCCGAGCGCCTGCCAATCATCATTGTCGAGCTTGACGCCGAGATGGCGGGCGATCGCATTGAGATGGATGGGTGCATTGGTCGAGCCGCCGATGGCCGAATTGACGACGATGGCGTTCTCGAAGGCTTCGCGCGTCATGATGTCAGACGGCCGCAAATTCTCGCGCACCATCTCGACGGCGCGGAAACCGGTTTCGTAGGCGATCTGGCCGCGCTCGCGATAGGGAGCCGGAATGGCCGCGCCGCCCGGCAGTTCCATGCCGAGCGCCTCGGCAAGCGAATTCATCGTCGTCGCCGTGCCCATCGTGTTGCAATAGCCGACGGATGGGGCGGAAGAAGAGACGATATCGATGAACTGATCATAGTCGATCTCGCCCGCTGCAAGCCGCTCGCGCGATTTCCAGACGATGGTGCCGGAACCGGTGCGCTCGCCGCGATGCCAGCCATTGAGCATCGGACCGACGGAAAGGGCAATGGCCGGGAGGTTGACCGTCGCAGCGCCCATCAGCATGGCCGGCGTGGTCTTGTCGCAGCCGACCGTCAGCACGACGCCATCGAGCGGATAGCCATACAGCACCTCGACCAGGCCGAGATAGGCGAGATTGCGATCGAGCGCGGCGGTCGGGCGCTTGCCGGTCTCCTGAATGGGGTGGACCGGAAACTCCAGCGCGACACCGCCGGCGGCCGCGATCCCGTCGCGCACGCGCTTGGCCAGTTCGACATGATGACGGTTGCAGGGCGAGAGATCGGAGCCAGTCTGGGCGATGCCGATAATCGGCTTTCCTGAACGCAACTCACGGCTCGTCAACCCATAATTCAGATAGCGCTCGAGATAGAGCGCCGTCATGCTCGGATTATCGGGATTGTCGAACCATTCCTGAGAACGGAGTGTTCTGGTCTTCTTTTCGCTCATAATTTCGCTTTCCTCACCGGCCGCTTTCCCAGCCTCGCCTTTGCCGCCATGGATAAGACAAACGGCGTCACACGGCAACAAGTATTACTAAATGACTTTTGGATCGTTGCGCGCCATTTGGACGCGTAAAGGGCGCTGCGCGTCTAATACATGGCGAAATCCGACCAAAAAATCTACGTTGCCGGCGATTGAAAGGAAGGAACCAACATGGATTTGACCGGAGAAGAGCGGATCGCCGCGCCGCGCGAGGCGGTGTGGCGGGCGTTGAACGATATCGAGACGCTCAAAGCCTGCATACCAGGATGCGAATCGCTGGAAAAACGCACCGCAACCGAGATCGACGCAGCACTCGGCGTAAGGCTCGGCCCGGTGAAGGTCAGGTTCCACGGTGAGCTCGAACTCTCCAATCTCAATCCGCCTGTTTCCTATACGATCTCAGGCGCGGGCAAAGGCAGCATCGCCGGTTTCGTCCATGGCAGCGCCGATGTGGTGCTGATCGAGGACGGCGGCGAAACCGTGCTGATCTATGCGATCAGGGGCGATGCCGGCGGCGAAATAGCGCAGTTCGGCACCAGGCTGCTCAGCTCGACCTCGCGAAAGCTGGCGGACCGATTTTTCTCCAGCATCGGCAAGGCCGCCAGCGATGGCCGTTCCGAGACATGAGAGAGACTTTGCTCATTATTGACCAGATGATAAAAAATTTGACCTTCTGAGAAAACATGTCATCCTGCCCATATCGGACAAGGCGAAGAAATCGCCACCGGAAAACAGAGCCCAGCGCTTAAGGGAATAGCGCGGCTCCTAAGATGGGAGATGCGATCTCATGGCATCAGCAGGACCTGAATCACCAAAATGGGGATCAGCAGGATCGGCCGCCTTTGAAACCGAAACTCCGGATATCAGGGCGGGCAGGCTCGACCCCGCCGCCTATATCAATGTTTTTGAAGATCTGCACCCGCCGCTGACGCGGCACGAGGCCTTCGTCGAGGCGGATCGCTGCTATTTCTGTTACGATGCCCCGTGCATAAACGCCTGCCCGACCGGCATCGACATTCCCCTCTTCATCCGCCAGATCGGCGCAGACAATCCGACCGGCTCGGCCAAGACCATCCTGGCCGAAAACATCCTCGGCGGCATGTGCGCCCGCGTCTGCCCGACCGAGACGCTGTGCGAGCAGGCCTGCGTGCGCGAAGCAGCGGAAGGCAAGCCGGTGAAGATCGGCCTTCTGCAGCGCTACGCAACCGACCATCTGATGGCGGAGGGCAAGCATCCTTTTACTCGCACAACACCGACCGGCAAGCATATCGCCGTGGTTGGCGCAGGCCCGGCCGGGCTATCGGCGGCGCACCGCCTTGCCAAACTTGGCCACGAGGTGACGATTTTCGAGACGCGGCCGAAAAGCGGCGGCCTCAACGAATATGGCATCGCCGCCTACAAGACCGTCGATGATTTTGCCCGGAGGGAGCTGGAATTCATCCTGGAGATCGGCGGCATCACCATCGAGAACGGCAAGGTGCTTGGCCGCGACATCAGCCTCGAGGCGTTGAAAGCCGGTCATGACGCAGTGTTTCTCGGCATGGGCCTGCCCGAGGTCAACGATCTCGGCCTTGACGGCGAGGATGCCGAAGGCTGCATCGACGCGGTGGAATATATCGCGGCGCTGCGTCAAAGCGACGATCTTTCGAGCCTACCCGTGGGCCGTGACGCGGTGGTCATCGGCGGCGGCATGACGGCCATCGACGTCGCCATCCAGGTCAAGCTGCTTGGAGCGCAAAACGTCACCATCGCCTACAGGCGCGGGCGGGAAAGCATGAATGCCAGCGCCTATGAGCAGGAACTGGCGCAGACGCATGGCGTCGTCATCCGCCACTGGCTGCAGCCGACAGCGCTGAAGCGCAATGCCTCTGATACCATCAGCGGCATCGAGCTCGAATATACCGCTCAGGCGAACGGCAAGCTCGTCGGTACCGGCGAGATGCTGACGCTTGCGGCGGACCAGGTGTTCAAGGCGATCGGCCAGACGTTCGACGCCCACCCCCTCGCCGGCTCCGGAATTGGCCTGGCAAAGGGCCGCATCAGCGTCGATGCGGAGCGGCGCACCTCCGTCGAAGGCATATGGGCCGGCGGCGACTGCATCGCGGACGGCCAGGATCTGACGGTCGCCGCCGTCCAGGACGGCAAGCTCGCAGCGGAATCCATCCACCGCGCCTTGATGCGGGTGCCGGATCAGATCGACGGCTTTGCCGAAGCCGTCCTTGCAGGCGGCGCGGCTGGCTCGACCGGCCACATGCCGCAACCACAGCCTTCGGCTGATCCACTGGCGCGCTGAAGACGGGGATAAGGACCACATATCATGGCTGATCTCTCAAGCAATTTCCTCGGCATCAAATCTCCCAACCCGTTCTGGCTGGCTTCCGCGCCGCCGACCGACAAGGCCTATAATGTCGAACGCGCCTTCAAGGCGGGATGGGGCGGCGTGGTCTGGAAGACGCTCGGCGAACAGGGACCGCCGGTCGTCAATGTCAACGGTCCGCGCTATGGCGCGATCCACGGGCCGGACCGCAGGCTCCTCGGCCTCAACAATATCGAGCTCATCACCGATCGACCGCTGGATATGAATTTGCGGGAAATGAAGGAGGTGAAGATGCGCTGGCCGGACCGCGCGCTGATCGCCTCGATCATGGTGCCCTGCGAGGAAAGCGCGTGGAGGGCGATCCTGCCGCTGGTCGAGGAAACAGGGGCTGACGGTATCGAGCTCAATTTCGGCTGTCCGCACGGGATGAGCGAGCGCGGCATGGGCGCTGCGGTCGGCCAGGTGCCGGAATATATCGAAATGGTGGTGCGCTGGTGCAAGCAGTACAGCCGCATGCCCGTCATCACCAAGCTGACGCCCAACATCGCCGATATCCGCAAGCCGGCGCGCGCCGCAAAGGCGGGCGGCACGGATGCGGTGTCGCTGATCAATACGATCAATTCCATCGTCTCGGTCGACCTCGACGATTTCTCGCCCATCCCCTCGATCGACGGGCGCGGTTCGCATGGCGGCTATTGCGGCCCTGCCGTCAAGCCGATCGCGCTCAACATGGTGGCGGAAATCGCCCGCGATCCGGAAACGCGCGGCCTGCCGATCTCCGGCATCGGCGGCATCACCACCTGGCGCGACGCCGCCGAATTCATCGCGCTCGGCTGCGGCAATGTGCAGGTCTGCACGGCTGCGATGACCTATGGCTTCAAGGTCGTGCAGGAAATGATCGATGGGCTCTCGGACTGGATGGACCGCAAGGGCTTCCGCTCCATCGAGGAATTCCAGGGCATGGCGGTGCCGAATGTCACCGACTGGCAGTATCTCAATCTGAACCACGTCACCAAGGCGCGGATCGACCAGGATCTCTGCATCAAATGCGGACGCTGCCATATCGCGTGCGAGGACACGTCGCACCAGGCGATCACCGCGACGGTCAACAGTGCGCGGCATTTCGAGGTCATCGACGAGGAATGCGTCGGTTGCAATCTGTGCGTCAATGTCTGCCCCGTCGAGGATTGCATCACGATGGAGACGATTTCCGGCATCGATCCGCGCACCAAGGCGCCGATCCATGCCGACTATGCCAACTGGACGACCCATCCGAACAATCCGATGGCGAAAATGGCGGCGGAGTGAATTGCCGGGAGATCCGTTTCAGCCGCGCGGCCTGATGCCGTTGAGAATGATGCTGATCACGGCCTGTGCCGTCTGTTCGTGGAAGCCGGGACGGTTGACCTGCGAACCAAGGATGGCGCGCACCTGTACATCGAAATCCGCATAATGCTGGGTGGTGGCCCAGATCATGAAGATGAGATGATAGGGATCGACGGGGCTGAGCTTCTTTTCATCCACCCAGCGGCGGATGATTGTGGCCTTCTCATCAACGAGCTCTTTCAGATGGCCTTTCAGAAAATCGGAAATCGCCGGGGCGCCATGCAGGATTTCATTGGCGAAAAGGCGGGACGCCTCAGGCTTCTCCTCCGACATCTTCAGCTTCAGCGTGATGTATTTGCGCAGTTCCTCGACCGGGTCTCCAGCCGGGTCTATGTCATCCAGGGGACGCAGCCATTCCTCCAGCGTATCTTCGAGAACCGTC
Organism: Phyllobacterium phragmitis; assembly: GCF_002980495.1. Lineage (GTDB taxonomy): Bacteria > Pseudomonadota > Alphaproteobacteria > Rhizobiales > Rhizobiaceae > Paramesorhizobium > Paramesorhizobium phragmitis. The sequence continues at coordinate 54,475 of NZ_PVBR01000018.1, forward strand.
ACATAGATGTTCTGCTTACGCGGAAAATAATAGAGCAGGTTGGGCTTCGACATGCCGGCCTTTTCGGCGATCTGGTCGATCGTCGAGCCGCGAAATCCATAGGTCGAAAAGACCTCGAGCGCGGCTTCGAGAATGATGCGCCGGTTGATGCCCTGGATACGGGTCGTGCCTTCGGCCTTCTCCCCGTTCTTGCGTTTGACCGCCGTGGCCATTTGACACCTTTCAATCGAGGGAGCACCTTCGAAAACGCTGAAAGCGCTTGACCGCATCCCACTGCTCTTCTAGCCTGCATTTTGACCAAGTAGTCAAGTTTTTGATTATGGCAGCACCCCAAGCGGCAGGTCACGGGAACATAAGAAACACAGCGGGTGAAACTCCGCAATCAGGAGGCAGGGCGCATGTCGGATTCGGCATTGAGCACCAATAATCCCGGCACGTCCAACGGTCGGTTGAAGCTGAGCCTCCGTCTCTCTTTCAGCGCCAGGGATATTTGCCCGCCACCACTGGCCGATATTCTCAAGAAGCTCGCATAAGGCAAACCGCAAAGCAATTGGAGGGAATTCCATCATGGCACTCAACGGCAATCTCAGGATCAACGGCGACCGCCTCTGGGAAGGCCTGATGGAGATGGCGAAGATCGGGCCCGGATTGCGCGGCGGCAACAACCGTCAGACGCTGACCGACGCGGACGCGGCGGGGCGCAGTCTCTTCCAGACATGGTGCGAAGCGGCCGGTATGACGATCGGCGTCGACAAGATGGGCACGATGTTCGCCACCCGCCCCGGAACCGATCCGAACGCGCTGCCCGTCTATGTCGGCAGCCATCTCGACACGCAGCCGACCGGCGGCAAATATGACGGCGTGCTGGGCGTCCTCAGCGGGCTCGAAATCGTGCGGACGCTCAACGACCTCGGCATCAAGACGAAGCACCCGATCGTCGTCACAAACTGGACCAATGAGGAAGGCGCGCGCTTCGCCCCGGCCATGCTCGCCTCCGGCGTTTTCGCCGGCGTCCACACGCTCGACTACGCCTATGCCCGCACCGACCCTGAGGGCAAGACATTCGGCGACGAGCTGAAACGCATCGGCTGGGTGGGCGACGAGGAAGTCGGCGCGCGCAAGATGCACGCTTATCTCGAATATCACATCGAGCAGGGGCCGATCCTCGAGGCGGAGAGCAAGCAGATCGGCGTCGTCACCCATTGCCAGGGCCTCTGGTGGCTTGAGGTGACGCTGACCGGCAAGGAAGCGCATACCGGCTCGACGCCGATGAATTTGCGCGTCAATGCCGGGCTCGCCATGGCGCGCATCCTCGAAATGGTGCAGGCGGTGGCCATGGAAAACCAGCCGGGAGCCGTCGGCGGCGTCGGGCAGATGTTCTTTTCGCCCAATTCGCGCAACGTCCTGCCGGGCAAGGTGGTGTTCACCATCGACATCCGCACGCCGGACCAGGCGAAGCTCGACCGCATGCGGGCGAAGATCGAGGCGGAAGCGCCTGCGATTGCCGAAGTCCTCGGCGTCGGCTGCTCTATCGAAGCTGTCGGGCATTTCGATCCGATCACCTTCGACCCGGTGCTGGTCGGCCGTGTCCGCGACGCCGCCGAGAGGCTCGGCTACAGCTATATGGATCTCATCTCCGGCGCGGGGCATGATGCCTGCTGGGCGGCCAGGGTCGCGCCGGCAACGATGGTCATGTGCCCCTGCGTCGATGGCCTCAGCCATAATGAAGACGAAGAGATCTCCAAGGAATGGGCGGCGGCGGGGGCCGACGTGCTGTTCCACGCGGCGGTCGAAACGGCGGAGATCGTGGAGTAGCATTGGCCTGACGAATACAACGCAAGCTGTTCGGTAGAATACCAAAAGGGGAACGAACAAAATGGCGACAAAAGTCATCAAGGGCGGTACGATCATTGCCGCTGATCGCAGTTACAAGGCGGATGTGCTGATCGACGGTGAGACCATCGCGGCCGTTGGCGACAATCTCTCCGGCGACGAGGTGATCGACGCGACCGGCTGCTATCTGATGCCGGGCGGCATCGACCCGCATACGCATCTGCAGATGCCGTTCATGGGCACCTATTCCTCCGATGATTTCGACACGGGCACGGCGGCGGCGCTGGCTGGCGGCACGACCATGGTGGTCGATTTCGTGCTGCCCGGCGCCGAAGGCGGGCTGCTCGACGCGCTGCAGGAATGGTTCCAGAAGGCGGGCAAGGCGCGCACGGATTATTCCTTCCACATGGCGATCACCGGCTGGAACAAGCAGATCTTCGACGAGATGCCCGAGGTGGTGGCGCGCGGCATCAACACCTTCAAGCATTTCATGGCGTATAAGGGCGCGCTGATGGTCAATGACGACGAGATGTTCGCCTCGTTCCAGCGCTGCGCCGAGATCGGCGCCATGCCGCTTGTCCATGCCGAGAACGGCGATGTGGTCGCGCATCTGCAGCAAAAGCTGCTGGCGCAAGGCAATAACGGCCCGGAAGCGCATGCCTATTCCCGCCCGCCGGAGGTGGAGGGCGAAGCAACCAATCGCGCCATCATGATCGCCGACCAGGCAGGCGTGCCGCTCTATGTGGTGCATGTCTCGTGCGAGGAGAGCCACGAGGCAATCCGGCGCGCCCGGCAGAAGGGAATGCGGGTCTTCGGCGAGCCGCTGATCCAGCATCTGGTGCTCGACGAAAACGAATACAGACACGAAGATTGGGATTATGCGGCGCGGCGCGTCATGTCGCCGCCGTTCCGCGACAAGCGGCATCAAGACGGGCTGTGGGCGGGGCTCGCCGCCGGCAGCCTGCAGGTCGTGGCGACAGACCATTGCGCCTTCACCACCGAGCAGAAGCGCTTCGGCCTTGGCGATTTCACCAGGATACCCAACGGCACCGGCGGGCTCGAAGACCGGCTTCCGGTGCTGTGGACCAAGGGCGTGCGCACCGGGCGCCTGACGCCGAACGAATTCGTCGCCGTGACCTCCACCAACATCGCCCGCATCCTCAACATTTACCCGAAGAAGGGCGCTATCCTGCCGGGGTCGGACGCGGATATCGTGATATGGGACCCGGAGGCGAAGAAGACGATCTCGGCCAGGACGCAGAAATCGGCGATCGACTACAATGTCTTCGAAGGCATCGAAGTGACGGGCCTGCCGCGCATGACGCTGTCGCGCGGACGCATCGCCTACAGGGATGGCGAAGTTCTGGCGCAAACCGGAGACGGGCGTTTCGTCGAGCGCGCGCCGCACTCAGCCGCCAACCGCGCGCTCTCGACCTGGAAGGAACTGGTGGCGCCGCGCAAAGTCGAACGCAAGCCCGAACATATGCCGGCCGGGGTCTGAGGGGTCTGATGAATGTCGCTCCCGGAATCTCGCAAGGGCCGCATATGAACGCCGCTGCTTCTGGCCTTGGATCCAATGGACCGGTGATCGATGCGCGTGGATTGTCGCTCGTCTTCCAGACCGGCGACGGTCCGGTCCATGCGCTCTCCAATATCGATCTTACGGTGGAGCGCGGCGAGTTCGTCTCCTTCATCGGCCCATCAGGTTGCGGCAAGACCACGCTCTTGCGCGTCATCGCCGATCTGGAGCAGCCGACATCGGGCACGATCACCGTCAATGGCGTGACGCCGGAGGAAGCGCGCAGGAAGCGCGCCTACGGCTATGTGTTCCAGGCGGCGGCGCTCTATCCCTGGCGGACGATTGCCGCCAATATCTCGCTACCGCTCGAGGTGATGGGCGTTGCCAAGGCGGAACGCACCGCGCTGATCGAGAAGAACCTGGCGCTGGTCAATCTCACCGGCTTCGGCAAGAAATATCCCTGGCAGCTTTCCGGCGGCATGCAGCAGCGCGCCTCCATCGCCCGCGCGCTCTCCTTCGACCCCGACATGCTTTTGATGGACGAGCCGTTCGGCGCGCTCGACGAGATCGTCCGCGACCATCTCAACGAGCAGCTTCTGAAGCTCTGGGCAAAGACGCGGAAGACGGTGATCTTCGTCACCCATTCCATCCCCGAAGCGGTGTTCCTGTCGACCAGGATCGTGGTGATGAGTCCGCGTCCCGGCCGCATCCACGAGATCATCGATTGCGATCTCGGGCCAGACCGTCCGCTGGAAATCCGCGAGACGCCGGAATTCTTGAAGATCGCCCACCGCGTGCGCGAGGGGCTGCGACTGGGGCATAGTTATGAGCAATAGGGTGGTGCGAGACATTACCCCCCTCTGCCCTGCCGGGCATCTCCCCCTCAAGGAGGGAGATTGGCTGACACGGACGACACTGCTTACTCCTCGACGCTTGCGATTGGTCGCAAACTTCTATGAAGAGATAATCTCCCTCCTTGCGGGGGAGATGCCCGGCAGGGCAGAGGGGGGTGAAAATTCGCGCCCGCCTCTGCACTTTGCGGAGGGCACCACATGACCTTCCTGCGCGACAAGCTCTTCCCGGTCACGACCGTTCTCATCATCATCGCCGCGCTCTGGTACCTGCTGGCGATATTCCTCAACGCGCCTTTCGAGCGCGACCAGGCGGAACGTAGCGGGAGGGAGCTTTCCACCAGCCAGCTCATCACCAACACGATGCACCAGGAGCGGCCGGTGCTGCCCGCGCCGCATCAGGTGGCGGAGGAAATCCGCAAAACCGTCTTCGATATCAAGCCGACCTCGAAACGCAGCCTCGTCTATCATGGCGGAGTGACGCTTTCCTCCACACTTCTCGGCTTCATCATGGGCACACTGCTCGGCATATTGCTGGCGGTCGGCATCGTCCATTCGCGCACGCTCGACAAGAGCCTGATGCCGTGGATCATCGCCTCGCAGACCATCCCCATCCTGGCGATTGCGCCGATGATCATCGTGGTGTTGAACGCGGTCGGCATGACCGGCCTTCTGCCGAAGGCGATGATTTCGACCTATCTGTCGTTCTTCCCAGTCGCCGTCGGCATGGTGAAGGGCCTGCGCTCGCCCGAGATCACGCATCTCGATTTGATGCGCACCTATCATGCCTCAGCCTCCCAGGTGTTCTGGAAACTGCGCTGGCCGGCAGCGCTGCCCTATCTCTTCACCTCGATGAAGATCGCCGTCGCCATCAGCCTCGTCGGCGCCATCGTCGGCGAATTGCCGACCGGCGCGGTGGCGGGGCTCGGCGCGCGGCTTCTCGCCGGCTCCTATTACGGCCAGACGGTGCAGATATGGGCGGCGCTGATCGCCGCATCGCTGATGGCCGCCGTGCTGGTGGCGCTGGTCGGGCTTGCCGCCCATTTCGTCAATAGGCGGATGGGCGCACATGCGGGCGGGGCAAGACCATGATCAAGCCATTGCTTCTCGTCATCGCAGTCTGGCTCGTCGCCTGGTTTTCCGTGAAGAGCCTCGCCGGTTTGCGGCTTGCCTCACCGCGCGGGCAGCGGCTGGTCGATCTCGCTATTCCCGCCCTCTTCGGCATATGGCTGCTGGTGCTCTGGGAGCTGATCGTCCGCGCCTTCGAGATACCGTCCGTGCTGTTGCCGGCCCCTTCGATGATATGGGCGCGCATCAGTTCGTCGGTTCCCACGCTCTGGGCCGATTTCCGCCAGACCTATCTGAAGGCCGTCATCGCCGGCTATGCGCTCGGCTGCGGCGCGGGCTTCATCACCGCCATCATCGTCGACCGTGTGCCGTTCCTGCGCAAGGGGCTCTTGCCGATCGGCAATCTCGTCGCCGCGCTGCCCGTCGTCGGCATCGCACCGATCATGGTGATGTGGTTCGGCTTCGACTGGCCGTCCAAGGCGGCGGTCGTCATCATCATGACCTTCTTCCCGATGCTGGTGAACACGGTGGCGGGGCTCGCCGCCTCGGGGCATATGGAGCGCGATCTGATGCGCACCTATGGCTCGAACTATTGGCAGACGCTCCTAAAGCTCCGGCTTCCCGCGGCGATGCCGTTCATCTTCAACGCGCTGAAGATCAATTCGACGCTGGCGCTGATCGGCGCGATCGTGGCGGAGTTCTTCGGCACGCCGATCGTCGGCATGGGCTTTCGCATCTCGGCGGAAATCGGACGGATGAATGTCGACATGGTCTGGGCCGAAATCTTCGTCGCCGCCCTTGCCGGCTCGCTTTCCTATGGGATGATCGCGCTGATCGAGCGCGCCGTCACATTCTGGCATCCATCGTACAGAACCTAAGAATACGGACTCCGTTCGCATAAGGCGGAGCCGCCAACCAGAGGAGAACCACTATGAAAAAGACGATCGCATTATCGCTCGGGATCGCCATGTCGCTGATGGCAGGCACGGCGCTTGCAGCCGACAAGCTGACGCTGCAGCTCAAATGGGTGACGCAGGGCCAGTTCGCCGGCTATTACGTCGCCAAGGACAAGGGCTTCTACGAGGAAGAAGGCCTCGATGTCGAGATCAAGCCGGGCGGTCCGGATGTCGCCCCGCCGCAGGTGATCGCAGGAGGCGGCGCCGACGTGATCGTCGACTGGATGCCCTCGGCGCTCGCCACGCGCGAAAAGGGTGTGCCGCTCGTCAACATCGCGCAGCCATTCAAGCGCTCGGGCATGATGCTGACCTGCCGCAAGGAGACCGGCATCACCAAGCCTGAGGATTTCAAGGGCAAGACGCTCGGCGTCTGGTTCGGCGGCAATGAATATCCGTTCCTGTCGTGGATGAACCATCTCGGCATCAAGACCGATGGCGGGCCGGAAGGCGTGACCGTTCTCAAGCAGGGCTTCAATGTCGATCCGCTGATCCAGAAGCAGGCCGATTGCATCTCCACCATGACCTATAATGAATATTGGCAGGTGATCGACGCCGGCATTCCGGAAGACCAGCTCGTCGTCTTCAAATATGAGGATCAGGGCGTGGCGACGCTGGAGGACGGGCTTTACGTCCTCGACAAGAGCCTCGACGACCCGGCAATGGTCGACAAGCTCGCCCGCTTCGTCAAAGCCTCGATGAAGGGCTGGGACTATGCGCGCGAAAACCCCGACGAGGCGGCGGAGATCATCCTGGAAAACGATGCTTCCGGCGCGCAGACCGAAAAGCACCAGAAGCGGATGGTGGGCGAGATCAACAAGCTGACCGAAGGTTCGGACGGCAAGCTCGACACGGCGGCGGCCGACCGCACGGTGGAAACGCTGATGAGCGGCGGCTCCGATCCCGTCATCACCAAGAAGCCGGAAGGCGCCTGGACCACCAAGGTGATGGACGCGATCAAGTAGGCTTTTAGCGCGCTTCCTGTTTTAATGGAATCGCGAGGCGCCCCCCTCTACCCTCCTGAGCTTGTCGAAGGGCGGAGGGGGCGCTGTCCCGCCAGCGTTTCAGATGAGTCGCTGATATGAAGAGATGGAGTCCCTCCCGCTCTACTCCGCCGGCGCCGGCTTTCTCGCCGCGTGCTCCAGTTCGCGCTGCAAACGGGCATGCTCCTCGGCTTTCGGCTTGGTGAAACGACCGAGCAGGAGATAGGCGACGGGCGTCACATAGAGCGTCGCCACGGTGGCAAGGCCGAGGCCGCCGACGATGACCCAGCCGAGCGCGATACGCGCCTCGGCGCCGGCGCCGCTTGCCAATACCAGCGGCACGCCGCCGAGCACGGCGCAGATCATGGTCATCGTCACCGGGCGCAGGCGGATATTCGCGGCCTCCTCGATCGCCTCGCGCACGCTCAAGCCCTTGTCACGCAACTGATCAGCGAATTCGACGATGAGAATGCCGTTCTTGGCCATGATGCCGACGAGGAGGACAAGGCCGATCTGGCTATAGACGTTGAGGCTTGTTCCCGTCATCAGCATGGCAAAGACGGCGCAGCCGAGACCGAGCGGCACGGTCGCCATGACGATCAGCGCGCTGATGAAACTTTCGAACTGGGCCGCCAGGACGAGCAGGATGATGACGATGGCGAAGCCGAAGGTGATTGCCAGGCCGGTGGAGGTTTCGCCCAGCGTCTGCGCTTCCGCCAGCGGAATGATGCGCGAGCCGGCGGGCAGGAATGGCGCCGCTATTTCCTGTGCGGCCGCATAGGCATTGCCGAGCGCGAAGCCCGGACGGAGGCCCGAAGTGATCGCGACGGAGCGCATCCGCTGCTCGCGGTTGAGTTGCGGCGGCACGGCTTTCTCGACAACGCTAGCGATGGAAGACATCGGCACGTAGCGCCCGTCCCCCGTCTTCATGAAGATGTTTTCAAGATCGGTCGGATCGTTGATCGGATTCGTCGTGGAAACGAGTTTGACGTCGAAACTGCGGTCGCCGATATAGACCGAGCCGATCTTGCGCCCGTCGAGGACGGACTGGACGGCATTGGCGAGCCCTGTGATATCGATGCCGAGATCGGAAGCGCGTTCGCGGTTGATATCGACCGAGAGCTGCGGCTGCGTCGGCTCGACCGAAAGGCGCGGCTGCTGGAAGCGGGGATCCTTTTCCATCGCCGCAACGACATTCTGGGCGGCCGTCTGGAGATCCGCATAATTATTGCCGACCAGCGCGAATTGCAGTCCGTTGCCCGCGCCGCGGATGCCGAGGCTGTTGGGCTGGGCAGCGAAGATGCGTATGCCGGTGACGGGCTCAAGCCTCTTCTGCACATCGGCCATGATCTGCTGCTGGGTGCGACTACGCTCACCCCAGGGCGCAAGCCTCAGGACGATGAAGCCGTTGTTCGATGAGCCGCCCGAACCGGCGATGGCGAAGGTGCTCTCGATCTCGCCGGAATCGTGCAGCGGCTGGAGCAGCGCTTCGATCCGGTCGATCTGCGACTGCAGGAACTCGATGCTGATGCCCTGAGGCCCATTGAGGCGCAGGAACGCGATGGCGCGATCTTCGCTCGGTGTCAGTTCCTGGCGTATCAGCCCATAAGCGCCGTAAGATATGGCCGCGAAGAGAACCGCCACGATGACGACGATCAGCGGGGCCGAAAGGCAGGCATGGAGGCTCACCCGGTAAAACCGGGCGAGCAGGCCGCCGAAACGCCTGATCATGCCGGGCGAATGGTTGATATCCTCATGATGCACCGCGGCTTCGGTCAGGAAGCGCGAGGCAAGCATCGGACAAAGCGTCAACGCGACGATAGAAGACAGGAAAACCGCCATCGCCAGCACGAAGCCGAATTCGCGGAAGAGCCCGCCGGTCTGCCCCGGCAGGAAGGAGATCGGCACGAAGACGGCAACGAGGGTCAGCGTCGTGGCGATGACGGCGAAGAACACCTCCTCGGTCCCCAATACGGCTGCCGCGCGCGGACCGATGCCCAGGTTGCGGCGGCGCACGATGTTTTCAAGCACGACGATCGCATCGTCGACCACGAGGCCGGTGGCGAGCACCAGCGCCAGCAGCGTCAGGATATTGACCGAGAAGCCGGCGAGATAGATGGCCGCGAACGTACCGATCAGCGCGACCGGCAGCGAGATGGCCGGGATCAGCGTGGCGCGAATATCCCACAGAAACAGGAATATGATCAGGATGACGATGAGGACGGAGGCGATCAGCGCGATTTCGACCTCGTGAATAGCACCGTTGATGAACGTGGCGTCATCGCTGGTGACGCGAAGCTCGACGCCTTGCGGCAGGGTCTTCTGCAGCCTGTCAACCGCAGCACGGATGCCCTTCGAGATTTCGAGCGTGTTCGACTGGGCCTGACGGATGATGCCGAGCCCGATGGCCGAGCGGCCGTTGGCGCGCACGGCGGAGGATTCGATATCCGGCCCCAGCGTCACATTGGCGACATCGCCGATCTTGGTGTGACCGTTGATGAAGATATCCTCGAAGCCTTCCGGCGTGGTGATCGTCGCGGAGGCGCGCACGACGATCGACTGATCGTTACTCCTCAAGGAGCCCGCCGGGGTGTCGAGCGCCATGGTGGAAAGGGCATTGGAGACATCGGCAATGGTGAGGCCGTAGCTCGCAAGCTTCGCCTGATCGATGTCGATGCGGAAGATCTTGTCACGGTCGCCGAATACCTGCACGTCGGCGACGCCGGGGACTGCGGCGAGGACGTCCTGTATCTCGTCCTCGACCAGCACCGTCATGTCCTGGACGGGCATGGTGTTCGACAATACGGCAAGCCGCACCACCGGATCGGCATTGGCGTCGGCCTTGATGATGCGCGAGGCATCGGCGTCTTCGGGCAGGTCGTTGGCGACGCGCGATATGGCGTCGCGCATGTCGGCTGCGGCGACGTTGAGATCGACGCCGTCATTGAACTCGACCGTCACGCGGCTGCGCCCGAATGACGACGTCGATGAAATCGACTTCACGCCGGAAACGCGCGCCACGGCGTTTTCCAGAACCTGCGTCAACTCGCGGTCGATGGTTTCCGCCGATGCGCCGTCGAACGAGGTGCTGATGGTGACCATAGGGCGATCGACATCCGGCAGCTCACGGATGCTGACGCCGGTAAAAGCGGCAAGGCCGGCCACGACGATCAGAACATTGAGAACGAAGGCAAGAACCGGGCGGCGGATGAAAAGCGCGGTCAAGCCGCCTTCACTGGAGGCGGGGGAGGAAGCTGGAGAACGTTCGCTCATCGCGGGCTCATCCGGCGTTGTCGATGGGGGAGACGAAAGGCTTCACCTCCGGACCGTCGGACGTGGCGCCCTCGTCCCTGGTAATCCTGACCGGATTGCCCGCGCGCACGCTCTGCACGCCCTGCGTGACGATCATGTCGCCTTCTTGCAATTGCGCATCGACCAGAATGCTCGAGGTGTTGCGCTGGATGATGCGCACGGGAACCCTTTCGGCCAGCCCGCCGACGATACGCCAGACGAAGGCGCCATCGGCGCTCCACTGGACGGCCAGCGGATCGACGGAAGGATAGGTGTCGCCCGGAAACGGGATCGTCACCTCGAAGGACATGCCGGCACGCAGCACATCCTTCGGGTTGGCTATCCCGGCACGCACACGCAATGTCCGGCTCGCCGGGTCGATCATGTTGTCGACGGCGCTGATCTTGCCCTCGAACCGCTGCCCCGGCATGGCGATGGCAGTCGCGGTGAGCGGCTGGCCGACCCTGATCTGCGGTGCGTAACGCTGCGGCACCCAGATATCGATCAGTATCTGCGAGCGGTCGTCGATGGTCGCGATCGACGTCTGCGCCGTGATGAAATTGCCGGCATTCACCGGCAGAATACCGATGATGCCGGAGATCGGCGCGGTTACCGTCCGGCGACTGAGCGCGAGGCTCGCCTCCTCCGATGCAAGCCTGGCGTTGGCGACGGCAAGCTCGGCATCGACCACCTGCACCTGCGTCGCCGTATTGGTCGAGCGCAGCGTCGTGATGCGACGCAATGTGTTTTGGGCGTCCTGCAAGGCGATTTGCGCTTTGTCCGAGGCGATTTTCTCGTTTCCGGCGTCAAGCTGGGCGATCGGCTCGCCCGCCTTCACCCTCGCGCCTGCCTTGACCAGAAGCTTTGTCATCATCCCGCCGGTATAGGGCGTCACCGAAACCGTCTCCAGCGCACGGCCCGTGCCAATGGCCGTCAGCCGATTATTGATCGTCTGGCGCTCGGCGGGCCGGGCGACGACCAGCGTACCATCTCGCGCGGCGCCATCCTGCCCGCTTGCGGCATTCTGCGGCGTGGAGGTTGCCTCAGCGGGTAGCCAGTCGATGCCGACACGCGCGAGAAGGGCATTTGCACCGGGATAAAAATAAGCCCAGCCGGCGAAAGCAGCCAGCAGGAGAAAGACAGTCAGGACAATCTGCTTCCAGACTTTCATCCAGCACTCCGGTCATGGGAACACATATGGCAACGCAACGCGTCGGCAGCACCGATCATACGCCCAAACATCCGAAGGGCATATGTGGCAAATGGCAGGGGAATTAACAAAACATGATCGTCATCTAGCAAGGGGCGCGGCCTTCTCTGATCGGTCGTAGCCTCTGGTGAGACATTCAAATCATTTTGCTGTGGCGGCAATTTGCCCATCATGGTCCGGCGCGTCCAATTAAATTTATGTAATCAAACGCCGCACCGGGAAAGAAGCCTCTTGATATTGCTCATATAGTATGACTTTTAAACGCAGAATGTGATGGACATCCCCATGAAGGGATGAAACCCGTGGAATTGGGAGGGTGATTTGAATCTGGTTCAACTGATCGGCGAAAAAGGCAAACGACAGGTCGCAGCGCGGACGAAGGACGGCTTCTTTGTCGTTCGGCGCACACGCTCGGTGCTCGAACTCGCCCATACGGCAGTCGAAGGCGAAACGACGATTGCCGCCGCCGCCGAAGCGCGCGGGCTCGGCAAGGCCGTCGACGTGGATGCGGCCTATGACGAGGGACGCCTGCTGCTGCCCATCGACGCGCCTGATGCGGCGCATATCCATCTCACCGGGACCGGACTCACCCATCTCGGCTCGGCCTCGACGCGCGATGCCATGCACAAGAAGGCTTCGGCGCAGAAGAAGGACGAGAACCTCACCGATTCGATGAAGATGTTCCAGATGGGAATCGAGGCCGGAAAGCCTGAAAAGGGCAAGGCCGGCGTCCAGCCCGAATGGTTCTACAAGGGCAACGGCACGATGCTCGCGGCGCCGGGCGCCGCACTCCTGTCGCCTGACTTCGCCGATGATGGCGGCGAGGAACCCGAGATCGCCGGCATCTATCTCATCGGCCCCGACGGCACGCCCTTCCGTCTCGGCTTCGCGCTCGCCAATGAATTTTCCGACCATATCATGGAGCGGGTCAACTATCTCTACCTCGCCCATTCGAAGCTGCGCCCCTGCTCGGTCGGGCCTGAACTGCGGACCGGCAAGCTGCCGGCGCATATCAGCGGCACGTCGCGCATCTTGCGCAACGGCAAGCCGCTTTGGGAAAAGCCGTTCCTGTCGGGCGAAGACAACATGTCCCACACCATCGCCAATCTGGAACATCATCATTTCAAATATGAGCTCTTCCGCCAGCCCGGCGATATCCACATCCACATGTTCGGAACGGCGACGCTTTCCTTCGCTGATGGCATCCGCACGGAGCCGGGCGATGTCTTCGAGATCGAAGCCGAGGAATTCGGCCTGCCACTGCGCAATCCGCTGCAAAATTCCAAGCCGGAAAAGGTGAAGATCAAGGCGCTTTAAAGAGCCTCCCGCTCCCCGGTTGGCCGATCAGAAAAAGATTGCCCATATATACAAAATTTTGTATATATGGGCTGATGATTGATCCGAAGCCTGTCCAGTTCCTGAGGAGCGCCCTTGACGATCTGCGCGCCTTCCCGGCAGTTGCAAGGCGTGAGGCCGGATATCAACTCGATCGAGTGCAGCATGGCCGTGATCCTGATGATTGGAAACCGATGGCTACGGTCGGAAAAGGCGTACAGGAAATTCGGCTTCGGGACGATTCGGGTGCATTCCGGGTACTATACGTCGCAAAATTCGCTGATACAGTCTACGTGTTGCACTGTTTTCAGAAAAAGACGCAGAAGACCAGAAAAACGGATTTGGATGTGGCCGGAAAACGTTATCGAGAGCTGATGAAGGAACTGGGGAAATGACCAACCAGCGCTTTGACAGTGTGTGGGATGCGATTGAGGACACTCCTGCCCAGGCTGAAAACATGAAACTCCGCTCAGTGCTGATGACGGCTCTCAAAGAGCGCATCACGCGCGACGGCATGAGCCAAGTTCAGGCTGCGGAATTGTTCGGCGTAACACAACCGCGTATCTCCGATCTCATACGGGGCAAAATTGACCTGTTCAGCCTGGATATGTTGGTCAATATGGCGGCTTCGGCTGGACTGCACCTCGAGATGCGCGTGCTGGATGCCGCATAACGCAGGGATTTCGCGACATTTCGTCTAAGATAGTCGTCCCCCCAACAGCCTTCTCAGCTGGTCACGCTGTCTTTTTCGCGTTCGGCGTGGGCGACGCGCTCCGCGCCTTCGAAGATGACGAGCCGCATGGCGGTGCGGGCGGCTTCCGGGTCCTGCCTGGCGATGGCATCGGCGATGGCGCGGTGCTTCATGACGGATGCTGCGTGCCGCTTCGAATCGGGAATGGGTGAGCTGAGCGTGAAGGCGGTGACCAATGCGACCTCGATCAGGGCGCTGAGCGAACGCATGAACGGATTGCCTGAAGCTTCGGCAACCGTCAGGTGGAACTGCAGGTCGCTATAGACGAAGTTCTGCGCCGTATCATCCCGGTCGCCCATCCGGTCCGCCCAGTGATAGAGATCGGCCAACTGCTTTTCCGTGCGTCTTTGCGCGGCGAGCGCCGCTGCTTCGGGTTCCAGCGCCAGCCGCATTTCGGCGAGGCTCTCCATGAACTTCTGATCCACGCCCGCCTCGAAATGCCAGATCAGAATATCGGGATCGAAAAGATTCCATTGGGAGCGTTCGCGCACCCGCGTGCCGATCTTGGCCTTGGGCTGGATCAGTCCCTTGGCGGCCAGCGTCTTCAGCGCCTCGCGCAGCACGGTCCGTGAAACGCCGAAGCGTTCGAGAAGTTCGGCGTCTCCAGGCAGGATGCTTTTCTCGGCGTAGCGCCCCTTGACGATGCCGAGCCCCAGATCGTGCATGACATGTGCGTGATGGGTGCGCGACTGCGCCGAGCTGCTGAAATCATATTGGCCAAGCTGCATCTTGTCGATCACCCGGTGCTCCTTGCTATGGTTCGCCCCGATATGCGCCTTTCCGACACAAATACAAGAACCCGCTGCAACGCAATGAATGCGAAGAGCAATATCCCCACCACAATCTTGGTCCACCAGCTCGAAAGCGTGCCGTCGAAGACGATGTAGGTCTGTATGATGCCCTGGATTATGACGCCGAAGAAACTTCCCGCGACATAGCCGACACCGCCGGTCAGAAGCGTTCCGCCGATGACCACGGCGGCGATCGTATCGAGCTCGACGCCGACGGCCGACAGCGAATAACCCGCCGAGGTGTAGAGCGAAAAGACGATGCCGGCGAGACCGGCGAGAAAGCCGGACAGGGCGTAGATGCCGATCGTGGTGCGCGCGACCGGAACGCCCATCAGTTCGGCGGACGTGCGGTTGCCGCCGATGGCATAGACGTAGGAGCCGAACTTGGTGAAATGGGCGATGATGATGCCGGCTGCGAACACCGCCAGCATCAGGCCGCCGATGAATGTCAGCCTGCCGCCGCCGGGCATGCGCCAATAGAGACCCTGCAAAGTGGTGTAGAAGGGATGGTTGATCGGTATCGACTGTGTCGTCAGGACGAAGCAGAGACCGCGGGCGAGGAACATCCCCGCCAGCGTGACGATGAAGGCCGGCACGTTGAGATAATGGATGATCGCACCCATGGCCGCGCCGAAAACCATCGCGAACACCAGCGCGATGGCAAAGGCGGCCAGTGGATGCATGCCGTGATGGCTGACCAGAACGGCAATCAGAACGCCGGTGAATGCAATGACCGACCCGACCGAAAGATCGATGCCGCCGGAAATGATGACGAATGTCATGCCCACCGCAACGATGCCGAGGAAAGCGTTATCCGTCAGAAGATTGCCGATGACGCGCGTCGACAGCATGTTGGGAAACTGGATCACGCAGGCCGTATAGAGCAGCACACAGATCAGAAGCGTGGCATAGAATGGCAGAAGTCGGGTATTCATGGTCTGATTTCCTGCCGCTCTGTTTTGGCCGGCTTCAGCTCACGCTTCAGGAATATGCCCATACCCGACGCCGAGGCGGACTGCGCCAGCAGGATCATGATGATGACGGCGGCTTTCAGGATGAGATTATATTCCGGCGGAAAGCCGGAGATCAGAATGCCGGTGTTCATCGCCTGGATGATGAGGGCGCCGAGGATCGACATCAGGATGCTGAAGCGGCCGCCGAGAAGCGAAGTGCCGCCGATGACGACGGCCAGGATGGCGTCGAGTTCGAGCCAGAGGCCGGCATTGTTGGCATCCGCGCCACGGATATCGGCGGCGACGATGATGCCGGCCAGTCCTGCGCACAAACCGCTGAAGCCATAGACGACGAAGAGGATGAAGCGGCTGTTGATGCCGGAAAACGTGCTGGCGCTGCGGTTGACGCCGATCGCCTCGATCAAAAGCCCGAGCGCCGTGCGCCGCACCAGAAGAATGGCAAACAGGCCGAGCACCGCCGCCAGCACGACCGGCATGGGAATACCGAGAAAGGCGCCGGTACCGAAGAAGATCAGACCGGGATCGTTGAAGGTGACGATGGTGCCCTCGGTGATGAGCTGTGCGATGCCGCGCCCCGCCACCATCAATATCAGTGTGGCGACGATGGGCTGCAGGTCGAAGAAGGCGATGAGCAGGCCATTCCACAATCCGCAGAGGAGGCCGACGCCGAGCGCCGCCAGGATGATGACCGGCAGCGAATGCCCTTCGACGGCGAGCGTCGCCGCCACCGCGCCCGCCACCGCCATGACCGCGCCGACCGAGAGATCGACGCCCTTCGAGGCGATGACAGCCGTCATGCCGATGGCGAGGATCACCACCGGCGCGCCGCGATTGAGCACATCGATGAGGCTGCCGAAGAGGCGCCCATCCTGCAAGCGGATATCGAAGAAGCCGGGAAAGGCCAGATAGTTGAGAAACAGGATGACCGCCAGCGACAGAAGCTGCGGCAATGCCTTTCCGATCGAACCTGACATGAAACCGTTCATTGTTCCACCTTTGGGGGGGCTCCCTTCCCGGTGTCAGCCGCGATGGTCCGCATGATCGTTGCCGGGTTGATGTCGCTGCCGGTCAGTTCCGCTGTGTGGACACGGTCGCGCAGCACGCGGACGCGGCTCGAATAGGCGACGATCTCCTCGATCTCGGAGGAGATGACGAGCAGCGCCATGCCGTCATCACAGAGCCTGTTGATGAGCCTGATGATTTCCGCATGCGCCCCGACATCGATGCCGCGCGTCGGCTCATCGAGGATGAGGAAGCGCGGACTGGTCGCAAGCCAACGGGCGAGAATGACCTTCTGCTGATTGCCGCCGGAGAGAAACTTGACCGGTTTCTCTATATCGGAGGTGCGGATATCAAGCGCCTTGACGAAGCGGTCGGCGAGATCCGACTGCTCACGGCTCGACAGGCGGCGAAGCCAGCCGCGCCGCGCCTGCAGCGCCAGCGCAATGTTTTCGCGCACCGAGAGATCGCCGACGATGCCGTCCGTCTTGCGGTCCTCCGGGCAGAGGCCGAAGCCCGCCGCCACGGCCTCGCGCGGCGAGCGGATGCGGATTTCCCTGCCGTCGATCGACGCCTTGCCATTATCGGGAACATCGATGCCGAAAAGAAGCCGCGCCGTCTCGGTGCGGCCCGAGCCGAGAAGGCCTGCGACGCCGACAACTTCACCCTCGGCGATATCGAGGTCGAACGGCGCGATGCTGCGCGCAAGACCGTAATCGCGAAACGAGATGCGGGGAGCCGAAGCGGGTGGCGCGGTGCGGTGCGTCGTATGGGTGACTTCGGCAAGCGTGCGGCCGAGCATCTTGGAAACCAGATCGATCTTGCTCAGATCCCTGGTCAACGCCGTCCCGGCGAGACTGCCATTGCGCAGGATCGTCACGCGGTCGCTGACGGCATAGACCTGATCGAGGAAATGGGTGATGAAGACCAGCCCCAAGCCCCGCGCCTTGAGCTGGCGCATGACGGTGAAGAGCATTTCGGTTTCATGGCTGTCGAGGCTGGCCGTCGGCTCGTCGAGGATCAGAACCCTGCCCGACAGATCGACGGCGCGGGCGATCGCGATCAATTGCTGCATGGCGACGGAATAGCGCGCCAGGTCGGCCGAGACATCGATATCCATGCCATATTGGGCAAGCAGCGCGCGGGCGCGTCTTTCCATCTCGCGGCGATCGACGAAGCCGAAGCGCTTGGGCTGGCGGCCGATGAAGAGATTTTCCGCGACCGACAGATTGGGCAGGAGATTGACCTCCTGATAGACGGTGCCGATGCCAAGATGCTGTGCCTGCAGCGTGTCGCGTACGCTGATCTCGCGGCCCTCGAAGCGGATCACGCCGGAATCCGGCTGATGCACGCCGGTCAGAACCTTGATCAAGGTCGATTTTCCGGCGCCGTTTTCGCCCAGAAGCGCATGGATTTCGCCTGCGCGGATATCGAAATCGACGCCATCGAGCGCCTTGAAGCCGAGAAACGACTTATGGATATTCTCGACGCTCAAAAGCACATCGCTCTGTAATGAGCCCTGCGCGGCGTCGCTTTCAGCTGGCGCATTTCCCGTCATGCCGCCGCTCCTCCAACTCGTGAGGTAAGTTGCCCCTCACCCTTACCCTCTCCCCGTAAACGGGGCGAGGGGGGCATAAACGTTGCCGCTTCTCCCTTCTCCCCGTTTGCGGGGAGAAGGTGCCGGCAGGCGGATGAGGGGCATTCGCAAAGCCGAAGGGCTTAGTACCCCAGGCCCTTTTTCTCCTCATAGACCTTCATCGGATCGTCAGCTTGCGTGTAAAGCTTCGATTCCGTCTGGATCCATTTCGGCGGGGCCTTGCCGCTGTCCTTGAACGCCTTCAGCGCATCGAAGGCGGGACCGGCCATGTTCGGGGTCAGTTCGACCGTCGCATTGGCTTCGCCATCGGCCATCGCCTTGAAGATATCAGGGACGGCATCGATGGATACGACGAGAAGGTCGGTTCCGGGCTTGAGACCCGCTTCCTTGATGGCCTGGATCGCGCCGACAGCCATGTCGTCATTATGGGCGTAGAGCGCGCAGATGTCCTTGCCGCCATTCTCCGCCTTGATGAAGCCTTCCATCACTTCCTTGCCCTTGGAGCGGGTGAAATCGCCCGTCTGGCTGCGGATGATCTTCAGGTTGTCATGGCCTGCAATGCCTTCCTCGAAGCCCTTCTTGCGGTTGATCGCCGGGCTGGAGCCGACGGTTCCCTGTAACTCGACGATATTGCACGGCTTGTCGCCGACCGTCTTGACCAGCCATTCGCCGGCAACCTTGCCTTCATGAACGGTGTCGGACGTGACAGCCGTCAGGTAAAGATCCGGATTTGCCGTCTCGATAGTGCGGTCGAGAAGGATGACCGGAATTTCGGCATCCTTGGCTTCTTCCAGGACAGAGTCCCAGCCCGTCGCCACGACAGGCGCGACGAAGATGCCGTCGACGCCCTGGGCGATGAAGCCGCGAATGGCCTTGATCTGGTTTTCCTGCTTCTGCTGGGCATCGGCGATCTTGAGATCGACACCGCGCTTTTCCGCCTCGATCTTGGTGACGGCCGTCTCGGCGGCGCGCCAGCCGGATTCCGATCCGATCTGCGAAAAGCCGACCGTCAGGTCAGCAGCACTCGCGGCACCGGCAAATGCCACCGCTGCAACCGTGCTCATCATCATGCGCTTCAAATACGACATTGTTTCCTCCCTTGTCGTTCACCGTCCGGCCTCATGTCCTCCCGAACTGCTCAAGTTATTATCATATAGTAATATAAATTGAAAAGCCGCTATTTTTAAATTTCAGCATTCGATTTGCGGTTCCCTGGAAAAACCGGAAGAATAAAACAAAAGAACACAAAACGCGAAAAAGTGGGACGGAAATCGAGATGAAAAAGACTGATTACGGGCATCTGGCCGGTGGGCAGACGGTCCATGCAATCGACATCGGCGGCCCGGAGTTGAGCGCGCGCATCCTCACCTATGGGGCGACGCTGGCCGATCTAACCATACAGACAGGGAATGACCCGCATTCGGTCATTCTCGGCTTCGACAGGCTTGAGGATTATCTGGCGCAGACGGCCTATGTCGGCGCGATCGCCGGGCGCTGCGCCAACCGCATCGCCGGCGGCCGGTTCACGCTCGACGGGGTCGATCATCAGCTGAGCCTCAACGAGAACGGCCGCACGCATCTTCACGGCGGCGTCGAAGGATTTTCGCGTAAGCTGTGGAGCATCGCCGATGCCGGTCCGTCATCGGTGACGCTGACGCTCGTCTCGCCGCACGACGACGAGGGCTATCCGGGCGAGGTGCGCGTCATCTGCCGTTATTCCATCGAGAGGATGACGCTGACGCTCGAACTCACCGCCGAGACCGACCGCCCTACCCTCGTCAATCCAGCGGGGCACGCCTATTTCAATCTCGACGGTTCCGATACGATCCTCGACCACAGGCTGACCATCCCGGCCAATGCCTACACGCCCGTCGACAGCGATCTCATCCCATCAGGCGAAATCGCCGATGTCGCCGGCACCATCTTCGATTTCAGCACACCGCGCCCGATCCGGTCCGGCAATCCCCACGCCGGCTACGATCATAATTTCGTCCTCGCCATGCAGCCTGCGGCAGTGCCCCGCCCCGCCGCGAGGTTGGAAGGCCCGCAAAGCGGCCTCGCCATGGAAATCTGGGCGACGGAACCCGGGCTGCAATTCTACGACGGCAATTTCCTGCCGCTGCCCCAACCTTTGCGCGGCGGACGGCAGGGCGAACGCTTCGGCGGCCTATGCCTCGAACCCCAGCGCTTCCCCGATGCGATTCATCATCCGCATTTTCCGGGATCCGTGCTGCGGCCCGGGGAGATTTATCGGCAGGTGACGCAGTATGTGTTCAGCCGGGAGGATTGAGGGGGCTCGAGCAAACGTGGCGGTGAAGAGCAGTCCACGGAAAAAAGAAGGCATCTTCGCATGCGGAAAGCGATAATGTAACATGGCCCTAAAAATCCTCCGTCGCCTTATCCCTGATTGGGGCACCACTTATGGGCCACCCGGCGAAGGCCCCTTTCCAGCAATCATGATCTTCCATGGCTCGGAGGGTGCATGGTCCGGTTGGAGCCACCGTAATGCCGTGATCCTTGCAGCGCACGGCTTCCTGGCTTTTCCCTTCGGTTATTCAAACGGTGGCAACGCCTGGAATGCAGGAAATATCGTCAATGTGCCTCTGGACAGGACCGTCGACGCCCTTGCCGCATTGCGGGCGTTTCCTGCCACGGCCGAGAAGGTCGGGCTTTATGGGGTTTCCCGCGGTGCGGAACATGCCTTGCTGGCCGCATCTCTCATGGCCCGAGACGGTGTAGGGGGCCTGCCGGATGCGATTGCCGCCCATAGTCCGCCCGATGTCATCTGCGGAGCTTTCGACGGACGAAAATGGCGCGATGCGGGCGATCCCGGGTGGCAATCGTGGGACCCGGGCCAGCGCGCATGGTCGTGGCGCGGCTCAACGGATGAGCTTCTTCCCTCTACTCCCATTGAAATCGAACGCTTCGAAGGACCTCTGTTCCTCAGTCATGGGACGGCCGATCAGGTCTGGTCCGTCGATATGACGAGGCGGCTTGCCGATCGATTGCACCGTCACGGAAGAAGACCTGAAGTCCATTATTACGACGGGCAGGACCACATCCCAGGAAGCGCGGCGGAAAATGAACATCACGAACGCCTGATCGCGTTTTTCGAGCGCAATCTGACATCCTGAACGAATATCGCTTCCAATCGGCGCAGCCATCAGCATTTTCCAGATCCGTGCGAGAACGAAACGCGCAAAACATGCGCTTTGTGGACAGGGCGTCGTTCATCTTCAACTGAGCAAGGCAAGTGTATGTAAAGCCTACTTTACATTTTGAAGCGCCACCTATATGTAAAGGCTGCTTTACATATAGGTGCAATGATGATTCGAAACATGATTCCGCCGATCCTGAGTATCATCGTCTATGCAATCACTCTCGCCATCTCGCTGCGGCTTCTGGCACATGACCTCGAAAATGGGGTGGTACGCATAGCCATCTCGCTGGCACCGATGGTTCCGGCAGTCTTTCTGTGCTGGTCCATCGTCAGAGCCATCGGATGCCTGGACGAAATGCAGCGCAAGTTACAACTTGAAGCCTTTGCCCTTGCGTTCGCGGGTACTGCGCTGATCACCTTCAGCTATGGCTTTCTGGAGAATGTCGGCTTTCCGAAGTTGTCACTGTTCGTGGTATGGCCGCTGATGTGCACGCTTTGGATTGCGGGTCTCGTCATTGGACGGCTGCGCTATAGATGAACAACCGCATCCAGGAACTTCGATTGCAGAAGAACTGGTCTCAAGCGGACCTCGCCGCACTGCTCAAGGTGTCACGCCAGACGATCAATGCATTGGAGCGAGGGCGCTACGATCCCAGTCTGCCTTTGGCTTTCAGCATAGCCCGCCTGTTTGAGTTGACTATCGAGGAAGTATTTCAGCCTTGATCGCCGATGGCTGAACGACAGCAGAGGATGGTTTCCGGACAGATTACTGAAATAACCAATTCCGCTCACCGCAAGTTCCGATCAACGCAGCCTACCGCATCTTCCCCCTGAATTTACCCCACTCACCCCCGCTTCAACCTCGCATACGCCACCGCCATCCGCGCTGCCAGATCGGCATTGTTGAGCACCAGCGCGATATTGGCCTTGAGGCTCGCGCCTTTGGACAATTCATTGATGCGGGCGAGGAGGAACGGGGTCAGTTCCTTGCGCTCGATGCCGCGCTTTGCTGCTTCGGCCACCGCCTCGGCGATCGTGCCGTCGATGAAGGCCGGGTCGAGCGCATCCGCCTCAGGGATCGGATTGGCGATGAGGATGCCGGTGCCGGAGCCCAGTTGCGCGTGCAGGAGCATCGCCTTGGCGATCGCTTCGGGCGTATCCAGCCGATGGTCGGCCTTGCAGCCGCTTGAGCGCGTGTAGAAGGCCGGGAAATCATCGCTGCCATAGGCGATGACCGGGACGCGCTGGGTTTCCAGATATTCGAGCGTCTTCGGGATATCGAGGATCGACTTGACGCCGGCGCAGACGACGGTGGTTGCGGTCTGGCCAAGCTCCGTCAGGTCGGCGGAGATGTCGAAGGTCGCCTCCGCTCCCCGGTGCACGCCGCCGACGCCGCCGGTGGCGAAGATATCGATGCCGGCAAGGGCGGCGATGCGCATGGTGGCCGAAACGGTGGTGCCTGCCGAACGCCCCTGCACCATGGCGGCGGCGAGATCGCGGCTCGATGCCTTCACCGCATCCTTCGCCTGCGCCAATGTCTCGATTTCCCTGTCCGCCAGCCCGACGCGGATCTTGCCCTCGACCACGGCTGTGGTTGCGGGGATCGCACCATGGCCGCGGATCACCGCCTCGACCTTGCGCGCCATCTCCAGATTGGCCGGATAGGGCATGCCGTGGGTGATGATGGTCGATTCGAGCGCGACGAGCGGCGCGCCGTCGGCGATCGCGGCCTTGACCTCTTCGGTCGGGTGGAGAAGCGATGCGTTCATGGGGAGACCCTTTCTGGAATACGGTTCATATGAGCCGCGAGGAAGCGCGGCGAAAGCAGCGGATGGACGCTCGCCTCACTCTCGGTGGTAAGCGTTGCCAGAAGCGAGCCGGTGCGCGCGCCCTCCGCCAGGCTTGCGCCGGAGAGGAGCCGATAAAGCGTACCGGCGATCATGGCGTCGCCCGCACCTGTCACATCGACAGGCTGGGCCGGGACGGCATCTATCTTCGTCATGCCTTCGGCACTCGCCACCAGCATGCCCGCCGCGCCCATGGTCAGCACCACTTCGGCAACGCCGCCTGCTCGCAGCGCATCCGCCGCCCGTTCCGGCGACAGGCGCGGTTCGTTTTCGCTACGGCCGAGCACCGCGTGGGCTTCATCCAGATTGAGGAAGAGAATATCCACACCGTCGAGATTCTTCGGCAACCGCCCGGCCTTGGGCGAAGACACGGCATCGATGGCGAGCCGGAAGCGCGCGCCCTCTTTGCGCGTGATCAGTGTCTGCAACGTCTCAGCCGGCAAATTGCAATCGGCGAAAACCCAGTTGGCGGCGGCCAGATGCGGCCAGACGCGATCGAGATGCGACGGCGAGAACAGGTCGAAGATGCCCATGTCGGCAATCCCCAGCACCAGCTCGTTTTCCGGCCCCAATATGGCGGCATATTCAGCGGTCGGCGCTTCGCCTGAGACGACGATCTGGCTGGTATCGACGCCGAGATCGCGCAAATGGCGGATGATCGAGCGTCCCGTATCATCATCGCCGACGATCGACACGAAAGCCGTCGTCACGTCGAGACGGGCGAGATTCTCCGCCACGTTGCGCGCCACGCCGCCAAAGCTGCGGTGGCCGTCGACCGGATTGGACGTCCCGGAAATCAGAGGCGCGCGGGCATGATATTTCCGGTCGAACACCGCACCGCCGAGAACGGCAATGTGCTTCGACGCGGGCAGGACATAGCCGCGCCCGAGAATATAGCCCTTGTGGACGAGCTGGACGACATGGGCCGCCACCGTCGAGCGCGCCAGGCCCAGCATATTGGCGATATCCTGCTGCCCGGCAAAGGGATTGGCCGTTATGATTTCCAGAACCGCGCGTTCCTGCGCGCCAAGATCGTCCATGCCGCACCCGATCTGCCGTTGCCGGCAGCACCTCTACCAACTCTTGATTACCATATCAACAATTGTTTTCAGAATGGATGGGAGGCATCGCCATGGAAAAATGCAGATGCGTGACGTATATAGGTTTAGATTACCGCATATGCTCAAGCGATTGATGCGCATAGCCGGCAGCAACTCTCATCGGATAGAATCAATGGCCGGAAAAGAAGATGGCTCGATGATGGATGGAGTGGTTGATGCCGGCCCCGGCTCGGCATGCCGTGCCAGCGCCTGCGAAAACCGCCCGCTGATCAGATTGCCGCTGCGCCAACGCCTTTCCAGCAAGGTGCTGCTCCTGACGGTCCTCTCCGTCCTGGTGGCGGAGGTGCTGATCTTTGTTCCTTCCGTCGCCAGCATGCGAATGCGCTGGCTGACCACGCGGCTCGATACGGTGGCCGCCGCCAGCATCGTGCTGGCCGACAGCGAAACCCCTGTCGTGCCACGCGAAGTGCAGGACAGCGTTCTCCTGGCAACAGGGACGAAAGCAATCGCCCTGCGCGAGAAAGGCGCCTCGCGTCTGCTCGCCATGTCCGAGATGCCGCAGACCATCGATCAGCATATCGATCTCGCCCATACCAGCGAGGCGGCGGCAATCTGGGATGCTTTCGATACGCTCTTTACCGGGGGCGACCGCACATTGCGGGTCTACGGCCCAATCGGCAACAGCGACAAGGTCATCGAACTGGTGACATCAGATGCGCCATTGCGCCAGGCCATGCTACGCTATGCACGCAATGTGGCCGTGCTCTCGCTGGTCATTTCGCTGATCGCGGCAAGCCTCGTCTATCTCGTCATCAATGAGATGCTGCTGCGCCCGGTGCGGCGCATGCACCGCAACATGATGGGCTTCGCCCAGGCGCCCGATGATCCGACGCGCATCATCATCCCCGACAACCGCAAGGACGAGCTGGGCGTGGCGCAGCGCCAGCTGGCAGCTATCCAGAGCGATCTGCAGCGCACCTTCTCCGAACAGAAGCACCTGGCCGATCTGGGGCTCGCCGTTTCCAAGATCAATCACGACATGCGCAACATTCTCGCCTCCGCGCAGCTGATGTCGGACCATCTGGCCGATGCCAAGGACCCGGTGGTGCAGCGTTTCGCGCCCAAGCTCATCCGCACGCTCAACCGCGCGATCAGCTATGCCGAAAGCGTCATCGCCTATGGCCGCACCCAGGAAGCGCCGCCGAAGCAGCGCCGCGTCCTGCTCCACACCATCATCGCCGATGTCGAGGAGACACTTTCGATCGAACCGGACAGCGGCATAGAATTCCGCAATCTCGTGCCGCAGGATTTCGAGATGGACGCCGATACGGAACAGTTCTTCCGCATCATCACCAATCTTTGCCGCAATGCAATCCAGGCGATGAGCGCCGATCGACCCGGCGATGAAAGCGTCATCAAACGGCTGACCGTCACGGCGGGACGCGTCGGCTCGACCGCGATCATCGGCATTGAGGATACCGGACCCGGCCTGCCGCAAAAGGCCCGCGACAATCTCTTCACCGCGTTTCGCGGCTCGACCCGCCGCGACGGCACCGGGCTCGGCCTCGCCATCGCCCACGAGCTGGTGCGCGCGCATGGCGGCACCATCGAATTGCGTGACGACAGGACATGCGGCACGCAATTCGAAATCCGCATTCCCGACATGCCGGTTTCGCTGGCCAACTGGCGCCGCCAGAAGGAAGCGGCGGAGGCCGGCAAGGGCGCCTGAGCCGCGCGCCGGTGCTTCAGCACCTGGACGGCTTCAGCATCGAGGCGCTTCAGCCCTTCGACATTTTCGAAAAGCGTCCTGACCGAGGTCACTCCCTGCTGTGGAACGAAATTGCCAGGAGTGACAGTTTTTTGTCATAAGAGCTTGCATTCGGAAGCCGAACCCATTAGGTACCGCGCTGCGCTTGATGAGCGCAACACAAGCGGCACGCGCCCGTAGCTCAGCTGGATAGAGCACCAGACTACGAATCTGGGGGTCAGAGGTTCGAATCCTTTCGGGCGCGCCATTTCAGAACAGAACTATGAACGCCGAACGCCGCCGTTTCTACGCTTGAAGCGGCGACCAGCGTTCGCAGCAATTCCGACTTCGATCCCATGATGCGAACCTCGTCGTCGGCGACCTCGACGCGCTGCGCCAGTGCGCGCAGATGGTCGCGGCGGTAGCCGCCATCATCGAGTCGTATCCGTTCGCGGGCTTTGCGGGCGAAGCCCTTGAGCATATCGGGGCTGACGCCCTGATTGCCTGAACTGTCGAGCGCGAGTTGCGTGCGCTCGGCGTCGGCGGCGGCCTGATCCCGCAACGCCTTTAGGCTCACCATGCGCTCTTTCGCCATGGCGTCGTCCTTGTCCACCATGCCCGCTTCGATGGCATCAAAGAGACGGCCGAGGCGCTGGTCGGCTTCTGTGATTCGCCTGTGAAGCTCGGCAAGATGCTCGCGGCGGCGCTCGGCGCGCTCCTGCCGCCGGTCGATGACGCTGGCGAGGACAGTTTCCAGACGTTTGGGCTGGAGCAACCGATCCCCGATATGGTCGGCGACCAGATGGTCCAGCTTGTCCATCGGGATCGTGCGGCCCTTGCAGCCGGTCTTGCCCTGCCGCGCTTTGGTCGAGCAGGTGTAATAGCGGTATGTCGCTCCCGTGCTGCCTTGCCCGGTGCGCAGCGTCATCGCGCCCCCGCACTTGGCGCAGAAGCAAATGCCTGTCAGCAGCGTGGGGCCACTCGACACACGCGCGGGTGTTACCATGGGATTTCGGGATTTCAGGCGGGCTTGCACCGCATCGTATAGCTCGCGCTCGATCAGGGGCGGCACCGCCATTATGGCGACCTCGCTCTCCGGCTTCTTCTCGCGGTCTTTATGCGAGCGGGTGTTGAATCTGTGCTCGCCGATATAGGTGGTGCGGGTCAGGATGGCGTGAATTTGCGCCAGCCCCCACCGTCCCCCGTCGCGGGTGAAGAAACGGCGCTCGTTGAGATAGGTGGCGATGGCCTTGACCCCCATCGCGCCGGCCGTGCCGTCGCCTTCAAGAAACAGGCGATAGATCAGCCGCACGGTGTCGGCGTGCAGCGGGTCGATTTCCAGCTTCTTCTTGATCTTCGATCCCCGCTGCTCGGCTGCAACGATGCGATAGCCGATAGGCGGCCGTGCGCCATTCCAGAAGCCTTGCCGGGCGTTCTCGTTCATGGCGCGCAGGACGTGCTTGGCGTTCTCCTTCGACTGGTATTCGTCGAACAGCGCCATGATCTGCCGCATCATCTGGTGCATGGGATCGTCACCCATCTCCTGCGTGATCGACACCAGCTTGACGCCGTTTTTCGCCAGCTTCCTGACATAGAACTCCATCTCAAAGTGATCGCGGAAGAAGCGGCTGAACGAGTGAACCACGACAATATCGAAGGGGGCGGGCTTACTGGTGCCCGCTTCGATCATGCGTTGAAACTCGGGGCGCTTGTCGTTGGTGGCGGTTGCGCCTGCTTCGATGAACGTCTCCACCAGTTGCAGGCCGCGTTGCTCGCAATAGGCTTCGCCCTGCCGCTTCTGGTCAGGGATGGAAATGTCGTGCTCGGCCTGCCGGGCGGTCGAGACGCGTAGGTAGAGGGCGGCGCGGGCGGTAACGGTTGGGCTGTGCATGTTCATGGCCGATCTCCTACGGCCTTCCTCGGCTTCGGACGGTCGATCAGGGGCAACGCCAACTCCACCCGGTCATGCACCACCTTGGGCGCGAGCTTACGTCCATGCCCCGGTTCAAGCCGCACAAGGCCATAGCTCTCCATGGTTTTTAGGGTGCGTGACAAATTGGAGCCGGCCCGGCCGGTAATTTCCGCCAGTTCCTCCAGCGATGCCGGGGCTTTCTCGGCGATGATGCGCAGCAGTTCGCGGTTGCCGGCCGACAGCACCTTGGCAAAGGACTCGGTCGAGGTAAACCACACCTTCGGATCGCTGGGCGCAGGTTTTTCCTCGCCGCGCGCGATCCGCATGGTGCGGGCCTTCATTTCTTCGTAGTCGGCAATCCCGACTTTCAATGTGGTCATAGCGCACCTTGTTCCTTCAACACCGCGTCCACCGCCTGCCAGAAGTCGGCCAGCAGCGTGGCCGCATCCTCGTAGGCG
Source organism: Phyllobacterium phragmitis (assembly GCF_002980495.1). GTDB lineage: Bacteria > Pseudomonadota > Alphaproteobacteria > Rhizobiales > Rhizobiaceae > Paramesorhizobium > Paramesorhizobium phragmitis. The sequence continues at coordinate 82,815 of NZ_PVBR01000018.1, forward strand.
TAAGGCTTCACGGTCTGGATGCGGTGCCGATGGTCCATCGGCTCACCGCGCCTGCCCCGGCCGACCGGATGGGCGTTATCGAAGCCGACCAGCCGTTCGCCCGAAGGCCCGTGAAGCGTGAGCGAATAATCGAGGCCGTGCGGCTTCTCCGGCGAGGCCGGAACGCGGGTGACGACGAACTTCACCCAATGGCCGCCCTCGGTATCGACAAAGAGCATCTGTCCGTCGAGGTCCAGAAGCGTGTCAAGGCCCGGATCACGATCCGCGCTCACGTCTTTTTCCTATCAGTTTGAGATAGGAATTGCAAGCCATCATCCGGCTTTCTCGGGTTCAGAAGGTCGTCGAACACATCGCCGAACCAACGCTCAAACACGTCAATCTCGGCCTCGATGACGGGAATATCCTCGGGCCAATCATCGGTGACACGCATCCTCTGCCCATTCGGTGCAAGAAGCGGCGCGTCGCCGGCTCGCGCCCGGCCGTCCGGCGCGGGATCGTCCGCATAGTCGAAAAGATCGTCGGGAAGTGTCTCGGGGACCGGCTGTCGCGGTCGCCCTTTGCGGGCGTGGCGGCGCTCTGCGCACATGGAATCCTCCTTGGTTCTGGTGGATTCCGGGGCGTTCAAGGCCCCGGAATTAAGCGAACCATGGAGGGCAGTCGGCGGGCTGTAGCGTGCCGCATTTGCGCCTATGCGCTGGCGGCACCCCGCCGTAAGCTTGTATGGATTATCAATGGGGCACCGGCAGAATTGGATACGGAAGTAATCTGGCTTGCAGCAGCTTTTCTCGTTGTTGCCTTAGTCTATGCGGCGGTTGGGCAGGCCGGAGCATCGGGCTACATCGCAGTAATGGCGCTGTTCGGCTTTACGCCGCTGGTCATGAAAACAACCGCACTCGCGCTGAATCTGTTAGTAGCGGCAATCGGCACCTTCCATTTCTCGAAGGTCGGGCGGCTGTCGTGGCGGAACGTCTATCCATTCGCTATCCTCGGCTTCCCGTTTTCACTTCTGGGCGGGGCAATCCAACTTCCCGGAGCGATCTACTATCCCGTTGTTGGAGTGGTGCTCATACTTTCGGCGCTTCAGATGGCGCGATCAGCCCTGCGCAAGAGAGGGGCATTCCTCGCAGCACCCGTTGCGCCGCCATTTTGGGCCGCACTGGCGACAGGTGCTGTCATCGGTTTCATGTCGGGAACCACTGGAACAGGGGGCGGTGTGTTCCTCGCGCCGGTGATACTGGCCATGAATTGGGGGACGGCGCACCAGACCGCCGCGACCACGGCGGTTTACAATCTGATGAACTCGGCGGCGGCTTTGATCGGTGCCTATTCCTACTGGGATCAGCTACCTGCATCCCTGCCATGGTGGTTGGTTGCTGTTGCGGCAGGAGGTTCGGTGGGGGCTTTCATCGGAAGCCGGTTCCTCTCCGACCGTTGGTTGCGCGGTATTCTTGCCCTGTTGCTGTTCGTTTCAGGACTCAAGCTACTATGGTAGTGACAGCTCGGTCATTCAGTTCTCATGAAGCACCACAGTCCTCCGCGCCTTAGCGAATCCGCGATCCGTGGCGATGAACCGTTCCAGCATCGGCACGATGAGCCTGACGGGATCGGCGGCGGGCTGGCCGCTCTCGCGGGCCAGCACCTCGGCATAGGCGACCAGATCGCGGTGAAGCGGCGCAGGCAGCTCCACCGTCACCTTGACGGGCTTGTCGTCGGGCAGCGGCCCGAGTTTAAGTTTGGTCATGGTCAACCTCCTGCCGGCTCAAACACAAGGTCACGGGTCACGATGATGCGAACCGGAAAGCCCGGCCGGATGGTCAACGTAGGGGCAACCTGCAACTGGCGCTGCACGATCTGCTGGCCGGCCTGATTGACGGTATCCTGTGCCCCGTCGCGGATCGCCCGGATAAGCCGGTCCTCGTCGCTGGTCGCCAGTTCCGTGCCGACTGCGAGCAGCGTGGACAGCCCTGCGGCCTTCATCAGATCCCACCAGTGATAATCGACGCCATCCTCAAGGCCGGCGTAACCGCTGGCGTCCGCGCCCGGCAGGCGCTCCAGAACGATGGAACGGCCGCCCGGCAGGATCAGGCGGTTCCACACCAAGAGCACCCTGCGCTGGCCGAAGGTCACGCCGTCATCGTATTGGCCGATGATGCGGGTGCCCTGCGGGATCAACAACAGCGAGCCGGTGGGGCTGTCATAGACGTTCTCCGTCACCTGCGCGGTGATCTGGCCGGGCAGATCGGAACGGATGCCGGTGATGAGCGCGGCCGGGATTACGGCCCCGGCCTGAAGGATGTAGGGCGATGCCGGCGGCGTAACACGATCCGGCGCGACGGTCTGCCGGTCCACGGGTCCATTGAGGAACGCCGTGTGCCGGTCCTGCGTCGCTTGCTGTCCGCCAAGGCCGAGACCGGAAAGGCCGGGCATGGCCGTTCCTGCCGGCGCTCCCGTGCGCGGGCCGGACTGGAAGAACACATTGCTCAAGCGCGCGGCTTCTTCCTCGGCGCGGCGGCGTTCTTCCTCGGGATCGACGGCGGGCGTCGTCATGACGGGCGGCACGACGGGCTGTCCCCGGTTCTGCGCGTCGAGGATGGGGCGGCCCAAATCTCCGGGCAGCGCGGGGCCGAGCACCGGCCCGGTATAATCGCGCGGCAAACCGGCAAGGCCGTCCGCCGTGGGCCGGTTCTCGGTCGAATAGAGTTCTTCGCTGCCCTGTCCCCCGTCGCGAGTCTGGAGCGCGTAGATCAATGAGCTGCCTATGCCGAGAAGCGCGATGGCTCCGACGCCTGCCAGCATCTTGCGGGACAGGCGTGTGACGCGGGGCGGCTCTGCGCGCAGGCGCATGGTCGGAGCAGTATCGGCGATGGTGTTGTCGGTCATGACGGGGAGCCTCCGGTCACGCTGGCGGGCTGCGCGTCTGCCGCCTGCGTCGGGTTGGTGCGGACGATCCTGACGACCTGCTGGCGATTGCCGCTGCCAAGGCGCAGCTCGGCCGCGCCGAACAGGCGATCCACGATCAGGACGTTCTGGTGGATGCGGGAATTGACGATCTGCGGCTCGCCATTCGATCCGAGCACGAAGATCGGCGGCATCTCGCCCTGCACGATCCCGGCCGGGAAAACGACATAGACGCGGCGTCCATCGTCGAACACGGAAGCCGGCCGCCATGGCGGGTTGTCGCCCTGCACCTGCAATGCATAGCGGTAGTTCCGCGCAGCCTCGGCCGGGATGATCGGTGCGGCCGGAACGGTCTGGCGCTGGCCGGCAGGCGGTGCGGGATAGGCCCATGCGACGGCCGGCATGTAGAGTGATTCCCGCGCGCGCAGCTCGATCATGTAGGTGCGCCGGTCGGTGGTGACGACAAGGTTGGTGGAAATGTCAGGTCGCGTCGGTTTCACGAGGATATGGACGCGGCGATTTGCGCCCGAACCGGATTCCGTATCGCCAATGACCCAGCGGGCGGTGTCGCCGGCCGCGATCGGCCCCGCGCCTGTCAGGCTCTCGCCCGGCTCCAGTGCAATGGTCGTGATCTGCCCGACTGCGGCATAGACCTGATAGAGCGCGCCTTCCGACCACGGATAAATCTGGATGGCGTTGTAATAGCCTTCCCTGCGCGGCTCGACGCGGGCGGCAGCATTGGCGTTCTCGACGCGGCCGGCCGGCGTGCCGGCGACGGTTCCGCCACGCGCCACGGTCCACGCCGGAGGCACATGCAACGGCCGGGGCGTGTTATCTGTTGCCGCCGCCTGCACGGTCGGCAGCGGCGGCACGCTGGCATCGTAGCTGAATTGCGGCGTCCGGTTGGTGGCGCAGCCTGCGAGCATGGTGGCCGAAAGCAGCAAGGCCGCGATTGTCGGGGTGCGGGTGTTCGTCCTCATTGGCTCATCTCCCGCGACCATGAAATTGCGTTGATGTAGATTCCAAGCGGATTGGCGCGCAGCCGTTCGGCATCGCGCGGCGGCTGGATGACGATGGTGAGAATCGCCGTCCATCGCTCGGTCGTGGAAAGCTGGCCGTTCTCGAAATGGCGTTCCGTCCACGCAACACGGAAGCTGTTGGGCGAGGCCCGGATGACGCTCGACACCTCGACGGCGACCTGCTGACGGCCGACCTTGGTGAAAGGATCATTGGCGCGGGCGTAATCGTTCAATGCAGACGCGCCGCGATCCGTGGTCCATTCGTAGGCGCGAAGCCAGTTCTGGCGGACAATGATCGCATCGGCCGGGATCGCACGGACCTGCTCAATGAAACGGCCGAGATGGAAAGCAATCTGCGGATCGGTCGGCCGATAGTCGGCGTTGGCAGGCGCGACGGTCTGCGCCTGACCGAGATTATCGACCTGCACTACCCACGGCACGATGGTCCCGCGTGCGGATTGCCAGACCAGCGCCGAGGCGAAGCCGGCCGAAAGGACCAGCGAACCGAAGGCCATGAGCCGCCAATTCCGAGCCTGCACGCGGGCCGAGCCGATACGCTCGTCCCATGCCTGCGCGGCCTTCTGATAAGGCGTCTCGGGTTCCGGCGATTTGCCGTAATGGGTTGCTGGTCGTTTGAAGATGCTCATGAGCGGTCACTTTCGGAAAGGTTGATGGAGGAACCGGAGCCGTGGCTGTCGCCGGAGCGCACCGCATGGGCTGCCATGGTGGTGCCGTGGTTCATGGCCTGCGAGCGACGCATCCGCTGCGCCCATGCGGGCGGGCTGCCGGCCGGGCCGGATGCTGCTGCGACAGGATCGGCGCTAGCGCCGCCGACCGTGCCTGCGGTGGATGAGCCGCCGGTCACACCGAAGGCTGCGCGTGCGCCACCGGAAAAGCTGGATTTGACGGATTCGGTGGCTTTCGAGACGGCGCGCTTCAAGGGAGAGACGGCGGCCGAGCCTGCGGCGCGGGCAACACCGCCAAGGCCGGAAGCGACACCGGCCGCGCCGGACTGGCCGAGCGCGCCGACGCTATAGGCTGCGGTTGCCGCGCCCGCGGCCGTCGCGCCGCCGCGGACAGCCGCGGCCCCACCGGACAGGGCGGCAGCACCACCCTTGGCGGCAAGCATGGCCCCGCCGCCAGCGGCGACGCCTGCACCTGCGACCGCAAGCCCGGTTCCCACGGCTGCGCCCGCGCCGAGCTGCGGCCCGCCGCTCACGATGCCGTTGGCGATGCCGGGGCCGAAGATGCCGAGGCCGAGCAGCGACAGCGCGGCGAGCACAATCGCCATGGCGTCGTCGATGGTCGGGGTCGCCCCGCCGAAACCGGCCGTGAATTGCGAAAACAGGGTGCTGCCGATGCCGATGATGACGGCGAGCACCAAGACCTTGATGCCGGACGACACCACGTTGCCGAGCACCTTTTCGGCCATGAAGGCGGTCTTGCCGAACAGGCCGAAGGGGATGAGGACGAAGCCGGCGAGCGTGGTCAGCTTGAACTCGATCAGGGTCACGAAAAGCTGGATGGCGAGGATGAAGAAGGCCAGCACGACCAGCGCCCATGCGAACAGCAGGCAGGCGATCTGGATGAAGTTCTCGAAGAACGCGATCCAGCCCATGAGGTCGGAAATGGAGTCGAGCAGCGGACGGCCGGCGTCGAGACCGGTCTGCGCCACGCGACCCGGCCGCATAAGGTCGGCAACGGAAAAGCTCGTCCCCGATGCCATGAGGCCGAGGCCGGCGAAACTCTCGAAGACGATGCGGGCGAGGTTGTTCCAATTGCCGATGATGTAGGCGAAGACGCCGATGAACAGCGTCTTCTTCACCAGCCGGGCGATAATGTCGTCATCCGCGCCCCATGCCCAAAAGAGCGCGGCAAGTGTTACGTCGATGACGATCAGCGTCGTGGCGATGAAGGCGACCTCGCCGCCGAGCATCCCGAAACCGCTGTCGATGTAGGAGGTGAAGACCCCGAGGAAATTGTCGATAACGCCCGTGTTGCCCATGCGCTCACCGCCCTTCGCTGGATTGCGGTGTGGCGGGCGCTGGCGTGCGGCCGAGGAAGCGGTCGCGGGATTCAGCCCATGCGGCAAGGCAGCCGGCATCGCTGGCGGCAGCCTCGCCGAGCTGCTGGCAACGGCGCAGGGTTTCGCGCAACGGATCGGCCGGGGGCTGGAAGGCCGGCGCAGAGGGTGGCGCGGAAGGCTCGTCCTTCCGCGCCATGTCAATTGCGGTCGCCGTGACGGCGATGGCGATGAATACCACGGCCCCGAGCCGGGCCAGCATCTTGCCGTCCATGGCGAGCCTCCCGGTCAGTTGTTGCCGTTGTTGAACATCTGAGCGTTGCCGGGCTGGTAGCCGGTGCCGGGTGTCAGAAACCGCTCACGCTGGATGCGGCCCTGTTCGGCGGCGGTCGCGCGCTCGGCCTCGGTCAGCGCGTCGGCGCGGCCGTTCGCCGAGATGAGCGCGATCAGGTCGGAAAGCTGCTGCGACTGGAGGGCGAGAAGCTGGTTGCCGGCCTGCGTCGCCTGCAATGCCCCGGTCGCGCCCTGACTCTGGCCGACAAGCGCGGCCATCTCGGCGCGGTTGCTGTCGATATTGCCGACCGCCCCCGCCTGCACGCGCATGGCGTCCTGCAAGCCGCCGACCGTGTTCTCCCAACGGCCGCGCGCGTCGGCGACCAGTTGGGCGTCGGTCGCCGAAAGCGAGACATTGCCGTATTGCTTCTGGAACGCTTGGTCGATCTGCCCGACCTCGAACGCGATGTTCTGCGCCTGCCCCAAAAGCTGCTGCGTGCGCTGGACGCTCTGCTGAATCTGCTGGAGCGAGGAATGCGGCAGGCTCGCAAGGTTACGGGCCTGATTGATGAGCATCTGCGCTTCGTTCTGGAGCGAAGTGATCTGGTTGTTGATCTGCTCCAGCGTCCGCGCGGCGGTGAGCAGGTTTTGCGCGTAGTTGGTCGGGTCATAGACGATGCGGCCGAAGCCGAATTGCGCATGGGCCGGGCTTGCGAACATGGGCGAAAGCGCGAGCGGCGCGGCGAGCATCGTCGCCGCCATGAAAATGGCGCGCGAGGGGGAACGACGAATGGTCATGGTTGAGACTCCTTTTCGGGCTGGGGGATGAGATTGGTGAGGTTCGGGATCAGGTCGGCCGCCCAATCGACGCCGCGCTCGCGCAGCCAAGCGGCGAGGAAGCCGTCGCGGCCGTGTTCGGCGACGATCTGCGCAATGAGCGTCTGATCCGATTTGGCGGATGCGGCGCAGAGCGCGAGGCCGACTTCGGACAGGCCAAGCTCGAACAGGCGATTGCCCCTGCGGCTTTGGCAGTAATAATCCCGCTTGGGCGTGGCCCGTGCGAGGATTTCGATCTGGCGGTCATTGAGGCCGAAGCGGCGATAGATGGCCGTGATCTGCGGTTCGATGGCCCGCTCGTTTGGCAGCAAGAGCCGTGTTGGGCAGCTTTCGATGATGGCAGGCGCGATGTTGCTGCCGTCAATGTCGGACAGGCTTTGCGTGGCGAAGATAACGCTGGCGTTCTTCTTGCGCAGCGTTTTCAGCCATTCGCGGAGCTGGCCGGCAAACCCCTCGTCGTCCAGCGCAAGCCAACCCTCGTCGATGATGAGCAGCGTAGGCCGCCCGTCGAGCCGGTCGCCGATACGATGGAACAGATAGGCGAGCACCGCCGGGGCCGCGCCGGTCCCGACCAACCCCTCGATCTCGAAGGCTTGCACGTCTGCCGAGCCGAGATGTTCCGCCTCGGCGTCGAGCAGCCGGCCATAGGCACCGCCGACGCAGAACGGCCGGAGCGCCTGTTTCAGATCGTTGGATTGTAGCAGGACCGAAAGGCCGGTGATCGTGCGTTCCTCGACCGGCGCGGACGCCAGCGAGGTCAGCGCCGTCCAAAGATGCTCCTTCACCTCGGGCGTGATCGACAGCCCCTCGCGCATGAGGATGGCGGCAATCCAGTCCGCCGCCCATGCGCGTTCATAGGTGTCGTGGATGCGGGCAAGCGGCTGGAGCGAGACGGACGCCTCGTCTCCTTCTGTCAGTCCACCGCCGAGGTCGTGCCAGTCGCCGTCCATAGCGAGCGACGCGGCGCGGATGCTGCCGCCGAAGTCAAAGGCGAAGACTTGGCTAGCCTCATAGCGGCGGAACTGGAGCGCCATAAGCGCGAGCAGCACGGATTTACCCGCGCCCGTGGGGCCGACGACAAGGGTATGCCCCACGTCGCCGACATGAAGGGAAAACCGGAACGGGGTGGAGCCTTCGGTCCTAGCGTAGAGCAATGGAGCGTCGCCGAAATGCTCGTCCCGTTCCGGCCCCGCCCACACCGCCGAAAGCGGGATCATGTGGGCGAGATTCAAAGTGCTGATGGGCGGCTGGCGGACATTCGCGTAGGCGTGTCCGGGCAGGCTGCCGAGCCATGCGTCAACCGAGTTGACGCTCTCGGCCATGGCGGTGAAGTCGCGGCCCTGAACGATCTTCTCGACCAGGCGCAGCTTCTCGTCGGCTATGCGCGAGTCGGCATCCCAAACGGTGACGGTCGCCGTGACGTAGGCCATGCCCGCCACGTCCGCGCCGAGTTCCTGCAACGCCATGTCGGCGTCGAGCGCCTTGTTGGCGGCATCGGTGTCCACAAGGGCGGACGCCTCGTTCGTCATTACCTCTTTCAGAATCGCTGCGACGGATTTGCGCTTGGCGAACCATTGCCGCCTGATCTTGGTCAGCAGCCGGGTCGCATCGGTCTTGTCCATGAGGATGGCGCGCGTGCTCCACCTGTAGGGGAACGGCAGGCGGTTCATCTCGTCGAGCAGGCCCGGCGTCGTCGCAGTCGGGAATCCCACGATGGTCAGGACGCGCAGATGCGCGTCGCCAAGGCGGGGCTCCAGCCCGCCGGTTAAAGGCTGGTCGGCAAGCAGCGCGTCGAGGTGCATGGGCACCTCGGGCACGCGCACGCGATGCCGGTTGGTCGAGATGGTGGAATGGAGATAGGTGAGCGTCGCGCCGTCATCCAACCAACGGCACTCCGGCATGAAGCCGTCGAGCAAGGCCAGCACGCGGTCGGTGCGGTCGATGAAACCGCGCAGCAGCTCCCACGGGTTTACCCCCGATTGCTCGCGGCCCTCATAGAGCCAGCTTTCCGCCCGCGCCGCCTCCTCGGCAGGTGGCAACCAGAGAAAGGTCAGGAAATAGCCGGACACGAAATGCGTGCCCGCTTCCTCGAAACCGGCTTTGCGCTCCGCATCGACCAGCGCCGATGCGGGATCGGGAAACATGCTGTCGGGATAGGTCGCGGCTTCGCTGCGCTGTGCCTCGACGAAAATACTCCAGCCGGAGCCGAGACGGCGCATGGCGTTGTTGATGCGGCCGGCGACGGCGACCAGCTCGGCGGCGACAGCGGAATCCAGATCGGGACCGCGAAACTTCGCGGTGCGCTGGAATGAGCCGTCCTTGTTCAAGACAACGCCGGAGCCGACCAGTGCCGCCCATGGCAGATAGTCGGCGAGCCGGGTGGTGGTGCGGCGGTATTCGGCAAGGTTCATCATCGACGCGCCTCCCTCAAACCGCCAGATGACCGGGGATGCGCAGATGCCGCCGCCCGACCTCGACAAAGAGGGGATCGCGCTTTGCCGCCCACACGGCCGCGAAATGGCCGATTGCCCAGATGGCGATGCCGACCAGCCAGAGGCGCAGGCCGAGGCCTACGGCCCCGGCCAGCGTTCCGTTCATGATGGCGATGGCGCGCGGTGCGCCGCCGAGCAGGATATGCTCAGTCAGCGCCCGGTGGACCGGGATTGAAAATCCCGGCACCGCGTCGAGTTGTTCAAGGCCGCCCGCCATCAGATGAGCGCCCCGCCGCCGAACGAGAAGAACGACAGGAAGAAGCTCGACGCCGCGAAGGCGATGGACAGGCCGAACACAATCTGGATCAGCTTGCGAAAGCCGCCGCCCGTATCGCCGAAGGCCAAAGTCAGGCCGGTCACGATGATGATGATTACGGCGATGATCTTGGCGACCGGCCCCTCGATGGACTGGAGGATGCTTTGGAGCGGTGCTTCCCACGGCATCGACGAACCGGACGCATGGGCGGCCGGGGCGAGCATGAAGCTGATGACAAGGGTGAATGCGGCGGTCGCGGCGAAGCGATAGCCGCGCGAAATCGTGCGGATCATGAAGATTCTCCTGTGTTGGTGGGGATTGCCGAAGGGATGGGATGCGTGATGCGATAGTCGCCGTCCGGCCCCAGCCCTCCGACGCGGGCAAGCTCGGCAAGCCGACGCGCGGAACCGCGCCCGGAAAGGACGGCAACAAGGTCGATTGTCTCGGCGATCAGGGCGCGCGGGACAGTGACGACAGCCTCTTGGATGAGTTGTTCAAGACGGCGCAGCGCGCCGATGCCTGTTCCGGCATGGATGGTGCCGATGCCGCCCGGATGGCCGGTTCCCCACGCTTTCAGAAGGTCGAGGGCTTCCGATCCGCGCACCTCGCCGATGGGGATGCGGTCGGGGCGCAGGCGCAGCGAGGAACGGACCAGATCGGAAAGCGTCGCCACGCCGTCTTTCGTCCGCATGGCGACAAGGTTGGGCGCGGTGCATTGCAGCTCGCGCGTGTCCTCGATGATGACGACGCGATCCGCCGTCTTCGCCACCTCGGCGAGCAGCGCGTTGGTCAGCGTCGTCTTGCCGGTGCTGGTGCCGCCCGCCACCAAGATATTGGCGCGGGAATGGACAGCGGCGTGCAGCGTATCCGCCTGATCGGCAGACATGATGCCCGCCGCCACATAGTCGTCGAGCGTGAACACCGCGACGGCGGGCTTGCGGATGGCAAAGGTCGGGGCGGCGACCACGGGCGGCAATAGCCCTTCAAACCGCTCCCCGCTCTCGGGCAGTTCGGCCGAGACGCGGGGGCTGCGGGCATGAACCTCCGCGCCGACATGATGCGCGACCAGCCGCACGATGCGTTCGCCATCGGCGGCGGACAGGCGTTCGCCCGTGTCGGACAGCCCTTCGGACAGGCGGTCGATCCACAACCGACCGTCCGGGTTCAGCATCACCTCGACCACGGCCGGGTCTTCGAGCAATCGGGCAATGGCCGGGCCGAGCGCGGTGCGCAACATGCGCGCGCCACGCGCAATGGCTTCCGGTTTTTGGTGGTTGGTGGTCATGTCGGCCCCGTTTCTTCATGGGGCGCGACAGGCGATCCCCGGATCGGGGTCGATTAAGAGAGACCGAAATCCGGTCGGTTCAACAAGTATCTAGCTCTGTGCGGTGATCGGCGGCGAACGGCGGTAAATAGGATGGGTCCGAATACTCATTCTTGATCGCTGTTGCTCTCGGACTCGTCCGGCAACGGATCGTCGGGAAGTGAGTCGAGGTCACGCGACAGCTCCTTGAGGAACCTGTCGCCCGTCGCCAGACGCCGGCCGAGATTTTGCATGAAGCCCTCGAACCGCTCCGCGCCTTTGACACGGGCTGCGGATTGTGTGGCTCCCGTAAGCGGCGGCGTGATGGTCATCCAGAAATGGATGAACTGCGCGACCGTCTCGCCGAGGACGGCGAGATCTAGGTCGAGCGTGTCGATCTGGCGGCCGAGCTTGTCCATGCGGCGCGACATGGCGGCTTCAAGCTGGTCGTCGGCATCGCCGGACAGGTAGGACATGACAGCCGCCTCGACGATGGCGGATTTCGAGACATTGCGGCGCAGCGCCACCGAGCGGCGCAACGCCATCGCCTCGATCTGCGGAATGAGCGCAGGGTCGAAATAGATATTCAGGCGGATGCGTGTGGTCATGGGCGTGTCCTCAAAGGTCGATTCCGTCATCGGGATTCAATGCAACCTGTCGCGCCACCATCCTCATGCGCTGGCGCATGGCGCGGGCCTTGGCCGCGTCAACATCCGGCTCGTCGTCCAGAAACTCGAACTCCTGTTCGGGCGACGGCGGAGTGGCGACGATTTCCTCATGCTCGGGCAATTCCGGCTCGCGGCGGATGCCGGCATTGGCCGGATCGCCGTCGGCCGCGTCTGCGGCGACCGTCGCGGAACGGCTTTCCGCCGTGACCACGCGGCCGGACCAGTCATCGGCGGATGGGCTGGGCGCCAGCGGAGCGGCGACCAGATCGGGCGGGGTCAGGATGCGTTCCTGAAACCGCGCATCCTCGAAATAGCGGGCCTTGGTCGCGCGGATCGGCGGCGTGCCTGCGACCATGACGATTTCATTGGTGGGCGGAAGCTGCATGATTTCGCCCGGCGTGAGCAGCGGCCGCGCCGTCTCCTGCCGTGACACCATCAAGTGACCTAACCACGGGGCTAGGCGGTGCCCTGCGTAGTTGGTGGAGTCGCGCAGCTCGGTCGCGGTGCCTAATGCGTCTGAAACGCGCTTGGCCGTCCTTTCGTCGTTCGTGGCGAAGCTGACGCGGACGTGGCAGTTGTCGAGGATCGCGTTGTTCGGCCCATAGGCGCGCTCGATCTGGTTGAGACTCTGCGCGATCAGGAAGCCTTTGATTCCATACCCCGCCATGAAGGCGAGCGCCGATTCAAAGAAGTCGAGCCGGCCAAGCGCCGGAAACTCGTCCAGCATCAACAGCAGCCGATGACGCTTGCCGGAGGTGGTCAATTCCTCGGTCAACCGCCTGCCGATCTGGTTGAGGATCAGGCGAATAAGCGGCTTAGTGCGGTTTATGTCGGATGGCGGCACGACCAGATAGAGCGTGACGGGCTGGCGGCTGCCGACCAGATCGGCAATGCGCCAGTCGCACCGCGCCGTCACGCGCGCCACCACGGGATCGCGGTAGAGGCCGAGAAACGACATGGCGGTGGAGAGCACGCCCGACCGTTCGTTCTCGGATTTGTTCAACAGCTCGCGGGCCGATGACGCGATGACGGGATGAACGCCGGCCTCGCCGAGATGCGGCGTGTCCATCATCGCGCGCAAGGTCGCCTCGACCGGGCGGCGCGGATCGGACAGGAAGTTGGCGACGCCCGCCAGAGTCTTGTCTTTCTCCGCATAGAGAACATGCAGGATCGCGCCGACCAGAAGCGAATGGCTGGTCTTTTCCCAATGGTTGCGCTTGTCGAGGCTGCCTTCGGGATCGACCAGAATATCCGCGATATTCTGCACGTCGCGGACTTCCCATTCCCCTTGCCGCACCTCAAGCAGCGGGTTGTAGGCCGACGATTTTGCATTGGTCGGATCGAACAGCAGGACGCGGCCGTGCTTCGCGCGAAAGCCCGCTGTCAGCGTCCAGTTCTCTCCCTTTATGTCGTGGACAATGGCGGATGCCGGCCATGTCAGCAGCGTCGGCACCACCAGCCCGACACCTTTGCCGCTGCGCGTCGGGGCGAAGCATAGGACATGCTCGGGACCGTCATGGCGCAGATAGTCCCGGTCGTATCGGCCGAGCAGGACGCCATCGGGGCCGAGCAATCCGGCCGCGCGGATTTCCCGGTCCTCTGCCCATCGCGCCGATCCGTAGGTGGCGACGTTGCGCGCCTCCCGTGCCCGGATGATCGACATGAGGATGGCGGCGGCAATGGCAAGGAAGCCGCCCGATACGGCGATGATGCCGCCCTCGACGAAGATCGCGGGCGCGTAGGCGTCGAAGGAAAACCACCACCAGAAGAAGGCCGGCGGGTAGTAGATCGGCAGGCCCGCCAGCTCGAACCATGGATTGCCAAGCTGGGGCTGGAAGCCAAGGCGGAACGCTACCCATTGCGTCGCCGCCCACGTCATCACCAGAACGATGGTGAAGACTACGGCGATCTGACCCCAAAGGATTCGGCCTCCGCGCAATGCAGGCTCCAGTCGGTAAAAGAGACGGAGCCGATCAGAGAATTGGCAAAATCGGGACGGGCAACAAGAAAGAGGATGCCGGAGGGCTGCCGGATACTATCGGCGGCAAATAGGACGGGTTGGGTTCACCGCCATCCGGCCGGATGATCGCCGCTGCGCAACTGGCCGGGCGAATCGCCGCGACGCCTCATATTGTTTGCAAGGTTGAGCAGGTTTTTCAGCGCGGCGCTGCGATTGAACGGCGACCAGACGGCGGTAAAGGCAACCGGCTCTGGTTCATCGGCAAAAGGTAGGAAGGTGATACCGGTCGTCGGTAGCAGCGCCGTGGCCGCGCTGACGATGGTGATGCCGAAGCCCTGTCCGACCATGGACAGCAGCGCGCCGCGCCCCACGTCGAAACGCAGGATCGACGGCGCGGGCCAGCGTCCGGCATGGCGCAGAACGATATGGTCGTGGACTTGCGGACCAGTGCCGCCATAGCGGACTAGAAAGGTCTCGCCCATCAGATCAACCCATGTGATTGCCGATTGCCCGGCAAGGCGATGCCCCTCCTGTAGCACCGCCACCAGCGGTTCGGTCCAGACCGGGCGGGAGTGGCAGTCGGGCAGCTCGGGCGTGCCCGCAACGAACGCCACGTCCAGCCGGTCGGCGCGAAGCTGCATGACCGCATCCCGGGCCGTGCCTTCGGTGATTTCGACCTCAATGCCGGGATGGTTTTCGCGATACTGCCCGATCAGATCGGCGAGGAAGCTGCCGGGGATCAGGGCATGGATGCCGATGCGCAGGCGACCCCATTTTCCCGCCGCCGCCATGCCTGCGGTCTTCACCGCATGGTCGAGCTGATCGACGCCGGCAGCGACGCGCTCGATGAAGTGTCGTCCGGCCTCGGTCAGTCTGACGCCGCGTACGTGCCGCTCGAACAGGAGGACGCCAAGGTCTTCTTCCAGCGCCTTCACTCGGGCGCTGACGCTGGACTGCGCCACGCCGAGCGCATTGGCTGCATGACGGAAGTTCAGATATTCGGCGACGGCAAGCGTCTGGATCAGCGACGCCATGGGAATGCGCGATCCTAGCGGAGTCGGCATCCCCCACTGACGGTCGATCATTGATGCTGAATGTCGCCGCCGCCGCATCGCTATTCATCTCGCGTGGGCGAAATGCTTCTGACGCAGGACAGCGAAGCTCAAAATCGACAGCGACCATGCGCATACCAAAGCATAGAGCATTACCCAGCCAACTCCCTGTGCAAGCGCCTGCTCGGCAACCGGCTTGGCGATCCCCGACGCTTCTGCCGCGAGCAGATTCCCAGCCGCGATGGTTTCGCCAAGAGCGTGCGCAGCATCGCTTTCTTGACCCGATTCCACGAGGCTTGCCCGAATACCGCGAAGGAGAATGAAACCCATCAGCGCAATGTTGATGGCGAGCGCGATCATCCTCACGCTCATGTCCATGCCTGATCCCATTCCGGCCCGGTCGGCCGGGACCGAAGCCGTAGCGGTGTTGGCGACAGGCGTATTCATCAGCCCGACGCCAGTGCCGGCGAGAACGCAGCCGGGCAGCATCGTCAACCAGCCGGGAAACTCGCTCATCGCGCCAAGACGCATAAGAAGGAAGCCCGCCCCGATGACGAACAGGCCGAGCGGAAGAACGATCACGGGGCCGTGGCGCGACAGCATCCTCTCGCCGAAGGGCGGCGCGACCAGCGTCGGCAGAGTGTAGGCGAGAAGCGCGAAACCCGCTGTCACGCTATCGTAGCCAAGGCCAGCCTGAAACCAGATTGGCAGGTAGATCACGAAAGGCCAGAAGCTGGAGTTCATGCCGGCCGCACCAAGTAGCGCGCCGGAGAATGTCGGGATGCGCAGGGTGCCAAAGTCGAACATCGGTCGGGGCACCTTCATTTCGACAATGACGAACACGAAAAAGCTGGCCGCGCCGAGGACCGCCACCCCCAGCCCAACCAGATCGTCAAGCCGCAACGCCCGTCCACGCGTAATCAGATACACAAGGCAGAAAACCGCCAGCGACAGCATGACGATCCCGGCAATGTCGATACGGATGGCATTGGGATCGGAGGATTCGGCGATGGCGAAACGTGCGAGCAGAAGCGCGACGACTGCCAGCGGGACATGGGCGAGGAACACCCACTCCCAACTGATGAAAGCGACCGTCACCCCGCCGATCAACGGGCCGAAGCCGAGGCCAGCGCCGAAGACGATCCCCCACGAACTAAACGCCATTCCGCGATCCGGCGAGTCACGGAATTGATGAGAGAGCACCGCGATCTGGCAGGCGAGCAACGCTGCGCCTCCGATACCCTGAACGACGCGAGCGGCAATCAGGATCGGTGCATTCGTCGCCAATCCGCAAGCGAGTGATGAGATACCGAAGACCACGCCCGCCATGAAGACACGCTTGCGTCCGAAGCGATCCGCCAGAGCGCCGGACGCCATAAGGCAGGCTGTCATCGCAATGGTATAGGCGTTCATGATCCATTGGAGCTGCTGAAAGTCAGCGGGAAGGACGTGCTCCAAGGTCGGAAGGATGGCCGGGATGCTGGAGATTTCCAGACCGACCATCAATGCGGAGAGACAGACGGCGGCGAGCGCCAATGTGTTCCGGTTGGTTATATTCCCCGCCATCGCGCCCGGCCTCGCCTTGTCCTGCTACCGCGAGATGCGCCGAGTGCCTGTCGTGCGATTGTTCCGCCGAGCGGACACCTCTAACGGCCGGCGGCGATCCCCATGGCAAGGTGCCGCCCCTTCGGATATAATGCAATTCCATGACTATCTATTTCAGTGATAACGGATTCGGATGAATTGGATGGTGACGCTCGATGTCGATGGCGTTCGCGCCTTCCTGATGATCGCCGATCATCGCAGTTTCACCCGTGCGGCAGAGGCGCTGGGTGTCACCCAAGCGGCGGTCAGCGTGAAACTGAAACGGCTTGAAGATCGCCTCGGGCAACGGCTGGTCGAGCGGACGCCCCGACAGGTTCGACTTTCTGCCCAAGGGGAAGTTTTCCTCCCATCGGCGCGTGAATTTCTGGCGGCCCACGAGAGAGCTATTGAAAGCCTGTCGGGGAACCGCCGTCATTTTCGACTCGGGATTGCCAGTCATGTCATGGGGCCGGAAGTGCCTTCGCTGTTGGCGCGACTGAAATCCCTTGATCCGGGGCTTACCATCGAAGTTCGGCTCGATGCTTCCGGTCCCCTTCTCGACGCTTTCGATAGCGGGCAGTTGGATGCGGTCATCATTCGCAGCAATGATGACCGGCGGGATGGTGAAATTCTCGGGCCGGAGCTTTTCGGTTGGTTCGCTTCTCCAGCTTTTTCGTGTCGCGCTGATGAACCGCTGCCGCTGGCAGGATTGTCGTCATGCTGTGCTGTGCGCGATGTTGCGATGCGCCTGCTCGAACGTGCGTCGATCCGATGGACCGAGGTGTTCGTCGGCGAAACGGCAGCCACGGCAGCCGCGCTTTCGGCGGGGCTGGCGATTTCTCCGTTCCCTAGACGGCTCGCGCCCGCCGATGCCGTCGATGTCGGCGAGGTCTTTGGATTGCCAGCGTTGCCGTCCTTCTCGCTCGTTCTGCACTCATCGCTTTCCGACCAGAGGACAAAGGAGTCGCTGCGAGCGATCACGGTGGTCTTTCGCGAGCATCGCAGAGTAAGCGATACCCCGAAGCGCCTTGCATGACGCCCTGACCTCGCGGTCGATGACCAGCCGCCATGGGACAAGATTGCAGAGAAAATCAGTCTGCGCGGACCGACCGCCCCATGTCACTTGCGAGCGTAAGCAGGTTGCGGAGTGCGACGCTGCGATTGAACGGCGACCAGACGGCTGTAAAGGCAACCGGCTCCGGTTCATCGAGGAAGGGCAGGAAGACGATGCCGGTCGTCGGCAACAATGACGTGGCCTCGCCGACGATGGTGATGCCGAAGCCTTGTCCGACCATAGATAGCAGCGTGCCGCGCCCCACATCAAAGCGCAGGATCGACGGTGCGGGCCAACGCCCGGCAAGGCGCAGCACGATATGGTCCTGGACCTGCGGGCCGGTGCCACCATAGCGAACAATGAAAGTCTCGCCGATCAGGTCGGACCAAGTGATTGCGGACTGCCCGGCGAGGCGATGCCCATCCGATAGCACGGCCACCAGCGGTTCGGTCCAGATCGGTCGGGTATGGCAGTCGGGCATCTCGGGCTTGCCCGCGACGAACGCCACGTCGAGCTGGTCAGCACGAAGCTGCATCACCGCATCGCGGGCCGTGCCTTCGGTGATCTTGACCTCAATGCCAGTATGGGCTTCCCGATAATGACGGATCAGCTCCGTGAGAAAGCTGCGTGGGATCAAGGCATGGATGCCGATGCGAAGCCGTCCGCATTCTCCTTGAGCTGTCATGCCGGCGGTCTTCACCGCGTGATCGAGTTGATCGACACCCGCCGTGACACGCTCCATGAAGTGCCTGCCTGCGTCTGTTAGCCGAACGCCCCGCGCATGGCGCTCAAACAGCAGGACACCAAGGTTATCCTCCAGCGCTTTCACACGCGCGCTGACGCTCGACTGGCTGACGCCGAGTGCCTTGGCCGCATGCCGAAAATTCAGATGCTCGGCGACGGCGATGAACTGAACAAGGGAAATGAGCGGTATCCTGCCAGACAGGATACCGCCATTCACGAGGTTTCGATGGTTAGTGCGCCGCATCGGAGCGGGCCTGCTACCAGTCGTCGGTTAGACGACTGGCGACTTCTCGGTGGCAGTCCCACGGAGCCGAAGGAGCACCAGCCCCAACGACACCAGCACTGCCATCGCCGTGGCGTAACAGATCACGGGCCACGCTGTGTCACCGTTTAACAGCGTCACCGCCAATGTCCCGACAATGCTGACTATCAGGCTTTGAACGCAGAAGTAGAACGCGACCGCTGATCCTGCGATGTCGTCGAACTCTGCCAAAGCGCCGTTCGCGGTAACCGACACCGTGAAGACAATACCGATCGCGACAACCCACATCGGCAAGATGAAGCTGAGAAATGACGGCGATCCGAAAAGTTCGCCGATCCCCAACAGGGCCGCACCGCAAACGAGCAGTGCCATCCCGCGCGTCACGCATCCCGCGATGCCCCATCTGGCGACAAAGGATTTCGCGAAACGGGTTGTCACGATCATTACAAGTGCGACAGTGGCGAAAGCAAAGCTGAATCCGATCTCGGAATATTCCGCTTGGCCTATGAGTACACGGGGAGCCGTAGAGAAGAAGACGAAGAAGGTGCCCATACCGGCGCTAAAGCCGACAGTGTAAACCCAAAAAGCCGGACTCGCGAAGATCGGCAAAACAGATCGGCGCGTCTTCGCTTGATCCAGAGGGCGGGTTTCGTGCCACCTGAAACCCGCATTTAGAAGTGCGAGCATCGCCAGTATAGCCAAAGTAATGAATATCGCCTGCCATCCCAAGAACTCGCCGATCAACGCTCCGGCGATAGGGCCGAGCGCAGGCACGAACGCCAGCATCGAACTGAAAAGGCCGTAGATGACGACACCCTCAGGACGATTGGCATAAACGTCGCGAACCGTCGCGAACGTTGCCACCAGCATGGCCGACGCCCCCACTGCTTGAAGCAGACGGAAAGCGACAAAGGCTGGTGCAGTTGAAGAGCAAGCTGCTCCCAGAGACGCAATGACGAAAGCCGTTGCGCCCGCAAGTAGAATTGGCCGTCGCCCGATGCCGTCTGAGAGCGGACCAAAAACCACCTGGCCCACGCCGAGCATCACCATATAGAGGCTCAACGTGAGTTGGATCATGGCGGGCGTCGTGTTCAGGATGCCGGGCATCGCTGGAACGACGGGGAGATAAATATCCATCGCCAGTGAAGCGAGGATGTCGAAGGGAGCCATCAGCAGCAGTGCTGCCGGCAGCGTATAGGCCCACGCGGGGCGTGTGGTGGTCATGACGAATCAACCGCTCGATTAAGGAATACCGGGCGACGTCTGCTCGTCAGCAATCAGATGAGACTAGCCTTACAGAGCGCCGCAACAACAATACTGGTTGTTGCGGCTTACTTGTCTGCTGACTTGGAATTTCCCATCTGATCACTCCACGCTTACGAATATGAATAGATACCTCTTATCCAATTATCTTTTGCTTCGCAATGCGGCATGGGCGCCCTCAGCGTTCCAGCCCCCTCTGCCGCCCCACCTGCCACGACACCGATCCGCCCTGCACAAGACCCATGACCTCACGGCCGAGGTGGCGGTCGATGACCGGCCGCCACGGGACAAGCGTGAACTCATGGGATTTCTCGACAACGGCGAACTTGCCACTCGATAGTTGCACCGTCCCGGTGAACTTCCCGCTGACATTCTCGCCGTCCGTAGCGGCGCGAAACGGCAGCGCCTTGCTCTCGGCCATCTCCGCGCCGACGCGCGCGACTTCGCGCCCGCGCAGGGTGGCGAGAAGGCTGCGCCGATAGAAGATGCGGCTGTCCCGGCTGCGGGTGGCGTCGCCCTGTTCGATATGATGCTCGCGGCGCTGGTCCATGGCCTCGCGCACTTGCTGGCCGAAGCCGGTCGGCGCAAGGTCGGCCGTCTCGCCATGGATCAGCCGCCGGTCCAGCCAGGTCGCGCCGTCCGATCCGATCTGCTTGCCTAGATCGACAGGGGAAAGGACGCGAACGCTAGCCTGCCGGTCGCGGCCGGCGTCATAGGTAGCGGCGCGGCTCTCGAAATCCTCGGGGATGCGCCATTGGTCGGCGTCGACCCGCTCGACGATCCCGGCCCGGCGTAGCGCCTCCAGCCGGCGCACATGGGCATCGACATAGCCCTCATAGTCGCCGCCCGGAACGCGGCCCTCGAACTTGGCCTGCTCCTGATGGCGGCTCGGCCGATAGATGCCGTCCTCTGCAATGGCGGTAATGGTGCGGTCGGACGGCCGGGCTGCCGCCTCGGCCGGGCCGATCTGGACAACGCTGCCGATACGGGCGTCCTCCAGCCGCTCGGGCGCGATACCGGCGATGTGATGCGTCCGCCCGTCGATCCCGTCCACTACGATTGTCAGGTTCTCGCCCAACTCGTCGGACAGGTGCTTGTCCACGACGCGCCCGACGATGGGCGTCTCGGGCGCTCCGTCATGGATTTGAAAGCTCATGGGATCGCGTTCGCCGCCATGCGGGCCGAGCGCCTTCTGCATGGTGCGGATAATGTCGCCACGCTCGCCTAGCTCGCGCAGGGCTGGCTCCATGTCCTTGCTCAATTCCCAAACGCCGGGCGCGTGCTCGGTCGCCAGCCCCATCTTCTCCAGCTTGCCGAGACGGCGCAGGCGTAGCGTCCGCTCGAACTGCCGCCTCGGCTCTGCCGGTTCATGGCGCAAGTCGAGGAAACGGGCATCGGCTTCCTCGGCCATGGCGCGGTCGATGCGGGTGAAACGGTCTTGGTCGATTTCGGCGGACAGCTTGCGGGTCTGCTCGATCTCGGTGACGGGGCCGAGTTCCAGACTGGCAAGCTCGCTGGCCCGTTCGCGCAGGCCGGCGGAAAGATAATCGCCGTTGATGACTAGATCCCCGCCCATATCGTCGCGGCCGTTGACGATGATATGCACATGGGGATGGCCGGTGTTGTAGTGGTTCACCGCAACCCAATCGAGCTTGGTGCCAAGGTCGGCTTCCACCTGTTTCATGAAATCGCGGGTGTAGGCCGTGAGGTCCGATAGCTCCGCGCCATCCTCGGGCGAGACGATGAACCTGAATTGGTGGCGGTCGTCCTTGCCGCGATCAAGGAAGGCGTCGCCATCGGCGCGGCCCTCGGTCGCCGAATAGAGCCGGCCCCGCTCGCCGTCGCGCGAGGTTCCGTCACGCTGCACATAGCGCAGATGCGCGCGGGCACGGCCGCCCTTCCATGCGGCCCTGACGCTGCGCTGCTTGACGATGACGCGGCGGCTGCCCGGCTGGCGATGATGCCAATGGCCGGAGATATTGCGGGCGCGCACGAAGCTCGCGCCCCGGCCGCG
Organism: Phyllobacterium phragmitis; assembly: GCF_002980495.1. GTDB lineage: Bacteria > Pseudomonadota > Alphaproteobacteria > Rhizobiales > Rhizobiaceae > Paramesorhizobium > Paramesorhizobium phragmitis. The sequence continues at coordinate 104,517 of NZ_PVBR01000018.1, forward strand.
CTTCACGCCCTTGCCGCTGGCGACCACGGCACGGGACCGGCCCGGCGATGACGGGCGGGCGGATGATGGCATGGAAGGATCGCGGGAGGCCGCTGCCTGATGCTGCCGGGTGATCTTCTTGACCTGCGTGAAAAAGCTCTTGGTCCTGCCGGCCTTCGGCGTGTCGGATCGGATGCGGCCGGGCTTCGGACGGAAGCGGTTTTCGTCGTCGGCGCTCAAGGGCGCGACTCCAGCCCAAACCGCCGGAAAACGGCCGATATGGGCCTCTGGTGCCGCTCGAAACCCAGCAAAGCCAAGGCTTTGCGCGAAACCGTAGCACGCGGCCCCTCAAAACCATGGTGCCGGAATCGGCAGCCTAACCAGTGTGCAGACAACAACATTTTCCAGAAGCGGCCCGACATGGTGCCGTCTTCTTTAATCTTGCCCTCCGCCCTTTCTGTCTTTTCTGCCCCTCCTGCCGGGCGCAAACCTGCCCGACCGGATGCCGAAACCAGCGCCGCCGAGCGCGGGAACGCCGCCCTCATGGCGTTCCCCCATCGCTGGCGCTCGCCACGAAAATGCTGCCGTCCTGCGGCTCCGCTCGGGCGGGATCGCGCGCCGGAACGGCAGCGCGGCCGTCGCCTGTTTGCACCTCGGACGGCGGCGACAGCCCGCGTGTCGGCCGGGCGCATGACAAACAGCGGTGCCTCGCGCCAATCGGGCGGCGGTGCCGGTGGTTGCGACGGCGCATCCGATGGAGCTGCATCGCCAAGGATCGGGGCGAGCGCGGCGATATAGGCGCGTGTCTCGGCGGGAAGCGGTCGGCCCGTCGCGCGGTGCTCGTCATAGCGGCCGGGGCCGGCGTTATAGGCCGCAAGCATCGCACCGACATTGCCGTAGCGGTCGAACATCTCGCGCAGATAGGCCGTGCCTGCGAGGATGTTGTCGCGCGGGTGTGCGCCAGGAGGCGGGGTGGGAACCCGCATAAGCTGGTGACGATCCTGTGGGGTGAAAGGCCCCACGCCCGTCGTAGCACAGTGCGATGGGACAAGCAGAGGGATGAGGAAACCCATGTGCCTAT
>NZ_PVBR01000019.1 GCF_002980495.1 Phyllobacterium phragmitis
GCATCGCCACCCGTCTCGCACGACAACACGTTCATCCCGCTCATATGATCGCATGGTCACTTTGGCGACGAGCACATCAGGCCGCAGCCCAGCAAGCACACTTCACGTCAAAAGTGCAACTGTAATGCTAGGCCAGCCGCTTTTGGCACGCACTGATAGACAGGCGGCTTTATCTGCCCAAGAGATGGGCCGAGGACCCGGCGCGCAGGGCGAAGGCCCACGTGCCTGATGACGTCCTTTTTGCGACCAAGCCTGCGATGGCGCGGGAAATGGTCGCTCGGATCCTTGATGAAGGTGCTCCTTGCGCCTTTATGCTGGCGGACGCGCTTTACGGGTCCGATTATCAGTTCAGGCGGATGCTGGAGCAACGCAGACAGGCCTATGTGCTGGCGATCCGCTCCAACCATGTTCTGCGGTTCCTTGAGGAGTGGCGGTTTGTGCAGACCGATCCGGCAACGCTCGTCGGCGATCTTGAAGCGCAAGCCTGGCAGCCTCTTTCGGCCGGTGAAGGCGCAAAGGGGTCGCGTCTTTACGAATGGGTGCGTCTGCCTCTCAACTGGCAAACCGAGGATGGCTTTGCGCGCTGGTTGCTGGCTCGCCGCAGCCTGCGCGACCCGCACCCGCGCCAGATAGGCAACGCTGCCGTCCTTGCGCTTGCGTGCGGTTATGGTGCCCATGGCGGATTCCTCGTTTGGTACACGCGATTTCATTTGGTACATTGTACCAAATCAGGTGTCAAAATCGACGAATTTGGTACATGAACGAAGGAAACGAGACAAGAGTGATTGAGAACAATAGGACGTAAGTAGTGGAAAAAGAAAGGAAATCTCAGATTAGCGTATCTCGGCGTTTCGCCGTCGCACCCATGATGGATTGGACGGACCGGCATTGCCGGTTTTTCCATCGCCAGATGACGCGGCGTGCGCTTCTTTATACCGAGATGGTGGTGGCCGATGCCGCCATTCATGGCCATCGCGAGCGGCTGCTCGGCTTTTCCGCCGTGGAGCACGCGCTAGCGCTGCAATTGGGTGGTTCCGATCCGGTGAAACTGGGGGAAGCTGCACGGATCGGCGTCGATTTCGGCTATCGGGAAATCAATCTCAATGTCGGCTGTCCGTCAGACCGCGTGCAGTCTGGCACGTTCGGCGCCTGCCTGATGAAAACGCCTGAACTGGTCGCGACCTGCGTGGCGGCGATGAAAAGCGCGGTCGATATTTCCGTTACCGTCAAATGCCGGATCGGCGTCGATGATCAGGACCCGGAGGTGGCGCTCGATACGTTGGCGCATGGTGTGATCGACGCCGGGGCGGATGCGCTCTGGGTGCATGCGCGCAAGGCCTGGCTGCAGGGCTTGTCGCCCAAGGAGAACCGGGATATTCCGCCGCTCGACTATAACAGGGTCTATCGGTTGAAAGCGGGATTCCAGAATCATTTCATCGGCATCAACGGCGGAATTGAGACGCTTGATGAAGCACTTGGTCATCTCGACCGTGTCGACGGCGTTATGCTCGGCCGCGCGGCATATCATAATCCGGGTCTTCTGATCGATGCGGACCAGCGGCTATTCGGCGACGTCCGTGAACCTATCGATATCGCCACGCTCATTGACACGATGTGCGACTATGCTGACCGGCATATCGCCAGCGGCGGCAGGCTTTCGCATGTCACCCGTCATATGATCGGGCTTTTCCAGGGAATGCCCGGCGCCCGGCGCTGGCGGCAAATCCTGTCGACGGAGGCGACGCGTGCAGATGCGGATAGCGGTGTCATCCGCAAGGCATTCGCGGAAGTCGGGGAAAACGCCGCAGAAGCGGCTTAAAATCAGTCCGAAAGAACCAGTTCATCGCCACGGACCGAAAATCCGCGCAATGTCTCGAGGAAATTCATGCCGAGCAGGCTTCCGTTCATCCGGTTGTCCTGTGCGACCAGCGCACGGATGTCATGGCGCTCGATATCGCCGATCTGGAGTGTATTGATCCGGACCATGGCAGCACTGGCGGAGCCGTTGGCCGTCATGATGGGGACGGAATAGGACAGGCTGGCGGTATCGATACCAGCGCGTCTCGCATCTTCGCTGGACAGGATGACCATCGAGGCGCCGGTATCGACGAGAAACGGCACGCGCGCGCCATTGACCCTGCCGTTCACCTGGAAGTGCCCGTTGGCGGCTTTGGCGAGCGTCACGGTCAGGCTGCCATCGCTGCCCCTGTTCGATATCGCACTGCCTGGAATGAGACCAGCCGTTATGCGGCTTGCGACATCCTGCAACTCGTAGCGATACTGATAGCCGGCGACGAGCGCCAGAATGATGATCACCCATATGGCGATGCTGCGGGCGAAATCGCCGAGCCTGATGCCCGAGCCGAGCAGCGCCGCGGCGATGACGATGCCCCATATGCCGAGATAGGCGGCATTGGCGAAGGCATCGTTGGCGACACCAAGCGTCGTGCCGCTGTCATTATTGGCCATCAAAAGCAGGGCGACGCCGCCGATGAGCGCGACAATGATCCAAAAAAGACGGTTCATCGATCGTTCTCCTGTTCCAGCCTGCCGCGCGTCATGCGGGCTCGCCGGGTCTCGCGCCTGGGTTTGCGTTCCATCGTTTCGAGACGTGCCGGAAGCTTTGTCGAGATTTCACGGCGGCGTTCCGGCGTCATCATCGTCCACGCGCCGATCTCGTCGATCGTGCGGCCGCAACCGAAGCAATAGCCGGTGTTGGCGTCTATCGAGCAGACGAGGATGCAGGGTGATTCGATCATGCTCATGCGGTTGCGCGGCCTTTTTTCCTCAACGGAGCTTCCTTCAATGTGGTCGTATCACACCATCATGACAAGCCCTGTCAGAAGCGTCACCGCCGCGATCTGCTGTGCCGCGCCCAGCGTATCGCCGGTCTGGCCGCCGATCTTGAGCGTGCAGAGATTGGCAAAGCCGAAAGTGGCTGCGCCGCAAATCAGCACTGCGATCAAAAGACCGCCGATGCCGCCCGCGGGCACATAGGTGACGATCAGGATGAGAAAGCCGGCGAGAAGGGCGGTATAGGTGGCGGTATCGTCGGGCGAGCCCGCGCCATCGGCCAATCCGCCCGGCCTTGCCGAAGGCAGCATATGCCAGAACTGTACCAGAACGGCGCGGCTTGCCGCTTCCGTGCCGATCAGGGCGAGGGCGGCCAGCCCTGCGCCGGCATGTTCGATGATCGCAGCCAGGAGCAGGGTGCGCAGGCCGACCGAGACGATGAGCGCCAGTGCGGCAAACGTGCCGATGCGCGAATCCTTCATGATTTCCAGACGCTGTTTTTCCGTCGCGCCGCCGAAAAAGCCATCGGCGACATCGGCCAGCCCGTCCTCATGCAGGGCGCCGGTGATGATGGCGAGAATGGCGATGGCGATGAGGCTGGCGACAGCGGGGGGCAGATTGAAGAGGCTGGCGAGGACGAGCGCGGCAGCGGCGGGCAGAGCGATCACCGCGCCGGCGAGCGGGAAGACACGGCTGTTGGTCGCCAGCGACCCGTTCTGGCCGGCAAACCAGGACTGGGATACCGGCAGGCGCGTCAGGAAGCCGAGCGAGCGCATGATTTCCGCCAGAAGACCGTCTGTGTTCATGATCCTGTTCTCCATTCCCATTTTTCCTGGACTTGTTTTCTGTTTCCCCGCAGGTCCGGACGGAAAACCGGTTTCCACTTTTCCTGGACCTGCTTTAGGAACTGCGACGGGATGTATCGCCAAGCGTCATTTGAATTTTCGCAGCAGGCGCTTATAGGACTTGCGCGGCACAATTGCCATCAACCTCGCCACCAACCTTGCTTGACAGGATATCAGACGTGACAACGACCGGCCTGCCCTTCGACGATTTCCGCGAATTGATCCGCAACCTTCCCGGGCCGGACGAGCATGCCGCCGCGGCGGTGCGCCAGCGCGATGCGGTGCTGACCAAGCCAGCCGGCTCGCTCGGGCGGCTGGAGGAGATCGCCGTCTGGCTCGCCGCATGGACCGGCAATGCAAAGCCGCAGGTGACGCGGCCGCTCGTGGCCGTCTTCGCCGGCAATCACGGCGTCACCGCCAAGGGCGTTTCGCCCTATCCTTCGAGCGTGACGGCGCAGATGGTCGAGAATTTCGCGGCGGGTGGTGCTGCGATCAACCAGATGTGCATCGCCCATGATCTTGGCCTGAAGGTATTCGACCTGGCGCTCGAATATCCCACCGGCGACATCACCGAGGAAGCCGCGATGGACGAGAAGACCTGTGCTGCGACCATGGCCTTCGGCATGGAGGCGATCGCCGGCGGCACAGATCTGCTTTGCATCGGCGAAATGGGTATCGGCAACACCACCATCGCGGCAGCAATCAGCCACGGTCTTTATGGCGGAACGGCAGAGGATTGGGTCGGACCGGGGACCGGAGCGGACAGCGACGGGCTGAGGCGCAAGGCGGCGGCGGTGCGGGCGGCGGTAGACCTGCATCGCAATCATCTGAAGGACCCGCTGGAACTCATGCGCCGTCTCGGCGGGCGCGAAATCGCCGCGATGGCGGGCGCCATTCTCGCCGCGCGCATGGAAAAAGTTCCTGTGATCATCGATGGTTATGTCGCGACATCTGCGGCGGCAATCCTGCATGCGGCCAATCCGGCGGCGATCGATCATTGCCTTTTCGGCCATGTCTCGGCGGAGCCCGGCCATCGCAAGATGCTGGAGAAGCTCGGCAAGAAGCCCTTGCTCGATCTCGGCATGAGGCTCGGCGAGGGAACAGGTGCCGCACTTGCCGCCGGCATCGTCAAGGCAGCTGCGCTCTGCCACGCGGGGATGGCGACATTCGAGCAGGCCGGTGTTAGTGGGAAAGCCGATTGAGGCGGCGCTTTTTTTGGGGAGCGATGAGAGTTGCAACACCCCCCTCTGCCCTGCCGGGCATCTCCCCCTCAAGGAGGGAGATTAGGCTATGATTTCCGCTTTCGCTAATCGCCAACGTAGCAGGGGATATGCCGCCATCAATGTCAGCCAATCTCCCCCCTTGTGGGGGAGATGGCCGGCAGGCCAGAGGGGGGTGCCCCGCGATTCCATCAAAACAGGAACCGCCCTAGTCTACTACGCAGGCTCTTTATCAAGCGACATATAATCGAGCGGCAATTCGGTCGTATATTTGATCTGCTCCATCGCGAAGGACGACGACACGTCGCGTATGTCGATCTTTGCGATCAGGCGCTTGTAGAAGGAATCATAGGCGGCGATATCGGGAACGACGACGCGCAGGAGATAGTCGATATCTCCGCTCATGCGATAGAATTCCACGACTTCGGGAAATTCTTGCACCACTTCCGAAAAGCGCTTCAGCCATTCATGACTGTGCGAACTCGTGCGAATGGCGACGAAAACCGTGACGCGCGCATTGATCCGCACCGGATCGAGAATCGCCACCCTGCGTTTGATGACGCCTTCTTCTTCCAGCTTCTGGATACGGCGCCAGCACGGTGTCGTCGAAAGCCCGACTTTCTTGGCGACATCGGCCACCGCAAGCGTCGCATCTTCCTGCAATAGCCGCAGAATTTTCCGATCCAGTCTGTCCATGGCATAGCCTCTCATAAAAATATAATACCTTATGCAGCAATAATGCTAGAGCATTCAAGAAACTGCTTCTACGCATCCAGGGTATATAGGGAATTATATTTCATAGTTTAGTCAGTTCTTGAACGCGGCGCTGAAGTTCGGGAACCAGTTCGCGCTCGAACCAGGGATTACGCTTGAGCCAACCGCTGTTGCGCCAGGAGGGATGGGGCAGGGGCAGAACGATATGTCCGGCCTCAGTCGGGGGTTCCAGGAATGACCGCCAGTCGAGGACGGTTTGCGTCATCGAGGCCTTGCGGCGGCTGCCCATATGATAGGCCTGCGCATATTGTCCGATGGCGATGATCAATTCGATCTGCGGCATTTCGGCAAACACACGGTCATGCCATATCTCCCGGCATTCCCGGCGTGGCGGCAGATCGCCGCCATGAGCGTCATAGCCTGGAAAGCAGAAGCCCATCGGCACGATGGCGAACAGGGCCGGATCGTAGAACTGGTCGCGCGTCACGCCCAGCCATTGCCTGAGACGATCGCCTGAGGGATCATTGAACGGCAGACCCGTATTGTGCACGCGGATGCCCGGGGCCTGTCCGCAGATGGCGATGCGGGCCGTCCGCGACATGACACAGACCGGGCGCGGCTCATGCGAGAGCGGTTTGCCGTAACGCGGGGCATCCCGGCAGATGCGGCACTGCGCGATTTCGGCCAATAGCGCGGCCATGTTCGTTTGATGCATTCCTTGCCTGTTCAAGCTCTGGCGCTGGGGCGTGCTTTCACGCTCTCGTGCCAGCGGCGTATGTTGGCCAGATCGTCTGGAACGGCGATCTTCGCCGGTTTCATGAAATCGACGGCGATCATGCCGGTAATGTCTGCGACGGAATATTCATCGCCGGCGATGAAGGGCCGACTCCCCAACTCCTGGTCGAGAAACGACAGGAAGGCCAGCGCCTTTGGCCGGTTGACTTCGCCCCATTCGGGTATTTGCGGGGTTTCCCATTCCTTCATTGCCGGATGCGTGTGGCGGAATGCCGCCTGAACCGCTGTCATGAAGGTCAGTTCCATGCGCCGGTTCCACATTTCGACGCGCGCCTGCTCCAATCCCTCCTTGCCGAAGAGGGGCGGGTGTGGATGAAGAGCCTCGAAATAGCGGCAGATGGCGATGGATTCGGTCAGGATGGTGCCGTCGTCCAGCTCGAGCACCGGCAATCTCTGCAATGGATTGCGTTCGGTTATCTCGGCGGATTTATGCCCCATCGCCCCCATGTCCACGGCAATAAGCGGGACATCGATGCCTTTCTCGGCAAGAAAAACCCGCACGCGGCGGGGATTGGGCGCGCGTCCACCATCATAGAGCTTCATTGTTGCGCTGCTCCCGGTCAAAAAGGGTCGATATCAGGCTTTTCAGTTTCAGATAGAGATTTTCCATGAAGGTTTCGAGAGGCGAAGGGACGTTGTGCGGCGTTTCCTGCAAGGCTTCTGACGCTTCATGCGCTCTTCGCCAATCCTGCGGACGCTCGAAAGTTCCGGCCCAGACACCGCGCCGCTCGCTGCGGGCCAGGGCTTCCTCGCTGTCGTAGCCGCCATAGGCGACGGCCCAGCCCTTCTCGACCATGCTGCGGTTGAGGTCGAGATCGCCCACCCGGCAGTCGCCGAGCAGCCGGTTATATTTATCGTTGCGCGAGCCGGAGCAGTGCACGGGGCGTCCATTGATCAATGTTCTGAGCGCATTGCGGGCTTCAGCCCCGCAATCGTAGTCGCGCCCCTGATTGCGGCAGATCTGCTTCATTTCCGGCGCGTCGATCCCCTGCAGGCGTATATGCCGGCCGCCGATCACAAGCGTGTCTCCATCGATGGCGTAGGCCGGACCTTCGGGTGGGCCCCGATCGGGAAGAGGCTTATTGAGTCGTGTCACGACAAGCGCCAGAAGGGCGAAGAAGGCGATCGTCAACAGCCAGTCCAGCAGCCGGCGCAGCGCTGGTCGCCGTTGCGGCCGCCGCCGGCGATGCCATCCCCGGGCTGCGTCATTGCGCCTATCCGGGCGCCTGTATGGCCGCCTATATACGTTCCGCACGTCTCATTTTCCATTTACACCATGGCAAGCAGAAAACTTTCTGCATTTTGACCATTTATTCTAACGTAAACCTTGAGGTTCTTTTAATCATTGCTGCATATTCTGCCGCGCATGAGTAATATTATGACTGCAATCTCAGGCTGTGGAACCTAGCGCGGAAACTATTGATATGGCGTCATGGTCCACGACCCTCGACAAGAATATCGTCGATCGCCGCCGCGTCTCGCGTAATGCCGAGCTTGCGCAAACGGTGCGGAAAACCCGCGACCGTCTGCTCGAAACGGCCGGCCAGGCCAATTATGAATATGAGATATTGCTGATATATGCGCGCGCCATGGCGGCGAGCGCCGCTTCCGTCGGCATTCTTGTGTTGATCGTGGCCTTCTCCGGTTTTCTGATCGGTCTTGAGCGGCAGATGACGATCTGGGTCTTGCTGACGATCGGCTGTTATGGATTTCTGGCTCTGGCGACCCGCAAATTCAACCAGACGCCAGCGGACCAGCTCAATATAGAGCATTGGAAGAATGTTTTTTTTGCTGGCCAAGCAATAACCGGCCTGAGCTGGGCATATTTTGCAATGGTCCGTTGCGGGGCTTGCGGCGTCGATTTCTTCCCCTTCGTGCAGGCGCTGGTCCTCCTGGTGGCGATGGCGGCCACCGCCATTATCTGCTCGGCGCTGCGCGGGGCGACCTTCGCGGCATTTGCGCTGCCGATTATAGTCTACAGCCTGACCTCCAGAACGGAATTACCGCCGATCTTCCACGGCACGCTGGTGGTGATGCTGGTCCTGGCGCTGATATTCTTCACTTATGTCGCGAACCACTTCAACCAATCGGCGCGCCTGACGCTTGCCTTCCAGAGCGAGAAGGACGCGCTGATCGGGGAACTGGAAACCGCCAATGCCATGTCCGATGAGGCGCGCCGCCGTGCCGAGGAGGCCAATCTCGCCAAATCGCGGTTTCTGGCGTCGATGAGCCATGAATTGCGCACGCCGCTCAATGCCATCCTGGGGTTCTCCGAAGTCATGTCGAAGGAGATACTCGGGGGAATGGGCAACGAGACCTACAAGGATTATGCCCGCGACATCCACACATCGGGTCAGCATCTTCTCAATCTGATCAATGAAATACTGGATCTGAGCCGGGTTGAAGCGGGACGCTATGCGCTCAACGAGGAAGCGACGCGGCTGGTGGATGCGGTTAGCGAAACCATTCACCTGATGCAGATCAAGCTGCAGAAGAAGAACATCAGGCTGGTGGAGCATTTCGAGCAGGATCTGCCGCTTTTGTGGGTCGATATCCGTTCCGTTCGGCAGATCGTTTTGAACCTCTTGTCGAATGCCGTGAAATTCACTCCGGCGAACGGCGAGATCCAGGTCAAGGTCGGATGGACGGCGGGCGGCGGACAATATATTTCGATCCGTGACAACGGGCCGGGCATTCCGCAGGAGGAGATACCGGTCGTGCTGTCGGCCTTCGGGCAAGGCAGTATCGCCATCAAGAGCGCGGAGCAGGGCACCGGCCTCGGCCTGCCGATCGTACAGGCGCTGATGGCGATGCATGGCGGCGAATTCCGGCTTTATTCAAAGCTGCGCGAAGGCACGGAAGGGTTCGCCATCTTCCCTGCCTCGCGCGTCACGGAAGCCATGCCGGCCATCGGGGCAAAATCCGGCGAGCCGAAATCACGGACGGCCAAGCGCTCGCGCGCCGCAGCCTGATCGCGTCGTTCTATTTTTCGAGGCGGGCCAGAAGCGAGGATGTATCCCAGCGGTTGCCGCCGAGCTTCTGCACTTCCTTGTAGAACTGATCGACAAGCGCTGTGACCGGCAGGAGCGCGCCATTGCGGTCGGCTTCTTCGAGACAGATGCCCAGATCCTTGCGCATCCAGTCCACGGCAAAACCGAAATCATATTTGCCGGCGTTCATCGTCTTGTAGCGGTTTTCCATCTGCCAGGAACCGGCCGCGCCCTTGGAGATCACGCCGATCACCTTTTCCATATCGAGGCCGGCCTTCTTGCCGAAATTCATGCCTTCGGCGAGCCCCTGGACGAGGCCGGCGATGCATATCTGGTTAACCATCTTGGTTAATTGTCCCGCGCCGACAGGTCCCATCAGCCCGACGGCGCGCGCATAGGCCTCGATCACCGGGCTCGCCAGCTCGAAGACCTTCTCATCGCCGCCGACCATGACGGTCAGCACGCCGTTTTCAGCTCCGGCCTGTCCGCCGGAAACCGGCGCATCGAGGAAATGGAAGCCGCGCCTTTCCGCCTCCGCGGCCAGTTCGCGGGCAATCTCCGCCGAGGCGGTGGTGTTGTCGATGAAGACGGCGCCTTTTTTCATGGTGGAAAACGCGCCATCGCCGCCTGTTGTCACCGAGCGCAGATCGTCGTCATTGCCGACACATGAGAAAACGAAATCCTTGTCCCTGGCGGCCTCGGCGGGCGTCGCGGCATGCTTGCCGCTGAATTCTCCAGCCCATTTTTCCGCCTTGGCGCCGGTCCGGTTATAGACCGTTACATCATGCCCGCCGCGCGTTTTGAGGTGACCTGCCATCGGGTATCCCATGACGCCGAGACCAATGAATGCCACTGTTGCCATTGCCTGTTTTCCTCTTCAATAGTGTGGGAGGCGCTGTCGTGTAGAGTACTGTCCGGCGCCTGCGAATGATCAGAGAGGGAAACTAGGACAATGCGGCGGATCATCAAAGGCCTTTTATGGGTCGTGTTTTCCCTTGTTCCCCTCGCATTGCTCGCAGCCATCGTCGTCTATATCTGGATCGCCCGATCCGTCGCTCCGGCGAGCGGTGAAGCGCAGCTGGCGGGGCTTGGCGCGCCCGTAACGGTCACGCGTGACCAAAACGCCGTGCCGCATATATCAGGCGCATCCATGGAAGACGTCGCGATGGCGCTGGGCTTCGTTCATGCGCAGGAGCGTCTGTGGCAGATGGAGGTGGCTCGCATGGCCGCGCATGGCCGCCTTTCCGAAATCTTCGGCGAGGCGACGATCGGAACCGACATGTTCCTGCGCACAATCGATACCTATGGCGCGGCGGCCGCATCATTCAACGTGCTGAACGAAGCGGACCGCAGAACCGTCGAGGCCTATGCGCGCGGCGTCAATGCTTTCATCGAGCAGAACGCCAGGCCATTTGCCTCGAAATTCGCACCCGAATTCGTCATGCTCAATCGCAGGCCGGAGCCATGGCAGGCCACCGATGTGGTCGCCACGGTCAAGATGATGCCGGTGACGCTTGCCGCCAATATCAACGAGGAGATGGAGCGGCTGAAATTCGCGCGGCTCGGGATGAGCAACGCGGAAATAAACGATCTTCTGCCGCCGCTGCGCGAGGATAGGCCACCGTCCCTGCCGGACCTGAAAGTCCTGCTCGGGCTAGAGAGTGGACCAATCAGTGCGGCACGTCCCGCTGAGCGGCGTTTTGCCGCGCTCGACGGCATGATGGGGAAGGGCGCATCGAACAATTGGGTGCTTGCGGGAGAGAAGACCGAGACGGGCAAGCCCATTTTGGCCAATGATCCGCATCTGGAGTTCACCGCACCGTCGCTCTGGTATCTGGCGCATCTCCAGGTGAAGACGCCGGATGGCCGGACACGCAACCTCGTCGGCGTTACCCTGCCGGGAACACCGCTGGTTTTTCTCGGGCGCAATGACCGCGTTGCCTGGGGTTTCACCAACACCGCATCGGATGCGCAGGATATTTTCGTGGAGCGGATCAACCCCGAAAATCCGGATGAATATCTGACGCCTGACGGCTACAGACCCTTCGACAAACGAGTGGAGACGATCCGGGTGAAGGGCGGGCAGGATGTCACCTTCGAGCGCCGCGCCACCCGCCATGGTCCGGTTCTCCCTGCGAGCTATCGCGGGCTGCAGCGCTATCTGCCTGAGGGAACCGTCCCGGCGCTGCAATGGACGGCGCTTGCCCATGACGACACGACGATATCGGCAGGGTTCCGCTTGTGGGATTTCCAATCCGTCCAGGCATTTCTGGACGGCATGCATGATTTCGTGGCGCCGATGCAGTCGATGGTGGTGGCCGATGTGGAGGGCAATATCGGACTGATCGCGCCGGGGCGCGTGCCTGTGCGCGATCCGGCCAACAGGATCATGGGGCGGGCGCCTTCGCCCGGCTGGGATGCGACCTATGATTGGAAAGGCTATATCCCCTATGAGGCGCTTCCGCGTGAATACAATCCGCCCCGCGGCGCCATCGGCACGGCCAACAGCAAGATCGTCGACGGCAGCTATGCGCCTTTCCTGACCTTCGACTGGGACGAGGAATGGCGGCGCGACCGCATCGCCACGCTGATGCTCGACAGCAATGTCAAGCAGACGCTGGAAACCAACCGGCAGGCGCAGGGGGATGATTATTCGCCGGCCTATGCGGCGCTCGGCCCTGTCATGCTCGACCTCGTCGAAGGGCGCAGCGACGTGAATGCCGACGCTGTGATGACGCTGCGGCGATGGGATTACCGCCAGGACAAGACACGCTCGGAATCGCTCATCTTCGAGGCGTGGCTGCGATTTGCCACCAAGCGCATCATCTCGGACGATCTGGGCGATGCCTTTCCGGCGTTCTGGCGGGCGAGGGCCAATGCCATGCTGCACTGGCTTTCGCCTGATGCCGCGCGCGACTGGTGCGACGACAGGCGCACGGCGGAGCGGGAAAGCTGCGGCGACGTGCTGGCGCTCGCTCTGAAGGATGCGGTGTCCGATCTTGAAACACGCCTCGGTTCCGATCGCGAGGCGTGGAACTGGGGCGCCCTGCATTATGCCTATGGCGCACATAGGCCTTTTGCGCGGGTAAAACCGCTCGACCGGATATTCGACGTCGACGAGCCTGCATCCGGCGGCGCCTATACGCTCGATCGCGGCACGTCGAACTGGAACGACGAGGACAATCCCTATCGTGCGACGCATGGCACCAGCTATCGCGGCATATTCGATCTGAGCGATCTCGACCGGTCGACCTATATCCAGACGACCGGTCAGTCTGGAAACGTGCTGTCATCGCACTATCAGGACATGGCGGAACGCTGGGGCAGGGTGGAGGCGTTCACCATTCCCGTTTCCGAGGCCGCCTATCAGGACGGGCTGCTCGGCACATGGCGATTGTTGCCGAAACGATGACAGCCGCGCTTACGTCAGCGGCGTCATCACGCTCTTGGCGTATGCAGGGCGCTCCTTGAGCCGCTCGTACCATGCCGCGATGTGGGGCAGGTCCGGACGATCGAGCGGAAGCTCCATCCAGGCATAGACGAAGACGCCGAGCGGTATGTCGCCGATGCCGAACTCGGTGCCTGAAAGCCATGGCTGGCCGGAGAGCACCTTTTCGGGAATTTCGAGAGCCTTGGCGAAGGCGGCAACGCCGCGCGCCTGGATGGCCGGATCGCGCTTGTCCTCGGGCAGCCGGACCGTGTGCCAGATGATGTCGGTGAAGGGGCCGATAACGGTGGTGCTCGCCCAATCCATCCATTTTTCCGCATCCGCGCGCTTGGCCGCGTCATCGATCCACAGCATGTCCGCGCCGTATTTCGCGGCGAGATAGCGGACGATCGCGTTCGATTCCCAGAGAACGAAGCCATCATCCTCGATCACCGGAACGAGGCCATTGGGGTTGAGCGCGCGGTACTCGGGCGTATCGACGACACCATGTGCGCCGCCGGCCATGACATGTTCATAGTCGAGGCCGAGTTCGGCCGCGGCCCAAAGCGCCTTCTTGACATTGGTCGAGTTGGATCTGCCCCAGATTTTCAGCATGTTTTTTCCCTATCGTACGAGATGGCGTGTGATACGTCGTTCTATCCAGTCCCATAGATTACGCAGCAGCTCAACGAGGATGAGGTAGATAACCGCAGCCCAGAGATAGGTCTGGAAATCAAATGTTCTGGAATAGGCGCGGCGCGTCTCGCCCATCAAATCATAGACGGTGATGATGGCGACGATGGCCGAGCCCTTGAGCAGCAGGATGATCTCGTTGCCGTAGGGGCGAAGTGCGACGATCAACGCCTGCGGCAGGACCACCTTGCGGAAAATGATCCAGCGGGGCAGTCCGAGCGCGGTGGCGCCCTCCCATTGGCCGGTGGGTACGCTGTCGATAGCGCCGCGCAGGATTTCCGCCTGATAGGCGGCGGTATTGAGCGTGAAGGCGAGGATCGCGCAATTCCAGGCGTCGCGGAAGAAAAACCACAATCCCCATTCCTGAAGGAACGGACGGAACGAGCCCAGGCCGTAATAGATCAGAAAGGTCTGGGCGAGAAGCGGCGTGCCCCGGAAGAAATAGACATAGGCATAGGCGAATGCGCCGATGATCCGGTTCTTCGACATCCGGCTCGCCGCGACCGGCACCGAAAGGGCTGCACCCAGCACGGTGGCGATGGCGACCAGGGCAAGCGTGGTCTTCAAGCCGGACCAGTATTTCGGACCATAGGTCTCGACGAGGTCGATCCTCCAGGCATTGTAGAGATAAATGGCGAGGCCGGCGAAGAGCAGCAGCCAGAGGCCGACGATGGCATAGCCCGCCATGCGCGCACGCGTCCACGGGCGGGGAAGCGCGGGCGGGGCCAGGACAGCCTGGTTGGCGGGAGCCGCGGTGGTGTTTCCGCTTGTCATCAGACGCGCGCCCTCACTCTATCCTGGCTTTGATGCGCCCAGTCCTCGATGCGGTTGATGAAGAAGGACGAGATGATGGCGAGGATCAGGTAGAGCAGACAGGCCGTGCCGAAGAACAGAAAGGCTTCCTTGGTCACGCGCGCCGCAACGCCTGTCTGGCGCAATATATCGGCAATGCCGATGACGGATATGAGCGATGTATCCTTGAGGAGAACCATCCAGAGATTGGCGAGACCCGGCAGCGCAATGCGGACCAGTTGCGGCAGGATGATCTTTCGCATGGTCAGGCCATTGGAAAGACCGACCGCATAGGCCCCTTCATATTGCCCTATGGGAATGGCGCGGAAAGCCGACAGGAATACCTCGCTCGCATAGGAGGAAAAGACGACGCCCAGCGCCAGCATGCCTGCGGTGAAGGAATTGATTTCGATCCGGGCATCGATGCCGAGTATCGCGACGGCCTTTTGGAAACCGATCTGCGCGCCGAAATAGATGAGGAAGATCGTCAGCAGTTCAGGCAGTCCGCGAAAGATCGTGGTGTAGATATTGGCGGCGAGCCTCAGGGACGGTTCCTTGGATTGCTTTCCCAGGGCAACGAAGAATCCGATCAGCAGGCCGAAAGGCAAGGTCGCCAGCGCCAGCGACACGGTGACGAGCACACCGCTGGCGATGCTCTTTCCCCAGCCTCCTTCGCCGAAGCTCAGAAGCGCTGCATAATGCTCCATCCACCTGTTCCCTCTTCGGGGTCGCCGAAAGCCTGGTCCGGACGCCGCTGCAGTGTTCTTGTGTTGTGCCCTAAAGACGCGCAAAGGACGTTGCAAATCATTGAATCTTTTGGAGAGCGGCGGAAGTCATTTCCGCCGCTCTCCGTTCATTTAGATGTCCGCGGCAAATGTCGGCCGATCAGCTCTCACCGCCATAAGCGTCGAAATCGAAGTATTTGTCGTTGATTTCCTTGTATTTGCCGTTGGCGCGAATGGCGGCAATCGCCTTGTTGAATTTCTCCACCAGTTCGGGCCGTCCCTTCTTGATGGCGACGCCAGCGCCCGGGCCGTGGATTTCCAGAACCGGCGCGAAGGTGCCGACCATCTTGCAGCAGGCGCCATCTGACGTCTTCAGCCATTCCATGAGCGTGACGCTATCGTCATTGACGGCATCGAGGCGGCCATTGGCGAGGTCGAGGCGATATTCATCGGCGGTCGGATAGGATTTGATCTCGCTGTCGGTGTAGGTCTTTTCCGAATAGTTGGCGTGGGTGGTCGAGCCCTGCACGCCGATGGTCTTGCCCGCCAGGTCTTCCTTGGTCACGCCCTTGATGTCGGTGTCCTTCGGCGCGGCGATGCCGGGAGGCGTGTTATAGTACTTGTTTGAGAAGTCGACCTGCTTCTTGCGTTCATCGGTGATCGACATCGATGCGATGTAGGCATCGAACTTGCCTGCCTGCAGCGCGGGGATGGCGCCGTCCCATTCCTGGGCGACGAAGGTGCATTCCGCATCCATTTCCGCGCAGAGCGCCTTGGCGATATCGACGTCGAATCCTTCGAGCTTGCCATCGGGCGTCAGCGTGTTGAAGGGCGGGTAAGCGCCTTCGGAGGCGATGGTCAGTTTCAGTTTTTCCTGGGCTTGGGCGTTATCCATCGCAACTGAACCCATCGTCAAAGCAATGGCGGCTGCGGACGCTGCAAGAGCGAAACGCTTCATGATACGCATGTCATACCTCTCTGTTAGTGCCCGGCTGTTCCCCGTCTTTTTTTGGTTCAGCCTTCAGGGCAGGGTCGCGGCTGTTACCGCACCTGGGCGGGAATATTCCCATCATTTCCATTGTAAAAGCAACAGGTAATAGCGAGCTATTGCACAGGGGTTAGAATGCCAACGGCACGGCAAATCGTCGCAATTTTATTGCGCGATGGCCGCGCATCGGGCAGCTTTCCGAAAAATGGGGTATCAGCGCAGGCCGCTTTGCATCTCGATGAAGTCGGCGATTCGCGCGACGTCATCGAGATCGAAAACCGGGACGGTTTCATCTGTGACCGGATAATCGCTGGCGACGGCGACGATATTCGGATCGCTTGCCGAAAGCCGATCGCCCTTGCGGCCCTCGGTTCTGCGCGTCTCGATCTTCTGGTGAGGTTCGCGTTTGTAGCCCTCGACGATGATCAGGTCGCAGGGGGCAAGTCGCTCGACGATCTCGCCAAGCGGCGGCTCGGTTTCGCCCTGCAATTCGTGCATCAGGGCCCAGCGCCGATCCGAGACGATGGCGACTTCGCCGGCACCGGCCTTGCGGTGGCGAAAGGAGTCGGTGCCTTCGCGGTCGATGTCGAAATCGTGATGCGCGTGCTTGATGGTGGAGACGCGCCAGCCGCGGCGCGTCAGTTCCTCGACGACGCGAACGGTCAGGGTCGTCTTGCCGGAGTTCTTCCAGCCGGTGATGCCGAAAATCCGTTTGTGCATAGTGTTCATGAGCGCAGTTTTGTCAGCAATGCCTCGGCCTCCGCAAGGTCTGCTCTCGTATTGATGTTGAAGAAAGGATCGACGGTCAGCCCGTCCGCCGTCTTCAACGGATCGAAATGCGTTTCGGCAACACCATGCCGCATTGCCCAGGCGCTGACCTTCGGTTTTTCGCCGCTGGCGAGCCAGGGGGTGAGATCCTGTTCGAGCGTAACGGGCCAAAGCCCGAAAACCGGGTGTATGTTGCCGCCTGATGCCGCCAGCGCGATGTCGGCTTTTTCTTCCTGTCGGGAGGCGGCGGTGAGGCGGGCGACGAGATCGGCGGGAAAGAAAGGCGTATCGGCGGCGACCGTCACGATATGGCTCGGCCTTGAGGCATCGTCCATTCGACTGGCATAATGCATCGCTGCCTGCAGCCCGGCGAGCGGGCCCTGGTGGCCTGCGATAAAATCTTCCACGACGGGCAGGCCGAATGGTGCGAAGCGTGCGGGATCGCCATTGGCGTTGATGATCAAAAGCGGGGTTTGCGGACGCAGCCTCTCGATGACATGCGCGATAAGCGGTCTGCCGCCCAGCGGTATGAGGCCCTTGTCGCCGCCGCCCATGCGCTGCGCGCGTCCTCCGGCGAGGATCACACCCAGCGGCTTGCGAGAGGCGTTCTCCATCATCGCCATCTTATCCCGTCTTCACTATGGTCGCGGCTTTGTCCGGAGGGCCGCGATCAGCCGCCGGTGACGCTCATATGGCGTGACACGGCAGGGCGGTTGTGGCGGCGGTCGATGACGAAATCATGCCCCTTGGGCTTGCGGCCGATAGCCTCGTCGATAGCGTCGGAAAGAAGGACGTTGCCTTCCGAGGCACGCAGCGGCGCGCGCAGATCGGCAGCATCCTCCTGGCCAAGGCACATGAAGAGCGTGCCGGTGCAGGTGATGCGCACGCGATTGCAGCTTTCGCAGAAATTATGGGTCATCGGCGTGATGAAGCCGAGCCTGCCGCCGGTTTCGCCCAGCTCGACATAGCGGGCGGGACCGCCGGTCTTGTAGGGGATGTCGGTCATGGTGAATTCCCGCGCCAGCGACGCGCGCAGCATGGAAAGAGGCAGGTACTGATCGGTGCGGTCGAGGTCGATCTCGCCCATCGGCATGGTCTCGATCAGCGTCATATCGATGCCGCGGCCATGCGCCCAGCGGATCATTTCAGGGATTTCGTGCTCGTTGAAGCCCTTGAGCGCGACCGCGTTGAGCTTGACCTTGATCCCGACGGCCTGTGCCGCACCGATGCCCTCGATGACGCGGCCGATCTCGCCCCAGCGGGTGATGGCGCGGAATTTTTCGGCATCCAGCGTGTCGAGCGAGACATTGATGCGCTTGACGCCGCATTCGGCCAGTTCGGCCGCATGGCGCGCAAGCTGCGAGCCGTTGGTGGTCAGCGTCAGTTCTTCGAGCGCGCCGGAGCGGAGATGGCGGGAGAGCTCGCGGATGAGATGCATGATGTTCTTGCGGACGAGCGGCTCGCCGCCGGTCAACCGCAATTTGCGCACGCCCTTTTCGATGAAGACGGTGCAGAGACGGTCGAGTTCTTCGAGCGACAGCAAATCCTTCTTCGGCAGGAACGTCATGTTTTCCGCCATGCAATAGGTGCAGCGGAAATCGCAGCGGTCCGTCACCGATACGCGCAGATAGGTGATCGCCCGGCCGAAGGGATCGATCATCGGCGGTTCGCTCTGCAGGGCACTCTGGTCTGCCATATCTGTCAGTGTCATCTCGTCCAAGAATAGCTCCTCTTGGAACAGAGATAAGATGTCGGCGGGGACGTGTCCAGTCACAAGGACGGCAATGGGGCAGGGAACGGCTTGCCGCTCAAGCACAATCCGCCTATCACTCCGTCCATCATAATGCGAAAGCAGGGCAGGAACAGGAGAACGCCATGGCTGATGTCTGGCCCAGGGAATTGCGCGTCTCGCCAGACCGCAAGACGCTGACGGTAAGTTTCGACGATGGCGAGGTTTATGCGCTTCCCGCCGAGATGCTGCGCGTCTTGTCGCCGTCGGCGGAAGTGCAGGGGCATTCGCCGGAACAGCGTGTGACCGTTCCCGGAAAGATCAATGTGACCATTCTCAATGTCGAGCCGATCGGCAATTACGCCGTCCGCATCATTTTCGACGACAGGCACGACACCGGGCTTTTCAGCTGGACCTATCTGCGCGAACTCGGTCGCGAAAAGGAAAGCCGCTGGCAGGCCTATCTGGACGAGCTGGCGGAAAAAGGGCTCAGCCGCGAGCGGTGAGCGATCCCATGTCCATCAAAACAGGAACCGTCCTGGGAGCCAGTATGACCATCATCAAAACGGTTGAGGAACTCGAAACGCTTTACGGTAAGCCGGGCCAAACGTCGCTCGTCAAGGAAATCGACCACATCATCCCGGAATATGCAGCCTTCATCGCGGCTTCGCCATTCGTCGCGCTGGCGACTGCCGGGCCGGAGGGGCTCGATTGCTCGCCGCGCGGCGATCTCGCGGGGTTCATCCGCATCCATGATGAACGCACTTTGATGATGCCGGACCGGCACGGCAACAATCGCGCCGATTCGCTGAAGAACATCATCCGCGACGGCAGGGTCGGCCTGCTCTTTCTCGTGCCCGGCTCGGGAACCACGCTGCGCGTCAACGGTCAGGCCTTGATATCGGTCGATCCTGAACTTTGTGCTTCCTTTGCCGTGCAGGGCAAGGCGGCACGATCGGTGATGGTGATCGATGTTGAAGCGATTTATTTCCAGTGCGCGCGGGCGATCCATCGCTCGGAACTGTGGAATGCGGAAAAGCATGTCGACCCCAAGAGCCTGCCGAGCCCGGGCCAGATTCTGGCCCGCACCAGCGGCACGGCCATCGATGGCGAAGCTTACGATGCGGCCTGGTTTGAGCGGGCCAAGGCCACGATGTGGTAGGGGCATCTGACTTGAACTGACTATCCCCGTTATCTTCGCCCGTTTGGCGAGGATGACGAATTAACGCGCGGCGCTCTCCTTCAGCATCTCGGTGATGCGCCGCATCATGTCGCCCATCATGTCGCATTCGTCCGGCGTCGACTGGTTCATGACGCGGTCGATCAGCGCCGTATAGACCTCCAGCGCCTGCATCAGCCGCTTCTCGCCCTCATCGGTCAGATAGAGGCGCAGCACGCGCTTGTCCTTGAGGTCGCCCTCGCGACGCAAGAGCCCCTGCGCCTCAAGCTGCGGCAGGAGCATGGTGATGTTGGAGCGGCCGACCAGAAGCCTGCGCGCGAGGTCGTGCTGCGACTGGCCGGGGTGGCGGTAGAGATTGATCATGGCGTCGAGTTGCGCGACCTTGAGATCGAGCGGCACCAGCGCGCGGCCCAATTCGCGCACCACCGCCTTTTCGGCGCGCATCATCGCGACCCAGTTCTTGAAGCGCGGATTATCCCAGGGAAGCGTTTTCGGTACGTCTTGCTTTTTGTTCATTTTTGTACAATATTGTTCATGGTTGAACATTTAATGGGTTTTCGACTATGACACCCTTCGTCTTCCAGGTCACCCGTCTCGGTTTCGATATCTATGGCCGAGTTGCGCCAAAGCGTGCGGGCCGGGCCGCATTCAAGCTTTTCTGCCGCACGCCAGCCCGCAAGCCCAAAACCAAGTCCCATGCCGAAAAGCTGGCGCGCGCCGAGGCGAAGGTCGCCAAGGCGCGGCGGCTGGATCTGGCGATCGACCGTGGCATGTTCACTTCGCATCTTTTCGAGCCGGACAAGCCGTCGCCGTCGGGGCGGATTTCGCTCGTCGTCCATGGCTGGGGCTCGTGCACGGCCGACATGCTTGCCATCGTCGATGCGTTATTGGAGGCCGGTGAGAGGGTCGTTTCCATCGATCTTCCGGGGCATGGCGCCTCGCCGGGCAGGGCGCTCAACATGGTGCAGGCGATCGCGGCGGTGGATGCGGCCTGGCGTCAGTACGGGCCCTTCCATGCGATGATCGGCCATTCCTTCGGGGGCGCCGTCATCATCAATGCGGCGGCGGGTACGGTCCCGTGTTATCCGGCCCGCACACCGGAAAAGATTGTCACGATCGCCGCTCCGCACTCGATGACCGAAGTCTTCGATGGTTTCGGCAGGATGGTGAGGCTCAGGCACGATGTGCGTGACGCCATGGACGACGAAGTGCTGCGGCTCGCCTGTCAGCCGCTCCCCGCCTTCGACACGGACCAGCTTCTGCGCCGCCTCACGATTCCGGCGCTGGTGATCCATGCTCGCGACGACAAGGAAGTGTCGGCGAAATCCGCCGAGGCCAAAGCCAAGGCCGGATCGCATGTCACGCTGCACTGGGCCGACGGGCTTGGCCACCGGCGGATCATCGCAAGCCGCGATGTGGCCGCGCGGGTGGCGCGGTTCGTGACGACGGGACGCGCGATGGAGAAGGCGGCTTGAGAAGATAAGGGCCATCGAGACGGCTTGCTCCCACCCTTCATCCGACCTCGCTTACACTCGGCCACCTTCTCCCCCAAGGGGAGAAGGAAAGGCGGCGCCATTCACCCCAGATTGAGCTCCTTGAAGAAGTCGTTGCCCTTGTCGTCGATGACGATGAAGGCGGGGAAGTCCTCGACCTCGATGCGCCAGATCGCTTCCATGCCGAGTTCTGGATATTCCACCACCTCGACCTTTTTGATGCAGTCCTGCGCCAGGCGGGCGGCGGGGCCGCCGATGGAACCGAGATAGAAGCCGCCATGCCGGCCGCAGGCTTCGCGCACCTGGCGCGAGCGGTTGCCCTTGGCGAGCATCACCATCGAGCCGCCGAAGGACTGGAACTGATCGACATAGGAATCCATGCGGCCGGCCGTGGTCGGGCCGAAGGAGCCCGAGGCATAGCCGGCGGGCGTCTTGGCCGGGCCGGCGTAATAGATCGGGTGGTTCTTGAAATAATCCGGCATAGGCTCGCCGCGTTCGAGCCGCTCGCGAATCTTCGCATGCGCCAGATCACGGGCGACGATGATGGAGCCTGAGAGCGAAAGGCGAGTCTTTACAGGGTGTTTCGAAAGTTCGCTCAGAATCTGATTCATCGGCTGGTTGAGATCGATGCGCACGACATGCGAGGACAGCTTTTCCTCGTCGATGTCGGGCATGTACTTTGCCGGGTTGGTCTCGAGCTGTTCGAGGAATATACCGTCCTTGGTGATCTTGCCCTTGGCCTGACGGTCGGCGGAACAGGAGACGCCGAGGCCGATCGGCAGCGATGCGCCGTGGCGCGGCAGACGGATGACGCGCACGTCATGGCAGAAATATTTGCCGCCGAACTGCGCGCCGACGCCCAGCGATTGCGTCAGCTTGTGGATTTCAGCCTCCATTTCCAGATCGCGGAAGGCATGGCCGTTTTCCGAGCCTTTGGTGGGCAGGCCGTCGAGATAGCGCGTCGAGGCGAGCTTGACCGTCTTCAAGTTCATCTCGGCCGACGTGCCGCCGATCACCACGGCCAGATGATAGGGCGGGCAGGCAGATGTGCCCAGCGTGAGGATCTTTTCCTTGAGGAAATCCAGCATCCGGTCATGGCTCAAGAGCGAGGGCGTGCCCTGATAGAGGAAGGTCTTGTTGGCCGAGCCGCCGCCCTTGGCGACGAACAGGAATTTATAGGCGTCCTCGCCTTCCCAGTAGATGTCGATCTGGGCGGGGAGATTGTTGCTGGTATTCTCTTCCTCGAACATCGAGAGCGGCGCCAGCTGCGAATAGCGCAGGTTCTTCTTCTCGTAGGCATCGAGCACGCCGGCGCCCAGCGCTTCCGCATCGCCGCCTTCGGTCCAGACGCGGCGACCCTTCTTGGCGCTAATGATCGCGGTGCCGGTGTCCTGGCACATCGGCAGGATGCCGCCGGCGGCGATATTGGCGTTCTTCAGGAGATCGTAGGCGACGAAGCGGTCATTGTCGGTCGCTTCAGGATCGTCGAGGATTTTCGCGAGCTGCTGCAGGTGGCCGGGACGCAGAAGATGGTTGATATCGGCAAAGGCCGCTTCGGCGAGAAGCCGCAGGCCTTCAGTATCGACGCTGAGGATTTCCTGCCCCTTGAAGCTGTCGAGCGAAACATGGTCGGCGGAGAGCTTGCGGTAGGGCGTTTCGTCCGGGCCCAGAGGAAAAAGATCGGCGGTGATCGCGTCTGCCATTTGCATACCCCGTTTGCATCATTCGTGCGCCCGATAACGGACGGCTAAGATGAGGCGCTTTTATCGCGGAGTGCGGCGAAATCCACTGCGGCAGATTGCGCGGTGTGCACTTGGAAGGGGATGCAGAAAAGTCACGCTTCAAGCGAATGTGAATGGAGGCGGGCGCAGACCAGCAAAGAAAGCTTCGCCGTTAAAAGAATCTATACGACATTTCACAAATGTGGGGCTTCCGACGGAATCGCGTGCAGCGATCCTCATCAGTCGCGACAAGAAATTATTGGGCGGACGTCATGAATTTTCCTTCGAGAAACAAAGCTCTGGCCATAGCTGCAATAAGCGCCGTGCTTGCGGTTTCAACCGCGCTGACCACAACCGACGCGATGGCGGCCAATACGCTTCTGGAACTCTTCCGGCAAAAGAGCCAGCCGCCGGCCGAGGCCGCTCCGCCACCCGCTGCCGCCCGGGCGCCCCGCGCCCCGCGGGCCGCCGCTCCGGCGCAGCCGCGGGCCGCAGCCCGCCAACCGGCCGCCACGATCAAGCGTGTGATCGTGAAAGGGCCGCAGGTTTACGATTATAAGCCGGATACGCTGGTTCGCGTCGACTTCTCCAAACTCGACATGCAGATGACGTCGGCCACCGAAGGGGGCACGGATCGGCCGCAGGTGGATGCGATCACATCGGGCATGCCACCCCTGCCGCAAAAGGCATCATCTTCGAACGAGACGAATGTGTTCGCCGCAGCCATCGAACATCTGAAGACGACCGATGTGCACGCCAAAAAGGAAATCGCCGACGCCATCGTCGATTTCTACTCCACGCATCAGAAATTCCTCTGGTCGGCAGGCCTCGATGTCGCGCCGCAAGCCAAGGATGTGGCCGCCCTCTTCGCCAGGGCGGGCGAGGAAGCTCTGGACCCGGAAGAATATGCCGTCATCATCCCGGCTGATAGTTTCGACAAGGCCGATGAGCAGGATCGCCTGCAAAAGCTCGCCGATTTCGAGATCTTCCTGACGGCGCGGGCGCTGCGCTATGCCATTGACGCGGGCGAGGGGCGCATTGCGGCCAACCGGCTGAGTGAGTTGCACGATCTGCCGAGAAACCGCGTGAAGCCGCGCGAGGTGCTGGAGAAACTGGCTGCTTCCGATAATCCGTCCGCCTATCTCGCGTCCTTCCATCCGCAGAGCAAATGGTATGCGGACCTGAAGAAAAGCCTCGCCGAGATAGAAGGCCAGGAGAACAATGTGCAGGTGCGCATCGCGCCCGATACGTTGATCCACCCCGGAGACGAGAGCCCGGAGATCGCCAATGTGGTGGCGCTGATCCTCAAGAAGGCGCCTGCCGATTATCTGGAAAAGTATCAGACGGTCCTCACGGAGCATGAGGGGGGCACCGTTTACGATGCGGCGCTGGTCGCGGCGATCAAGGATTACCAGAGGCAAGCCGGCAAGGCGCCCGACGGCGTCATCGGGCGCAACACGATCGCCACGCTGCAGGGTGAATCGGTGGCGGTGAAGCGCGACCGCATCCTCTATGCGATGGAGCGCCTGCGCTGGCTGCCGCGTGATTTCGGCAGGCGCTACGTCTTCGTCAACCAGCCTGCCTATCAGGCGCAATATTTCGCACAGGGCCAAGAAAAGCTCGCCATGAATGTCGTGGTCGGATCACCGCGGCATCAGACCTATTTCTTCTACGACAAGATCCAGACGGTGGTGTTCAATCCGTCATGGGGCGTGCCGCGGTCGATCATCCTCAACGAGATGATGCCGCGCATCCTGCGCGATCCCGGCTATCTCGAGCGCAACGGCTATGAGGTCTATACAAGCGGCGGCAAGCGCGTTCCCTCACGTTCGGTCAACTGGTCGCGGGTTGCCGCTGACGGCGGCGGGGTCGGCATCCGCCAGATCCCGAGCCCCAGCAATGCGCTGGGCGAACTGAAAATCCTGTTTCCCAACAGCCATGCCATCTACATGCACGACACGCCGGCGAAATCCTATTTCAAACGGGATATGCGGGCGCTGAGCCATGGTTGCATTCGCCTGGAGCGCCCGCGCGACATGGCCGCTGCTGTTCTCGACGTGCCGGTGGAAAGCCTGACGAAATATTTCGGGAAGAACGAGCGCGGCGTGAAAGTGCCGGAGCGGATTCCGGTCTATATCGCCTATTTCACCGCCTGGCCGGACGCCGCGACCGGCAAGATCCGCTATTATGACGATGTCTATGAGCGTGATGCGCATCTCGCCAAGGCGATGGAAAAGACGCGTACGTCGCGACTTGCGAATAGCTGATGTAGCGCTGAATACCCCTCACCCGACCGCGTTTCGCGCGGTCGGGTGAGGGGTACTGAAACGCTCTACGGCTCGAACGGCGGCAGGCTCTGGAAGGCGAGCTTCAGGGCTTCCGACCAGCCGTCGGAAATCGCCGCATAATAGGGATCGGTGCGGTCGATGCGCTTGTGAAGACCCATCTTGAGCGGGTCAGCCTCGTAGAACCGCATGTCGAGCGGCAGGCCGATGGACAAATTTGCGCCATTAAAATGTGACTTTTATTGGTGACAGCGTCCCCAATAGATCACCCGCCGCATTTGCATTACGCTTGCGTTTCACAGTTGGTGATTGTCTCGCCACATCCGCGATCGCGGCTATGCGGCCAACATTTTTAGGAGGAAGACATGCATGTTGACCAACAGCAGCCTCCAGCAGCAGTTCCAGGAAAAAGCCGGCCATCCCTGAGCTGCTCGCCGGATGATCTCACGGTTGCGATCCGCACCTATCTGTTTTTCGGCATCCCCACAAAACGGCAGGCGGTTTCTGTCGTCCGGGTCATACAATTCATTCGCCGGAAATTACCGGAATGCGTGCTTTCGGATGGTGAACTGGAGACTTTGATCGCACGGCACGCGATTGCCGCCGGCTATATGGTTCATTTCGACTGCAGCAAACCCGGCAGGCTGCGGGGAAATGGAGCCCCTATTTCCGGTTTTCCCGGTTAGGCGATCAGGATGGCGCGATAAGCTGGCCGTAAATCTCGAGGATTCCCCAGACTATAAATGCCAGCACCAGAGAAACGACCAGGATGGCGAGGACCGGGGTGCCCCATCGTCCCTGCTTCGCCTTTTCGTTTTTGATTTCCTTGGCCATGCGGACCTCTCTTTTCGAGAGGTCAACGGGTTGCCGGAGGAAGAGTTCCAGCAAATTTGGCAGGCAAAATGCGCGGCTTTTTGTCTGCTTTTGTGCGAATTGAATGGTGGGCGCGACAGGGATTGAACCTGTGACCCCTCCCGTGTGAAGGGAGTGCTCTCCCGCTGAGCTACGCGCCCGTCCATGGCTGGCTGCCAGATGGCTGCCAAGTCGCTGGAAGTGCGGCGGATATACGTGGGAGAGCATGGTCCGTCAAGCGCTCCTTTGTCCCTGCCTTGGGGCTAATGCGAGATATTCGACGGCGTATCGAGAGTAGTGGCGGCGGGCGCCGTGCTCACCCTATGCGTCCTCGATTTATAGAAGGCGCTTTCGACATATCTGTTGCACAGCAAGGACAGCGGTATCGCCGTTGCGAATGTCAGTGTTGCCAGCAGGATAGCGTAGGATGTCTGGTCGAGGTGAAAGCCATTGATGACATACATCCAGAAATAAAGCGGGATCATATGCAGCAGATAGAGAGAATATGAAATCGCTCCCAGCGAAAGCATGATGGGATGCTGAAGGAAGCTCGCGACGTAACCGGCGGGACGGTTCTGGTCGCGCACGATCAGAGCCGATCCGTAGAACTCTCCTGCAGCTTGGCCATCATCATGAAAATGACAAATCCGCTCATGATGCAGAAGATCTGCACACGGATGAGTTCGCCGAAGAGCGGCGCGAATATGCCGAACGAATGGGATTCGATTCCTGCCGCCGGGAGAAGGTGGACGACGACCACCCAGACCGCAAGAAGTCCGCGCAAGCCTTCCAACTCATCAATTCTGTTCATGAGACCATTCTTTTGCTGCACTGCAGCAGTACCGCATCGCAGCAAAAGCGGGTCAACCAAAAAATGCGGTGCTGGGCGCTTGGCGTGTGTTCGTCGCACTTACCCCTCCGTCATCCTCGCCCTTGTGGCGAGGATCTACTGCCCGTGCAATTTTCTGGTGGGACTGGATGTAAGCCGGTGACGTCGGCAGATCCTCGGGACAAGCCCGAGGATGACGAAGTTGGGGCGAGGATGACGGAGTGGGCAGTTCGAGTTTCTCCATCTTGCGAAACGGGGTGGCCTCACCTTATGTATGGAACAATCACGAATCCTAAAATGGGGGCACCGGCTGCCCGCGAATTTGAAATTCAATCTCCAGATTTTAGAGGCCCAAATGAGAGATCCGATCGAAACAGCCATGAACCTCGTGCCGATGGTCGTCGAGCAGACCAATCGCGGCGAGCGGGCCTATGATATTTTTTCGCGTCTCCTCAAAGAGCGCATCATCTTCATCACTGGGCCGATCGAGGACGGCATGGCG
Source organism: Phyllobacterium phragmitis (assembly GCF_002980495.1). Classification (GTDB taxonomy): domain Bacteria; phylum Pseudomonadota; class Alphaproteobacteria; order Rhizobiales; family Rhizobiaceae; genus Paramesorhizobium; species Paramesorhizobium phragmitis. The sequence continues at coordinate 27,342 of NZ_PVBR01000019.1, forward strand.
TCGCTGATTTGCGCGCAGCTTTTGTTCCTCGAGGCGGAAAACCCGAAGAAAGAGATCAATCTTTACATCAATTCGCCCGGCGGCGTCGTGTCTTCCGGCATGTCGGTCTATGATACGATGCAGTTCATCCGCCCGCCGGTTTCCACGCTCTGCATGGGGCAGGCGGCTTCCATGGGCTCGCTTCTGCTGACCGCCGGCGCCACCGGCATGCGTTATGCATTGCCCAACGCGCGCATCATGCTGCATCAGCCGTCCGGCGGGTTCCAGGGCCAGGCTTCGGACATCGAGCGCCACGCGCAGGACATCATCAAGCTGAAGCGCCGCCTCAACGAGATCTATGTGAAGCATACCGGTCGTGATTATGAAACGATCGAGCGCACACTGGACCGCGATCACTTCATGACGGCGGAGGAATCGAAGGATTTCGGCCTGATCGATGGCGTCATCGAATCACGCGAGCTGATCGAAGGCACCCCCCCGAAAGTCGAAGGCGGACCGAAATAAGCCGTTCCGGGCTATCCGGTTGAAGCCGATATCGCCTCTCCGATGCGCTCTTCGCACCGGGGGTGCGACTTTTGTGCCACAAAACAGCCCTGCTTCGGGCTTGTGCGTGCCGCAACAGTCGCTACGTTAAGCGTATATTGGTCTTCATGGGCCTAACCTCGGAGCCTGACCTCGAAGAATGCACTGAAATCGTTGCCGCGTCGCTGGTTTTGTGTTTGTTTCGTGACAATGGTTCTGAAAAGGTGGGTTCCAAAGGGTTGTTCAGGTCGTTCGTCGTCTTCGGTCGGGACGTCGGAAGGGCAACGAGATTTACGGCGGCATTGTCGAAAGGACGATGCAGCCGGTAGTGAAAGGAAACTGCAATGAGCAAAGTCAGCAACAATGGTGGCGATTCCAAGAATACGCTCTATTGCTCGTTTTGCGGGAAAAGCCAGCACGAGGTCCGCAAGCTGATTGCCGGCCCGACCGTCTTCATCTGTGACGAGTGTGTCGAGCTTTGCATGGACATCATCCGTGAGGAAAACAAATCCTCGATGGTGAAGTCACGCGAAGGTGTGCCCACGCCGCTGGAGATCATGGCTGTCCTGGATGATTACGTCATCGGGCAGGGGCATGCGAAACGGGTTCTCTCCGTCGCCGTGCACAACCATTACAAGCGGTTGGCGCACCAGACGAAGAACAATGAAGTCGAGCTTGCCAAGTCGAACATCCTGCTCGTCGGGCCGACAGGCTGCGGCAAGACCTATCTTGCCCAGACGCTCGCGCGCATCATCGACGTGCCGTTCACCATGGCCGATGCGACGACGCTGACGGAAGCGGGCTATGTCGGCGAGGATGTGGAGAACATCATCCTCAAGCTACTGCAGGCCGCCGACTACAATGTCGAGCGTGCCCAGCGCGGCATCGTCTATATCGACGAGGTCGACAAGATCAGCCGCAAGTCGGACAATCCATCGATCACCCGCGACGTGTCGGGCGAGGGCGTGCAGCAAGCGCTCTTGAAGATCATGGAGGGCACGGTCGCCTCGGTTCCGCCGCAGGGCGGGCGCAAGCATCCGCAGCAGGAATTCCTTCAGGTGGATACGACCAATATCCTGTTCATCTGCGGCGGCGCCTTTGCGGGCCTCGACAAGATCATCTCGGCACGCGGCGAGAAGACGTCGATCGGCTTCGGCGCCAACGTCAAGGCGGCGGATGATCGGCGCATCGGCGCAATCTTCCGCGAGCTTGAGCCGGAAGATCTGCTGAAATTCGGGCTCATCCCCGAATTCGTCGGCCGGTTGCCTGTCATCGCAACGCTGGAGGATCTGGATGTCGATGCCCTGGTGCAGATCCTGTCGGAACCGAAGAATGCGCTGGTCAAGCAGTATCAGCGTCTCTTCGACATGGAGAGTATCGAACTGACTTTCCATGAGGATGCGCTGCGCGCCATCGCCAACAAAGCGGTGGAACGCAAGACCGGTGCTCGCGGCCTGCGTTCGATCATGGAAAAGATCCTCCTCGACACCATGTTCGACCTGCCGACGCTCGACGGCGTGCAGGAAGTGGTTATTTCAGGCGATGTGGTGGACGGCAGTGCCCGCCCGCTCTACATCTATGCCGAACGGCAGGAGGAAAAAGGCAACGCTTCGGCGTAGACCTTTTCACGCGATCAAAATGTGAAAGGGCTGCGCATAGCGGCCCTTTTTCTTGTGAAGAGATGTGTTCGACAATGAGAAATCCTGCGTTTCCGCTGATGTCTTCTGAAAAGACGGAACTGTGTATAAAAAGGCTGGGAACGGCTGATAGCCAGGCGGAGATTGCACTCGGGGGCGCACCGACGCAGGATGATTTGACGATTCTGTGTTAGCGCTTGAATTGAAACGTCCGGGTCGCCAACTAATGGACACTGATGCATGTTTGTGACTTGCCGATGACCATTCAAGGGAGCGCAAACGTGGCAATCGGCCAAAACGGCCTGAGAAAGGACTGATGATGACGGGTATAGAAAAGAAGACTTCAGCGGGTGGCAATGACGGGCTCTATGCCGTTCTGCCGCTGCGCGATATCGTGGTCTTCCCCCATATGATCGTCCCGCTTTTCGTGGGACGGGAAAAGTCGATCCGCGCACTTGAGGAAGTCATGGGCGTGGACAAGCAGATATTGCTTGCGACGCAGAAGAACGCAGCTGACGACGATCCGGCCGCGGATGCCATCTATGACATCGGCACCATCGCCAACGTGCTGCAGCTCCTCAAGCTCCCGGACGGCACGGTCAAGGTGCTGGTCGAGGGTACGGCGCGTGCGAAGATCTCGAAATTCACCGACCGTGAGGATTATCACGAAGCCTACGCCGCGCCCTTCGAGGAGCCGGAAGAGGATCCTGTCGAGATCGAGGCGCTTGCCCGCTCGGTGGTCGCCGACTTCGAGAACTACGTGAAGCTCAACAAGAAGATCTCTCCCGAGGTTGTAGGCGCCGCAAGCCAGATCGAGGATTATTCGAAGCTGGCCGATACGGTCGCCTCACATCTGGCGATCAAGATTCCCGAAAAGCAGGAGATGCTTTCGATCCTTTCCGTGCGTGAGCGGCTGGAAAAGGCGCTTTCCTTCATGGAAGCCGAGATATCCGTGCTTCAGGTGGAAAAGCGCATCCGCAGCCGTGTCAAACGCCAGATGGAGAAGACGCAGCGCGAATATTACCTCAACGAGCAGATGAAGGCGATCCAGAAGGAACTCGGCGACGGCGAGGATGGCCGCGACGAGGTGGCCGAACTGGAAGAGCGCATCACCAAGACCAAGCTCTCGAAGGAAGCGCGCGAGAAGGCCAATGCGGAGCTGAAGAAGCTGCGCAATATGAGCCCGATGTCGGCGGAAGCCACTGTGGTCCGCAACTATCTCGACTGGCTGCTCTCCATACCGTGGGGCAAGAAGTCGAAGGTCAAGCAGGATTTGAACTTTGCCGAGGAGGTGCTCGATGTCGAGCATTACGGCCTCGACAAGGTGAAGGAGCGCATCGTCGAATATCTCGCGGTGCAGGCGCGCTCGGCCAAGATCAAAGGGCCGATCCTCTGCCTCGTCGGACCTCCCGGCGTCGGCAAGACCTCGCTTGCCCGATCGATCGCCAAGGCGACCGGCCGTGAATATGTCCGCATGTCGCTTGGCGGCGTGCGTGACGAGGCCGAGATCCGCGGCCACCGCCGGACCTATATCGGCTCGATGCCCGGCAAGGTCATCCAGTCGATGAAGAAGGCGAAGAAGTCCAACCCGCTGTTCCTTCTCGACGAGATCGACAAGATGGGTCAGGATTTCCGTGGCGATCCGTCCTCCGCTCTGCTGGAGGTGCTTGATCCGGAGCAGAACTCGACGTTCATGGACCACTATCTGGAGGTCGAATATGACCTTTCGAGCGTGATGTTCGTGACGACGGCGAATACGCTGAATATCCCTGCGCCCTTGATGGACCGCATGGAGATCATCCGCATCGCCGGCTACACCGAGGACGAGAAGCTCGAGATCTCCAAGCGGCATCTTCTGCCGAAGGCGATCCGCGACCATGCGTTGCAGCCCAAGGAGTTCTCCGTCAGCGAGGACGCATTGCGCGGCATCATCCGCCATTACACGCGGGAAGCCGGCGTGCGTAATCTCGAGCGGGAGCTGATGAAGCTGGCGCGCAAGGCCGTCACCGAGATCCTGAAGACCAAAAAGAAGTCGGTGAACGTTACGGAAGCCAATCTTGCCGATTATCTGGGCGTGCAGAAATTCCGCTACGGCCAGATCGAAGGCGAGGACCAGCTGGGTGTCGTCACCGGGCTTGCCTGGACGGAAGTGGGCGGCGAATTGCTGACCATCGAAGGCGCTATGATGCCCGGCAAGGGCCGCATGACGGTGACGGGCAATCTGCGCGACGTGATGAAGGAATCGATTTCGGCGGCGGCGTCCTATGTCCGCTCAAGAGCTGTCGATTTCGGCATCGAGCCGCCTATTTTCGACAAGCGCGACATCCACGTCCACGTTCCAGAAGGCGCTACGCCGAAGGATGGACCGTCGGCTGGCGTTGCCATGGTGACGGCCATCGTTTCGATCCTCACCGGCATTCCCGTCCGCAAGGACGTGGCGATGACCGGCGAGATCACGCTGAGGGGCAGGGTGCTGCCGATCGGCGGGCTGAAGGAGAAGCTTCTCGCGGCGCTGCGTGGCGGCATCAAGACAGTTCTGATCCCGGAAGAGAACGCCAAGGATCTGGTGGAGATCCCGGACAATGTGAAGAACGGCCTTGAAATCATACCGGTGTCGCGTGCCGGAGAGGTTCTCCAGCATGCGCTGGTGCGGATGCCGGAGCCCATCGAATGGACCGAACCGGCAACGCCTGCCACGCCCGTTCCGGGGGCGGCAGATGAGGATCCCGCCGCCACCGTGGCGCATTGAGCTTCGGCTCTTCATCAAATTGACCATAATGCCGGGCATTTTGCCCGGCATTTCTGTGTTTAACCCCGGATTTCCGGGCTTTTTTGACTTGCGTGGCTTGGTTTGCCGACTGATTCGAATAAACTCCGCGCGTGCCGGTTGAGTCGTATGTCCCGGTAAAGAGAGAAAGGAAATGCCCCTATGAACAAGAACGAATTGGTCGCCGCGGTTGCGGAAAAGGCTGGTCTGACGAAGACCGACGCCGCTTCGGCCGTCGATGCCGTCATTGAATCGGTTACCGGAACGTTGAAATCCGGCGACGATGTCCGCCTCCCGGGCTTCGGCGTTTTCTCCGTTTCGCACCGTGCCGCTTCGACGGGCCGCAACCCTTCGACGGGCAAGGAAGTCGCGATCCCGGCCCGCAACGTGCCGAAGTTCTCGGCCGGCAAAGGCCTCAAGGACGCGGTCAACGGCTGATCCGTCAGTTGATCATTGCAGGATCAAAAAGCCCGGCAGCGATGCCGGGCTTTTTTCTTGCTTTTTTCCTGGGATGTAGCAGCCTGCATCGGGGATGAAGAGGGTGGAATCGCCTTCGGATCCAATTTGGGGAAACAATTCCAGGAGAGGAAAATGCAGGTCACACGATTGTCGAAGGTGGCGCTTGTCGCGGCCATCGCTCTTTTTGCATCGCTTGTTTCGTTTGGAAACATCACCGACTACGGAACGAATTACGAATTCGTCCAGCATGTCTTCGCCATGGACACGATCTTTCCGAATTCGACCATCAAATATCGCGCGGTTACCAACCCCGCGCTTCATACGGCCGGCTATATCGCCATCATTGCTGCCGAGACGCTGACGGCAATTCTCTGCTGGATCGGCACCTATGCGATGCTGACGAAGCTCGGCGCGCCCGCGATCCTCTTCAATGAGGCCAAGAAATGGGCGATCGCCGGCCTGACCCTCGGCTTCCTGACCTGGCAAGTGGGTTTCATGTCGATTGGCGGGGAGTGGTTCGGCATGTGGATGTCACATGAGTGGAACGGCATCGAAAGCGCCTTCCGCTTCTTCATCACGATCATCGCTGTCCTGATCTTCGTCAGCCTGCCGGATGGCAAGGCGGAAGCCTGACGTCGGGCAGGCTTAGCGTTTCGACGGCTTGAACGTTCCGACATCGACGGTGACGCTGCCGGATATCGTCACATCGGTGTTGCCGATCCTGAACGTGTTCGGCCTTGACGGCTCAGTCATCTGATCGGGTTCTGGAAGCGGCGCGGTGACGAGCCCGTCGGGCTGCTTCACGCCGGGCAGCGTCTTGTTCTCCTCGGCCAGCGACGTGCCGGCGCTGACCGCGCCTGCTGCGATTGCCAGGGAAAGCATCTGAATAAATCGGTTCCGCATCGCAACAGCCTAACGCTTTCCACTGGATTTTCCAGCCGCCGCCCGTTCACATGTCCTTACAGCGCAGTCGCCATGATCAGGCCCTTCGCCATATCAGGGGTCAATTCATCGAAATGCGAAATGACACGGCTTGGGTCGAAGGTCTGGACCGGCAGATCGGTATAGCCGAAATCGACCGCCACGACCGGGATGCCAGCAGCCTTCGCCGTGTCGATATCCGTCCGGCTGTCACCGATCATCAAGGCGCGGGCCGGGTCGCCGCCGGCGCGGAGGATGGTTTCGGTGAGGTGCCGCGGATCGGGTTTGCGGAAGGCGAATGTATCGCCGCCGCAAATCGCGGCAAAGCGGTCCGCCTGGCCGAGTTCGGTCAGGAGCTTTACGGAGAGCGTCTCGAATTTATTGGTGCAGACGGCAAGCGTGTATCCAGCCGCCGCGAGCCTGTCCATGGCCTCGTCGGCGCCGAAAAAAAGCTGTGAGCGGCCGGGCATATGTGCCCCGTAATGCTCCAGGAAAAGCTCGACCAGCCCGTCGAGCTGTTCAGGCGAGAGGAGCTTCCTCTGCGCCTCGAAGGCACGCTCGATCATCACCCGTCCGCCATGGCCGACGAAACGGCGCAGCGCCAGCGGATCGACCTTCTCCATGCCTGACTGGACCAGGCAATGGTTGAGGCTATCGAGGAGATCGGGCGCTGTGTCGACCAGCGTTCCGTCGAGGTCGAACACGACAATGGGCTTCGTCATTGATGAATCCGGATAAGAGGATGATCGAATTGCAGTAACTCCTAACTGATCATTCTCCTTTGCTCAAGTTTTGGAGGGGAAGCAGGTCAATAAGCCGCAAAACAGGCTTTGTGCATTTGCATTCACATGATAGATGCAGCTTCAAATCAGCCGGTGATCGACAAAGGTGGTCGGCAACAAAAGGGACTTGGAAAAGAGACTGGGGGAGAGCGCATGGATGCACACAAGCTGAAGATCGCGGCCGCAGCCGAAGCGCTGACTCATGTGCATGATGGCATGCGGCTCGGGATCGGTTCCGGCTCGACGGCGGAAGAGTTCGTGCGGCTTCTGGCCGACAAGGTCGCCAACGGCTTGAACGTCATCGGCGTGCCCACGTCCGAACGCACCGCTGCCCTTTGCCGGGAACTGGGCGTTCCACTGACCACGCTCGACGAAACGCCGGAACTCGATCTCGCCATCGACGGCACGGATGAGGTGGATGGCGCGCTTTCGCTGATCAAGGGCGGTGGCGGGGCGCTGCTGCGTGAGAAGATCGTGGCTGCGGCATCCGAAAAGATGATCGTGATCGCCGACGAGACGAAAATCGTCGAGACGCTCGGCAGGTTTCCACTTCCCATCGAAGTCAATCGCTTCGGTCTCGGGGCAACGAAAATCGCCGTCGCCAGGATCGCCGCCGATCTCGGCCTTGCCGGACCTGTTTCCTTGCGGTTAAAGGAGGGGCAGCCCTTCGTCACCGACGGGGGGCATTATATCCTGGATGCATCTTTTGGCCGCATTCCCGATACAAGAGCTTTATCGAGCGCTTTGCACGCCATCCCGGGCGTCGTGGAGCATGGACTTTTCCTGGGGCTGGCCGGTGCCGCGATCATCGCCGGCGCCGGCGGTATCCGGACAATGAGCAATCTAGAGACAACGGAGTAACGACCCCATGACCCAGGCAACTGGCTTTCGCCGTTTGATTGCGCCTTTTGCGGCGCTTGCCGTGATCGCAAGTATTCATGTAGCTCAGGCGCAGGACATTTCCGAATCCCATCTGGCCGCCGCGCGTCAGGCGATCGCCGCGATCGATGCGACCGAGCAGTTCGATACGATCCTGCCCCGCGCCGCACAGGCGCTCAAGGCGGAGCTGATCCAGAAGGATCCCAACCTGGAAAAGCAGATCACCCAGACCGTCGATGAGAAGGCGCTGGAGCTCACCGCGCGCCGGGGCGATCTGGAAACGGAAGCCGCGCGTGCATATGCCAATTCCTTTTCGGAAGAGGAATTGAAGGCAATCTCGGCTTTCTACGATTCGCCCGCCGGCAAGAAGCTGATCTCCGAGGGGCCGATCGTCACGCGCGAAGTGCTCAAGGCCGCCAATATCTGGCAGAATGGCATAGCGCGCGATCTGGCCCAGTCGGTCGGCGAGGTTCTCGCCAAGCAGGAGGGCGCAGCCCAGCCGCAGCCACAGCAGTAAGCACTGCATTTCTCACATGACGTTGAAAGCCCGGCCTCAGGTCGGGCTTTTTTATTTAGCGTCCAGCCTATATGTCTGGTCCGCATTTCAATTCAAAGCGTCCGGGGTTTTTCATGGCATCTTACGATTATGATCTTTTCGTCATCGGCGGCGGGTCCGGTGGTGTGCGGGCCGGGCGGCTGGCGGGCGCTATGGGCAAGCGCGTTGCGTTAGCCGAGGAATACCGGATGGGCGGCACCTGCGTCATCCGCGGCTGCGTGCCGAAGAAGCTGTTCGTCTATGCCTCGCAATTCGGCGAACATTTCGAAGATGCCGCCGGGTATGGCTGGAGCGTTGGGAAAACATCCTTCGACTGGCCGACGCTGATCGCCAACAAGGACCGCGAAATCACACGGCTGGAAGGGCTCTACCGCAAAGGCCTCGATCATTCCGATGTCGAGATTTTCGACAGCCGTGCCGTGCTTGTCGACGATCACACGATCGAGATCGTCTCATCACGTAAAAAGGTGACGGCGGAGAAGATCCTGATCGCGACAGGGGGGCGCCCCAATCCGCATGTGGCGCTGCCCGGCCACGAGCTCTGCATCAATTCAAACGAGGCATTCCATCTCACCGAACTGCCGAAGTCGATCGTCATCGCCGGCGGCGGTTATATCGCGGTCGAGTTCGCCAATATCTTCCACGGGCTTGGCGTCGAAACGACGCTGGTCTATCGCGGCCTCGAGATATTGCAGCGCTTCGATGGCGATCTGCGCCGGCTCCTGCATGAGGCGATGGAGGCAAAGGGCATCCGCGTGCTGTGCAGCGAAGTGTTCGAGCGCGTATCGCGGCGTACCGACGGTCGGCTGGACGTGACGCTCTCGGGCGGTGAGATCCTGCTCGTCGACCAGGCGATGCTGGCGCTCGGGCGCATTCCCAATACGGAAAATCTCGGCCTGGAAAAGGCCGGTGTGGAGACCGATATTCTGGGCGCCGTCTGCGTCGATGAATTCTCGCGCACCAATGTTCCCCATATATGGGCGGTTGGCGACGTGACCAACCGGGTGCAGCTTACGCCGGTGGCGATCCACGAAGCCATGTGCTTCCTCGAAACCGCTTTCAAGGACAATCCGACGAAGCCCGATCATCAACTGATCGCCACCGCCGTCTTCTCGCAACCGGAGATCGGCACGATCGGCCTTTCGGAAGAAGAGGCGGCGGAGAAATATCGCGAGGTGGAGATTTATCGCGCGCATTTCCGGCCGATGAAGAACACGCTTTCGGGACGTCAGGAGAAGATGCTGACCAAGCTGGTGGTCGACGGGGGAAGTCGCAAGGTGCTTGGCGCGCATATTCTCGGGGCCGATGCGGGCGAAATGGCGCAGCTTTTGGGCATTGCGCTCAAGGCCGGCGCGACGAAGGACGATTTCGACCGAACGATGGCGGTGCACCCGACGGCATCCGAGGAATTGGTGACGATGTACCAGCCAAGCTACCGCATCGTGAAGGGCGAACGGGTATCCTGAAGCGCAATCTGGAATATGAGCGCGGATCGGTAATTGTTGCAGATAAAAGCTGAAGCAATCGGATCGATTCGAGCCTAGTATAATTTCCAGCTTTGCTCTATAGGAGCGCATCCTGCATGCCATCCGGCATGCGGGCAATTTGGGTATTCCGCGAGAGAACGAGCGGACAGTAGCAAACAGGTGCTGCAATGACGAAGAACTGGACACCGCAATCCTGGAGAGGCAAACCGATCAAGCAGGTGCCGTTTTTTCCCGACGCGCAGGCTTTGACCAATGTCGAGTCCCGTCTTCGTTCGTATCCGCCGCTGGTTTTTGCAGGTGAGGCGCGCAAACTCACCCGCCAATTGGGTGAAGTCGCCGAAGGCCGTGCATTCCTGCTCCAGGGCGGCGATTGCGCCGAAAGCTTCGCCGAGCATGGCGCCGACAACATCCGCGATTTCTTCCGCGTGTTCCTGCAGATGGCGGTCGTGCTGACCTTCGGCGCGTCGCAACCGGTGGTCAAGGTCGGGCGCATCGCCGGACAGTTTGCCAAGCCGCGTTCGTCCGACACCGAGATCAAGGACGGCGTCGAACTGCCGGCCTATCGCGGCGACATCATCAACGGCATCGATTTCGATCCGGCGTCGCGCATTCCCGATCCGAATCGTCAGGAGATGGCCTACCGCCAGTCGGCGGCGACGCTCAACCTTTTGCGCGCCTTCGCGCAGGGCGGCTATGCCAATCTGGAGAATGTGCATCAGTGGATGCTGGGCTTCGTTTCCAACAGCCCGCAGGGCGAGCGCTACGAGGCTCTGGCCCAGCGCATTTCCGAAACGATGGATTTCATGCGCTCCATCGGCATCACTTCGGAAAGCAATACCCGGCTGCGCGAGACGGATTTCTACACCAGCCATGAAGCGCTGCTTCTTGGCTATGAGGAGGCGCTGACCCGCGTCGATTCCACATCCGGCGACTGGTACGGCACATCGGGCCACATGATCTGGATCGGCGACCGTACGCGGCAGCCCGACCATGCGCATGTGGAATATTGCCGTGGCATCAAGAATCCACTCGGCCTGAAATGCGGCCCTTCGCTGGAGCCCGACGGTCTTTTGAAGCTGATCGATCTGCTCAACCCGGAGAATGAACCGGGCCGCCTGACGCTGATCGCGCGCTTCGGCTACGACAAGGTATCGGATCATTTGCCGAAGCTCATCCGCGCCGTCGAGCGGGAAGGGCGCAAGGTGGTGTGGTCGTGCGATCCGATGCATGGCAACACGATCACCGCCAATGGCTACAAGACCCGGCCTTTCGACCGCATCCTGAAAGAGGTGGAAACCTTCTTCGCCGTCCATCGCGCTGAGGGCAGCTATCCCGGCGGCATCCATATCGAGATGACGGGCAACAACGTCACCGAATGCACCGGCGGCGCGCGCGCCATCTCGGCGGAAGATCTGTCGGACCGCTATCACACCCATTGCGACCCGCGCCTCAATGCGGACCAGGCGCTGGAACTGGCGTTTCTCGTCGCGGAGCTACTCAAGAAGGAACGCGATGCGCAACCGCAGAAGCAGGTTGTAAACGGCTGAAACTTTCGTTCAGATTTTGTCGATTGCCATTACAGGACGGGGGTCTAAACTCCCGCCCTGTTGCATTTCGAGAATAGGATCGGGGAAAAATTGGCTGAAGACCATAGCGTAGAACATCATAGGGGATCATGTCTGTGCGGGGCGGTGCGTTTTGAAACGACCGGCAAGTTGGGCCGCGTCAGTTATTGCCATTGCACGCAATGCCGCAAGCAATCAGGGCATCACTACGCCGCGACCAATGTCGTCGATGACGCCCTCCATATAGACGGCGCCGAGAATATCACCTGGTATGCATCGAGCGAGAAGGCGCGCCGCGGCTTTTGCCGGACCTGCGGGTCAGTGCTGTTCTGGAAGCATGACGAGGTCGACTATACCTCCATTATGGCGGGCTCGTTCGACCAACCGACAGGGCTGCATGGCAAGCGGCATATCTTTGTCTCAGACAAGGGCGATTATTACAGCATCAACGACGAATTGCCGCAGTATCCTCAGGGCTGAGCGGGGCTTCAATCCGTATTGAATTGATCTTTCTCTAAAGCTTTTCCTCTATAGCGTCCCATGTGCGTCCTTCGGGGTGCTGCATATGGACGCTGGAGCTTATGAAAACTGAGTATCGTGCTTTCAGGCGGATGCGCGGGGCTGACGGGGAATCTCTATGGAACGCATCTGGCTGGCTTTCATCAATTCAATGCGGGCGCTGCGCTATCTGGCGCGCCATGAGAAGGCGGTGCAGCAGGAACTCGCGCTGTTTGCCGTTTCCATTCCCGTCGCGCTCTATATCGCGCCCAGTGCGCTCATGTTTCTGCTGATGACGGGCGCCATTCTGTTCCTGATCATGATCGAGGTTCTCAATACCGGCATCGAGGCGGCCTGCAATGCCGTCTCACGCGAGTTCCAGAAAGATATCCAGATTGCCAAGGATTGCGGATCGCTTGCCGTGCTGATCTCGATCATTTTTGCCGCGGCTGTCTGGGGTTATGCGCTTTTCATTGCCTTTTGGATATGAACGTTCGACCGAATGCCAAGCGTCCGAATCCCGGACCAGATTGCAACCTTGAAGCCCTCGCGCTAAAGCTTTCCCCATGACGAAAAAGCCTGCCGTTCCCGATATTCTGCGTATCGCCGTGGCCCAGCTCAATCCTGTGCTCGGCGATATAGAGGCCAATCTCGCCAGGGCGCGCGAGGCACGTGCCGACGCGGCGCGCCAGGGGGCGGATCTGGTCTTGTTCACCGAGCTTTTCATCTCCGGTTATCCGCCGGAAGATCTCGTGCTGAAGCCCGCCTTCACCACTGCCTGCGAAAAGGCGGTGCGGGAATTTGCCGCCGACACGGCTGATGGCGGCCCGGGCGTCATCATCGGCACGCCGCTGAAGCGCGATACCGGCCTGCACAATTCGGTCATGGTGTTGGACGGCGGCGACGTGATCGCCGAGCGCTATAAAGTCGATCTGCCGAATTATGGCGAATTCGATGAGAAACGCGTTTTCGTGGCGGGACCGATGCTGGGTCCGGTCAATTTCCGTGGCGTGCGGCTTGGTACTCCGATCTGCGAAGATCTCTGGGGCGATCTCGGCGTTTGTGAGACGCTCAGCGAAAGCGGGGCGGAAATCCTGCTCGTGCCCAACGGCTCGCCTTATTACCGCGCCAAGCTGGATGTGCGCTATCAAGTGGTGATACGGCAGGTGATCGAAACAGGACTGCCGCTGCTTTTCGCCAACCAGCTCGGCGGCCAGGACGAACTGATCTTCGACGGCGCGTCCTTTGCCATCAATGCCGACAGGTCGCTTGCCTTCCAGATGTCGCAGTTCGAGGAGCAACTGGCGGTCACCGTCTGGAAGCGAAGCGGCGAGGGCTGGGCCTGCACCGGTGGGCCGATGTCGAAAATTCCTGAGAAGGAGGAGGCCGATTATCGCGCCTGCATGCTGGGCTTGCGCGACTACGTCAACAAGAACGGCTTCAGGAATGTCGTTCTCGGCATGTCCGGCGGCATCGATTCGGCTCTGTGCGCCGCGCTGGCGGTCGATGCGCTTGGCGAAGAGCGGCTGCGCGCCGTGATGATGCCTTATCGCTATACGTCGAAGGATTCGCTGAAGGACGCAGAGGATTGCGCGCGCGCGCTCGGCTGCCGCTACGATATCGTGCCGATCTTCGAGCCGGTGGATGGATTCATGAAAGCGCTGGCGACGATCTTCGACGGCACCAAGGAAGGCGTCACCGAAGAGAACCTGCAGAGCCGCACGCGCGGCACGATCCTGATGGCGATCTCCAACAAGTTCGGCTCGATGGTGGTGACGACGGGCAACAAATCCGAAATGTCGGTGGGCTACGCCACGCTTTATGGCGACATGAATGGCGGCTTCAACCCAATCAAGGATCTCTACAAGATGCAGGTCTATGCGCTGGCCGCCTGGCGCAACAGCCATGTGCCGCCATCGGCGCTTGGCCCTTCGGGCGTGGTCATTCCGCAAAACATCATCGACAAGGCGCCCTCGGCGGAGCTGCGGGAAAATCAGACCGACCAGGATTCACTGCCGCCTTATCCGGTGCTCGACGACATTCTCGAATGCTTGGTCGAGAACGAGATGGGTGTCGAAGACATCGTGGCGCGCGGCCACGACCGCGATACCGTCCACCGCATCGAGCATCTGCTCTACATCGCGGAGTATAAGCGCCGACAATCGGCGCCGGGCGTGAAGATCACCAAGAAGAATTTCGGCCGCGACCGCCGCTATCCCATCACCAACCGGTTCAGAGACCGGTCATAATTCAGGTACAACGATGACCGTCACCGTCCGTTTCGCCCCGTCTCCGACGGGCTATATCCATATCGGCAATACACGAACAGCTTTGTTCAACTGGTTGTTCGCATTGAAGAATGACGGGCGTTTCGTGCTCCGTTTCGACGATACGGATGTCGAACGCTCGAAGAGCGAATATGCGGAAGCGATTGCCGCGGATCTCGACTGGCTTGGTGTAAAGCCTGATAGGGTGGAACATCAGTCGAAGCGTTTTGCCATTTACGACGCGACCGTGGAAAAGCTGAAAAGCTTAGGACTGCTCTATCCCTGCTATGAGACTGCGGAAGAACTGGAGCGCCGGCGCAAGCTGCGCTTGACGCGCCGGCTGCCGCCGATCTATGGGCGCGAGGCGCTGAAGCTGACGGATGCGGAACGGGTGGCATTCGAGGCGGAGGGGCGCAAGCCGCATTGGCGCTTCCAGTTGCCGAATTTCAAGGACGATCCGTTCTCGCCGGTGCGCACCGAGGTGCATTGGAACGATCTGGTGCGTGGACCGCAGGCCGTCGATCTGGCATCGATGTCTGATCCTGTGCTGGTGCGCGAGGACGGCAGCTATCTCTATACGCTGCCATCCGTCGCCGACGATATCGACATGGGCATCAGCCACATCATCCGCGGCGACGATCATGTCACCAATACCGGCGCGCAGATCGCCATCTTCCAGGCGCTCGGCGCCGAGCCGCCGCAGTTTGGGCATCACAATTTGCTGACCACCATCTCGGGCGAGGGGCTTTCCAAGCGCAGCGGATCGCTCTCGGTCGGCTCGCTGCGCGAGGCCGGTTATGAACCGATGGCGGTCGCCTCGCTGGCGGTTCTGATCGGAAGCTCCGAGAATGTCATCGCCGCGCCTGACATGCAGGCGCTGACCGATCATTTCGATCCGGCGGCGGCGTCCAAATCATCGGCGAAATTCGACCCGGCCGAACTCGATACGCTCAATCGTGCGCTCATCCATGAATTTCCATTCGAGGCGGTGCGCCAGCGTCTTGCGGCACTCGGCATAGAAGGCGAGAGGGCGGAGGCGTTCTGGCTTGCCGTGCGCGGCAATCTCGACCGTGTCAGCGATGCTTCTGTCTGGTGGAAGATCATCAATGAAGGCGTGGCGTCCGCCCCGGAACTATCGCAGGAGGATATGGATTTCACGCGTCAGGCTTTCGATCTCCTGCCGCCGGAACCATGGGACCGCCAGACATGGAAAATCTGGACCGATGCGGTCAAGGAAGCCAGCGGGCGCAAGGGCAAGGGCCTGTTCATGCCCTTGCGGCTGGCACTTACCGGGCTTTCGTCTGGCCCGGAACTTGCCGACCTCTTGCCTCTCTTAGGTCGGGAAGGAACGTTGGCCCGACGACCCTGATCCTGTTTCCCGTCGAACTGGTGACGACGGAGGTATCCCTGTCCGTCAGCTTCTGCAGGTCTTCCCTGTTGAGGCCGCCTTCGGTGTTGAGCATCGTTTCGGGATCGGCCGCCGGATCAGGACGCTTACGCGGAATGCTGATGAAAGAGGACGTCTTGTCCGATACGGTCTTTTCTCCGCTGCCGTAGCCGAGCGTCATATAGTTCTTAGCGCCCGGGCTGCTCGGGCCGGTCTGATCTTGCGCGGAAAAACCGCTTTCCGGCAGGCTTTGCCTGACTGCCTGGCATGCGCATCCCGGGGGCGTTGCAGTCCCCGCGGTACGATAGTCGAAGGCCGTCGGCAGCGCCGCATAGGGCGTGTCGGTGTCAGTGGACACCATGTCCTCGGATTCCTCATCCTTCACATCGTGATAATACAACGCCACGTCGGTGCCGGGACACATGGCAGAACAGGCATTGCGGTCGCGGGCGAAGAATTTTCGTTTGGTGGAAAAAGATATCGGGAAGTAATAGCCGTCGCAGGTGCGGACGCAGAGCGTGCGGAAACCGCTTTTCACGGAATAGTTTTTCGTCGGCGCCGCGCCTTCATTGGTTGCAGAAACGCGGCCGCTGGTAGAAGCGCTTTCGGCGCGTCGTTTCACGGGGGCCCGTTTCTGCTTGCGCTTGGGCTGGACAGCAGCCTTGGTTCGCTTCACCTTTGGGGCGACGGCGGCTTTGGGCTCAACTTGCTGCTTTTTCGAGTTGAAGAGACGCTTGATAAGCCCTCCTGATCGCCGCGGTGAGCCGCAATCATTGGCGGACAGCGCTGCAAGCACACGCTTGCGGTTTGCTCCTGAGCCGCCGCCGCCCCGTTTCATCTGGGCAATGCTGGCAGTCAGCTTGTCGATGGAAGCCTTGATCCGGACGCATTGCGGCGTACTCGAAGGCCGGGAGAACAGGCCTCCCGTACAGCCTGCCCGCCGGGCTCCGATACGGGCCTGTGTCAACTGGCTTCGCAACTGGCGGATAGCCGGACTGTTGGAAGCACGGCTTCGACCTCCCGACAAGGAGGCCAGTTGCCGCTGCAGCTTGCTGCAGATGGGGGAGGCGGCATTGCTATCTCCTGCCGAGGCAGCAAAGATGCCGATAGTGAGGCTTGCTATAGCGATTGTTAGAAAAAATCTGCTCATCAATGTCGTCAGCCCTGATTCTTCGGTAAAACCCGGCGCACGAATCCGTAGTTCTCCGAATTATCGAGGCTTTTGACATTGTTTTCCCCAGTTATGCCCCGAATCCGCAAGCTCCTGAGCGTAATCTAACTTCAATGTCTTAAGTTGTCACTAACAATAATTCTCCCGTGAAGTAAGAATGACTTATAGTTTCTTTATAGTTGTTTTTCTGTTTCCAGTCGCTGTGAAGCTTCGACCACGGCCAGGGCCGTCATATTGACGATGCCGCGCGAGGTGACCGACGGTGTCAGGATGTGAGCCGGTCTTGCCGCGCCCAGCAATATCGGTCCGACATGCAGCGCGTCGGTGACGCTCTTGACCACATTGAGGGTGATGTTGGCCGCATCGAGATTCGGGAAGACCAGGAGATTGGCCTCGCCGGTCAGCCGTGACGCCGGAAACGCGCGTTCGCGCAGTGCCTGCGACAGTGCCGCATCGCCATGCATTTCACCGTCGACCTGCAGGTCGGGATAGCGTTCGCTGAGGATAGCGGTCGCACGCCGCATCTTTTCCGCGCTTTCGGAATCCTTGGAGCCGAAATTCGAGTGCGAAAGAAGCGCTGCCTTTGGCTCGATGCCGAAACGGCGGATTTCATTGGCCGCGAGGATCGTCATCTCGGCGATTTCCTCGGCACCCGGATCGACTGTGACATAGGTGTCGGTCAGGAAAAGTGTGCCGCGCTGCGAGATCAGCAGGCTGAGGGCGGAGAAGTCACCCAGGCCTCCCGCTTTGCCGATGATCTGACGCACCAGACGCAGATGGCGCTCGAAGCGGCCCTCCAGCCCGCAGATCATGGCGTCCGCCTCGTCGCGCATGACGGCAAGTGCTGCGATGGCGGTCGCATTGGTGCGCACGATGGTGCGTGCCGTTTCAGGGGTGACGCCCTGACGTCCGGTATATTTCAGGAACAGATCGACATAATCGCGATAGCGGGGATCGTCTTCGGGATTGATGAGTTCGAAATCAGCGCCCGCGCGGATCTTCAAGCCATAACGTTTGAGCCGCGTCTCGACCACTTGCGGGCGACCGATCAGCGTCGGGATGGCGACGCCTTCCTCGATGACCACCTGTGCGGCGCGCAGCACGCGCTCATCCTCTCCATCGGCATAGACGACCCGCTTCTTCTCGGCCGAGTGGGCGGCGGTGAAGACCGGCTTCATGATGAGGCCCGAACGGAAGACAAAGCGGTTCAGCTTGTCGAGATAGGCTGCCATATCCTCGATCGGGCGCGTGGCGACGCCTGTCTCCATCGCCGCCCTGGCGACGGCGGGCGCAATGCGCAGAATCAGGCGCTGGTCGAAGGGCGAGGGGATGAGATAGTCGGGGCCGAAGGTCGGCGTTTCGCCGGAATAGGCGCGGGCTGCGACATCGGATGGCTCCTCGCGGGCAAGTGCTGCGATGGCCTTGACGGCGGCCATCTTCATTTCCTCGTTGATCGCCGTTGCGCCGACGTCGAGCGCACCGCGGAAGATATAGGGGAAACAGAGGACGTTGTTGACCTGATTGGGAAAATCCGACCGCCCGGTGCAGATCATCGCGTCGGCGCGGGCAAGCTTGGCTATCTCCGGCATGATTTCCGGCGTCGGATTGGCGAGCGCCATGATCAACGGCTGATCGGCCATCTGTTTCAAGAGTTCCGGCTTCAGCACGCCGGCGGCCGAAAGCCCGAGGAAAACGTCCGCGCCGCCGATCACATCGGCCAGCACGCGGGCATCGGTCTTCTGCGCGTAGATGGCTTTCCAGCGGTCCATCAGCGCAGTGCGGCCTTCATAGACCACGCCTTCCAGATCGCAGACCCAGATGTTCTCGCGTTTTGCGCCGAGCCTGACCAGGAGGTTGAGGCAGGCAAGGGCGGCCGCGCCGGCGCCCGACGCGACGATCTTGGCCGAGGCGATGTCCTTGCCCGCCAGCTCCAGTCCGTTGAGGATCGCCGCCGCCACGATGATGGCCGTACCGTGCTGATCATCATGGAAAACCGGGATTTTCATGCGGTTGCGCAGCTGCTCTTCCACCTCGAAGCATTCCGGCGCCTTGATATCCTCGAGGTTGATGCCGCCGAAGGTCGGTTCCAGAGCGGCCACGACCTCGACGATGCGGTCGATCTCGTTTGCATCGATCTCGATATCGAAAACATCGATATCGGCGAATTTCTTGAACAGCACCGCCTTGCCTTCCATCACCGGCTTGGAGGCGAGGGGGCCGATATTGCCGAGGCCCAGCACGGCCGTGCCGTTCGAAACGACGGCGACGAGATTGCCGCGCGCAGTATATTCGGCAACCAGGGACGCATCGTCACGGATGGCAAGACAGGGAGCGGCGACACCCGGAGAATAGGCAAGCGCCAGGTCGCGCTGATTGCCCAGCGATTTCGTCGACTGGATCTCCAGTTTTCCGGGCTTGGGGTAACGGTGGAAGAACAGCGCCGCTTCGTCGAAATCGGAGAGGACGGGTTTGGGGGTCTTGCTCATGGTGAATCACTTTCCGGAAAAGCGGACGGGAAGAAAAGGCCGGTCAAAAGGCGCTTCGATAGGCGCCGCCGTCGATGATGAGGTTCTGGCCGGTGATATAGCCCGCATGGCTGGAGCAGAGGAAAGCACAGGCATTGCCGAACTCATCCGGCGTTCCGAAGCGGCCGGCGGGAATTTCGGCCATGCGCTTTTCCGCCTCATCTTCCGGCGCCACACCTGATTTTTCCGCTCCGAAGCGGATGCCGTTGCGCAGGCGGTCGGTGTCGAATGCACCGGGCAGGATGTTGTTGATCGTCACATTGTCCTTGGCGACCGTGCGGGCGATGCCTGCCAAAAATGATGTGAGCCCGGCGCGGGCACCGGATGAGAGATCGAGGCCGGCTATGGGCTTATAGACCGATGTCGAGGTGATGTTGACGATGCGCCCGAAACCGCGCGCCACCATGCCGTCGATGACCGCCTTGATCAGTTCGATCGGGGTGACCATGTTCTGTGTCACGCCATCGAGGATCGCCTGGCGGTCGAGCTGGCGAAAATCGCGATGCGGCGGGCCGCCATTGTTGTTGACCAGGATATCCGGTTCTGGGCAGGCGGCGAGCAGTTGCTTCTGCCCGTCCGGCGTCGAGACATCGGCGAGGACGGCTGTGACGGTTACACCAGCGCGCTTCAGCTCCGCGGCGGTCGCGTCGAGCGTTTTCTCGTCGCGACCGTTGATGACAAGATCGCATCCGGCTTGCGCCAGGGCCAGTGCACAGGCCTTGCCAAGCCCTCTGCTCGATGCGCAGACGATTGCCTTGCGTCCTTCCAGTCCCAGATCCATATCGCTACCTCCATTTCATCTCAAGCTATTCCAAGGGTTCTGATAGGCCAAAGAAGGCGCTTTGCAAATCGCCAAAAGCTGATGACTGCGTTGCCGCGACGACGTGACCGAAACGCACCGTCACACGTTTGTGACATGAATCGTGTTTGTGTCGCCCTGAATACGGGCCATCACAAGACGACGGAGCCTGGCGATGGGCAAGGACACAAGCCGCGACGACGCAAAGAAATACCGCACGCTTTTCATTTCGGACGTCCATCTGGGCTCGAAAGGCGCGAAGGCGGAATTTCTCCTCGATTTCCTGCGCTTTCACGATGCGGATACGATCTACCTGGTCGGCGATATCGTCGATGGTTGGCGGCTGCGGCGCAACTGGCACTGGCCGCAGGAGCACAATGACGTGGTGCAGAAGCTTTTGCGCAAGAGCCGCAAGGGGGCGAGCATCATCTATATCGCAGGCAATCACGATGAATTCCTTCGCGATTTCCAGGGCACGCATTTCGGCGGCATCGAAGTGATGAACCGCACGGTGCACGAGACCGCTGATGGCCGCAAATTCCTGGTCATCCATGGCGACCAGTTCGACGTGGTGGTGCGCAATGCGCGCTTCATCGCCTATCTCGGTGATTGGGCCTATGACTGGGCCATTGCCTTCAACACCGTCATGAATAAGGGGCGCCGCCTGCTTGGCCTGCGCTACTGGTCGTTTTCGGCATGGGCGAAGTTCCGTGTGAAGAAAGCGGTCAATTTCATCGGAGCGTTTCAGGATGTGGTTTCGGAAGAGGCGCGCCGCATCGGTGTCGACGGCGTCATCTGCGGGCATATCCATCATGCCACGATCGAAACGATCGACGGGGTGGAATATATCAATACCGGCGATTGGGTCGAAAGCTGCACGGCGGTCGCGGAACATTTCGATGGGAGCATGGAACTGATCTCATGGACGCATCTGATCGGCGAAAGCGCCGGCTTCGCGCCCGTCATCGATCTGCAGGATCACCGCCCGGCCGCGCGCCAAGCCATGCCAAAGCCAGCGAACGTCGCCTGATGAAGCGCATCGTCATCGTCACCGACGCTTGGCACCCGCAAGTCAACGGCGTCGTCCGGACGCTGACCCATATCCACGATCTGATGAGCGAACGGGGTTATTCCGTGACGATCGTGTCGCCGGCCGACTATCGCTCGGTGCCGTGTCCGACATATCCCGAGATCAGGCTGGCATTGACGCATCCCGCCGCCGTGCGTGCGGCGCTTGCCAAGCTGCAGCCCGCTTACGTCCACATCGCCACGGAAGGGCCGCTCGGCATCATGGCACGGCGCGCCTGCATCAGGAACGGGTGGCGCTTCACGACCAGTTTCCATACCCGCTTTCCCGAATATCTGTATGAACGGTTCCCGGTTCCGCTATCACTGAGCTATGGGTTCCTGCGGCGCTTCCATAACGCCGCCGAGTGCAGCCTCGTGCCGACGCAGTCGATCAAGGACGAACTCGTCGCACGCGGGTTCACCAAGCTGAAGATATGGACGAGGGGTGTCGATCGTTGGCTGTTCCGGCCACAGCCGGATGTCGATCTCGGCCTGCCGCCCCCGGTCTTTCTCTGTGTCGGGCGCGCCGCGCCGGAAAAGAACCTGGCTGCTTTTCTGTCGCTCGACCTGCCGGGGACGAAACTGGTGGTGGGCGACGGCCCCAGTCTCGGCGAGTTGAAAACACGGTTTCCGAAGGCTGTGTTCGTCGGCAAGAAAGAAGGGACGGAACTCGCACGCTACTACGCGGGATCGGATGTCTTCGTCTTCCCCAGCCGCACCGACACGTTCGGGCTGGTGCTGCTCGAAGCCATCGCCAGCGGTCTTCCGGTGGCGGCCTTTCCCGTGCCGGGCTCGAGCGATGTCGTCGGCGCGACAGGTGCGGGTGTTTTGTCGGAAGATTTGCACGAAGCCTGTCTCGGTGCCCTGGAGATGGGCCGTGTCGATCCCGATAAGGTGTTGAAGGACTACACCTGGGAACATTGCGCCGATATTTTCGAGGAAATACTGGCGCCGGTCGAATTGCCCGTCGCTGCCTGAAACAGGCGGCATGAAAAAGGAGAACATGGCGGCCATGTTCTCCTTTCGATACCCCTTAGAGCAGTTCACTTCACTATGGCAAACACCCCGTTCCAACCGTCGCAACAGCGGTATTGTTGAGGTATGGCAACCTGTGACAAGCACAGGCCCGGGCACAGGAACCCATGCCTCGCCATCTCCACAGTTCCGGCAGTGCAGAATGGTAAGGCTGGACGATTCCATCAAAATTGGAACCGCTCCAACTCTCGTTCGCGGTTAAAACTGCCTGCCGATCTTCGCGTCGACCGAATGGCTGTTGGCGCCGCGGATGACGAAGAAGAACATGATCGCCGACCATAGGATCGATTTTTCCGAGCCCGAATAGCCTTGCCCCTGCACGCTCCAATGGAACCATACGGTGACGAGAAGGACGATCATCGTGGCAAAGGCTGCCGGACGGGTCAAAAGGCCGATGGCGAGGAGAATGCCGCCGAAAAATTCGGTGGCCGAGAGAAGCGGCGACCAGAAGCTGCCTGGATAGAAGCCGATACCTTCCACCATTCCGGCCGCGCCGAACGGATCGAGAATCTTGCTATAGCCGTGCGTGACCAGCGCCGCGCCGCCGATGAAACGCAACAGAGTTTCGGCAAATTCATGCAGCGATGAATAAATGCCGCCCAATGCCGGAATGACGAGTTTCTTGCTGCTTGTGGATTGGAGGTCGCTCAAGGTTCTTTCCCCTTTGGTGTCGGTTGCAATGATCGGCAACAATATATTGCCAATAAAAACATGATGAATCAGTTCGAGTAAAATTGTTTTGATGCAACAAAGCCGGTAATCACGAAATAGTCAGCCCCATAGATCGGGCTCCGGTGGATGGACGAGCGTCCCCTCATAGACCAGGCCCGGAGAGCGGTCCCGTTTGAGGAGCAGCGGACCGTCGAGATCGGCATAATCCGCATCCTGCGCCAGGAGCACGGCGGGCGCCATGGCGAGCGAGGTGCCGACCATGCAGCCGACCATGACGCCGAGCCCGAGATCGCGGGCGCGCTGGCGCATGGTGAGCGCTTCGGTGAGCCCACCCGTCTTGTCCAGCTTGATATTGACGGCGTCGTAGCGCCCGAGAAGCGCTTCCAGCCCTTCCGATGTATGGGCGCTCTCGTCGGCGCAGACCGGCACCGGCCGGGGCGTTGCCGCCAGGAACTCATCTTGTCCTGCGGGCAGGGGCTGCTCGATGAGCGCGATGCCCGCTTCCGCGGCGATCATCATGTTCTTGCGGAAGTTTTCCTCCGTCCAGCCTTCATTGGCATCGAGGATGATTCGGCTCCCCGGTGCGGCTTCGGCTACGGCATGGATACGGGCCGCGTCGTTTTCCCCACCTATTTTCGCCTTGATGACGGGATGCGCGGAGAGGGCGCGGGCTGCCTCGGCCATGGTTTCGGGATCGCCCATGGAAATGGTGATCGCCGTTCTCAGCGGGTGCGGCGGTTTGGCCGAAATGGCGGCTGCCGCTCGGTTGCCCGTGCGTTTCGCCTCGATATCCCATAAGGCACAATCCACGGCGTTGCGGGCGGCGCCGGCGCGCATCAGCTGGAGAAGATCCAGCCGGGTAGCGCCTTCGGTGAGGGCTCCACGCGCGGCTTCTATTTCGGCCGCGACACTTTCAAGGCTTTCGCCGTATCGGGCATAGGGCACGCATTCGCCGCGTCCCACATACTTGCCATCGCTCAGCGTGCAGACGAGGACCACAGCCTCGGTCTTGGAGCCGCGCGAGATTGTAAACTTCCCGGCGATGGGGTAGCGATCCGTCTGTATTTGCAGATTTATACGCATTGATTGACTCAAATTAGCCTGCTGTGCGCCAAGTGACACGGCATGAAAGACTCGATAAGAATAGGACATGTTGACCGACGCCGCGGACAATTCAAGTGCCGCCCCCAACGCCAGCCCCCGGATAGAGGTAACGACGGGTTCCGCCGGGACCACGATCGCACTTGGCGGGCGCTGGACCTCGCACGGCGTTCATCTGGTCGATGATGACATGCGCAAATTGCAGAACCAGAACGGCTTTTCGCAGGCATCGATCGATCTCACCGATGTCGTCGGCCTCGATACGGCGGGCGCCTGGCTGATCGAAAGGCTGAGCCGCTCGCTCAAGGCCCGCAATATCAGCGTCACTTTGCACGGCATGCGCGAGGCATGGCGGCCGCTCCTGGAAGCCGTCGGCGAAGCAGTGGACCGGAACAGCCATGTAAAACGCCCGAAGCGAAGGTTCTTCGTCATCGATCTTCTCGAATCGCTGGGAAAGATGACCTATTCGGCGCGCGACGATTTCCTGATGTCGATGCATATTCTGGGCGCGACCATCCGCGGATCACAGATGAAGCTGGGGAGGGGCAGCGGCATCAATTTTGCCGCCATCACCAACCAGATCGACCGCATGGGTGTGGGCGCCATCCCGGTCATCCTGCTGATGTCGACGATCATCGGCGCGATCATCGCCCAGCAGGGCGCATTCCAGCTGCGTTATTTCGGGGCGGAGATATTCGTCGTCGATCTGGTCGGCATCCTGGTGTTGCGCGAGATCGGCGTGCTTCTGACCGCGATCATGGTGGCAGGGCGCTCGGGAAGCGCGATCACGGCCGAAATCGGCTCGATGAAAATGCGCGAGGAAACCGACGCGCTGACGGTCATCGGCCTCAATCCGGTCGGTGTCCTGGTTTTCCCGCGCCTCGTGGCGCTGGTCATCGTATTGCCGCTTCTGACGATCATTGCCGATCTCGCCTCCCTTGCAGGGGCGGGTTTTGTGGTCTGGACCTATTCGGGTATTTCACCCGACGCGTTTCTGGTGCGCCTGCGCGACGCCATCGATATCTCGACCTATCTGGCCGGGCTGATCAAGGCGCCGTTCATGGCGATGATCATCGGCATCATGGCCTCGGTCGAGGGCATGAAGGTGGGAGGAAGTGCTGAATCGCTCGGGCGCCGTGTTACCGCCTCAGTCGTCAAATCCATCTTCGTGGTCATTGTCGTGGACGGGATGTTCGCGATGTTCTACGCAGCAATCAATTTTTAGCGGGACAGATGAACCACGCGGTCAAAGCAGAATCAGACCAGATAGACCGCTTCGTCGAGCCGGTGATTTCCGTGCGCGATGTCACCGTTTCGTTCGGCAACCAAACCGTTCTCGACAAGCTCTGCCTCGATATATTTCCAGGCGAGATATTGGGCTTCATCGGCCCTTCCGGCTCGGGTAAATCCGTGCTCATGCGCACGATCCTCGGTCTCAATCACAAGGCGTCCGGCGAGATACGGATTTTCGGCCGTGATATCGATCATGTAACGGATATCGAGAAGATGGGGATCGATATGCGCATGGGCGTTCTGTTTCAGCATGGTGCGCTTTTTTCGTCCCTGAACGTTCTGGAAAACATCCAGGTGCCGATGCGTGAATATCTCGATCTGTCGCCCAAGCTGATGGATGAGCTGGCGCGCCTGAAAATCGATCTCGTCGGGCTTGCGCCCGATACGGCCGAGAAGTTTCCGTCCGAACTTTCAGGCGGAATGATCAAGCGTGCAGCACTTGCCCGGGCACTGGCGCTCGATCCCGATGTCGTCTTTCTCGATGAGCCGACCTCAGGCCTCGATCCGATCGGTGCTGCCGAGTTCGATGAACTGATCGCCAATCTGCGCGATACGATGGGGTTGACCGTCTATATGGTGACACACGATCTTGATAGTCTCTTTGCCGTTTGCGACCGCATTGCGGTGCTCGGGCAAAAGCGTGTACTGGTTGAAGGGACCATCGAGGATATGCTTACGGTTGATGACCCCTGGGTTACATCCTATTTTCGTGGTAAGCGCGCCCGCCAGATCGATCCGGCGGCGCCAACCAGGCGCCGGGCCGATCCCGGGCCTCGCCAGGCTGGATAAGATATGGAAACAAGAGCCAATTATGTTCTGGTGGGCATTTTCACCCTACTGGTGAGCCTTGCGGCCTTCGGGTTCGTCTACTGGATCGCCCGCTATGGTGAAAGCCGCGATACCGTAACGCTGGAAATACGCATTCCCGGCTCCGTCACCGGACTTTCCATCGGCAGTCAGGTGCTGTTCAACGGCATCAAGGTCGGCGATGTGCGCAGACTTTACCTCGATCCTACCAACCCGAACATGGTGATCGCGCAGACAGAAGTGAACCGCACGACTCCGGTCACCCGCTCGACCAAGGCCGAGCTCGGCTTTCAGGGGCTCACCGGACAGGCCTATGTGGAGCTGAAAGGAGGCCGCCTTGACGAACCGAACCTGCTGGCGGAGGCAGAGAATAGCGACACGGTCGCGCTGATCAACGCCGATCCTTCGGTCGTCAACAATCTTCTGGCCACGGCGCAGGATATCTTCGCACGCGCCAACACCGCGCTCGAGGCGCTCGAAGGCTTCATCCAGGATGTGCGCGCGCCGCTGACGGCGACCGTCGAGAACACCAAGACATTCACCGACGCCCTTGCCAAGAACTCCAAAGTCATTGACCAGCTTGCCGGCAATGCCGGCGATGTGCAGCATATCGTCAAGGATGCCCGTGAGGCGATGGCTCGGCTCAATGCCGCGTCGGCGCGCGCCGATGGCGTCATGCAGAAGGTTGATGCGCTGCTCTCCGAGGACAACAAGAACAGCGTCGTGGCGCAAACCAAGGAGACGCTCGAATCCATCCGCAAGACCTCCGACACGCTGAATGCCCGTCTCGGCCCGATCGCCGACAATCTGCAGCACTTTTCAGGGGCGGGCCTGCGGGATGTGCAGGCCCTCGTCACCGACAGCCGCCGCTCGATCCAGCGCATCGAGCGGGCGATCACAGACCTGGAAAAGGACCCGCGAAGGCTTATTTTCGGTGGACAGGGCACCGTCCCGCAATATGACGGGCGCACGCGGCATTGATCCGATGGCGTTCGCATGAGATGAATATATTCCGCACGATAGGGACGGGCTTGCATTTGGAGAGATTTCGAAAATCCGGACGGATTGTCGGCGCTGTTCTGCTGGCCGGGATGGTCGCATCCTGCGGCACGGTGCCGCTCGATACGTTCGATCTGGTGGCGTCCAATCCTTCGATATCGGGCAAGAGCCGCAAGAACATCCAGATCCTGATCGCCACTCCGGCGGCGCTGAAGGCGTTCGATGGCGAGAACATCGTCATCAACACCTCTGCGGCCAAGATCGAATATCTCAAGGGCGCGCAATGGGGCGACAGGCTGCCCACGCTCGTGCAGTCGCGTCTGGTGCAGGCTTTCGAAAACACCGGCCTTCTGGGCGGCGTCGGGCGCCCCGGTGACGGTCTTGCCATCAACTACCAGATCATCACCGATATCCGTTCCTTCGGTGTCGATGCGTTCACCTCTCCGCGAACGGCAATTGTCGAGATCGCGGCCAAGATCCTGAACGACAAGAACGGCGAAGTCCGTTCGACACGCGTGTTCAGCGCTTCAGCGCCGGTGAGCGGAACCGGCAATGCGGCCTACGTGCGGGCGCTCAATGCGGCCTTCGACCAGGTCACCGGCGATATCGTCGGCTGGACGCTTTCGGTCATTTGATAGGCGTATCCTGTCGCTTAAGCGGCTTTATTTAATAGAATCGGCTGCTTGGGTCATTCTGCACCGCTTATGCGGCGGAGAAGATGAGGCATATTCCTGTGACATGCACCGGGATGACGGAATGGAGATGTTCCGCCTCTATAGGCACTGTTCTGTAGGCGAAAACATTGGTGATTGGCCGCCAACATCCATCCAAACTCCCGTCATCCTGTGCTTCGGCAGCGCCACAGCTATAATGGTGTTGGAAATACAGCCGGCCGGTTAACAACCTCCAGAATCGAAAACGCGGCCCGGGGAGGCCGCGTTTTGCATGTCTGTCCTACGTTCTCCGCGAAATCAGCGCAGGCGGCCGCTGGCGTGGGCCAGCATGGTGTAGACCTTGCCGGTATCCGACGTCAGATAGGTCTGCGTCACCATGTTGTCGCGGTCGTTGCGGGCGACGTCTTCGAGCAGGCGCTGGAAATCGTCCATGTAGCGGTCCACCGCACGGCGGAATTCGCTGTCGGACTGGTATTTGCGCTTGATCTCGTCGAAGGTCTGCTGACCCTTGAGCGTGTAGAGCCGGCGCGTGAAGACGTTGCGTTCGCCACGGCGATAGCGATCCCACAGTTCCACGGATGCATCGTGATCGATGGCACGGGCAATATCGACCGATAGCGAATTGAGCGATTCGACCACATGGGCGGGAGAGCGCGGTGTACCGGTGGGCTGCGTACGGATCTGCTCGGGCTGCTCTTCCTCGCGCGAGGCGCGGGCGAGAAGATCGGAAACCCAACCGCCGCCATTGCGGGGCGCGGTGCCTGCCGGTGCGGGAGCGCCCTGGCTTCTAACAGGTTCTTCCGGAAGCATCCGTTCGGGAGCACGCGGCGCCGGAGTTGCCGGTATGGATGAGGGCATGGATGCAGCAGGTGCCGGGCGCGGCGCTGGAGCGGGACGGGAGACGGTCCGGTCGGCCCGGCTTTCGCCGACATCGACCAGACGGCCCGATTTGTTGACGATCTCCGCCAGTTCCTTGAGCGCGTTGATCTGCTCGGAAACGGCATTGCGCATGGCTTTGGTCGATTCCTTGGCTTCGGCGGGCATGTCCAGCACGCCGCGTTTCAATTCGCTGCGCGTCTCGTCAAGCTCGGAGCGGATTTCCGCGGCTGTGCGGCGGATTTCGTCCGTGGCAGTGGTAAACTTCTGCGACGCCTGCTCGACGACGTCGGATATGGCGGAACGCATCTGTTCGGCCGACATTCTGGTGCGGCCTTCGGCACGTTCGAATGCGGACGAAACGAGATTTTCGAAGGAGCGCATGACCTGCTCGATACCTTCCGACCTCTGGACCAGGCCGGAGGCGAGATCTTGCAGCGCCTGTTGACGTTCCTCAAGGGTTGCGGCGAGATTGCCCTGCGCCGAGCCGATCATCTCGTTGGCGGAGCCGAGCACCTTGCTGTGTTCCTCGAAACGCTCGGCAATGTTGGTGATCTGCTTCAGCGTCTCGTTCGAAAGGCTGCTGAGCGTGTTGATGTTTCCATCGATAAGTCGGGTCGAGGAGGCGAATGTCTCCGCCGCACGACTGGTGTTTTCGGCAAAGGACGACGTGGTGTCGACAAGGCGGGTATCGATGTCGCCCAGGTTGCGCGTGGCGACATCGATGAGTTCGCCAAGCTTGGCGTTGGATGTAGCCAGTCTATTGATGAGATCGTCGACGCCTTCCGAAAGGCCTGATTTGGCTTCCTGAATGGCGGAGATGGTTTCCGCCGTCCGGCTGGCAAGCGCATTGACCAGCGCTGCATTCTCGGCGCGAAGCCTGTCGGTTGCGGCATGGGTGGCTTCTTCGAGCTGGCTTGCAAGGCCGCGGCCGCTATCGGCGAGACGCTCGACGAGCGGCTCGGCGGTATCGTGGAGAATGCGTGTGATCTCCTGCGAACGTGCGGCCAGAACGCTGTTGAGCTCGCGCGTGCGCTCCTCCAGCGTGGCGGACGTATTCTGCGTCACGTCGGCGATGCGTGCCTCGATGGAGCCGAGCTCGCCGGTAACGCGCGATCCGATTTCGCCGAGGCTCATCGCAATGGCGTCCGCACGCTCGTTGAGGCGGGCTTCCGTTCCACTGAGATTTTCGACGAGACGGGCGCTGAAAGATTCGCCGTAGCCGTCAAGCGCCTCACCGGCTTTCGCAGCCTCGGCCGACAGGGTACTGGCGGCTTCGCCGATTTTCTCACGCAATGCGCCGGCGACGACCGATGCGCTCTGTTCGAGCGATTTGCGCACATTGTCCACGCCGATCGAGAGCGCCTTCTGCATGGTCGAGGTGCGTTCATCGATGATGCCCGTCTGACCTTCGAAGGCCCGGCCAAGTGCGGCGCTGCTTTCGCCTATGGCCTCGTGCAGCATCGCCGTGCGCTGTTCGATAATGGTGTTGTGGTCCTGAAGCGTTTGACCGAGCGAGGCGGTGGTCTCCGTCAGTGCGGTGCGGATTTCGGCGGCACGATCCTCGATCGTGCGCTCATGCCCGTCCAGCGTCTGGGCGAGGGCGGCATGGTTTTGCGAAAGGACGGAACTCAGGCCCGATGTGCGCTCCTTGATGGCGCGGGCATGATCGTCGAAGCTTGCACCGAGCGTATCGCTGCTCTCCGAAAGCGTGGTGCGGATGGCGGTGGTACGTTCATCGAGTGCACGGGCGAGTGTATCCTGGCCATCGGTCAGAGCATTGCGAACGTCATCGGCCTTTTCATCGAAGGTGCGGGCAAGCGTGTCCTGGCTTCCGCTCAGAAGATCGCGGATACCACGCGTGCGTTCATCGAGCGCACGGGCGAGCGCATCCTGGCTTTCGCCGAGGAGTTCGCGGACGCCGTGGGTGCGTTCATCAATCGAATTGACGTGGCTTTCAAAGACGTTCTGCAGGACCGTGTTGTTTTCGGCCAACGCTGCGCGGACACCGGTGACGCGCTCGTCAAGCGTGGCGCCGTGCTTTTCGAACGTCTTGTCGAGAACGGCACTGTTTTCGGCAATTGCCGCTCTTATGGCGGCGGTGCGTTCCTCAAGCAGTGAGGCATGGTTTTCGGTAACGCCGCCGAGTGCTGTCGTGCTGGAGGCGACGGCCTTTTCGATATTGCCGGTATGGACGGCAAGCGTGTCGGCGTGATCGCGAATGACCGCGGAGACACGGTCGGTTTCGCCGGCAAGCGAAGCTGCAAGCGCATCGCGGCCTTCCGCCAATTGTCCTGCGAAGGACGCCGCCTTCTCATTGAGCAGGCCAGCAACCGAATCGGCGATGCCGGAAAGGTCGCCGCTGATCCTGGTCTTGGTTTCGTCGATAATGCCGCTGATGGACGAGCGCCCTTCGGAGAAGGTTTCCGCGATTTCGCGGGTGCGCGAAATAAGGTTCTCGTTGATCTGGCGCGCGCGTGCTTCCAGCGCTGCATTCAGCTTTTCGGTGCTGGTGTCGAGAGATTGCGCGCGGGTCTCGAATTCGCTCAAGAGCGAACGGCCGCGCTCGGAGAGCGTATTGTCGAGATTGGCGAGGCGCGCATCGAACTCGCTGACCATCGTCTGCGTGGCGCTGCCGAGCAGCGAGGCGATGCCGCTGGTGCGCTTGTCGAGCGCCTCCTCGAGATTTGTCGCAACTGATTGCGACTGCTCGGTCAAGGCGGTGATCCGCGTGTCCAGCAAATTGGCGAATGCCTCGCCTGACGTGGTGATGCGGGAAGAGACGTCCATGGCGCGTGTATCGATCGCGCCGGTGATCGCATTGCCGCTTTCGTTGATCCTGTTGACCAGGTTTTCGCCGGACTGGTTGAGCGATTGCGTCAGCTCGGTCGATGCGCCCAGCACGCTATCGCGGATGATGTTGCTGGCGGAGCTGAGCTCATCCTTCAGGTGCTCATGGGCGCCGGAGATCGAGGA
This sequence comes from Phyllobacterium phragmitis, assembly GCF_002980495.1. Lineage (GTDB taxonomy): Bacteria > Pseudomonadota > Alphaproteobacteria > Rhizobiales > Rhizobiaceae > Paramesorhizobium > Paramesorhizobium phragmitis. Next base: position 59,065 of record NZ_PVBR01000019.1, read on the forward strand.
GCGGACGCGTTCCGCATGGGTGACGACGGCTTCGCGTTCATTGCCGAGTTCGCCGACCAGTGTGCGGATGCGTATCTCATTATCGGTATAGGCGCGTTCGAGTTCGTTGACTTCCGTCTGGACGAGGGTTTCGAGTTCGACAGCGCGGGCCAGCGTACGCTCGATGCCTTCGCTCATTGCGGCGACTTCGCGGCGTACCGCCTGGCCAAGCGAGGAAACACGTTCGCCGGCGATGGCCTCGGGCTCTGCGAGGCGCTGGGCCGCTTCCGTCATCGTGCGCGCTGCAAACTGCATTTCCTGCGCACGCCGCAGCATATGGGCGAAGCCCCAGAACATGAGGATCGGAACGGTAATTCCAGTCGCCACCGCGATGCCGCTCGGCGATGTGAAGAAATTGGCGATGGCCTGTGGTGACGTCAGGCCGGATGGGCTGAGCGAATGACCGATCGCCAGGCCTCCGGCGGCCCAAAGCGCGCTGATGGCGGTGGTCGTCCAATAGATGCGGTTTGACGGGCGCTGGGCGATGTTACGGCGCAGGAGAGCCGCATCGCTGCGCAGATCGTCGTTCGCCGGTGTCAGGGACGCGGCTTTCGGCTGCTGGCTTTGAGAGTGGGGAGGCGATTGGAGGGCCTGGGGCGCGGCGGCTGCCGAGCCTGAGCCTTTGGGGGGCATGGTTGCAGCTGCAACCCTGGGCGGCGAGGGCGGCGGCGGCGGTGCCGCCACGACAGCCGGCTTTGCCGCACTGGAAGCCTTTTCGGCGCTTTTCGTCTTTGCAGATGGAAATACTACGGGCGAACCTTTCTTCTCATTCGCCAGTTCCTCCGCCGCGCGCGAAATCTGTTCCTCCAGATCATCAAGCGAAAAATCGTCATCGATCGAGCCGAGGTTCATATCAATGCCCAGATCATCGTCGAAATCGATGTCCAGGGCCTTTTCCAACGCTTCCTCGACTTCGTGGTCGATCTTCTCCGCTTTGGTTTTGGGTGCCATCGCCGTTACTTACCTCGTACTCATCACTGATGCGTATCCCGTTCAGAATGCCGCACCGAACTCATTACGCCCACCTTATATCGTACCGGCTCGTGTGCCGGAAAGAAACTGCCGAATTCGCAAATGCTTAAAAGTTTAAACACAAGGTTAACGCTGAGTGCTTGACGCTTCGAAAAAACCGCCTTTTTCCGCCATTACACCCGTTTTAACCAAATTGTGGAAATCTGCATCGACAGGCAAGGTGCAAGCCTCGAATATGCCATTTTTGAGGACATACGGGAATGCACCAAAAAGCATTCAAGGAGAATAGAATGGCGGTAGCGCGTCAAAACAACAGCCGAGTCGCCGCAGCGGAAAGTGCTGCGATAGCTTTCGTCCAGCCGGGTGGCGAAGTCTCCAGCCCGTCCCGCAGCCGTCCCATCGATCTCGTCCATCTGGCGCGCCAGACGCTCGGCGATCGTACGCTCGAGGCGGAGGTGCTCGCGCTGTTTTCCAGGCAGGCCGGCGGCGTGGCCGATCGCATCGGCCAGGTGAGCGGCAAGGAAAGGGCGCTTCTCGCGCATTCGCTGAAGGGTTCGGCGCGCTCCATCGGTGCGTTCGGCGTGGCGGAACTAGCAGAAAAGATCGAATCCGATCCAGCCAGCGACAAGGCAGTGACCGCTTTGTGCAATGCCTTGACCGACGTGCAGGAATTCATCGCCGCCATCAGCCGTTGATGCGCCTATTCAATCGGCTCGTGAGGGCGATTACACCAATCAATCCAATGCTGTGAAGGCCAATGCTGTGAAGGACGGTGCTCCATCGGCTGCATAATGCCGCAGATGGCCTGGAGCGCCGACCGCCAGGTTGAACTTGCAGCCGCGAGGCGGTATCTGCGGGTCTTGATATCGCTTGGGATCGCAGAATGACCAAAATCACCTTTGTCTCCTTTGACGGCGCAACACGCACCGAAGTCGACGCAGAGAACGGCTCCACCGTGATGGAAAACGCCATTCGCAGTGCAATCCCCGGCATCGATGCGGAATGCGGCGGGGCATGTGCCTGCGCGACCTGCCATGTCTATGTGGACGAGGAATGGACTGCGGAAACCGGCGAACCGGCGCCGATGGAAGAGGACATGCTCGATTTCGCCTATGATGTGCGCCCGACCTCGCGCCTCTCATGCCAGATCAAGGTGAGGGATGAGCTGGACGGTCTCGTCGTGCATATTCCCGAGCGGCAGAGCTGACGCCGATGTGTTGATATTCAGATGATGGCGGGCTGCAAATGCCGCTTTTCTGCGCTTCCGGTGCTCATGTACTGAAGTACACTGCGCTTCGGTTCTCGAGAACCGCCATTTTCGCCTCGCCCTGACCTGAATCTCAACACACCGTAGCCTTTTCCGAAGTCGATAAAAAATTTGACCTTGCTTCCGTCAAGCGCTACGCGGCTCAGCAAACAGCCGCGCGCCTTGGTATGTGGCGCGTCAGCCAGCGTTCCATTCCTGACAGGATGATGAAATGAGTGAAATTATCCGCACTGATGTCGTGATAATCGGGGCCGGCCCGGTCGGGCTCTTCGCCGTCTTCGAGCTCGGACTCTACGATCTCAAATGTCATCTGATCGATATTCTCGACCGTCCGGGCGGCCAATGCGCGGAACTTTATCCGGAAAAGCCTATCTACGACATTCCGGCGTGGCCCGAAATCTCGGGCCAGGGGCTGGTCGACCGGCTGATGGAGCAGATCAAGCCGTTCTCGCCGCAATTCCATCTCAACCGGATGGTGACGCGGCTCGATCGCCAGGCTGACGGCAGCTTCCATGTGGAGACAGACGAGGGCGAGATCTTCGAGGCCAAAGTGGTGGTGATCGCCGCCGGCGGCGGCTCGTTCCAGCCGAAGCGTCCGCCGGTGCCCGGCATAGAAGCCTATGAAGGCACCAGCGTCTTCTATTCCGTCCGCCGCATGGAGGCGTTCCGCGATCAGGATGTGATGATCGTCGGCGGCGGCGATTCCGCCCTCGACTGGGCGCTCAATCTGCAACCGGTCGCCAGAAGCCTGACGCTGGTGCACCGGCGCGCCGAGTTCCGCGCCGCGCCCGACAGCGTCAAGAAGATGTTCGAGCTGGTCGACAGCGGCGGCATCCGCTTCGAGCTTGGGCAGGTAACCGGATTGAAGGGCGAGAGCGGTGAGCTATCGGGCGTGACCCTCAAGGGCAGCGACGGCGAAAGGGAATTGCCGGCGACGCGCATGCTGCCTTTCTTCGGTCTGACGATGAAACTTGGGCCGGTCGCGGATTGGGGCCTGAACCTCAACGAAAATCTCGTTCCCGTTGATACCGAGAAGTTCGAGACCTCCGAACCCGGCATTTTCGCCATCGGCGACATCAACTCGTATCCGGGCAAGCTGAAGCTGATCCTTTCGGGCTTCCATGAGGCGGCTCTGATGACCCAGGCCGCCAAGCGCATCGTCAATCCCGGCGAACGGATCGTGTTCCAGTACACGACCTCCTCGACCAGCCTGCAGAAGAAGCTCGGCGTTCAGTAACGTCGGGTTTTCGGAGCTGGAAGTTGCACTAATTCAACTTGCCGAATTCACGTTCAAGCCGATATGTCAGCAGCCGCTCGAAGCGCTTTTCGAAGTTGAGTGTCTCGATCCGGTCGAACCTTTTTTGCGCGGTCTCGTGGTCCTTCATGATCCGCTGGGTCACCTTGTCGATATCCTGGCGCAGCAGCGAACAATCGGGACGTGAAGGCAAAGCCCTCACTTCGCGCTCTATCTCGCTCGCATGGCTGCGTGCGATGACCAGGTGGCTTTCCTCGTGGCGCTTGATATCGCGCGAAAGCGTGTCCCAGACGAGCGCCAGTTCCGGCGATGCGGTCTTGCGCTGTTTCCAGCGCGGCAGGAAAACCTTGGCGTAGACATTGACGTAGACGCCGGTGACGCGGCAGGCCTTGCCGTTCGAGCCGTATCGCGCCTTGGCATCGAAACGTATCTGGGCTGCGCCCGGATGGCGCTGGCCGGTGCTTTTCAGCAAATGTCCGCCGCGCGAGAGCGATTTATCGAGATCGGCCGCCGTCTTGCCGGAGACGCTGTAATAGCTGTAGCTGCGGTGGATAGAGGCGGCATCCGCGCCGGTGGCAGCAAAGGCAAGCACAGCCGCCAAGGCAATCGGGGCCATCGCGGCCAGAACCCTACGCATGGAAATCATTTACTTCGGTTCCTTCGCAGCTTCCAATGCAAATATAACTTTTTGATGTCGAATAGGTTCAACATGGCGCACAATCGTCAAGACAAACATAATTGTCATAAAAATTGACAGGCCAGGATTGGTTGACGTGCCGAATTCTCGTCGTCACAACGTTGGGCCAGAATTGCCGATCGACCATAGGGGGAGCGAACCGGATGCGGAGAGAATGGCGGCTTGCGCATGGGCGCAGCCTGATCCTGGGCGACGAGGCCGTCATTATGGGCATTCTCAATGTCACGCCGGATTCCTTTTCCGATGGCGGATTGTATGACGACCTGCCACGGGCGCTCGCTGCAGCGCATACGATGCTAGAGGAGGGAGCCGCAATCGTCGATGTCGGCGGCGAGTCCACCCGGCCGGGCGCGCTTGCCGTGGACGCGGCGACGGAGCAGGCGCGGATCCTGCCGGTGATCGAGGCGCTCGCCAAGAATACGGATTGCCTGATTTCCGTCGATACCTATCGCGAGGAGACCGCGCGGCTTGCAGTGGCCGCCGGCGCACACATCGTCAACGATGTCTGGGGATTGCAGCGCGAACCGGACATCGCAAACGGCGAGTCGGGGATCGCCGATCTCGCGGCCATGACGGGGGCGGGGCTCGTCATCATGCATACCGGGCGCGAACGCGAGCGCGACCGGGATGTGATCGCCGACCAATTCGCCTTCCTGAACCGTTCGCTGGAGATCGCGCGGGCCGCCGGGGTAGAGGAAAACCGCATCGTGCTCGATCCAGGCTTCGGCTTTGCCAAAGATGGCCACGAGAACGTCACGCTGATGGCGCGGTTTGCCGAATTGCAGCGGTTCGGCTTTCCGCTTCTCGTCGGCACGTCGCGCAAGCGCCTGGTCGGCGCGATGACGGGGCGGGAGGCGGCGGATCGCGATGTCGGCACGGCGGCGACCTCCGCCATCCTGCGGCTGGCGGGCGCCGATATCTTCCGAGTGCATAATGTCGGGATGAACAGGGACGCGCTTGCGGTCTCGGACGCTATTTTGAAATGCGGCGCGAAGGCATGACCGGCATGCGCAAAGCCTGGCTCGGCCTTGGCGGCAATATCGGCGATCCCATCGCCTCGATGGGGCGGGCGCTGCGGGCACTCGACCAGCGTGCCGATACGCGTGTTGTGGCGGTCTCGTCCGTCTATCGCACGCCGCCATGGGGCAAGACCGACCAGGCCTGGTTCCACAATGCCTGCGCGGAGGTCGAAACCGGGCTTGAACCCGTGGCGCTGCTCGATGCCTGCCTCAGCGTCGAAAAAGAGATGAAAAGGCTGCGGGCGGAACGCTGGGGGCCGCGCACGATCGATATCGATGTTCTGGTGTTCGAAGGCGTGGAGACATTGCAGGACCCGGCGCTCACATTGCCGCATCCGCGCATGACCGAGCGCGCCTTCGTCCTGGTGCCGCTGGCCGAGATCGCGCCCGGCCTCAAGGTCGATGGACGCACTGTCGAGGAATGGCGCAGGGATTGCGACCTGACGGGCATAGAAAAAGCCCGCGACGATGCGGGCTGGTGGCAACGCGGCTGAATGTGAGCTTTTAGATGGAAACGCTGGCGGGACAGCGTTGCTGTTTATTCGATGTCGCCGGTCAGTTCTTGGCGATGCTGCCGAAGGCGGTGGCGTCCACCCGTTTAAGGCTTATGCCGATTACCGGAACAAGTTCCTTTTCCACACGCACCGAGACCGTGACGCTCATGGTGTTCTCGTCGGCGATGCGGGCGAGCATCGCGCCGTTCAACTGCTTGCGGTTGAGCCCGAAGACGACGCGGTCGCCGCTGACGGTGCCCGAGGTGACGTCAAGACCCTTGCCCGCCGCGCCGTCGTTGAACGCGCCGGTATAGGATTTTCCCGCACGCACCACCGTTGCTTTCATGGGCTGGGAAAACACGCCGACCCGGCAACTGCCGTCGAGCGTCATGCCGACAGCGTTCTCGGGCGTGGTGCCGGCGAGCGTGCAGGTGAATTTCGTTCCCTTATATTTCCCGGCGACGATTTCGCCGGGACCCGTCCATTGGCCCTCGACATTGCGGAAAAAACGCTCATCCGTGTCGGCGGCCTCAGCCTGGAAGGTTACGCCCGCCAAAGGCAGCAGGAAGAGACATGCGGCAACGCAATTTTTCATAGGGGCGGACTCGAGGTTTGCACAGGGCGATTGACCGCCGATCATCGGCGCGATTGGTTAATGCTTGGTTTGCATCGCGCCGATTGTCAATCCTCCTTCTGGCCGTTCTTCTGTCCATCCCTCTGGCCGGTAAGCCTTGCGAGATCGCCGATGAAATCGCCGATGCCCGGCCGTTTCTCCGCATTGAAGGGAAAGGGGCGGACGATATCCATGGCGGAAATGCCTATACGCGCCGTCATGAGACCGTTGATGACGCCTTCGCCGAGCTTGGCCGAAAGCCGTGAAGCCAGGCCGTGGCCGATGATCTGCTGAACGAAGCTGTCTCCCACGGCAATGGTGCCGGTGACGGCGAGGTGGGCGATGACGCGCCGCGTCAGCTTCAGGAAGCCGAAGGTGCCGGGACGGCCACCGTAAAGCTCCGACAGGCGGCGGATCAGCCGTGCTGCTTCGAATATGACATAGCCGATATCGACCAGCGCACGCGGGCTGACCGCGGTGACGATGGAAACCCGTTTGGCGGCGGCAAGGATCATGCCGCGCGCCTCACGGTCGAGCGGGCGCAGGATCTCGGTTTCGGCAAAGCGGATGAGATCGCGCCCATCGATGATGTCGCCCTCGAGCGCGTTCAATGTTTCGCGTCCGCGTGCGGTGGAGGGCAGGCCGGCGGCGATGGATGTCAGCCTGGAGACGGCGTCACGCGCGGCGCGGCTGTCGTCGCGCGTTGCCGCATCGGCGGCCTCTTGGCGCAGCGACTGCACGGAGGCGAGCCTTCGCAACGCCAGGGCTTCGCGGATGACGATGACGACAAGTGCTAGAAGCGCCACGGCCGCGACGCCGAGCGCTGCCCAGCCGAGCCAGGTCGCGCGATCGAAAAGCGCGCGGATCAGATCGTCGGTCCATATGCCGATCGCCAGCGAAACGAGAATGCCCAAAGCGCCGGCTAGAAGGCCAGCAAGGGAAAAGCGACGGCGCGGCGGCAGGGCGGGCGGCGATGTCAGCGCATCGAGCTCGGAAGGATCCATACCCTCCACGTCGAAGACATCGACGGGCGCCGGCGTGACGACGGCGATATCGCGGATCGCCGTCGGCTTGCGCGGGGCTGCGGGCTTTTTCCCACCCTGTTCGGAGGCGGATTTTTTGCGGTTTCCCTCGCCCTCAACGGAAACCGTGGGGCTGTCGAGACGAAAGGCGGAAGGCTTGCGCGGCGGTGTCTCGGTCATGCGAGGCGGTCTCCGATCAGGAATTGAAGCGCGCGATCGAGCCGGATATGCGGCAGCGACAATGTAATGCCCTCGGCGGTTCTTTCCAGTTTCGGCGGGCGGAAGCGCACGAAGCGGATCGCGGCATCTTGAGCCGCCAGGGTGGCGGATACTTCAAAGATCGATTCCGGTTTCTCCGGCAAGTCACCGGGAAATATGGCGGTTTCCGTCTTCCCATCGAAGATTTCGCCGTCGATCATCTCGCCCTTGAGCGGCGTGCCGATGATGACGGGCAGGGTTTCGCGGCCTTGGCGGACGGTTGCCTCGCGCGTGGCGCGGACCGCCGCCATGGCCAGCACGTCGATGCTGGCGCCGGAAAACCCCGCGCGCTTGATCGCCCGGTCGACGAGGCGGCGGACGATCGCCTCCAGCCGGTCATGGCTTTCATGATGCAGATGGTCCGCCTTGGTGGCGGCGACGAGGATGCGGCCGATGCGCCGCTGCACGAGGCCGGTGAGGAAATTGGTTCGGCCCGGGCGAAAACAGGAGAGGATTTCGGTGAGCGCGCGTTCGAGATCGGCAACGGCGGGAGCGCCGGCATTCATCGCCTGCATGGCGTCGATGAGCACGATCTGGCGGTCGAGCCGGGCGATATGCTCGCGGAAGAACGGCTTGACCACATGGGTCTTGTAGGCCTCGTAGCGCCGCTCCATCATGGCGGCGAGCGAGCCCGCCTTGGGGCTTCCGGATTTCAGGTCGGGCAGGGGGGCGAAGGTCAGCGCGGGGGAGCCTTCGAGATCGCCCGGCATCAGGAAACGACCGGGCGGCAGGGTGGAGAGCGCCTTTTCGTCGGCCTTTCCGGCGCGCAGATAGGCGGTGAAGCTCTTTGCCAGCCTTTGCGCCGTCAGTTCGTCGGCTTCCGCCTCCGGCTGCACGGTCTTGGCTTCGGCCAGCCATGCGCCGGCCGGCTCGGCATGGGCGGGAAGACGCGCAAGTTCGAAGGAATCCCTTGAAAACTCGGCGTAGGTCTTGGCGAGAAGCGGCAGGTCGAGCAGCCATTCGCCGGGATAATCGACAATATCGACGGAAAGCCGGCCGGCCGAGAATATGCGGTTCCACGAGGATGCGGATTCATATTCGATGGTCAGGCGAAGCTCCGAGACGGCGCGGGTGGATTCCGGCCACTCGCGCTCGTCTATCAGTGCCTTGAGATGTTCCTCATACTGGAAGCGCGGGACGGCATCGTCCGGCTGCGGCTCGAGAAAGGCGCGGGATATGCGGCCCTGTTTCTGCGCCTCGAACAGCGGGAGACGGCCGCCCTGGATGAGATTGTGGACCAGCGCGGTGATGAAGACCGTCTTGCCGGCGCGCGAAAGGCCGGTGACGCCGAGACGCAGCGACGGCGACACGAGGCCGGTCGTCCGGTCGGCCAGCGTGTCGAAGGCAATCTTCGCCTCGTCTGTCAGGGTGGTCAGTGTTCCCAAGATGGCCTCGCCGAAATTGCTTGCGGGGTTCGGATATAAGGGTCCAACGGCTCAAATGACAATAAAGCCGGTAAAACAGTTAAATATCGGCAAGCATTCAGGCACCGGCGGGCATTCAGATATCGGCCGGCGTGATGAATGCGCGCAAGGTTCCCGCTCCGGCTTCTGCCAGGGTAAGCGGGCCATCGAAATCGATGACGGCGAGGCCGGCTGTCGGGAAACCATGCGTGAGACGATCGAGAAGGGCGGGCTGGCCGTTTGCTGCGAGCGCCAGCGCCAGATCGCCCATGGACGGATTATGCCCGATCAGAAGCAGTGATGAAGCGTTACTGGCGCTATGGATGGCATCGAGATAGCCATTTGCATCAGCCGTATAGAGTGCGCTGCTTTCAACGACAGAGAAAGGAGTCGTGAGGGTGAGCCGGAGATTATCCAATGTTTCGCGCGTGCGTTTCGCCGTCGAGCATAGAGCCAGATCGGGGATGAAGCCTGTGGCCATCATGGCGGAGCCGATTTTCCGAGCCGCTTCCGCGCCTTTATTGGAAAGTGGCCGGTCGAAATCCTTCATTCCGGGGGCGGAGCCAACCGCTTTCGCATGACGCAGAAGATATAGACGACTCATATTTCCAGTTCCTTGCCTGTAGCGCGATGCCCTGTTTCTGTCACGAAAGGCGGTATTTTGCACGTCTGTGCCATGTAGAATGAGCGACGGATGAGGGAACACATTTTTTTGTACGGCTCGCACGCGGGTGGAGCCGACGGGGCAAAAACATGCATTGACTAAAATTTAAGCAGATGGCCGTTTCATTGTTGCGGGTAATTTTTTGCAGGTAATTTTCCCCAAAAAACCATAGTAGTGGGCGTATGGCGACAAACAAATCGTCGATCTCATCCTTAATATCCGAACAGAATAGGAATTAAAACTCACAGTTGCTGAATTTTTGAGCAAAATCAATGCACTAAAAAGTGGTGTTGAGTGGTCATTTCTTATTGTGCGATGTTTCGTCTGGACATATATAGGCCCTCGCGTCTCCTAGATGTGGGGTGATTCAGATATGAGTGAATTGATTGACCTTGACTACAGGCCCACTGAAGACGAGCCGTTCATGAACGAACGGCAGAAGTCTTACTTCCGCGCAAAGCTGGTTGCCTGGAGAAATGATATCTTGCGCGAGGCCCGCGAAACGCTCGAAGCCTTGCAGCAGGAAAATGCAAACCATCCCGATATTGCCGATAGAGCTTCATCGGAAACCGACCGTGCCATCGAGCTGCGTGCTCGTGACCGGCAGCGTAAGCTGATTTCCAAGATCGACGCCGCCTTGCAGCGTATCGATGAGGGTACTTACGGGTTCTGCGAGGAAACCGGTGAGCCGATCAGTCTCAAGCGGCTGGATGCCCGTCCGATCGCGACCCTGTCCATCGAGGCACAGGAGCGGCATGAGCGGCGTGAAAAGGTTTATCGCGACGACTGAGGGCTGACGGGGTAACCCGGTGGCGATGTCGGCGGGAATATGTTTGACGGGTTTATTTGATTAGGCTGCGGAGTGGTTTCTCTGTGGCCTTTTTGTTGCCTGGACGTGAGCTTTCAGACGGAAGCGACGATTCGCGTTGCGTCAGCATGGCAACTATAGTTTTCATCGTGGAAGCCGCGGCCTCGCCATCGCCATTGGCTCAATGGTGCAGAATAGCCCGCCATCGGAATGCCGTCGATGGCGGGGATCCATCAATGCCTGTTGGATTTCGACAGTTCGCCGAGCAGCTTTTCCATCTCGTCCTCGAGATTTCCGGTCTCCGGCTTTTCCGATGCATCTTCGGTGGGTGAGATGTTGAGTTCGCTCGAGGGTTCGTCCTCGACAATATTGACGAGTTCGGCGTCGGGAATGTTTTCGCCGGTGGGAGGATTGTCATTTTTTTCAGCCGAGTTTTCTGCCGGCTTGGCCTCTTCCATGGCAAAGTCATCGAGGATGGCGTCGTGAAGCTCCGAGCCGAACGTATCGAGCTTGCCGGAAATGTCTTCTTTTGGGATGTTTCCCGTTGCGGTGTCTTCTCTTATGGACGGTGCCGGTGAGAACGGTTCCGCCGGGCTTTCCTCAAACCCGGTTTTCGAGCCGCCTTCCGGCATATCCATATCGGAAGAGGACGGTTTTGGGCCTGTCTTTTCGGGCTCGTGCGCTTGGGCCATGCCTGCCGCAGCGGCACCCGCGGTGGTGGTGATCACCCCCTTGGCGACCTGGCTGAGCGGGTAGGCCGGATGTGCCGGGTGGCGGGCATGGGGCGCGGGCTGGGCCGAAGGCTGCGGCGGCAGAACGGTGCGCGGCTGCGGGGGATAGGCAGAGGCAGGACGTGGCGCTTGCGTGAATTGTGGAGCGGGCTTCGGCGCGGACGGCATCTGGACCGGTGGGGCTGCGGGTCTGGACGGAGCGGCGGGAGGACGGGGGCGCTCTTGAATCCGCTCTTGGGGTCTCTCCGGAATCCGGTTTGGAGAAGGCGAAGCCTGTGGGCGTTGCTGCCTTGCGCTGGAGGCGCTTACGGGCGGCGCGATGGGCAGAGCCGGTTCGGAGGCGACAGGCGGCTCGGATTCGCGCGTTTCGGTGGCCTGCGGCTCCCTGGCATGATTGGCGGCAAAGGCTGGAGAAGATGCGGGCGCGCTGACAAAAGGCTCCGGCTCCGCTTTCGACGCCTGTCCACGGCTCTGTGTGCGAGCGGCATGGACGATGTTCTGTTCAACGACGACATCCGTCGGACCGCCGATCAGGATGAGGTGCTCGATATCATCGCGGCGCACCAGAACGAGCCGTCGGCGGTTGTCCACGGCGGCGGCGTCCATGACCGACAGGCGCGGAGCGCGTCCACGTCCTCCCGCCACGAAGGTGCCTCCGGTCAGGCGGCGAATGATCGCGAACACGATGACGATCGCCACCAGAATCAGCAGAAACAGAAGAATGAAACCCGCGATGCGCGCGGCATTCTCGCCGACAATTCCAGTCAACCACTCATTCATGCCGCTTTTCTCCTTATGCAGCTACGCCTGCATCAACCCCTTGATCCCGGGGCCTCGCGTGGATGTTTCCGTCCACAATTCTGCAATATTAGGCATAACCGACGAAGGCGGCTAAAGGAAACAATTATCGGTTGAAATATTCCTGCTTTAATTGAAATGCTTCCGCAGCCAACAGAAAATCCGCCGATCATGCACGAATGCGGCTCGACGGCCGGAATTTGTTTGCATATCGCTCATGTGGGGTTTTCGCGCGCGGAATTGTATGATCCAAGCAATCGGCGAATCGGATATTCCAGCGTTTCGCGATGCGTTTGATGCCGGTTTCCGCGAATTATCGGGTGGTATGGCGGGAACGACGATGAACCGGTCGACATCCGCACCGACCGTGCCGCACAGTGGGCGCGGCTGATAGAAAGAGGGGTTGAGGCATATGTCTCAAGAGGCAAGGACCGATCTTTATCCAAAGCCGATCGTCTCGGGCAAAAGAGGGCCCGGAGCGGCGATCCGGCTTTTGGTCCTTGGCATCGTGCTGACAGGCGCGGCCTTCCTCTATTTCGTGTTCCGTGAGCAGCTTGGCGACGCGTTTCTGCTCGGTCTTCTCGGTGTTCTGGCGATGGTCGGCGTCTTCTACCTGTTCGGCGGGGCGATCGGCATCATCCAGTTCACACCGCGCGTCCTGGGCGACGACCTTGCCCATGGGTTCATCGATTCGCTTCCCGAAGGCACGGTCATTCTGGATGCCAGGGGCCGCATCGTCTATGCCAACCAGGCCTATGCCGCGATGACCGGAGCCACAGAGGCCACCGATGTCCGCACGCTCGACAGCATCTTGTCGGGTGAGGCCGGGGCTTCGGATGCGATCTATCGTCTGTCCAATGCGGTGCGCGACGGCTTGCCGGCACAGGAAGAGGTTCGGCTTTCCCACCCCTTGGCGCACGCCATGCCCTCCGTCCCCGACGGGGTGGTGACAGGGCCGACCTGGTATCGCATCAAGGCGCGGCCGATTGCTTCGACGCCTGACCATAACGGTCCGCTCTTCGCCTGGCAGATCGCGGATATTTCGGAGGAACGGGCCGAGCAGGAGCGATTCTTCCAGGATCTCCAGGAAGCCATCGACCATCTCGATCATGCGCCGGCGGGGTTCTTCTCCACCGATCCGGCGGGACGCATCATCTATCTCAACGCGACGCTCGCGGAATGGCTCGGGGTCGATCTCACCAAATTCGTTCCCGGCTCGCTGATGCTGAGCGACATGGTTGCCGGAAACGGTATGGCGCTGATCAATTCGGTCAAGGCCGATCCGGGCTCGAGCCGCAACACGGTCATCGATCTCGATCTGGCAAAGCTGAACGGCCAAAGCCTTGCGGTGCGTTTCTATCATCGGGTGCAGGCGCAGCGCGACGGCAAGCGCGGTACGAGCCGGACCATCGTGCTCAACCGCGCCGAGGGGCAGGATGCTTCGGCGGCATTGCGCGCTGCGGAAGTTCGTTTCACGCGGTTCTTCAATTCGGCGCCGATGGCGATTGCAGCCGTCGACGCCAAGGGCCAGACGCTCAGGACCAATGCACGCTTCCTCGACATGTTCTCCTCCGCCGTCGACAGCGATGCCGTCGATCGCCGCATAAGGCTCGAGAGTGTGGTGCATGAGCGCGACCGCGAGGCGTTTTCCAGGGCGCTGGCGGCGGCCTTTGCCGGTCAGGCGGAAATATCGCCGGTGGATACGGTGCTTCCCGATGACGAACAGCGGCATATCCGCTTTTATGTCAGTCCGGTTTCCGATGTCGGGAGCGAGGCAGCCGAGGAAGCGGCCATCGTCTCGGCCGTAGAGACGACGGAGCAGAAGGCTCTGGAAGGCCAGATGGCGCAAAGTCAGAAGATGCAGGCCGTGGGGCAGCTTGCCGGCGGCATCGCGCATGATTTCAACAATGTGCTGACGGCGATCATCATGTCGTCCGATCTCTTGCTCAGCAACCATCGCGCATCCGATCCGTCCTTCCTGGATATCATGAACATCAAGCAGAATGCCAATCGCGCCGCCTCGCTGGTGCGTCAGCTCCTGGCATTCTCGCGCCGGCAGACGCTGCGGCCGGAGGTGCTCGATCTGACCGATGTCCTGGCCGATCTCAGGATGCTGCTCGCCCGCCTCGTCGGCAACGACATCCAGCTGAAGATCGATCATGGCCGCGATCTGTGGCCGGTACGCGCCGATCTCGGGCAATTCGAACAGGTGGCGGTCAATCTCGCCGTCAATGCGCGCGACGCCATGCCGGGTGACGGAACGATCACCATTCGCACCCGCAATCTGCCGCAGGCGGAAGCGGCCACCTTCAGCTATCGCGAACTCATCAGCGCCGATTACGTTCTTGTCGAGATCGAAGACAGCGGCACCGGCATTGCACCCGATGTGCTCGAAAAGATTTTCGAGCCCTTCTTCACCACCAAGGAAGTGGGCAAGGGCACGGGTCTCGGGCTGTCGATGGTCTATGGCATCATCAAGCAGACGGGCGGTTTCATCTATTGCGATTCGGAACTGGGCAAGGGGACCACGTTCAGGATATTCCTGCCGCGGCACATTGAAGTCTCCGCTGCAGACGGCACGTCCGGGGAAACCGCAAGGAAAGAGGCGGCTAAGGAAAAGAAGATCGAGACGCCCCGGGATCTCTCCGGTTCGGCGACCGTGCTTCTCGTCGAGGATGAGGATGCGGTGCGTATGGGCGGGGTGAGGGCGCTGCAATCGCGTGGCTATACGGTGCATGAGGCCTCGTCCGGCGTGGAGGCGCTGGAAGTGCTTGCCAGCCTCGGCGGCATGGTCGATATCGTGGTGTCCGACGTCGTCATGCCCGAGATGGACGGCCCGACGCTGCTGCGCGAATTGCGCAAGGATCATCCCGATATCAAATTCATCTTCGTTTCCGGCTATGCAGAAGACGCCTTTGCCAAGAACTTGCCAGACGACGCCAAGTTCGGTTTCCTGCCCAAGCCTTTTTCGCTCAAGCAGCTCGCCACGGCGGTAAAGGAAATGCTCGAAGCGGAGGACTGAACGCTTTTCGCATGCGGTTCCGCCGGTTCTGCTCTTGCAACAAACCCGAAGAACTGCATTAAGTTCTCTACACAAGCCATGCCTGCATATCGTATTTTAATTAAACGCCCCGGGGGGCATTCTCATGAAGGAGGAAATCATGCGTTTTTCGTTGTTTTCTGGGGCTACGCTCGCAGCGAGCATCATGTTCGTGCCGCTTGCCCATGCCGACATCACGATCGGCCTCATTGCGCCGGTGACAGGTCCCGTGGCGGCATACGGCATTCAGGTCAAGAACGGTAGCGAAAGCGCGGTGGAAGCCATCAACAAGGCCGGCGGCATCGGCGGCGAGAAGATCGTCCTCAAGCTCTTCGATTCCGCGGGTGAGCCGAAGCAGGCTGTTTCGGTTGCCAACCAGCTTGTCGGCGATCAGATTCACTACGTGGTCGGTCCGGTGCTGTCCGGCACTGCGATGCCCGTATCGGACATCCTTGCGGAGAACGGCGCCCTGATGGTGACGCCGACCGCGACGACGCCGGCTCTGACCAGCCGTGATCTCTGGAACGTATTGCGCACCTGCGGCCGCGACGACCAGCAGGCGGAAGTCGCTGCTGACTACGCCCTGAAGAACCTTGGAGACAAGCGTATCGCCATCGTCCATGACAAAGGCCCCTACGGCAAGGGCCTTGCCGATGCCTTCAAGGCAGCGCTGAACAAGGGCGGTGTCGAGGAGGTGGCCTATGATACGCTCAATGTCGGCGAAAAGGATTTCGGCGCGCTCGTCACCAAGCTCAAATCGGCGAATGTCGACGTGATCTATTTCGGCGGCTACCACGCCGAAGGCGGGCTTCTCGCCCGTCAGCTGAAGGACCAGGGCGTCAAGGCCACGATCATTGGCGGTGAAGGCCTGTCGAACACCGAATATTGGGCCATTGGCGGCGATGCAGCGGCCGGAACAATCTTCACCAATGCTTCGGACGCCACCAAGAACCCGGCCGCCGCTGATGTCATCAAGGCACTGCAGGCGAACAATATTCCAGCAGAAGCATTCACGCTCAATGCCTATGCCGCGGTTCAGGTGCTGAAGGCCGGCATCGAAAAGGCGGGTTCCGCCGACGATGCCCAGGCTGTCGCGACCGCGCTGAAGTCAGGCGATGCGATCGATACGGTGATCGGCAAACTGACCTATGGCGAGAACGGCGATCTCAGCTCGCCGAGCTTCGTTCTTTACAAATGGGAAGACGGCAAGTCGGTCGCCGTCGACTGAGCATTGCTGGAGCAGTTCCTGCCAATTGGAATCCGGGAACCGCTCCAAGACTTTGTTTTTGCTGAAAAATGAAAGCCGCCACTTCGGACCGAAGCGGCGGCTTTTTTTGATCGGCTGACCGGTGGGAAACTTAGAGTGGTTCCTGTTTAATAGAATCGTGAGGCGCGCCCCTCTGTCCTGCCGGACATCTCCCCCGCAAGGGGGGAGATCGGCTGTCATCAATGACGGTTCTTTATTCTGCAACGTTGGCGATTGGCACGGACAGCCGTGAAAGCCAATCTCCCCACTTGCGGGGGAGATGCCCGGCAGGGCAGAGGGGCGCGCTGTCCCGCCGGCGTTTCTATTTAAAAAATGAACCGCTCTAGAAGTCCATTCCGCCGCCCGGCATAGCCGGAGCAGGGGCTTCCTTTCTGGGCTTCTCGGCGATCATCGCTTCCGTCGTGACGAGGAGGCCTGCGATCGAGGCCGCATCCTGGAGCGCGGTACGCACGACCTTTGCCGGATCGATCACGCCGGCCTTGTAGAGATCGCCATATTCTCCGGTCTGGGCGTTCCAACCATAGGAGAAGTCCGGGTTCTCACGCAGCTTGCCGACGATGATCGATCCTTCCGCGCCGGCATTCTCGGCGATCTGGCGGGCCGGCGCCTCGATGGCGCGGCGTACGATCTCGACGCCGACGCGCTGGTCTTCATTGGCGACAGGAAGATTGTCGAGGGCCTTTACCGCGCGCAGAAGCGCTACACCGCCGCCGGGCAGGATGCCTTCCTCGACGGCTGCGCGCGTCGCGTGCAAGGCATCGTCGACGCGGTCCTTGCGCTCCTTCACCTCGACCTCGGTCGATCCGCCGACGCGAATGACGGCGACGCCGCCGGCGAGCTTGGCCAGACGCTCCTGCAGCTTCTCGCGATCATAGTCGGAGGTGGTTTCCTCGATCTGCGCCTTGATCTGGGTGACACGGCCCTGGATCTCGTCCTTCGAACCGGCACCGTCGACGATGGTGGTATTCTCCTTCTCGACGAGCACCCGCTTGGCGCTGCCCAACATATTGAGCGTGACATTTTCGAGCTTGATGCCGAGATCTTCGGAGACTGCCGTGCCGCCGGTCAAAATGGCGATGTCCTCGAGCATGGCCTTGCGGCGATCGCCGAAGCCCGGCGCCTTGACGGCTGCGACCTTCAGCCCGCCGCGCAGCTTGTTGACGACGAGCGTGGCAAGTGCCTCGCCTTCGACATCCTCGGCGATGATCAGCAGCGGCTTGCCCGATTGCACGACCGCCTCCAGCACCGGAAGCAGGGCCTGGAGATTGGAAAGCTTCTTCTCGTGGATGAGGATGTAGGGATCCTCGAACTCGACACGCATCTTTTCCTGGTTGGTGATGAAATAGGGCGAGAGATAGCCGCGGTCGAACTGCATGCCTTCGACCACTTCGAGCTCGGTCAGGGCGGTCTTGGCTTCCTCGACGGTGATCACGCCTTCATTGCCGACCCGTTCCATCGCTTCGGCGAGGAACTGTCCGATATCGGTATCGCCATTGGCGGATATGGTTCCGACCTGGGCGATTTCCGAATTGTTGGAAATATCGCGGGCGTTCCTTTTCAGCTCGTCCACTACCGCATCGACGGCGAAATCGATGCCGCGCTTCAGATCCATCGGGTTCATGCCTGAAGCGACCGCTTTTGCACCTTCGCGCACGATCGCCTGGGCCAGCACCGTGGCTGTCGTCGTGCCGTCGCCGGCCACGTCGCTGGTCTTCGACGCCACTTCGCGCAGCATCTGGGCGCCCATGTTCTCGAACTTGTCCTCCAGTTCGATTTCCTTGGCGACCGATACCCCGTCCTTGGTGACGCGGGGTGCGCCGAACGATTTGTCGATGACGACGTTGCGGCCCTTGGGGCCGAGCGTCACCTTGACGGCATTGGCCAGAATATCGACGCCGCGCAGCATCCGATCGCGTGCATCCGAATGAAATTTCACGTCCTTGGCAGCCATTGTTCTACTCCTTCATGAGGCAGCGTTCATTGACAGGTCAATTCTCAGGCGGCTTTCATCTGTGCGGCATCGGTTTCCACGATGCCCATCACATCGGCTTCCTTCATGATCAGCAGATCCTCGCCATCGAGCTTGATCTCGGTGCCGGACCATTTGCCGAACAGGATGTGGTCGCCGACCCGGACATCGAGCGGCTGCAACTGCCCGCTGTCGTCGCGGGCGCCGGGGCCGATGGCGATGACTTCGCCTTCCTGCGGCTTTTCCCTGGCGGTATCGGGGATGATGATGCCGCCGGCGGTCTTTTCCTCGGCCACGACGCGGCGAACCAGTATGCGATCATGCAATGGGCGGAACTTCATTGTTCTCCTCCTGGACAAACAAGGGTGGAAAGCTCCTCGCGCCGAGCTGAAAGCACCCGGCACGGGACGCGCAGCCCGTCAAACGGCATCGCGCGCGCGGAAAATCTGGTTGCGGCGAAAATCCGTTTCAAGAGGAGTATAGCAGAAAATTTCAGCTTACCGGAGGCGGCGGCCCGAGGTCTTGCGGCGGTGGTTTTCTTGCCTGCCGCGCTCAACCCGCCTCATATATCCTCCTCGTCATCTTGCGATAAGAGATCGACAAGCTCCGCCGCCCGTCCGGAAGGGGGTGGAATTCCCTCCTTCACCAGCGCTTCGTCATTGTTGATCCACCCCCATGCCTGCATGAGTTCGTCGAGCGTGGCGCCTGTGGTCACGATATCGGCGACCAGCGTGTCGTCGACCGGTCCAAGTACGGAAATGACCTCTTCTCGCGTGATGCTCACCATCTCAAGCTCTCCTCAATTCCCGCCAGATCGGCCAGGCGGATCGGCCCGGCCACTGCGAACCGAATGCTCCTTCTTTCGACCAGATAGGCAAAAGCCGGGAATGATCAACGGTTGCGCGGCGGGTTTGTTCTGCCGTGGGGCTTGTGCGGCGTGGCGGCAGACGAGGGACAGGACGAGCGCATGTTCCCGCCGCTATTCATCCTTTTGACTGAATAGATCAAAATTTCTATGCATTTTTAAGTATTTATTTTCCTGCGTTCTGTCTGTTCAAAGGTCTTTTTGCCGGTTCCCATTTGTCGCGTCAGCAAATAGTATCTGTTTTTTCAAGATGGGGGTTTGGAAGGGGCGGGCGTGCTGACCGTATATAATTGCATTGTAAACGAGCATGATCTGAGGCTGGTTTTCCTGGCCGCGGCCGTTTGTGCGCTGGCCTCGTTTGCTGCAGTCAATCTTCTGCGCCATGCCCGCAGGTCGAGCGCCAGGACGTTGTGGCTGTCGGTTGCGGCTGTTTCATGCGGTTTCGGCATATGGGCCACGCATTTTATCGCGATGCTGGCGTTTTCCCCCGACCTTCCGCAGGGTTACGACATCACGCTTGCGGCCCTATCGCTGGTCATCGCAGTTGCTATGACCGGCCTCGGCGGTCTGGTCGCGGTGACGAGCCGGGTGTCTTATGGCGATCTGCTGGGCGGTGGTATCGTCGGCGGCGGCATCGCGGCGATGCATTTCACCGGGATGGCGGCTTTCAAGACCACGGGACAAATCGTCTGGAATCCTGCATTCGTCGTGGTCGCCATCGTGCTGGGGCTGGTTCTCGGCGCTGCTGCCATGCGCACCGCACTGCTCGCCGGCGGTGGGATGAAGAGCAGGATCGCCGGCGCGGCGCTCCTTACCCTCGCCATATGCAGCCATCATTTCGTTGCGATGAGCGCCATTTCCATTCTACCTGACAGCTCAATTGATGTTCCGGCCACTGCAATCGCCTCCAGTTGGCTTGCGGTCGCAATCGCGCTGGCCAGCATCATCATTCTCATGTCGGCGCTGGCGGGCCTCGCCGTCGACATGCGGAGCCGCCGGACCGCCGTGGAAATGGACCGGATGCGCAAACTGGTCAACGCCGCCGTCGAAGGTCTCGTCATCTGCGATGGAGACATCATCATCACCGCCAATGAGAGTTTTTCCGCCCTCTCCGGCATCGATAGCCCATCGCTCATCGGGACTTCGATCCGATCGATTCTGCCCGACCCCCATGTCCGCACCAGGCTTGGAAGCGATCACAACGAGGTGCTGGAGGCGGATCTGATCGCAGCCGGCGATGCGCTGATACCGGTGGAACTGATCGCCCAGAACATCGAATTCGGCGGAAGGCGGCACCGCGCCATTGCCATTCGCGATCTGCGGGCCCGCAAAGCGGCGGAGGCGCATATCAGCTATCTCGCTCATCACGACATGCTGACCGGACTGCCGAACCGCCGCAGCTTTTCAGCGAGGCTCGATCAGCTGATCGCCACTATGGATATCAGGGGTGAAAAACGCGTTGCCCTGCTTTGCCTCGATCTCGACCGCTTCAAGGAGATCAACGATCTCTTCGGCCATGCCGCGGGCGACACTATACTGCAGAAGGTGGCGGAAACCATCAGCCGTCTGCTGGACAGCGAGGATATGCTGGCCCGTCTGGGCGGCGACGAATTCGCCATCATCATGCCCGGCGTCACCAGCACTGCGGCGGTCAGCCGGCTGGCGGAAAATATTCTCGACGCCCTCCAGTCCGAAAACGAGAAATCCCCGATGCGATCGATCGTATCGAGCAGCATCGGCATTGCCATCTATCCGATCGACGGCACCGATCGCGAGACATTGCTTTCGCATGCGGATACGGCGCTTTACCGCTCCAAGGCCGAGGGACGGAACACTTATCGTTTCTTTGAAGCGAAAATGGGCGAGGAGACGAGAGAACGTCGGCTGATCGAGCATGAATTGCGCCAAGCCATGTCTCGCGGTGAGCTCAAGCTGGTGTATCAGCCGCAGGTGCAGATCGACAGCGGTGAAATCATCGGCTTCGAGGCCTTGATGCGCTGGCACAACCGGTTGCGCGGCGATGTGCCTCCGAGCATTTTCATACCCATCGCCGAGGAAAGCGGCCTTATCATACAGCTTGGCGATTGGGCCTTGCTGGAGGCCTGCCGCGAGGCCGCCTCGTGGGAAGAACCATTGACGGTGGCTGTGAATATCTCAGGCGTCCAGCTCCACAGCCAGGGGTTCGCGCAAAAGATTCATGATGTGCTGCTCAAGACGGGCTTGCCACCGCACAGGCTGGAACTGGAGATCACCGAGACGGCGCTGATCAAGGACATGAACCGTGCATTGGGCACATTGCGGCAGGTGAAATCGCTCGGCGTCCGCGTCGCCATGGATGATTTCGGCACGGGCTATTCCTCACTGTCGAATATTCGGGCGTTTCCGTTCGATGTCATCAAGATCGATCGCTCGTTCATCAAATCGGTCGACAAGAATGCACAGGCCGCCGCCATCGTCAGGGCCGTTCTCGGGCTTGGCCGCGGGTTGGGCCTGCCCGTTCTGGCGGAGGGGATCGAAACCTCGGATGAATTGAAGTTCCTGATCGATGAATTCTGCACCGCAGGGCAGGGCTTCCATCTCGGCGAGCCGGCTTCGATCGAGCATTTCGACCATATCGTCCACGCCAACAGTCATGTCGGGGAAAAGAAGGCCGCGGCGTCGTGACGTGGGCTCGCCCAGCCGGCGGCATCGATGCAAATTTGCCCGGCGTCGCAGGCGATCTGCACAGCTTCATCGCCTGCAAGCGAAATTCGCCATTGAAGCGGCGGATGCCTTCGGCTAGAAACGCAACGCGCATCGGGTTCGCCCGATGTCTGCACCCGTAGCTCAGCTGGATAGAGTGCTGCCCTCCGAAGGCAGAGGTCACAGGTTCGAATCCTGTCGGGTGCGCCATTTCAGAACAGAACTATGAACGCCGAACGCCGCCGTTTTTACGCTTGAAGCGGCGACCAGCGTTCGCAGCAGTTCCGACTTCGATCCCATGATGCGAACCTCGTCGTCGGCGACTTCGACGCGCTGCGCCAGCGCACGCAGATGGTCGCGGCGGTAGCCGCCATCATCGAGTCGTATGCGTTCGCGGGCTTTGCGGGCGAAGCCCTTGAGCATATCGGGGGTGACGCCCTGATTGCCTGAACTGTCGAGCGCGAGCTGCGTGCGCTCCGCGTCGGCGGCGGCTTGATCCCGCAATGCCTTAAGGCTGGTCATACGCTCCTTCGCCATCGCGTCATCCTTGTCCACCATGCCGGCTTCGATGGCGTCAAAGAGACGGCCGAGCCGTTGGTCGGTTTCCGTGATTCGCCTGTAAAGCTCGGCAAGATGCTCTCGGCGGCGTTCGGTGCGCTCCTGCCGGCGGTCAATGACGCTGGCGAGGACGGTTTCCAGCCGTTTGGGCTGGAGAAGGCGATCCCCGATATGATCGGCGACAAGATGGTCCAGTTTGTCCATCGGGATCGTGCGGCCTTTGCAGCCGGTCTTGCCCTGCCGGGCCTTGGTTGAGCAGGTGTAGTAGCGATATGTCGCGCCCGTGCTGCCTCTGCCGGTGCGGAGCGTCATCGCGCCCCCGCATTTGGCGCAGAAGCAAATGCCGGTCAGCAGCGTGGGGCCGCTGGAGACGCGCGCCGGCGTCACCATGGGATTGCGGGATTTGAGACGGGCTTGTACCGCATCGAAAATCTCGCGCTCGATCAGAGGCGGCACCGCCATGATAGCGACCTCGCTCTCCGGCTTCTTCTCCCGGTCCTTGTGGGAGCGCGTGTTGAACCTGTGCTCGCCGATATAGGTCGTGCGGGTCAGGATCGCGTGGATTTGCGCCAGCCCCCAACGCCCGCCGTCGCGGGTGAAGAAACGACGCTCATTGAGATAGGTGGCGATGGCCTTGACGCCCATCGCGCCGGACGTGCCGTCGCCTTCAAGGAACAGGCGGTAGATCATGCGCACGGTGTCGGCGTGCAGCGGGTCGATCTCCAGCTTCTTCTTGATCTTCGATCCCCGCTGCTCGGCCGCGACGATGCGATAGCCGATGGGCGGCCGTGCGCCGTTCCAGAAGCCTTGCCGGGCATTCTCGTTCATGGCGCGCAGGACGTGCTTGGCGTTCTCCTTGGACTGGTATTCATCGAACAGCGCCATGATCTGCCGCATCATCTGGTGCATGGGATCATCGCCCATTTCCTGCGTGATCGAGACCAGCTTGACGCCATTCTTCGCCAGTTTCCTGACGTAGAACTCCATCTCGAAGTGATCGCGGAAGAACCGACTGAACGAATGGACCACGACAATATCGAACGGCGCGGGCTTGGATGTGCCCGCCTCGATCATGTGCTGGAACTCCGGGCGCCTGTCGTTGGTGGCGGTTGCGCCCGGTTCAACATAGGTCTCAACGAGCTGGTAGCCGCGTTGCTCGCAATAGGCTTCACCCTGCCGCTTCTGGTCAGGAATGGAAATGTCATGCTCGGCCTGCCGGGCAGTTGAGACGCGCAGGTAAAGCGCGGCACGGGCGGTAACGGTTGGGCTGTGCATGTTCATGACCGATCTCCTATAGCCTTCCTCGGCTTTGCGCGGTCTATCAGGGGCAACGCCAGTTCCACGCGGTCATGCACCACCTTGGGCGCGAGCTTGCGGCCGTGGCCCGGCTCAAACCGCACAAGGCCATAGCTCTCCATGGTTTTCAGGGTGCGTGACAGATTGGAGCCGGCTCGGCCGGTGATTTCCGCCAGTTCTTCCAGCGATGCCGGGGCTTTCTCGGCGATGACGCGAAGCAACTCGCGGTTCCCTGCCGACAGCACCTTGGCGAAGGATTCGGTCGAGGTGAACCACACCTTCGGATCGCCGGGCGCGGGCTTTTCCTCGCCCTTGGCAATCCGCATGGTGCGGGCCTTCATTTCTTCATAGTCGGCAATCCCGACTTTCAATGTGGTCATAGGGCACCTCGCTCCTTCAACACCGCGTCCACCGCCTGCCAGAAGTCGGCCAACAGCGTGGCCGCATCCTCGTAGGCGTAGGGCTTCACGGTCTGGAGACGATGCCGATGGTCCATCGGCTCACCCCTCCTGCCTCGTCCGACCGGATGGGCGTTGTCGAAGCCAACCAGCCGTTCGCCCGAAGGCCCGTGAAGCGTGAGCGAATAATCGAGACCGTGCGGCTTTTCCGGCGAGACCGGAACGCGGGTGACGACGAACTTCACCCAATAGCCGCCCTCGGGATCGACAAAGAGCATCTGTCCATCAAGGTCCAGAAGTGTGTCGAGGCCCGGATCACGATGCCCGCTCACGCCTTTTTCCTATCAGTTTGTGATAGGAATTGCAAGCTGTCATCCGGCTTTCTCGGGCTCAAGAGTTCGTCGAACACATCGCCGAACCAACGCTCGAACACGTCAATCTCGGCCTCGGTGACGGGAATGTCCTCCGGCCAATCGTCCGTGACACGCATCCTCTGTCCATCCGGGCCGAGAAGTGGCGTGTCGCTGGCTCGCGTTCGGCCGTCCGGCGTGGGATCGTCGGCGTAATCGAAAAGATCGTCGGGAAGTGGTTCGGGGATCGACTGTCGCGGTCGCCCTTTGCGGGCGCGGCGGCGCTCTGCGCACATGGAATCCTCCTTGGTGCTGGTGGACTCCGGGGCGTTCAAAACCCCGGAATTAAGCGAACCATGGAGGGCAGTCGGCGGCCTGTAGCGTGCCGCATTTGCGCCTATGCGCTCGCGGCACCCCTGCCGGAATGGGGTTAGCTGGCGGCTCGCCGTGCCTTGGCGAAACCGCGATCCGTGGCGATGAAGTGTTGAAGCATCGGCACGATGAGTTTGGCGGGATCGGCGACGGGCTGGCCGCTCTGGCGGGCCAGCACCTCGGCATAGGCGATCAGATCGAGGTTGAGCGTTGCGGGCAGCTCCAGCATGACCTTCACGGGCTTGTCGTTGGGCAGCGGGCCAAGTTTCAGCTTGGTCATGGTCAACCTCCTGTCGGCTCGAACACAAGGTCGCGGGTCACGATGATCCTGACCGGGAAGCCGGGCCGGATGGTCAGCGTCGGCGCGACCTGCAACTGGCGCTGGACGATCTGCTGGCCCGCCTGATTGACGGTATCCTGCGCCCCGTCACGGATGGCCCGGATCAGCCGGTCCTCGTCGCTCGTCGCCAGTTCCGTGCCGACAGCGAGCAGCGTGGACAGCCCTGCGGCCTTCATCAGATCCCACCAGTGATAATCGACGCCATCCTCAAGGCCGGCGTAGCCGCTGGCGTCTGCGCCCGGCAGGCGCTCCAGAACGATGGAACGGCCGCCCGGCAGGATCAGACGATTCCACACCAGCAACACGCGGCGCTGACCGAAGGTCACGCCGTCATCATATTGGCCGATGATGCGCGTTCCCTGCGGGATCAGGAGCAGCGAGCCGGTGGGGCTGTCATAGACGTTCTCGGTGACTTGCGCGGTGATCTGCCCCGGAAGATCGGAACGGATGCCGGTGATGAGCGCGGCGGGGATCACGGCGCCGGCTTGAAGGATGTAGGGCGAGGCCGGCGGCGCGACGCGATCCGGCGCGACGGTCTGACGGTCGACGGGTCCATTGAGGAAAGCCGCGTGCCGGTCCTGCGTCGCGGGCTGTCCGCCGAGGCCAAGACCGGCAAGGCCGGGCACGGCCGTCCCTGCCGGCGTTCCCGTGCGCGAGCCGGACTGGAAGAACACGTTGCTCAAGCGCGCGGCTTCTTCCTCGGCGCGGCGGCGTTCTTCTGCGGGATCGACGGCGGGCGTCGTCATGACGGACGGCGCGACCGGCTGGCCCCTGTTCTGCGCGTCGAGGATCGGACGGCCCAAATCTCCGGGCAGCGCGGGGCCGAGCACTGGCCCCGTATAGTCGCGCGGCAGACCGGACAGTCCGTCCGCCGTGGGCCGGTTCTCGGTCGAATAGAGTTCTTCGCCTCCCGGTCCCGCATCGTGGGTCTGGAGTGCGTAGATCAGCGCCCCGCCGATGCCGAGCAAGGCGACAGCGCCGACGCCTGCCAGCATCTTGCGCGACAGGCGCGTGACGCGGGGCGTTTCGGCGCGCAGGCGCATGGGGGTGGCGGTATCGGTATCGCTCATGAGGACGATCCTCCCGTGGTCGTGCTGGCTCGCTCTGCTGCTGCCTGCGTCGGGTTGATGCGGACGATCCTGACGACCTGCTGGCGGTTGCCGCTGCCAAGGCGCAACTCGGCCGCACCGAACAGCCTGTCTACGATCAGGATGTTCTGATGGATTCGGCTGTTGACGATCTGCGGTTCGCCGTTGGAGCCGAGCACGAAGATCGGCGGCATCTCGCCCTGCACGATCCCGGCCGGGAAGACGACATAGACGCGCCGGCCATCATCGAAGACGGAAACCGGCCGCCATGGCGGGCTGTCGCCCTGCACTTGCAAACCATAGCGATAGTTCCGCGCCGCCTCGGCCGGGATAACCGGGGCGGTCGGGATGGTCTGGCGCTGGCCGGCAGGCGGTGCGGGATAGGCCCATGCCACGGCCGGCATGTAGAGCGATTCTCGCGCGCGCAGCTCGAGCATGTAAGTGCGCCGGTCGGTGGTGACGACAAGGTTCGTCGAAATGTCCGGCCGCGTCGGCTTCACGAGGATATGGACACGGCGGTTTGCACCGCTGCCGCTCTCGGTGTCGCCGATGATCCAGCGGGCGGTGTCGCCCGCCGCAATCGGCCCCGCGCCTGTCAGGCTCTCGCCCGGCTCCAGCGCGATCGTCGTGATCTGCCCGACTGCGGCATAGACCTGATAGAGCGCGCCTTCCGACCACGGATAAATCTGGATGGCGTTGTAGTAGCCTTCCCGGCGCGGCTCTACGCGAGCGGCTGCATTGGCGTTCTCGACGCGGCCGGTCGGCGTGCCTGCGGCGGTGCCGCCCCGCGCCACGGTCCATGCCGGGGGCACATGCAACTGCCGGGGCGTGTTGTCGGTCGCCGCCTCCTGCACGGTCGGCAACGGCGGCACGCTGGCGTCGTAGCTGAATTGCGGCGTCCGGTTGGTGGCGCAGCCTGCAAGCATGGTGGCCGAAAGCAGCACGGCCGCGATTGCCGGGGTGCGGGTGATCGTCCTCATTGGCTCATCTCCCGCGACCACGAAATTGCGTTGACGTAGATGCCGAGCGGATTGGCGCGCAGGCCCTCGGCGTCACGCGGCGGCTGGATGACGATGGTGAGGATGGCCGTCCACCGCTCCGTGGTGGAAAGCTGACCATTCTCGAAATGACGTTCCGTCCACGCCACACGGAAGCTGTTGGGGGACGCCCGGATGACGCTCGACACCTCGACAGCGACCTGCTGGCGGCCGACCTTGGCGAAGGGATCGTTTGCCCTCGCGTAGTCGTTCAATGCTGCCGCGCCGCGATCCGTGGTCCATTCATAGGCGCGAAGCCAGTTCTGGCGGACAATGATCGCGTCGGCCGGGATCGCGCGCACCTGCTCGATGAAGCGGCCGAGATGGAAAGCGATCTGCGGATCGGTTGGGCGATAGTCGGCGGCGGCCGGCGCAACGGTTTGCGCCTGACCTAGATTGTCCACCTGCACCACCCACGGCACCACCGTCCCGCGCGCAGACTGCCAGACCAGCGCCGAGGCGAATCCGGCCGACAGGATCAGCGAACCGAACGCCATATAGCGCCAGTTTTTCGCCTGCACGCGGGCCGAGCCAATGCGCTCGTCCCATGCCTGCGCGGCTTTCTGATAGGGCGTCTCGGGTTCCGGCGATTTGCCGTAATGGGTTGCTGGTCGTTTGAAGATGCTCATGAGGGGTCACTTTCGGAAAGGTTGACGGAGGAACCGGAGCCGTGGCTGTCGCCGGAGCGCACCGCATGGGCGGCCATGGTCGTGCCTTGGTTCATGGCCTGCGAGCGCCGCATCTGCTGCGCCCAAGCGGGAGGGCTGCCGGCCGGGGCGGATGATGCGGCCGGGGCGGCGCTTGCGCCGCCGACCGTGCCCATCGACGATGTGCCGCCACCGGCGGCAAAGCCTGCGCGCGCGCCATCGGTGAAGCTGGACTTTACGGATTCGCTGGCACGCGCGGCGGCACGTTTCAGTGGCGAGACGGGGGCCGATCCTGCGGCGCGCGCGACACCGCCAAGGCCGGAAGCGACACCGGCCGCGCCGGACTGGCCGAGCGCGCCGACGCTATAGGCTGCGGTTGCCGCGCCCGCGGCCGTCGCGCCGCCGCGGACGGCCGCGGCCCCACCGGACAGGGCGGCAGCGCCGCCCTTCGCGGCGAGCATGGCCCCGCCGCCAGCGGCGACGCCTGCACCTGCAACCGCAAGCCCGGTTCCCACGGCTGCGCCCGCGCCGAGCTGCGGGCCGCCCGAGACGATGCCGTTGGCGATGCCGGGGCCGAAGATGCCGAGACCGAGCAGCGACAGTGCGGCGAGCACAATCGCCATGGCGTCGTCGATGGTCGGGGTCGCCCCGCCGAAACCTGCCGTGAACTGCGAAAACAAGGTGCTGCCGATGCCGATGATGACGGCGAGCACCAGCACCTTGATGCCGGAGGACACCACGTTGCCCAAGACCTTCTCGGCCATGAAGGCAGTCTTGCCGAATAGGCCGAAGGGGATCAGCACAAAGCCGGCGAGCGTGGTCAGTTTGAACTCGATCAGGGTCACGAAAAGCTGGATGGCGAGGATGAAGAACGCCAGCACGACCAGCGCCCATGCGAACAGCAGGCACGCGATCTGGATGAAGTTCTCGAAGAAGGCGATCCAGCCCATCAGGTCGGAAATGGAGTCGAGCAGCGGGCGGCCGGCGTCGAGGCCGGTCTGCGCGACACGGCCCGGCCGCATCAGATCGGTGACGGAGAAGCTGGTCCCCGACGCCATGAGGCCGAGGCCGGCAAAGCTCTCGAAGACGATCCGGGCGAGGTTGTTCCAGTTGGAAATGATGTAGGCGAAGACGCCCACGAACAGGGTCTTCTTGACCAGACGGGCGATAATGTCGTCATTCGCGCCCCATGCCCAAAAGAGCGCGGCGAGCGTCACGTCGATGACAATGAGCGTCGTGGCGATGAAGGCCACCTCGCCGCCGAGCAGGCCGAACCCGCTGTCGATGTAGGAGGTGAAAACCCCGAGGAAATTGTCGATGACGCCCGTGTTGCCCATGGTCAGCGCGCCTCGCTGCGGTCACGGCCGAGGAAACGGTCGCGGGATTCTGCCCATGCGGCGAGGCAGTCGGCGTCACTCGCCGCCGCCTCGCCGAGCTGCTGGCAACGGCGCAGGGTTTCGCGTAGCGGGTCGGCCGGCGGCTGGAGAGCCGGCGCGGCGGGCGGCACGGAAGGTTCGTCCTTCCGCGCCATGTCGATTGCGGTCGCCGTGACGGCGATGGCGATGGCGATGAACACCACGGCCCCGAACCGGGCCAGCATCTTGCCGTCCATGGCGAGCCTCCCGTCAGTTGTTGCCGTTGAACATCTGCGCGTTGCCGGGCTGGTATCCGCTGCCCGGCGTCAGGAACCGTTCGCGCTGGATGCGGCCCTGTTCGGCGGCGGTCGCGCGCTCCGCTTCTGTCAGCGCATCGGCGCGGCCGTTTGCCGAGATGACCGCGATCAGGTCGGAAAGCTGGTGCGACTGGAGGGCGAGAAGCTGGTTGCCGGCCTGCGTCGCCTGCAATGCCCCGGTCGCGCCCTGACTCTGGCCGACCAGCGCGGCCATCTCGGCGCGGTTGCTGTCGATATTGCCGACCGCGCCCGCCTGCACGCGCATGGCGTCCTGCAAGCCGCCGACCGTGTTCTCCCAGCGGCTGCGCGCATCGGCGACAAGCTGTGCGTCGGTCGCCGAAAGCGAGACATTGCCATATTGCTGCTGGAACGCTTGGTCGATCTGGCCGACCTCAAATGCGATGTTCTGCGCCTGCCCGAGAAGCTGCTGCGTGCGCTGGACGCTCTGCTGAATCTGTTGGAGCGAGCTATGCGGCAGGCTCGCCAGATTGCGGGCCTGATTGATGAGCATCTGCGCTTCGTTCTGGAGCGAGGTGATCTGGTTGTTGATCTGCTCCAGCGTGCGCGCGGCGGTGAGCAGGTTTTGCGCGTAGTTGGTCGGGTCATAGACGATGCGGCCGAGACCGAATTGCGCATGGGCCGGGCTGCTCAGCATGGGAGACAGCGCGAGCGGCGCGGCAAGCATCGTCGCAGCCATGAAAATGGCGCGCGAGGGGGAACGACGAATGGTCATGGTTAGGACTCCTTTTCGGGCTGGGGGATGAGATTGGTAAGGTTGGGGATCAGGTCGGCCGCCCAATCGACGCCGCGATGACGCAGCCAGCCGGCAAGGAAGCCGTCGCGGCCGTGTCCGGCATGGATGCGCGCGATTTCGGTCTGGTCGGATTTGGAAGATGCGGCGCAGAGCGCGAGGCCGACTTCGGACAGGCCAAGCTCGAACAGGCGATTGCCCCTCCGGCTTTGGCAGTAATAATCCCGCTTGGGCGTGGCCCGTGCGAGGATTTCGATCTGCCTGTCATTGAGGCCGAAGCGGCGATAGATGGCCGTGATCTGCGGCTCGATGGCCCGCTCGTTGGGCAGCAAGAGCCGCGTCGGGCAGCTCTCGATAATCGCGGGCGCGATGTTGCTGCCGTCAATGTCAGACAGGCTTTGCGTGGCGAAGATGACGGAAGCGTTTTTCTTCCTGAGCGTTTTCAGCCATTCGCGGAGTTGGCCGGCGAACCCCTCGTCGTCCAGCGCAAGCCAGCCCTCGTCAATGATGAGCAGCGTGGGCCCCCCGTCCAATCTGTCGGCGACGCGGTGAAAGAGGTAGGCGAGCACGGCCGGGGCCGCGCCGGTCCCGACAAGGCCCTCGATCTCGAACGCCTGCACGTCCGCCGATCCCAAGTGCTCTGTCTCGGCGTCGAGCAACCGGCCATAGGCACCGCCGACGCAGAACGGACGAAGCGCCTGTTTCAGATCGTTGGATTGCAGCAGGACCGCAAGGCCGGTGATGGTGCGTTCTTCGACCGGCGCGGAAGCGAGCGAAGTCAGCGCCGTCCAAAGGTGTTCCTTGACCTCGGGCGTGATCGCCAGCCCCTCGCGCATGAGGATGGCCGCAATCCAGTCCGCCGCCCATGCGCGTTCATAGGTATCGTGGATGCGGGCAAGCGGCTGGAGCGAGACGGCGCTATCTGCCCCTTCTGTCAGCCCGCCGCCAAGGTCGTGCCAGTCACCGCCCATGGCGAGCGACGCAGCGCGGATCGAACCGCCGAAGTCGAAGGCGAAAACCTGCGATCCCGCATAGCGCCGGAACTGCAAGGCCATGAGGGCGAGCAGCACGCTCTTGCCCGCGCCCGTGGGGCCGACGACAAGGGTATGGCCAACGTCGCCGACATGGAGACTTAGCCGGAACGGGGTAGAGCCTTCGGTCCTAGCGTATAGCAATGGAGCGTCGCCGAAATGCTCGTCCCGTTCCGGCCCCGCCCACACCGCCGATAGCGGGATCATGTGGGCGAGATTCAAAGTGCTGATGGGCGGCTGACGGACATTCGCGTAGGCGTGTCCGGGCAGGCTGCCGAGCCAGGCATCGACGGCGTTGACGGTCTCGGCCATCGCGGTGAAGTCGCGGCCCTGAACGATTTTCTCGACCAGGCGCAGCTTCTCGTCGGCAAGGCGCGGGTCGGCATCCCAAACGGTGACGGTCGCCGTGACGTAGGCCATGCCCGCCACGTCCGCCCCAAGCTCCTGCAACGCCATGTCGGCGTCGAGCGCCTTGTTGGCGGCGTCGGTGTCCACAAGCGCGGACGCCTCGTTCGTCATGACCTCTTTCAGAATCGCCGCGATGCTCTTGCGCTTGGCGAACCACTGACGGCGGATGCGGGTCAGCAGCCGCGTGGCGTCGGTCTTGTCGAGCAGGATCGCCCGCGTGCTCCAGCGATATGGAAACGGCAGCCGGTTCATTTCGTCGAGCAGGCCCGGCGTCGTCGCGGTCGGGAATCCCACGATGGTCAGCACGCGCAGATGCGCGTCACCAAGGCGCGGCTCCAGCCCGCCGGTCAACGGCTGGTCGGCGAGCAGCGCGTCGAGGTGCATGGGCACCTCGGGCACGCGCACGCGATGCCGGTTGGTCGAGATGGTGGAATGGAGATAGGTCAGCGTCGCGCCATCATCCATCCAACGGCACTCGGGCATGAAGCCGTCGAGCAAGGCCAGCACGCGGTCGGTGCGGTCGATGAAGGCGCGCAGCAGCTCCCACGGGTCCACGCCGGTTTTCTCGCGGCCCTCGTAGAGCCATGTTTCGGCGCGCGCGGCTTCCTCGGCCGGGGGCAGCCAGAGGAAGGTCAGGAAACAGCTCGACACGAAATGCGCGTCCGCTTCCTCGAAACCGGCCTTGCGCTCGGCATCGACCAGCGCCGACGCGGGATCGGGAAACATGCTGTCGGGATAGGTCGCCGCCTCGCTGCGCTGTGCCTCGACGAAAATACTCCAGCCGGAGCCGAGACGGCGCACGGCGTTGTTGATGCGGCCGGCGACGGCGACCAGCTCGGCCGCGACGGCGGAATCCAGATCGGGACCGCGAAACTTCGCCGTCCTCTGAAAACTCCCGTCCTTGTTCAAAACGACGCCGGAGCCGACAAGCGCGGCCCATGGCAGATAGTCGGCGAGCCGGGTGGCGGTGCGGCGATATTCGGCAAGGTTCATCATGGCCGCGCCCTCACACTGACAGGAAAGCCGGGATGCGCAGATGCCGCCGCCCGACTTCGACGAACTGAGGATCGCGTTTCGCTGCCCATACGGCCGCGAAATGGCCGATGGCCCAGACGGCGATGCCGACCAGCCAGAGGCGCAGGCCGAGGCCCACGGCCCCGGCGAGCGTGCCGTTCATGATGGCGATGGAGCGCGGTGCGCCGCCGAGCAGGATATGCTCGGTCAACGCCCGGTGGACCGGGATTGAAAATCCCGGCACCGCGTCGAGTTGTTCAAGGACGCCCGCCATCAGATGAGCGCCCCGCCGCCGAACGAGAAGAACGACAGGAAGAAGCTGGAC
The DNA here is from genome assembly GCF_002980495.1 of Phyllobacterium phragmitis. GTDB lineage: Bacteria > Pseudomonadota > Alphaproteobacteria > Rhizobiales > Rhizobiaceae > Paramesorhizobium > Paramesorhizobium phragmitis. The sequence continues at coordinate 92,215 of NZ_PVBR01000019.1, forward strand.
GCGGCAAAGGCGATGGACAGGCCGAACACGATCTGGATCAGGCGACGGAAGCCGCCGCTGGTATCGCCGAACGCGAGGGTCAGGCCCGTCACGATGATGATGATGACGGCGATGATCTTGGCGACCGGCCCCTCAATGGACTGGAGGATGCTTTGGAGCGGTGCTTCCCACGGCATCGACGAACCGGACGCATGGGCGGCCGGGGCGAGCATGAAGCTGATGGCAAGGGTGGATGCGGCGGTCGCGGCAGAGCGATAGCCGCGCGAAAGGGTGTGGATCATGAAGGGTCTCCTGTTCTGATGGTTGCGGGGGTGATGCGGTAGTCACCGTCCGGGCCGAGACCTTCGACGCGGGCGAGTTCGGCCAGCCGGCGCGCGGAACCGCGCCCGGAAAGGACGGCAACAAGGTCGATGGTCTCGGCGATCAGCGCGCGCGGGACGGTGACGACAGCCTCTTGAATGAGCTGTTCAAGGCGGCGCAGGGCACCGATGCCGGTGCCGGCATGGATGGTTCCGATCCCGCCCGGATGCCCCGTGCCCCATGCTTTCAGAAGGTCAAGGGCTTCCGATCCACGCACTTCGCCGACAGGGATGCGGTCGGGGCGAAGGCGCAGCGAAGATCGCACCAGATCGGAGAGCGTCGCCACGCCGTCTTTCGTCCGCATGGCGACAAGGTTGGGCGCGGCGCATTGCAGCTCGCGCGTGTCCTCGATGATGACGACGCGATCCGCCGTCTTCGCCACCTCGGCGAGCAGCGCATTGGTCAGCGTGGTCTTGCCTGTGCTGGTACCGCCCGCGACGAGGATGTTTGCGCGGGAGGAAACTGCCGCGCGTAAAGTCGCGGCCTGATCGGCGGACATGATGCCCGCCGCTACATAGTCGTCGAGCGTGAACACCGCGACGGCGGGCTTACGGATGGCAAAGGTCGGGGCGGCGACCACGGGCGGCAATAGACCTTCAAACCGCTCCCCGCTCTCGGGCAGCTCGGCCGAGACGCGCGGGCTGCGGGCATGAACCTCCGCGCCGACATGATGCGCGACCAGCCGCACGATGCGTTCGCCATCGGCGGCGGACAGGCGTTCGCCCGTGTCGGACAGCCCTTCGGACAGGCGGTCGATCCACAACCGACCGTCCGGGTTCAGCATCACCTCGACCACAGCCGGGTCTTCGAGCAGCCGGGCGATTGCGGGGCCGAGCGCGGTGCGCAACATGCGCGCGCCGCGCGCAATGGCTTCCGGTCTTTGGTGGTTGGTGGTCATGTCGGCCCCGTTTCTTCATGGGGCGCGACAGGCGATCCCCGGATCGGGTCGATTAAGAAAGCCCGGAATTGGGCTGGTTCAACAAGTATCTAGCTCTGTGCGGTGATCGGCGGCGAACGGCGGTAAATAGGATGGGTCCGAATACTCATTCTTGATCGCCGTTGCTCTCGGACTCGTCCGGCAACGGATCGTCGGGAAGTGAGTCGAGGTCACGCGACAGCTCCTTGAGGAACCTGTCGCCGGTCGCCAGACGCCGGCCGAGATTTTGCATGAAGCCCTCGAACCGCTCCGCGCCTTTGGCACGGGCTGCGGATTGTGCGGCTCCCGTAAGCGGCGGCGTGATGGTCATCCAGAAATGGATGAACTGCGCGACCGTCTCGCCGAGGACGGCGAGATCTAGGTCGAGCGTGTCGATCTGGCGGCCGAGCTTGTCCAAGCGGCGCGACATGGCGGCTTCAAGCTGATCGTCGGCATCGCCGGACAGGTAGGACATGACCGCCGCCTCCACGATGGCGGATTTCGAGACATTGCGGCGCAGAGCCACCGAACGGCGCAGCGCCATCGCCTCGATCTGCGGAATGAGCGCGGGGTCGAAATAGATATTCAGGCGGGTGCGTGTGGTCATGGGCGTGTCCTCAAAGCTCGATTCCATCATCGGGGTTCATGGCGACCTGCCGCGCGACCATCCTCATGCGCTGGCGCATGGCGCGGGCCTTGGCCGCGTCAACGTCCGGCTCGTCGTCCAGAAACTCGAACTCCTGTTCGGGCGCTGGCGGCGGGGCGGCGATTGCCTCATGCTCGGGCAATTCCGGCTCGCGGCGGATGCCGGCATTGGCCGGATCGCCCTCGGTCCCGTCTGCCGCGTCGGTCGCGGAACGGCTTTCCGCCGCGACCACGCGGCCGGACCAATCATCGGCGGATGGGCTGGGTGCCAGCGGAGCGGCGACCAGATCGGGCGGGGTCAGGATGCGTTCCTGAAACCGCGCATCCTCGAAATAGCGGGCCTTGGTCGCGCGGATCGGCGGCGTGCCCGCAACCATCACGATTTCATCGGTGGGCGGAAGCTGCATGATTTCGCCCGGCGTCAGCAGCGGCCGGGCCGTCTCCTGCCGCGATACCATCAAATGCCCGAGCCACGGCGCGAGGCGGTGCCCTGCGTAGTTGGTGGAGTCGCGTAGCTCGGTCGCGGTGCCTAATGCGTCTGAAACACGCTTCGCCGTCCTTTCGTCGTTCGTGGCGAAGCTGACGCGGACATGACAGTTGTCGAGGATCGCGTTGTTCGGGCCATAGGCGCGCTCGATCTGGTTGAGGCTCTGCGCAATCAAAAAGCCTTTGAGGCCGTAGCCCGCCATGAAAGCCAAGGCGGACTCGAAAAAATCTAATCTGCCGAGCGCCGGAAACTCGTCCAGCATCAACAGCAGCCGATGGCGCGTGCCGGAGGTGGTCAATTCCTCGGTCAACCGCCTGCCGATCTGGTTGAGGATCAGGCGGATAAGCGGCTTGGTGCGGTTTATGTCGGACGGCGGCACGACCAGATAGAGCGTGACGGGCTGGCGGCTGCCGACCAGATCGGCAATGCGCCAGTCGCAGCGCGCCGTGACGCGCGCTACCACGGGATCGCGGTAGAGGCCGAGAAACGACATGGCGGTGCTCAACACGCCCGACCGTTCGTTCTCGGATTTGTTCAACAGCTCGCGGGCCGACGACGCGATGACGGGATGAACGCCAGCCTCGCCGAGATGCGGCGTGTCCATCATGGCGCGCAAGGTTGCCTCGACCGGGCGGCGCGGATCGGACAGGAAGTTGGCGACGCCCGCCAAGGTCTTGTCCTTCTCCGCATAGAGAACATGCAGGATCGCGCCGACCAGCAAGCTATGGCTGGTCTTTTCCCAATGATTGCGTTTGTCGAGGCTGCCTTCCGGGTCCACCAGAATATCCGCGATGTTCTGCACGTCGCGGACTTCCCATTCGCCTTGCCGGACTTCGAGCAGCGGATTGTAGGCGGACGATCTGGCGTTCGTGGGATCGAACAGCAGCACACGGCCATGCTTCGCGCGAAAGCCCGCTGTCAGCGTCCAATTCTCGCCTTTGATGTCGTGGACGATGGCGGAAGCCGGCCATGTCAGCAGCGTCGGGACCACCAGCCCGACGCCCTTGCCGCTGCGCGTCGGGGCGAAGCATAGGACATGCTCGGGGCCACCATGGCGCAGATAGTCCCGGTCGTATCGCCCGAGCAGGACGCCATCGGGGCCGAGCAATCCGGCAGCGCGGATTTCCTTGTCTTCGGCCCATCGCGCGGAGCCGTATGTGGCGACGTTGCGCGCCTCCCGCGCCCGGATGATCGACATGAGGATGGCGGCGGCGATGGCGATAAAGCCGCCCGATACTGCGATGATGCCGCCCTCGACGAAGATCGCGGGCGCGTAGGCGTCGAACGAGAACCACCACCAGAAGAAGGCCGGCGGATAATAGACCGGCAGGCCCGCCAGCTCGAACCATGGTGCTCCAAGCTGCGGCTGGAAGCCGAGACGAAAAGCAACCCATTGCGTCGCCGCCCACGTCATCACCAGAACGATGGTGAAGACGACAGCGATCTGACCCCAAAGGATTCGGCCTCCGCGCAATGCAGGCTCCAGTCGGCAAAAGAGACGGAGCCGATCAGAGAGTAGGCAAAATCGGGATAGGCAACAGGAAAGCGGTTGCTGGAGGGCTGCCGGATACTATCGGCGGCAAATAGGACGGATTCCCTTCACGCTATCCGGCCGAGTGGTCGCCGTCGCGCAACTGGCCGGACGAATCGCCCCAACGGTTCATCCGGCCTGCAAGGTTGAGCAGGTTGCGGAGCGCGGCGCTGCGATTGAACGGCGACCAGACAGCGGTAAAGGCAACCGGCTCTGGTTCATCCGCAAAAGGTAGGAAGACGATTCCGGTCGTCGGCAGCAGCGCCGTGGCCGCGCCGACGATGGTTATGCCGAAGCCCTGTCCTACCATGGACAGCATTGTTCCACGCTCCACGTCGAAGCGCAGGATCGACGGCGCGGGCCAGCGTCCGGCATGGCGCAGCACGATATGGTCATGAACCTGCGGGCCAGTGCCGCCATAGCGGACAAGGAAGGTCTCGCCGGCCAGATCGGTCCATGTGATTGCCGACTGCCCGGCAAGGCGATGTTGTTCCGGCAGCACCGCCACCAGCGGTTCGGTCCAGATCGGGCGAGTATGGCAGTCGGGCAGATCGGGCGTGCCGGCGACAAACGCCACGTCCAGCCGGTCGGCGCGAAGCTGCATGACCGCATCGCGGGCCGTTCCTTCGGTCATCTCGACCTCGATGCCGGGATGGTCTTCCCGGTATTGCGCGATCAGATCGGCAAGGAAGCTGCCGGGGATCAGGGCATGGATGCCGATGCGCAGGCGTCCCCATTTCCCGGCCGCCGTCATGCTTGCGGTCTTCACCGCATGGTCAAGCTGATCGACGCCGGCAGCTATCCGCTCGACGAAGTGGCGTCCGGCCTCGGTCAGTCGCACGCCCCGAGCATGACGCTCGAACAGGAGGACGCCAAGGTCTTCCTCCAGCGCCTTCACGCGGGCGCTGACGCTGGATTGCGCCACGCCGAGCGCGCTGGCGGCGTGGCGGAAGTTCAGATACTCGGCGACGGCGAGCGTCTGAATCAGTGACGCCAGGGGAATGCGACCGCCGAGGATTTGAGACGATCTATCCGGTTGCGCATTTTTCAGACGCCGCCGTCGCATAGCGGTTCGCTACTCTCTCGTTGCCACGCCAGCAGCGAAGATGCCCAATAGGGTCAGAAGCGCGATGCCGAGCGTAACATAGCGTGCGGAATCCACCGCAGATTCTCCGCCTGCCGCCATCAGCGTGCCGGCGAGTGCGGACGTGATCGAGAAAGCTATAAGCTGTGTGATGGTGATCGCAGCAGCAGCCTTGCCTCCTTCGGCGGGATCATGTGTGCTGCTCATCGCTGCAACACCTAACAGCGGCCACGCCAGTCCGATGCCGACGCCGGCAAGCGCGAGGACGGCCGCCCAAATCAGCACCATCGCAATATCGGCACCGGAGACTTGTAGAAGCCCATAAGCGATCAGCCCAGCCGTCAGTAGCAGTGGGCCGACGCGGATGGCCCGGCGGCGGCCGCTCTCACTCTTGACCGACACCACGAAAAGCTGAGCAATGACCCACGCCAACGATAAGACCGCGCCGAGAAATCCTGCGATCAGCGGGGAGAGGCCCGCCAGTTGCTGGCCGAACAGCGGAATGAAGTTCTCCACCATCACGCCCGCGCTCAGGGCTGCAACCGTGAGATAAACCCATTTCAGGGAGTTGCCACGCCGATAGGTGATGTGGGGAAGGATGGTTTCCTTGGACCGCCGCTCCACGACGACGAACAACCAGAGCAGCACGAGGCCGATTCCGACCATTGCCAGCGTTGGCCAGCCTATGGGCACGATGGCGCTGAGGCTGATAGCGATGGTGGCAAGGACAAGCGGAATGAGAGAGGCAACGGGAACGGGCGAACGATGTCCCGAGCCGGCCATGCGGCCGAACGCGCGCTGCGCGATGATTCCGAACAGCAGCGACACCACCGCTAGCGCACCGTAGGACCAGCGCCAGAGGCCGAGTTCTGCGAACACGCCACCTAGCGCCGGCCCGAACAGCGTCCCCAAACCCCACATGGCCGACACGACGCCGGTTGCCCGTGCCCAATGGCGTTCGGGGAGTGCGGCGCGGATAACCGCATAGCCGAGGCCGGCAAGCAGACCGCCGCCGAGCCCTTGCACCACCCGGCCGACGATCAGCAGTTCCATCGTCGGACTTGCAGCATTGGCCGCTGCGCCCAGCGCGAAGACGACGAACGCCGCAACATAGGCAAGAGCCGGCCCCTTCCAGTCGAGGATACGGCTGACGAATAGCGAGGCCACGATTGCCGAGATGACGAAGGCAGTCGTCACCCACGCATAATATTGCTGCCCGCCAATATCCGCGACGATGGAGGGCATCAGCGCGGCGGTGAAATAGAGGTTCATCGCATAGAGCAGGACGCCGCTCGCCATGACCACAACGATGGCGAGATGACGGCCGGACAGGAGATCGGACCACCCGTCCAGATGCGCCGCAGGCGCGTTTGCGGGATCGGCCGGGCTGGCCGGAGTTGGTGAGCTATTCATCGACGGTACTCCGAAACGGGTGAAGTTCAGTTAGCTGTGCGCCGCACAGCCAAGGACAGGCTCAACACGACAAGCGAAACCAACAGCACGATGCTAGGCGCGACCGCGTGGTCGTAGTCGGCGTTTACCAGTGTCGTCAGGGAAGCGGCGGCCATCACCAGCGCGCCAAGGCCGGCTCCATAGGGGCGCGTGGCAGCGCGGATGAGCAACAGCCCGGCCGCGAGCTCGAGAATGGCGGTGATGTAATGGAACCAGCCGGGGTAGCCCCAAGCCACATAGGCCGCAGCGTTTTCCTCGGAGATGAAGGTATTGCCGTAAGCGCCGAACAGGAAGAAGGCTGCCAGAAGCCAAGCTAGGCTGGTCGATATGGTAGGAAGGGATTTGTTCATGTTGCCTCGCAGGATCGACGGCGGCCATTGCCCTGCCCGGACAGTGGACGAGCCGGAAGATTCATCATAGATTGAGCGATCACTCTAGTTATGATCGCAGCAAGGTCAAGCTATATTAGAGCGATCATTCTACGAAATGGAGGCGCCAATGGTTCGCAAGGTCGTTCCCGAGCAACACGAAGGTAAGCGACAAGAGATTTTGGCGGCAGCGCATCGCTGCTTCCTACGCCAAGGGCTGCAAGGCGCGTCGATCTCCATGATCTGCAAGGAAGCGGGGATGAGTCCGGGGCATCTCTATCACTACTTTCCGAGCAAGGATGCCATCGTCGAACAGATCGCCGATGAGTACCTGACGACGCTACATGCGCACTTCAACGCCCATGCCGAAGACGAGCCGACGGCGACGGTATTACTCTCCGAACTGTGGAGCATGAATGGGTGGGACGATCTGGCTCACTGCCGCATCACGTTCGAGCTGCTTGCAGAGGCAGGCAGAAACGAGAACATCCGCAAGATCATGATCGATAACACTGACAGCGTGCGGCAACTCCTGTCGGAGACCCTGAAAGCCGGACAGGCGCGCGGCGACGTTGATGCGGGTTTCGATCCTGATCAGACCAGCGCGGTGCTCGTATCCATTCTCTACGCCGCCCCCATGCTGCCGCTGATTGCGACCGATGTTGACTTTGATGAAAGCCGTAATCTCATTGCAGCGATGATCCGGCGGTTCTTACAGCCGTCAAAATGAGGTGTCGTGCGCTATAGGCTGATCCCTCTTTGCCGCCCCAATTGCCAAGACACCGATCCGCCCTGCACGATGCCCATGACCTCGCGGCCGAGCTGGCGGTCGATCACCGGCCGCCACGGGACAAGCGTAAACTCGTGGCTCTTTTCGACAACGGCGAACTTGCCGCTCGATAGCTGCACGGTGCCGGTGAACTTGCCGCTCACGTTCTCTCCGTCCGTGGCGGTGCGGAACGGCAGGCCCTTGCTCTCGGCCATCTCCGCGCCGACACGGGCAACCTCTCGCTCGCGCAGGGTGCCGAGAAGGCTGCGCCGATAGAAGATGCGGCCATTCCGCGCTCGGGTGGCGTCGCCCTGTTCGATATGGTGCTCGCGGCGCTGATCCATGGCCTCGCGGACCTGCTGGCCAAAGCCGGCCGGGGCAAGATCGGCCGTTTCGCTGTGGATCAGCCGCCGGTCCAGCCAGGTCGCGCCGTCCGATCCGATCTGCCTGTCCAGATTGATGGGAGAAAGCACGCGAACGCTGGCCTGCCGGTCATGGCCGGCGTCATAGGCGGCGGCGCGGCTCACCAGATCATCGGGGATGCGCCATTGGTCTGCGTCGATGCGCTCGACGATCCCGGCCCGGCGCAGCGCCTCCAGTCGGCGGACATAGGCATCGACATAGCCCTCATAGTCGCCGCCGGGAACGCGGCCCTCGAATTTCGCCTGCTCTAGATGGCGGCTCGGCCGATAGATGCCGTCCTCGGCAATGGCCGTGATGGTGCGGTCGGACGGCCGGGCCGTCGCCTCAGCTGGGCCGATCTGGATGACGCTGCCCATGCGGGCATCCTCCAGCCTTTCGGGCGCGATGCCCGCGATGTGGTGCGTCCGCCCGTCGATCCCGTCCACCACGATTGTCAGGTCTTCACCCAACTCGTCGGACAGGTGCTTGTCCACGACGCGGCCGACGATAGGCGTCTCTAGCGCTCCTTCATGGATTTGGAAACTCATGGGATCGCGTTCGCCACCCTGCGGGCCGAGCGCCTTCTGCATGGTGCGGATAATGTCGCCCCGTTCGCCCAACTCGCGCAGGGCCGGCTCCATGTCCTTGCTCAATTCCCAAACGCCGGGCGCGTGCTCGGCCGCCAGCCCCATCTTCTCCAGCTTGCCGAGACGGCGAAGGCGCAGCGTCCGCTCGAACTGCCGCCTCGGCGCTGCCGGTTCATGGCGCAGGTCGAGGAAACGGGCGTCGGCTTCTTCGGCCATGGCACGGTCGATGCGGGTGAAACGGTCCTGGTCGATTTCGGCCGACAGTTTGCGGGTTTGTTCGATCTCGGTGATGGGGCCGAGTTCGAGACTGGCAAGCTCGCTGGCGCGCTCGCGCAGGCCGGCCGAAAGGTAGTCGCCGTTGATGACTAGATCCCGGCCGGTATCGTCGCGGCCGTTGACGATAACATGCACATGGGGATGGCCGGTGTTGTAGTGATTGACGGCAACCCAATCGAGTTTCGTGCCGAGGTCGGCTTCCACCTGTTTCATGAAATCGCGGGTGTAGGCCGTGAGGTCCGACAGCTCCGCGCCGTCCTCGGGCGAGACGATGAACCTGAATTGGTGGCGGTCGTCCTTGCCGCGCTCTAGGAAGGCGTCGCCATCGGCGCGGTCCTCGGTCGCCGAATAGAGCCGGCCCCGCTCGCCGTCGCGTGACGTGCCGTCGCGCTGGACATAGCGCAGATGCGCGCGGGCGCGGCCACCCTTCCACGCGGCCCGGACGCTGCGCTGCTTGACGATGACGCGGTGGCTGCCGGGCTGGCGATGATGCCATTGGCCGGAGATGTTGCGGGCGCGCACGAAGCTCGCACCCCGGCCGCGCTTCACGCCCTTGCCGCTGGCGACCACGGCGCGGGAACGGCCCGGCGATGACGGGCGGGCGGCTGACGGCATGGAAGGATCGCGGGAGGCTGCCGCCTGATGCTGCCGGGTGATCTTCTTGACCTGCGTGAAAAAGCTCTTGGTCTTGCCAGCCTTCGGCGTGTCGGATCGGATGCGGCCGGGCTTCGGACGGAAGCGGTTTTCGTCATCGGCACTCATGGGCGCGACTTCGGCCAAAACCGCCGAAAACAGGCCGATATGGGCCTCTGGTGCCGCTCAAAACCCAGCAAAGCCAAGGCTTTGCGCGAAACCGTAGCACGCGGCCCCTCAAAACCATGGTGCCGGAATCGGCCACCTAACCAGTGTGCAGACAACAACATTTTCCAGAAGCGGCCCGACATGGTGCCGTCTTCTTTAATCTTGCCCTCCGCCCTTTCTGTCTTTTCTGCCCCTCCTGCCGGGCGCAAACCTGCCCGACCGGATGCCGAAACCAGCGCCGCCGAGCGCGGGAACGCCGCCCTCATGGCGTTCCCGCGTCGCTGGCGCTCGCCACGAAAATGCTGCCGTCCTGCGGCTCCGCTCGGGCGGGGTCGCGCGCCGGAACGGCAGCGCGGCCGTCGCCTGATTGCACCTCGGACGGCGGCGCGGCGGCAGCCCGCGTGTCGGCCGGGAGCATGACGAACAGCGGTGTCTCGCGCCAGTCGGGCGGCGGTGCCGGTGGTTGCAACGGCGCATCCGATGGAGCCGCGCCGCCAAGGATCGGGGCGAGCGCGGCGACATAGGCGCGTGTCTCGGCGGGAAGCGGGCGGCCCGTCGCGCGGTGCTCGTCGTAGCGGCCGGGGCCGGCGTTATAGGCCGCAAGCATCGCGCCGACATTGCCGTAGCGGTCGAACATCTCGCGCAGATAGGCCGTGCCTGCGAGGATGTTATCGCGCGGGTGTGCGCCAGGAGGCGGGGTGGGAACCCGCATAAGCTGGTGACGATCCTGTGGGGTGAAAGGCCCCACGCCCGTCGTAGCACAGTGCGATGGGACAAGCAGAGGGATGAGGAAACCCA
>NZ_PVBR01000020.1 GCF_002980495.1 Phyllobacterium phragmitis
CGATGAACTTCAGCCGTTCATCCATAAGGCTACACTCCTTCCACGGCACTCCGCGATCCTCCGCAAAGCGCCAATTGTGTAACCTATGTGTCCGCAATGAACTGTGACCCATGTCTCGGGTAGGTCACGGGTCCATTCCATCTCTCCGCAATAAAATGTCACCCAGCTCTCGGGAAGGGCAATGGCAACGCCGTTCGGTTGGACAGTTGACGGCTTCGAAGTTCAGTTCGGGACGAACTATCTTGGTCATTTTGCCTTGATCACTCGGATAGAGCCGCTGCTCGCCGATAACGGGCGCCTGGTGGTGCTGTCGTCCCAAGCTCATCGCGTCACCGATATCGACCTGGACGATCCGAATTTCGAGCAACAGGCATATGACCCATTTGTCGCCTATGGCCGATCGGAGACGGCCACTTCTCTCTTCGCAGTAGAATTCGACCAGCGGCATCGCGATCGCGGCATCCGAGCCGCCTCGGTGATGCCTGGGAATAGCATCACTGATCTCCCTCGTCATTTCTCGCAGGAGGGCTTGCAAGGCCTTTTCGAGACCGTTGGCAAAGCACGCGCCGAAGCGGGTCTCTCGCCAGCCGAGCTGAAAGAAATCCCGCAGGCAGCCGCAACGTCGGTCTGGGCCGCGGTCGTGGCTAACAAAGACGAGATCGGCGGACACTATCTCGAGGATTGCGCGGTCGCGCCGATCGATGACACGCCCAACCCGTTCGCCGACGGCGTAAGATCGTATGCGCTCGACATTGACAGGGCCAAGCAGCTTTGGGCGAAAAGCGAGGAATTGATCAGCGCTGCGTCGTAAAGGTTATCGCGTACACCTGATGGTCGACGACGGAGGCTCATTGCGCATTCCGGCAGGTTCATTGTAGATAGCGGGTTCGCTGTCCTCTTCTTCGGCAGTTCAATAGCGGGTCGCGTCATGACTACCCTCCAGCAGGTTGCTTCCCGCGCTGGCTGTTCGCTCGCAACAGCCTCGCGAGTCTTGAACGGAACAGGATCGGTGAGCGATGAGATGGTTCGGAAAGTCCGGCGCGCCGCAGCCGAGGTGGGCTATCGTTCGGCGGCGGGAACGTCGGGCTTGTCAAAGCGGCGGCCGGTCATCGGCGTTCTCGTTCCGAGCATCACCAATCCGGTGTTTGCAGCGTCCCTGAATGGTATCCAGAACCGTATGCTGATTGCCGGTCATGGCGTTCTGATCGCCCAGTCGGACTATGATCCGGCGCGCGAGGTGGATGCGGTCGCTTCCCTTCTCAATCAGCAACCCACGGGGCTCATCCTTACGGTGTGCGATGCCCAGAACAGCAAGGTGCTGTCGCAGGATCTCCCGCCTGCGGTTCTGCTTGGCAATCCGGCGACCCAACGTTCGCCCGCAGCCGTATGTGCTGACAATCGCCAGGCTGGCCGCGACATCACCGAACATCTCTTGGCCTGCGGCCATCGGCGCATCCTGTTCGTCTCCGGCTATTTCACGGCTTCAGACCGCGCAAGGCTACGCTACGCCGGATATCGCGACGCGATGGAAGTGGCGCAGGTGGCTGCGCTTGAAGCCGTGCAGGTTCCTTTTGTCGATGAATTCGAAACGCTGGATCTCTCGGCGACTCTTTCGCATTTCGTGCCTTCGGCCATCATCGCCTCCAACGATCTTCTGGCGCTTTGCGTCATCGCGGCGGTCAGGCGTCATGGGCTGTCGGTGCCCAACGATATCTCGGTCTCCGGGTTTGACGGCATCGCTATCGGCCTTTTGACCGAGCCGGTCCTGACAACCGTGGAGATGCCGGATGCGACCATGGGGACGGCGGCTGCGTCGCTGCTCCTCGATATGGCGGAAAATGCCGCCGTGCCGCGGCAATTGCAGGTCGCGCACCGGCTGCGTCAGGGCGGTACGGTGCGCAATATCACGCAAGAGCAGTGATCGTCGTGTAAAAGCGGCCGCCACGGGGTGAGGCGGCCGCTGAATTCAAGTCCGTTTAGTTGCGCGGCAGCAGTCTTTTGACATCGGCGGCTGCGTCGTTCAGCGCTTCTTCGGGTGTTGCGGTCTGCTCGACGATGCGCGACAGGTTCTCGACGATGGTCTGGGTGACCCTTACGCCATTGCTGCCCGGAAACGCATACCACGGGATCATGCGCGGCATTTGCTCGAGACCGGCGCGAAACAGCGGGTTCTCCTTGTAGAATGTGCCGAGATATTCCGGCGAGGCGGCGGCCAGTTCATTGTTGGGAACATAGCCGGTGCCGGGAACGACGACCGAGGCGCCATAAGGCCCGGCGGCGAACTTGGCGAATTTCCATGCGGCGGCCTGCTTGTCCGCGTCCCTGGTCAGAATGACAACGGCATTGCCGCCGGTCGGCAGCTTGCCGTTGACCGGGTCGATCAGCGGGATGGAGGCTGTGCGCAGATCGAATTTGGTGCCGACATTCTTGATGGTATTGCGTAGCGCGCCGGTCGTCTGGAAGGTGAAGCCGATCTTGCCAGCCACGAAGGCCTGTTCACCGGCCTGCTTGGTCAGGACCGGAAGACCGCCTTCCCTAACCATGCGGTCGAGGACCTCGACGGCCTTCTGGCCTTGTGGACCATTGAAGGTCACCTTGCTCTCGTCTTCGCTCAGCATGGTACCGCCGGCGCCGAACAGCAGCGCGGAGAACATCCAGTCATCGGCTTGCCAGCGGAAATCGATGCCTTCATTGCCATTGCCGAGCGCCTTGATCCGGCCCCCAAGCGCGATCACCTCGTCCCATGTCTTCGGCGGAACGTCCGGATTGCCGCCGGCGGCGCGCACCAGATCGGCGTTGTAATACATGATCGGATTGGATGTGGCGAAGGCGAGGCCCACCTGCTTGCCATTGACCTGGGCGAGCTTCAGGATGTTGTCGGAAAAGCCCTGCGCGGCCATGTCGCCATCGTTAGCGACCAGTGGCCCGAGATCGACAGGGATATCGCGCTCGTTCAGCATGCGCAGGCGGTTGAGGCCGATGAAGGTGACATCGGGCATTTCCGATGTGCCGGCCTGGCGCATGATCGTCTGGATACCTTCTTCATAGGTCGCCGACGGGTTGGCGAACTGGATCTTGATGTCAGGATTTTCTTCCATGAACTTCTTCGAGATCGTGTCCATCACGTCCTTGAAGAAGCCGGGCATGGGATAGTGCACGGTCAGGGTCGTTTCGGCATGGGCCGGGATCGACATGGCAACCGACATTGCGGCGGCGGTGAGGGCCTGCTTGATATGTTTCATCGCATGGTTTCCTTGAGTTGCGTTACGACCGGTCAGCCTTTGAGACCGGTCATGGTGATGCCCTCGACGAAGCGCTTCTGCGCGAGCAGGAATGCAATGACGAGGGGAAGGGTGATGATGAGCGTGGCGGCCATCAGCGCGCCGTAGTCGTCGCCGGCCTCGGCTGCCCGGAAAAACAGCAGGCCGAGGGGCGGCGTCGCATAGGACTGGTTGGTGACGACAATCAGCGGCCAGAACAGGTCGTTCCAGTGCGCAACCACGGAAAAGATGGCGAACGCTGTGACTGCCGGCCAGGCATTGGGCACGATGACGCGGGCGACGATGCCGGCTTCCGACATGCCATCGAGGCGGGCGGCATGGATCAAATCGTCGGGCATGGCACGGAAGAATTGCAGGAACAGGAAGATGCCGAACACCGAGATCGAGAATGGCGCGACCAGCACCGCATAGCTGTTGAGAAGCGCCAGCTTGTCGAACGCGACATAAAGCGGCAGGGCTGTTGCGTGGATCGGGACCAGCAGGCCGAGCATGACCACGGCCATCAGAATGCGCGCAGCAGCGAATTTCAGCTTGGCCATGGCATAGGCGCAAGGCACCGCCACCACCACCTGCAGCACAAGGATCAAGCCACAGACGATCACCCCGTTCAGCAGCAGGTTCGGCATCGACACCCGTGTCAGGGCCTTGGTGAAATTGGCCATGTAGGCGAAGTGCTGCGGGATCAGCGACAGCGAGGCGGAAAAGATGTCGCTCTGGTCCTTGCCGGCGGTCGAAATCATGAAGATGTAGGGCGCGAGAAACATCAGCGCGCCGAGGATGAGCAGCGTGAGACGGAAAACGCGTCCGAATGTCCAGGACTGGGTCATGAGTAGTGCACCTGTCGGTCGAGGAAGCGATACTGGAGGACCATCAGGACGACGAGAATGGCGAGAAACACCACGGTCATTGCCGAGGCATAGCCGACCTTGAGATAAACGAAGCCTTCCTGGTAGATGGTGAACAGCAGCATTTCCGATGCCTTGTTCGGCCCGCCCTCGGTCAGGGTCTTCACCGTTTCGAACACCTTGACCGAATTGATGACGCTGATCGTGGTGACGAAAAGCGTGGTCGGTCCGAGCATCGGCCAGGTCACGAGGCGGAAGCGGTCGATGGCGGATTGCGCCCCGTCTATTTCGGCCGCCGAATATAATTCACGCGGGATCGCGGTGAGACCCGCCATGAACAGAACCATGTTGAAGCCGACGGACTGCCAGATGCCGATGATCGAAAGGCCATAGAGCACCGTGCTCGAAGCTCCGAGCCAGTTCGGGCCTGGAATGCCGAACAGGGCGAGAAAGCTGTTGAGGGGGCCGATGCTCGGATGGAAGAGATATTGCCAGACCGTCGCCATGGCGACGAGCAGCGAGGCGACGGGCAGGAAATACACGGTGCGGAAAAAATCGCGCCCGCGCGGTTCGGATTCGATCAGCAGGGCGATGCCGAGGCCAAGCGCGATCGATATCGGCGTGACGATCGCCGTATAGACGGTGGTGTTCCACAATGAACGGCGGAAGGTCCGGTCGCTGATAAGGTCGGCATAGTTTTCGAGGCCGACAAAACGAAAGCTGCCATAGCCGAGCTCGAAATCGGTGAAGCCGAGGACGATCACGGCGATGGTGGGAAGCACGATGAAGAGAAGCATCAGCACGATTGCCGGCGAGGCGAGCAGCCACGCTATCCGCGCTTCGCGCCAGGCCGCTGTTTCAATCGCTGAAACGGGGAGGGCGACATCAGACATGAGCGATCTCCCGCACAGCGGCGGTGACACGCGCGGAAGGAAGTCGCTGACCATCCTCGGCAAAAAGCATTATCCGCGCGGCGTCGAGATTGAGGTCGATTGGCTGTCCGGCAATCAATCCGCGCGCCTCGAGCGGCGTGACCTTGGCGAGCACGGTTTCGCCGATGACGGCGAGTTTGGCGAAGACGATGACTTCAGAGCCCAAAAACTCCAGCCGTTCGACCCGGGCCGCCAGCATGCCTTGCCCTTGCGCGCGAAGCTGCACAAACTCCGGACGGATGCCGAGCGTGACGTTTGCGCCGCCGTGGCCTTCTGACGCGAGACGCAGCGTGCCGAACTGTACGATGCCTTGAGCATCTCGGACTGTCGGCAGCAAGTTGATACGTGGCTGGCCGATGAAACGCGCGACTTCGACATGGCTCGGATCGTCGTAGATCACTTGTGGCGCGGCGATCTGGAGCAGATTGCCGCCGATCATCACGGCCACCCGGTCAGCCATCGACAGCGCTTCGGATTGATCGTGGGTGACGTAGAGCGTCGGTACGCCGGCGCGGCGATGCAGTTCAACGATCTCGCCACGGGCATGGACACGCAAATTGGCGTCGAGATTGGAAAGGGGCTCGTCCATGAGGAAGACGCTCGGATCGCGCACCATGGCGCGGGCGAGTGCTACGCGCTGGCGTTGGCCGCCGGACATCTGGCCCGGCTTGCGGTCAAGCAGATGGTCGATCTTCAGCGACACGGCCATGGCCGCCACCTGTCGCTGGATATCGGCGCAAATCTGGCGCTGGCCCGGCAGCATCGGACCGATGAAGGGCAGCCGTTGCGCGCTGCTCAGCTTGCGCATGGCAAGCGGCACGGCGATGTTCTGGCCGGCGGTCAGATGCGGGTAGAGCGCATAGGATTGAAACACCATGGCGACGTTGCGGTCTGCGGCTCTCAATTGTGACACTTCGCGACCGCCGATATGGATTTCTCCGCTATCGGCATGGTCGAGCCCGGCGACGATGCGCAGCAGCGTGCTCTTGCCGCAGCCGGAAGGGCCGACGAGCGCGATGAATTCGCCCGCCTCGGCCTCCAGCGAAACGCCTTTCAATATCGCGTTTCCGGCAAAGGACTTCCGGATATCGCTCAGCGCAAAGACGCTCATTGCGCCGCCTCCGTCACCGGATCGGGAGCGGAGTGCGGATAGACCTCGTGAATTACTTCATCGATAAAATATGGCGTCAGCACGGGTAGGGAGACGATCTCGCTCGAGACGTCATCGCCAAGCATGTGGATGACTGCGCCGACAATCCGTTCGCCGGGCATCTCGCGCTCCAGCGTGTCGATGATGAAGGCAGATGACGGTCCCCAGACGAGCGCGGTTTTCTCAAACGATCCTTTCCAGGCCCAATGCAGATGCCCGCTGGCAAAAAGCGCCACGTCGTGGGCGGCGAGCAGATCGTAGAGGCGCTGGCGCGGCACCGGATGGATGCCCCAGTAACCGGTATCGCCTTCACGCGGCTCATCGATGAAAAGCGGCTTGTGGGTGAAGATCGCCACGCGCCGGCCATCGCGCGCCGCCAGCACATCCGCCAGCCAGGCAAACTGCGTCTCTTCTTCAGCGTCGCCATAGCCGAACAGCAGGCTGTTCAGCCCGACAAGCCGCCAGTTGCCGTGGTCCGACACCCAGTAATCCTGCCCGACCATGCGCCGCCAGCGTTCCAGCCGGGTCATATCCACCTCCTGATACGAGCCCGGAAAATGGCCGATATCATGGTTTCCCGGCACGAGCAGCATCGGGACGGGAAGCTGGCGCATCAGTTCCATCGAGAAGGCGATATCGTCCTCGTAATCGGCGCCATCGATGGTGAGGTCGCCGGTATGGATCACAAGGTCCGCATCCGTTTGGGCGATCCAGGCGGCAAGCGGCTCCCAATTTGCGTTGAAATGCATCTTGTCGGGGCTGAGATGGGTGTCGGTGATCTGGACGATCTTCATGCTGCGTTCTCCGCATCGGCATATTGCAACCGTGCCAGAGATGATCCGGCACTTTCGCAGCCTCTGTAGAGCCCGCATATGTCAGGCGATTGTCCCGTGTTTTCAGATGGATTTCAGGTTTGTCACATAGCCGTTAAACATGGGGGATTCCGGCAGTGCTGAACTGTCCGGAGGAAGCGGTTCCAAGAAGGACGGGCGAGAATTCAAAGAACTTGTGCCCGGGCGTGTCCCGGCCGGGGGGCATTTCGGCGAGGGAAGACGGCCTGATCGGCAATAACTGGCCAAGCTGCGTCGGTCGAGAACCCCCTGCCTCCTTCCCGATCTCTTCTAACGCGCGGAAGCGGCCGTCACGCTCGTTGCGGAGATCGGCGATCTGCTCGCTTCGACAGCCCGAAGCAACTGGTGGCCTGGCTGGGCCTCGTGCCGGCCGAGCATTCCAGCGGAACGCGGACGAGGCGCGGCTTGCGGCCGTTATCCGATGATTTTTCCGGGGTTCATGATGCCGTTGGGATCGAGCGTTTTCTTGATCGCCCGCATCAGCGATAGCTTCACCGGATCGACGAAGGCTTCGAGATCCGGCTTCTTTTCGAGGCCGATCCCGTGCTCGGCCGAGAAGGACCCGCCCATCTTTTTGAGATCGGCATAGACGATGGTCTTGACGGCTTCCCTGCTGGGCATGTCGCCATCGCTGGCGACACAGATGTGGAGATTGCCATCGCCGAGGTGACCGAAGACGAAGCCGCGGACGTCGTTTCCAAGGGCTGTGGTCCCATCCGAAAACCGGTCGAGATAGGTCTGCAGGGACTGCAAGGGTACAGATATGTCGAACCAGTATCCGTCGGGATAGGCGCGGGTGGCGACATCGCTGTCTTCCCGCACCGTCCAGATATGGTGCCGGTCGCTTTCGCTTTGCGCGATGATGGCATCGAGGACCAGTCCATCTTCGATGCCTCCCGCCAGGGCGTTCTCCAAGGAGGTTTGTGCCGTTTGCTGATCGGGCGCCTCGGATTCGAGGATCAGATAAACGGGTGCATCGGCAAGGGCGGCAAGCGCCGGGGGGCCGAGAACTTCGACAGCCAGCCGGAAATAGGCCCGTTCCATGATTTCGGCCCGCAGCAGCCGCAGAGAGCGGTTGCGCTGCAATTGGGCGAACAGGGCGACGGCCGCCGCCGCTGAGGGGCAGGCGAGGAGCGCCGTGGCGGTGAACTCATCCCTGGCGCTAAGCTTCAGAACGGTGCGGGTGACGATCCCAAGCGTTCCCTCAGCCCCGATGAAGAGTTGCTTCAGGTCATAGCCTTCATTGCTCTTGGTGACCTGCGCCATGTCGCTCATGATCGACCCGTCGGGAAGTACGATTTCGAGGCCGAGAACGCGCTGGCGCATCACGCCGAGCCGGAAGGCTTCCATGCCGCCGGCATTGGTAGAGATCATGCCACCGATGGTGGCGCTGCCGCGCGCGGCGATGTCTATGCCGCTGGTGAGGCCGTGGGGCTCGGCCGCTTCCTGCAAGGCCTGCAGCGTCACGCCGCTGCCGACGGTCACGGTTTGTGCGCCGGGCGATATCTCCTCGATCCTGTTTAGACTTGCCAATGACAGGATGATCTCGCCTGCCGTGGAGGCTGCGCCGCCCGCCAGACCGGTGCGCCCGCCATGGGGGACGACGGCAATCCTATGATCGTTGCACAGGCGAAGCACGGCAGCCACTTCTGAACTGGTGTTCGGGGTGACCATCAGGCCCGCATCGAAGTTGCGACTGTCGAAGCCCGGATGGATGGCGCGCAGCGCATCGGCATTCCTGACGCTACGCTTTCCGACGAGGCCTTCAAGCGCTGCGATAATTTTTGCTGAAATCACTTGAAGTCTCCGTCTAGTGCACGTCCCGCCGACGCTTTCCAACGATCATTCCTAAGGCAAGAATAATGGCGGTGACAATGATCAGCAGGACGGAAATCGCGGCGATGGCCGGATCGATATTGTCGCGCAGGCCCATCCACATCAGGCGCGGCAGCGTAATGGCGTTGACGCTGGTGATGAACAGCGTCACGCCGATTTCCTCCCAGGACAGGACGAAGGACAGGAGTGCCGCCGTTGCGATGCCGAATTTGATATTGGGGACGATCACCTTGAAGGCGCGCGTGGCGAGGCCGGCGCCCAGGCCGCGGGCGGCCAGATCGATCCTTCGATCCACCTGGTAGAGCGCCACGAGAATGAGGACGACCGCAAAGGGCGTGATCATGACAGCGTGGGCGAGGGCGACGCCGATCCAGGTGTCGTAGCCGATCCAGTCGTTGAAGGCGGAGAGGGTGGTCATCAGGAAATAGAGCGTCATGGCGGAAACGACCGGCGGGACAATCAGCGGAAGCAGCACGAAGCCGATCAGCAGGGCGGAAAAGCGCGGCTGATACATCCATATGCCGAGGCCGAAGAGGGTGGCGAGCAGCGTTGCGATGAAGCTCGAGAGGATGCCGATACGCAGGCTCAGCAATATGCTATGCGCCCAGGCGGGGTTGTCGATGAGCGCCTGATAATGGCGCAGCGACAGCGTGTCGGAGGGCATCGACAGAAAGCGCGCCGGCGTAAAGGACACAGGCACGACCGCGATGAGCGGCATCAGCAGGAACAGGGCGACGGCCATCGCGAGGATAAGGAGGACGGGGCCGGGGCGTGATGATTGCATTATGAATCTATCCAACCAGATGCGCAGGTTTGATGAAGCGCCGCATCATCGCCAGCAGCACGCCGATGAACAGGACCAGGATCACGCTGATCGCCGCGCCCAACCCCCAATCGGGGCTCTGGAAAATGCGGAGATAGACGAGTTCCGCCACCATGACGCTGCGGCCGCCGCCGAGGATGGCCGGCGTGACGAAGAAGCCGAGCGCGAAGACGAAAACGATGAGGGCCGCGCCGATCAGTCCGCCTGAAGTCAGCGGCACGAAGACCGTCCAGAAAATCCGGCTGCGCGATGCGCCCATGCCGCGCGCCGCCAGCAAAACACGCTCGTCTATGCTGCGCATGGCCGATGCGATGGGGAAAACGGCGAAGGGAATGAGAAAATGCGTCATGCCGATGATCACACCCAGTTCATTACGGGCAAGGGCGAGAGGTTCGCTGGTGATGCCCGCGGCCTCCAGCCATGTGTTGATCAGGCCGCGGTTCGACAGAAGCGCCAGCCAGCCGAAAGCGCGCGTCAGCACTGAGATCCAGAAGGGGACGAGGATGCAGAACTCGGCCAGCATGCGCTGCAGGCGCGTGCCGCGCACCCAGACATAGGCGATGGCATAGGCGGCCAGAAGCGAAGCGGCCGTCACGACCAGGCAGATGCGCAAGGTTCTGAGGAAGACGGACTGTACGAGCGGATCGGAAAACACGGCCCTGTATTGGCCGATGCCGGGCTCAGGCAGCGTGAAGCTCCAGCGGACGATACCCAGGAACGGCACGACGTAGGCGAGGCCGAGAAACAGGAGCAAGGGTGCGAGCAGAAGCAATTTTCCAGATGATTTTGCGATCATTCATTCCCCTTTGGCGCGGCTTCCTGAAAGCATTGCACCCTTAACACCCCCCTCGTTCAAGCATTTCGACTCAGGCCGAGATGATCTTGGTGTATTCGTCGAGGGCCGAGCCGTAATGTTCGGCGTACCACTCCATATCAAGCGGGATCTGCTTGGCCATGTTGGCGGGATCGACGCAGTTGATCCGCTTCTTGTCGTCCGGGATGAGCGCGTCGGTGGCGGGGTTTGCCGGTCCCTGGCCGAGGAGATTGAACATTTCCAGCTGCCGCTCGGGCGCCTGGGCGCTGGCGATGAATTTCATCGCATTTTCCTTGCCGCCGGGATTGTTCTTCATCACGCCGAGCGCGCCCGGCGATATCAATCCCTGATCCCAGACGAACTTGATCTGGCCGCCGGTATCCTGCTCGAGGAGCTGGGCGCGGGTCGACCATATGAGCGCCATCGAAGCTTCGCCATCGAGCAGTACCGACTGGCTTTCCGCCCCGCCGCCCCAATAGGCGACGACGTGTTCCTTGAAGGCGGCAAGCTTGTCGTGCGCCCGCTTCAGATCAAGGGGATAGAGTTTTTCCGGCGCCACGCCATCGGCCATGAGCGCCGCCTCCCACATGGCGGAACCCCATTTATAGAGCGAGCGCTTGCCGGGGAATTTCTCGACATCGAAGAAATCGGCCATCCCCGTCGGCGCCTGATCGCCGAATTTCGATGAATCATAGGCGATGACATAGGAGAAGAAATAGGTCGAAGCGGCATGATCCCAGCCGAAGCCTGGGCGCATCTTGTTCTTGTCGACGATCGTGTAATCGATCGGCTCCAGCATGCCCTGCCTGCCGAGCGAGATGCCGGAGAACGGGTCGATATCCAGCAGGTCCCAGCTGGGCTTGCCGCTCTTGAACTGCGCCGTGATGGCGCCCTCGGTCGGCCCCGAGCCGTCCATCTTGACGATAATGCCCGTTTCCTTGGTAAATGGCTGACCATAGGCCTTGTCATAGGCCGTGATGGCATCGCCGCCCCAATTGACGAGAACGAGGTCTTTCGATTGGGCGGAGGCGCCCGTGGAGCGCAATATGGCCGGCGCGCCCGCCAGGATGAGCGCGGCCATCTGGGTAAAGCGCCGCCGGCTGATCTCTCCACGCTCCACCTTGTTTGCCAGGATTTCTAGGCAGTCTTTTTGAAATGCGTGATCCATCTTGTTTCCCTCTGGATTGTTATTGGTCACATCCCGGATGCGTCTGTTATTTGCGTTCTATTCGCCTGCCGGCAGCAAAAACCCTTCCCTGGTCGGCCATGAAACCCAGACATCGGTTCGGGAATTTAAGGGCGATGCCGCGGCTGTCGGTATCGATACGGCGATTGGTGTCCCGGTCTTAGTCTTCAGGTGATATTTCGTCAGCGCGCCGAGATAGGTGGCGCCTTCGACGCAGCAGGTGATGGCGTTGCAATCGGCTGGCGGCGGTGTCTCGGTCAGGTGCATGTGTTCAGGCCGGATGGCGGCAACGGCTTCATCGCCGATCTTCTGCGTCGCCCTGTCGAGGATGATCGCCCGATCCTCGAACCGCCCGGTTGCGCCTGATCCGTTGCGGATGACGCCTTTCAGCGGCAGCAGATTGATCTCGCCCAGGAACTCCGCGACAAAACGGCTGGCCGGCCGTTCATAGACGTCTTGCGGCCCCCCGATCTGGAGGAGTTCGCCATGGTTGAAAATGGCGACCCGCGAGGAGAGCGCCAAGGCTTCCGACTGGTCGTGGGTGACAAAGACGAATGTCGTGCCGGTTTCCTGATGCAGGCGCTTGACTTCTTCCTGCATCAGGGCGCGCAAATTCTTGTCGAGCGCCGAAAAAGGCTCATCGAGCAGCAGCACCGAAGGCTCGAAGACGAGCGCGCGGGCAAGCGCCACGCGCTGCTGTTGCCCGCCTGACAGTTTGGCCGGCAGTTTCTTCTCGTGCCCGACGAGGCCGACCCGTTCGATCATCGCGCCGACACGGCGCTTGATATCGGATGAATTGCGGCGACGGACCTTGAGCGGAAAGGCGATGTTCTGCTCGACGGTCAGATGCGGAAAGAGTGCGTAGCCCTGAAAGACCATGCCATAGGAACGGTCTTCCGCCGGGACATGGGTGATGTCCTTGCCGTTCATCATCAGCCGGCCCTCGCTCGGGGCGATGAAGCCTGCAAGGATCATCAGGAACGTCGTCTTGCCGGAGCCGGATGGTCCGAGAAGGGTGAGAAATTCGCCACGCCTGATATCGAGCGAGAGGTCATTGAGCGCGCGAAAGGCTCCGAATGTCTTGCCGATATTTTCGGCGTTGATTTCGGCGGCCCCGATTTGGGCAGCCGTGATTTCGCTTGCTGGAATGCGTTGAGGCATCGATTGACTTCTTCCCCTTTTCGGGAAAGCCTAGGCACAATCGGCCAGGACGACAATTGAATTATATTACCCGGATACGTGAATGAATTTCACGCCAGGAGGATTTCTTCTCATCCGGCGGTATAGGTCTGGGATAAACGCGATTTGAGCCATTCGATGAAGGCGAGTTGCGCCGGATGGTCCGATTTGGCGAAATCGGTGATCAGGAAATAGGATTTCGGTGATTTGATGCTCAAATCGAACGGCTTGATGAGTTGACCGGCTCTCATGGCCTTACGGCAGGTCAGCTCATCGCCCATCGCTATGCCCTGCGCCGTGATGGCGGCCGAGAAGACGAGATTCATATCGGAAAAGACGATGCCGCGTTCGGAATCCGGGTTGTCGACGTTGGCGAGCGCCAGCCAGCGCGTCCAGTCCTCGAAATCATCGAGGTGAAGCAGCGGCGCCCTCAACACGTCCTTCGGCTCCGCCAGTCCGCCGATCTTGTTGAGGAGCACCGGGCTGCAAAGCGGTGTGAACTGGACTTCGCAAAGCAGCTCCACCGCGCGGCCAGGCCAGTTGCCGTCGCCAAAGGCGATGAACAGGTCGACGCTGGCATCGCTGACATCGTCAAGCTTACGCGGCGTCACGATGCGCAGGGCGACGTCAGGATATTTTTCCTGAAATTCGGCAATATGGGTGCACAGCCAGAGCGAGGCGAAGCCGGCGGTGCAGCTGATGCGCAGCGTGCCCTCGACACCGGCGGGGCTGCGGCGACCGAACGCATCGTCGATAACGATCAAGGCCTTGCGGATGTCATTGGCATATTTGCGTCCGCGCGGGGTGAGCATCACGCCCTTGCCATCCCGTTGCAGGAGTTCGAAGCCGAGATCCCGTTCGAGCAGACGCAACTGATGGCTCACCGCGCTGCGCGTTAAATGCAGCTCTTCCGCCGCCCTCCACACGCTGCCATGCCGCGCGAAGCTTTCCAAGGCGCGTAGGGCCTGCGTGGACGGGATGCGCATTATCAGATGTCTCTTGGCTGATGAGGTGAATGGAATTTGCAGGTTTTGAGAAAACATATCACTTTTTGTCCCGCCTTCCAGATGATTATCTCCCAGCCAACTGGAGGCGCATCGTGGTCACATCTGCTCAGGAGACGGCGCTGGGTTTTATCGACAGCCATCGTGGCGATCTGTCGTCGTGGACCCGGACGATCTTCGATTTCGGCGAGACCGCGTGGCGCGAATACCGGTCGGCGGAATGGTATGTGACGCTGCTGCGCCGCCACGGCTTCGATGTGGAAGCCGGTTCGGCCGGCATGCCCACGGCCTTCTGCGCGCATTGGTCAAGTCAGGGGTCAAACCGGACGGGGACGAATGGCCGCGCCCCTATTATCGGCATGTATGCCGAATATGATGCCGTTCCCGGCAATTGCCAGGATGCAGCGACCGTCCGGCGGGCGCGGCCGGGCCTGAGCGAACATGCGGGCGGACACACCGATCCGCATTCGGGGCTGGGGATATCGAGCCTTGGCGGATTGCTGGCCACCAAGGCGGCGATGGAGAGGCACGGCATTCCCGGCACGTTACGCTTTACCGGCGAACCGGCCGAAAAGGTGAGGGGATCGAAGCCCATCCACGCCGCCAAGGGCTATTATGACGGGCTGGATGGAATGCTTTCGTTTCATCCTTTCTACATGCTGCCGCTGTGCAACACGGTGCGCTGGGACACGCATTGCGGCGCGGCCTATTCGATGATCTACCGCTTTGTCTGCGACCAGCCGGAAAAATGGGGTTTGGGCGATGGCGCTCCGATCCCGCAGTCGCATTCCGCCGTGCGGGCGCCGGGCGCAAACGATGCGCTGATGACGATGTACATGACATCGAAGGCCTTGCGCGATTCCATGCTGCCGCATCAGGGCGGCTGGTCGATCAGCGAGGCGATCCTGACGGCGGGCCAGGCGACAGCCGACAATCTGCCGGCGGCACTTGCCGAAATCCAGTACATGATCCGCGTGCCGACAATCGCCATGGCGGAACAGGTGACATCCGTGCTCGACCGCAATGCCGAGCATGCTGCCGCCATGACCGGATGCCGCGTGGAGCGGCATTGGGTATCCAAATCGCGGCCTGGTCTCGCCAATCACGCGATGGCGGAGGTCGCATGGGAAGCGCTTCAAGTCGTTGGTCCGCCGCGCTGGGACGATGCCGCCAAGGCGATCGGACGCGAAATTCAGGTGAATGCAGGCGCGGAGGCGCTGGACGAACCATTCATCGATGAATGCGAGAGGCTGGTCTCTCCGCGTGAGGCCGAAGCCATTCTGCGCCGCGATCTCCCGCCATCGCAGGTCAATTCGACCTCCGACGACTATACGGACATGAGCTGGCATGCCCCGACGGCGCGCATCTACGTGGCGCGTCCCGCCCTGAAGGCACCGCCGGGCTTTGCCTATCCCGGCTGGGTGATGAACGCGCTTGGCGGCATCTCCGAGACAATCGATCCCATGGTGGTCTGTGCGTCGAAGACAGTCGCCCTGACGGCATTACGTCTGCTCGAGGACGAGGGTGCCCGGCAGAATGCGAAGGTCGAATTCATCGAACGCACGGGCGGCGGGATCGGCGGCGAAAAATGGATTGCGCCGCTTTGCGATTACGAGCCGCCCATTCATTTCCGTTGGCCGGAATATGTCACGACAGCCCGCGGGCACGACTGGTGGATACCAAGAGGAGACTGAACGATGACGCGTCATGAACAGGCCTTTGCAACGGATGGCTTCACGCTGAAACGGCGCAACCCCGATGGCGGCACCCGGCCATTGCAGCAATGGGGTTTTCGCAACGAGACGGACCGGCTCACCGATGTCCTTTTGGGCTCGCCGGCCTATCTCAAGCACATGGCGACGAGTTCGCTGTCGCGCAAGCATCTGAGGGAGGCGCCCTGCAACATCCAGGTGGCGCAGGCACAGCACAAGGAGCTGGTCGCGGCGTACGAGCATTTCGGCGTCAACATCCACTGGCACGAGCCGGAACCGGAACTGCCGATGCAGGTCTATTCGCGCGATTCCAGCGTCATGACGCCCTATGGCGCAATCATCACCGCGATGGCCAATTGGTGGCGGCGCGGTGAAAACTATGCCGCGATCCGCACCTATGAACGGCTCGGCATCCCGATCTACGACATGGTGACGGCCGGGACCTTCGAAGGCGGCGATTTCAACGTCATCGAGGAAGGCTGCGTGCTGATTGGCTGCGGCGGCGCGCGTACCCAGGAAGAGGGGGCGCGGCAGGTCGAAGACTGGTTCCGCAGGGAAGGCTGGGAGACGCGGCTTGCCTTCATCGATGAATATTACGTGCATATCGACCTGATGGTCGTGCCCATCGCGCCGAAGCTGACCGCCGTCTGCCTTGCCTGTACGGAACCGGGGATCGTCGACTGGCTGATGGGCAAGGGGCACGAGATCATCGATGTGCCGTTCCAGGATACCATCAATCTCGGTTGTAATTTCATGTCGCTGGGCGGCGACCGCGTGATCGCGCCGTCATCGAGCACGACGCTGATCAAAAAGCTGAAGGCGCTGGGCTTCGAAGTCGCCTCCGTCGATATGAGCGAAATCTCGAAAACCGGTGGTGGAATCCATTGCATGGCACAGGCGCTCTTGCGTTCGCCCGATTGATCGCAAGAATAGAGCCAACAGGATTCATGAGAGGGGAGTGTCATGCTCATCAAACGGGATTTCTATATAAATGGCGAATGGGTTCCTCCTCTCAAAGCCAATGATTTCGAGGTGATCAATCCGGCGACGGAAAAGCCCCTCGCCGTGATCTCGATGGGGACGCCTGCGGATATCGACCGCGCCGTGGCGGCGGCGAAGAAGGCGTTCGAGACCTATAGCCGGACATCCGTCGAGGAGCGGCTGGCGCTCCTGGAAAAGCTGCTGGCGATCTATCGGCGGCGCTATGACGAGATGGCGCGAACCATCACGCTGGAGCTTGGTGCGCCGATCACCATGAGCACGCAGCAGCAGGCGGATGTCGGTATCGGGCATTTGCAGGGCTTCATCGGCGCGCTGAAGAATGTGCCCATGCGCGAGGAATTGCCGAATGGCGATATCGTCGTGCGCGAGCCGATCGGCGTGTGCGGTCTCATCACGCCGTGGAACTGGCCGATCAACCAGATCGCGCTGAAGGTCATTCCGGCGCTGGCGACGGGAAGCACCTGCGTATTGAAGCCGAGCGAGTTCACGCCGCTCAATGCAATGCTCTATGCCGAGATGATCGACGAGGCTGGTTTTCCGGCAGGGACTTTCAATCTCGTCAATGGAGATGGCGCGATGGTTGGTGCTGCTCTATCCAGGCATAAAGACGTCGACATGATGTCGTTTACCGGCTCGACCCGCGCCGGCATCGCGGTCAGCAAGGATGCGGCCGATACGGTCAAGCGGGTGACGCTGGAGCTTGGCGGCAAGTCGCCGAACATCGTCTTTGGGGATGCCGATCTCGAAGACCGGGTGGCCAGCAGCGTGTTCGAATGCTTCAACAATAGCGGCCAGTCATGCGATGCGCCGACGCGTATGCTCGTGCAGCGCTCGGTCTATGACAAGGTGGTGGAAATTGCAGAGGAGGCGGGCAGCACGGCGCGCGTCGGCAATCCTGAGGAAGAGGGCGACCATATCGGCCCGCTCGTCAGCCATATCCAGTTCGACCGGGTGCAAAAGCTGATTGAGGCTGGAATAGAAGAGGGCGCACGCGT
The DNA here is from genome assembly GCF_002980495.1 of Phyllobacterium phragmitis. Lineage (GTDB taxonomy): Bacteria > Pseudomonadota > Alphaproteobacteria > Rhizobiales > Rhizobiaceae > Paramesorhizobium > Paramesorhizobium phragmitis. The sequence goes on from NZ_PVBR01000020.1 coordinate 17,611, forward strand.
TGTCGTTGGCGGCGCAGGCAAGCCGGAAGGCTTCGAGACGGGCTATTTCGTTCGCCCGACGATCTTCGCCGATGTCCGCAACGATATGCGCATCGCCAGGGAGGAGGTTTTCGGCCCGGTCCTGTCACTGATCCCGTTCGATACGGAGGAAGAGGCGATCGCCATTGCCAATGATACGCCTTATGGGCTCGCAGCCTATGTCCAGACGGGCGACGCGGCGCGCGCCGAAAGGGTGGCTTTGAAGTTGAAAGCCGGCATGGTGCATATCAATGGCGGGCCGCACCGCTATGGCAGCCCGTTCGGCGGTTACAAGCAGTCAGGCAATGGCCGCGAGGGAGGCAAGTTCGGGCTTGAGGATTTCCTTGAGGTCAAGACCATGCATCGGCCGTGAGGGGAAGCGCGAGGCACCCCCCTCTGCCCGCCCTTCGACAAGCTCAGGAGGGCAGAGGGGGTGCTGTCCCGCCATCGTTTTTATCTCAGCCGAAGACTAAGTGTTAGAAATCACAAGACTACCCGACCAGTTGCTCGTCGATTTCAAGGAGATACGGCATTCCTCCCGCCTTTGCCTGCAAAAGGGCGGCGGGCAGATCATCGAGCTTTGCAAGGCGCTGCGCCTGAATGCCATAGGCTTCGGCGATCTTGAGATAATCCGGCGGGGTGGGGCGCACGCCGACGGGATCGATATCGACATCGCGCATGGCGCGCTCGATCTCCTGGTAGCCGCGATTGTTCCAGACGATGAAGATGACCGGTGTATTTTCATCGACCGCCGCGCCGAGTTCTCCGAGCACGAACTGGAAACCGCCATCGCCGACAATGCAGAGGGTGGATGTCTGCGGCTGGCCGAGTGCCGCACCGATGGCGGCGGGCGGGCCGAAGCCCAGCGCGCCGAAACCGGTGGCGGCGTTGAACCAGCCGCCGACGCGGTCATGATCGTAATAGAGATTGCCGGAATAGATGGCCTGGGTGGAGTCGCCGACGATGAGCGAATTGGGCAATGTATCGCGCAATATATCGAGAAAGCGCACATGACTTTGCGTTCTCGGTGCGATTTCCGCCCATGCAGCGTCCCTGGTTGTCCGGGCGCGGTCCGCGCCTGAGCCGGCGTTGCGCCGCTCGGGGAGACGTGCGGCAAGAGCCGTCACCGCTTCCCTTGCCGATGCCTGGATGGGCATGAAGGCGGCATGGCGGGCGAGTTGTTCTGCGTCGATATCGATGCGGACGAGGCGCTGCAACTTGGGGAAGCCGCCATCGCCGTACATGTCATAGTCGGTCGGCCCCATCTCGGTGCCGATGGCGATGACGAGATCGCTTTCGGTGAGCAATTTGCGGACGGAACGCAGGCTGGGACTGGCGGGTACGAGCAGGGTATGCGCATGCAGGATGCCGCGCGCATTGGTCGTCGCCACGACAGGCGCATCGAGTTTTTCCGAGAGGTCCTTCAGGTCCGCCGCCGCAGTCTTCGCGCCGCCGCCGATCAGGATAACCGGGCGTTCGGCCGTGAGGCAGAGTTCGGTCAGCTCCGCCAGCGCTTCCGGCGATGCCTTAGGGACCGGCGCATCTTCCGGTAATCGCCGGGCATCGGCAAGCGGCTGCGCCATCACATCGAGCGGGATTTCGATATGAACAGGCCCCGGCCGGCGGGAGGCGAAGAGGGCGAATGCCCGCGCCAGGACGGCCGGCAGTTCATCAGGGTTCTCGATCCGGTGCGAGAACATCGCGACCGTCTGCAGCATGGCGCGCTGATCGGGGAGTTCATGCAGGAAACCCATGCCCTTGCCGAGCGTATCGCGCTCATTGACGCCGGAGATGACCAGCATCGGGACGGAATCGGCGCGCGCCTGCCCCATGGCGGTGATGGTGTTGGCGATGCCCGGCCCGGTGATGACAAAGGCGACGCCCGGCTTGCCGGTGGCGCGGGCATAGCCATCGGCCATGAAGCCCGCACCCTGCTCGTGGCGTGGGGTGATGTGGCGGATTTTCGAGGCGGCTAGGCCGCGATAGAGCTCGATCGTGTGAACGCCGGGGATGCCGAAAACCGTATCGACATCATAGGCCTCCAGCAGATGGACGAGGGCTTCACCTGTCGTGGTCATGCGTATTTCCGTTGCTGGAGGCGGGATGCGAGGCGCACGATGCCGGCGCAGGCGGCATCGATCTTGTCGTCGGCGACGCTGAGGCTGAGGCGCAGATAGCCCGACAGGTTTTCTCCAAAGGATTCGCCGGGCATGACGGCAACGTGCTCCTCCTCAAGCAGCCGCATGGCGAACGCGTCGCCGGTAAGGCCGGTCGCGCGGATATCGGCGAGAATGAACATGCCCGCCTGCGGCACCTTGCAGACAATGCCCGCGATACCGTTCAGCCGCTCGGAGATGCGCTCAGCGCGGCGCAGATAATTCTCGTGCATCGTGGCCGCTGCCGCTGACGGCCTGCCGAGGGCATAGGCCGTCATGTCGGCGATGAAGGGCTGAACACCGAACAGCATGGATTCCGAGAGCGGCAGCAGCCGCTGCGTGAACGCCTTCGGCCCGACGCACCAGCCGCTGCGAAAGCCCGGAGCGGCATGGGATTTGGAAATCGAGGACACGGCGATCGTGCGGTCGGCCAGATCAGGAAGATCGAGCGGCGAGGTGAATTTTCCGTCGAAGATCAGGAGTTCGTAGACTTCGTCGGAGACGATCCAGAGATCGTGCTTGCGGCAGACTTCGCCGATTTCCGCCAGTTCCTTTTTACCGAGCACGGCGCCTGTCGGGTTGTGCGGCGTGTTGAGAAGCAGCACCCTGGCTTTCGGTGTGATGACTTTCTCAAGATCGGCGGCCTGCATCCGGAAACCGTTTTCGGGATGCAGTGGCACAGAAATGCGGGTAGCGCCTGTGGCGCGGATGACGCCGTCATAGGTGGCGTAGAGCGGATCGCCGGTGATGATTTCATCGCCGCCTTCGGCAAGGCCGAGCATGACGATCGACAATGCCGTCTGCGTTCCGGGAAAGCACATGACATTCTCAGGCGTGATCGGCCTGCCGGTCCGTTCGCTATATTTGGCGGCAAGGGCGGCAAGGACGCCGGGCTCGCCGCGACCGTTGGAATAGCCGGTCCGGCCGGCGCGCATCGCCCTGTCAGCTACATCGATCATGTCGGAGGGCGTCGGAATATCAGGTTCGCCGATCGTCAGTTCGATGATTTCGGCTCCGGCCTGCCGCATCTCGCGTGCGCGGATGTGGACGGCCCATTTATCCGACCCCAATCCGGCCAGACGGTTGGTAACGGATGCATAGCGCATCATGCTGCGCCTCCTTCGATTTGCAGGGAAACTCCAAGAACGGCCTCTATGGCCGAGACGCCTGTCACCGCCAATTCGCCCTTGGCGAACATATCGCCGGCAAGGCAGCCTTCCAGCCAGAGGCCATCGATGATCGCGTTGACCGCGATTGCATGGCGGCGGGTGTGGTGTGGTTCAGCCGGCTTGCCGGCGGCTATCAATGCTTCGCGAATGAGGATTTCCAATTCATCGCGGAAGCGGAGATATCCGTCGCGATGCGCTGCCGCCATAATGGGATCGGCATGGACGAGCGCGATGAAGCCGGCCCAAAGCGAGAGATTGTGCGGATCCATGATGGGCTGGCCAAGATTGGCGGTGACGAATGCGGAAAGCCGCGCCCGCCCATCATCGGCGGCGTTTTTCAAGGCGTCGCCCGCCTGAACCGTCATGCGATCCATGACGGCCCGGTAGGCGGCGCTGATCAGATCATCCTTGGTTGGAAAATAATAGCGGATCAGGCCGGGGGTTACATCGGCGCGCAGGGCGATCTCGCGTATGGTCGCGCCGGCAAGCCCGCTTTCGGCGACACATTCCAGCGTCGCCGCGATCAGATCCTCGCGCCGCTTGTCCTCGCCCGCGCGGCGGAAGCTCTTGCGTGTGGCGATCTGTTCGGTCATTGCCGCCAGACCGGACGCGTCAGACAGGTCGGGCCGCCCTCACAGGCGATGCACAACGCGTCCGCCTCGAAAGTTGAAACTGTGCATCCCGCAGCTTCCATGGCGGCCTTGGTTCCCTCGAAACCGGCAACGGCGATGATTTCATAGGGCATGGTCGGCAGCACGTTGAGATTGAGCCCGTTGCTGGCGGCGAATTCGTCCTCCGGCGCCGCAACCATGCGGATGCCGCGCTCCTTCAACAATTGATAGAAGGCGGCGGGGAGGAGGGGCATATGGACCAGCGCCAGCTTTTCCGCCAAGGGTGAAATGACGGACATGAGATGCAGGCAGGCGTCTTCGCCATGCCAGAGCGGCAAATCGAAACCAAGCACCGTGACGCCGAGCGGCGCCAGGATCGCAGCCAGTTGTTCGATCCCGGCCTGGTTGGTGCGCACGCCGCGACCGACCGCCAGGGTCTTGTCATCGACCCAGACGCAATCGCCGCCTTCGACAGTACCTGGCGCTTCGATGCGGCCAAGAACCGGAACATCCATCTGTCTGTAGGTTTCGTGATGCAGATCCGGCTCGTCCTGACGCAAGCGCTTGCCCATGCGCAGGAGGATCGCTCCCTCATTGGTAACCAGGGACGGATCATGGGTGAAGATCGAATCGGCGAGGCCGTCATTGCCGTCGCGGATCCAGGTGATCTCGGCGCCGGAGCGTGCGACGAGATCGGCAAAGACGCTGTGTTGCTGCGATGCTTTGTGCGGATCGAATTGCGATCCATAGTGCCAAATATCAGGCTCCGCCCCCGCCATGACGCGGTCCGGCATGCGCATGATGACGCGTTTGAGGGGAAGGGCCATCGACTGGGAACCGAATGCGGTCATATTTCGTGCTCACTCGAGAAAATGATAATGGGCAGTATTTATACGCTTGCATAATTACAGCGCAAGTGGTGTGATGCGGTTAAATTGGACAATCAAATTCCATGCTGACAAAAGAGGCGGAGCGAGCGACGTCATGATCAATCGTGCGAAATTATCACAGATGGGCAGTGTGGAATGACGGCGTCTCCGGCCGCAGCCGTTTCAACGGATACACTCCATCCGATAACGACTGAACGGGCCGAAGCCATCCATGTCTGGAACCTGCACAAGCGGTTCGGAGACCTCGAAGTCCTTAGAGGTGTTTCCCTGGAGGCGCGAGACGGCGATGTCGTTGCGCTCATCGGTGGCAGCGGTTCGGGAAAATCGACATTCCTCAGATGCATCAATTTCCTCGAAAACCCGACCAGCGGCGTCATCCGCATCAATGGCGAAGATGTGCGGATGATCAGCGACGGCGCAGGCGGTCAATATCCGACCGATCGCCGCCAGATCGAGCGCCTTCGCAGCCGCCTCGGCATGGTCTTCCAGAATTTCAATCTGTGGCATCATATGACGCTGATCCAGAACGTCATCGAAGTGCCCATTCATGTCCTGGGCATGAAGCGCGACGAGGCCATTGCGATCGGCGAGCAACTGCTCGAGCGGGTGGGGCTTTCCGAAAAGCGCGACGTCTATCCCGCCTATCTCTCGGGCGGGCAGCAGCAGCGCGGCGCCATTGCGCGGGCGCTGGCCATCCAGCCACGCGTCATGCTGTTCGATGAACCCACGTCGGCGCTCGATCCCGAACTCGTCGGCGAGGTTCTGAAAGTCATTGCCGATCTCGCCAAAGAGGGGCGGACGATGCTGCTCGTCACCCATGAGATGAAGTTCGCCCGCGAGGTGGCGAGTCATGTGATATATCTGCACAACGGCATCGTCGAGGAAGAGGGGCGGCCGGAAGAACTGTTCGGATCGCCGAAATCCGAACGTTTGAAGCAGTTTATCCGCACGGTTTCATGAGCGATCTGAAAAACAGGGAACAATCCCGGGGAACGAATGAAAAAAAGGAGATGAGAATGAAGACACTTTTGAAAATGGCGGTTGCCGCCATCGCGCTGGCCGCGGCTGGAATGGGAGCTGCAAGCGCTGAAACGATCAAGGTGGGCATCGCCGCCGAGCCGTACCCGCCCTTCGCTTCGCCCGATGCGTCGGGCAAATGGCAGGGCTGGGAAGTGGAGATCGCCACGGCGATCTGCGAGCAGGCGAAGCTCGATTGCGTCATCACGCCGGTTTCGTGGGACGGTATCATCCCGGCATTGCTGACGAAGAAGATCGACATCATCACGGCGTCCATGTCGATCACCGACGAACGCAAGAAGACGATCGATTTCTCGGATAAATATTACAACACGCCGACGGTGATCCTCGGCTCCAGGGATGTGGAGATGGAGGCGACGCCCGAGGGCTTGAAGGGCAAGATCCTCGGCGTGCAGGTTTCGACGATCCATCAGGTCTATGCCAAGAAATATTTCGGCGACACAGCCGCCGAAATCAAGGAATACCAGACCCAGGACGAAGCCAACCAGGATCTGGCCGCCGGGCGCATCGATGCGACGCAGGCGGACTCGCTGGCGCTCGAAACCTTCGCCGAAACGGATGCCGGCAAGGCCTGCTGCGAGATCAAGGGGAGGGTGGCCGATGATGTCGAAATCCTCGGGCCGGGCGTCGGCGTGGGCATGCGCAAGGGCGAAACCGAGCTGAAGGAAAAGATCAACGCCGCCATCAAGGACATCCGTGAAAACGGCAAATATGACGCGATATCCAAGAAGTATTTCACCTTCGATATCTATGGCGGCTGAGGCCGCGCCGGAGGAAGGAGAAACGTCCTCCGGTATTTCATCGTCTGGCGTTCATTTATAACCCGTGAAACGAGAACGGCTTGGCCGACGCATCGATTTTTCCCGCCGCTATTTCCGGCATGTTCGAGCTACTTTCCCCCGTGCCGCCGGGCTGGGGCGGCAATCTCTTGCGCGGGCTGGCGAACTCGCTGCAGATCGCGCTTGGTGCGTTCGGTCTCGGCCTGGTGATCGGCACGTTCGGCGCCTATGGCAAGCTTTATGGCGGGCCGGTCATCCGGGATCTCCTGGCGATCTACACCACGATCGTGCGCGCGGTTCCCGAGCTCGTGCTGATCCTGCTGCTCTATTATGCGGGAACCGACCTGATCAATCGCATCCTCGAAGCCATGGGATATACGCCCATCAATATCAGCGGTCTCGTTGCGGGTATTGTCGTGCTCGGCTTCGTCCAGGGAGCGTATGGAACCGAAGTGTTGCGCGGCGCGATCAAGGCGATCCCGCAGGGCGAAATAGAGGCCGCGCGCGCCTATGGCATGTCGCCCGGCATCATGATGCGGCGCATCACATTGCCCGCCATGCTGCCACATGCATTGCCGGGGCTTGCCAATCTCTGGCTGATCGCGACGAAGGATACGGCCTTGCTCGCCGTCGTCGGCTTCAGCGAGCTGACGCTTGAAACCCGGCAGGCGGCGGGCGCGACCAAGGCCTATTTCCTGTTCTACATGGCGGCAGGCCTGCTTTATCTCCTGGTTACGCTGTTTTCCAACGCGATCGTTGCCAGGGTGGAAAAATGGGCGCGGCGCGGCATGCCTTCCCTAAGGGAGGCGTGAGCATGAGCGAGACGACGGTCCAAACCTTTCGCATCGCGCCCAAGCAGAATGGCGACGCGGAGATCCGCCGTCTGCCACCGCACCGTATCGTGCTGGCGCTGATCGGGCTTGGTCTCATCGCTGCCTCGATCTTCTTTCTCAGATGGGACTGGCTGCCCAACTATTACGATCTGATCATGCAGGGCCTGTGGCGCACGATCTGGATCCTGGTGGTGACGTGCGTTCTCGGTTTCCTTTTGGCGGTGCCGCTCGGACTGGCGCAGGCGGCAGGGCCGAAGATCGTCGCCGTGCCGGCGCGCATCTTCTGCACCGTCATTCGCGGCACGCCGCTGCTCCTGCAGCTCTGGCTGCTCTATTACGGGCTCGGTTCGCTGTTCCCGCAATATCCCTGGATTCGCGACTCCGAACTGTGGCCCTATCTGCGCCAGGCATGGCCCTATGCCGTGCTGGCGCTGACGCTGTCCTATGCCGGTTATGAGGGCGAGGTCATGCGCGGGGCCTTTGCCGGCGTGCCCAAGGGGCAGTTGGAGGCGGCGCGGGCATTCGGCATGCGACGCTTCACCATTTTGCGGCGTATCTGGCTGCCGCAGGCTATCCATCGAGCCTTGCCGACATTGGCGGGAGAGGCGGTATTGCAGTTGAAGGCAACGCCGCTCGTCGCGACGATCACCGTGATCGATCTCTATGCCGTGGCATCGCGCGTCCGGCAGGATACGTTCATCACCTACGAACCGCTGCTGCTGCTCGCGGCCGGCTATCTCGTCATCACCGGAATCATCGTCTTCCTGTTCCGCCGCCTGGAACGGCTGATCCCGTCGAAGCTGGGATAGTCTTTATAAGGGAACAGGCCAGAGCATTTCATATTGAATTGGGAACGCCGGGCGAGACAGTACCCCCCCCCCTCTGCCCTGCCGGGCATCTCCCCCTCAAGGAGGGAGATTGGCTGACACGGCTCTTGGCGTTCGTTCTGCAACGTTTGCAATTGGTACCAAACCTTCGTGAAGGCGTAATCTCCCCCCTTGAGGGGGAGATGGCTGGCAAGCCAGAGGGGGCGCCTCGCGATTCCATCAAAACACGAACCGCTCTAGCTTTTATAAGGAAACGGGCCAGCCGTTCAGCCCAAGCGCCTGAACCGCCTTGCAAATGCGGCGGAAGCTGGCGCCGGCGCGTCCGGCGTTGTGGCGGGCGCGCAGATAGCCGTGCACGAGACCCGGCTCGTTTCTCCACAACGCCTTGCCGCCGGCGGCGACGATCCGGTCGCAGTAGCGCCGTCCATCATCGGAAAGCGGGTCGCATGCGGCTGATAAGACCACGGTGGCGGGAAGGTTGGAGAAATCGCTGTCGGAGAGCGGTGCAAAGCGCGGATCATTGGACCAGTCATGGCCGCCGCTCCTGATTTCCGCATAATAGAGCACATCGCGGGTGGTGAGCATCGGCGCTTCGGCATGCGTGAGGTAGGAGCCTTCATCGGTTCTGCCGCCGAGGCCTGGATAGATGAGGACCTGACCGACGGGCGCGCGTTTGCCGCCGCGCAGATGATGGGCGATAGCGGCGGCGAGATTACCGCCGGCGCTGTCGCCGCAGAGCACGACCGACAGATCGGATGTCGCGGCAATATGCGCGAAGACGGCGCGGCAATCTTCGAATGCGGCGGGATGCGCATGTTCGGGCGCCAGCCGGTAATCGACCGATATGATGCGGAAGCCGGTCGCCTCGCACAGTTCGGCGCAGACATCGTCATGGCTGTCGAGCCCGCCGACGACAAAGCCGCCGCCGTGAAAATAAAGGCAGATGACTTCGGGCTCGACGGCTTTCTTGACATAGACCCTGATCGGAATGCGGTGCGTGCCGGTTTCGATGAAGGTGTCGGCGGAGGCGATGTCAACGGGATAGCCCGCATGAAACGCTTGGGCCATGCGGTCGTAGATTTCGCGCTGCCGTTCAACCGTGAGGTCCACCGCATCAGGTGGATAAAAACCATTGGTGCGCTCGATGAACGCCCAGGTTTCCTGGTCGATCAGCTCGGAATAGTCGGTGCTCATCTGCCTTTCCACACGGGATCGCGCTTTTCGGCGAAGGCCTTGAAGCCTTCCTGGCCGTCTTCCGAGGCATAGAGAACGTCCACCGTGCGGAACTTGCGTTTGGTGATCATGTTCATGGCCTGCTGGAAGCCCATGCTTTCGGCTTCCCGCGCCACTTCCTTGATGGCGGCAAAAACCAGCGGCGGGCCGCTTTCGAGCAGGCGGGCGATCTCCCAGACGCGCTCCATCAGCTTTTCCCTAGGCAGCACCTCGTTGACGAGCCCCCAGCGGTGCGCCTCGGCGACATCCATCCAGCGGCCGGTCAAAAGCAGGTCCATGGCGACATGGTAGGGGATGCGCTTCGGCAGTTTGACCGTCGCGGCGTCGGCCAGCGTTCCCGCACGGATTTCCGGCAAGGCGAAACTGGAATAGTCGGCGGCATAGATCAGATCGCAGGAGAGGGCGAGTTCGAAGCCGCCGCCGACAGCCATGCCATTGACGGCGGCGATCACCGGCTTGTTGAGGTCGCGCAATTCCTGCAATCCGCCGAAGCCGCCGACGCCATAATCGCCGTCGACCGCATCGCCGCTCGCCGCCGCCTTCAAATCCCATCCGGCGCAAAAGAATTTGTCGCCCTCGGTCTGGACGATGGCGACGCGCAGGTCGGGGTCGTCGCGGAATGCCTGGAAGGTCTCACCCATCAGCCGGCTGGTATTCAGGTCGATGGCATTGGCCTTCGGCCGATCCAGCGTGACTTCGAGAATGCCGCCTTCACGGCGCGTCCTGATCACGTCGCTCATTTCAGTTCTCCCTTTGTGACGAGCAGCGCATCCGCAATCCATGCGCCTTTTCCCTCGCCGCAGACAAGCAGCGGGTTGATGTCGAGTTCGCAAATCCGCCCGGCATGCTCCACGGCGAAAGCCGCGATGGCATGAATGGCGTCGAGTGCGGCTTGCAGATCCGCCTTCGGCCTGCCGCGATAGCCTTCCAAGAGTGGGAACATCCTGAGGGATCGCAGCGCGGCCTCGATGTCATCACGGCTCGACGGCAGGAGAATGGTCACGCTGTCCTGCAACAGTTCCACGAGAACGCCGCCTGTGCCGAGCGTCATGACCGGCCCAAACTGCGGATCATCGATAATGCCGACCAGCAGTTCGGAGACAGCCCCGGTGACCATGCGTTCGACATAGAGGCCTGATCCGAGATGCACGAGTTCGTCGACCGCCGACCTGACCGCTTCGCCGTCTCTCAGATTGAGCCGCACGGCGTTCATTTCGGATTTATGGGCAATGCCCAAGGCCTTCAGCGCGACGGGATAGCCGAGGCCTTCGGCGACCGCCACGGCCTCATCGGCATTCGCGCAGCGGCTGCCGGCCGGTACGGGCAATCCATGGCGGCGGAGAATGGATTTCGCCTGTGCTTCGTCGAGCTCAAGGATATCGGGACCAGCCTTTGCCACGGGGCGGGCAACCGGCGGCGCGAGCGGCTTTTTCCATGCCCGGCCGATGAAGGCGGCGGCTTCCGCAGAATCGAAGGCTTCGGTGATGCCGCAGAGAGGGGCGATGCCGCGCGCCATCAGATCCGCTATATAATCCTCGGGGATGTTTTCCGGCAGAGAGGCGATCATGGCGCCCTTGGCGTTGTTGGCCTTTAGCGCCGCTTCGAACCCGCGTACGGTCGCCCACCAATCGACATCCGAACAGCGGTCCCTGCGCGGAAAATCGATGACGAGGCAGTTGAGCGAGAAACCGCCGGAAATCATGGCGGTGAATGTCTGGGTCAGCGCCGGCTCATCGTTCCAGATGAAGGTATGGTAGTCGAGCGGGTTGGCGACCGCGACCAGCGGGCCGAGCGTCGACTTCACATAAGCGCGATGTTCCGGCGTCAGCGGCGGAAACGCGACTGCGCGGCCTTCCGCGGCGTCGGCCATGACGGAAGCCTCGCCGCCGGAGCAACTCATCGAGCTCAGCGTATTGCCGTCGAGCGGGCCGTGTACATGCAGGAGCTTCAGCGTTTCGAGGAAGGAGGGAATCGAATTGACGCGTGCGATGCCGAGCCTTTTCAGGAAGGCGTCGGATGCGGCGTCCGATCCGGCCAGCGAAGCGGTGTGCGAGACGGTCGCCGCGCGGGCCTGGGCGGAGCGGCCGACCTTCATGGCGACGATGGGCTTTCGCAGCTCGCGGGCGCGTTTCGCCAGCGCCTCGAAGCCGGCTGCCGACTGGAAGGCCTCGATATGGAGGCCGAGCGCCGTCACCCTCTCATCCTCGATCAGCGCGATGGCCATGTCGGGCAGGCCGGTCTGCGCCTGGTTGCCCGCCGTCATGACATGGGCGATCGGCAGGCCGCGCGTCTGCATCGTCATGTTGATGGCGATGTTCGAGGATTGGGTGATGATGGCGACGCCAGGCTCGCCAGGCGCAAGCCGCCGCCCGCCATGCTGGTCGGGCCAGAGCAGGGCGCCGTCGCAGTAATTGATCAGGCCGTAGCAGTTCGGCCCGATGATCGGCATATCGCCGGCGGCTTCCACGAGTTCGTCCTGCAATCTCGCGCCGTCGGCATCGTCGGCGCCGGCCTCCAGAAAGCCGGAGGCATAGCACACGGCGACGCCGGCGCCGGCCGCACGCAACTCCCGCACGATATCGAGCGTGAGGAAACGATTGACGCCGATGAAGGCGGCGTCAGGGCTGCCGGGCAGATCGGCGACGGAGCGATAGGCTTTGAGGCCCAAGACCTCGTCATGCCTGGGATGCACGGGCCAGATTTCGCCCGAAAATCCCATTTTCTGCGATTGTTTTATGACCTCGGTGGCCTGAAGACCGCCGAAGACGGCGATGGTCTTGGGGCGAAGCAGACGGTCAAGCTTATGCGCCATCATGCACCGTGAGGGCGCAGCAGGGCGCGGGATATGATGTGCCGCTGGATTTCCGAAGTGCCTTCCCAGATGCGCTCGACGCGGGCGTCGCGCCAGATGCGTTCCAGCGGCAGGTCATCCATCAGGCCCATGCCGCCATGGATCTGGATCGCCTCATCGGCAACGAAGGCGAGGACTTCCGTCGCCTTGAGCTTGGCCATGGCCATGTCGGCATCGGTCACGGTGCCCTGATCGAACTTCCAGCCGGCCTCGAATGTCAGGAGGTCGGCGGCTTTCAGTTCGGTCGCCATATCGGCAAGCTTGAAGGAGATGCCCTGAAACTTGCCGATCTTCTGGCCGAACTGTTCGCGCTGCGCCGCATATTCGATGGCGTGGGTAAGCGCCCGTTCGGCACGGCCAAGGCACGTGGCGGCCACCTGCAGGCGCGTTGCGCCGAGCCAGGCATTGGCCACCTCGAAGCCCTTGTGCACCTCGCCGAGAATGGCTTCATTTGGCAAACGGCAATCGTCAAATTCGATGATGGCGTTGGAATAGCCGCGATGCGAGACATTGCGGTAGCCTTCGCGGATCGTCATTCCGGGGTGGCCTTTGTCGACGAAAAAGGCGGTGATTTTCTTCTTTTTGCCGCGTGGGGTGTCTTCCTCGCCGGAGGCGACGAAAAGGATGACGAAATCGGCCTCCATGGCATGGCTGATGAAGTGTTTCGTGCCGTTGACGAGCCAGTCGCCGCCCTTTTCCACGGCGGTGGCCTTCATGCCGCGCAGATCGGAACCGGCGCCCGGCTCCGTCATGGCGAGACAATCGGATTTCTCACCGCGAATGCAGGGATAAAGGTATTTTTCCTTCTGGGCGTCCGTGCCGGCGAGGAGGATGTTGGAGGGCCTGCCGACGCATGTCCAATGGAGCGCGTAATTGGCGCGGCCAAGCTCCTTTTCGTAAAGCAGCCATGAGACCGTATCCAGCCCGGCGCCGCCGACCCCCTCCGGCATGTTGGCTGCATAAAGACCGGTTTCGATGGCTTTCTGCTTGATCTCGTCCACGAGCTCCTTGCGCAGAACGCCGGTGCGCTCGACTTCCGCCTCATGCGGATAGAGCTCGTTTTCGACAAAGGCCCTTGTTGTCTCGACGATCAGTCTCTGCTCTTCGGTCAGACCGAAATCCATGACGTCAGCCTTTCTTCTTCCGAGCCTTGCCGGCCTTGGCCTTTTCGGCCGATTTGGAGATCGCCGGCTTCCGCGCCAGCTTCGACAGGCGGTTGGTATAATCCTTGTAGAGCGCGCCGGCCCCCCAGCCCTTGCCCTTGTTCTGGCGCGACAGGGCTTCCATGATGGCGACCAGATTGTCGTCGCGGATGCGTTCGAGTTCGCGGATGGAGAGGCCGTGCGCCTGCTCGTCGGACTGGTCGGCGATCTTGTCCACCAACTCATCCGTCAACTCGGGCACGTCCATCAGCTTGGTCCAGGGCCATGACAGGCAGGGGCCGAACTGTGCCATGAAGTGACGCATGCCGGCTTCGCCGCCGGCGACGCGATAGACCTGGAACATGCCCATCTGCGCCCAGCGGATGCCAAAGGAATAGCGCATGATGTCATCGAGTTCCTCGACGGTGGTGATGTCGTCCTTGATCAGCCACAGCGCCTCGCGCCACACCGCCTCAAGAAGCCGGTCGCCGACGAAAGCCTCGATCTCCTTGCGGATCACCACCGGTTTCATGCCGATCGAGTCATAAAGCGCGCGGGCTTTCTCGACGGCTTCGCTGGAGGTCAGCTTGCCGCCGACGATCTCCACCAATGGCAGGAGATAGACCGGATTATAGGGATGGCCGACGACCAGACGTTCGGGATGCCGCATCGCCGTCTGCATCTCGGACGGCAGAATGCCTGAGGTGGACGAGCCGACGATGGCGTCTATCGCCGCGTGGCGGTCGATTTCCGCCAGAACCTTGTGTTTGAGGTCGAGCCGTTCCGGCACGCTTTCCTGAATGAAATCAGCGCCCGCGACCGCTTCGGCAATGGTGCCTGAGAAAGTGAGCTTTCCCTCGCGCGGCAGGCCGTCCGGCAGCATGGCCTTATAGGCGCGGCGGGCATTCTTCATTACCTCGCTGACTTTGCGCTCGGCTTCCGGATCGGGGTCGAAGATCGAAACATCGATGCCGTTGAGGAGGAGGCGGGCGACCCAGCCGGCGCCGATGACGCCACCGCCTACGGCCGCGGCCTTGCGAATTTTCACCATGACGATCTCACCAGCGCTTCGTCAGCTTCATGCGGGCGCGCACATCGTCCGGCCCGAGGATTTTCGCGCCCATGCCTTCGGCGATCTTGACGGCGCGTTCGACCAGCGGCCCGTTGCTGGCGAGAACGCCCTTGTCGAGCCAGATATTGTCTTCGAGGCCGACGCGGATATTGCCGCCGGCCAGCACCGCCATCGCCGCATAGGGCATCTGGTTGCGGCCGATGGAGAAGGCCGAGAACGTCCAGTCGGAGGGCAGATTGCCGGTCAGCGCCAGGAGCGTGGTGATATCATCGGGCGCCCCCCAGGGGATGCCCATGCAGAGCTGCACCATGACGGGATCGTCCAGAAGGCCCTGGTCATAGAGCCATTTGGCAAGGAGAAGGTGGCCGGTGTCGAAAATCTCGACTTCCGGGCGAACGCCCAGCGCCTGGATCTGCGCCGCCATGGCTTTCAGCATGGCGGGCGTATTGGTCATGACATAGTCGCCCTCGCCGAAATTCATCGTACCGCAATCGAGCGTGCAGATTTCGGGCAAGAGCTTCGCCACATGCTCCAGGCGTTCGGTTGCGCCCACCATGTCGGTTCCGCCAGGGGATGGCGGCAGCGGCTTTTCGACATTGCCGAGCGTCAGATCGCCGCCCATGCCGGCGGTGAGGTTGAGCACCATGTCGACGCCTGACGCCTTGATATGCTCGACCACCTCGGCATAGAGCGCCACGTCACGCGAGCCCTTGCCGGTCTTGGGGTCGCGGACGTGAATATGCGCGATTGCCGCGCCGGCATTGGCGGCGGCAATGCACTCATCGGCGATCTGGCGCGGCGTCACCGGGACCTTGTCGGAGCGACCGGTCGTATCGCCCGCACCGGTGACGGCGCAGGTGATGAACACGTCGCGATTGGGGGTCAATGCCATTGCTGTTCTCCCTTGCTTTTGTTGCACCGATCATGCCGTGATTGCCAAATCATGTTTTGCGATATACGAATTGTAATTGATGAATAGCGAAACCTCGCCACTCTTTTTTCCTGACACCGGCACGCTTGACGTGACCGTGCTCGTCTTCTCAGGTGCGTCGCTATTGTGCGTTGCCTCGACGATCGACCCGATGCGCGCCGCCAACCGCGTTTCCGGCGGCACGCTGTTCAAATGGCGGATCGTTTCGCTCGACGGCAAACCCGCCATCACCACCTGCGGCTTGCCGATTGCCGTATCCGGTTCATTCGACACATCAAAAAAGGCGGATATGCTGCTGGTTGTCGGCGGTTTTGGTACTTCGGATATCGCGCGCACGACATTCACCGCCAATCTGCGCCGGGCGGCCCACAATTACCGGATGATCGGCGGCATCGAGGCCGGCTCATGGTTGCTCGGCCGTGCCGGGCTTCTCTCAGGGCGGAAGGCGACGACCCATTGGGAGGATATGGAGGAATTCACTGCCGAATTTCCCGACACCGAGGTGAGGCCGGACCGCTATGTCATAGACGGGCCGGTGTTCACCAGCGGCGGCGCCTCGCCGACCTTCGACCTGATGCTGCATCTGATCCGGTCGCGCGTCGGTATGTCGGTGGCGCTCGATGTGGCGAGCGTGTTCATCTATGACGAAGCCCATGCCTCCAGCGATGCGCAGCCGTTGGTTTCGCTCGGACGGCTTGACGATGTGCACCCGAAACTGGCGGGCGCGATCCGGCTGATGGAGGGGCATATCGATGCGCCGCTGACCATCGGGGCGATCGCGAAACGCTGCGGGCTCAGCGCCCGAAGCCTGGAGAAGATCTTTTCCAAGGCGGTCGGCGAGGGGCCGGGGCGCTATTATCTGCGCCTGCGGCTGAAAGTGGCGCGGCGGCTGATCACCGATACGCGGTCACCTCTAGCGGATATCGCGGCGCGGACCGGATTTTCCTCCGCGGCTGCCTTCACGCGCACGTTCAGACATTTCGAGGGCAGGCCGCCCAGCGCGCTCAGGTCCGCGCATCGTTAATTTTCAACCAGTCCACAGTCCAGCAGGAGAACAGCATGTCAGAGGGTGAATTGCATCACTCCACGCCGATCGCCATCGAGAAGGAATGGATCGACTACAATGGCCATCTGAACATGGCGTACTACAATGTGGTGTTCGACCGCGGGGGTGACGAATTCCTGGCGGAGCTCGGTTTCGGCCCATCCTATGCGGCCGAACGCAAGCTGACGATCTACACTGCCGAAATCCATATCTGCTATGTCAGGGAATTGCATCTGGGCGATATCGTCACCGTAACCAGCCAGCTCATCGATTTCGACGGCAAGCGCCTGCACACCTATAATGAGATCATTCATCGGGATGGCTGGGTGGCGGCGACGGCCGAGGTCCTGTCGCTGCATATCGATATGAGCGGACCGAAGGTCAGCCCGTTTCCGGCTGATATCCTGCCGAAGCTGGAATTTTATCGCGCGGCCCATTCGAAACTGCCGATGCCGGCGCGTGTTGGCCGGGCAATCGGTATCAAGAAGAAATAAGCCGCGTAATGCTCGGTCCAAGCCATTCTGCGCCGCCAAAGGAATGAAGGGCCGAGGATGGATTCCTGTGCCTGTGCTTGTCACAGGAATTCATGCCTCGAAAGTGCCGTCGCTGCTGCGGTTGAAACAGGGCTGTGCCGACAGGACGAGAGTTGCCGTTCCGTCCGAAAACGACGAACCCTATGACGGCGGATGGTAGGCCAGGGCGGCGGCCTCAGGATAGAGCCGGTCGAAGAATGGCAGGCATTGCGCGCCTTTCGAGGTCAGGAATTCCTGGAAGGCCTTCATCGCCGGTGACATCGTCCTGTCGGTCCTGACCACGAAAAACCACTGCCGGCGGATCGGCATGCCGATGACATCGAGGATGACCAGCCGGCCGGTTTCAAGCTCCATGGCGATCGTATGCGCGGAAATGAATGCGATGCCGAGGCCGGCCATGACGGCCTGCTTGATGGTTTCGTTGGAGGACATCTCGGTGCCGAGATCGTCCAGCCTTCCCGGCAGTTCGCTTAAGAATATCTCCAGCGAGATGCGGGTTCCCGAACCGGGCTCCCTGACCAGGAAATGCTCCTGCGCGATCCTCTCCTTGGTGATGTCGCGGCATTTGGCGAGGGGATGGTCGGGTGCGGCGATCATGACCAGCGGATGATCGCCGAAAACGGCTGATCGCAGGGGAATGTCCTTGGGCGGACGCCCCATCAGGGCGATGTCCATCTCATGGTTCTTGAGGCTGGCAATCGTTTCCGCCCTGTTGCCGATGGCAAGTTTGATCGCGATATCGGGGTGATCCTTGCCGAAGGTCGCCATCATCCGCGGCGCGAAATATTTCGCCGTCGACACGACGCCCAACCTCAAGCTGCCGACCCTCAGCCCCTTGATGGCGTCGATTTCATCGTCGAGCAAACGCAACCTCTCGTGAATCATCTGGGCCGCATCGACAAAAGCGAGGCCGGCCGCCGTCGGCTTGAGGCCTTCATTGGTCCGGTCGAACAGGATGATGCCGGCGTCCTCCTCGACCTGCTTCAATTGAAGCGTGACGGCGGGCGGGGTCAGCCCCAGCTCATTGGCCGCGGCGGCGATCGTGCCGTGCCGCAGGATCGCCTCGATGGCTCTCAACTGTCTCAGTGTCAGGTTGCGCATGGTCTTCAAGTTAGAGAAATTTATTTAACACGTAAATATAATAAATTTTACTTAAAGCACTCCATCTGGTTCCATCCTCTTGCAAGCCCGGCGAGGAGCAACGGGTTACGGGAGGACGATATGACCACGGCGACCCTTGATGCCTTTCTCGGTTCTTATGCGGGTGATGTGGACGGATTGCGGGCCGCGGTCTCGTCCACCATACGGCATCTGTCGACGACCGCGGTCAAAATCCGCAATACGATCAATCTTGGCGCGCTCGGCAAGGCCTTCAACGGCAGCCACAGCAGCAGGAATGCCGACGGCGATTCCCAGAAGGATCTCGATGTCTTCGCCGACGACATGTTCCTGGAAGCCATGCGCCATGCGCCGATCGCGCTTTATGGTTCGGAGGAGCTGGACCAGCCGGTGGTGCTCGACCGCCAAGCGCCGCTCGCCATTGCCATCGACCCGCTGGACGGGTCTTCCAACATCGATACGAATGTCTCGCTCGGGACCATCTTCTCCATCCTCCCAGTGGTTGGTGAACCGGTCAGCGAGCCTGGTGCCTCCTTCTTCCAGGAGGGGAGGCACCAGCTCGCTGCCGGATTTTTTATCTATGGGCCGCAGCTGGCCCTGGTGCTGACGGTCGGCAGCGGCACGCATGTCTTTGTCTTTTCGACACGGCTTGGAACTTTCGTCCAGGCCTATCCGAGCATCATCATCGCGCCACGGACGCAGGAATTCGCCATCAACGCGGCCAATTACCGGCAGTGGGATGAAGCGGTGCGGCTTTATATCGACGACTGCCTGAAGGGCACCGAAGGTCCGAGGGCCAAGGACTTCAACATGCGCTGGGTCGCCTCGCTGGTGGCCGAAGCCTACCGGATCCTGGTGCGCGGCGGCGTGTTTCTCTATCCCGGCGACAAGCGCAAGGGCTACGGTTCTGGCCGGATCAGGCTCGTCTACGAGGCCAATCCCATTGCCTTCCTCATCGAGCAGGCAGGCGGTGCGGCGACCGATACGATCAATCGCATTCTCGATCTCGTTCCGCAAAGCATGCATCAGCGGGTTCCGCTGGTTTTCGGTTCGGCCAGGGAAGTCGAACGGATCGGGCGCTATCACACGGAGCCCAGCAATATCGGCGAGCGCGCGCCGCTCTTCAGCAATCGCGGCCTGTTCAGGGCCTGAGGGGGAACGAGCGACATGTCGACAAAGCATCCCATCATATCGATCACCGGTTCTTCAGGCGCTGGAACGACATCGGTCAAGCGGATTTTCGAACAGATATTCCGGCGTGAGAACATCGAGGCGGCGTTCATCGAAGGCGATGCGTTCCATCGCTATGACCGGCAGGCCATGAAGGCCAGGGTTGCCGAAGAGGAAAAGAACGGCAATCCGAACTTCACGCATTTCCATGTCGATGCCAACGAACTGGAGACGCTCGATGCGGTTTTCGAGGAATATGGCCGCCGGGGCACGGGAAAGACCCGGACCTATATTCACGACGAGGAAGAAGCCAAGCTCCTCAATACGCCTGCTGGCTGCTTTTCAGAGTGGCGGGAGTTTCCGCCGAGCCAACTGCTGTTCTATGAAGGGCTGCATGGCTGTGCGGTGACGGATAAGGTCAATCTGGCGCGGCATGCGGATCTGAAGATCGGCGTCGTTCCCGTCATCAATCTCGAATGGATCCAGAAGATCCATCGCGATCGCTCGACACGCGGCTATTCGACCGAAGCGATCATGGATGTGATCCTGCGGCGCATGCCCGATTATGTGCGCTACATCACGCCGCAATTCACGCTGACCGACATCAATTTCCAGCGGGTTCCGATCGTCGATACCTCCAATCCGTTCATCGCGCGCTGGATACCGACGCCCGATGAATCGATGCTGGTGATCCGCTTCGCCCGGCCGCGCGGCATCGATTTTCCCTATCTCCTGTCGATGATCCATGATTCCTTCATGTCGCGGGCCAATTCGATTGTCGTGCCGGGCAACAAGCTCGACCTTGCCATGCAACTCATCCTGACGCCGCTGATCATGCAGTTGATCGAACGCAAAAACCGTGCCTCGTGAGGAGAAGACGATGAACACGCAAGCCCTGCTGCAAACCGAAACCGATCCGTTGCCGGTCAGTGAGGCGGATATGGCCAACGCCATCCGCGCCCTTGCCATGGATGCCGTGCAGAAGGCCAATTCCGGCCATCCGGGCATGCCGATGGGCATGGCGGATGTCGCGACGGTTCTGTTCAACCGCTTCATCAAGCTCGATCCGCTGCATCCGCAATGGCCGGACCGCGACCGCTTCGTGCTTTCGGCCGGTCATGGCTCAATGCTGCAATATGCGCTGCACTATCTGATCGGTTATCCCGACATGCCCATCGAGGAATTGCAGCGTTTCCGTCAGCTCGGCGCGCGGACGGCGGGGCATCCGGAATATGGCCATGCGCAGGGCATCGAGACGACGACCGGGCCGCTGGGGCAGGGGATCGCCACGGCGGTCGGCATGGCGCTTGCCGAGCGGCTGATGCGTGAGCGCTTCAGTGCTGAGATCGTCGATCATTTCACCTATGTGATCGCCGGCGATGGCTGTCTGCAGGAGGGTATCAGCCATGAGGCGATCGATCTGGCGGGGCATCTGGGGCTGTCGCGGCTGATCGTCCTCTGGGATAACAATTCCATCTCCATCGACGGGCCGACCTCGCTTTCCACATCGATGGACCAGCCTGCCCGGTTCAAGGCGGCGGGCTTCGACGTCTGGGATATTGACGGTCATGATTTCGAGGCGATCGCGGAGGCCATCGGCCAGGCACGGGAGGCGGACAGGCCGTCGCTGATCGCCTGCCGGACGATCATCGGCAAGGGCGCGCCCAATCTACAGGGTACGGAAAAGACCCATGGCGCACCGCTCGGTGCGGCGGAGATCGCGGCGGCAAGGGCGGTGATCGGATGGCCTCATGCGCCGTTCGAGGTGCCGGAGGCGATCGTGGAAACCTGGCGGAATGTCGCCAGTCGCGGCGCGGACCAGCGGCGCGACTGGTGCGCCCGGCTTGCGGCATCGCCCGATGCGGATGCCTTCAGCGCGGCGGTCGCGAAGGAACTGCCGGAGACGCTCTTTGATGAGCTTGATGCGTTTCGCCGCGAGCATGTGGAGAAAGCCACCAAGGTTGCCACCCGCAAGGCTTCCGAGATGGTGCTTGGCGTCATCAACAAGGCGACGGCGCTCACCATCGGCGGTTCCGCCGATCTCACCCATTCCAACCTGACGCTGACGCCAGATATGGGCAGCATTTCGGCGCGCAGCTTCGCCGGGCGTTATATCCATTACGGCATCCGCGAACATGCGATGGCGGCGGCGATGAACGGCATCGCGCTGCATGGCGGCTTCATCCCCTATGGCGGCACATTTCTGGTCTTTGCCGACTATGCAAGGGGTGCGATCCGCCTTTCGGCCCTGATGGGCCAGCAGGTGGTCTATGTCATGACGCATGACTCGATCGGCCTTGGAGAAGATGGGCCGACGCACCAGCCGATCGAACATCTCGCCATGCTGCGGGCGACCCCCGGCATCGATGTCTACCGGCCGGCCGATATCATCGAAACGGCGGAGTGCTGGGAACTGGCGTTGAAGCATAAGAACAGGCCGAGCGTCATCGTGCTGTCACGGCAGAACCTGCCGATGTTGCGCCCTAAGCACAGTGATGAGAACCGGTCGGGCCGTGGCGCATACGTCCTGCGCGAAACCGCTGGGACGCGGGCGGTGACGCTCATTGCCACCGGCTCGGAGGTGGAGATCGCCTGTGCGGCTTCCGACATCCTGCGTGCCCAGCACGGGATCGCCGCCGCCGTCGTCTCGATGCCGTGCTGGGAACTCTTCGAAAAACAGACGCCGGCCTATCGCCGCTCCATCCTTGCGGCAGCGCCCCGCGTCGCTATCGAGGCGGCGGCGCGGCAGGGGTGGGATCGCTGGATCGGCGAAAGAGGCGACTTCATCGGCATGACCGGTTTCGGCGCCAGCGCGCCGGCGGCGGATCTCTACCGGCATTTCGACATCACGCCGGAAGCCGTCGTCGAACGCGTGAGAAAACTGATCGATCGATAAAATAGGAAAGGAGCACGGATCATGGCTCGCATTACGTTACGTCAACTGCTCGATCACGCTGCTGAACACGGCTACGGCGTTCCCGCCTTCAACATCAACAATATGGAACAGGGCCTCGCCGTCATGGAGGCGGCTTCGGCGTGCGATGCACCGGTCATTCTTCAGGCGTCCCGTGGCGCGCGGTCCTATGCCGGCGACGTGATGCTTTCGAAGATGATCGAAGCCCTTATAGAAATGTATCCGGCGATCCCGGTTTGCCTGCATCAGGACCACGGCAACAATGAAGCCACCTGCCTGACGGCGATCCGCCATGGCTTCACCTCGGTGATGATGGACGGCTCGCTCGAGGCGGATGCCAAGACGCCGGCGAGCTACGAATACAATGTGGCGACCACCGAACGGGTAGCGCGGATGGCCCATTGGGTCGGCGCGTCGGTGGAAGGCGAACTCGGCGTGCTCGGTTCGCTGGAAACGGGGCAGGGCGAGGCAGAGGACGGGCACGGCGCCGAAGGGGTGTTGTCGCACGAGCAACTTCTCACCGATCCCGACCAGGCGGTGGACTTCGTTGCCCGTACGAGGGTCGACGCACTGGCGATTGCCTGCGGTACGTCCCACGGCGCCTACAAATTCTCGCGCCGCCCGGATGGCGGCATCCTCGCCATGCATGTGATCGAGGCCATCCACGCGAAGCTGCCCGATACGCATCTCGTCATGCACGGCTCCTCCTCCGTGCCGCAGGAACTGCAGGATGTCATCAACAGGCACGGCGGCGAGATGCCCCAGACCTACGGTGTGCCGGTGGAGGAGATCGAGCGCGGCATCCGCCACGGGGTGCGCAAGGTCAATATCGATACGGATTGCCGCATGGCGATCACCGGCCAGTTCCGCCGCATCGCAATGCAGAACCCGGCCGAATTCGACCCGCGAAAGTTCCTCAAACCGGCAATGGACACGTTGCGTGATCTTTGCCGTGACCGCTTCGAGCGGTTCGGAACGGCGGGCCACGCGGTGAAAATCAAAGTCGTTCCCCTGGACGAGATGGCCAAGCGCTATGCCGCTGGCCAGCTCGATCCGCAGATCGCAACCGCCAAGGCCGCCTGACAAGCAAGCGACCAGTATCCTAGAAAGGACCAGTGCCATGGCAGACATGACAAGCATGACAAAGACCGTCACCGGAGCCGAGCGCTACAAGGCCGGCGTGATGGAATACAGGAAAATGGGCTATTGGGAGCCCGATTACGAGCCTGGGGATACCGACATCATCGCGGTCTTCCGCATCACGCCGCAGGACGGCGTCGATCCGATCGAGGCGGCGGCGGCGGTGGCGGGCGAGAGTTCGACGGCCACCTGGACGGTGGTCTGGACGGACCGGCTCACGGCTTGCGAGAAGTACCGCGCCAAAGCATACCGCGTGGACCCCGTGCCGAACGGGGAGGGACAGTATTTCGCCTATATCGCTTATGATCTCGATCTCTTCGAGCCCGGTTCGATCGCCAATCTGACGGCGTCGATCATCGGCAATGTCTTCGGATTCAAGCCGCTCAAGGCGCTGCGGCTCGAAGACATGCGGCTGCCGATCGCTTACGTGAAAACCTTCCAGGGACCGGCGACCGGTATTGTGGTCGAGCGCGAGCGTCTCGACAAATTCGGCCGGCCGCTGCTCGGCGCGACGGTGAAGCCGAAGCTCGGGCTGTCAGGCCGCAATTATGGCCGTGTCGTCTATGAGGCGCTGAAGGGCGGGCTCGATTTCACCAAGGACGACGAGAACATCAATTCGCAGCCCTTCATGCATTGGCGCGAACGGTTCCTCTACTGCATGGAGGCGGTCAACAAGGCGCAGGCCGAGACGGGGGAGGTGAAGGGAAGCTATCTCAACGTCACCGCGGCGACGATGGAAGATATGTATGAGCGGGCGGATTTCGCCAAGGAACTCGGCTCCAACATCGTCATGATCGACCTGGTGATCGGCTATACCGCCATCCAGTCGATGGCGAAATGGGCGCGGCGCAACGACATGATCCTGCATCTGCACCGTGCCGGCCACTCGACCTATACGCGGCAGAAGAACCATGGCGTCTCGTTCCGCGTCATCGCCAAATGGATGCGGCTTGCCGGTGTCGATCACATCCATGCGGGCACGGTGGTCGGCAAGCTGGAAGGCGATCCCGCCACGACGAAGGGCTATTACGATGTCTGCCGCGAGGAATTCAACCCGATGCGGCTCGAAAACGGCATCTTCTTCGACCAGGATTGGGCCTCGCTCAACAAGATGATGCCGGTCGCTTCGGGCGGCATCCATGCCGGGCAGATGCACCAGCTATTGGATCTGCTGGGCGAGGATGTCGTGCTGCAGTTCGGCGGCGGCACCATCGGCCATCCCATGGGCATCGCGGCCGGCGCTACGGCCAACCGCGTGGCGCTGGAATGCATGGTGCTGGCCCGCAATGAGGGGCGCGACATCGTTCATGAAGGACCGGAGATCCTTCGGGAAGCGGCACGGCATTGCCAGCCGCTGCAGCAGGCGCTCGACGTCTGGAAGGATGTCACCTTCAACTATACCTCGACCGATGCGCCGGACTTCGTTCCGACGGCAACCGCAGCTGAATAGGAGAGAACCATGCGCATTACCCAGGGAGCATTCTCGTTCCTGCCTGAGCTGACCGACGAGCAGATCGCCAAACAGGCGCAATATTGCATCGACAAGGGCTGGGCGGTCAGTCTCGAGTTCACCGACGACCCGCATCCCCGCAACACCTATTGGGACATGTGGGGGCATCCGATGTTCGACAATCCCGATGCAGCCGCGCTGATCATGGAGCTGAAGGAATGCCGCAAGGTCTATGGCGATCGCTATATCCGGTTTGTCGCCTTCGACAGCAGCCATGGCTGGGAGTCGGTGAAGCTCTCCTTCATCGTCAATCGCCCGGTGAGCGAGCCGGGGTTCCATCTGCAGCGGCAGGAGGCGCCAGGACGTGTGATCCGCTACACCACCCGGTCTTATGCAGCGGACAGGCCTGCGGGTGAACGTTATGGCTGATGCTATCGCGCCAGAACGCGTTGAAGATGGCGGCGATATTCCCGCCGCCATCGATCTGCGGGCGGAGTATGTCGAGTCCGGCGTCAAGGATGTGCTGGACGAACTCGACCGCGAGCTGATCGGCCTCAAGCCGGTCAAGCAGCGTATCCGGGAAACGGCGGCGCTGCTCCTGGTGGAGCGGGCGCGGCGGCGGCTCGGGCTCGCCCATGAGACGCCGACGCTGCATATGAGTTTCAGCGGCAATCCGGGAACCGGCAAGACGACCGTCGCGCTCCGGATGGCGAACCTGCTGCATCGTCTCGGCTATATCCGCAAGGGGCATCTCGTCTCCGTCACGCGGGACGATCTGGTCGGGCAATATATCGGCCATACCGCGCCGAAGACCAAGGAGATATTGAAGAAGGCGATGGGCGGCGTGCTGTTCATCGACGAGGCTTATTATCTCCACCGCCAGGAGAACGAGCGCGATTATGGCCAGGAGGCGATCGAAATCCTGCTGCAGGTGATGGAAAACCAGCGCGACGATCTGGTCGTCATTCTGGCCGGTTACGCCGACCGGATGGACCGGTTCTTCGAGAGCAATCCGGGGTTCCGCTCGCGCATCGCCCATCATATCGATTTTCCGGATTATTCGGATGACGAACTGCTGCAGATCGCGGAAACCATGCTGTCGAAGCAGAATTATCATTTCGACGGGAAGGCGCGTGCGGTGATGGCCGATTATATCGCGCTTCGCCGCAAGCAGCCGCATTTCGCCAATGCGAGGTCGATCCGGAATGCGCTCGACAGGGCGCGGCTGCGGCAGGCGAACCGCCTGTTCGAAACCGTATCCGGCCCGGTGGATGCCGAGGCGCTGTCGACGATCGGCGTGGAGGATCTGAGCGTCAGCCGGGTTTTCGCGATTGCCGACAAAGCCAGGGAGGAAAAGCCTTCATGAAGACGATTATTGCGCCATCCGTGCTTTCCGCCGATTTTTCCCGGCTTGGCGATGAGGTCGAGGCGGTGGTCGCGGCGGGCGCCGACTGGATCCATCTCGACGTGATGGACGGGCATTTCGTGCCGAACATCACCTTCGGCCCGCCGGTGATCAAAGCCATCCGCAACCGGACAAACGCGCTTTTCGACTGCCATTTGATGATTACCCCTGCCGATCCATATCTCGCCGCCTTCGCGGATGCGGGCTGCGACCTCATCACCGTGCATGCGGAGGCCGGGCCGCATCTCGACCGGTCGCTGCAGGCCATCCGCAATCTGGGAAAGAAGGCCGGCGTCTCGCTCAACCCGTCGACGCCGGAAAGCGTGATCGAATATGTGCTGGACCGGCTTGACCTTGTCCTGCTGATGACGGTTAATCCCGGTTTCGGCGGTCAGGCGTTCATTCCGTCAGTGGTTGAGAAGATCAGGCGGATCAAGGCGATGATCGGCGCGCGTCCGATCCATATCGAGATCGATGGCGGCGTGACGCCGGAAACGGCCCCACTCGTTGCCGCCGCCGGCGCGGATGTGCTGGTCGCCGGTTCGGCGATCTTCAGAGGCAACGGCCAGAGAGCCTATGCGGCTGATATCGCTGCGATCCGGGATGCCGCCGACCGTGCGCTACGCAAGGCAGCTTGACAATGAAGGGAGGCAGGAATGGCTTCGATACCACCGGTTTGCGATTTTGGATGGAAGGCCGTCGATGCGACGCTGATGGGCGTGGACGGCGAACGCCACTCCATCCTCGGGCAGGCGGGGCCGCATGGGCTGGTCGTCGCTTTCATCTGCAATCACTGCCCCTATGTGAAGGCGGTGATCAAACGGATCATGCGAGACGCCCGTGATCTCGAGGCTTTCGGCGTCGGCTTCGTCGCCATCAATTCCAATGATGCCGAGGCCTATCCCGCTGATTCCTATGATAATATGAAGATATTTGCGCGCGAAAACGCCTTCCCGTTTGCCTATCTGCATGATGCCGATCAGACGGTTGCACGCGCCTATGGCGCGGCGTGCACACCTGACTTTTTCGGTTTCAACAGTGCTGGAGAGCTGCAATATCGCGGTCGCCTCGATGCCTCACGCAAGGAGGAGGGGCCGTCCGATCAGCGCCGCGATCTTTTCGAGGCGATGCGGCAGATCGCCCAGACCGGGCAGGGGCCGCGCGATCAGATCGCCTCCGTGGGCTGTTCCATCAAATGGCGCGAAGCTGTTTGACAAAGCAATCGCCGGCAGGTCTGCCGGCGATTGTGCCCGTTATTGGCTGTTCTCTTTGAGATAGGCGAGGAGATTGGTGATATCGGTATCGTCCTTCAACCCGGCGAATGCCATTTTCGTGCCTTTCACCTTGGCTCTCGGGCTGTGCAGGTAGTCACGCAGGGAAGCGTCGTCCCAGACGAGACCCTCTTCTCCCGCCTTCACCATCGCTGGAGAGTATCTGAAACCCGGATGCGTGCCGGCCGTCCTGCCGATAACGCCCTGCAGCGACGGGCCGATCTTGTTCTTGTCGGAATCCACCACATGGCAGGCCGTGCATTTCTTGAATACAGTTGCTCCGGCCGCTGCGTCTCCCGCATTCCCCTCCTGGGCGCTTGCTCCCACAGCACCAAGAATTGCAACTGATACACCGATCAGAAGGACTGAATATTGCATGGCATCTCCTCATTTTTCGCCAAGGGTGCCCTGGACGACGGGGCCACCGGTTCCATGCGCCGATGGCCACCATTTTGGATCACCCGGCGATCCTGCCTCCCAGCAGGATCCGGTTCGATCACCCGAAAAATTACTGGTCGGGCGCGATAAGTCAATGTTTGGCAGAGCATTTTCGGCTGGAGCATCGCGCTTTCACGTGGAATCAATGAAAGCGGGCAAGATGCTCCAGATTCAAAAATGCCGGGGCGATTTCGCGAATGCCTTGGATTGACGGGAATGACGCGTGATCGTAGGCTGAGCCGACAATTTCTCATCCGGGCACCTTGAGAAATCCTTGGTTGGAAGAGTTGCATCCGTCACGTCGCTACACAAGCTGGCGGTGGTGCAATAGAACCGACGGATTGGAGGTGCCGATATGGATATAATCGATCTCGTCCTGACCATCTGCCTCATCTCAAATCCGTCGAGCTGTCGGGAAGAGCGGCTGCATTTCGAACGCCGTGGCAATCTCAACAACTGCATGTTCACAGCCCCGACCGAGATCGCGAAATGGTCGCAGGAGCATCCGCATCTTCGTGTCGTACGCTGGAAATGCGCCTATCCGAGCGAAGAGCGGACGCTTTGAGACATGGCGCGCGGGAGGAGGCCGTGACTGATACGCAAACGGGCAGATCATTGTTCACGTTGATGCTCGCTGCCGTTCTGGCCGTTTTCCTCACATCTGCGGTGCAGGCTGGCGAATATTTGCGGATCGGCGTGCTGAAATTCGGCACCGTGAACTGGGAGCTGGACACGATCAAGGCGCATAAATTCGACGAGGAGAACGGCGTCAGCATCGATGTCAGGTTCTTTGCCGGTGAGGATGCGACCAATGTGGCGCTGATGGCCGGCGATATCGACGTGATCGTTTCCGACTGGCTGTGGGTTTCACGCCAGCGCAGCGCCGGCGAGGATCTGAGCTTCGTTCCCTATTCGACATCGGTCGGCGCCATGATGGTGGCGGGCGATTCGCCGATCAAGAGCCTTGCCGATCTGAAGGGCAGGAAGATCGGCGTGGCCGGCGGGCCGCTCGACAAGAGCTGGCTTTTCATCCAGGGCCTGGCGCGCGACAAATTCTCGCTCGACCTCATGGGTTCGAACGATATCGTCTATGGCGCGCCGCCCTTGCTCGCCGAAAAGGCGCGGCAGGGCGAACTCGATGCGGTGCTGAATTTCTGGCATTTCTGCGCGCGGCTGGAGGCCGATGGCTTTCGCCGGCTGGTCAGCGCCAATGAAGCTGCAAAGGCGCTCGGCACCGCGGGAGACGTATCGGCCATCGGCTATATCTTCCATGAGAAATGGGCGCAAAGCCATCCACGGGCGATAGAAGGCTTTCTCAAGGCGAGCGGCGAAGCCAAGGCTTTGCTGAAACGCTCCGACGAGGAATGGCTGAGGCTTGCGCCCGTCATCAGGGCCGAGGGGCGTGCATTGAGCGTCCTCAGGGATCGCTATCGCGAGGGCATTCCAAGCCGCAGCATCGACGAAGAGGAGGCCGACGCGGCAAGGCTCTACGCGGTTCTGGCCAAGCTCGGCGGCGCGCGGCTCGTCGGCCCGGCTGAAACATTGGCGCCAGGAACATTCTGGAGGGCGTCCGAATGACAATGAGTTCTGGAGTGTCCGAAAACTCACTTTCGTCAGGCAAGATCTCAGCCGGGGCAACGGACTACCGCCGCAGATTGACGCCTGCCATCACCACCGTGCTGTCCTTCGCCGCCCTGGTGATCGCCTGGCATATCTCAGCCAGCCTGTGGCCGAGCCGCTCCTTTCCAACGCCTTTGAGCGTTTTCCAGACGTTTCTCACGGAGACCGCCAGTGGTGATCTGCCCTATCATCTCGGCATCACGCTTTGGCGCGTCGCAGCCTCGTTTTTCCTGGCGATGATCATCGGCTCGGCCATCGGCATTTTTCTGGGAAGCAAGCGGCGGGCCGATCAGTTCTTCAATCCCTGGGTGACGCTTTTCCTGAATATTCCCGCTCTCGTCGTCATCGTCCTCGCCTATGTCTGGTTCGGCCTCAACGAGGCGGCGGCCATCGGTGCGGTCGCGGTCAACAAGATCCCCAATGTGATCGTCACCATGCGCGAAGGCGCGCGGGCGATCGATCCGCGCTATTCGGAAATGGCTACGGTTTATCGCTTCGGTCCTCTCGACCGGCTGCGGCATGTCGTGCTGCCGCAATTGCAGCCCTATTTCGCCGCCGCCTCGCGCTCCGGCATTTCGCTGATCTGGAAGATCGTCCTCGTCGTCGAACTGCTCGGTCGGTCGAACGGCGTCGGTTTCCAGATCAATCTGTTCTTCCAACTCTTCGATGTCGCGGCGATCCTTGCCTATACGCTGGCTTTCGTCGCGGTGATGCTGCTTATCGAATATATCGTGGTACAGCCCCTTGAACATGCATCCACACGCTGGCGCCGCCGCGCGGCTTAAGGTCGATATTGCCGGGAAGTCCTTCGAGGCGTCGAATGGCGGCTCTCTCGATGTGCTGCGCGATCTTCATTTCGAAGTGGAGCAGAACGAGTTCGCCTGTATTCTCGGGCCGTCCGGCTGCGGCAAGACCACGACGCTGCGCATCCTGCTCGAGCTCGATACGGATTATCAGGGATCGGTACAGCTTCCGGGGCAGGGCCAGCCGCGGATCGGCGCGGTGTTCCAGGAGCCGCTGCTCCTGCCGTGGCGCAGTGTCGAGCAGAATGTCCGGCTGGCCTTGCCGCACAGCTTGCGCGACCGCGATCTGGGCAGACTCTTCAAAAATCTCGGCCTGAAGGACATGCGCGATTTCTATCCCGGGGAATTGTCGCTGGGGCTCGCCCGCCGGGTGGCCATAGCGCGGGCGATCGCGATCGACCCCGATATCCTGCTTCTCGACGAACCCTTTGTTTCGCTGGACGAGCCCACCGCACAGCAATTGCGGCATTTATTGCTGGCGGTCTGGTCGGAGCGTCCGACGACCGCGCTGATGGTGACGCATAATCTGCGCGAAGCGATCATGCTCTCCGACAGGATCGTCGTTCTCTCCGACCGCCCCGCCCATGTGATCGGGACATTCGATATCAAGCTGCCGCGCCAGTACCGTAACGATCAGGTGAAACTCGACCTTCTGCGCTCGTTCAACCGAAAATTCCCGGATCGGATTTAGGCCATGGCTCGGACAGCGTCGCGGCGCGCTATTTTGAAACAAGGCATGGCCTTGGCGACCGCCGGGCTTTTGCCGATGGGCTCGTGGCCGGCGTTTGCCGAGGGAGAGGGCTTGCCGGTCAAGCAGGTGGCGGAGGGCGTATTCGCCTTTGCCGGCACCGATGCCTTGATGACAAAAGCCAATCGGGGCGAGATCTGCAATGTGGGTTTCGTGATCGGCGAAGACGCGGTCGCGGTCATCGACAGCGGCGGGAGCGTCGTGGAGGGAAGGGCGCTGATCGCCGCCATTCGCGCCGTCACCGACAAGCCGATCCGTTATCTCATCAACACGCATATGCATCCCGACCATTGCTTCGGCAATGCCGCGTTCGGGGCCACTGATGCCGTCATCGTCGGGCATCACAATCTGCCGAGAGCATTGGCGAGCCGTGGAGAGTTCTATCTCGCGAGCTATCGCGAAAGCATGGGCGAGGCGCTGATGCGGGAGATAAGGATCGTTCCGCCGACAAAGCTGATCACGGACGAGGAAAATCTCGATCTGGGCGGCAGGATCATCACGCTGAAGGCGTGGAAACCGGCCCATACGGATAATGATCTGACGGTTTTCGATGAGACGACGCAGGTTCTTTTCACCGGTGATCTCTGCTTCATCCGTCATTTGCCGACCATGGACGGATCGATCACCGGCTGGATCGAGCAGCTTGAGCCGTTGCGGGCTATCGACGCAAAGCTCGCTGTTCCCGGCCATGGCCCGGTCCCGGCCGAATGGCCGGAGGGGCTCGAGCCGGAACGCCGTTATTTCGAGACGCTGGTGCGCGATATCCGCCAGGCGATCGCTGCCGGCGTTCCGCTTGCCGATGCCGTCAAGACCGCGGGGCAAAGCGAGCGCGGCAACTGGCAGCTCTTTGACCAATATAATGTCCGCAACGCCACCGCCGCCTATGCGGAGCTCGAGTGGGAGTAGCGGCCGCCGCGGTTTAATTTGCTAGATCATCGTGGACGGTGGTATGATCATATCGGCCGGGCACCGCCAATAGACTGGTGGAGGCATAGATGAATGCTCAACCGCATCGAGCGCGCGGCAGGCGCGATCGCATCAGTGTGGTCTTGTTGACGGCCCTGCTTGGCGCTTTCCCGATATTGCCGCTTCACGCGCAGCAAACCAGCGTTCCCGAAAGCGCCGTGTGGAGCGACTTGCGGAGCGATGTTTTTGGCGACAAGCCTATCGAG
The DNA here is from genome assembly GCF_002980495.1 of Phyllobacterium phragmitis. GTDB lineage: Bacteria > Pseudomonadota > Alphaproteobacteria > Rhizobiales > Rhizobiaceae > Paramesorhizobium > Paramesorhizobium phragmitis. The sequence goes on from NZ_PVBR01000020.1 coordinate 49,989, forward strand.
GCCGCGGACGGGATCATTGCGATCGAGGCGCCGAAACGTGCTGAAGATGCGGCAATCGTGCCCGTCGATCTCCGTTTCAAGACCGATGGCGCCGCAGGCAGGATCAAGGCCGTTACGTTGATCGTCGATGAAAATCCATCTCCGGTGGCGGCCGTGTTCAAATTCGGGCCGGATGCAGGCGTGACGCATCTGGCGACGCGGTTGCGCGTCAACGCCTATTCCTATGTGCGCGCGATCGCCGAGACAGAAGACGGCAAGCTCCATATGACGCAGACCTTCGTCAAGGCTTCGGGCGGCTGTTCCGCGCCGGCCATGAAGAACCAGGACGAAGCGATGGCCTCGCTCGGCAAGATGAAGTTGCGGGTATTTCCGCCGAAAGCGCCCGGGAATAAAGTGCCCGGTGCCGAGGCGATGAACCGGGCGACCGAGATGCAGCTGATGATCCGCCATCCCAACAATTCCGGGCTGCAGATGGACCAGCTCACCCGCTATTATATTCCCGCCCATTTCATCCAGGGCCTGACGATCTCGCAGGGCAACCGCCCGATCATGACGATGGAAGGCGGCATCTCGATCTCGGAGGATCCGAACTTCCGGTTCGAATTCAATTCGAAACCCGGTGAGGATATCAAAGTCGAGGCGACGGACACGGACGGGATGAAATTCGAGAACGAATGGCCGCTCGAACCATCCGCGCTTTAGGCCGCTGACGATTCTGATTGCGTTTTGAGTCGTTCTGTATCGCTGCCTCAGCGGTGTCGCGGCCGCTACGGTGAAAAATACAGGTTTCGTGCTGGCGTAACGAGAGACATCATATCCGCCCGAAAGTGAAAATCTCTAGTGGTTTGTTTCTAACATTTGAGTCCGATGGAATTGGACGCAAATGTGTAAAAGAAACAAACACAAACAAAAGGTTATCTAGTGGTTGGGCCGACGTTTCGCGGGAGCGAAGCGTCGGAGCCAATCCACTAGAAGCAGCGAATATCGGCTTCGGCCTGGGCCTGCTTCAGATCCGTGGTGGCCGCCTTTGCCGGTGCGCTTTGGCGAAAGAGAACACCTTTTTCTCCGGGAACAAGCCCCATCTGCTTGAAAGTCTCCGCGGTGACATACCGATCATAGGAAATAATATCGGCGATCACGTCGATCGAACAGGAGCAACGCTGAAGCATATCGCGGTTTTCGCCATTGGCTTTCATGCAGCCATAGACGTATTCCGCCAGCACAGTCGTTGGATAATTCGACGCGGCTTTCGCAGTTGCACAGAACGCCAGTGATGCTGTGGCGGCTAAAGCGATCCTCATAAATTTTGCCATGTTCACGATCTCCCTGTCAGCGCACCCTCTCCAAATATAGTTTTTCAGTTATATAGCAGAAATATGCCATGGCAAGAAAGTGTCGTGCCGAAAATAGACGCATCGTCAAATATGATGATGGAATTCAAGATAATCCACTGGGGGTGTTGAATGTTGCAATGCAATAACGATGGCGCAATGCAGCAAATATTAATTGATAAACATGCTTGCACAAAGCATTACGATCTCCTATCGTTCAATTGTTTCCGGCTTCAAGGACGTTGCCGTCAAGGGAGTGGTGACAGTCTTCGTAGGCCAAGCGGGGTGGGTGGTAACGGTGCCCTCCGCGCGCCTGGCTTAGGTCGTGACACGCTGCCGGAAATACTTCCCATTTGCGTGAGCTGATGGATCGGGACGCTTGAGAAAGCATCTCCGTCTGGAGTTCATCGAGATGATCTAAGGGAGGATTTCAAAAATGCGTGTACATAAGAATTGCATAACAATTGCATTGGCTACGACAGCATTGTCGCTTTCTTTGGCGGCAGGCGCCGTAGCCAGTGACGATTTGCAAAGTCTTGCTTCGGATTCGAAAAACTGGGTGATGCCTACGGGCGATTACGCCAATACCCGCTATTCGAAACTGAACAAGATCAACAAGGATAACGTCAAGGATCTTCAGGTCGCCTGGACATTCTCTACCGGCGTTCTGCGCGGACATGAAGGGGGGCCGCTGATCATTGGCGACGTCATGTATGTGCATGCTCCGTTTCCGAACACGGTCTATGCTCTCGATCTGAACAATGACGGCAAGATCCTCTGGAAATACGAACCGAAACAGGATTCCAACGTCATTCCGATCATGTGCTGCGATACGGTCAATCGCGGCGTCGCCTATGGTGACGGCAAGATCTTCCTCTATCAGGCCGACACGACGCTGGTTGCGCTCGATGCGAAAACGGGTGAGGTGGCCTGGTCGGTGAAGAACGGCAGCACGGTGGATGGCAGCACGGGTGAATCCGGAACGTCGGCGCCGATGGTCGTCAAGGACAAGGTCATTGTCGGCATATCCGGCGGCGAGTTCGGCGTCCGGGGCCATCTGACCGCCTACAACATCGCGGATGGCAAGCAGGCCTGGCGTGCTTATTCCATGGGTCCCGATTCGGAGATGCTGATCGATCCGGAGAAGACCACGCATCTCGGCAAGCCGGTCGGCGCCGATTCGGCCACCAAAACCTGGGAAGGCGACCAGTGGAAGATCGGCGGCGGAACGACGTGGGGCTGGTATTCCTACGATCCGAAGCTGAATCTCATCTATTATGGCACGGGCAATCCGTCGACATGGAACCCGAGCCAGCGGCCGGGCGACAATCGCTGGTCCATGACCATCATGGCCCGCGATGCCGATACGGGCATGGCCAAATGGCTTTATCAGATGACCCCGCACGACGAGTGGGATTATGACGGCGTCAACGAGATGATCCTGGCTGACGGCATCGAAATCGAGGGCCAGCCGCGCGATGTGCTCGTGCATTTCGACCGCAACGGCTTCGCCTATACGCTGGATCGCGACACGGGCGAGCTTCTGGTCGCCAAGAAATTTGATCCGGCGGTCAACTGGGCGACGGAAGTCGTCATGGACAAGGACAGCGATCAGTATGGCCGGCCTCAGGTCGTCGATAAGTACTCGACGGGCACGAACGGTGAAGACGTGAATACGACGGGCATCTGCCCGGCGGCGCTCGGCACGAAAGACCAGCAGCCGGCAGCCTATTCGCCAAAGACCAAGCTCTTCTATGTTCCGACAAACCATGTCTGCATGGATTACGAGCCGTACCGGGTCAGCTATACGGCGGGGCAGCCCTATGTCGGTGCGACATTGTCCATGTATCCCGCTCCGGACAGCCATGGCGGCATGGGCAATTTCATTGCCTGGGATGCGGCCAAGGGTGAGATCGTCTGGTCCAAGCCGGAGCAGTTCTCCGTCTGGTCCGGTGCGCTCGCCACGGACGGCGATATCGTGTTCTACGGAACGCTGGAAGGCTATCTGAAGGCAGTCGATAATGACGGCAACGAACTTTACAAGTTCAAGACGCCATCCGGTATTATCGGTAATGTCACGACCTATGAACATGACGGCAAGCAATATGTGGCCATTCTGTCGGGGGTCGGCGGTTGGGCGGGTATCGGTCTCGCGGCCGGTCTGACCAAGGGCACGGAAGGTCTTGGTGCGGTCGGCGGCTATGCCGCTCTTTCCGACTATACCGCACTTGGTGGTCAGCTGACCGTCTTCACGGTTCCCGATCAATAAGGGAACCATCGGAAGGTTGAGAGCCTTGCGTGTGCAGGCTTTGATAAGGGAGCCCGGTCGGTCGGACCATACCGTCCGACCAAGGGCCGGGTTCCTTTGCCATCCACTCCATGAACATGAACAGAGCCACCGCGGGAGCAGCATGGGGTGCATGTTGTTTCGAGTTTGGAATACGAGGTCATGAATGCCCGTTCGAATGAAACAACTTTGCGTCGCCATCGTCTTTGGCGTGCTGGCAGGTGCAGTCAATTCCCATGCCGACGACAAGGAAACAGCTGCCGCTGTCACCAATGAAGACGGCAAATATTACGACAAGGACGGAACGCCCACTTTCAACATCGGGGAAGACGGGACCGTGGATTGGTACACCTATAGCGGCTATCGCCGTTTCAATTCGGAATGCCATGTCTGCCATGGCGCCGATGGGGCGGGGTCTTCGTTCGCGCCTGCGCTTGCCGATTCGCTAAAGACGATGAGCTATGGCGATTTCCTTTCAACCGTCGCGGAAGGCCGAAAGAACCTCAGCGCCGGCAAGGAAAGCGTCATGCCGGCATTCGGCGACAACAAGAACGTCTATTGCTACATGGACGATATCTACGTCTATCTGAGGGCGCGCGCCGTCGGCGGTCTGCCGCGCGGCCGTCCGGCAAAAAAGGAGGATAAGCCCGAGGCGGCGAGAGAACACGAATCCTCCTGCATGGATGGGTGACATGACAAAAGGCAAAAGCATATGGATGAGACTGGCGGCCGCGCTGCTCATGGCCGCGACGGCAGTTCCATCCCCCGGCTTTGCACAGGGCGCCGGGCTCGGCGCTGCCGGTGAGCTGGTCGATCCGGATGTCCTGCGCGTCTGCGCCGATCCGTCTGATATGCCGTTTTCCGACGAGAGCGGCAAAGGTTTCGAGAACAGACTGGCGGAATTGGTGGCCGCCAAAACGGGGCGCAAATCCGTATCCTACACCTGGTATCCGATGGCGACCGGCTTCGTGCGCAACACGCTGCGGTCCAATCGCTGCGATATCATCATGGGGTACGCGCAGGGCGACGAACTGGTCCAGAATACCAACGCCTATTACCGTTCGACCTATGTCCTGATCTACAAGAAAGGAAACGGCCTCGACGGTATCGATACGACAGTGGATCCACGACTGGCGACAAAGAAAATCGGTATCGTCGCGGGCACGCCGCCTGCCAGCAATCTGGCGGCTGCCGGCTACATGCGCAATGTCCGGCCCTATCCGCTGATGGTCGACACCAGGCTTGCACCCTCCATGGCCGAACTCATGCTGAAGGAGCTTCAGAGCGGCGTGATCGATGTCGCCATTCTTTGGGGGCCTATGGCCGGATATTACGCGCATGAGATATCACCCGATCTCGCCATCATTCCGCTGGTCAGGGAAAAGACCGGGCGGATGGCCTTTCGCATCACCATGGGAGTGCGCCCCTCCGACCAGGAGTGGAAGCGGACGTTGAACAAGGTGATCCGGGAAAACCAGGAGGAAATCAACAAGATACTGCTCGACTATCATGTTCCCCTGATGGACGAACAGGACAAGCTGATCACGCAATAAAGGCCGCGCTGGCGGCGAACGGGACGGAGAAGAGGCAGATGCCGGTACGCCGGTGGTTTTCAGCAATCGTTTCATCGCTGGTCTTCTGGACCATGGCGCAGGCTTTTGCCGAAACCGTTCCGGAGCCCGTAGGTTACAGGACCGAGAATTATCGCGCGGCCGTGCCAGCGACGCTGGAAGGCGCCAGGGTCATCCCAACCGAGGAGGCCATCGCGCTGTGGAAGAACAAGAAGGCCTTGTTCGTCGATGTTCTGCCGCATGACCCAAAGCCGAAAAATCTTCCGGCGGGAACGATTTGGAAGGAAAAGGTAAGGCAAGATATACCTGGAAGTATCTGGCTGGCAAATGTGGGCTACGGTGTACTCAACAAGGAAACCGAAGTTTATTTTCGCAATGGACTGAAATCCCGGCTGGGTGATGACAAGGATAGTCTGGTGCTATTTTATTGCCAGGAAAATTGCTGGATGTCCTGGAATGCCGCCAAAAGGGCGGTGGAGTGGGGATATCGCGCGGTTCTCTGGTATCCGCTGGGCACGGATGGCTGGGTGGCTGCAGGGCAGCCGACGGAAAAGAACGTGCCCTTGGAGCGCGCCGCGTTCGAGTGAACGCGCAAAGGATGCTCCAGGGTTCTGAATCGTACGCAAATAGCGTATGATATGGGAGATCAGGTAACTGATCTTTATTGAGAAGGAGAAGAGAATGAAGAAGACATGGACCAAGCCGACCATGTGTCAGGTCGCTGCGGGAATGGAAATGTCACGTTATCTTTCCGCAGAACTGAAGGCCAAGAAGTAAAATGGTCGATCTGCTCCGCGTAATATTTGCGCGGAGCAGATATTTCCGTTGATCGAATTGGTGCCAGCGTATCGGCTCGAAAACCCGTTGCGGTTTTCGGAAGGTTTGGTGCGCATGTTCAATAATCTACGGCGTCCTTGTTTAGCGTCCTGGAGGATGCATGGCGCTGTAGGGGCGGTTCGAGATATCTCGTCGCTGGCAGGGTGGGAATATACGTTTAATGCATTTGAAGATCATCGGCTCCGCGGCGGGTGGCGGCTTTCCCCAGTGGAACTGCAATTACCGCCTGAGCCGGGCGGTGAGAGACGGGCAACCGGGCTTTCAGCCGCGAACGCAATCGAGCCTCGCCGCCAGCGCCGACGGAACGGCCGAGGGAGCGGCCAATGGAGCAGGTTGGGTGCTGTTCAACGCATCTCCTGACATACGCCAGCAGATCGCTGCGACGCTTGAGTTGCAGCCGCGGCCCGAGGGGCCATTGCGCGCGACGCCGATCCGGGCTGTCGTGCTGACGAATGCCGATGTCGATCACATCGCCGGGCTCCTCAGCCTGCGTGAGCGGGAGCCGTTCGCGATCTATGCGACGGACCGGGTTCTGGAGGTGCTCGACGCCAATTCGATTTTCAACGTGCTCGACCGCTCGGTCGTTCAGCGGCGCAGGCTCCCCTTGGGCGAGCGCACCGATATTCTGGATGCCGGGGGAAAACCGACCGGGCTTGCTGTGGAAACGTTCGCGGTTCCGGGCAAGGTGGCGCTTTTCCTGGAAGACGAGGCGAGGGCGGCGGATGGTTTCGGCACCGAGGAGGGCGACACCATAGGCGTGCGGATCGGGGCGGCGAGCACCGCCGAGACGGCATTTTATATTCCGGGCTGCGCGCGTATCGATCAGCGGCTGAAGGAGCGGATCGCGGGCGCCGCCTGCCTGCTCTTCGACGGCACGGTCTATCACGATGACGAGATGATACGGGCCGGCGTCGGCGCCAAGACCGGCGCCCGCATGGGGCATCTCGCAATCGCGGGCGAAGCGGGATCGATGACGATGCTCGGCGATCTGCCCATCGGACGGCGCATCTATGTGCATATCAACAATACCAATCCCATTTTGGACGACGCCTCCGCCGAACATGCCGCGGTCAGGGCGGCGGGATGGGACGTCGCTTTTGACGGAATGGAGATCCGGCTTTGAAAGAATTCGCCAGCGCCGCAAGGGATGGATTGTCGCCGTCGCAACTGGAGATGGTGCTGCGGGAAATCGGCGCGGCGCGCTATCACAATCTTCATCCGTTCCATCATCAGATGGTGAGCGGTGCGCTGACCAGGACGCAGATGCAGGCCTGGGCGTTGAACCGCTACTGCTACCAATCGGTCATTCCGCGCAAGGATTCGATGATCCTGGCGCGGGCGGAAGATCCGGCGTTTCGCGCGGAATGGCGCAAGCGCATCGAGGATCATGACGGCAGCGACGGCTGGAATGGCGGCATCGCGCGGTGGCTGAAGCTGGCAACGGGCCTCGGCCTCGATGCCGAAATGGTCAAAAGTGAGCGACTGGCGCTTCCCGCCACCCGGTTCGCCGTTGGCGCTTATCTGTCCTTCTGCACCAACCGGAGCCCGCTCGAGGCGGTGGCATCGTCGCTGACTGAACTTTTCTCGCCCGTCATCATCGGCGAACGCGTGCCGGCGATGCTGGCGAAATATGATTATGTCTCGGAAGACATCCTCGCCTATTTCAAGCCGCGCCCGGGTCAAGCCTCGCGCGACGCGGATTTTGCGCTTGCCTATGTCATGGAACATGCGACCACGCCCGAAAAGCAGCAGGCGGTGATCGACGCGCTGGTCTTCAAATGCGATGTCCTCTGGGCCATGCTCGATGCGCTCGACTATGCCTATGGCGGGAAGGGCCATATACCGCCCGGCGCCTTCAATCCGGAGGAGGGGTGATGGAAGCCGCCCGCATCCGTGCTATAGTGTCGATGCGGTCCAGACCGAAGCTGCGGCGACATGCGCGGCTGCAATATGATCCGGTGCGCGATGCATGGGCGCTGCTATCGCCGGAGCGGATATTCTGGCCCAACGAAGTCAGCCTCGATATTCTGCGGCTTTGCGACGGGTCGCACAATGTTGCGGAAATGATCGCATCGCTCGCCGATCAATATGGCGCAGACGAAGCTGACATAGCCGATGACGTCACGGCATTCCTGCAGGAATGGTCGGACAAATTTCTGGTGACGCTATGACCGAAGCCATTCTACCACCCATCGCCATGCTGGCGGAGCTGACGCATCGCTGTCCGCTGCAATGCGCCTATTGCTCCAATCCGGTCGAGCTTTTGAAAGCCAACCGGGAAATGGGAACGCAAGGCTGGCTTGCGCTTTTCGAAGAGGCAGCGGATCTCGGCGTCCTGCAGGTGCATCTCTCAGGCGGCGAGCCGACGCTGCGCAACGATCTGGCCGAAATCATCGCTTGCCTGGCTGGACGCGGTGTCTACACCAATCTGATCACGGCGGGCGTCGGCATAGCGGAAGGGCGGATCGAGGCGTTCGCAGCGGCGGGGCTGGACCATGTCCAGCTCAGTTTCCAGGGCGCGCATCCCCAGACGACCGAGAAGATCGGCAATCATCGCGGCGCGCATGAAAAGAAGGTCGAAACGGCAAGGCGTGTGCGTGAAGCGGGCCTGCCTCTGACGATCAATGCGCCGATCCATCGCCACAACATGCATGAGGTGCCGGATTTCATCGAAATGGCGCTGTCGCTCGGCGCTGAAAGGCTGGAGATCGCCAATGTGCAATATGCCGGCTGGGCGCTCGTCAATCGCGATACGCTGATGCCGGACAGGGAATCCGTCGCCGCCCAGGTGCAGATCGTCGAAGAGGCGCAGGAGCGGCTGCGCGGCATCATGACGATCGATTTCGTGACGCCCGATTATTTCGCGATCTACCCGAAGCCCTGCATGGGCGGCTGGGCGCGTGATGCATTCATGGTGGCGCCGGACGGAACGGTTTTGCCCTGCCACGCCGCACACACCATCAAATCCCTGCATTTCGAGCAGTTCGGCGATTGGAGCCTTGGCGATATCTGGCGCGATTCTCCGGCTTTCAATGCGTTCCGGGGAACGGACTGGATGGCGGAGCCATGCCGGAGTTGCGAGCGGCAGGAGATCGACTGGGGCGGCTGCCGCTGCCAGGCGATGGCCATTGCCGGCGATGCCGCGGCGACCGATCCGGCCTGCATCAAATCGCCCCTGCATGCGCGCATGGGCGCGCTGATCGATGAAGCGGCGAGGATGAGCAACGTGCCCGGTGATGCCGGGTTTCAGTATCGGCGGATCGGGAAAGTCGTGGAGCCTACCTGAATTCTGTGCCGTTGTTGTGGCGGAGAGGACGAGGCATGGCAACTGTGACAAGCACAGGCCCGGGCACAGGAATGACGGAGAGGTTGGATCACTTTTGCCTACATATCGTTCTGCAGGCGGAAATGTACCGTTCTGCAGACGAAACCGTCGAGGATTGACACCAACAGCCAAACTCCCGTCATTCCTGTGCTTGTCACAGGAATCCAGGCCTCAACGATGCCGTAGCCGCTACGGCGAAATAGCGTTGCTATACCGACGTAACGAGAGCCATCGCTTCGGTGTGAAAATGAACGCCTCTACTCCTTGATCATCGACTGGCTGATGGTGTTTGCGAGCTTGTAGAGCCGCTGTTCGATGATCGTCGGCACCTCGCAGATATAGGTCAGCGATTGCGCCCGCTCTTCGAAAATCCGCGTCTCCCAGGTCAGGCGATCGTTGCGTTTGGCGAGTTCCGCCTGGTCGGCATCGGGCTTTGCCCTGAGCGCATCGGCTTCCTGCGCTGCCTTACGAAGATCGGCCGCCATGTCGCGCTGCTTGGCCGCATAGCGTGAAATCCCCGAGATGACCTGTTGGCGCTCCCAATTGAGCTTGTCGAAGACGCCCTGGAAAACCTGCATCAGCTTGCCATTGACCTCCTCCCTGGGAAGACCGGCGACATAGCTCGCCAGCATCTTCTGCGCGTCCTCGATCGAATTGCGCCGCGCCGCCATTTCCGTGGCCAACTGGGATATCGCGGGATCATCGGCCCATTTCGCAGCATTTTCCGGCAGCTCCGGCCCCGTCCATACCTGTGCGATGGAAAGCTGCGGAACCTTGCGCTGGATGCAGGGCCAATCGGGGTCGGTATTGGCGGCGGCGAAAACCGGCGCCGGCGATGCGGCAGCGAGCAGCAGGGCGGTGAACCCGCGAAGTAAAAGGCTTGAACGTCTCAACTATTTCCTCCCGTATCCTGTTTGCGGATGATGAGACCTCTTGATGGGTCATAGGCAAGGATGGCGCCGCCGAGGAAAACCAGCGTGAACGCCGCGACGACAGCGAGCGAGGTCCATTCGATCTGGCCGTAAAAGGCAAAGCGGACAAGTTCGACCGCATAGGTGAATGGATTGAGCAGGCAGATCTTGTAGAGCAGCGGACTTGCCTCCTGAACGCGCCAGAGGGGGTAGAGGGCGGAAGAGGCGAAATACATCGGGAAAATCACGAAATTCATGATTCCGGCGAAATTTTCGAGCTGCTTGATCAGCGATGAAAGGAACATGCCTAAAGCGCCCAGCATGAGCCCGGCGAGAAACAGCGCCGGCAGGATCATGAAATAGCCGATGAGCGGCGCCTTGACGTCCCAGAACCAGGCGATGGCGAGAAACACATAGACCTGGATCAGTGAAACCGCGACGCCGGCCAGGAGTTTCGATACCAGCAGGAACCAGCGCGGAAACGGGCTGACGAGGAGCGTGCGCATGTTGCCCGTCTCCCGGTCATAGACCATGGAGAGCGACGACTGCATGCCGCTGAAGAGAAGGATCATGCCGCACAGGCCGGGCGTGATATAGACCTCGTAGAGCACATAGGTCTGGTAGGGCGGAATGATGGAAACGCCCAGCACCTGCCTGAATCCTGCGGCGAATATGAAGAGCCAGAGCAGGGGGCGCACCAGCGATGAGATGAAGCGTTCGCGCTGATTGAGATAGCGCAGGCCCTCGCGGACCAGAATGCCCTTCAGGCAGATCAGGTAATGGGGGAGACCGAAGCCGGTGCGCTCCGCCATTGTTGCATCTGGAACGGGTTGAGCCATATCGGTCATGGCTGTTCCTCCTGCACCGGAGGCGGGGACGGTGGTTGCGAGCCGGTCAGGCGGGCGAAGGCGTCATTGATCGTCCTGGCGCCCGTCGCGGCGACCACATCTTCCACGCGGCCATCGGCCATGAGCCTGCCCTTGTGGAGAATGATCACCTGATCGGCGTCGCTGACCTCATCGATCAGATGCGTCGCCCACAGCACACTGATGCCGTCCTTGCGTACGAGCTCGCGGATATCGGCCAGGATGGTGGCGCGTGATTTGACGTCGAGGCCGACGGTTGCCTCATCGAGTAGCAGAAGCGAGGGGCGGTGAAGCAAGGCGCGGATGATCTCGACGCGCCGCATCTGCCCGCCCGACAGGCTGCGCGCCTTGTCGTTCAGGCGGTCGCCCATATCGATCGATTCCATCAGGGTCTCGATCCGCCGGCGGGTTTCGCGCCGGCCGATACCATGAAGAGAAGCATGATAGGAGAGGTTTTGCCGCACGGTCAGGTCGAGATCGAGCGTGCGCGCCTGAAAGACGATGCCGAGACGGCGCAAGGCATCGCCCGGTTTGCGGCTGATATCGTGGCCGAAAACGCGAATTTGCCCGCTGCGTGTCGCAAACAGGTGGCTGATGAGCGAAAACAGCGTCGTCTTTCCCGCTCCGTTCAGCCCAAGCAGCACGGCAAAGCGGCCCGGCGCGATGGTGAAGGATACCGCGTCGAGCGCCTTTCGCGCGCCATAGGCATGACCGACCGACATCAGTTCCAGCGCCGGGATCGGCGGCGTCTCGTGCCGCGTCTCTATATTCCGTCCGGCATTGATGTTCATCGGGGTTGCCTCCCGGCGATAGCGTAAGCCGCTATCCGCCCGTTTCGCAGTGTCTCGCGGCGGCGAGCACTTGTCAGACCTAGAGCGTGCCGCATTCAATCGTAACCATTGCTCTCGCTCTAACTCTTTGTTTTACGCATTGTCGCGGGCGTCAAATGAAGTCATTTGACTGCGAAATGCTTTAACTTGAAAAAGCCTCCCCCTAGCCGTCATTCTCGGGCTTGTCCCGAGAATCTGCTGCGCTATCAGGACGGCAATTGCTTTTCTTTTTCCTTATGGCAGATTCTCGGGACAAGCCCGAGAATGACGGCAGGGTAAGGGGCGTTGTTCTGCAAGCGTTTCAAACTCTATTTGATGACGATCTTGCCCTTCATCCCCTTGTCGGCCAGGTCCGGAACCGACCATGTGTATTCGCCGTGCCTGACGGCGGTGAACTGAACGTTGATCGTGCCTTCGGCATCGAATTCCAGCCATGCCGGCGCGCCGTTCATGTGGACTTCAAGATCGTTGATGACGATCTGGTTCATCCAGACATTGCGGAAAAGATCGGTGACGAACTTGTACTCCAGACCGGCGGCGGAGGTGATCTTCCAGCGATAGCCCTGGCCCGCGACCAGTTCAAAATCCTTCTGGTTGACGGCGAAATTATCGTCCTTCGATCCGAGGATCAGTTCGGGAACATTCTTGCTGGCGAGGGTGATCTTGGGCTGCTCCTGCGTCTGAGCGGCTTCCGGCGCGTCATCATCATCGTCATCGTCGGCCTGTGCGAAGGCGGCGGGCGAAGCGATCACGACGCCGAGCAGGGTGGCAAAAGCGAGAATGCTGTATTTTGACATGGAGTCCTCCCAGTTGTTGCTTGAGTAGAATCAGTTCGGTGCCACAGCGACACCCCAGGGCAGCGCCCCGACCGTTACGGATTTGACCGGTTCATCGGCCTCCGTATCGATAAAGGTAACATCATTCGACAAGCCATTGGTGCTGATGATGAATTTTCCATCAGGCGTGAAGGCGAGCTGCCAGACCCTTTGGCCAACGAGAACATATTTCTCGACCTCGTAGGTCTCGGCATTCACCACGGCAACGCGATTTGCGGGCCCGAGCGCGACATAGGCTTTCTTGCCGTCGGCCGAGATGCGCACGCCGACGGGCTGGATCGCCTCCGACCGTAATCCCTGGATTTCGAAGGTGATCTTGTGTTTCACTTCGCGCGTCTGATTATCGATGACCGAGACGGTTCCACCGATCTCGGCCGAAACCCAGACTTCCGACCCATCCGGCTTGAATTCGGCGAAGCGTGGACGTGCATCCACCAGCACATTGTCGGTGATCTCATGCGTCGAGGTGTCGATGAAATGCGCCATGTTGGTCGTCTCTGAGGTGTTGACCATGGTCTTGCCATCGGGGCTGATGCCCATGCCCTCCGGCTCGACGCCCACGGGGATCTCCGCGATCATGCTCTTCTTTTCGACGTCGATGGCGGTGACGAGATTATCGTCCTCATTGGCGACGTAGAGCGTCTTGCCGTCAGGCGACAGGACGAACAGCTCGGGATCGGGACCCGACGGCAAAGAGCCGATGATTTCGTGGGTCGCCGTGTCGATGATTTCGACCGTGTCGTCATCGCTGGCGCAGACATAAAGGAATTTTCCGTCGTGGGAGACGGTGATGCCGCGCGGCCGTTGACCGACATCGATGGTCTTGACTACCTCCATCGTCGCGGAATCAACGATCGTGACCGTGTTGTCCTTCTCGTTGGAGACATAGACCATATTTGCCCATGCAGATTGTGCAGAAAATTGCAGTGCCGCCGTCACTGCGAGCATACTCATGTGACTTCGCATTATCGTCCTCCCATTCAATTCAACTTACATTTGCTCTCCGGCCTGTCTATGCCCAGCGTATCGAGCTCGCTGTATTGATGCAGAAAGCCCTCCTGCGGTGAGGTGGAGACGACGCCGCGACCGTCTGCAAGCAGGATCGGCTGGCGCAATTGCCAGTTCCAGTTGCGGAAGGTGACTTTCTGGCCCTTGAAAGCCGCGATCGAGAAATCGTCTTCCTTGATGAAAGCCTCGATTTTCGCAGGATCGTTTTCATCGATGTGGGTTGCCGCCTCGCCGAGGATCCGCACGGCCGTCCAGGCCTGCATGTCCTTGGAAAGCATCCGGCGCTTGGTTGCCTTGAGGAAGCGGCTCTGGATCTGCGATCCGCCCCACTGCTCGCTTGCCGGATGCCAGCTCGACGCAATGAGGCCGGCGGTGCCTGCGACCGGGCGCGGCGTCCAGGTGCGATAGGGAACATAGCTGCCGAAGACTTCGCTTTCGTCTGCGACGATGACCACGTCATGTTCCGGCAGGTTTTGGGTGAAGACCGGCATCTGCTTTTGCACCTGGATGACGCCGGTATCGGTGCGCCGCGCGGAGCCGCGATCCTCGTACAGACGCTCCTCGACGATGGTCGCGCCGAAGCGCGTGGCGGCACGGCGGATCGCATCGGCATAGAGTTGGTCGGGCTCATGCGAGCCATAGAGCAACACCCATTTGCGCCATTGCTTCCAGACCAGATATTGGGCCAGCCCATCGGCAAGCATGGTGCGGGTCGGCGCTGTATGGAAGATATTGGAGCGGCAATTCTCCTCGCGAAGGCTGTCGTCCGTGGCGCCGACATTGAAGAGCAGGGCGCCATTATCGCGCGCGAGATCGGCGATCGACATCAACTGACTGGCGGATATGTCGGTCAGGATAAAGCGGTCGCCGCGCGCAAGCATTTCCTTGAATGCCGGCACGACATCGGCGTCGAATTTCGTCTCGGTGACATCGAGCGTGAAGGTCTGGCCGAGGAATTTTCCCGTCGTATTGTTGTCGTTGATGGCGACATTCGCGCCGGCGACGCCTTCGTCGCGCGGCGGCACATCGAGCACCGACAGGGCCAGTTGCGGCTCATAGGCCCGCAGATAGCCGATCTGGATATCGAGGGTGGGCTTTTCGGGTTTTTCTGTCGAAGATTGCTGCGCCTGAACTCCCGACGCGTTGACGCAGAGCAAAAAAAAGCCGAATAAAAACGTGGGAGTGTTTGGCACCATACTCTTCATGACCATACCATTCGGACTTGCCGCCACGGGGTGGTGACAGTCGCATTCAGATCGTAGTAGGTGCCCATAATGTTTTTAAACGACCTTGCCGTAATCTCAAGTGATAAACTGATTTTTCCAGGTGGAGGGATATCTTCCATGGCCGCCCGGGGGGCTGCTCATGACTAAAATGCTGGCAAGCGTTCAGGACCTGAAAGAAGCGGAAATCGCTTTGAAGAGCGGGGCCGATATCATCGACCTGAAAGACCCTGACAATGGGGCGCTGGGAGCGGTGACGCCTGAAACGATCAGAGAAGTGGTTGATTTCGTTGCGGGTGCGCGCCCGGTGAGTGCGGCCTGCGGCGATCTTCCGATGGAACCGGAGATCGTTTTGCGGCAAGCCGGGGAGATCGCAGCCACCGGCGTTGAATATGTGAAGGTCGGATTTTTCCCGTCGGGCCGCCTGACCGATTGCATCGAGGCGCTGAAAGATCTCGCACAACACAAGAAATTGATCGCCGTCCTGTTTGCCGATCATGCCTATCCGGACGATCTGCCGTCGGCCTTTGCCGCAGCCGGTTTCCATGGCATCATGATCGATACGGCAGACAAATCGGGCGGGCGGCTGCTCGATCATTTAAGCCCCGACCGGATCGGCAATTTCATCAGATCAGCGCATGACCAGCATCTGGTGGTAGGTGTCGCAGGGTCGCTGGAGGCGCCGGATATTCCGAGGCTGCTGGTCTTCATGCCAGATTTTCTCGGCTTCCGCGGGGCTTTATGTGAAAGCCAGAAGCGAAATGCCGGAATCGACCAGGCGGCGACGGCCAGGATCAGGGCGCTCATCCCCGAGGAGCAGCCGCCGGAAACCGGGGTCTCGCGCGTCGATTACCAATTGCTGGCGGCGAGGGGCTATTTTCCCAGCCCCGAAGATTCCAAGCTGGGCACCGACAAGATCTTCGTCCGCGATTTCGTCCTGCCGGTCCAGATCGGCACCTATAGTTTCGAGCATGGCAAGGCGCAGAAGGTGCGTTTCGACGTGACCGCCGACGTGCTGCGCGTGACGCTCAATCCGGAGGATATGCGCCACGTCGTTTCCTATGATCTGATCATGGACGGGATCAGGAGCATCGTCGCGCGCGGGCATATCGAACTGGCCGAAACATTGGCGGAGCAGGTGGCGGCCTTCGTTCTGGAACACCCCCGCGTCACGCGGGTCGTGGTGCGTGCGGAAAAGCTCGAGCTCGGGCCGGGCGGCGTCGGGGTCGAGATCGAGCGCAAGCGTGAGGCGCAAAGCGCATCCAAGCCGCGCAGTTCTTCTGTGAATGCTGGAGCGACACACGCCCATGGAGGCAGAAAAGGCGGTCATTCATGAGCCCTGTGAATGCGGTGGTCGTGAAACTGGGAGGCAGCACGGCGGGACATGATGAATTGCAGCAATGGATCGAGGTTCTTGCAACGGCGCGGTTTCCGCTGGTCGTCGTGCCGGGTGGCGGACCTTTCGCTGATGAGGTGCGCGCCCTGCAAAAGCCTCTGGCCTATTCGGATGATGTCGCCCATGACATGGCTATCCTGGCGATGGACCAATTCGGCCTGGTGATCGCCGAGCGTCATGAACGGCTGCGTCCGTGCCGTTCGCTGCAGGCCATCAGGCAGACGTTGGATGCAGGTGACATTCCCGTCTGGCTGCCCTCGCAGATGACATGGGATGCGCAGGACATTCCCCGCTCCTGGGAGGTCACTTCGGATTCGCTTGCCGCATGGTTCTGCGGGCAATGGGGTGCGAAGCGGCTGCTTTTAATCAAGCAGACCAATATCTTTCTGCAACATATCAGCCTCTCGGGTCTAGTCAGATCAGGCATTGTCGATCCGCTGCTGCCCGACATGCTGGGGCATGATATCGCGCTGCATCTCGCAGGGCCGCAGACGCTCGGCAGCGTCGCCGGGGATTTGCCTCTGGCGGATATTCCGGGGGTGATCATGCGCAACAAAATAGCCGATGAGGGGGAAATGGCCGATGAGGAGATATTCGGGCGATGACGAAATTGCAGACGCCGCGCTGGGCGTGGGTTCTGACCGGCTCGGGTCATTTTTTTGTCGAAAGCTTCGAACTGATCCGCACGCTCGGGCATTGTGACATATTCGTCTCGAAAGCGGCCAATGAAGTGTTGCGCATGTACAAGTTGAAGCTCGATTTTCCCGATAGCATGCGCGTGCTGCACGACAAGACCGCCAGCGCCGTGCCGGTCGGCGGCTTCTATCATGGCATCTATCACACCGTGGTCATTGCGCCTGCCACATCCAACACGGTGGCGAAATGCGTGGTCGGCATCTCCGACAGCCTTGCCACCAATGTTTATGCCCAGGCGGGGAAATGCCTGGTCCCATCCATCGTTTTTGCCTGCGACACCGCGCCGGAACTCGAAACCATGGCGCCCGGCGGAATGGTGAAGGTTTATCCCAGGCCCATCGATCTGGAGAATACGGCACGGCTGAAAGAATTCGAGCGGACCGAAGTGGTGGAATCGCTTTCGGAATTGAAAGCTGTGATCGCGCGGCGGCAAAAGGAAATAGCGGGCGATGGCTGAGCGGCTGCTGTTCCTGACGGGGCATCTTGCCCGCGCGCGGCTCGAGCGGGTTCTCGCCGATCTGGGGCAGACGTCCTTTTCCCATGAAATCGTCGATATCGGTGTGAAAGTCGCGGCTTTGATGACGGAGGAGATTATCGTCCGCCGGTTGAAACAGCCCGTCATCGCCGACCGGGTCGTGCTTCCCGGCCGCTACCGGGGCGATCTCGAACGGTTGAGCGCCGTTTTCGGCGTTCCGTTCGTGCGCGGGCCGGACGAGTTGGCGGATCTGCCCGCCTATCTCGGCCGGGAAGGAAAGCCCGTCGATCTGTCGCAGCATGAGATGCGGATATTCGCGGAGATCGTCGATGCCTCGATCATGAGCATCGACGCGATCGTGGAGCACGCCCAGGTGCTTGCCGCGGCGGGCGCCGATGTGATCGATCTCGGCTGCCTGCCGGAAACGCCGTTTCCGCATCTGGCGGAGGCAGTGCGCGCGTTGAAGGCGCGTGGTCTGGCGGTGAGCGTCGATTCCGCCAATGTCGAGGAGCTTGAAGCCGGTGCCAAAGCCGGCGCGGATTATCTTCTGAGCCTGCATGAGGAGACGATCGGCCTTGCCTTCGAGTACGGCGCCATACCGATCCTGATCCCGGCGGTTCCGGGCGATCTCGATTCGCTCGGCCGCGCTATCGACGCGGCGAGCGCCGCGGGGATTTCCTTCATCGCCGATCCGGTGCTCGATCCCATCCATTTCGGCTTTGCCCATTCGCTCGGCCGCTTCATCGAAGCGCGCCGCCGCTGGCCGGATGTCGAGATGATGATGGGCACCGGCAATCTGACCGAACTGACGGATGCCGACACATCGGGGATCACCGCCGTGCTCGCTGGCCTCTGCTCCGAACTGATGATCCGCAATGTGCTGGTGGTGCATGTCAGCCCGCATACGGTGCGTACCGTCGAAGAGCATGACAGGGCGCGGCGCATCATGTTTGCGGCGAAGCGGGATCATGCGCTGCCGCGCGGCTATGATGCGGGGCTGCTGCAGATCCACGACCGCAAGCCCTACCCGAACAGCAATGAGGATATAGATGCTCTTGCAAGGGCGGTGCGGGATGCCAATTTCCGCATCATGACGACTGATGACGGCATCCATATCTTCAACCGGGATGGGCACCGGGTGGCGCAGGATGCGTTCGAACTCTTTCCCGGGCTCAATGTCGAGAATGACGGCGCGCATGCCTTCTATCTCGGTGCCGAACTGACCAAGGCCGAACTCGCCTGGAAACTGGGGAAACGCTATATTCAGGACGAGCCGCTCCCCTGGGGTGTGGCGGCTCCGCCGGCGGAGGAGGACCGGATGCGGCTTGCCAAGGCGGGGCATACGCTACGCGCGAAAAAGGATGTGCCGTGACCACTATCAGGGAAACCATCGTGACGACCGTCGATGCCGATGGCCTCGTGCATATCGCGCCGCTCGGGATCATCGAGGAGGGGGATGGCTGGGTCATCGCGCCGTTTCGCCCCTCGAAGACATTGGAGAATCTGATGGCGGTTCCCTATGCCGTCGCCAATTATACCGACGATATGCTCGTCTTCGCCGGGTGCCTGACCGGGCGGAAGGATTGGCCGGTGGTGCCGGTCGAGGCTTGTCCCGTCCCGCGCCTCAAAGCGGCGCTGAGCCATTCCGTCCTCAAGGTGGTTTCGGTGGCCGATGACGGCGTGCGGCCGCGCTTTTTCTGCCGGATCGTGTCCGAGGCCATGCATGCGCCTTTCACCGGGCTGAACCGTGCCAAGGCGGCTGTGCTGGAACTCGCCATACTCGTAAGCCGCCTGCACATGCTGCCGCCGGAGAAAATCGATGCGGAACTGGCCTATCTCGGCATCGCCATGGAAAAGACGGCCGGGCCGGATGAGCGTCTTGCGTGGTCCTGGTTGATGCAGCGCGTTGAGGATCACCGCTGCGACTAGAATCTGTCAGGACTAGCTTGAAACAGCTTCCCACCTAGCCGTCATTCTCGGGCTTGTCCCGAGAATCTGCTGCGCTATCAGAACGGTAATTGCTTTTCTTTTTCCTTATGGCAGATTCTCGGGACAAGCCCGAGAATGACGGCAGGGGAAGCATGATCCCGTAAAGGTGCAGGCTTTTCGGAGAAGATCATGCAAAATTGTCCAGCCCGAGCAGCGCAACGGCTGCCGCTGGAGCGGCCTTGCTGGCGTCGTCTCTCGCCTCATCGCTTGCCGGAATGAGCGAGCCGAAATCCACATAGGGCCGTTCGAGGCGCTCGGCGAGGCGCTTGATCTGCGGCCGGCCGATACCGGCGCCGATCACCGGCGCCGTTGCATCTGACGAAAGTTGCGTCGCCACCCGGAACGCGCCGTCGTGGATCATGCGCAACTGGTGTTCTGCGAACCAGCGGGCGATGTCGATCCATTCCTCTTCTCTCAGATCGCCGCTGTCGCGGCCGACCATGCGCGCCAGGCGCTCGATCGAACCGGCCATAGTCTTGGCTCCATGATCCGCCGCCTGATACTGATCGTCAGCCTCGTCGAGCGTCCCGAGAATGCGGCCGAGATCGGCGGTATTGGCAAAATATTCATTCATCAGCGGCGTCATACGGCCGCGCACCGGAATGAGCGCGGCGATGCCTATCAGGGCGCTGCGCGCAAAACCGGTGTAGACGAGCTCACCGGTCAGCAGGCGTTCGGCATCGGAATAGCCTTGGTGTATGACGGTGCCATCCCTGAGGGCAAGAATATCGGTCGTGGTCGAACCCATATCGACAAACAGGCCGTTGCCGACAAGCTTCGCACTTAATGACGCCGTTGCGTGCCAATTGGCCGAGGCGATATCGCCGCCGAGTTGTCGGGCGACAGTCAGGTCGACGAGCCCGGAGCGCCCGGCATAGATCAGCGTTCCGTCGGTGCCGAACGCCTTCTCGATGAGGTCGAGGAGGGTGGCGACCCCGATATCGCGGGAGGAGAAGGCATCGGAGAGTTCACCCGTCATGGTGAAGACGTTGCCGCCGCCCTCAGTGCGCAGATCGGCCAGGTTTTTCAGCGCTTCCTTCAGCCGGTCGGTGCCGAGCCACATAGGCGTCATCATGGTTTTGGCCATGATGATCTCGCCATTTCGACATCGCGCCATCTTGAGATGCGCGCCGCCGATATCCCAGCCCGTCACAAGAGACTTTCCTTCACTGTCTTTTCGGGCTTTCATGGTCGGATCATCCTCTGATAGCGGCTTTACCAGTGCTTATCATTCCCGTTCTCGACATCAAAGACGGTCTTGTCGTGCGCGCCCGCAAAGGCCAACGTGACAGCTACAGGCCGATCGAAACACCGCTCAGCCCATCGGCCGAGATCGGTGATGTCGCAGCCGGATTGCGGGAGATTTTTCCGTTTCCCGCCTATTATGTAGCCGATCTCGACGGGATCGAGGGGTGGACTACCGGGGCCGGCGTTTTCGATAATCTGGCTCCCTTGCGCACACACGCCTCCGTCTGGCTCGATGCCGGATTTTGCGAGGCGGGCGATCTTCAAGCCGCGCTGGCTCTGAATGGCGTCGTGCCGGTGCTCGGTTCCGAATCGCAATCCGATATGTCGCTGCTTCAAACGTTCCATGGGCATCCGCAACTGGCCCTGTCGCTGGATTTTCGCGGCGATGATTTTCTTGGAGCCCCGGTCATTCTCGATGAGGAGGCCCTGTGGCCTTCGCGGGTGATCGTCATGACGCTTGCGAGGATCGGAGCCGGTGACGGGCCGGATTTCCGGCGGCTGGAGGCAGTCAAGAAACGCGCCGGAGATCGCGTGGTGATCGCCGCCGGCGGCATTCGCAACGCCCGTGATCTGGAGCGGCTGGAGGAAATGGGGGTTGCCGGCGCACTGGTGGCGACCGCATTGCATGATGGGGCGCTGACGCCGGAAACGGTTGCGGGGTTTATGGCGAGGGCGGATATATCGGTTGTTTAGAGTGGGGTTTAACAGGTCGCTTCAAGCCGTTGTTTCTGGATTCTATTTTGGATGCGTTTAGGGCCTTTGGCGATAATCACTTTTTGCCGCTCGCTTCATCTCACCCCCCTCTGGCCGGCAGGCCAGAGGGGGGTGAGATGAAGCGGATGAACATATCAGCGGCTATTCCCAACGGGCTACCGCGCCCAAAACAAAAAGGAGGGATTGCTCCCTCCTTTTCCTATCATCATCCAAAGCCCAGAAACTTGGCCAACCGGCGCATCAGGCCATCCGAATTCACAGAGGGCGTGCTCTGTGCGGGGTTGTCTCTTGTCTAGGCGCTGAACGGATGCTTGACCGTGTCGCGCTGGGCGGTTGCTTCAGCGGCGGTCGGCTTGCCTGTCACCGCGCGCTGGATGGCTTCCTTCGTCGCGCGATAGTTGAAATCCTGGATCTTGGCGTCGTCCTCCGCTTCCCAGTGGATGAAGACACCGACGCAGATGAAGAGATCGTCGGCTTCATCGGCAGGGATCGTGCCGTCGGCAACGCTGTCCTGCACGGCCTTTGCAACGGCATGCTGCGCGGGACCGAACATCTGGACCGCCTGCTTGGCGCCCTTGATGGTGACCTTGTTGAACATCACCGTGTTGGGCTTACACGCCAGATTGGGCGCGATCACCGCGAGGAGGGAGGTAAATCCGTCCTTGTTGTTGGTCAGAGCATTGCAGAAAGCTGTTTCGACGGCGCTGCCGCGCGGTCCGATGAGAAGATCGATATGGGCAACTTCATTGCCATCACCGATCAGAGACTCGCCAACCATTACCTTATTGATTTTCGCCACGGCCTGATTCCTCCCTAAACCGTTTCCAAAAATGGATTGTCCAAAGATGCCGTACGTCGAGAGACACGGTTCTCGATGGACAGCTATCCTTGTTCACAGCACCCTTTTAAGCGGGGTCGGTTGGCCAGATAGCAGCGGAAGCAAATCCCCCGCTGGCAAAATTCAACCATTAACCCCGCGATTATGCAAGACTAAGTTGATGTTCCCGGCAAAAAGCGTCGCAACCGTCAGGTCGGCGGACGTTCCCGGATTGATGCCGCCGTCCTTCAGCCGCGTATCGAAGGCAAGCAGCAGCTTTTCCCGCTCCTCGCCATCACGCATTTCCATGATTCGGGCACGGATGGTTTCGGCCTCGGTGCGAATCTTCTCGGCTGTTGCAGCGCCATGCTTGCGCGCGATATGGCTGTCGGGAAAGCGTGACAGGAAATCCAGATAGACGAAGACGATGGGCCACATGCCGCCCTCCTGGCGGGCGATGGCCGTCGCATGGGCCGAAAGGCCGATGTCGAAGATATCGGCAAAACCGGTGACATATTGCCGGGCGATCATGTCGCGATGGGCGACCTCCTGCATCGCTTCCAAGAGCCCGACCGCTGGCTCTTTCGAAACATCGTGTTTTTCCGCCGAGCCAAGCCCGCCGGGCTGCGCCAGCGTGATGGCCGCGAACACGTCACGCGCGTCGTCGCGGTCGAACGCATCAAGCACAAGTTGCGTGTTGCGCCGGAGATCAGGAACCGAATGTTCCGCCGCTTTGGCGAGCGGCGCGCAGAGCAGCAGGATGCCGAGATTGGTGTTGGTGCCGATATGCTCGCGCGTTACTGCCACCGCATCGCGAATGCGCCGTCCGACGCGCAAAACCGGATCGGTCAACGGGTCGGCGGAAATTTCGGCGCTGTCGAGGAACTGCGTCGCGGTCATGCGGTGGCCGTCGGCGAAGCGATGCACATTGCCGGGCTTCAGCGCCTGGATTTCGCCGAGGCAGGCCGCGACATAGGCCTGCCTGATCTGATCGCGCGTCGGTGTCACGCTGCCGGTCTTTCGCCCAGGCGCGGAAATACGCGGGCGGCAAGCGCCCTGGCGATGCAATCGGCGACGCGCACGGGGACGACGGATTGCAATCCGGTCCAGGCGGGCATGCTGTTGACCTCGAGGACGAGGAGGCCGCCATCGGCTGCGGGGACGATATCGATGCCGGCGAAATCGGTGCCGATGGCCTGGGATGCGGCAAGCGCCAGCGCTTCAAGCTTCGCCTGCAGCAGGCCGGTGACCGGCTCGGCCTTCGCGCCCTTGGCGATATTGGTGATCCATCCATCGGCGCAGCGCGCCATCATGCCGAGAACCTGTCCGTCGCATGTGAACACGCGGTAGTCGCGGAAGGGCGGACCGGTCCGCGCCACGAAACGCTGGAGATAATAGACATCGTCGACTTCTTCCGGCACCGGCAGGTCCTGCGGCCCCTCGATTAGGCGGATGCCGCGGCCCTGCGACCCGAAGAGCGGCTTGAGCACCAGCGGACCATTGGGGCTCTCGCGTTCGACGATGGCCCGCGCATGTTCCAGGCTCTCCACGGTGAAGGTCTCGGGCGTGGGCAGGCCGGCCCGCGCCAGGAAAAAGGTGGTGGTCGACTTGTCCACACAACGCTCGATCGCCTTGGCGGAATTCCAGACAGGAATGCCGAGATGGGCAAAGGCGTGGAGAATGCCGAGACGGCGCGTGATCGCCTCGAATGTGCCCGACGAGACGGCGCGCACGACGACAGCGGCGGGCAGGGCGCCATCAAGACCCGGAATGGCGAGACCCGATGGATATCGGCTGTCGAAGCCGATATCGGCCAGATGCATGGTGCGTGTCTTGACGCCGAGCCTGTGGAATGAAGACGAGAGCTGCTTCACCTGGCCGTCTGGCCTGTCCGACAAGATCAGTATCGTCTGTGTTATGGGTTCCGCCGTTTCAGCCAAGGGATTGTTCCAGCATTGTATTGTCGATTCCACCACTGCGAAATGTCTCACCGCTTTCGATCGCCGTAATGCTCACCTCGGCCGGGCTGAACAGATGCGGATCGATGGCGTAGAAATCACCTTTGAACTTTTTGAAGATATCGGCAAAGGGCTGGCCGTAATCGCGCGATGTCCGGCTTGGAAGCTGCTCGGCAAGTGCCTTGGCATCGCTGGCCGAGCCACGCACGAAAAGCTGCACCAGCCCGCCATAGATGATGGCGTCATTGGTCCGGCCCATCGCCTGCAGGAAATCCGGGTGAGGGGCGGGCAGCGGCGCATAGCCGACGCCATCGACGATCGCATCGAGCGGAAATTTCAGATCATGCGCCTTGTGCAGCGCGACTTCGAGCACCCGTCCGACGATCTGCACCGCACCCGTCAGGCTCTGGGTGGGCGCATAGATGAAGGTGAGAGCCTGCGCTCTGAGGCCGGTCGCCCGCGAAACTTTCTCGACGATTTCAGGTGGCGGCGGCGCGGCTGTTTCCAGCACGATCACCGACGATCTTGCGTTCGGCTCCTCGTAGGCGATTTCCTCGAACAGCGGCTCGACGCGGGCGAGTGTGCGGACCGGTCCCGAGCCCATGGCGAAATATTTGTCGTGAGAAAGGTTCCAGCCGGCATATTGGCTGGCAAGGCAGGCAAGGACCGGTCGGGACGAGCGCACGGTAATGCCGAGCGGCCATCGCCCCGCGCTTCGATCCAGTTGCGTGGAGACCGTGCCGAGGCCGCCCATGCAGATCTCGACGATCCGCAGGCCCGCTTCGATGCCGCCCGGCTGTTTTGCGCCGGCGTCGATCAGATGCTCGCCGAGACTGCCACGGCTATGCGTGATGCCGAGGCGATCGGCATTCTCGATCATCTCATCGACAATGCGCTGGGCATTGCGGTTCAGGAATGCCTGTCCATTTCTCATATGGCCATTTCTCATGGCGAACCTTCTTTCCAATGCACTGACAGGCCTTTGATGCGGTTCTTGACGGCCCGTTCGGCGGTCGCGGCCGAGCGGGCATTGGCAAAGACGGTGCAGACGGGATCGCCGGCATCGAGCACGGAACCCGGTATCTGGTGATCGGCCGTCATCTCCGGCCATTCGATGGGCGGGAAAACCTGGATCGGATGCGACGTATAGGCGATCGCGGACGCGGATGATCCGGCATAGGCGGGCCGCTTCACCACAGCGCCTCTGATTGCATTCAGATGCTGGCGCAGAAGCGGCGTCTCCTCGCTGTCGAAAATATCGAGTGTTGCGCCGGGGCGCGGGTTGATCTCGATCAGCCAGAGGCCGGCCGGGCCGTCGATGAAATCGGCGGCGCACAGCCCGACGAGGCCGGTTCGCGCCGTCAGCGCCGTCAGCCATTCTCCGATCCGATGCTGTTTCCGCTTGCTGTAGCGCAAGAGCCGGACCGCGCCGCCATAGCGGTAGGGGGAGTTTTGCGATGGCGCCGACCATTGGCGGCTGAAGCCGATGAGACGAGCCTCTTTTCCATCGGCGATGAAGAGCGCGGAGATATTCCTTCCCTCGACGAAACGCTGGAAATAGTGGTCCGGCTTTTCGGCTCCACCGCCGGGATGCGCGACATGCGAACCGCCTGCGCCGCCGGCAAGCTTCATCAGCCAGCCTTCGAGATCGTCAGGGCGAACGCCGCTTATCTCAGGATGCGGAATCGACAGCGAAGCGCAGAGATCGGCAAGGCTTAGCGGATCCTTGACGGCGCGGATGGTCCGGGCATTATTGCCGGCGACGAAAAAGCGGCGGGCGATCGCATCGATCATGTCAGGCGTTCGCTCAAAGCCCGAACCATAGATCACCGCCTGCGGATCGTCGTTTCCGACAAGCTCGGCCAATCTGTCGACGATGCCATCCGCTTCGATGCCGGTCTGCAAACTGCCGGGCAGCCTGATCGCGCGCTCGGCAAGCCGCAGCGTGTCGGAATCGTTGAACAAATCCGCCACGAGCGGCCGCAAGCCAGCGCGGCGGGCGGCGGCGGCAAGCGAGCGGCCCGATATCGCGGCAATCAGGACAGTGGGGCTGATGTGCGCGGCGTTATTTTGCAAGGTCGCGGGCAAGGTCAAAGGCGTCCCGAAAATCGAAGATGACAGGCTTGTCCGCTTTGATCATCCGGACGAACAAACCGGATTGCGTCTTGTATTTGACATTGCCGATGGAGAGCGGTCCGATGCCGACGGCCCGGGTTCCCTCCAGCGGCTCGCCATTGGCATTCACCTTCAATCCCTCGATCCCGGCGGGCGGCACGGCATTGACGTCGGCTGCGACGAGAAGATCGGGCGCGCACTGCCATTGCGCCTGCGATATGACCTGCACGCCGGCTTTCGCCGCGGTAAGCAGCACATTGGCGTCTTTCACGATCGCGGTTTTCTTGGCTTCATCGGAACCGTCTGCCGGCGTGACCGTCACGCCGAAACGCTGCTTGATCGAGGTCGCGACCTCCTCGACGCGGCGAAGCCCGTCATGACCTGCTATCGTCACCCTGGCGCCTTCGCGGGCAGCGATCACGGCGGTGCAATAGCCGACCACACCCGTCGCGCCGAAAATCGCCACCGACAAATCCTTCAGCGTCCGGTCGTGGTGCTTGGCGAGCGCCTTTTCCACCTTGGCGACCATCGCCGCGGCGGTTGTGAAAGAGCCGGCCGGATCAGCGAAAACCGATATTTCGAAAGGCGGCACCATGGCCTTTCTGGCGGCGTCGAGCATGTCGAGTGCCGTCGGCGCATCTTTGCCTGCGAGGAATATGCCGGTCGCGACGCCGGCATCCGGCGGTCGTGAAAAAATCGCGTCCTGGACGAGATTGCCGACGTCGGAAAGGCCGACATCGGTATAGGGGATGGCCGCGTCATAACCGGCGTCAAGCGCCATATTCACGTCGAACGGGCTCATCTGCCTCAAGGGCGTCAGCATATGGAGAATGGTCTTGCGGGTCACGTTTTCCGCTTCCTTTCGATGGTGATGGCGCCCATCGCTTCTGGAGTCATTTCACAACGAGACAAGATCGAGCGCGCTGCGTATGATTTCCGCTCCCTCGTTCCTGCCGGAGACGATGCGGATGGAGACCTGCTCCGGCTCGCCGGCGGCCTTGACGATGCGTTCCGCTTCGGATTGCGATGGTGCGAAGGCAAATCCGGTCGGTCCCCACGAACTCTGGCCGATGCCGACCGCGCCGGCGGATTTGAGGTCCGCCAAAACAGCCTCGACCGCCTTGCTGGTGAACGCGCCTCCCTGGGCGGGGGAGAAATAGGCGCCGATTTCGGTCTGCACGGCCCCGACTGCCCTGCCGAAGGCGGGGAAATCCTGTTCGATGAGGGCAGGCATGACACCCATCAGCACCTGTCGGCAGATCGCGGCGGAACTGGCATCGGGGAAGGAGGGCAGGGTGCGGAATGCCTCGATCTCCGCCTCGCCGTGGATGCCCTGCGTCGTCTCGTCGAGGACGAGAATGATGCGCCAATCCCTGGGGAATGGGATATGGGTGATGACAGTCGGCGACTGGTTCTGGCGAAACCGTCCGGCATCGACGATCAGGCCGCCTTTTTCGAAGGCGGCGATGCCTATCCCCGAACGCGCGCCGCGGCCAAGCAGGATCGCATCGTTGCGGCTGTCGAGCGGCAGCCTGTGCAATGTGCGCAGTGCTGCCGCGACGGCAAGCGCGATCTGGGTGCCCGAACCGAGGCCGGCATGGCGGGGGATGGTCCTGTGGACGACGATCCGGTGCTGCGTCCGGATGCCGAGATGCGCGCACAACCGGGCGAGATGTTGGGCGACGCGGGCGCGCTCGTCGCCTTCGACGGATGTTTCGCGCGAGCGGGAGATCGTCAGTTCGGTCGCGATGCCTTCCAGCGGAAGGCCGATGCTGCCGAATCGTCCACCATCTTGTCTCGGCCCATTTTCTTTGGGCATATCGAGAAAGCCGAGATGCAGACGGGCAGGTACTTTTATGGAGACGGAGTCCGACATTTGTTCTCGTTACGTTGAACGCATTTTGCAAAAATCGGGCCCTGACTTATGATATAGTCTTTCGATCAGGACGCAAGTCAGATGCAAAGAATGCAGGAGGATTTCCTCGATGGCTGATCAGAGCAGCGACGTGAAAGCCAAAGCCAAGGTCTATTCGGAGGACGAGATCGTCGCGAGGCTGCAGAAGGAACTGCCGCACTGGCGCTATGAGAACGGCTGGATCCGCCGCAAATACAAGACGCATGGCTGGAAAGGGACGTTGATGGTCATCAACACGGTGGGACATCTGGCGGAGGCCGCCTGGCACCATCCCGATATCAAGGCATCCTATGCCTGGGTCGAAGTCATCTTGATGTCGCATGACGCAAAGGGCATCACGAATAAGGATTTCGAACTGGCACGAAAGATCGAGGATGTGGTGCAGTGGCAGCCTGGGAAGGAAGGCGGCGCGCTTGACGGAACGCCTGCCTCGGACCAACGCTTCGCCTATGTGAAATATGACGATTAGAGCTGTCATGGCTTAACTGAACCGCTGGCAGGACAAGGCATTTTGTCCTGCCGTCATTCTCGGGCTTGTCCCGAGAATCTGCCATAAGAAGAAAATAAAGTGATTCCTGTTCTGACAGACCATGCGTCGTAGATTCTCGGGACAAGCCCGAGAATGACGGCTAGGGGGGAGCCGTTTCAAGATAGTTCTGACAGACTCTAGAGCAGAATTCCCGATTCAACTTAATTGTATCCTGCTCTAAACCCGCGATATTGGGGTTCACATTTGGCTAAAATTGGCTAAGCTTTGTAGCGGCACCAGAAAGTTGCGGGATTTATGTCGGTTGCATGGGTCGGCAGCCAGGCAGTACCATTATCAGACGCAATTCAGCATGCTGCAAAGCTTCTGGCGTCCAGCCGCTGCCCGGTTATATCATTCGATGCGGATGTGCATGGCACCCGCAGCGTCATCGCTTTGGCCGAAAAGCTTGGCGCGGCCTATGACCATGTCAGGGGCAGGGAACTCCTCAACGAGATTGCCCTCTTCACCCAATATGGCGGTATGTTCACGACACCGGGCGAAGTGCGCCGGCGCGCGGACCTGATCGTCGTCATTGGCGATATTCCGGCCTCGCATCATGACATGATCCTGTCATGGGCGTCCGCGCCGGCCGATCTCACGGGCAAGCAATCACGAAGCTGGTTTCATCTGAAGGCAAACCGGCCTTCCGGCGATACCGGAATGAACAAGCACGCGTTGAAGGTCGGGGCCGTCAGCCTTTCAGCCGAAGGAGCTTCGCTCGGCGCGGCTGTGGCGTTGTTGCGGGCCGGTCTCGCGGGCAAGCGAACAGCCATCCCTCTCGCCAATCTTGACAGTCTCAAAACGGCCTTGGCCGACGCCGAGTTTCCGGTCTTCGTCTTCTCGGGCAATCCCGAGGAACCGACGAGCCTTGCCATGCTGCAGGGCCTGGTTTCCGATCTCAACAGGTCGAAGCGCGCCAGCAGCCTGTTCCTGCCGTCGGACGATGCCGCCTGGGGCGCGGTCCTGACATCGGTGTGGATGACCGGCTTTCCGCCGCGCACCGGTTTTCCGAATGGCGCGCCGGTCTATGATCCACAACGCTGGGATATCCAGCGTATGCTGCGGGAGAAGGAAGCGGATCTGCATCTCTGGATATCGGCAAGCGACGGCGCATCGCTCTCGAAACGGGGTAAAATTCCGCTCGTTGCGCTGGCGCGTACCAGAAACCCGGTGCGGAGCGCGGCCGTCACCATCTGCGTCGCCGCGCCCGGTATCGACCATGACAGCGTGATTTATTCGAGCCGGATCGGGACATTCAGGGCGGAACGGGCCAGCGCCCCGTCGGACATGCCCGAAATCGCCGGCGTCATCAGACAGTTGAGCGAGGCGCTGCCATGCTGATCCGGCTGACAGGCGGGGAAATCATCGATCCGGTCAATGGCCAAAGCGGCAAGCGGGATCTCTGGATCCAGGACGGCTTCATTGTCGACAAGCCCGAGGGCGAGCGCGCCGACAAGACCTATGATCTGTCCGGCTGCATCGTCATGGCTGGCGCCATCGACATCCATTCTCATATCGGCGGCGGCAATGTGAACACCGCGCGGCTGCTCCTGCCGGAACAGCATGCCGCGCATCTGCCGCGTCCGGCCGACACGCCGCTCTCCAACGCCGGCTGGTCGACCTTCACGACGGGCTGCCTCTACGCGCAGATGGGCTTCACCACGGTGGTCGAACCGGCCATGTCTCCTTATAACGCGCTGCACACACATCTGGAGCTTGCCGATATCCCGATCATCGACAAGGCGACGCTCACCATCCTTGGCAATGACGATTTCCTCCTGTCGCTGATCCGTGACAAGACATCCTCCGACATGATGGATGATTATGTGGCCTGGACGCTGGCCTCGACGCATTCGCTCGGCGTCAAGGTGATCAATGCGGGCGCTGCCGCCGCATTCAAGGAAAATGTCCGGGCCTTCTCGTTCGACGATGTCGTTCCCGCCTATGGCGTCAGCTCGCGCAAGATCGTCAAGACATTGCAGGCCTCGGTCAACCGGCTCGGCGTGCCGCATCCCCTGCATGTCCATGCCAACAATCTCGGCATTGCGGGAAGCGCCGATACGGCGTCTGTGACCATTGATGCAACAGAGGGTGTGCCGCTGCATCTCGCCCACCTTCAGTTCTACGGCTATGGCACTGAAGGGAAACGGAAATTCTCCTCCGAGGCCGCCCGGCTGGCGGAACAGGTGAACAATAATCCGGATGTCACCATCGATGTCGGCCAGGTGATGTTCGGTCAGACCGTGACGATCTCATCCGACATTACCCGGCAATTCCTGGCGATCGGCAATGCCAATCCGAAGAAGACCGTCATCATCGATGGCGACGGCAATGGCGGCGGTATCGTGCCTTATCGCTACAAGAAGAATTTCTACGGATCGCTGCAATGGGCCGTGGGGCTCGAACTGTTCCTGCTGATCGATGATCCCTGGCGCGTGTTCTTCACCACCGATCATCCGAACGGCGCGCCTTTCACATCCTATCCTGAATTGTTCGAGCTCCTGATGAGCCGCGATGCCCGCGATGCCAAGACGGCGGAACTCAACGCATCGGCGCTCGAACTGACGACGCTCGGCTCGCTCCGGCGCGAATACACGCTCGATGAAATCGCCATCATGACGCGTGCGGCGCCGGCGCGGCTGCTCGGGCTGAAGGATCGGGGGCATC
Organism: Phyllobacterium phragmitis; assembly: GCF_002980495.1. Classification (GTDB taxonomy): domain Bacteria; phylum Pseudomonadota; class Alphaproteobacteria; order Rhizobiales; family Rhizobiaceae; genus Paramesorhizobium; species Paramesorhizobium phragmitis. The sequence continues at coordinate 81,533 of NZ_PVBR01000020.1, forward strand.
TGGGTTCCGGCGCCATTGCCGATATCGCCGTCTACCGCAGGGGTCGCGACATCGCGGGCATGTTCCGCGAGGCGGCTCTTGTCTTTAAGAACGGTGAACTGGTGGTCGAGAACGGCAAGGTCGTGCATTTGCGCTGGGGCAAGGCGCTGCGCCTCAAACCGACGCCCGACAAGGCGATGGTTCGCCGCATGCAGGCCTATCACGAGGAGCGCTACGGCCTGTCGCTCGACTGGTTCACCTTTCCCGACAGCGCGATCCAGCGGGACGAGCCTTTCGCGGAGGTTTCATGCAGCAGCTGATCCGCAACGGAGTCGCTATCGACGATACATTTGCCGAGGCTTTCGGCATGCGCGCAACGGCCATCATCATTACCGCGCCGACGCTGAAATGGGCGCGCCAGGCTGCCATCACCATGACGGGCTATGCGACATCGGTGATCGGCTGTGGCTGCGAGGCGGCGATCGATGTCGATTTGCCGCCGTCGAAGACGCCCGACGGCCGGCCGGGCTGTCGCGTCATGATCTTCGCCGTGAGCACGGACGAATTGCAGAAGCAATTGAAGAACCGGCTCGGCCAGTGCGTTCTGACATCGCCGGGTAGCGCCTGTTTCGCCGGGATGGAGGGCGGCACGCCGCTCAATCTCGGTTCGGCGCTGCGCTATTTCGGCGATGGCTGGCAGATATCGAAGAAGTTCGGCGGCAGGCATTACTGGCGGGTTCCCGTTATGGACGGGGAATTTCTGTGCGAGGCGACGACGGGCATGACCAGGGAGGCGGTCGGCGGCGGCAATTTGCTGCTTCTTGCCGCCGATGCTGAGAAGGCGCTCGTCGCGGCGGAGCGCGCCGTGGCGGCGATCGGGAAAATTCCCGGCGCCATCATGCCGTTTCCCGGCGGGATCGTGCGTTCGGGATCGAAGATCGGCGCCAAATACAAGGGGATGACGGCCTCGACCAACGATGCCTTCGCGCCGACACTGAGCGGCGTGGTGAAAAGCGCGCTCGATCCTGAAATCAACGCCGTTCTGGAGATCGTGATCGATGGCGAGACGAGCGATGCGGTTTCCGCCGCCATGCGCGCCGGGCTGAAGGCCGTGATCGACCTTGGACCGAAGCGGGGCGCGCTGCGCATCAGCGCCGGCAATTATGGCGGCAAGCTCGGCAAGTTTCACTATCATCTGAAGGATTTGCTGCCATGAAAGCGCTGACCTTCACGCTCCGTGCGCAACCGGAAGAACGCCTCGACCTCTCCGCTTTGATCCCTGACAGGCTCGACGGCATGAGCGTTGCGGAAATTGCGAAACTGCGCATCGGAACCAGCCGGCGGCCGGCGCTCGTGGGCGATATTTTCAAGATCAGGGGCGAGAACCGTTCCCACATCATCTTTGACGGCGGAAGCCGTCGTTTCGATCGCGTCGGCGCGGGGATGAGCGGCGGCATGCTGTTTGTCGCAGGCGACGCAGGCGCGCAGGCCGGGCGAAGGATGAGCGGTGGAATGCTCGTCATCGAGGACAATTGCGGACCGCATGCCGGCTCCGGCATGGCGGGCGGACGCCTGGAGATATTGGGCAATTCAGGCGATTATCTCGCTGGGCCGCTCGCCGGAGAAATGCTGGGGATGGAGGGCGGCGTGCTGATCGTGCGCGGCAAAGCCGGCCATTACGCCGGTGATCGCATGCGCCGGGGCGTTCTCGCCATCCTGAAAGGATGCGGCGACTATGCCGGCAGCCGCATGATCGCCGGAAGCATCGTGGTGACAGGCCGGGTCGGCGCCATGCCTGGATATCTGATGAAGCGCGGCTCGCTTCTGTTCGACCGGCGGCCCGAGACGATTTCGCCGACCTTCATCGATTGCGGCCGGACGGATATCGCCTTTTCAGGTCTCTTCGACCGGTATCTGATCGACGACAAGATCCTCGACAAGCCGCTATTGGGCCGGAAGCCCGGAAAATACGGCGGCGACAATGCCGTCCTGGGAAAGGGGGAAATCCTGTTCCGCATGGGGCGGTGAGGGATTGCCCATTCATAGACTGGAATCACCCCCCTCTGCCCTGCCGGGCATCTCTCCCACAAGGGGGGAGATTACGCCTTCATTGATGTGGCTATCAATCATGGATATTGAAGAAGGAATGTCGAGGTCTGTATCAGCCAATCTCCCCCCTTGTGGGGGAGATGGCCGGCAGGCCAGAGGGGGGTATAACAGCGCCTATACTTCCACATAAGAATGAACCGCCTAAATCAGTTTCTCCGGCGTGATCGGCAGATCGCGTATCCGTTTGCCGGTGGCGTGGAAGACGGCGTTGGCGATGGCCGGGGCGACGCCGACGATGCCGACCTCGCCGACGCCCTTGCCGCCGAGGACGGAGGCATGCAGGTCGGGCACGCCGACCGAGATCACCTCGATATCCGGAATGTCCGCATTGGTCGGCACGAGATAGTCGCCGAGATTGTTGTTGACGACACGGGCATTACGCGGATCGACGAGGCCTTCTTCGAGCAGCGCCTGGCCGATACCCATGATGATGCCGCCCTTCCACTGGCTCTCGACGAGCTTCGGGTTGTAGAGCCTGCCGCAGTCGAAGGCCGAGACGATGCGCGAGACGCGCACCGTGCCGAAATCCTCGTCGACACATACCTCGACGAAATGCGCGCACCAGCTATGCATGGAATAGTCGCCATCGGTCGGCGCGCGCATGAGCGACATGGTGGTCCAGGCCTGCAGGCGGCCCTCGTCGTTGCGCAGCGCCTCGGGGAGGGTATCGCGCTTCACTTCGATACGGTCGCGGCCAGTTCGCGCCATCAGCTCGGCGATGGTGACGGCCGGCCCGTCGCCGCGCGGCGCTGCGATCATGCCGTCGGCCACCGACAGTGTGTTGGCGCCGCTGTCGCGGAACGGCGAGTTGGGGTCGTTGAGCGCAAGCCCGACCAGTTCCTCGCGCGCCGCCAGTGCCGCCTTGTGGACGGCGCCGGTCATGACGCCGGCAAGCATCGAACCGCCGGCGACGGCCGATCCGGGCAGCGACGAATCGCCAAGCCTGACCTCGACCTGATCGACCGGCACGCCGAGCGCTTCGGCCGCCGTCTGGGCGAGGATCGTATAGGTGCCCTGTCCCATGTCGATGGCGCCGCTTATGACCTCGACAATGCCGTCGTTGCGGATGCCGATGATCGCCTCGCCATAGGCGCGGATGACCGGGAAGGTGCCGATTGCGACGCCCCAGCCGATCAGTTCGCGACCATTGCGCATGGAGCGTGGTTCGGGCGTGCGCCGGGCCCAGCCGAAGGCCTCGGCGCCCGCCGCAAGCGCCTCCCGGAGATGGCGCGTCGACCAGGGCTTGCCGGACTGCGGGTCCTTTTCGGCGTCGTTCTTGAGCCGCAGTTCCACCGGATCGATCCCGGTGGCGTAAGCCAGTTCGTCCATGGCGGATTCGATGCCGAAGGCGCTGGGGTTCTTGCCCGGCGCGCGCAGCGGCCCCGGCGTCACGGTGTTGACCGGAACCAGCCGGTGCTGTGAGCTGAAATTCGAAACCGCATAGAGCAGCGGCGTGGCGGCGCCGGTATTTTCCACCCAGGTTCCGACCGTCGAGGTCTCGTTGGCGCCGCGATGGACGACCGCCTGCAACACGCCGTCCGCGTTCGCGCCGAGCGCGACCGTCTGGCGCGTCGCCGCCCGGCCGCCATAGGCGGTGAAAGTCTGCGGACGCGTGACGGCGAGCTTCACCGGCCGGCCGAGCCTCCTGGCGGCTGAGGCGGCGAGTGCGCCGTAAAAAGACGCGGAGGCCTTCGATCCGAAGCCGCCGCCGATGAAGGGCGAGATCAGCGTGACGTTCTCATGAGGAAGCCCGAACCATTCCGCATAGGAGCGCGCCATGCCGTGCGTCCACTGGCTCGGCTCGTAAACGGTGAGGTGGTCGCCCTCCCAGGCTGCGATCAGGCCATGCGGCTCGATCGCCACGTGATATTCGCGAGGGGTGCGGTATTCGGCTTCGATCCTGACCGGCGCTGCGGCAAACGCTGTCTCGGCCTCGCCCCAGGCCACCGTCAGATTGTCGACGAGGTTGCCTTCGCTGGCATTGGGATCGTCGAGGCCGACCGTCGCCGTCGTCTCCTCATAGGCGATCTTGATCAGGGCGGCCGCCGCGGTCGCCTGTTCGAGCGTTTCGGCCACCACCGCCGCGACGGCCTGGCCGTTGAACGCGATCTCCGGGACGAGCGGACGATAGACCCCCTCGGCGCGATTGCCGAACCAGTCCGAGGCAAACTTGAGACCGAGATCATCGTTTGATGTGAGCACGAGGCGCACGCCGGGCGCGGCCTCAGCCGCCGCGGTGTCGACCCTGATCACCCGGCCGGCCGCGATCGTGCCTGGCACCAGCACGGCGTGGGCGAGATTTTCGAGCCGGTGCTCCAGGGCATAGGTCGCCTCGCCGGTGATCTTCAGATGCCCGTCTATACGGGACTGCCGCCCGCCGACGCCACCTCCGTCGGAAGCTTCACCATGTTTCACAGGACGATCGAGAACGGTCATGCCACACCTCCAACTTTCAAAATGGCGCGCGCGACGACACGCGGCGCAAGTTCGATCTTGTAATGGTTGCCGTCCCGACCGACACCCTGATCGACGCGGGAGCTGAGCGCCCCTTCGACGGCAAGCAGGCTGGCGCGTTGCACCGTTTCCGGCTCCAGCGTCTTGCCCCGCAGCGCGTCTTCCACTGCCCGGGCGCGCCACGGCTTCGTCGCCACGCCGCCGAGCGCCACGCGCAGATCGCGAATGGTCCTGCCATCGGGTTCAAGTTCGATGCCGACCGCAGCGCTTGCGGCGGCGAATTCATAGGATTGGCGGTCGCGGACCTTCAGATAGGTCGAGCGGCGCGCGGCGGGTGAGGCCGGAATGGTGATCGCGGTGATGATCTCGCCCGGCTCGATCGCATGTTCCCGGTCGGGCGTGTCTCCCGGCAGGAGAAAGAAATCGTCCACGGCCACGCTGCGCTCGCCGAGATGAACCATGGCATCGAAGGCGACGAGGGCTGCGGCGAGATCGCCGGGATTGGTGGCGATGCAGGACTGGCTCGTGCCGAGGATAGCATGATTGCGATTGACGCCGCCGATCGCCGAACAGCCGCTTCCCGGCGCGCGCTTGTTGCAGGCGGGGAAGGTGGCCGGATCGCGGAAATAGGCGCAACGCGTGCGCTGCATGAGGTTGCCGCCTGATGTCGCCATGTTGCGGATCTGCGGTGATGCCGCCTGCCACAAGGCCTCCGAAACGGCGGGAAAATGCGTCATTATGCCTGCATCCTCGGCGATTTGGCTCATCCTGGCGAGCGCGCCGATGAAGGCGCCTTGCGCGTCGACGCGGATGTCGCCCAGGCCTTTGAGATGGGTGATGTCGACGACGCTCTCAGGTTCGGTGACGCCGCATTTGGCGAGGTCGAGCAGGGTGGTTCCGCCGGCGAGCAGCATGGCGGAGGGGAGCGCCGCGGCGCGGCGCGCATCATCCAGCGAGCCGGCGCGAAAATAGGAAAAATCTCTCATGATGCCTACTCCGCTGCCTGTTTGTGTGCAGTCAAATCTTCCGCAGCCTGACGAACCGCCGCGACGATGTGCGGATAGGCCCCGCAACGGCAGAGATTGCCCGACATATATTCGCGAATCTCGTCATCCGATCCGGCATGGCCCTCGCGAATGCAGGCAACCGCGGACATGATCTGCCCCGGCGTGCAATAGCCGCACTGGAAGGCGTCATATTCGAGGAACGCCGCCTGTACGGGGTGAAGCTCGCCATTCGAGCCGGCGAGCCCTTCGATGGTGGTGACCGCCTGGCCCTCGGCCTGTGCGGCAAGGGTGAGGCAGGCGAGCACGCGTTCTCCGTCGACATGGACGGTGCATGCGCCGCACTGGCCGTGGTCGCAGCCCTTCTTGGTGCCGGTGAGGCCCAGATGTTCGCGAAGCGCATCCAGAAGCGTGACGCGCGGCTCGATATCGAGCGCCTGCATGCGCCCGTTGATTTCAAGATGAACGATTGTCCGGTTCGTCATTTCCGTCCTGCTCCATTCATGGCGTGACGTCCGCCAGGTCCGGCCCGGCGGCGAGGCAGAGGGGTATTGAGCCCATTGCTCAAATTCAGGAGGATCGATGCCATGCGTCTTCGCGATGCCGCAGGGCAGGCAGGGCCTTGCAAGCGCGAAAGACATGTCATACTCGATCCCTTGCGGATTGGATTAACAGTCGAGGTGTTTCGATGTAAATCGGAGGCGCCTCCGTTTCTGATCCTAGTCGCTTGCCGCTTGCGGTCAAGTCACTAATTGTTGTTGGAGCCAACTATTGACGACCAAGCCGCCGACCATTTCCGAAGAGGCCCGGCCTGTTGCGCCTGAAAAGCGCCTGCGGGCCGATGCCCGCCGCAATCGTGACAAGCTCCTCGAAACCGCCAGGACGGCTTTTGCCGAACATGGGGTGGATACCTCCCTGGAAGATATCGCGCGGCGCGCCGGCGTCGGGATCGGAACGCTCTATCGGCATTTTCCGACGCGGGAGCATCTTGTCGAGATGGTCTATCGCCGCGAGGTCGAGGCGCTGTGTGCGGCGGCCGACGATCTGGCACGGCAGCATGCGCCGGATGCGGCGTTAGCGGAATGGATGCAGCGTTTCGTCGATTACATCGCGGCCAAGCGCGGCATGGCGAGCAGCCTGCGCATCCTGCTGACGAGCAATTCGGAGCTCTTCGCCGACGTATCCGGCATGGTCGCACTCGCATTGCGCCGTCTGGTCGATGCCGCGGTGGCGGATGGTTCGATCCGCGGCGACATCGAAAGCTCCGATGTGCTGCACGCGCTTTCGGGCATCTATTCGGCTCCCGATACGCCTGACTGGCGCGACCGGTCGCGCCGGCTGGTGTCGCTCCTCATGGATGGGCTGCGCTGGGGTTCTCCGAAGGCGGGCGCGAACCGGAAACCTTGATCAGACTCCCGATACAAAGGGATCGTCCGTCACGCTGAGCTTCGGCTTCCGGCGTGACGGGAGGCTGATCGGGCGGCCGAGGACGAGGGCCATCGATGTGAAGGGCGACGATCAGGCCGAAAATCATTCGTCAATGCGGCCGTCGCGGCTCCGGGCGGGAACGTGGAGCGGTTCCTGTTTTGATGGAATCCCTGATGTTACGCCATTCTGCATGACTGCTGCGGTGGAGCGGGCGAGGATTCCTGTGCTCGTCACAGTTGCCACGCCTCGACGATGCCGCGGCCGCTACGGCGGAAACGAGGCTCCAGCGCTCAGACGTGCCGCGTGATGCCGCCGTCGACGCGGATGTTCTGGCCGGTGATGTAGCCCGCATCGTCGCAGAGCAGGAAGGCCGCCGTCTTGGCGATTTCCTCGACCGTTCCAACGCGCTTCATCGGCACCGCATCCGCCGTCTCCTGCTTGTGGTCGAGACTGTCGATATAGCCGGGGAGGAGGGCGTTCATGCGGATATTGTTGGCGCCGTAGCGGTCCGCATAGAGTTTGGTATAAGCGCCGACGGCGGCGCGATAGGCGCAGGAGACGGGAAATTTCAGCGTTGGTTCGAAGGCCGCGAAGGTGGTGATGTTGACCCAGGCGCCCTTGCCCTGGCTGAGCATCAGCGGCGTCACCAGGCGCGCCATGCGCACCAGGTGCAGAATCATCATCTCGTTGCCGAGAACCCAGCTCTCGTCGGTGATGTCGAGGAGATCGCCCTTCGGCGGATGCCCCGTATGATTGACCACGGCATCGATGCGGCCGTAGCGGCTCACCGCCAAATCCACCAGCGCCTCGAGGTCGGTCAAATTTTGCGCCGATCCCTTGATGCCGACGCCGCCAAGCTCGTCCGCCAGTTCGACGGCGCTTCCCGACGGCGACATCAGAGCCAGGCGATAGCCCCGTTCGCCCAATTCCCTGGCAATTGCGGCGCCCATGCCGCGCCCGCCGCCCGTGATCACCGCTACTGGCTTCTCGTCTGCCGGCATCTGATTCTCCTCTGCACCGTATATTCGTGTGGACGATAGCCAGTCATTGCATCCTTGGCCAGAGGTCGAGCAATGTTGCTCAACGGGTGTGGTTGCGGTTCGGGCGATGACGCCGTATACGAAATCTTCACCATATTGCCGCAATCGCAATTATCATTCGCGACGCACTCCAACCGGGGACCATCTCATGATCAAGAAGTTTTCCATTGCTGCCCTGGCGGCGACGTTTCTCGCAGGCTGCACGACCGATCCCTATACCGGGCAGCAGAAGGTGTCGAATACGGCTGGCGGCGCGGCCATCGGTGCCGCCGTCGGCGCGCTGGGCGGTCTGGCCGTCGGCGGATCGAGCCGTGCGCAGCGCAATGCCGTGCTGATCGGCGCAGGCATCGGCGCACTGGGCGGCGGCGCCATCGGCAATTATATGGACCGCCAGGAATCGGAGCTGCGGGCGCAGCTTCAGGGCACCGGCGTTTCGGTCACCCGCAATGGCGACCAGATCATCTTGAACATGCCGTCGAACATCACTTTCGATACCGATCAGGACGCGGTGAAGAGCCAGTTCTACGCGACGCTCAATTCCGTTGCGATCGTATTGCGCAAGTTCAACCAGTCGCTCGTCGACGTCTACGGCCATACCGATTCGACCGGCAGCGCCAGCTACAACCAGCAGCTTTCGCAGCGCCGCGCCCAGTCCGTCGCCAATTATCTGGGCAGCCAGGGCATCGACCAGCGCCGCTTCGCCGTCATCGGCTATGGCGCGACGCAGCCCGTCGCCACCAATGCCACGGAAGCCGGCCGCGCGCAGAACCGCCGCGTCGAGATCCAGATTTCGCCGCTTACCCAGGGATAAATCCGTAGAGTAGAATTTACCCGGGGATAAATCCGGAGAATTTACCCTGGGATAAATCCGTAGAATTGACCCGGGGATAAAGCTGCCTGATACGGCACGAATGAAGCGCGGTCTCCAGAGGCCGCGCTTTTTTATTGCCTGTCGTGAACGGATCGGCAGGGCCTGATCGGGAGGGGCGCCCACGCTACCTGTCGCCGCCGTTACCGAATCGTGCGACGCGATGCCGGGTCGAAATCGTATACCGACGATCTTTTTTGTAACACGCGATCAACCGCCAAAGCGGGAACATATAATGAACATTTTTGTAATATCCATGATTTTCAATCAGTTGCAGGCCTTGCCAACTGAGAACAAAACAGATACAAATAGTTTTCAAGAACGGGTTGTCCGGGCTTCATGCACCACACAGGGGTAGTGTAACATGTCTCAGAATTCGTTGCGACTTGTTGAGGATAATTCAGTGGATAAGACTAAGGCTCTGGACGCGGCGCTGTCTCAGATTGAGCGGGCGTTCGGCAAGGGTTCGATCATGCGGCTCGGTCAGAACGAGCAGGTGGTTGAAATAGAAACGGTTTCGACCGGATCGCTTTCTCTCGATATCGCGCTTGGTGTGGGCGGTCTGCCCAAGGGGCGCATCATCGAAATCTATGGTCCGGAAAGCTCGGGCAAGACGACGCTGGCGCTGCATACGATCGCCGAAGCGCAGAAGAAGGGCGGTATCTGCGCCTTCGTCGATGCGGAGCATGCGCTCGATCCCGTCTATGCCCGCAAGCTTGGCGTGGATCTGGAAAATCTTCTGATCTCGCAGCCCGACACGGGCGAGCAGGCGTTGGAGATTACCGATACGCTGGTGCGTTCCGGCGCAATCGATGTGCTGGTGATCGATTCCGTCGCGGCGCTGACGCCGCGTGCTGAAATCGAGGGCGAGATGGGCGATTCCCTGCCTGGTCTGCAGGCCCGCCTGATGAGCCAGGCGCTGCGCAAGCTGACCGCATCCATCTCGCGTTCCAACTGCATGGTCGTCTTCATCAACCAGATCCGCATGAAGATCGGCGTCATGTTCGGTTCGCCGGAGACGACGACGGGCGGCAATGCACTGAAATTCTATGCCTCCGTCCGCCTCGACATCCGCCGCATCGGCGCCGTCAAGGAGCGCGACGAGGTGGTGGGGAATCAAACTCGGGTAAAGGTTGTCAAAAACAAGCTCGCACCGCCCTTCAAGCAGGTGGAGTTCGACATCATGTATGGCGCCGGCGTCTCCAAGATGGGCGAGTTGGTCGATCTTGGCGTCAAGGCTGGTGTGGTCGAGAAATCGGGCTCATGGTTCTCCTATAATTCGCAGCGTCTGGGGCAGGGGCGTGATAATGCCAAGCTGTTCCTCAGGGACAATCCGGAAGTGGCGCGCGAGATCGAGCTGACGCTGCGCCAGAACGCCGGCCTCATCGCCGAGCAGCTTCTCGATGAGGCTCGTCCCGGCGGGGCGGATGACGATGATGGTGCCGACACGGCGGAAATGTAGGAACAGGCGTTAAGTCCAGGGACTTTCCATAATGCGGGCCCGCGTTTTCCCTTCATTGCGAAGGCGGTAGCGCGGGCTTTTGCTTTGTAGCCTTGGGAGTAAGCCCTGGGGCAGCCCGGAGCATTCCAGGGGATATCCTTCCACTGCTTTTCGGCTGCCGGATTATCTGGACAGGGGTGCGCGGCATCGCTAAAAGCGGGCGGTCCGGGCGCGCTGCCCAAATTTGCCGAAGCACAGACTTGTTGCCCAGGCATGGAACTGGCCAGCGCACTATCCGGGCGCAGATCATTTCGGAAGGCGAAGCCAGCCAAGCGGCGGAGGCCCGGCAAGGCGGACGTCCCAGAGGTTCAGGGCCAAAAGGTATAGAGTATGAGTGGCGTCAACGAGATACGGTCGACATTTCTCGAGTATTTCAGGAAGAACGGGCATGAGATCGTGCCGTCGAGCCCGCTCGTGCCGCGCAATGATCCGACGTTGATGTTCACCAATGCCGGCATGGTGCAGTTCAAGAATGTTTTCACCGGACTGGAGCCGCGGCCCTACGCCAGAGCGACGACCTCGCAGAAATGCGTGCGCGCCGGCGGCAAGCACAACGACCTCGACAATGTCGGCTACACCGCACGCCACCACACCTTCTTCGAGATGCTCGGCAATTTCTCCTTCGGCGATTATTTCAAGGAAGAAGCGATCGGCTTCGCCTGGAACCTGCTCACCAGAGAGTTCGGCCTGCCGAAGGACAAGCTGCTCGTCACCGTTTACCACACCGATGATGACGCGGCCAATTTCTGGAAGAAGATTGCGGGCTTGTCCGACGACCGCATCATCCGTATTGCGACCAGCGATAATTTCTGGGCGATGGGCGATACCGGCCCGTGCGGCCCGTGTTCGGAAATCTTCTATGATCATGGGGCCGATATCTGGGGCGGTCCTCCCGGCAGCGCGGATGAGGATGGCGACCGCTTCATCGAGATATGGAACCTCGTCTTCATGCAGTTCGAGCAGCTGACGAAGGAGGAGCGCGTCGCGCTGCCGCGTCCGTCGATCGATACCGGCATGGGGCTGGAGCGCATCGCCGCCGTGCTGCAGGGCGTTCATGACAATTACGACATCGATCTGTTCCGCGCGCTGATCCGCGCGTCGGAGGAGGCGACGGGCGTCAAGGCCGAGGGCAAGAACCGTGCGAGCCACCGGGTCATCGCCGATCACTTACGCGCATCGAGCTTTCTGATCGCCGATGGCGTGCTGCCGTCGAATGAGGGGCGGGGCTATGTGCTGCGTCGCATCATGCGCCGCGCCATGCGCCATGCAGAGCTCCTCGGTGCCCGCGAACCGCTGATGTGGCGGCTGTTGCCGACGCTGATCCGCGAGATGGGGCAGGCTTATCCCGAGCTGATCCGCGCCGAAGCGCTGATTTCCGAGACGCTGAAGCTTGAGGAAACGCGCTTTCGCAAGACGTTGGATCGCGGGCTCGGGCTGCTTGGCGAGGCGACCGAAAATTTGAGCGAGGGCGGTCGTCTTGACGGCGAAACCGCCTTCAAGCTCTATGACACCTATGGTTTCCCGCTTGATCTGACGCAGGATGCGCTGCGCCAGCGCGGCATCGGCGTCGACATGGAAGGGTTCAACGCGGCCATGGAGCGCCAGAAGGCGGAGGCGCGCGCCAGTTGGGCCGGTTCCGGCGATGCCGCGACGGAAACCGTGTGGTTTTCGGTGCGCGACAAATCAGGCGCAACGGAGTTCCTCGGCTATGAGACGGAAAAGGCCGAGGGCATCATCACGGCGCTGGTGCGCGACGGTGCCGTCGTCGAGAGCGTCGCGGAAGGCGAGACGGTTGCCGTCGTTGTCAACCAGACGCCGTTTTACGGCGAATCCGGCGGTCAGCAGGGCGATGCGGGAACGATTTCGGCTGAGGATTTCACTATTGAAATCTCCGATACGCAGAAGAAGGGCGACGGCGTTTTCGTCCATATCGGCCGCGTGACGCGGGGTGAGGCAAAGACAGGTGCGGTGGTGGAGCTTGCCGTCGACGCATCGCGGCGCACCCGCATCCGTTCCAATCATTCCGCGACGCATCTTCTGCACGAGGCGCTGCGCGAGACGCTTGGGCTCCATGTGGCGCAGAAGGGCTCGCTCGTGGCACCTGATCGGCTGCGCTTCGATTTCTCGCATCCAAAGCCGATTTCGGCTGGAGAATTGAAGCAGATCGAGGATATCGCCAACGAGATCGTGCTGCAGAACTCAGCCGTGACGACGCGGCTGATGGCTGTCGACGACGCCATTGCCGAGGGCGCCATGGCGCTTTTTGGCGAAAAATACGGCGATGAGGTGCGTGTCGTGTCGATGGGCACGGCGACGCAGGGGCCGAAGGCGGGCAAGATTTATTCCACCGAGCTTTGCGGCGGCACGCATGTGCGCCGGACCGGCGATATCGGGCTGATCCGGGTCATCTCCGAAGGTGCGGTTGCCGCCGGCGTGCGCCGCATCGAGGCGCTGACCGGCGAGGCGGCACGGCATTATCTGGAAGAGCAGGACGAGCGGATCAAGGCGCTGGCCGGCGTGTTGAAGACGACGCCTGCCGAGACGATCGATCGCGTGACGAGCCTGATGGAGGAGCGCCGCAGGCTCGAACGCGAATTGACCGAGGCGCGCAAGAAGCTGGCGCTCGGCGGCGGCGGAGAGCAGACCGCGGCCCAAAACGAAACCGTCAGCGGCGTGAATTTCATCGGCAAGGTGGTCACAGGCGTTTCGCCGCGTGACCTGAAGCCGCTTGCCGACGAGGGTAAAAAGGCGCTCGGATCCGGCGTGGTCGCGTTCATCGGCGTCGGCGAGGATGGCAAGGCGAGCGCCGTCGTCGGCGTCACCGACGATCTGACGCCGCGCATCAGCGCCGTCGATCTCGTCCGCGCCGCCTCCGCCGCTCTTGGCGGTGCGGGCGGCGGCGGCCGCCCTGACATGGCGCAGGCAGGCGGTCCGGAAGGCGCAAAGGCGCCGGAGGCGATCGCGGCGGTCAAGGCTCTGCTGGGCTGAGCCGCAAGGGAATAAGGGATTGAACAGGCCGGGGTGATCCGGCCTGTTTTCGGTGGAGTGGTTTACTTTCAGATGAAAGCGGTGGCTCTATTTTCACTGTGGCGGTTGCGGCATCGCTGAGGCATGGCAACCTGTGACAAGCACAGGAATGACGGCAGCTTGGCTGTTGATGGCCAATTGCCAGCGTCTCCACTTACAGAATGGTTCTCGTCAGGGCGAAATCATCACCACTTCCGTCATTCCTGTGCCCGGGCCTGTGCTTGTCACAGGAATCCTGCCTCGCCATCTCCATTTCCTCGACGGTGAACTGCCTAACCGTGAGCCGCCCTGCTATCGTCCGGCGCCTGGTCGCGATCATCAAGGCCGTAGTCGCGCAGAACACCGGCGATACGCAGCTGGTAGTTTTCGAAGACGCTGCCACGGCCTTTTGCCTGGGCGATGCGGTGCGCGGGGAGGTTGCGCCATTGTTTCACCGCCTCTTCATCGCGCCAGAACGAAAGCGACAGGAGCTTTCCCGGTTCATGCAAGCTCTGGAACCGTTCGATGGACAAGAAGCCGTCTATTCCAAGCAATTCTCCGCGCAGTTCGGCGGCGATGTCGAGATATTGCGCCCGGCGCGTTTCGTCGGCGGGCCAGACTTCAAAAATCACCGCAATCATGACCGAACAAGCTCCGCGTGCGGGCCCGAGACGAGCTTCAGGAATAGCCTGTCCTCCTTCAGGATGAACCGTTCCTTGCGGGCAAATTCATAATTGGCGCGCCCCAGCGGATCATCGACCAGTCTTGCGCGATAGGCTTCGTAGGCGGCCAGGTTTTCGATGTTGTAGACGCCATAGGCGGTCGTGGCCGAGCCTTCATGCGGCCCGAAATAACCGATCAGATCCGCGCCGCAGCGGGGAATCGCCTGGCCCCAATTGCGGGCATATTCAGCAAAAGCCTCTCGCTTGAACGGGTCGACCTCGTAGCGGATGAAACAGGTGATCATGGTACGCTCCTTGCGTTTCGGTAGCCAATATCTAGCGCTTGAACTCCGTTCATGCTTCGGTTAACGTCGAACTATGAAAGACGGTCCTGTCATTGCGAATATCGCGGCGCTGCTTGGCGATCCGGCGCGGGCGAACATGCTCACCGCGCTCATGGATGGGCGCGCGCTGACGGTGAGCGAGCTCGCCGGGGTGGCCGGCGTCACCCTGCAGACGGCGAGCGGACATCTCGCCAAGCTCAGCGCAGCCAATCTCACCCTCATGGAAAAGCAGGGGCGGCATCGCTATTTCCGCCTGTCGGGACCGGATGTGGCGGAGGTGCTGGAGGGGCTAATGGGCCTTGCGCAACGCACCGGCGCGGTGCGGGTGCGGACGGGGCCGAAGGATCAGGCGCTGCGTACGGCGCGGATCTGCTATGACCATCTGGCGGGAGAACGCGGCGTCGAAATGCTCGACGCGGCGCGCAGGCTCCACCTCGTTGCCGAGGATGCGGATATCGCGCTGACGGATAAGGGCCGTGATTTCTTTACCGGCCTGGGTCTCGATATCGACAGGCTGGAGAAGGGCAAGCGCCCGCTGTGCCGGGCCTGTCTCGACTGGAGCGAGCGGCGCAATCATCTGGGCGGCGCGCTGGGGGCAGCACTTCTGGAGAGTTTCATTGCGCGAGGCTGGGCGCGGCGGTTTGAGGGACGCGTCATTTCCTTTACGCCCAGCGGCGCGCAGGCCTTCCGCTCGGCGTTTTCAATCGAGTAGGGTACTAATCGTCGTTGTTGCCGATCAAGCCGTCGCCTTTTTCATGTTCTCCGCAGCGGCGTCGTCCAATTGAAAGGCGCGGTTCAGGGCCTCGCGGTCCTTCAGGCGCTCCCAATAGGCCGTGAAGGCGGGACGTGATTCGAGTGTGCCGAAACTTGTGCCCCAGGACACATGCGAACCGACATAGACATCGGCCGCGGTGAAGCGCTCGCCGGCGATATAGGGATGTGCCGATACGGCCTTTTCCAGGGCATCGACGACGGAGGCATAACTTCCGTAGCCGACCATGCCGCTCTTGTCCTCGGGTGGTTCGAGGCCAAGCGCATGGTTGGTCAGCGCTGCCTCGACCGGGCCTGCCGTAAAGAACATCCAGCGGAAATAATCGGCGCGCTCGTCGGGGCGAGGCGCCAGTCCTGCCTGGGGGAAGGTCTCGGCCATATAAGCGCAGATGGCGGCGGCTTCGGTGACGATATGCCCGCCGTGACGCAGCGCGGGAACCTTGCCCATGGGATTGATCGCGCAATATTGATCGTTTTTCATCGGCGGGCCGAAATCGAGGATTTCTACATCGTAGGGCTCGCCGATTTCTTCCAGCATCCAGCGGGCGATGCGGCCGCGCGACATCGGATTGGTGTAGAGGGTGAGTTCAGTCATTTGGCATCCTCCTTAGAATTCATGGCAGGATGCTCCCATTTCATCCAAAAGAAAACCCGGCCTCAAGAGGCCGGGTTTTCATGAAATTGAATTGCTTTAGAGTCCGTCAGAACGGTAATGATTTACCTTCTTCTTATGGCAGATTCTCGGGACAAGCCCGAGAATGACGACTGGACAGGAAGGCTTGTCCTGTCAGCGTTTCAATTAAACTTTAAGCCGCCATCGCCTTCTGCAGGTTCTCGTCGATCTTGTCGAGGAAGCCGGTGGTTGAGAGCCAGGGCTGATCCGGGCCGATCAGGAGCGCCAGATCCTTGGTCATGAAGCCCGATTCCACCGTATCGATGCAGACCTTCTCCAGCGTATCGGCGAAGCGCTTCAACTCGGCATTGTCGTCGAGCTTGGCGCGGTGTGCGAGGCCGCGCGTCCAGGCGAAGATCGAGGCGATCGAATTGGTCGATGTTTCCTCACCCTTCTGGTGCTGGCGGTAATGGCGGGTGACGGTACCATGCGCCGCTTCCGCCTCGACGGTCTTGCCGTCAGGCGTCATCAGCACCGAAGTCATCAGGCCGAGCGAGCCGAAGCCCTGCGCCACGATATCCGACTGCACGTCGCCATCGTAGTTCTTGCAGGCCCAGACATAGCCGCCGGACCATTTGAGCGCCGAGGCGACCATGTCGTCGATCAGGCGATGTTCGTACCAGATCTTCTTCTTGTCGAATTCGGCCTTGAATTCGGCTTCGTAGACTTCCTGGAAGATATCCTTGAAGCGACCGTCATAGACTTTAAGGATGGTGTTCTTGGTCGAGAGATAGACCGGGTAGCCGCGCTGCAGGCCATAATTGAGCGAGGCGCGGGCGAATTCCTTGATCGATTCGTCGAGATTGTACATGGCCATCGCCACGCCCGATCCCGGTGCGTCATAGACCTCGTGCTCGATCACCTCGCCATCATCGCCGACGAACTTGATGGAAAGCTTGCCCTTCCCAGGAAATTTGAAATCGGTGGCGCGGTACTGGTCGCCGAAGGCATGGCGGCCGACGATGATCGGCTGGGTCCAGCCGGGCACCAGGCGCGGCACGTTCTGGCAGATGATCGGCTCGCGGAAGATGACGCCGCCGAGGATGTTGCGGATGGTGCCGTTGGGCGATTTCCACATCTTCTTGAGCTTGAATTCCTCGACGCGGCCCTCGTCCGGGGTGATCGTCGCGCATTTGACGCCGACGCCATACTCCTTGATGGCATTGGCGGCGTCGATCGTGATCTGATCGTTGGTGGCGTCGCGATGCTCGACCGAAAGATCGTAATATTTCAGATCGATATCGAGATAGGGATGGATGAGCTTGTCCTTGATGAACTGCCAGATGATGCGGGTCATCTCGTCGCCGTCGAGCTCGACAACCGGGTTCGCAACCTTGATCTTTGCCATGGAGAATGCCTCTTTCTTGGTGGATCGCGCCCCTATAGCACCGGCGCTGCCCAAGGCAAAGCTCTATGGCATTTTTCTGTGTGAAGGTTGATGTTGTGGGTATGCTGCTTCTGCGCTGCCGCGTCCGGGGTTGGACGGCGAGGCATGGATTCCTGTGACAAGCACAGGAATGACGGGGGCGATGATTTCGCCTTTATGAGAGCGCTCCTGCGGGCGGAGGCGTTGATAATTAGCCGATTACAGTCAGTTTATCGGAAACTAATGCCCGTGCGCGGCCAGGCCGAAATGACGTTCCTTGTTCGGCGCATAGCGGCCTTGTTCCCGCGCCAAAACACCATCGGCGTCGAGCGAGGCAATCGTTGTATCGCGGTCCGCAGGGATCGAACCATCGATCTGCAAAGCGAGATAACGACCGCAGCAGACGCGCAGGAACGAGGCGAAATTATCGAGATCGTGGCCTTCCTGCAGCGATTCATTATAGAGACGGCCGATCAGCTGGCTGAGCGTCAGCCGGTCGCGTGCGGCGATATCCTCCAGCGTCCACCAGAAAAAGCTTTCGAGCCGGACACTGGTGACGACGCCGTCGATCCGCATGGAGCGGGTGACACTTTGCCAGAGTGCCGGATCAGCACCGATGAAGAGTTTGCACATCGGATCCTCCCAGCCATGTTATGGGCCAGCCATGTTGCAAGGGTCAGTGTCACCCGAAGCCCTGTTCTTTGCAACCCGATACTCTCACGCGGCGAGCGAATATGCGCGGCATCTACCCTTCATCCGACCGCGCTTCGCCCGGCCACCTTCTCCCACAAGGGGAGAAGGAAGGGCAGGCGTCGTCGCACCAATTCCATATGCGATTGCCCTGCTCACGCGGCCGACCGGACGTTGCTTGCGCCGTGGCTGATCTCGGTGCCGAGAACGGCGAAGAACTGCGACAGCCATGCCGGATGGGCCGGCCATGCGGGTGCGGTGACGAGATTGCCGTCGGTGATCGCCTGATCGACGGGGATATCAGCGTAAGTGCCGCCGGCGAGTTCGACCTCGGGCTTGCAGGCTGGATAGGCGGAACAGGTGCGGTTCTTCAACACCTTGGCGGCGGCGAGAAGCTGGGCGCCATGGCAGACCGCGGCCACGGGCTTGTCGGCATCGAAGAAATGCCTGACCATGGCGATGACATTATCGTTCAGCCGCAGATATTCCGGGGCGCGTCCGCCGGGAATGACCAGGGCGTCGTAGCTCTCGGGCTTGATGTCGGCGAAGCTGGCGTTGAGCGTGAAATTGTGCCCGCGCTTTTCCGAATAGGTCTGGTCGCCCTCGAAATCATGGATGGCGGTGGCGATGGTATCGCCGGCCTTCTTGTCGGGGCAGACGGCATGGACGGTATGCCCGACCGCGAGCAGCGTCTGGAACGGCACCATGGTCTCATAGTCCTCGCCGAAATCGCCGCAGATCATCAAAATGCGCTTTCCTGACATCTCAACCTCCCTGATCAGATATGAACCTTATCGAAGCTTGGCACAGGATCGTGGCGCGGGGGTGTTATCCCGCTACTACACGCCGTGCCGTAATCCCCCGCCATGCGTAATTCTTTGAGTTTTTGATGTGATTGTGCCAGTGAGTGCGGCATTCCAATCGCTGACTTGAGAATATCATGGCCGGAACAGACAGACATCGCCCTTTTATCGCCGAAGGCCCGGCCATCATCCTGGTCGAGCCGCAATTGCCGGAAAATATCGGCATGGTGGCGCGCGCCATGGCGAATTTCGGGCTGGCAGAACTGCGCCTGGTCAATCCGCGCGAGGAATTTCCCAACGAGAAGGCGCGGGCGGCGGCGAGCAAGGCGGATCATGTGATCGATGGCGCCAAGGTTTATGACGATCTCGCCTCGGCGGTGCAGGATCTCAATTTCGTCTTCGCCACCACGGCGCGCGAGCGCGATGGTTTCAAGAAGGTGGCGGGGCCGGTGGAAGCGGGCAGGGCGTTGCGCCAGCGTTTCACGGCGGGGCAGAAGACCGGCATCCTGTTCGGGCGCGAGCGCTTCGGCCTCAGCAATGAGGAGGTGAGCCTTGCCGATGAACTGGTGACGTTCCCGGTCAATCCGGCCTTCGCCTCGCTCAATATCGCGCAAGCCGTGCTGCTGATGTCCTATGAATGGATGAAATCGGGCATGGAGAGCGATACCGATACCGCATTTCGCGGCCCGGAAATGGAGCCGGCGCGCAAGGAGACGCTTCACGGTTTCTTCAATCATCTGGAGGAAGCTTTGGATGTCCGCGGCTATTTTCGCCCCGCGGCGCGCAAGGAGATCATGGTTCACAATCTGCGCTCCGTCCTGACCCGTGCCGGCTTCGCGGAAGCCGAGGTGAGGCTTTTGCGCGGCATCGTCACCTCGCTCGATTATTTCACGCGCAAGCATCCGCGCGGTTCCGGCGCGCCTGAAGGCCGCGAAAGGCCGAAATCGGCGGCAGCCGCGAAAAAGGCGAAAAACAGTGAGGACGCGCAGGAATGAAGCTGGAGGAACCGGTGGGGCAGATCGCGGCTGCGCCTCTTGAAGGCCTGGCGGCCGATGCCGCGCCGGATCGTCCCATCCTGGTTTTCGACAGCGGCATCGGCGGATTGACCGTCTTGCGCGAGGCGCGGGTGCTGATGCCGGACCGCCGCTTCGTCTATATCGCCGATGATGCCGGTTTTCCCTATGGCGGCTGGGACGAGGAGGCGCTCACGCGCCGCATCGTCACGCTTTTCGGCGGTTTTCTCGCCGAGCATGATCCGGAAATCGTCGTTATCGCCTGCAATACGGCCTCGACGCTGGTGCTCGACGATCTGCGCCGCGCCTATCCCGCGACGCCCTTTGTCGGCACCGTACCGGCGATCAAGCCGGCTGCGGAACGCACGCGCTCCGGCCTCGTCTCGGTGCTGGCGACGCCCGGCACGGTCAAGCGCGCCTATACCCGCGACCTGATCCTGTCATTTGCCACGCAATGCCATGTCCGTCTCGTCGGCAGCGAAAATCTCGCCCGCATGGCGGAGGCGCATATCAGGGGCGACGATGTGGACGACGAGGCGGTCCGCGCCGAAATCGCGCCATGCTTCATCGAAACGGATGGCGGGCGCACTGATATCGTCGTGCTTGCCTGCACGCATTACCCCTTCATGGCCAATGTCTTCCGCCGGCTTGCGCCCTGGCCGGTCGATTGGCTCGATCCGGCGGAGGCGATCGCGCGGCGAGCGCACTCACTTCTGGCAAGCAGCGGCGCGCAGCCGGAACATGGCGACGACATCGCCATCTTCACCTCCGGCCAGCCGGATTTCTCGACCCGGCGGCTGATGCAGGGGGTTGGGTTGAGGGAGTGACGGAAATCATGGTGCGCCCTTCACCCTCGTCCTTCGAGGCTCCCCTTCGACAGGCTCAGGGTCGCACCTCACCATGAGGGTGAAGGGTCGGCAACGCTGAAGTAGCCCTCATCCTGAGGTGCGACCCTGAGCCTGTCGAAGGGGAGCCTCGAAGGGGAGCCTCGAACCACGAGGGTGAAGGGCGGTGATTCCACCAAAACAAGACCTACTCTAGGTCGTAGTGACGATTTAAGGTTTTGGGATTCCAAAATTCCGGCAAATCAGATTCAACACTGACTTTTGGAGGTCAGTGATGGATTGCGATGTTCTTCGGGATGATCAATGGGAACGGATCAAG
>NZ_PVBR01000021.1 GCF_002980495.1 Phyllobacterium phragmitis
GGCGACAACGTCACGATGGACGTGACGCTGATCGTGCCGATCGCGATGGAAGAGAAGCTGCGTTTCGCTATCCGCGAAGGCGGCCGCACCGTCGGCGCCGGCATCGTCTCCACCATCGTTGAGTAAGAGAATTGTGCAGGGACGTCAGAAAATGGCGTCCCGCGTAACAAGGAACAGATGAAATGAACGGTCAAAACATCCGCATTCGCCTCAAGGCGTTTGATCATCGGATCCTTGACGCTTCGACGCGGGAAATCGTGTCGACTGCCAAGCGTACCGGTGCCAATGTGCGCGGCCCGATCCCGCTTCCCACGCGGATCGAGAAGTTCACGGTCAACCGGTCGCCGCATATCGACAAGAAGAGCCGCGAACAGTTCGAGATGCGCACGCACAAGCGCCTTCTCGATATCGTTGACCCGACCCCGCAAACGGTTGATGCGCTGATGAAGCTCGACCTGTCTGCAGGTGTCGATGTCGAGATCAAGCTGTAAGGCTTGAGGACGGAAGGAACGAACCCGATGCGTTCAGGTGTTATTGCACAGAAGCTGGGCATGACCCGCGTCTATAACGACGCTGGAGAGCATGTGCCGGTGACGGTTCTCCGCATGGAGAGCTGCCACGTGGTGGCCCAGCGTACAGTTGAAAAGAACGGTTACACGGCTGTTCAGCTTGGCGTTGGACTTGCCAAGGTAAAGAACACGACCAAGGCACTGCGCGGCCATTTCGCGAAGGCTGAAGTCGAGCCGAAGGCGAAACTTGCGGAGTTCCGCGTGTCGCCGGACAATCTCCTCGATGTCGGCGCCGAGATCACGGCGGAACATTTTGTTCCCGGCCAGAAGGTCGACGTGACGGGTACCTCCATCGGTAAGGGTTTTGCCGGTTCGATGAAGCGCCACAATTTCGGTGGTCATCGCGCTTCGCACGGTAACTCGGTTACCCACCGCGCACACGGTTCGACAGGTCAGCGTCAGGACCCGGGCAAGGTGTTCAAAGGCAAGAAGATGGCCGGTCACATGGGGCAGACCCGCGTGACCACGCAGAACATCGAAGTCGTGTCCACCGATCTCGATCGCGGCCTCATTCTGGTCCGCGGCGCGGTTCCGGGCTCGAAGGGCGCATGGATCCTGGTGCGTGACGCCGTGAAGGTTTCCTTGCCGGAAAACGCGCCGAAGCCGGCCGGTATCCGTCAGGCCGCACAGTCAGCAGCAGTGTCGTCGGCGCCTGAAATGGCCGAAGCGACTGAGGGAGCCGAATAATGGATCTCACGATTACAACTCTTGAAGGCAAGGACGCCGGCAAGGTGAAGCTCTCTGAGGAGATCTTCGGTCTTGATCCGCGCGACGATCTCCTTCAGCGCGTTATCCGCTGGCAGCTTGCACGTCGCCAGCAAGGCACGCATAAGGCCAAGGGCCGTTCCGAAATCGCACGCACCGGCGCGAAGATGTACAAGCAGAAGGGTACGGGCCGTGCCCGCCATCACTCTGCTCGTGCTCCGCAGTTCCGCGGCGGTGGCAAGGCTCATGGTCCGGTCGTTCGCAGCCACGAGCATGAACTGCCCAAGAAGGTTCGCGCTCTCGGCCTGCGTCATGCGCTTTCGGCCAAGCTGAAGTCGTCGGATCTGATCGTCATTGATGATCTGGCTTCCAAGGAAGCCAAGACCAAGGCGCTGACGGCGCAGTTCGCCAAGCTCGGCCTCGAAAATGCGCTACTGATTGGTGGCGCTGAGATCGATGCCAATTTCCGCCTGGCTGCTTCGAACATTCCGAATATCGATGTTCTGCCGGTGCAGGGCATCAATGTCTATGACATCCTTCGCCGCGGCAAGCTCGTTCTTTCCAAGGCGGCGATCGAAGCTCTCGAGGAGCGTTTCAAATGACTGATCTTCGCCATTATGACGTGATCGTCAGCCCTGTCATCACCGAGAAGTCCACCATGGTTTCTGAACATAACCAGGTGGTGTTCAACGTGGCCCGCAAGGCGACGAAACCGGAAATCAAGGCTGCGGTCGAAGCGCTGTTCGGCGTCAAGGTGACCGCGGTGAATACAGCAGTGCGCAAAGGCAAGGTGAAGCGGTTCCGCGGCATCGTCGGGCGCCAGAGCGATGTCAAGAAAGCAGTCGTGACGATAGCCGAAGGCCAATCCATCGACGTTTCGACTGGTCTTTGAGAGGCCGTGGAGTAAAGACAATGGCACTCAAGCATTATAATCCAACCACGCCGAGCCAGCGTCAGCTGGTCATCGTGGACCGTTCCGGGCTCTACAAGGGCAAGCCGGTCAAGTCTTTGACCGAGGGCCTGTCCTCCAAGGGCGGACGTAACAATTCCGGTCGGGTCACCGCCCGCTACCAGGGCGGTGGTCACAAGCGCACCTATCGTTTTGTCGATTTCAAGCGTCGCAAGCACGATGTTTCGGCAACGGTGGAGCGTCTTGAATACGATCCGAACCGCACGGCCTTCATCGCGCTCATCCGCTATGCGGACGGCGAGTTGAGCTACATCCTGGCGCCGCAGCGCCTGGCGGTCGGCGATCAGGTCATTACCGGAAGCTCGGCGGACGTGAAGCCCGGCAATGCGATGCCGCTTTCGTCCATGCCTGTCGGCACCATCATCCACAATGTGGAGATGAAGCCGGGCAAGGGTGGGCAGATCGCTCGCTCTGCCGGTACCTATGCGCAGCTCGTGGGCCGCGACCAGGGCATGGCTATTTTGCGCCTGAACTCGGGCGAGCAGCGCTTGGTTCACGGTTCCTGCTTTGCAACGGTCGGTGCGGTTTCCAATCCTGACCATGGCAATATCAGCCTTGGCAAGGCAGGTCGTAGCCGTTGGCTCGGCAAGCGTCCGCATGTTCGCGGCGTCGCGATGAACCCGGTCGATCACCCGCATGGCGGCGGCGAAGGCCGTACCTCTGGTGGCCGTCATCCTGTTTCTCCGTGGGGCAAGCCTACGAAGGGCAAAAAGACGCGCTCCAACAAGGCGACGGACAAGTTCATCATGCGTTCGCGTCATCAGCGCAAGAAGTAAGAGAGGAAGTCTGAAATGGCTCGTTCAGTTTGGAAAGGCCCGTTCATAGACGGCTATCTTCTCAAGAAGGCTGAGAAGGTACGCGATGGCGGTCGCAATGAGGTCATCAAGATCTGGAGCCGTCGCTCCACGATCCTGCCGCAGTTCGTCGGCCTGACCTTCGGCGTTTATAACGGCAACAAGCATGTGCCGGTTTCCGTGTCCGAAGAAATGGTCGGACACAAGTTCGGTGAATTCTCTCCGACCCGGACCTATTACGGTCATGGTGCGGACAAGAAGGCAAAGAGGAAATAACGATGGGCAAGGCTAAGGCTCCGCGCCAGCTTAAGGATAACGAGGCGAAAGCCGTCGCCCGCACGATCCGTGTCAGTCCGCAGAAGCTCAACCTCGTGGCGACTTTGATCCGCGGCAAAAAGGTAAGTGCGGCTCTCGCCGATCTGACGTTTTCGCGCAAGCGGATCGCCGGTACGGTGAAGAAGACGCTCGAATCGGCGATCGCGAATGCGGAAAACAATCACGATCTTGATGTCGATGCTCTGGTCGTCGCGGAAGCCTATGTCGGCAAGTCGATCGTCATGAAGCGCTTCCATGTCCGTGGCCGCGGCCGTGCGAGCCGGATTGAGAAGCCTTTCTCGCATCTCACCATTGTTGTCCGCGAAGCCGCGGAAAAAGGGGAGGCCGCATAATGGGCCAGAAGATTAATCCGATCGGCTTTCGCCTCGGCATCAATCGCACCTGGGATTCGCGCTGGTACGCGAACACCGGCGAGTACGGCAAGCTGCTGCACGAAGACATCAAGATCCGTCAGTATCTGATGGATGAGCTGAAGCAGGCCGCAATCTCCAAGGTCGTGATCGAACGTCCGCATAAGAAGTGCCGCGTGACCATCCACTCGGCTCGCCCGGGTCTGATTATCGGCAAGAAGGGTGCGGATATCGAGAAGCTTCGCAAGAAGCTTTCCGAGATGACGAATTCGGAAGCCGCGCTCAACATCGTCGAAGTGCGCAAGCCTGAGATCGACGCGGTGCTGGTCGCCCAATCGATCGCTCAGCAGCTCGAACGCCGTATTGCATTCCGTCGCGCCATGAAGCGCGCGGTGCAGTCCGCGATGCGTCTCGGCGCTGAAGGCATCCGCATCAATTGCTCGGGCCGTCTCGGCGGTGCTGAAATCGCTCGTATGGAATGGTACCGCGAAGGCCGCGTTCCCTTGCATACGCTGCGTGCCGACATCGATTACGGAACGGCTGAGGCGCACACTGCCTATGGCACATGCGGCGTCAAGGTCTGGGTGTTCAAGGGCGAGATCCTCGAGCACGATCCGATGGCTTCCGAGCGTCGTACTGTTGAAAGCGACAGCCAGGGTTTCTCATCGAACCGCCGGCGCGAAAACGCCTGATCGATCGGTCGCGGGCAAGAATTTTGGAGTAGAGAACAATGTTGCAGCCTAAGCGCACAAAGTTCCGCAAGCAGTTCAAGGGCCGTATTCACGGCGCGTCGAAGGGCGGTACGGAGCTCAATTTCGGTGCTTTCGGATTGAAGGCCGTAGAGCCCGAGCGCATCACCGCGCGTCAGATCGAGGCGGCCCGCCGCGCGATCACCCGTCACATGAAGCGTGCCGGCCGCGTGTGGATCCGCATCTTCCCGGATCTGCCGGTCACCTCGAAACCTACCGAAGTCCGCATGGGTAAAGGTAAGGGCGGCGTCGACTATTGGGCAGCCCGTGTTGCTCCAGGCCGCGTGATGTTCGAGCTTGACGGCGTATCGGAAGATGTGGCACGCGAGGCGCTTCGACTCGGAGCCGCCAAGCTTCCGATCAAGACGCGCTTCATACAGCGCATCGCAGAATAAGAGAGGCAGCCATGAAAGCCGCAGAAGTTCGGACCCAGAGCGCCGACCAGATGAATGATGAGCTGGCCAAGCTCAAGAAGGAGCAGTTCAACCTGCGCTTCCAGAAGGCGACCGGCCAGCTCGAGAAAACAGCGCGTGTCAAGGAAATCCGCCGCGACATCGCACGCATCAAGACTATCGCCCGCCAGAAGGCGGCCGAGAGCAAGGCATAAGGAAAGAATATCATGCCTAAACGCGTTCTGCAGGGCGTTATCGTCAGTGACAAGACCGACAAGACAGTCGTGGTCAAGATCGAGCGGCGCTATTCGCATCCGCTCCTCAAGAAGACCGTGCGCCAGTCCAAGAAGTATAAGGCGCATGACGAGAACAACCAATTCAAGGTCGGCGATTTCGTTTCCATAGAAGAATCGAAGCCGATTTCGAAGGACAAGTGCTGGGTCGTCGTCGGTTCGGCGGCCTAACAAACCACAGTAATTGAGGGCAGGGCGAAACGTCCGACCCGGCTGAACGAAAAGAAGGCGGCCAGTCATGATTCAGATGCAAACAAACCTCGACGTCGCGGATAATTCCGGCGCCCGTCGTGTCATGTGCATCAAGGTGCTGGGCGGTTCGAAGCGGAAATATGCTTCGGTCGGCGACATTATCGTCGTTTCGATCAAGGAAGCCATTCCGCGCGGCCGCGTGAAGAAGGGCGACGTGATGAAGGCGGTTGTCGTGCGCACCGCCAAGGATATCCGCCGCGCCGATGGCAGTGTTATCCGGTTCGACAAGAACGCTGCCGTTTTGATCGATAACAAGAAAGAGCCCATCGGCACCCGTATCTTCGGACCGGTTCCGCGCGAACTCCGCGCCAAGAATCACATGAAGATCATTTCGCTGGCTCCAGAAGTTCTGTAAGGGAGCAAGACGATGCAGAAGATTCGCAAAGGCGACACGGTCGTCGTTTTGACCGGCAAGGACAAGGGCCGTACGGGCGAAGTGCTTAGTGTTTCGCCCAAGGACGACAAGGCCGTCGTCCGTGGCATTAATGTAGTGAAGCGCCATCAGCGCCAGAGCCAGACGCAGGAAGCGGGCATCCTTTCCAAGGAAGCCCCCATCCAGCTGTCCAATCTGGCCGTCGCCGATCCCAAGGATGGTAAGCCGACCCGCGTCGGCTTCCGCATCGAAAAGGACGGCAAGAAGGTGCGTGTGGCAAAACGTTCTGGAGAGCTGATCGATGGCTGAGGCAAAGATCGAACCGCGCTTGAAGAAGCATTACCAGGACGTAGTCCGCAAGGCGCTTCTCGAGCAGTTCAAATACGACAACGAGATGCAGATTCCGCGCGTCGACAAGGTTGTCATCAATATGGGTATCGGTGAAGCGACGGGCGACTCTAAGAAGCCTGCGATCGCCGCCGAGGACCTCGCACAGATTGCCGGCCAGAAGCCGGTGATCACCCACGCCCGCAATTCCATCGCGACCTTCAAGGTTCGTGAGGAGATGCCGATCGGCACCAAGGTTACGCTCCGCAAGGATCGTATGTACGAGTTCCTGGACCGGTTGATCACGATTGCGCTGCCGCGCGTCCGTGACTTCCGCGGACTGAACCCGAAGAGCTTTGATGGTCGTGGCAATTTTGCCATGGGTGTCAAGGAACACATCGTGTTTCCGGAGATCAACTACGATAAGGTCGATCAGATCTGGGGCATGGATATCATCGTTTGCACGACCGCCAAGACGGATGATGAGGCGCGCGCTTTGCTGCGTGCTTTCAACTTCCCGTTCCGGCAGTAACGACAAGCGTAGCGAGGTAATTGAAATGGCCAAGACTAGCGCAGTCGAAAAGAACAAGCGCCGCGTGCAGTTGGTTAAGCGTCACGCCGCAAAGCGTGCACGGTTGAAGGCGGTCGTTATGGACCAGAGCCTTCCGTTGGACGAGCGCTTTCGCGCGACCATCCAGCTTGCTGAACTGCCGCGCAATTCTGCAAGGGTCCGTATCCGCAATCGTTGCGAGATTTCGGGCCGTCCGCGCGGTTTCTACCGCAAGCTCAAAATGTCGCGTATCGCGCTCCGCCAGCTGGGTTCGCTCGGCCAGGTTCCGGGCGTGGTCAAGTCGAGCTGGTAAGGGAGAAGCCCCATGTCTATGTCAGATCCTCTCGGCGATATGCTGACCCGCATCCGTAACGCGATCGGCCGCAAGAAGAGCAAGGTTTCCACGCCTGCTTCCAAGCTTCGCGCCCGCGTTCTCGATGTGCTTCAGTCCGAAGGTTATATCCGCGGATACAGCCAGACCGAATTCGAAAACGGCAAGTCCGAGATCGAAATCGAGCTGAAATACTACGAAGGCGGTGCGGTGATCCGTGAGATCGCCCGGGTTTCGAAGCCTGGCCGCCGCGTTTATGTATCGGTCAAGTCTATTCCGCAGGTCGCAAACGGTCTTGGTATCTCGATCCTCTCCACGCCGAAGGGCGTGATGGCGGATCACGAGGCTCGCGAACAGAACGTTGGTGGTGAGCTGCTCTGCCGCATCTTCTGATGCGGCTGCGGTGAACAGGAAGAAACGGACAGGTTGAACAATGTCTCGTATCGGTAAAAAACCCGTGCCGGTCCCGGCAGGCGTAACTGCCACTGTTGACGGTCGGACCGTCAAGGCCAAGGGCGCGAAGGGCGAACTGTCGTTCGTCGTCAACGATGAAGTGCTGGTGAAGCTGGAAGACGATGGGATTCATGTGGACCCCCGTGACCAGTCGAAGGTTGCGCGCTCGCGGTGGGGCATGTCCCGCACGATGATCGCCAACATCTTCAACGGCGTCAAAGATGGCTTCGAAAAGAAGCTTGAGATCAGCGGCGTCGGCTACCGCGCGGCGATGCAGGGCAAGAACCTGCAGCTTTCGCTGGGCTTCAGCCACGAAGTGATCTATGAGGTGCCGGCTGGAATCACGGTTGTCGTGCCGAAGCCGACCGAGATCGTCGTTAGCGGCATCGATAAGCAGCAGGTCGGCCAGGTTGCGGCGGAGATCCGCGAATATCGCGCACCGGAGCCTTACAAGGGCAAGGGCGTGAAATATGCTGGCGAGAAGATCGTCCGCAAAGAAGGCAAGAAGAAGTAAGGAACTCGCGTCATGGCATCGCCGAAAGAAACCATTCAGCGTCGCGCATCGCGCGTTCGCCGTCAGCTCAAGGCGGTCGCCAACGGCCGTCCGCGGCTTAGCGTGCATCGCTCTTCGAAAAATATCTACGCACAGATCATTGATGATGTGCGTGGTCTTACGATTGCAGCCGCCTCGACACTCGATGGCGATCTGAAGGGCAAGCTCAGGACCGGCGCGGACCAGGATGCCGCCGCCGTTGTCGGCAAGCTTGTCGCGGAACGCGCCGTCAAGGCCGGCGTGAAGGAAGTCGTGTTCGACCGTGGTTCGTTTATTTTCCACGGCCGTGTCAAGGCTTTGGCCGAAGCCGCCCGCGAAGCGGGCCTCAGCTTCTAATTTCAACTGTGCTTCCGGAAAAGAAAAAGGAACTAGGAAAATGGCACAAAGAGAACGTAACCGCGATGGCGGTCGCGACGAGCGCGACAGCGAATTCGTCGATAAGCTCGTTCACATCAACCGCGTCGCCAAGGTCGTCAAGGGCGGCCGGCGTTTCGGGTTCGCCGCGCTTGTGGTGGTAGGTGATCAGAAGGGCCGCGTAGGCTTCGGTCATGGCAAGGCACGCGAAGTGCCGGAAGCGATCCGCAAGGCTACCGAAGCAGCCAAGCGCGAACTTATTTTTGTTCCGCTGCGTTCGGGGCGCACGCTTCATCATGACGTCGAAGGCCGTCATGGCGCAGGCAAGGTTCTGCTGCGCGCTGCAGCCGCCGGTACCGGCATCATCGCAGGTGGTCCGATGCGCGCTGTTTTCGAGACGCTCGGTATGCAGGATGTCGTTGCCAAGTCGCTCGGTTCGTCCAACCCGTACAACATGGTTCGGGCGACGTTCGATGCGCTGAAGCACCAGATGCATCCCAAGGATGTCGCTGCGCAGCGTGGTATCAAGTACTCGACTCTTCAGGCTCGCCGCCATGATGTGGTCGGTACCGAAGAATAGCCGCCGCTGGCGCTGGTCACTGGCCTGCCGAAGACAAGGAATATGAGTGATGGCTGAGAAAAAGAAGGGCAAGACGGTCACGGTCGAACAGACCGGCAGCCCGATCCGTCGCCCGGCCGAGCAGCGCGCGACGCTGGTTGGTCTGGGTCTTAACAAAATGCACCGCCGCCGTACGCTGGAAGACACTCCGGCAGTTCGCGGCATGATCGCCAAGGTTCAGCATCTCGTCCGCATTGTGGACGAGGTCTGATAACGCGGGAGATTGAAAAGATGAAACTCAATGATCTGCGTGAGAAGCCGGGCGCTGCCAAGGCACGTAAGCGCGTCGCCCGTGGTATCGGTTCCGGCACGGGTAAGACCGGCGGACGTGGCGTGAAGGGGCAAAAATCCCGTTCTGGCGTCGCGATTAAAGGCTTCGAAGGCGGCCAGATGCCGATCTATCGTCGCTTGCCGAAGCGCGGCTTCACCAATATCTTCGCCAAGAGCTTCAATGCCGTTTCGGTTGGCCGCATTCAGCAGGCTATCGATGCAGGCAAGCTCGATGCAAAGCAGGCGGTTACGGCTGATACGCTCAAGGCTGCCGGCGTCATTCGCCGCCCCAGGGACGGCGTTCGGTTGCTGTCCGATGGCGAGATCACCGCAAAGGTGAATTTCGAAGTGGCAGGCGCATCCAAGGCTGCGATCGAGAAGATCGAGAAGTCTGGCGGTTCGGTGAAGTTGCCGGTAGCCGCAGCATCTGCCGAATAAGCATAGAGATAAATAGCGGCGGCCTTCGAGCCGCCGCTTGCACCTTTGTGCCTTTGCACATATCTGGGGTAGGACCGCATTGATTGGCGGGGGACAGACCGGAGATTTTTCATGGCATCGGCTGCAGAACAGCTTGCATCCAATCTGAACTTCTCGGCTTTTTCAAAAGCTGAAGAGTTGAAAAAGCGCATCTGGTTTACGCTGGGTGCGCTGCTTGTCTACCGGTTCGGTACCTATATCCCGCTTCCCGGAATCAATCCCGATGCGCTGGCTCAGGCCTTCCAGCAGCACAGTCAGGGCGTTCTCGGCCTTTTCAACATGTTCGCCGGTGGCGCCGTTGGCCGTATGGCTATTTTCGCGCTTGGCATCATGCCTTATATCTCGGCTTCGATCATCGTGCAGCTCATGACCTCGGTCGTGCCTTCGCTCGAGCAGCTGAAGAAGGAAGGCGAGCAGGGCCGAAAGGTCATCAATCAATATACCCGTTATGGCACGGTCCTTCTGGCGACATTGCAGGCCTACGGTATTTCCGCGGGGCTGGAATCCGGCAACGGCATCGTCATGGATCCCGGGCTGTTCTTCCGGGTTTCGACGGTGATCACGCTTGTCGGCGGCACGATGTTCCTGATGTGGCTCGGTGAGCAGATCACGGCTCGCGGCATCGGCAATGGTATTTCGCTGATTATCTTCTCAGGTATCGTCGCTAACCTGCCCCATGCCATTTCCGGCACTCTGGAACTGGGACGTACGGGGGCACTTTCCACCGGACTGATCCTTGGGATCGTTGTTCTGGCCGTAGCTCTCGTCGCCATTATCGTGTTCGTTGAGCGGGCGCAGCGAAGGCTTCTGATCCAGTATCCGAAACGCCAGGTCGGCAACCGCATGTTCCAGGGCGACACGTCGCATCTGCCGTTGAAGCTGAACACGGCTGGCGTTATCCCGCCGATCTTCGCCTCTTCGCTGCTTTTGCTGCCGGCAACGGCCGCTGGCTTTGCCGATACGCAGACAATGCCGGGTTGGGCGACGACGGCGCTTGCCGCTCTCGGCCACGGTCAGCCGCTCTATATGTTCCTCTACGCCGCGCTGATGGCGTTCTTCTGTTTTTTCTATACCGCGATCGTCTTCAATCCGAAGGATACGGCTGATCAGCTCAAGAAGCATTCGGGTTTCATTCCAGGCATTCGCCCCGGCGAGAGGACCGCGGAATATATCGATTACGTGCTGACGCGTATCACGGCTGTAGGTGCGATCTATATCGTGCTGGTTTGCCTCCTGCCTGAGTTTCTGATTTCGGCAACGGGTGTTCCCTTCTATCTCGGCGGGACCTCTTTGCTCATCGTGGTCAGCGTGACGCTTGATACGGTCGCGCAGATACAAGGACATCTGATCGCCCATCAATATGAAGGGCTCATCAAGAAATCGAAACTTCGGGGAGGGAAACGCAACAAATGAGACTGATTCTTCTTGGACCTCCTGGAGCGGGTAAGGGAACACAGGCCAGGCTTTTGACGCAGAAGTATGGTATCCCTCAGCTTTCCACCGGCGATATGCTTCGTGCCGCCGTTACCCATGAGACCGAGGTCGGCAAGCGCGCCAAGGCGGTGATGGATGGCGGGCAGCTGGTTTCCGACGACATCGTCAACCAGATCGTCTCTGACCGCATTGACGAGCCCGATTGTACAAGAGGTTTCATTCTCGACGGCTATCCTCGGACTGTTCCCCAGGCCAAGGCCTTGGGACAGATGCTTCAGCAAAAAGGGCTTCGGCTCGATGCGGTGATCGAACTCAAAGTCGATGAAGCGGCGCTTGTTCGGCGCATGGAGAACCGTGTTGCCGAAACCGTTGCTTCAGGCGGTCAGGCTCGCTCTGATGATAATCCGCAAGCCTTTCACAAGCGTCTGGTGGAATATCGCGAGAAGACCGCGCCTCTATCGGAATATTATGCCGGGACAGGTGAATTGAAGGTGGTGAACGGCATGGCCGATGTCGATACCGTGACCGCCGAAATAGAGAAAACATTGATACCGGCCTGACCTAATCAAGACGGTATTCAAAAAGAACGTCCGGGGAGTTGACTTTTCCCGACGATTCCGCCAAAGACTGCACCAATTCATTTAGTTTTGAATGGTCGGTGCCGGCGAAACAACAAGAGCCGATACCGGGCATTTTTATGCTGTCTGGTTGACGGTAATCAGCGTCCGGACAGGACAGCGGCAACATTAAGGAGAATAGGCGTGGCTCGTATTGCTGGCGTCAACATCCCGACGAACAAGCGCGTTATCATTGCGCTTCAGTACATTCACGGGATCGGACAGAAGTTTGCACAGGAAATCGTCGACAAGGTCGGCATTCCTCCGGAGCGTCGTGTCAATCAGTTGACGGACGCTGAAGTTCTTCAGATTCGCGAATCCATCGACCGTGACTATCAGGTCGAGGGTGATCTTCGTCGCGAAGTTTCGATGAACATCAAGCGTCTGATGGATCTTGGCTGCTATCGCGGCCTGCGTCATCGCCGGTCGCTTCCTGTTCGCGGTCAGCGTACGCATACCAATGCTCGTACCCGCAAGGGACCGGCAAAGGCGATCGCCGGCAAGAAGAAGTAATTTAGGGGTGAATGGTGAATAGTAAATAGTGAATGGTAGGGCGGTTTGCCTTTCACCATTCACTATTTTTCCATTCACCATTCACTTCCGGTGTAGCCGCTGGCATTACGGCGGCGTTGAGATCAATTGGAAGGACTATCATGGCCAAGGAAGCCACACGCGTTCGTCGTCGCGAGCGCAAGAATATTTCGTCGGGCGTTGCGCACGTCAGCTCGACGTTCAATAACACGATGATCACCATCACGGACGCACAGGGCAATGCCATTGCCTGGTCGTCTGCCGGCGCTCAGGGTTTCAAGGGTTCGCGCAAGTCGACCCCGTTTGCCGCCCAGATGGCCGCTGAGGACTGCGCCAAGAAGGCGCAGGAGCATGGCATGCGTTCGCTCGAGGTCGAGGTTTGCGGTCCGGGTTCCGGTCGTGAATCGGCGCTTCGTGCCCTGCAGGCTGCGGGCTTCATGATCACCTCGATCCGCGATGTGACGCCGATCCCGCACAATGGTTGCCGCCCGCGCAAGAAGCGCCGCGTCTAACCGACGATTTTAGGCCGTATGAGCCCCTCGGGCTCCTCTGCGGTTCCACGCTCTGTCACCACGATTGGATAGTGGTTGAAGGCAAGGACAAGGAAAAGCAAATGATCCAGAAAAACTGGCAGGAACTGATCAAGCCGAACAAGATCGAGTTCCAGACTTCAGGTTCGAAAACCAAGGCGACCGTCATCGCGGAGCCGCTTGAGCGGGGCTATGGTCTGACGCTCGGTAACGCGCTGCGTCGCGTGCTTCTCTCTTCGCTGCGTGGCGCTGCGGTGACCGCAGTCCAGATCGACGGCGTTCTGCACGAATTCTCGTCGATCGCCGGTGTGCGCGAAGACGTGACGGATATCGTGCTCAACATCAAGGAGATCGCCATCCATATGGAAGGCGATGGTCCCAAGCGTATGGTCGTCCGCAAGGAAGGCCCGGGCGTAGTCACCGCCGGCGACATTCAGACGGTTGGCGATGTCGAGATCCTCAATCCGGATCATGTGATCTGCACTCTCGATGAGGGCGCGGAGATCCGCATGGAGTTCACCGTCAACACCGGCAAGGGCTATGTCCCGGCCGACCGCAACCGCGCCGAAGACGCGCCGATCGGGCTCATCCCGGTCGACAGCCTTTATTCACCGGTTCGCAAAGTCTCCTATAAGGTCGAGAACACCCGCGAAGGCCAGGTTCTTGATTATGACAAGCTGACGCTCAACATCGAAACCGATGGCTCGATCACCGGTGAAGATGCGGTTGCCTATGCTGCCCGTATTCTTCAGGACCAGCTTTCGATCTTCGTCAATTTCGACGAGCCGCAAAAGGAAGCGCCGCAGGAACAGGTGGCGGAACTCGCCTTCAATCCGGCTCTCCTGAAGAAGGTGGACGAACTGGAGCTGTCGGTGCGTTCGGCAAACTGCCTGAAGAACGACAATATCGTTTATATTGGCGACCTGATCCAGAAGACGGAAGCCGAGATGCTGCGGACCCCGAACTTCGGTCGCAAGTCGCTGAACGAGATCAAGGAAGTTCTGGCGTCCATGGGGCTCCATCTGGGTATGGAAATCCCGTCCTGGCCGCCGGAAAATATCGAAGACCTCGCCAAGCGTTACGAAGACCAGTATTGAGAATACCGGCGACCGACCGGAAAGAAAGATTGAAGGAGAAGGCTCATGCGCCACGGTAATTCAGGCCGCAAGCTGAACCGGACTGCCAGCCACCGTAAGGCGATGTTTGCCAATATGGCCGCATCGCTGATCGAGCATGAGCAGATCGTGACGACGCTGCCCAAGGCCAAGGAAATTCGCCCTATCGTCGAAAAGCTTGTCACTCTCGGCAAGCGTGGCGATCTGCACGCGCGCCGTCAGGCTATTTCGGCCATTCGTGACGCAAAGCTCGTTGCCAAGCTGTTCGATACGCTTGCAACCCGCTATGCAACGCGCAATGGCGGCTATATCCGCATCATGAAGGCCGGCTTCCGCACCGGCGACAACGCGCCTCTGGCGGTTGTCGAATTCGTGGAGCGTGACGTCGATGCCAAGGGTTCCAAGGACCGTGCCCGCGTCGAGGCCGAGGAGGCTTCGGAAGCCGAAGCTGCATAATTGCTTCTGCATGGATTATGAAAAAGGGGCCGTACGGCCCCTTTTTCTTTTGAGCAAGTTCCCGACGTATTTTTCGGATCGCTCGCAGGCAAGGCCGCTGATATCGTTTACGGTGGCAATCATATTCCTACCCGCAGTAATAGCGACACCGTCGGGGCATGGATTTCCTGTGCTTGTCACAGGAAATCCATGCCTCGCCCTCTCCAGAACTTCAACGGGGTAGAATGACGTAAGGCCGAGCGGTTCCATCAAATTGGGAGTCGCATTGAATCAAAAATCCTGCAACTGTCTGATTTCTATCGATTGTGCCAATCCATGGATTGGATTTCACATTCCCGCCCCTTATCGCTTCCTATGATCGGGCATATGACTTGGCCCGGTCGGATTCGCGTCCTAATTTATTCCAGTACATCAATTCGGGAGTTCTTCATGTCTTTCCGTGCTTCGAGGTTCGTTGGTCTGTTGGCAGCGGCGATGACGATTGCCGTTCTGACCTCTCCCGTGTCTATGTCTCTTGCGCAGGAGAAAAGCACGGGCGAGACGCTGCGCGATACCTTCAAAGGGCTCCTCGATGGCGGAACCGGCGAGCCGGACAAGACTCAGCCGTCGTCGCCGCCCGTTGCGCCGCTTCCTGCCCCATCCAGCAAAAATGTTCCGCTGAGCCGTGGGGAGATGCAGTTGTCCTTCGCGCCGCTCGTCAAGGCGACTGCACCGGCAGTCGTCAACGTCTATGCCGCGCGCCAGGTCGCAACCCGGTCGCCTTTTGCCGGCGATCCATTTTTCGAACAATTCTTCGGCAGGCAGTTCGGCGGCGGATCCCCGCGCATCCAGTCGTCCCTCGGCTCCGGCGTTATCGTTGATCCAAGCGGCATCGTCGTCACCAACAATCATGTCATCAAGGATGCCGACGATATCAAGGTGGCGCTTTCCGATGGCCGCGAGTTTGAAAGCCGCATTTTGCTTAAGGACGAAACGACCGATCTCGCCATCCTGAAGATCGATGCCAAGGAAGCCTTTCCGATCCTGGCGCTCGGCAATTCGGACGACGTGGAGGTTGGCGATCTCGTATTGGCTATCGGCAATCCATTCGGCGTTGGGCAGACAGTAACGAGCGGTATCGTCTCGGCTCAATCGCGCACGCGGGTCGGCATTTCTGATTTCGACTTTTTCATCCAGACCGACGCGGCGATCAATCCCGGCAATTCCGGCGGTGGGCTGATCGATATGCGCGGCCAGCTGATCGGCATCAATACCGCGATCTTCTCGCGTTCTGGCGGCTCGATCGGCATCGGCTTTGCCATTCCATCCAATATGGTACGCGCGGTTGTGGAAACGGCGCGGAAAGGCGGTAAGAGCTTCCAGCGTCCCTTTATCGGCGCGACGTTCCAGTCCGTGACACCGGATGTCGCCGAAAGCCTCGGCCTCCAGCAGCCTTATGGTGCCTTGATCACAGCCCTGAACGATGGCGGGCCGGCTGAGAAGGCTGGCCTCAACGTGGGTGACCTCATTCTTTCCGTGGAAGGCGTGCGCGTCGATAACCCGGATGTCCTGGCCTATCGCATTTCGACGGCGGGCATTGGAAATACCGTAAAATTGAACGTGCTGAGCGGATCGCAGCAGCGCGAGGTGCCGGTGACGCTTGCAAAACCTCCCGAGACGGTCGCCGCGAAAACGCAGATCATCGAAGGCGATAACCCCCTTGCGGGTGCCGAAATTGCCGATCTGACGCCGGAAACCACCGGGGAGTTTCGTCTTCCCAGGACGGCGCGCGGCGTGGTGGTTACGGGCGTGTATCGCAATTCGCCTGCCGTGCGGCTCAATCTGCGCCGGGGGGATATCATCCGTCGGGTCAATGGTGTGGAAATCAGCGGGGTAGCCAATCTGACCGAGGTTCTTTCCGCCGGCACGAGCCTGCTATGGCGCTTCGAATTCGAGCGCAACGGCGCTATCATTCGACAATATATCCGCTAGCCGGTAAGCATATAGGACATGACCGACCTTTTTTCTGCCAGTGCCGATCCACAGGCCGACCGTAACAGGCCGCTCGCCGATCGCATGCGCCCCCGCTACCTCTCTGAGGTAACTGGACAAGCGCATCTGACCGGTCCGCAGGGCGTTCTGACCCGCATGATCGCCTCGGGAACGCTCGGCTCGATGATCTTCTGGGGACCACCCGGCACTGGCAAGACGACGGTGGCGCGGCTGCTCGCCGGCGAAACCAATCTGGTGTTCGAACAGATATCGGCCATCTTCTCTGGTGTTGCAGATCTCAAGAAGATGTTCGACGGCGCCCGCGCCCGCCGCATGTCCGGTCGTCAAACCCTGCTCTTCGTCGACGAGATTCATCGGTTCAACCGCGCGCAGCAGGATTCCTTCCTCCCCGTGATGGAGGATGGCACGGTGATCCTGATCGGAGCCACGACGGAAAACCCTTCCTTCGAGCTTAATGCGGCGCTCCTGTCGCGTGCCCGTGTGCTGACCTTTCACTCGCATGATGCCGAGAGCCTCGCGACGCTTCTTGCGCGCGCCGAGGAAAACGAAGGCCGCAAGCTGCCGCTCGACGAGGAGGGGCGGGCCAGCCTCATCCGCATGGCGGACGGCGATGGCAGGGCGGCTTTGACGCTTGCCGAAGAAATCTGGCGTGCCGCCCGTGAAGACGAAACCTTCAATGCCGAACAATTGCAGGAGGTCGTGCAGCGCCGGGCACCTGTCTATGACAAGAGCCAGGACGGCCATTACAATCTGATTTCGGCGTTGCATAAATCGGTACGCGGATCGGACCCGGATGCGGCGCTCTACTATCTCTGCCGCATGTTCGACGCCGGAGAGGACCCGCTCTATCTCGGCCGGCGGCTGGTGCGCATGGCTTCGGAGGATATCGGTCTCGCTGATCCCCAGGCTCTCGTCATCGCCAATGCGGCGAAGGACGCTTATGATTATCTCGGGTCGCCGGAAGGCGAACTGGCGCTTGCCGAAGCCTGCGTCTATCTGGCGACGGCGCCGAAATCGAATGCGGTCTATATGGCCTATAAAGCCGCCATGCGGGCGGCAAAGGAAAACGGTTCACTCGTGCCGCCAAAGCATATCCTCAACGCGCCGACCAAGCTGATGAAGGGCGAGGGCTATGGCGCGGGTTATGCCTATGACCATGATCAGCCAGAGGCCTTCTCGGGCCAGAACTATTTTCCCGACGCCATGGGCCGCCCGACATTTTACGATCCGCCGGAGCGCGGTTTTGAGCGAGAGATCCGCAAGCGCCTTGATTACTGGACCAAGCTGCGCCTCGAACGGCATGGCAAAGGCTGATCACAAGAAAAAGCCCGGCATCGCCGGGCTTTTCTGCGTCTATGCCGATATGGATTTATGCGGCCGCGCCTTGAGCGGAAAAGGCGTGACATTGCTTTTGTCCTGTTCAGCTTCCCCATCTTCGGCGAGCAGGCCGCCGGCGCGCAGCAGGGCGGCAAACCGGCCATTCTGCGCGGCAAGCTCGTCGAACTTGCCGGCTTCGATCAGATGTCCCTTGTCGAGGAACAGCACGAGATCGGCGTTGCGCACGGTCGACAGGCGGTGAGCGATGATGAAGGTCGTGCGATTGTTGCTGAGCTCGTCGATCGCATTCTTCACCTGAGCCTCGGTCTCGACATCGAGCGCGCTCGTCGCCTCGTCGAGAACCAGGATCGGGGCATTCTTGAGAACGGCACGGGCGATCGCTAGGCGCTGCTTTTCGCCGCCCGAAAGCTGCGATCCGCGTTCGCCGACGACCGTGTCATAGCCGGCGCTCTTGGAGAGGATGAAGTCGTGCGCTGCGGCCGCGCGGGCCGCGGCATGCACGTCCTCGTTCGAGGCGTCCGCTCGGCCGATGCGGATATTGTCCTCGATCGAGCGGTTGAACATGCCGGCATCCTGGAAGACGGTGGCAATCGCATGGCGCAGCGAATGACGGCTCAGCGTGCGCGTATCCACGCCGTCGATCAGGATGCGGCCCGCCGCCGGATCATAGACGCGCTGCAGGAGATTGACCAACGTCGTCTTGCCGGCGCCTGTCGGACCGACGATCGCGACGGTCTGGCCGGATTTCGCTTCAAAGGACACGTCATAGACGCCCTGGCCGGAATTCGCGAACTCATAGGTCACATTATCGAAAACGATATGCCCGCCGACATGGTCGAGCGTGCGGGCTGAGGCCGGCTCCTGGCGTTCGGCTGTCGAATCCTCCATTTCAAAGAATTCTTCCAGCTTGGCGCGGGCAGTCATCGTCTGGTTGACGAAATTGCTGATCAGGTCCAGGCGGCCGATCATCAACTGCGCAAAGCCGATGAATGCAACCACCTGGCCGACGCGAAGCTCGCCCTTGGTGACGAGATAGGCGCCGAGCAGCAGGACGATGACCATGGAAATGGTCGAAGCCATGCGGTTGAGGCCGCTGGCCAGCGCCCACCAGTTGAGAACCGGGTTCTGGGCCTGCTGGAGACGCGAGGTGTAATCCTTCAGCGATCTGGCTTCCTCGGCGATGCGGTTATAGCTCTGCAGCACAGCGACATTGCTGATCGAGTCGCTGACATGCTCGAACACCTTGTGATGGTGGCGCTCGACGGCGGCCTGCCCATCCTTGGTCTTGCGCATGACCAGTTGGCCGATCATCACATAGATGACGCCGAGAACGACGAGAACCAGCGACAGGCGCATGTCCATGTGCATGGCGGTCGGCACGAGGACAAATAGCGCGACAACAGTCGCAAGATGCTGACGCAGAAATTCGAGCCAGAGGGTGAACAGCGAATCCGTGGCGCGTATCAGCGTATGCAGGGCATTCGATGTGCCGCGCTGATGATGCCAGGCAAGCGGCATGGTGATGACGCGCTCGAAAGAATCGGAGAGCACGCCGAGCCGCCGCTTGTGCGCCAGCCTGTCGGCGCCGCGCGATACCAGCACGATTGCGATGATGTTGAACACACCGAGGCCCGCCCACATCGCGAGTGTCGGGAAGATGGCGCTCTTCTCGGAAATGGAGTCGATCACGTTGCCGAACAGCATCGGCTCGGCTACCGCTATCAGCGCCAGGACGATATTGGCCGCGCATATCAAGGTGGTTGCCCGCTTTTCGGCTCCCAGATATTGCAGCGATCTCCAGTAGATGTTCAGCAAAGACAATTTGCCACTCCAACGGTTCGAGATATTTCAGGCGCAAGATGGTGAGTTTGCGTGCGCCGCAATACCCATGCCGTCAGGTAGTGGCGGTTCCGTGACTATTGAAACCATAATTTGCAACGCCCTGTAACTAGCCGTGATCAAACAGCTTTTTCCGCTTGGTATGACACGTTACATCAACGTTTTTCATATCGTGTGAGGTCGCGCTTTTGCGTTGATAAGCTTGAGCGATTTCGGCGCGCGGCAGCCGTTCCGGTGTGCATCTGCGAATTGCGGCTCGCAAGAAGCGCTGGCTGATGATAGAGCAGGCCAATTCAAAACCAGGTTAAGAAAATATGGCGGGTGTAGAACAAAAATCGGTGGAAGCGGACGAGGCGGGCATGCGGCTCGACCGCTGGTTCAAGGTGCATTATCCGGGTCTCGGCTTTGGCCATCTTCAGAAACTTCTGCGCTCGGGCCAGATCCGCGTCGATGGCGGTCGCGCCAAGGCCGACACCCGCATCCAGCCCGGCCAGGCGATCCGCATTCCGCCGCTCGGCGTCGACGAGAAATCCACTGGGCCTCTGACCGGCCGCACGATCCGCGGGCAGGGCGATGCCGACGTGCTGGCGCAGATGCTGCTTTATGAAAACGAGAAGGTCTATGTCTTCAACAAGCCTGCCGGTCTGGCCGTGCAGGGTGGATCAGGCGTTGTGCGCCATGTCGACGACATGCTGGAAGCCTGGCGCAACAAGAGGGGCGAAAAACCAAGGCTGGTGCATCGCCTCGACCGCGACACATCGGGCGTTCTGGTCGTGGCGAAAACGCGCGGTGCCGCCCAGGCGCTCACCAAGGCCTTCCGCGAGCGCGATACCAAGAAGACCTATTGGGCCCTGGTAAAAGGCGTGCCGCACAAGCGCGAGGACAAGATTTCCACCTGGCTTGTCAGGGAAGCGACGCCTGACGGAGACAGGATGCGTATTTGCGAACATGGCGAACCGGATGCCGATCACGCCGTCTCCTATTACCGCATCATCGAGACGGCCGGCCGTACTCTGACCTGGCTCGAGATGGAACCCTATACCGGACGCACGCATCAGCTGCGTGTTCATGCCGTCCATATCGGCAATCCAATCATCGGCGACCCCAAATATTTCGACGCCGACCACAATTGGGAGTTCCCCGGCGGCCTGCAGAAACGTCTGCATCTTCACGCGCGGCGCATCCGCATTCCCAATCCGGGCGGCGGCATCATCGATGTGACCGCGCCGCTGCCGCCGCACATGGTGCAATCCTGGAATCTTCTCGGATTCAGCGAGACGCTGGCAGAGATGGATTGATGGCTACCGTCGACCGGGCACCGAAAGGCGTTTGACGATGAAACTGGTTTTATTCGATTGCGACGGGACATTGGTCGATAGCGCCGGCGTCATCCATCGCTGCATGGCAAGAACCTTTGCCGAGGCCGGAATGACGCAGATCGACGAGGTGCACACCCGCGCGATCATCGGTCTTTCGCTCGATCATGCAATCGCCAGGCTGCTGAAATGCGATGTCGATGCTGCCGTTCAGGCGCTGGCGCAACGCTATAAGGATCATTTCGTCTTGATGCGCGGCGAGCCGGATTTTGCCGAACCGGTATTCCCCGGCATTCCCGAGCTGATTGCCGAACTGGGGCGTCGTGACGACATCGTCATCGGCATGGTCACGGGCAAGTCGCGGCGCGGTGTGCGCAAGGTCCTGGAGCTGCACGGGCTGAGCGAGCATTTCATCGTCGTGCGCACAGCGGACGATTGCCCGTCCAAGCCGCATCCGGCAATGGTTCTGGAAGCCTGCGCCGAAGCGGGCTTTGATCCGGCCGAGGCTCTTGTCGTCGGCGACGCCATCTACGATATGGAAATGGCGCGTGCGGCGGGGGCGCTGGCCGTTGGTGTCTCCTGGGGCTATCATACATCGGAGGCGTTGCGCGCAACCGGAGCGCATCACATTCTTGATGTTCCGGCCGACCTGCTGGCGCTACTTGAAGAAGGTGAGTTACTCGATGCGTGACGTTCTGAACGATCTCGAAAAGGGAGAAGGGCTATTGGATCCCGATCCGGTACGGCGCGCACAAAATCAGATGAAGATGCAATTGCCGAAGCGATTCTATGAAGCCGTCACCGTGGCCGAAAGCGAAGGCAACTACGGTGTTTATCTCGATGGAAAACCGGTTCGGACGCCTGCGCGGCGCGTTTTGACGTTGCCGACTGCCGCTGCGGCGCAAATCATTGCCGACGAATTCGCCCGGCAGAAGGATGTCATCGATCCCGCCCGTATGCCGGCAACCCGTATCGCCAATACGGCGATCGATGGTGTCGCGGATGATCCGCAGGCGGTGGCGGAGGATTTGCTGCGCTTTGTCGCCTCGGACATGCTGTTTTACAGGGCGGATGCGCCGGAGGCTCTGGTCAAGCGACAGACCGAACGCTGGGATCCACTGATCGATTGGGCCGCGTCTTCGCTCGGTGCGCATTTCGTTCTCGCCGAAGGGGTGATGCATGTTTCCCAGCCGCGCGAGGCGCTGGCGGCCTTCGGTGTTCACCTGATGGCCATTCGCGAGCCGGTCGCTCTGGCGGCACTTCATACCATGACCACCCTGACCGGATCGGCCATTCTGGCGCTTGCCGTCGCCAAGGGCGAAATCGGCGTCAGGCAAGCCTGGGAACTCGCCCATCTCGACGAGGACTGGACCATCGAGCACTGGGGCGAAGATGCGGAGGCCAAGGCGCGACGCGATACGCGCGAGGAAGAGATGATGTCGGCTGCCGCGATGTTTGCCGCAACCTCATCATCTTGACGTCCTTATTCCGCCCGGTTTGGCCGGTGATATCGCGACAATATCCGAGGGAGGAATTTGTCCGATGTCCCGTCTTTCCATTTGTCTGGCTTTGGCGTTCGTTATGGCGCTGCTGATCGCGGCTGGACGCTCCGGCAACACTCCGCAAGGCGGACAGCTTCTTACCAAAGCGCCTGCCGAGCTTACAACAGGCTCGATTTCTCCCAGCAAGAAGTAGAGCAAGTCCACGAAAAACGGGAACTGGTTTTCCCGGGATAAATAGGAACTTTTTCCGTCCGGACTTGCGTGAAAACTAAAACCAAATCGCAACGCCCCCAAACAAAAACCCCGGCAAAAAAAGCCGGGGTTTTCTTTATCAGGTGATCGGTGATCAGACCGAGTAGTACATGTCGTATTCGACCGGATGCGGCGTCGTTTCGTAACGCAGCGTTTCGGCCATCTTCAGTTCGATGAAGGCATCGATCTGGTCGTCGTCGAAGACGCCGCCGGCCTTCAGGAAGGCGCGATCCTTGTCGAGGCTCTGCAATGCTTCGCGCAAGCTGCCGCAAACCGTCGGGATCTTCTTCAGCTCCTTCGTCGGCAGGTCATAAAGATCCTTGTCCATCGGTTGACCCGGATGGATCTTGTTCTTGATGCCGTCGAGGCCAGCCATCAGCAGGGCCGCGAAGCCGAGATAGGGGTTTGCCGACGGATCGGGGAAACGGATCTCGACGCGCTTCGACTTCGGCGATGAGCCGAAAGGAATACGGCAGGAAGCCGAACGGTTGCGCGCGGAATAGGCGAGCAGCACAGGCGCTTCATAACCCGGGACCAGACGCTTGTAGGAATTGGTCGACGGATTGGTGAAAGCGTTTATCGCCTTGGCATGCTTGATGATGCCACCGATGAAGAACAGGCAGGATTCGGAAAGGCCTGCATATTCGTTTCCGGCGAAGGTCGGCTTGCCGTCCTTCCAGATCGACATGTGGACGTGCATGCCCGAACCATTGTCGCCGAAGACCGGCTTCGGCATGAAGGTCGCCGTCTTGCCATAGGCATTGGCCACCTGGTGCACGACATATTTGTAGATCTGCATCTTGTCGGCGTTGCGCACCATCGAGTCGAACATGAGACCGAGCTCGTGCTGGGCGGCAGCCACCTCATGGTGATGCTTTTC
Organism: Phyllobacterium phragmitis; assembly: GCF_002980495.1. GTDB lineage: Bacteria > Pseudomonadota > Alphaproteobacteria > Rhizobiales > Rhizobiaceae > Paramesorhizobium > Paramesorhizobium phragmitis. The sequence goes on from NZ_PVBR01000021.1 coordinate 23,520, forward strand.
GACCGTCACACCCATTTCGGTGAGGACGGTGAGCATTTCCGAACGCATGTCCTGGGCGGAATCAATCGGCGGGACCGGGAAATAGCCGCCCTTGGTGCGCGGACGGTGGCCGAGATTGCCCGTCTCATAGTCGGTGTCGTCGTTCGACGGCAGTTCGGTCGAGTCGAGCTTGAAGCCTGTGTTGTACGGATCGGCCTTGTACTTGACGTCGTCGAAGACGAAGAATTCGGCTTCCGGACCGACGAAGATCGTGTCGCCGATGCCGAGCGACTTCAGATAGGCTTCAGCCTTCTTGGCCGTGCCGCGCGGATCGCGATTGTAGGATTCGCCGGAAATCGGATCGAGAATGTCGCAGATTACGACCAGCGTGGACTGGGCGAAGAACGGGTCGATATGGGCCGTCTCGACATCGGGCATCAGCACCATGTCGGATTCATTGATGGCTTTCCAGCCGCCGATCGAGGAGCCGTCGAACATCACGCCGTCGGCAAACATGTCTTCGTCGACAATGCCGACGTCCATCGTCACATGTTGCAGTTTGCCCTTCGGATCCGTGAAGCGGAGATCAACGAACTTTACGTCATTGTCCTTGATCTGTTTGAGAATGTCATTAGCAGTCGTCATATCAATTTTCCCTATTACACGACGATGGATGGTGTGCGTGAGGCGTGGCCAAGTCAGATCGCATCGATGCCGGATTCACCGGTGCGGATGCGAACGACTTCTTCAATGTTGGAAACAAAGATCTTTCCGTCGCCGATCCGGCCGGTCTGCGCGGCTTTGCGAATTGCTTCGATTGCCGCTTCGACGGATTCGTCGCCCAGAACAACTTCCACCTTCACCTTCGGCAGAAAGTCTACGACATATTCGGCCCCGCGATAAAGTTCCGTATGGCCTTTTTGCCGCCCGAAACCCTTGGCCTCGGTAACTGTGATGCCCTGAAGCCCGACTTCCTGAAGTGCTTCCTTCACTTCATCGAGCTTGAATGGTTTGATGATGGCTTCGATCTTTTTCATCAGAGAACGGACTCCGCTTTCCCTTGGGAAACGGACCTCGTGCCCGTTTCGCCCTACTGAAAGCATGAATTGTGCCAAGTCAGGAAGATTTTCCCGGCTTGGCGATTTATCTGTGCGGGCGGCGAAAACCGGTAGAAATGCGCCATGCCACTCGGGATGCGTAAGAGCCGCATCCAATCTTAAGCAGGTCCGCAATGTCGGAGTGGCTTTAGAATGAATAAAATATATGCAGAATGCATAAATAATGAACATGACCTCCGTCCATCTCTACGGCATCGGCCTGAAAATCAGCATCTGTTTAACCCGCGTCCCTACATGTCCAAATTGAAGGCAGATCACCATGCATGAGCTTCTGACACCACGGGAAATGGGCGAGGCGGACAGGTTGGCTATCGCCGCAGGGCCTTATGACGGCTATGCGCTGATGCGGAATGCCGGTGTGTCCATCGTCGGTGCGCTCCTCGAGCGCTTTCCGGATGCAGGCCGGATCGCTGTCCTCTGCGGCCCGGGGAACAATGGCGGGGACGGTTATGTCGCCGCGAAGCTTCTAAGTGAAACCGGGTTGGCTGTGGCCTGCTTCCGCAACCACGCTCCGCGCGAGAACAGCGCCGCGTTTCTGGCTGCGGCCGATTATGAAGGCCCGGTTCATTCGCTGGAAGATTTCGCCGCCAGCGAGTTCGACCTCATCATTGATGCATTCTACGGGGCAGGACTGGCGCGCTCGATCGAAGGCATCGAGCGGTCGATTATCGATGCGGTGAATGCCGCAAACGTGCCGGTGGTCTCTGTCGATCTGCCGAGCGGCATTTCCGGTGCGAGCGGGGCCACGCTGGGAGCAGCCTTCAAAGCCATTTTGACCGTCACGTTCTTCCGCAAGAAGCCCGGTCATGTATTGCAGCCGGGGCGGGATCGCTGCGGCGAGATTTTGGTGACGGATATCGGCATCGGAGAACGTGTCCTTGATGCGATCGCGCCGCAATGCTTCGAGAACACGCCACATCTCTGGCATCAGGCGTTTCCGACGCTATCCGCCGATATCCATAAATACCGGCGCGGGCACGCAGTAATCTTTTCCGGCGGCCTCACGGCAACGGGCGCAACGCGGCTTTCCGCAAGGGCTGCGGCGCGCATCGGGGCAGGGGCGGTCACCGTCCTGTCTCCGCCGGACGCATTGCTCGTCCATGCCGCGCATCTGACCAGCATCATGCTGCGCAGGACGGAAGCGGTCGCCGATGCCGTGAATTTCATCAGGGAGCGCAAGGTCTTTTCCGCCGTGCTCGGCCCGGGCTTTGGCGATTTCGCGCGCATCCGCGAGCTCGTTCCGGCATTGCTCGACAAATGCGAAACCGGGGAGGCCTTCAAAGGGCTTGTGCTTGACGCCGATGCGTTGACGGCGTTCGAGGACGATCCGGATCAGCTGTTTCGCGCCGCCGGAGAAACGGATGCCAATGCGCTGGTGCTGACGCCGCATGAAGGCGAATTCCACCGCCTGTTCGGCACCATCGGCGCAGATCAGGCATTGTCGAAACTGGAAAAGGCGCGGCACGCATCGAAGCGTGCCAACGCGATCATCATCTATAAGGGGCCGGATACGGTCATCGCCGCACCCGACGGCAGGGCGGCGATCAACACCAATGCCACGCCGCTTCTGGCTACGGCCGGATCGGGTGACGTGCTGGCGGGCATGGTCAGCGGAATGCTTGCGCAGCGCATGCCGACCTTCGAAGCCGCTGCAGCAGCCGTATGGCTCCATGCCGATGCGGCAAAACGGTTCGGTCCCGGACTGATTGCTGAGGATTTGCCAGAAATGTTGCCGGAGGTATTGGCTGATCTGGGATTGGGCTGAAGTCTTTTACTTTCAGCTGGAAGAGCTATGCCTATGTGCTGGCACTCTCTTACGAAAACTTATTTCCGCAGTGGTCGTGGCAACGTCGAAGCATGGTTTCCTGTGACAAGCACAGGAATCCATGCTTCGACGTTGCCGCTACACTGTGGTGTGGAATAATTCAAAATCCGGCGTTTTCGTCAAGTTGGAAACCGATCAATCCCCTTCCGCAACGCGCTCCATCAGCGCCCTTGCTGCGTTGGGCGCGCGGACCTTGCCCTCGTGAATGAAATAGACGAAGATATCGCGCGGCTCCTTGGGTGCCGGGTGGTCCGGATCGGCATAGGGAAGATCATCCGGCTGACCGCCCTCGACCCAGATTTTCGCCCGCGCAGCCCAGCGGTCGAGCGCCTCCACCGCATAACCGGTGGCGATCTCATCTTTACCCTTCTGCAACCTGGCGTAGACGAAATCAGTGGTGATGTCGGCGATCTCAGGATATTCGAAATGCTCGGCATAGGTGATGGCGACGCCATATTTGCGGGCGAGCGCGACGAATTCCGGTGTACCAAATGAGGGATGTCGGACCTCGACCGTATGACGCAGTCTCACGCCGTCCTGCTTCTCCGGCAGCAACGCCAGAAAGGCGCCGAAATCCTCCGGGTCGAACTTCTTGGTCGGCGCGAATTGCCAGAGGATCGGCCCGAGATGGGACCCGAGCTCCGTGATGCCCTGCGTCACGAAACGCTCGATCGATTCACCCGCTTCCGCCAGGACGCGGCGGTTGGTGACGAAACGGTTTCCCTTCAGCGAAAAGACAAAACCCTCCGGCACATCGCCTGCCCATTTGGCGAAGGTCGCAGGCTTCTGCGAGCCGTAATAGGTGCCGTTGATCTCGATCGTCGCAAGCTGTCGGCTGGCATAGTGCAGTTCTTTGGCCTTCGTCAGCCCCTCGGGATAGAAGCTGCCGCGCCACGGCTCGAATATCCAGCCGCCGATGCCCGCCCGTATCGCGCCGTTTGTTGCCATAGCAGAAGGCCTCCTTATTCCGCTGCTTCCGCCTTGCGCTTCGGGCGTCGCTCCAGAAGCCCCTTGAGGAACTGTCCGGTGTAGGACCGTGGCTCCCCGGCGATGTCTTCCGGCCTGCCGACGGCAACGATCTCGCCGCCGCCATCGCCGCCTTCGGGGCCAAGATCGATCACCCAGTCGGCCGTTTTGATGACCTCCAGATTATGCTCGATCACCACCACCGTATTGCCCTGGTCGACCAGCTCGTGCAGCACTTCCAGAAGTTTGGCCACGTCATGGAAGTGCAGGCCGGTCGTCGGCTCGTCGAGGATATAGAGCGTGCGCCCGGTCGCCTTGCGCGACAATTCCTTGGCGAGCTTGACGCGCTGCGCCTCGCCGCCCGAGAGCGTCGTCGCCTGCTGGCCGACCTTGATATAGCCGAGGCCGACCATGTTGAGCGTCTCGAGCTTGTCGCGCACGGCGGGAACGGCGGCGAAGAATTCCGCGCCTTCCTCCACCGTCATGTCGAGCACATCGGCGATCGATTTGCCCTTGAACAGCACGTCGAGCGTCTCGCGATTGTAGCGCTTGCCGTGGCAGACGTCGCAGGTCACGTAGACATCGGGCAGGAAGTGCATCTCGATCTTGATGACGCCGTCGCCCTGGCAGGCCTCGCAGCGCCCGCCTTTGACGTTGAAGGAGAAGCGGCCTGGCTGATAGCCCCGCGCCTTGGCCTCCGGCAGGCCGGCGAACCAGTCGCGTATCGGGGTGAAGGCGCCGGTATAGGTGGCCGGGTTGGAGCGCGGTGTCCGTCCGATCGGCGACTGGTCGATATCGATGACCTTGTCGAGATATTCCAGCCCGTCGATCCGGTCGTGCTCGGCGGGATGCTCGCGCGAGCCCATGATGCGGCGCGAAGCCGCCTTGAACAGCGTTTCGATCAGGAAGGTCGATTTGCCGCCGCCGGAAACGCCGGTCACGCAGGTAAAGGTCCCGAGCGGTATGTCGGCCGAGACGTTCTTCAGATTGTTGCCGCGCGCCCCGACCACCTTGACGCGTTTGGACTGGGAGATCGGGCGCCGCTCGGCCGGAACCGCGACTTCCCGGGAGCCAGAGAGATATTGCCCTGTCAGCGATTTGGGGCTCGCCATGATCTCGTCGGGCGTGCCTTCGGCGATGATGTGGCCGCCATGAATGCCGGCGGCCGGTCCGATATCGACCACGTAATCGGCCGTCAGGATCGCGTCCTCGTCATGTTCGACCACGATGACCGTATTACCGAGGTCGCGCAGATGGCGCAGCGTGTCGAGAAGCCGTGCATTGTCGCGCTGATGCAGGCCGATCGACGGCTCGTCCAGTACGTAAAGCACGCCGGTCAGTCCCGAGCCGATCTGCGAGGCAAGCCGGATGCGCTGGCTCTCGCCGCCCGAAAGCGTGCCGGAATTGCGCGACAAGGTCAGGTAATCGAGCCCGACATCGTTGAGAAAGCGCAGACGCTCGCGGATTTCCTTGAGAATGCGCGCTGCGATTTCCCTGTGCTTTTCGTTGAGTGTAGCGTCGATATCGCGGAACCACGCATCCGCGTTGCGGATCGACATTGCCGTGATCTGGCCGATATGCAGCCCACCGATCTTGATGGCGAGCGCTTCGGGTTTGAGGCGATAGCCGTTGCAGGCGGGGCAGGGCGTCGACGACATGAAGCGCTCGATCTCCTCGCGCGACCATGCAGAATCGGTCTCTTTCCAGCGCCGTTCCAGATTGGGAATGACACCCTCGAACGACTTGGTGGTCTTGTAGGAGCGCAAGCCATCATCATAGGAAAAGACGATTTCCTTCGAGCCGGTGCCTTGCAGAATGGCCTGCTGTGCCGTTTCAGGCAGATCGCGCCAGCGGTCGCCGATCTTGAACCCGTAGGTTGCGCCAAGCGCCTCCAGCGTCTGGTTGTAATAGGGCGAGCTCGACCGGGCCCATGGCGCGATCGCGCCTTCGCGCAGCGTCACGCTCTCATCCGGTATGATCAGATTGGGATCGATGGCCTGCTGCGTGCCGAGGCCGTCACAGGTCGGGCAGGCGCCGAACGGATTGTTGAAGGAAAAAAGCCGCGGTTCGATCTCGGAAATCGTGAAGCCCGAGACGGGGCAGGCGAATTTCTCCGAGAACAGCAGGCGTTCATGCGTCTCGTTCTTCGATTTGTTGGCGGATTCGCTCGCCGTCTCGGCTGCGGGAAGCGGCTTGTCCGCGAACTCGGCGATCGCCAGCCCATCGGCCAGCTTCAGGCATGTTTCCAGGCTATCGGCCAGCCGCGAGGCGAGATCGGGACGCACCACGACGCGATCGACCACCACGTCGATATCATGCTTGTATTTCTTGTCGAGCGTCGGCACCTCGCCGATCTCGTAGAAAACGCCATCGACCTTGACGCGCTGGAAACCCTTCTTCTGGAGTTCCGCCAGTTCCTTGCGATATTCGCCCTTGCGCCCGCGCACCATGGGCGCGGTGATGTAGAGCCGCGTGCCTTCCTCGATCGCCAGGACCCGGTCGACCATCTGGCTGATCGTCTGGCTCTCGATCGGCAGGCCCGTCGCCGGCGAATAGGGGATGCCGACGCGCGCGAAGAGCAGGCGCATGTAATCATAGATCTCGGTGACGGTGCCGACGGTGGAGCGGGGATTGCGGCTCGTCGTCTTCTGCTCGATGGAAATAGCCGGAGAAAGCCCGTCGATCTGGTCGACATCCGGCTTCTGCATCATCTCGAGAAACTGCCGCGCATAGGCCGACAGGCTTTCGACATAGCGGCGCTGGCCCTCCGCATAGATCGTGTCGAAGGCAAGCGAGGACTTGCCTGAACCGGACAGGCCCGTCATGACGATGAGCTTGTCACGCGGCAGGTCGAGATCGACATTTTTCAGATTGTGTTCGCGAGCACCGCGTATGGAAATGTATTTCTGATCGCTCATTCGCGCCCTGCCATCCTGTCATCCGCGAAAAATCACCCGCGGTATCCGGTTCGCACAACCGGTGCCGCTTCGCATCGAAGCATGATCCTGAAACGCGGGAGAAGCATTCCCGGATCATGTGTAGGTTTTAATTGTCAGACCGCCCCTGTGCGTCCATGCGCACTTGGCGCTCTCATGGAAATTGTCTTCTCCAGGATGAGCCCGCAGCTTCACTCCTGAAGACATCAATTCTTAGCATCGGAACAAACATCGAACAACCGCTCCTTCAAATAAGCGATGAGAAATGTGAAGACAAGGTCGTTGACGAACGCTCCTGACAAGAGCAGAATCCCAACGTTCGATGGCAGGCAACGGATGATGATGTACGGACGAGCAATCATTGTCGAGAAGTCTGCCGGTCGTGCAGAAAGCCAACTGGCAGGGAGAGGAGCATGAGTCCACCTGATAGTTCGCCTAAAGCTTCTTGATATGAAGTCACAACCGGTCAGTACACGCCCTCAATGACGGCCCGTGGGCTGATTGCCGAAAATTTGAATATCATGCAAAGGAAACGAATGCGGAATGCAGGAGAGTTTCCTTATTGCTTGCCGGTGAATAACTACCGGCAAAAAGGGTGAACCCCAAAAAGAGCCCCGCGCGCCATGGATAGAAGAGCGGCGGGGCTATCTCGTGTAGGTGCCCGAGTTCCTGCGAAATAGCCATGAAACGGCATGTTACGCTTGCATTTTGCTGAAAATCGACTAGAACAAATAAAGAACAATAACTCTGTGGATAGTCGCGGCTAATTTTCCATACGGATGCGCGCCACACGCTTTGCTCCTGTATGGTATCGGCCAAACACAGTAATTGGAGTGCGTTTCATGGCAGGCAGCGTCAACAAGGTCATTCTCGTCGGTAATCTCGGAGCTGACCCGGAAATCCGGCGTTTGAATTCCGGCGATCCGGTGGTCAATCTGCGCATCGCCACCTCCGAAACCTGGCGCGACAAGCAGTCGGGCGAGCGCAAGGAAAAGACCGAATGGCATAACGTTGTCATCTTCAACGATAATCTGGCCAAGGTGGCCGAGCAATATCTGAAGAAGGGCGCAAAAGTCTATCTGGAAGGTTCGCTGCAGACACGCAAATGGCAGGACCAGACCGGCAATGACCGCTACACGACGGAAATCGTGCTGCAGAAATTCCGTGGCGAATTGCAGATGCTCGATTCACGCGGCGAAGGCGGCGGTAGCGGCAGGTCCTTCGAGAGCGGCGGACGCAGCAACAACCAGATGTCCGATCAGGGCGGTGGAGATTTCGGGCGCTCCAATCCTTCATCGGGTGGTGGTAATGCCGGTGCCGGTGGCGGCGGTTTCTCCCGTGATCTGGATGATGAGATTCCGTTTTGAGTCGGGGCGGATTGCATACGATCTGAACTTGGCGCGGATACCCCTCATCCGACCTCGCTTTGCGAGGCCACCTTCTCCCACAAGGGGAGAAGGAAGAAGCGTTGTACATGCGTGACCGCCAAACGCCGACCTTTGCGATTGACACCTACATTCATGCAGCCCTCCCTTCTCCCCTTGTGGGAGAAGGTGGCCGCGAAGCGGTCGGATGATGGGTGCTGCGCGAGACGAGTCGGAGGGGGCGCCCCATTCACCCCGCCACCAGCGCCTTCACGCCATCGGCAACGAACTGGACGGCAAGTGCGGCCAGGATGACGCCCAGGAGGCGGGTGAGGATGGAGCGTCCGGTTTCGCCGAGAAAGCCGTCAACCCGTTCGGCCAGCAGGAAGACCAGATAGGAAAGCACGATGCAGGCGAGGATGATGAGGATCAGCACCAGCCGCGATGTCGTGTCGTAGAAGGAGCCGCCGAGCAGGATCGTGGCGGAAATCGCGCCGGGGCCTGCGATCAGCGGAATGGCCAGCGGAAAAGCCGCGATATTGCGGATATGATCGCGCGTGATCGCCACTTTGGCGCTTTTTTCGTGCCGTTCATGGCGGCGCTCAAAAATCATCTCGAAGGCGATCCAGAAAAGCAGCATGCCGCCGGCGACGCGGAATGCGCCGATCGTAATGCCGAACACGCCCAGTATCTGCGCGCCGGCAATGGCGAACAGCGTCAGCACGCCGAATGCGATGATGCTCGAGCGTATCGCCACCTGGCTGCGTTCCTGCCGGTTCATTCCGGTCGTCAGCGCCAGAAACAACGGTGCGAGGCCAGGCGGATCAATGGTGACGAGCAGCGTGACGAAGGCGTTGAAGAGATTATCGTAAGAGCCCATCGGGTGCCGTTTTTCTCGAGTTCCGGTTGCGCGAGTTTAGAAAACCTCCTGCATAATTCCTTAAATCCGTTTCTGTGCAAGAACGATGCGGCATTTCAAGGCGCTGCGGCGGTTTTGTGAAGCTGCTTTTGGGCGGTTGTTCGGCGTTCCGTCAATCTCCTCGAAGGGATGTCACTCCGGCGAGCAGGGACGTACGTGTCGGCAATCGTGGCACGATTGTGGCCTGTGATTCGAGCGCTTTGGGGAAATATTTCTATCGCATTGAAATCTAAGGATAATTATAGCCTATTAAAACGTCTCCAGATTGGTATTTTCAAGCGATTTCCGCTATAAGATGCAGCATCGATTCTTCCATGAAAGACCTTTGAACAGTGTCAGATCAAACTCCGCCGCCCGGTCCTCAAGATCCCAACGGCATTGAGCCGATTTCCATTGTCGAGGAAATGCAGCGTTCCTATCTCGATTACGCGATGAGCGTGATCGTGAGCCGCGCGCTTCCCGATGTGCGTGATGGTCTCAAGCCGGTTCATCGTCGCATCCTTCACGCCATGAACGAGATGGGACTTTCCTGGAACCGCTCCTACCGTAAGTCTGCCGGTGTCGTCGGCGAGGTGATGGGTAAATATCATCCGCATGGCGACTCCTCGATCTATGACGCGCTGGTGCGCATGGCGCAGGATTTCTCGCTGCGCGACCCGCTGATCGACGGGCAGGGCAATTTCGGTTCCATCGATGGCGATCCTCCGGCGGCCATGCGTTATACCGAGTGCCGCTTGGAGAAGGTTTCCGAGGCGCTGCTCGAGGATATCGACAAGGAAACGGTCGATTTCCAGGATAATTATGACGGGCGCGAAAAAGAACCGATGGTTCTGCCCGCCCGGTTTCCGAACCTTCTGGTCAACGGATCGGGCGGTATCGCCGTCGGCATGGCGACCAATATTCCGCCGCATAATCTGCGCGAGATCATCGATGGCTGCATGGCGCTGATCGATAATCCCGCGATCGAATTGCCCGAGCTGATGGAGATCATTCCGGGGCCGGATTTTCCGACCGGCGGTATCGTCCTCGGCCGTGCCGGTATCCATTCCGCCTACAGCACTGGGCGCGGCTCGATCGTCATGCGCGGACGCGTCAAGATCGAACCCATGCGGGGCGATCGCGAGGCCATCGTCATCACCGAGGTGCCATACCAGGTGAACAAGGCGACGATGATCGAGAAAATGGCCGAGCTGGTGCGCGACAAGCGCATCGAGGGCATTTCCGATCTACGCGATGAATCCGACCGGGACGGCTATCGCGTCGTGGTTGAGTTGAAGCGCGATGTGGTTGCCGATGTCGTACTCAACCAGCTCTATCGTTTCACGCCGCTTCAAAGCTCCTTCGGCGCCAATGTGGTGGCGCTCAACGGCGGAAAGCCGGAGCAGTTGACGCTGATCGACATGCTGCGCGCCTTTGTCGCCTTCCGCGAGGAAGTCGTCAGCCGCCGCACCAAATTCCTGCTGCGCAAGGCACGCGACCGGGCGCATGTTTTGGTCGGTCTGGCAATCGCCGTCGCCAATATCGATGAAATCATCAACCTCATCCGCCATGCTCCCGATCCGGCGACGGCGCGCGAGCAGTTGATGGAGCGCCGCTGGCCCGCGATGGACGTTGCGCCGCTGGTCGCACTGATCGACGATCCGCGCCATGCGCTGAACGACGACGGCACCTATAATCTGTCCGAGGAGCAGGCGCGCGCCATTCTCGATCTGCGTCTCCAGCGCCTGACGGCGCTTGGCCGTGATGAGATTGCCGACGAACTGAACAAGATCGGCGAGGAAATTCGCGATTATCTCGATATTCTCGCCTCGCGCATCCGGATCATGAATATCGTCAAGGACGAGCTCATCGCCATTCGTGATGAGTTCGGCACGCCACGCCGCACCGAGCTCACCGAGGGCGGTCCGGATATGGAAGACGAGGACCTGATCGCTCGCGAGGACATGGTCGTTACCGTCAGCCATGCCGGCTATATCAAGCGTGTTCCGCTCGCCACCTATCGCGCCCAGCGGCGCGGCGGCAAGGGCCGGTCGGGCATGGCGACGCGGGAAGAGGATTTCGTCACTCGGCTCTTCGTGGCCAGCACGCACACGCCGGTTCTGTTCTTTTCCTCACGCGGCATCGTCTACAAGGAAAAGGTCTGGCGCCTGCCTATCGGCACGCCGCAGTCGCGCGGCAAGGCGCTCATCAACATGCTGCCGCTCGAACAGGGCGAGCGCATCACCACCATCATGCCATTGCCGGAGGATGAGGCGAGCTGGGCCGAACTCGACGTCATGTTCGCCACGACGCGCGGCACGGTACGCCGCAACAAGCTCTCCGATTTCATCCAGGTCAACCGCAACGGCAAGATCGCAATGAAGCTCGAGGATGAGGGCGACGAGATTCTTTCCGTCGATACCTGTACAGAACATGACGACGTACTCCTGACCGCGGCTGGTGGCCAATGTATCCGCTTCCCCGTGACCGATGTGCGCGTGTTCGCCGGACGCAATTCGATCGGCGTGCGCGGCATCAACCTCGCCGAAGGCGACCGCATCATATCGATGGCGATCCTGCGACACGTCGATGCGGCACCTGCCGAACGGGCTGGCTACCTCAAACGCTCCATTGCCGAGCGGCGTGCACAGGGTGCGGAGGATGCAGAGGACATCACCGTAGTCGGCGAGGAAATCAATGGCGAGGCCGAATTGAGCGAGGAACGCTATGCGGAACTTCGCGACCGCGAGCAGACCGTTCTGACCGTCAGTGAATATGGCTACGGCAAACGCTCATCTTCCTACGAGTTCCGCATTTCCGGCCGAGGTGGCAAAGGTATCCGCGCAACCGATACGTCGAAGACCGACGAGATCGGCAAGCTCATCGCCCTTTTCCCGGTCGAGCCGAAGGATCAGATTCTGCTTGTTTCCGATGGTGGTCAGCTGATCCGTGTGCCGGTCGGCGGCATCCGGATAGCCGGCCGCTCGACCAAGGGTGTGACGATCTTCAATACCGCCGATGGTGAGAGGGTCGTCTCTGTCGAGCGTATCTCCGAATCGGAAAACGAGGAGGCGGCGGGAGAAAGCGATGCATTGGAGGAAAACGGTGAAATCCCTGATTCCACGTCGGCTTCCGACGTGCCCGCATCTGACGGAACGCCTACCGAGGAATAATGATGAATAAAATGAAAGGCGGCGCGCGAACGCACCGCCTTTCAACCTTGGCTGGAGGGCCGAGTAAAACTCTATCAGCCGCGCGGCAGGCGGCGCATGCTGTGAATATCGAAAGTCGGTTCCGCAAGCCTCTGCCGCGCGGCTTTTTCCTCCACCAGCAGGATGATTGTCGAAACGGCCATTGCGACCATCATGGACAGCGCGAGAAGAAATATCATCATTGGAACGTCCTTTCGCTTTCGCAGTCATTACGCCTGAGCGCAAAAAAGGTTGCGTCATCGTTTTCACATACTGTCGGATATGCGCTGAATTCCTGCTGAAGCCTTCGTTCATCTTGAGTTCATAAAATTTGTCCAGCCGCTTGGGCCCCGCGAATTGCGGCATTGAAACCCTCCGTCAAACGCGTTACGGCAGACATATGACCATCGCTATCTATGCCGGATCCTTCGATCCCGTGACCAACGGCCATATCGACGTTCTGAAAGGTGCGCTGCGCCTTGCGGATGAAGTTATCGTGGCCATTGGCATTCATCCGGGCAAGAAGCCGCTGTTTTCATTCGAAGAACGTGTCGAACTCATCGGTAAGGTCGGCAAGGTGATTTTCGGTGCCGACGCGGCACGCACCCGCGTTGTGTCTTTCGACAGGCTCGTCATCGATGCGGCGAGGCAACATGGCGCCTCGCTCCTGGTGCGTGGTTTGCGCGATGGAACGGATCTCGATTACGAGATGCAGATGGCCGGCATGAATGGCACCATGGCGCCGGAATTGCAGACGGTGTTCCTGCCGGCCGACCCCGCCGTCCGTACCATTACTGCCACATTGGTCCGTCAGATCGCATCGATGGGCGGCGATATCGGTCCTTTCGTTCCGGCGGTCGTTGCCGAAGCGTTGAAATCCAAATTCAAATCCTGATGGAGAAAATTTCCATGTCGATGTTTCGTACGGCTTTTGCCGCGATCGCCGTTCTCGCATTTTCGCTGACGGCATCCTTGTCAGCGCGTGCCGCCGATCCGGAGAATACGCTGGTCCTGACTTTGAAGGATGGGGATGTGGTGATCGCGCTGCGCCCTGACCTGGCCCCCAAGCATGTCGCCCAGATCAAGGCGCTGGTACGCGAGGGCGCCTATGATCACGTCGCCTTCCATCGCGTCATTCCCGGCTTCATGGCGCAGACCGGCGATGTGCAATATGGCAATTCCACTAAGGGATTCGATGCGGCCCGCGTCGGAACCGGCGGATCGAGCAAGGCCGACCTGCCTGCCGAATTTTCCAAAGAGCCTTTTGTTCGTGGCACTGTCGGCATGGCCCGCTCCGCCAATCCCGATTCGGCCAATTCGCAGTTTTTCATCATGTTCGGTGACGGCGCGTTCCTGAACGGCCAATATACGGTTGTCGGCCAGGTCGTCAGCGGTATGGACGTCGTCGACAAGATCAAGAAGGGCGATGAGGCCAACAATGGCGCGGTCAAGGATCCCGATGAGATCGTCAAGGCCGTCATTCAGGCCGACAAGAAATAACCCCTTAGGGGTACCAAAGAAACGACCCAATAATCATACCAAGGAGGCCCGAGATGGCTTACAAAGACCCGGAAAACACGCTCGTCCTGGAAACCACCAAGGGCCAGGTCGTCATCGAACTCTATCCCGATCTGGCTCCCGACCACGTCGCCCGCGTCAAGGAACTGGCGCGTGAAAATGCCTATGACGGTGTTGTCTTTCATCGCGTCATCGATGGCTTTATGGCCCAGACCGGTGACGTGCAGTACGGCAAGACCGGAGGCGCAAGCTTCAATCCGGCCCGCGCCGGTATGGGTGGTTCCGACAAGCCCGACCTCAAGGCGGAATTTTCCAATGTGAACCACAAGCGCGGCACATGCTCGATGGCGCGCAGCCAGAACCCGAACTCGGCCAATTCGCAGTTCTTCATCTGCTTTGCCGATGCGCCGTGGCTCGATCGGCAATATTCCGTTTGGGGCCAGGTGATCGAAGGCATGGATAATATCGACAATGTCAAGAAGGGCGAGCCGGTGGCCGACCCTGATTCGATCGTATCGGCACGCATCGCCGCCGATCTCTAAGGCTCGTTATCCAATCCATGCGCGTTGACCTTTTCGATTTCGAACTGCCGGAAGAGTTGATCGCGCTTCGGCCGGTAGAGCCGCGCGACCATGCGCGGCTTCTGGTCGTCCGGCCCGGTTCGCCATTCCAGGACCGGCGCGTCGATGCTCTGCCCGACATGCTCAGGCCGGGTGATGCGCTTGTTTTCAACGACACGAAGGTCATCCCGGCGCAGCTCGAGGGTATCCGCGAGCGTGAAGGGGTGGCCGCGCATATCAGCGCCACCTTGCATATGCGTGTGGGGCCGGACCGCTGGAAGGCGTTTCTGCGGCCCGGAAAGCGGGTCAGGCAGGGGGAGCGCATCCGTTTCGGCCATGAAGGTTCGAGCTGTTTCCTGGGCACGCTCGACGCCACCGTGACGGAGAAGGAAGATGCCGGCGAAGCGCTGTTGGTCTTCGATCTCAGTGGACCAGCGCTCGATGAGGCGATCGCCGCGGTGGGGCATATTCCGCTGCCGCCCTATATCGCCTCAAAGCGGCCCGAGGACCAGCGCGACAGGACCGATTACCAGACCGTCTATGCCCGTGAGGAGGGCGCGGTGGCCGCGCCGACGGCGGGCCTGCATTTTACGCCTTCGCTTCTCGAAAAGCTCAAGCAGCAGGGCGTAGAGGAGCATTTCGTCACGCTGCATGTCGGCGCCGGGACGTTCCTGCCTGTGAAGGCCGACGATACGAGCGAGCACAAGATGCATGCGGAGATCGGCCACGTTTCCGAAGCGACGGCGGACGCGCTCAATCGCGTGCGGGCAAGCGGCGGACGTATCGTCTGCGTTGGGACGACCTCGCTGCGTCTCCTGGAGAGTGCTGCTGGCGAGGACGGCTTGATCCGGCCCTGGTCCGGTGCCACCGACATCTTCATTACGCCCGGCTACCGCTTCCGCGCCGTCGATATGCTGATGACCAATTTCCATCTTCCACGCTCGACGCTGTTCATGCTCGTCTCGGCCTTCAGCGGCATGGATACCATGCGGCAGGCCTATGAACATGCGATCGCCAAGCACTATCGCTTCTATTCCTATGGCGACGCAAGCCTGCTATGGCGTGCGCCATCATGAGCAGCAAAACCTTCCAATTCAAAGTTTTGGCGACCGACGGCGCGGCAAGGCGTGGTGAAATCACCATGCCCCGCGGCACGGTCCGCACACCGGCCTTCATGCCGGTCGGTACCGGCGGCACCGTCAAGGCCATGTATATGGACCAGGTGCGCGATCTCGGATCCGACATCATCCTTGGCAACACCTATCATCTGATGCTGCGGCCGGGTGCCGAGCGCGTGGCGCGGCTTGGCGGGTTGCATGATTTCGCTCGCTGGCCCGGCCCGATCCTCACCGATTCCGGCGGTTTTCAGGTCATGTCGCTGGCGCAATTGCGCAAGCTCGACGAAAACGGCGTGACGTTCCGCTCGCATATCGACGGGCGCTCCTATGAGATGAGCCCCGAGCGTTCCATCGAAATCCAGGGACTTCTCGATTCCGATATCCAGATGCAGCTCGACGAATGCGTGGCCCTGCCGGCGCAGGAGCGCGAAATGGAGCGGGCGATGGAGCTTTCGCTGCGCTGGGCGGAGCGAGGCAAAGCCGCCTTCGGCGATCAGCCGGGGAAGGCGATGTTCGGCATCGTGCAGGGTGGCGACAATGCGCGGTTGCGCGAGCGTTCGGCGCAAGCGCTGAAGGCGATGGAGCTCAAGGGCTATTCGATCGGCGGCCTGGCGGTGGGCGAGCCGCAGAATATCATGCTGGACATGCTGGAAGTGGTCTGCCCGATCCTGCCCGCTGAAAAGCCGCGCTATCTCATGGGTGTCGGCACACCCGACGATATATTGAAATCGGTTGCACGCGGTATCGACATGTTCGATTGCGTCATGCCGACGCGCGCCGGCCGTCACGGCCTTGCCTTTACCCGTCACGGCAAGATCAATCTGCGCAATGCCCGTCACGCCGAGGATCCGCGGCCGCTGGACGAGGAATCGAACTGTCCCGCCGCGCGCGATTACAGCCGTGCCTATCTGCATCATCTGGTGAAATCAGGCGAATTCCTGGGCGCCATGCTGCTCACCTGGAACAATCTCGCTTATTATCAGAGCCTGATGCAGGGATGCCGCGACGCTATCGAGGCTGAAAAATTCGTGGATTTCTCCGGCGTAACCCAGGAACGGTGGGCGAGGGGCGATCTCCCCACGCTTTGATCCACCCTCGATTTTTCTCCTGAGTTTCTCCGTTGTTTCGATGCTCTGAAGTTCGACTTTCGCTCCGCGAGTACGGTTATCCGGGCCGTCATTGCAATCGATTACATCTGGGCTACAATCGATTTCACAATGACGTCGGATGCTTGGGTGACATGACCGAAAGGGCCAAGATCAAGGACATCGCTAAACGGGCGGGCGTTTCGATCGCCACCTGGGGTACGCAGTTCCCGACGATGTATCGATCGTCGGCTTCGATGACATTTTCCTGAGTGAATCCTTTTATCCGCCGCTCACCACGGTCAGTCAGCCGCGCGGTGAAATCGGTCGCAAGGCGATGGAGATGCTCCTCGCGTTCTTGGCCGGCAATGACGACGCGCAGTCATCGGTGGAACTGCCGACCTTTCTGAAGATCAGGGCTTCCACCGGACTTGCGCTGGAGAAATAGAACGGCTGTCCGATCACCGAAACCGGATCTTATTGATGTTCGGATATTTCCATGACGTCGTCTGTGTTCCGCAACAGGGCCGACAGACGCTGCATGATAACGCCGCGCTCGGCGTCGGTCAGGATATCGCAGTCGAGAAGCTGCATGCTGCGCATGCCCTCGATCGCCAGGAAGGTGACGAGGGCGGAGGCATGATCCGCAGATTTTGCCTGCATTCGGTCGAGCAATTGTCTGTTGTAACGGCGAATCGGGCTGATGAATTCGGGATTTTCGGCAATCGCCGCGAGAACACCGGATGGCGGGGGATCTTTGTGGAGGCTCTCGTTACGGAAAACTTCCAGGAAAGCCTCAGCGATGCCGTTGGGCGCGTCTTTTCGGCCTTCTTCCTCCGCACGAAGCGCCTTGTCATGTTCCTTCAGGTGCTCCTCGACGACCGCCTCGAGAAGCTTGGCCTTGGTGGGAAAACGATACAGCAATCCGCCTTTCGAAAGACCGGCGCGGGCGGCAACGGCGTCGAGCGAGAGATGCGCGGGGCCTATTTCCTTCGCAAGTTCGGTAGCAGCCAGCAGAATTCTTTCACGCGACGACAGTTTTTTTCCGTGCATCTAAGGCTTTCATGGCTGGAGCGGAGTTGACAATACCGTCCGGACGGTACAGTAATTCGCGTGTGGTATTCAAGTCAAAACGATGCTCTCGCCATGACGCTGATCGGCGCGGCAGGCATTTCGTCTAAATTACATGCCCTGCTGGAGCTCCTAACCGATGATCAAGCGTCTCGTCCTTGCCATTATCTTTATCGCGCTTGTTTGCGGCGGTCTGGTCGGATACAACCTGTTCCGCGATAGGGCAATCAAAGAATACTTCGCCAATATGCAGCAGCCGGCCCTGACGGTTTCCACCGTCACCGTGGATCCGTCGAAATGGACGCCGAATATCGAGGCGATCGGCTCGGCGAACGCCTCCGAAGGCGTGGATCTGACTGTCGAGGTGGCCGGCATCATCAAGAAAATTGGTTTCACGGCCAATCAGCGTGTCAAGCAGGGCGATGTCCTGGTCCAACTCGACGACAGCATCGAGAAGGCGGATCTGGCCG
This sequence comes from Phyllobacterium phragmitis, assembly GCF_002980495.1. Taxonomy (GTDB): domain Bacteria; phylum Pseudomonadota; class Alphaproteobacteria; order Rhizobiales; family Rhizobiaceae; genus Paramesorhizobium; species Paramesorhizobium phragmitis. The sequence continues at coordinate 41,619 of NZ_PVBR01000021.1, forward strand.
CAGCGCAGGCGGACGCCACGCTGAACGAGGCAAATTACAAGCGCGCCCAGACCTTGCGCACGCAAGGAGTGGGTGCGATATCCAATGTCGATACCACGAGGGCTGCCATGGAATCGGCCCAGGCGCAGGTGGCGAAGCTGCAGGCGACTCTGGATCAAAAGCGTCTGGTCGCGCCTTTTTCCGGGACGATCGGTATTCCACAGATCGACATCGGACAGTATCTGACGCCGGGCAATGTCGTTGCGACGCTGCAGAACCTCGATACGATGCGGGTGGATTTCACCGTTCCCGAACAGTCGCTTTCCCGGTTGAAGATCGGTCAGCCCGTTCAGGTCGGTTTTACAGACGACAAGTTTGAATTCAAAGGAAAGATCACTGGCATCGATCCGAAGATCGACCCCGCAACCCGACTGGTTTCTGTGCGTGCGCAAGTGCAGAACCCGGAGGGCAAGCTCAATCCGGGGCAATTCGTCCAGGTCCGCATCGAGTTGCCGGTGGAAGACAACATCGTTGCCTTGCCGCAGACGACCGTCGTGACAAGCCTTTATGGTGACTATGTCTTCGTCGTGCGCCCGGGAAAACCGAAGCCGGAAAATACGCCCGCAGCAACGTCTTCCACGGCGGCGAACGCCGAGGCGGATGAGAAGCCGGCTGATGAAAAGCAGGCGGAGCCGCTTTTCGTCGATCAGGTTTTCGTCAAGCTCGGTCGTCGCTCGCGCAGCTTGGTTGAAGTCACGAGTGGCCTTTCGGATGGGGATGTCGTCGTGACGGCGGGGCAGAACCGCCTCACCCAGGGCGCACGTGTCGTCATCGACAATACGGTCAACCCAGCCGACACTGCGAACCAACAATAGGCCGGTATCATGAGCTTTTCCGACATATTCATTCGCCGTCCGGTCCTTTCCATCGTCGTTGCCCTGATGATCCTGCTTTTGGGCGCGCAGGGCATCTTCAATCTTTCCGTTCGTGAATATCCGGAAGTTGAAGAGACGGTCATCACCATCTCCACCACCTATGCAGGCGCGAATGCCGACCTCATCCAGGGGTTCATCAGCGCACCCATCGCGCAGGCCGTGGCGACGACGGAGAACATCGACTATGTGACGTCCTCCAGCCGGCCTTCCTCCAGCACCGTCACAGTGCAGATGAAGCTCGGCGCCGATCCCGATGCCGCTCTGACCGAGGTCATTGCCAAGGTCAACCAGGTGCGCGGCAATCTGCCGGAGGAAGCCGACGATCCGGTGATCCTCAAGGGGACGGGACAGAGCTTCGCCACCATGTATCTGGCGGCGCAGAATCCCAATATGACGAATGAGCAGATCACCGAATATCTGGAACGGGTGATCAAGCCACGCTTGTCGACGGTCCAGGGTGTCGCCGAAGCGCAGATCCTCGGCGGCCAGGTCTATTCCATGCGTGTCTGGCTCGAGCCGTTGCAGCTCGCCGCACGCAACATTACCGCATCGGAGGTTCTGGCCGCCATCAATGCCTCGAACTTCCTTTCGGCGCCCGGCAAGACGAAGAACGAATACGTGACCACGTCGATCATGCTGCGATCGACGCTGCAAACGCCCGAAGCCTTCGGGGCGATGACGATCAAGTCCAATGGTGACGATGTCGTGCGCCTGCGTGACGTGGCGCGTGTCGAGCTTGCCGCCGAAAGCACCGACACCATCGTCAGGTTCAACGGGACAGCCGGGACGTTCCTTGGTATCTCGCCTACACCAGCCGCAAACCCCATCGATATGGCGACAGAAGTCAACAAGGAGATGCCCTCGATCCAGGCGACGCTGCCCGAAGGCATGTCGCTCGTCGTGGTCTATGATTCGACCGAGCAGATCAGCTCTTCGATCGACGAGGTTTTCACGACCATCGGCGAAGCCGTGGCGATCGTCGTCATCGTCATCATCCTGTTTCTTGGCTCGTTCCGTTCGGTTATCATTCCGATCGTGACGATTCCGATCTCGCTGATCGGCGTCTGTTTCTTCCTTTATATGCTCGGCTATTCCATCAATCTTCTATCGCTGCTGGCGATGGTGCTGGCCATCGGTCTCGTCGTCGACGACGCCATCGTGGTCCTGGAGAACATTCACCGACACATAGAAGAAGGCCTGAAGCCGATGGATGCGGCTTTCAAGGGCATGCGAGAAATCACCGGCCCGATCATCGCCATGACGATCACACTTGCCGCTGTCTTCGCGCCTCTGGGCTTCACCGGCGGCTTGACGGGTTCGCTTTTCCGGGAATTCGCCTTCACGCTTGCCGGCGCGGTCATCATTTCGGGTGTTGCGGCTCTTACCATCTCGCCGATGATGTGCGCTCACATGCTTTCGCAGAGCGGAAGTACGCGTTTCCAGCAGTTCATCGACCGCAGTTTCGCGCGCTTCGAAGGATGGTATGGACGGCTCGTTTCCGGCTCTTTGAACTATCGTCCGATTACGCTTCTCATCGTGGCGTCGCTCATTGGCGTTACCACGTTCATGTTTTTCAATACATCCACCGAATTGGCGCCGGAGGAAGATTCAGGCGCACTGTTCTCGCAGTTCGTCGGTCCGCAATATGCCACCTCGGCCTATATGAAGCTCTACGCTGATCAGATGGATGTTCTGACAAAGGACATTCCGGAGCTGAAGGCGCGGTTCAACATCGTCGGCATGGATGGCGGAACCAATTCCGGTATCGCTCTATGGGCGTTCAAGGACTGGTCGCAGCGCGAGCGTTCGCAGAAGGACCTGCAGGTGGATCTGACCCAGCGTCTCACCAAACTCGCGGGCGTCCAGGCATTCATCTTCTCGCCGCCTTCACTGCCCGGAGCCGGCGGCGGATTGCCGATCTCCGTCATCATTCAGTCTACGGGACCTGCTGATCAGGTCTTCGAGGTCGCCGAGAAGATCAAGAACGAGGCGCAGGCTTCCGGCCAGTTCATCATCGTGCAGAACTCGCTCTCGTTCAATGCGCCGCAGACCACGGTCACGATCGATCGCGACCGTGCGGCAACGCTGGGCGTCCATGTCAGCGATATCGGCACCACGCTCGGCCTTTTGACCGGCGGGGCCTCGGTCGCCAAGTTCGACCGGGATTCCAACAGCTACGACATCATCACGCAGGTGCCGGACCTATATCGCGCCAATCCCGAGCGTCTGGGCGAATTCTACGTGCGCAGTGCTTCTGGCAAGATGCTGCCCCTGTCTTCCGTCATCACGGTTGCCGAAAATGCGGCGCCGGCCGCGATCGAACAGTTCAACCAGTTGAACTCGGCCACGATTTCGGCCTTGCCGCTGCCCGGCGTGACAACCGGACAGGGCTTGCAGACCGTCGTCGATGTGGCGCGATCGAACATGCCCGAGGGCTATTTCCTCGATTATTCCGGTCAGTCGCGGCTCGAGGTGGAGCAGGGCAATACGATCCTGATCGCCTTCAGCCTGGCCGTCATCGTCATCTATCTGGTGCTGGCCGCCCAGTTCGAAAGCTTCCGTGATCCGTTCATCATCATGATGACCGTACCGCTTTCGATCTTCGGTGCCATCGTACCGCTCAACCTCGGCCTTGGTACGCTCAATATCTATACCCAGGTCGGATTGATCACGCTCGTCGGGCTGATCACCAAGCACGGTATTCTCATGGTCGAGTTCGCCAACCAGCAGCGCGAGCTGCATGGCCTCTCGCGCCGCGAGGCGATCGTCATTGCGGCGCAGACCCGTCTTCGCCCGATCCTGATGACGACGGCCGCCATGGCGCTTGGCGTCGTGCCCTTGATCATCGCTACGGGTGCAGGTGCTGCGGCGCGTTATTCGATCGGTCTGGTGATCTTTACCGGCATCGTCGTCGGAACCACATTCACCCTCTTCGTCGTGCCGATGTTCTATACCTACATCTCCAAGAAGGAAGGGTTGGCGGAAGCTGCCGAACAGGAGACGCCGCCGGACGGCCAGGCGGTGACCCCAGCTCACCACTGAGGGTCATCACTGAAACTTGCATTTACTGCAAAGGGTGACGCCAGCTATCTCTGATAGCTGGCGTTTTCGTTTCCATCATCGGAACGAAACGGAATCAATTCCCTGGCTGCACGATGGGAACCTTTCATCGTGCAGCCCGCACCCATATGAGCATCATGATACCACTTTCCGTTCTTGACCTTTCTCCCGTTCCCGAAGGCAGCGATGCCGCGCAATCCCTGCGCAACTCGCTCGATCTTGCCCGCCATGCCGAACGTCTCGGCTATCGTCGCATCTGGTTTGCCGAGCATCACAACATGCCGGGTATCGCCAGCGCCGCCACGGCAGTTGTGATCGGCCATGTCGCGGCCGGTACGTCGACCATCCGTGTCGGGGCAGGCGGCATCATGTTGCCCAACCACGCGCCTCTGGTGGTCGCCGAGCAGTTCGGTACGCTTGCGGCACTTTTCCCCGGCCGTATCGATCTTGGCCTTGGGCGCGCGCCCGGCACCGATCAGTTGACCGCCCGTGCCTTGCGCCGCAATCTGAACAGCGATGCAAACGCATTCCCGCAGGACGTCGTCGAACTGATGGACTATTTCCAGCCGGCAGAGCCCGATCAGCGGGTGCGCGCCGTGCCGGGAGCAGGCCTCGACGTGCCCGTCTGGATCCTGGGGTCGAGCCTGTTCGGCGCACAGCTCGCGGCGGCGCTCGGGCTACCCTATGCGTTCGCCTCGCATTTCGCGCCCGCCGAACTGGAGCATGCCATCGAGATCTACCGCGCCCGGTTCGAGCCGTCGGAGTATCTGGATAAACCCTATGTGATGTTGGGCGTGAACGTGTTTGCCGCGCAAACCGACGATGAGGCGAATCTGCTTTTCAGCTCGCTGCAACAGGCCTTCGTCAATTTGCGCACCGGCAAGCCCGGGCTGTTGCCGCCGCCCGCCAAGGACTATGAGGAGGGGTTGGATCCAACGGCGCGTGCGCTTCTCCAGCATGCGCTTTCCTGTTCGATCGTCGGTTCGCCGCAGACGGTGAAGGAAGGCATCGACGCTTTCATAGCCCGCACAGACGCGGATGAGCTGATGGTGACGGCGCAGATATTCGACCATGCCGCCCGCATACGCTCATTCGAGATATTGGCCGAGGTTACAGGTCTATAGATCAGCCAATCCAGCGAAGGCCCATCGCGGTTAACCGGATCGAGTGGGAAAAGCGCTTTCAATGGGTGAAACACGGCAGAATGCTGTTGACCCACGCTGCCGGCGCACTTATGTTCCGCCGCACTTCCAGGGACGAACCGTTCCCTTCGGGAGCGCGTAGCTCAGCCGGTAGAGCAACTGACTTTTAATCAGTAGGTCCAGGGTTCGAATCCCTGCGCGCTCACCAACAAAATCAACCACTTAAAAAGTGATGTAACTAGGGAGTTTACCATCCGGGTAACGTGCGGGGTAACAATGCTGCCGCCATTGCCGTAATTTCTGGCTGATTCCTGCGGATGTTCGATTCGTCGCATTGGAGCGTCCATTACTCAGCGGCCGAGCATGGGCGCGCGGGTAACGTGCAAATTCCCCTCCCTACGTGGCTAAACCCTACTGACTTTAGTTGTGACCGACCCGCCGGCCGCCAAGTTGACTCTTTGCGCTTTTGAGGGGGGTGGCAAATACCGTTATTGCACTGAAATTAAAGAGGAATACCCTCGTCGCCCTTTAGGGATGGGTTGCAACTGATCTTTGTGAATCCATCGCCCCCCCAGTCTTGCCTGATAGAACAGATAACTCTAAGTTGTCCTATGGGGTGGAGGGCTTTGGTACTTTGACAGAAGAAAGTTTAGCGTGGGAGTTTGAAGGGAATTCGGATCGGCTATTAATTCATTTCGGTGTTGATGACCATTTCATAAAGCTCGATACCTTCATTAAAACGGCGGACAGCGCCCACCGTATCATCAAAGCGTTGGATGGCACCTTTTTCCGAGGCTCATTAGAATATGAACTCATTGTCCTTCCACCTGAGCCCGGCACGTTCCTCACCAAGCTGGCCGTCAAAGTCGGCAGTGGGGCGGCGCTTGTCTTTGCTTTCGCCAACACTCCAATTGGTAGCGCCTACATAGAAGCTCTGACCGGTCAGCCGCCGACCTACTGGGGTACGCAAGCCGGAGAGATATCCCGCAATGTCATCGAAGGCCCCAATGATTCTGGTAAGGGGTCAGATGAAGACGAAAACAAACCAGGGGACCAAACGCTGTCCATGAGCAAAGACTATGACGCCGCTTGCCGTGCTAGCGCCCGCATCGTCAGCTCGATGGCACGCGGGATCCTGGAAAAGGAAACCGATCAACTTGCGAGGATCGGAATGGAGGTAGGCGCACTTCCCGACGCGATGGATGCGAGAGCCGATTTCTATTTAGCCTGCATCGAGAATCCGGACGTCAAGAATATTGGCTTCACATCAGAGAACGAATTTCCAATCCCGAGAAGCTCATTTCCCGGACGGGCGTTACGTGCCGAAAGAAAGGATGCGGAAGATGATCCTCTACCTTGGCAGGTCTCGACCGAAAGCATTTATGTGACCTCTCCAAACTGGGATCAAAATGATCAAAAATCTCGGCAGTGGAAGGGCAAGGATCAAATTAGGCGGGATTGCTATTTTGTTATAGAGGACGCCGAATTCTGGACGCTGGTAAAGCGAAAGGACCTCCACGTGGACGTCCTCGATAATCTGAAAGTCCAGTGGGCTTTTCAGATCATTGAAGGACGTCCCAAAAACAGGCGCGTGCTACGCGTACTTGAATTCAATGGGGAAAAGTTGGCGGAGCCACTTACATCAGACGCTATTCGCACGATGATCGGACAGTTCATGGAACTGGGCACTCCGCGCGATGATGGCCCGTCTCTTTTCGAATGGCAGCCGTAACGGGCTTCGTCATCACGAATTCCCGATCGCCGCGGAGCGCGGGTTGCATCCCGTCACCCAAGATCGGAACGATACGGAGTTCTGGCAATTGGATGGCGTCGACGGTGACAATCAGTGCGAAAAAGTCGGTCATGACTGCACCTCGGATCCAAACACAGCGATGACATCGGTCGGCAACCGGCGCGCACAGCCGATAGCGTATGACGAATAGATGCCACTGCATTGTCCGAGAGCATCGAAGGCGCGTGCTTTGATTACAATACCGGTCAATGAATGAGGCACAAGCTCGGCAGCGGCGTCCGCCAGGCCACGAAGCCGTTCTGCCGCCATCTCGCGGCGCAGACGAGCGCTTTCGATCCCTGCAGCTTCTTTCGCGGCCTGTATGCCCTTTTCGTAGGTCGCGGATATTTCATATAGCCTCTTCATCTTGCGATCATATAGTCTTGTTTTTCCGAACTCAGGGCCATGGAACTTCTCGATCAGTGCGGCGCTATAGGTGCGCCTCGGAACATATTTGCTGCTGCCCCGGCAAACCTCTTTCCCCTCACAGTCGGTTTCATACCTGGCAAGGCCGCTTCCCGCGTCACCCTCATGGATTAGCTCGGCAGGAAGAACCGGGGCAATAGCATCGAAATGAGCCCGTGCTTCCTCAAGCTTCTGATCGGCCGTGCGGAATTCCTCAACCGCTCCCGCCAACTGGTCGCCGATGCGGAGCAAGTCGGGGTTCTCTTGCTGAATAGCGTCGGCAATGACCGGCGCCGAGACAACTGCCAGCGCTGCGCCGGCAGCGGCAGAGTTGCGGAGGAATAAGCGGCGGGTAAGCGTGGGCAAGCCTTCGGCGGCTCCCCGAACGGTGGCGTTCGGCATTGTGCATCTCCTCAATATAACGATTAACGTTAACTACAACGTAAATCGTTATACATGGACATGTCAAACGATTTTCGTTATGCATGACGAAAATAGTTGCAGGAGACGAACTTGATAACCCCATCGCAGTGTCGCGCCGGACGTGCGCTTGTAAACCTATCCCAAGAAGAACTGGCCAAATCTGCCCGGGTCGGCGTGTCCACGGTGAGAAATTTCGAAGCTGGTAGGTCTGTGCCAGTCGCGAACAACCTTGACGCGATCGTTTGGGCGCTCGGCGCTGCTGGCGTCATCTTTATGGATGAAGGCGAAATGTTCGACGGCGGCCCTGGCGTGAGGATGAAGAAGGATTGACGACAGTCGCCGGTTGAGTGATGTTCCCCTCAACAAGGGGGCTACTTATGAAATTCCTTATTTCCGTCCTGGGTGGGCTGCAGATGCTCGGAGGCATCGCCGTACTGATCACTGCAGCTTCCTCCATCCATGAGATTCTGGGGGCAGTCTCATTTGGTCTCGGCGCTATCTGTTTAGCGCTCGGCACCGCCATTGACCGACTGGAAAAACTACTGCCGAAAACTATAGAGGATACCGCCATCCCTTCGGGCACCCTTGAGCTGACGGGCACGACCTCGCGAGGCTGGTCGCAACAGTAGGGGACTGGCTCGATCAGAACAATGCCGATCATCAAGATCGCATTGGGGACAGTACGGGAGTTGGCGTTGGCAAAAGTAAAGGCATATTCGACCCCGATGCGCCTATATCGATATAGGCCCTTGGGCGACAAAACCGATCGGGAAATAGACGCAATTTTGAAAAAGTTCATTTACTGCCCGAAATTCAGCGACATGAATGATCCCATGGAGGGAATGCACCGGGAGTCGCTCAACTACATTATTAAGGGGCGGTCACGAAATGAACGAGAAGATATCCAGCAGGCGAAGAACAAACTAGGGATCGCCTCTCTTTCCGAAGTTTATGATCACGAGCCAATGTGGGCGCATTACGCGAGTAATTTTAGGGGAATGTGCGTTGCGTATACCACTTCAAAGCTCCTAAAGGCCTTCCCGTCTCATTTCGACTTTGTTCGAATGTCATACAACGAAGATCCACCGGTACTTTTAGCTGACCGGAAAACTATAATCGACAAAGCGAAACTAACCCTCTCATCGAAATCCGTGAGATGGATGTCAGAACGAGAGTGGCGGCTAATCACCCCTGGTTATGGTGCTGCCCATTACGACGACATCAAATGCGTTTTCCGAATCTACCTCGGGTCACGCGTGGAGGCAAAAATAGAAAAGAAGGTACGGCAGGAAATGGCGGCGCTAAATATCCCGGTTCTTAAAATGCGAATAGACATGTATAAAATTGGGTTTTCGCGCACTGGAGATTAGCAGCAATCCCGGATTGCTCGCGCGCGAAATGCCGTGACCAGGGGCAGGCAGCCGAAAGGGCAAGTAGTGCGGCCTGCATCTCCCCAAGACGCTCATGCCGCGATCTGAGCGCCTTGTGAATTCATCCGTTTCTCAAGTTCAACCATGATCAAAACCCGCAGTGTAGTCCTCACCGGCCACGGCCTGAGCGCAACAGCGGCTTCTCGCATGGTTCCCAGCGGCATATCGTCAAATGTCGCCATGAAGTCGCCGGCGCGGCATTCCGACCAGTCAGGCCGCTGCAGCACAATGTCTGAAACGGCCCCGATGGTTTCGGACCAAAGCTCAGTGGCATTGCCCCGGCTCTGCTTTATGGTTTTAAGCACGAAAACGAGATGCCCGTCGCCGTGTTGGGCCCGTAGCGCTTTCATTGCACCGCGCGCATGTGTCTGGCAGCGTTCCCGCTTCCGATAGACCGGAATGCATCGAATGCCGAGTTGGTCGAGCAGCACATCAAGACTACCCTTGCTCATGGCGCATCTCCTCCCACTTGGCGATCCTCATGCAGTGTATAACCATGCTGGAGCTTAGCCCGGACTTATCGCGCACCCATGGCCCCCAGTGCCCCCATGGGAGAGAGGCTTTCACCTCCAGTAACTTCCGGCCGATAGCGATTTTCTCCTCGATCTTGCGATGCCGGCTGCTGCGACGTGATTTCCGCCCTTTCTCTTCCTCGCTGATGGCCGCCCGACTGGTCTTAGCCCAGGTCGCCATTTTGCACGTCAGCGGTTCCCCCCGGAGCTTCCTAAGGTGAAGGTAGAGCATTCCTGCCAGCGCGCTGGATTGCTTGACGAAGCCGCTCATCTCGGAGGCGATCATGGTATACGGCCCAAGCGGAAGCTGGTCGAAGAGCTCGAGCACCGCGGATGGATTGTCTTCCAAAACATCGGAGCACGCGTACAGCACGTCAGAAATGGCCGACAGGCTAACTTCGTCAATCAGGGCTTGATTGCCCTTTCCTTCGGCCAGGACGCACATAACGAGGCGCGCATGCTCTATGCCACGTTTTTCGATGATCCTGCTGATCGTCGCGACGGCTCTCGTCTGTCCCGGCGCTGGATAGCGGTTCGCCGGGATAATCTCGATTTCAAACTCTGCACAGAGGGATTGTGAGCGGAGATGGATCATTTCGCAAGGTTCCCTCTTCATCTAGGTTTCGGGGCTGGAAAAAAGCCGCGGGTGGCCGCTTGCTGCATGTCGCGCTGTAGCCTCATTGCGCCCGTCCTGTCGTAGCCCTTGATGCCCTTCTGAACTTCCGTCTGGGAAACGCTTTTAATGATGGGGGCAATATTGCCATTTGCATCTTTATCCCAACCGAGCGTTACGTGAACTCCCGTCGCTCCATTCGACGCACCTTGCGAAGGGGAAACTGCAGGCATTCCCGGAAAGCTAAAATTGCCAATGTCCGGCATTCCAACCGCGCCGCCCGACGCATATCCGCCAAGGCCGCGCCGCATCGCTTCCACGACGCCGACACCGCCAAGGCGCCGAATATCCGCTTGAGAGAAAACGACTTCACCCTTATGCACGACACCGGCGGGATCGTTCTTGCCGCCGGCTCCTGTATATCCGCCCGAAGCGAAAGTTGAGGAACGAAGGCCTGCCCACGGGTCGATCGCGCCACTACCGCCGTTGCCGCCGCCGATGAAGGCACCAAAAATTTGACTGAACCAGTTATTGCTTCCGGATGCGCCGAATATGTTGGTGGCGCTGATTTCTATGATCTTACTCAGGACCTTCCCCAAAGCATTCCGCAGCGCATCAGCGGCCGATGTTCCTGACGCAAGATCATTTGCAAACCCGCTGAAAACGTCCTTTCCAAGTCCGCGCATGTCCTCCATGCGCTCTCTTAAGTCGTCTTGGGTCTCTGCGAGTTTTGCCGACTCGGCTGTCGCGATGGCATACTGTTCGGAGAGCGCGCTGATCTCCGCCACTAGTTGCGGTGTGATAGCGACACCAGCTCTTTCTGCTTCCGACAGCAGTTCCCGGTTCATACGCGCCTTTTCGGCTGCCAGACCGTAATCGTTCACAAGAGGATTTAATTGCCGCTGCGCTTCAGTCTCGGCTACCAAAGCCGCTGTTCGATCAGCGACATCGTTTAGGCTGCTGTCGAATTTCTCCTCAGGCGTTTTGCGTGTTCGCCCATTTTTTGAGTTCGACGGATCAGTCGGATAATCGGCAATTGAAACCGTCTTGCTGCCTGAAGCGAACGCCTGATTTATTCTATCTGCGATCTCGTCTCCGGTTTTTTTGACAGCCTCACCGGTCGCACGATCACTCTTGCCAGCGGATCCGAGGACATCACGGAGCCGTTCGTTGACGCTCTCCTGCCTGGGAGGGGGAGCAACAGGGTTTCCCATCGCGGCGTTGAACATACCGCGCTGAATGGTTGATATGGCGCTCGGCAGGTTTTTAACGCCTCCTATCTTATCGATAAGTTCGCCGATGGGGTTCAATATCTCGTAGAGCTTTCCAGCCAAATGGCTAAGATCGGAGTCGGCAAAATCTCGCACGACGTTGCCGAGACTTTCGATGATTCCTGCCAATGCGTTGAGGGTTTCACTAGCTTGACCGCTCGCTCCCGTCACAACATCTATCTTTCCTGCAGTATCGATCATGACATTCTGGAGCCGGACAAAGCCTTGGCTTACCGTTAGTTCGGATCCAGCTACCTTATCCTCGAGCATCGAAGATCCGATCTCGAAAGCTTTGAAAAACGCCTGGCTTGAGACTTTGCCATCAATTACCAACTTCCGCAGGGATGCGACGGAGCCGCCGGCTTCCTTTAGTCCGCCGGCGACCGCCTGAAGGATCGGTAGCGCACCCTCTTGGACACTGTTGAATTCTTCTGCGCGGACGGTGCCGGCACCCAGCAGTTGCGACAGCTGCAGCAACGCGCCGCTAGCTTCAGATGCCGATTGCCCTGAGACGCGAAGAGCCAATGCCACGCGATCAGTGAATTTAAGCATGTCCTCTGTCGAGGCACCAAGTTCCTTTTGAACGAGCGAGGCGCGACCATAGAGAGTCACTAGGGCTTCAAGCGGAGCGGCGTTGTTCTGGGCTGATCGAAAAAGAGACGTGTAAACTTTAGTTAGTTCGTCGCCTTCCAACCCGGCCACTTTCAATGCGTTTGTTATGCGCGTGCTCGCATCGATCAACTGCTGTGCCCCAGCCAAAGCCAAAGCGCTGGCGAAGGCGCTTCCCATCACGCGGCCTAACGCTGTCGATTGAGCTGCAACACTTTTGAATGACGCATTTATTCGAGATTCCGCTAAGCCAGCGCTTTTTGCCATAGTTGCGGTTCGCTTGGAAAAATCAGTCTGCGCGCGCGCGATTGCCGCCATCTGCTGATCTACCTTGGCTTGCAATTCGATAACAACACGGTCTGCGGTCAATGCCATAATCGTTCGTCCTCTTTGGTGCAAAAATTGAATGCCGGCCGCGCCGCGACAGGATAGTGCGGCCGCCGGCTGTCGGAGGTTATTTCGGACACTCGCCGACTTGTCCGCCCAGCCGGATACCAAGGCCGGGACGCTGAGGAGAACCGAGTGGAAAACCTCAGCATGTGTTCGTCCTCCTACGCCGCGGATTCGACGGCAAGGAGTGCAGGGATTGGCAGAGTGCTCCGGTAGTAGGCTACCCCTTCTGAGGCATCGACTAGAGCCACTTCCCGAAGCTGCGCGGTCCTAAGATCAGCGCTCAATGTCTGCTGCTTTTGCACCTTCTCGGCCGCGGTCATCTCGCCTTCAATTTCAGGGCCTATGAGTTCTTCGGCGCGAGCTTCCCATGTCTTTTCATCGATCAACATCCAGACGAGAAAGCCTGGTGAGGTTACATTGAGGCTTGTCATTTGCCGCCCATCCGGAGATAGGCGAGGCTTGCTTTGATCGCGTAAGGCCATGATCTGGCTCATTACCGCGGCCTTTCGCTCTGCCCGAGTGACGGGAACATAGGGAAGCGCGGACAACTCTGCCTCGATGCGGTCAACCTCGGCCTGCGCTTCAGTGAGCGCCTGCCGAGAGTATGTCACCTTCGGCAATTTGACCGACCGAAAGCGATAAGACCTGTATTGCGCCTTCCACTCCCGCAACCGGTGGAAAATGTTTCCTACGGCACCATGACGGGCAAGAAGGTCGTCGCCCATAGTGGTTGGCGAACTACCCTCAGACAGGCGCCTGCGGTATGCAGCCAACCGCGCATCGACATCATGGTACGCAACGCTTAGGCGATCATAACGAGCTTCGGCCGCTGGCGGGAGAAATGACGAAGCGCGCTCTTGTTTTGCCAGTTCTTCGTCAGATCCTTCATCCCAAATCTTCATGCCGCTCGGCAGTGCTGAACTACTCATGCCGCAGACCCCCCGTTGAGCCGATCAAGCCACCGCTCACGTGCTGCATCTTCGCGCGCCTTAGCGGCGTCCGAAGCGTCCTTCATCGACTTTGCAGCGGTTTCACGGCCCGGATCGGACTTGCCGTCGATAAACAACAGGCTCTTGCGCACGCGACCGCCATCCTTAAGGATGCCGTTCTCGTCAACGTCCTCGTCATCGACTGATTTCACTATGAATTCTCGTTTCAAAGTTCTCTCCTTCATGCTTTCCTGATTGCGATTTTGACGGCGGCTGCGACCTTTTTCGCCACCTTCGCCCGGTTTTTCTCGGCTGCAGTGCGCATGAACGGCCGCTCCGCCATCTTTGACGTGCCGTATTCCAGATAAGCAGCGTACGGAGCCACAGGACCGCCCGCGGTCACATGCACCGTCGGCGGGTTTTGCGCTTCCACGGTTGTTTCAATGCTTCGGATCAGATCGCCCGTATCCATGTTGGGAGGCTCGCCAGGCCGCGAAGGAACATGTCGACCAAATTGGGATGCACCGGATGAGATGCTTATCTCCGCGTCCAACTCAATCTCTTGGCCAGCGTCATAGAGCGCGGCAGTCACCTGCTTTGCGATATTGCGCATGTTGCGCAGGCGCCGGGTATATTTTCCTACTCCAGTAACTTTCACCATCAATCGAGATCCAATATGCCTTTGGCCTTGCAGCCACAGAATGGAGCAAAGCCGGGAGGATCGGTTCGACCGACATCGCTGGACCAATCAAAGACCTTGCCATTTCTGGCCTTGTGTTCTTGCCGGAAGTGCACCTTTCCTGAATGACGCCATTCGAACTTCTTCATGCCAACCTGAAGCTGTCTCTGGCGATCGAGAGAGGCCGAAAGCTTCTGCGTTTGATCACTGGCGATCCTTAGGGACCGGTCGCGTGCCATGCCGGTTGCCTCGGCGATTTCCTTCGCCATCTCTCGAGCCGGCGTCCGGTTCTGAAGTCCACGGAATACGATATCGCTGATGCGCCCACGGGCCTGATCACTCACATTGCGGATCAGCGCCATGTTGCGGGCAACGATGTCTTCAATGGTCTCCTGGACGTCACCGGGCTGCAACTGCGTGGAGAGATCTACATTCGAAGAATAGAGTAGCGATGAAACGAACCGCCGAAGATGCCAAAGCTGCAGGCGTTCGGCCCACGCCACGAATAGGCCTCGAATTGACAGAACCGACCGAACCGCATCACGGTCGATGGTCGCAATCTCAATCTCGAGATCGTCTACACCGTCGCGAGTGATACCGTCGGTTGCCCTTTGCTTGGCCAGAGCACGCTGATAGGCAGGAAATATTTGATCCTTGGCGCCAACCGCCCAAATCCGAACGACGCGCATGTATAGCCGAGCCAAATCGTCTTGCTGCGCTTTTGAAGGCTCGATCTTTGCCACTTCGATGCGCGGGCGCTTGACGCCTTGCGCCTTGGCGAGGCGAGCTAGGTCAATACTGGCCATTCCTCCGTTTCTCCTATGCATAGGCGCGCTTCATGTCTTCGAAGGTATAACTGCTGCTTCTCCCGGTGGCGCCGACCAGGGCACCCGCTACGGCATTGGCAACGTCATCATGCGCGTTGGGGGCATGATCGATCGTGTCGCGGCCACTGCGCCCGGTTCGGCGTTCCAGCCCCACGAACTGGTCAACCGTCACATCGTCATCGAGGAGCGTGACACTTCCTGAATTGAACGCGGGCACCACGGCACCGTAGATTTCCGACTTGTTCATCTCGGAAACCTCATAGGTGACCCCGTATTGGCGGAAGCGTTCGCGCGGCCATTCGCCGGCGTATCGATCACCTGTCACCGTTTTCAGGCCATAGCTCTTTAGAACCTTCGAGAAGCTGGCCACTGTCGCGTCAGGGCTGAATGGCGGCTTCTGCTCGAGGGTCACGTCGAGGACTGCCATTCCGCCTTCCCGGTGGGCGACGGCCAAGGTCATGCTGTCATTGGATCCGCCGGACGGATCAACGAAAGCGAAATAGGCGTTGCCTTTAGTGGGACCGCGCTCGCTGACGCCGATCTGCACCGCGCCTTCCACCACTTCGCGAGACAGCAACATCTCGACATCCGTGCGGAACGCGCCACCATATTCAGCCGCAGCCACAGCGGGGTTACGGGCGTAAGCCTTCCTAACCACTTTTTCAGGCAGGCCAGGATTGAACACGCGTGACGCGGCCATGGTGACGAGGATCGAAGGATCCCCGGTCGGGCCATAGTTCTGACGATAGGTCCGGTAGAGTTCTCCGCGCCGCGCATAGGGCGAACTGATGACGATCAACATGCCGCCCGTGGTGGCAAGGGATGGCAACAGCGCTTCGATGATTTCACTGTCCGGATTGCGGCTGCCCTCGACATGCCAAAACGCAACCTCGTCGGCTATCGCGCTGATTGACGTGATGCCGCGGATCGTGCGGAAGTTCGCCGGCTTGATCTGAATATCAACGTTGGTGGAAAGCTTGATCGTGTCGGCGGTAGGCTCGCCCTCGATCATCTCGCATAGCGTCGGCGAATGCTGCAGGACACCTGCAATGTGCTGAAAGGCGCGGTCAGCCTGGGATGTGCTGGCAGCCAAGACAGGCAACACCCCACGCTCACCCGGTGCAAGAACGTCCGACCAGTCGCACAAGGTCGAGATGTATGCCCCCAGCGTGCCCGCTGCGCGCGTCTTGCCACCACGCCGACCGACGATGCTCCAGAACTCATCAACGCGCTCTGACGGACTGTCCTGCCGCCCTGCGACCTGCGCGAACAGTTCACGCTCCTCGGGATTCAAAGGCTCGCCCATGGAAGCGATGAGAAGCGTACGCCAAAGCGCCCACGTGTCACCAGGCAGCGCCTTCCCAAGCAAGAGAGGATCACTCAGCGCCTCACGCATGGACACCAGAGGGTTCATGCCGCGACCTTTCCAGCGAGATAGGTTTTTACTGGGTTATGCCCTTTGGCGTTGCTCTTTGCCCGTGCGTCGATCCCAAGTGCCTTCTCGGCCCGGGAGGCCTGATTGCAGGTGCGAACCACATCATCGGCGGTCACGCCTTCGCCGCGCATGAATGCAGCCCTGGTCATCTCTGCGATGACGGCTAGCTCTGCTGCTGCCTCGACCTTGATCGCCAGAACTTCGCTTATCGAAGCGTCTCCCCCGAGCGCATGGGTGAATGCTGCCACGAGGTCACACCGTCGACGCCATTCCTTGGTCCGGCGATCCATCAGGCCAGCGGACAATCCACGTCCTTTCACAGCGCTATCTATGGCGCGTCCGCTATCCATGGTGGGCGTTGTGGTGGTCAATGTTCTGACTCCTTTCGATACCCGATGGTTACCCCAATCGGGTAGTGTGAGCGAACAATAAACTGAAAACCCTGAAATTCCAAGGCTTCATGGCGCTGTAGCTACTGATATTAAATCAGCGGCTATATCAGCAAGTCACTTTCGGAAAAATCGATATGAGGGTGGGTGAAAAAATGTACCGTTCAAACATAGATTGACCCGTCCATTGAAATTGCGCACCTTCCAGTTTCTTGGGAGGGCAATCACCATTATCAATCGACGCAAAGTGTTGCTTTCGGGCATTGCGCTGTTTGCGGCATCGAAAGATGTAAGCGCGCGCGGTGGACGCCGATCTGGTGGAGGTCTCCATTCGGGCAGTGGCTATTCGCGATCGGGAGGGCGGGGACGCTCTTTTGGTGGGGCTGCTTTCCCGATGCTACTGACGTTCGGTGGAATTGGTTTCGCGGTATGGATGACATGGAGGTGGTTCGCCGGTCGCACGGCTCGCGAGGCTGAACGACGATGGCAAGCCGAGCGGGCCGAGATAGCCGCCAAGCGCCGGGAGGAATGGCAAAGGCGCGTTGCTGCCGGTGAAATATCTTGGATGAACAAGCCACCAGGGGCCGGACCGAATTGAAATCGACGATGATGGACACCCTTCTAGGGACCAGCGCAGTTCTAAATGGCGTAGCAATCCCGGCCAGATCGTTGGGAGAAGCATTGAGCAGGCATTGCCTGAGTGTGGTAATTCACAGTGACTATGCCAACAGTGAGTTCCCCGTCCTTCCCGCATATCTTCGCGGCTCAGGCATTCCAATATTGCTTGGCGATCGCTACATTTTGGTTTGCACGAAGCACCAACTTCAAGGCGTAGATCTGGAACGGGTTTCCATGTTTGCGGAAGGCGGTGAGAGACTGATTTCTTCTGGCGGAGTTCGGAGTTTTGTAGAACCAGACCCTGATTCAGATTATCGAGATATAGCAGCATTTGATTTTACGGAGCCGTGCCGGGATATACCGGAATTGCGGCGATGGTTTTTCCGGCTCAGTGAATTGCCCCCTGAAATCTCCGCAGAGGCAAATATGATCGGGTTGGCTTTTGGCTTTCCAACTAAGGAACAGTCGATAAACTCTGAAGAGCGAAAAATTGTATTTTCCCGAAGGCAGATGGTTTTCAATTTGGATCACCAGCAAGGCTCTGATCGGGCGATGTTTACAGTTCGTCTACACGAAATGCTACCTATCGACCCCGACGGGGTGAGTGGTGGACCAGCTTTTGTCGTTCAGATGGTGGATGGGGGCCCCAAGGTTTATCTCGCCGGCATGGTCACGAGGGCCGGCCGCAAAAGCCTTTACATAATGAAGATAGAGATTGTCCTGGGTTTCCTGCGCTCGGTTTTTCCGAGCAGCCCTGGCTCGTGAATGGGTCGACAGAATGAACACGAGGGAAATCCACATTAGTCAAGCGACTGGCGCTGCCCGATCGGAACCTTGAACGCATCGAGTGATCCCCTGACCGCTTCCTCAAACACAAACAGGAGGTGAGCAGCTTCGTCCGATGGGAGGTTATAGTTGATGATGCACGTTTCAACGTCTTCCTTCCCCTTGGCGATTTGAGCCATAACCAGGGGCATCTTTAGCAACTGCTGGGCCGGGGTAAGGTCATTCAGGAATTCGGCGGATGCCTGTCCAATGTCCTGGCCCCATTTCAACACTGCTGGTTCGTATATGCTCATGCTGCACCTTTGTCGGTTTCGGTAATGTTTCGCGCGCGTGGGGATGAAGCGCTATGAGTATGCAGGGATTTCATCCCCGCACCCCAGATCGGGGGATGATCCCCCGAACCCCGTACGTTCCGCTACGCGGTCCGATTGTGACGCTATGCGGCATCGTTGGGAGTTCCCGTCTCGGGTTGTTTTATCAAGCGACTGACGGCTGCCGTATACTTGGCCATTCTCGTGTCTATTTCCTTCGAAGATAGACCAGCTTGCCGTAGCTCACGGCGCACCGCCTTGGCATGGGCTGCCCAAAAGCGGCGCCCCGCTGTGAAATCTCTGGCGGAAAGTTCTCGGGCGGCTGCCCTGATCTTCGCGGCCTGGCGATCAATCGGAAACGGAATCACAACTGCATTCTGCGTCACGGCTGTAGAGAATAAGTCCATCTGCATAGTCAGCCTCCGCTGAAAGGGTTGGCTATATAGGCAGGACCACTGGTGTCTCGCATAAGGCCCGGTTTCATTTCTGCGTATGCGGGACCACTGGTGTCCATCTGGCTTCCATCTCTATGCGGGACCACTGGTGTCCTCCGGAAGCTTAATTTCTGGATCGAAAACGCGAGGGAGAGACAGGTGAAGCGTTCTGATTTCGACAAACTCGCCACTCTCTTTCTTCTTCCTTGCCCGACTGCCGATGAATAAACCAAGATCCTCATAATGTGTGATATCCCGGGAGATGGTCTTGATCGAACAGCGGCCGGCGAAGCGTGCGAAATCTCGGTTCGTGCCTTTGATGGTTCCTGATTTCAGATCTATCAACCCGTCGACTATGGCCATTAAGCGAAAGCTATAGCTCTCCCTGTGGATGATCTGCATGGCCATATGTCTCCACAGTTGGAACGTCTCCATCCGGTTTTTCTCTGTTCCAAACCACGTCATGACGGTGGCGGCGCGTCGATCAATCCGCTTGCGCTGCCCGGTCCAATTCTGCGCGACTGTGATAGTCTTCCCGGGAACGAAGTTCATGCAGCTCGAGCTCGGATCAGATTCGCCTCTCGGATGGCGTAGCAGGCTTCAATAGCGCTGATGCCGAACCGCTCTTGGATGGCCCGGATTATAGGCCGCGGTTTGGCATGGTCCGGCGTCGTCGCGATCCACCGGGCGGCTTCCTCGATCGCCGCGCTATGTTCGTGCTCTGGAGGCGTGAGGCTGCTCATTCGCCACCCTCCACATTATCAATTACGCGAACGCCGTCAGCCGCCCATTCAACGGCATCGGCCTTGATAGCGGCATATGTATTGCGGGCACTTACAATGATATTTGTGCCATTTTCATCGACATAGGTGAGCAAGAAAGTCAGTTCGCCGATCTCTTCGGGATTTGGAGATTGGGTGCATATTCCAGTTTCGACCACGACACGAGCGGTCGACTGCGGCCTCAGGGAAATGACGGCGCTCATGCTGCATTCCTGCCGGCCTGCTTGCGTTCCCATGCGATCAGATCGGCCTCCGGGAAATACCGGCGCCGGTTGATGATGGTCGGCTTTGGGAAATCGAGGTCGGGATTTTGGAGCCAGCGCCACAGCGTCATATCGGTGACGTGGTAACGGCTACGCACCTGTGGTGCGGTCAAGAAATTCTCATGATTTGACATTTAGTTAGGCCCTGTTTGTTTACAGTGCCTAACTATTTATCTGTAATATCTACTCGGTACAAAATGGCCGTTGGAAGATTTTTAACGGCATAGAACGTTCAACTTACTTCTGAATGCCTAAACGTTAGAAACAGATATATTTCTCCTAATGTTTAAAATGCGGGATCAGCTTTAGAGTGTGGCTCGAAATAGCTTTCAAAGTAAACGGTCCGGTCAGCAGAGCGCCGAATGAATGCCCGAATCGTCGTGCCCTTTGTTTCTTCCTGCGACATACCTCGCGCTGACATGACTTGAATAAACTTGACGAGAGGACCATACGCGTCACGATCTGGGGAAGTGCACGTGCCGATTTCACGGCGAAGCTGATATCGCCAGAACGCAATCAAAATGAGCCAATAAAAGTAGCGGATTCGATCGGCTCTGTTGCTCTGCGGCTCAATTATAGACTGTTTGGCCGATTGCAGCCATTCGAGCCTTTCCTTAGCGCTGTTCTCCAGTATTACCAGATCCTCTCGAAGATCTGGTACATTAATGGTGCCCTCGGGCTCTGGTGCCTCCAACGTTTCCTCGAAATCACTCCAATCCGCATTTCCCCAGAACGTGCGCCATCCGTCTTCCTCAATTTCGCCATGCGACAGCAGATTTGAAAGATCGGCGGTGAGTTCGGCAATTCTGCGTTCGCGCTCGATTGATTCCTTGTTGAAGTGCAGGCTTGGGGAACCATGAAACGTGTGCATCGCCACACCAAGTTGCATTAGATCCCATGTGCGGACCAATATTCCCGCTTCCGCCAGTTGCGACATTGCAGTCGGTGACGGAAAACTTTCGAAATGCTCCACGCCATGGCCAAAATGGGCATCCAATTGCCTGTCTTCAGCAGGTGCTAGAAAGAGATCACGCTCCACATCAAAGTCTTCATCGTGAATGTTTTTCATTGTGCCGCCCTCATCGGTATCACGTTTTCAGTCGATTTTTTGATAACGATCCCCTCAACATACCGAGCCCATGCGTCAAGCGCACGCCGCTTCTCCTCCGAAAACTCGTGACGCTGATAAACGCCGACGATGCCGCCGAAGCTGCCCGACGTATGATTTAGGATTTTCTCGATGACAGCCAAGCTGATACCCAGCTTAGCCATGCCCGACGCAACGGTTCGGCGAATGTCATGTAGGCGCCAAGGCTCCAATTTAACGGAATCAGGGTCTTCCCCAGCGTCCTCTGCCTCTTTGCGCATAATCTCCAGCATCTTAGCGTCGAGCGCGTCCTTGGCCTTAGAGAAGCCGCTGACGGGGTTCTGGCCGTTTGTGGTGAACACAAAGTCAGATCCGGATATCCGCGGCAGTTGCTCCAGGATGCCCAGCGCTGTGGCGCTTAGAGCCACCTCGTGCGCCTTGTCCGTCTTCACGCGCTCACGGGGAAGCGTCCAGGTGTTCCCGTCAATCTCGCGCCATGCCATCGCGCCTACTTCCTCGCGGCGCTGGCCGGTTAAGACTAGCATTTGGAACAACCGTCCGAACGGCCAGCCCATCGCCTCGCAGCCCTGCCACAAAGCTTTCAATTCATTGTCGGTGAGAACGCGGTCGCGAGCCTTCTCCGTCGCCGGCGGCTTCACTTTTTCACAAGGGCTGATCTTGAGCAGGTCACGCTGTATCGACCAGTTGAATAGCTTCCTTAGCGCCGCCAGCGTCCGGTTGGCGATAATCGGGCTACCACGATCAACCAGGTCATCAAGAAGGGCAATCACCTCGGAACGGGTCATGCTGTCGATTGGACGATGCCCCCACTTGTCGACCACACCTTCTTTGACGACGGCGAAGGTCTTTGGATCATCTGCGATCGCGGCCTTGTCCTTGTCCGTCTCTGCTGCAGCGATCTTCGCCTTATCAGGCACTAGCCCGAGCAGCCGCGCCGTTTCCTTCCAAGAGCGGTTTTTGGGCTTGGCATAGCGGGCTAGAAATAGCCGTGCCACGCTGTCTAATCGCGTGCGGTCGGCCTCGTCTTCATTATGCGCCTGCTTCTTTGAAATCTGCTTTTGAACGGCGGGGTCAATGCCCTGCCTGACGCGATCGAGAATATCGGAAGCTTCAGCGCGGATCCTCTTCAACTCGGCACCGGCCAATTCCACATTGTCGCCTGCGAGATAGTTTCCGAGAACCATTTTGCGCGGCTTGCCATAGGCGCGGTAGCGCACCGCCCAAGATTTCCGGCCGGTCGGCTGTATGACGAGATAGAGCCCTGTGAGGACGCCATCGGGGATTTCTAGCCGCTTCGATGGATCGGCCTTAAGCTTGGTAAGTGAAGCGCCAGTAAGTGCCTTCGCCATGTGATAACCCCCTCTTTGGGTAACAACGGGGTAACAAAATCGTCTGTTATGCCGCGTTACCCAGTGTTATTAACATAAGGGCAATATCTCACATATGCAAGGGATTACGGGGGTTTATTTGAGGTTGGATGTTCTGATTTGCTATCAAGTGTTAGAGGACTTTACCTGACTTTTAATCAGTAGGTCCAGGGTTCGAATCCCTGCGCGCTCACCAATCTCTCGATAGAGCGCACCAGAAAATTTCCACCCGCCGCAGCAAGCGGATAGTGTTTGATTCCCATTTGCGCGCCCTCACTTGCGAATGAACTCCAGCGGGCTGCCATTGATCAGCGTCGTCACGTCGACCAGCACGCGCGGCGTGTCGAGGCCGCCGGGACAAACCAGATAATGCGGTGACCAGACCGGATCGAATTTTTCCTTGAACGCATGCAGCCCGTCGAAATGATAGAGATCGGCACCACGCTTGTAGAGAAACGAACCGAAGCGGTTCCAGCGGGAGGCAAGCGGGCTGCCCGAAAGGCCGGAGAGGGGGGCCGCGCCAAGGTTGAACCAGCGATAGCCTTCAGCCTTGGAAGAGATCAACAGCTTGGCGAAAAGCGCGTCCATCATGATCTTCGAAATGTCGGGGAGATAGCGCATCAGATCGACGGCGATTTCGTTCATGTCGGCGCCGCGCCACAAATTGGCGAAGGCAACGATGTCTCCGTCCTTCTTCATGACCGCTATGTCGAAACGCGCGAGATATTCGGGATCGAAGAAGCCGAGGGAGAAACGCTTCTCGCTACCCGATTTATGGACGAGCCAGCCATCGGAAACGCTTCGCAACCGCGGTATGAGCGGACGAACGTCCTTTGCCGGGATGATCTCGAAAACGAGGCCGTCCTTATCGGCGCGCCGGTCGGCATAACGGAAAGCCTGGTGCTCAGGACCATCGAGGGAGAATTCGTGAAGATCGACACGCGCGACTTCGCCAAGCTTCAGTGCGATCAGGCCCATGTCGAGAAAGAGCGGCAGGCTCTGCGGCCCGACGCCGTAGAAGACTGTTCTCGCTGCAAGCTTGTCGGCCAGCGTATGGAACGACCAGGCAAGTTCCTCGACGACTTGCCCGTCGCCGACCGGCTCGCCCAATGCGATGAGGCTGCCGCCGGATTGGGCGTACATGACGAAGCCGCGATTGTCCGGGTCGATCAGGAATTGCTTGTCGCCGAGAAGCGCCAGTGTGGCATCGCTGTTCGGCGAAGCGGCGACGAGCGCCGGGATGACGTCTGGTATCGCAAAGTCTTTTTTCCGCCGTTTCAATCCTCTGCGATTGATCGCGGTGTTGAGACCCGCCAGGAAAACCACGGCCAGCACGAGAACGGTCGCGCGCAGAAAGCGCGGTGCATTGGCGTTCCAGGCAAAGTCCCACCACAGATTGTTGGAATATTCCACATGGCGATAGATGAAGAAGCCAAGCCATGTCGAGGCGAGAACGGTGGTGCCGACGCTGGCGATCCAGTTCCACGTCAGAACGAACGGCCCCACGATCGGACGCCGGTAAAATGAACCGCGGAAGACCCAGAGAACGCCCGCGAAAATGCAGAGGATGCCCGCTTCCTCCCAGTCGAGCCCCTTGGCAAGGGAAAAGCCGGCGCCGGCCAACAGGAGGACCAAGGCCGCGACCCAGGCGCGCGCCAGGCGCTTGGCAAGGCCGCGGGCGACGATGAGCAGCGCCACGCCGACGAAACTTGCCGCCAGATGCGACATCTCGACGAAGATCAGCGGCAGCATATCCGAGAGGATGTCGAGGCGGTATCGCACACCCGGCGTGACGCCCGATATCAAGAGGACGATGCCACCAAGAAATGTTACGCTCGCGGCAAGTCCCGGGATCAGCGGCTCGACCAGACGCGCCGCAAGACGGGCTTGCGCGGTCAGCTTCTGCCGGCGCCGGAAGGCTTCCCATGCCAATACGCCGCAAACGGCGACGAGAAGTGGCAAGACGGTGTATATCAGACGATAGATCACAAGACCGGCAATGGCTTCAGGCTTTCCGCCAAGCCCGAGGCCGGCAATGATGGTCGCCTCGAAAGCGCCGAGGCCGCCCGGAGCGTGGCTGGCGACGCCGAGAATGACGGCGATGACATAGACGAGCGCGAAGACGGCGAAGCTCTGGATGACGCCATCAGGCATCAGCATGTAAAGTGTCGCCGCCGCCGCAGTCACATCGACAAGCCCTGCAGCGATCTGGATAAGCGCGCCGCGCGAGGTCGGAAGCCGAACCGTGAATTGGCTGATCTGCAGCGAGCGGTCGCCCTTAGACAACCAGTATATCAGCCAGCCGATCCCGCCGAGGATGATCCCGCCGGCGAAGAGATCGGCGCGCCGATCGATCGCCGAAAGCCATGGAACGTCGGCCGGGTCGATCAGCATTGCCGCACCGATCATGATGATGAATGCGAACCAGATGGCGAACCACGACGTGCCGACGATGCGCCCGATATCGACCAGGCTTATGCCCTCGGCTGCATAGATGCGGTAGCGCAGCGCACCGCCGGTCAGGAGCGAAAAGCCCAAGGCATTGGAAATAGCGTAGCCGGCAGCCCCGGCAATGGCCGAAATCCTGTGCGGTATGCGGCCGGGCGCAATCGTATCGACGGCCACCACATCGTAAAGCGCGACCGCCGCATAGCTGATGATGGTGAAAAGCAGCGCCAGACCCATGGCGCGAAGCGAAATGTTTTCGATCGCGGCGACCGTTTGAGCCCGCGACGTGTGCTGCAGGAGATTTTCGAGCACGAGCAACGCCAGCAATGCGATGGCGATACCCGCGACGGGAAAGGCGATATGCTGGAATCTCTTCAGGCGGCGCAGAAGACCGGGAGGTTGGCTCGGGCGTTCGTTCGGACGCTCATCTGCCTCAGCAGGTGGAGACGATTGGCCGTCATCAATAAGACTCATTGGGCACTTCCTTGAAAAGCTCGCCCATAAGGCTGTTGGGGGCCTGAATCTCATGCCCGTTTGATCCGCATTTGAGGTGAACTTGTGATGGAAACCAACTGGAAAAAATAATTCGCCGTTCGTTTTGTCGACGATAGCATTAAATTTACTAGGTTTTGCCGGTCGGACGGACTAGAGCAGGCACAGCGAAAGTGTGAAGCGGCTTTGGAGAAATGCGCGTGGCGCTTGACGTCTCTTATGTAACGGCAGTTGGTGCGGGGGCAATTTCGTTTCTTTCGCCCTGCGTGCTGCCGCTCGTCCCACCATATCTCTGCTACATGGCCGGTGTCAGCGTCGAGGAATTTCGGGCCGACGGCTCTGCAGCCGCCGATGCATCGCGCAGACGGGCGCTGTTCGCCACCTCCTTTGCCTTTGTCCTCGGGTTCACGACTGTCTTTGTCGCGCTTGGAGCGGGAGCGTCGTCCATCGGTGCTTTCCTGCGGGCCTGGCAGCAGGAGATCGCCATTGTCGCCGGTCTCGTCATCATCGTGATGGGATTGAATTTCCTCGGCCTTTTCAGATTGTCCATTCTCTCGCGTGAAGCCCGCTTCCAGGCAAAGGCTGCACCGGCCAGTCCCGTTGGCGCCTATGTCATGGGTCTCGCCTTCGCCTTCGGATGGACGCCCTGCATCGGCCCGGTGCTCGGGCCGATCCTCACTCTGGCGGGAGCCAAGAGCACGGTAGGCGAAGGCGCCGCCCTTCTTGCCACCTATTCGCTCGGGCTCGGCATTCCGTTCATTGTCGCCGCTCTGTTCTCCGGCGCGTTCATGCGCTTTCTCGCACGCTTCCGCGTGCATCTCGGCAAGGTCGAAAAAGTCATGGGCGGCCTTCTGGTCGTCGCCGGACTGCTTTTCCTCACCGGCGGAATGCAGTCCTTCTCTTTTTGGCTGCTCGAGACGTTTCCCGCCCTGGGACAATTGGGCTAGCCCCCACCTAACGCCGGTGTAAACCTATTTATACGCTTTCGTGATAAAGCTTCGGGCTTGTATAACCCTGCCTTCAGCAACGACCGGATATCCATCTCATGACCAGCCGAACCTGCCTCTCGATCATTCTTGCCGCCGGAGAAGGGACGCGGATGAAATCCGCTCTGCCCAAGGTGCTGCACGAGATCGCAGGCATGCCCCTGATATGCCATGTCGCCAAGGCTGTTCGCAGCACCGGCGACGGTGATATCGCCCTCGTCGTCGGCAGGGGCGCGGATGAGGTGAAGGCGGCGGTCGAGAAGATCTCTGCGAATGTCTCTACCTATGTGCAGCAAGAACGCCTCGGCACCGCCCATGCCGTTCTGGCAGCACGCGAGGCTATCTCGCGTGGCTATGACGATCTGCTGATCGTGTTCGGCGACACGCCGTTGATCGAGGACAGCGCCCTGATCCAGGCCCGCTCCAAGCTGGCGCAAGGTTTCGACATCGTGGTGATGGGGTTTCGTCCAGCCGACCCTTCTGGTTATGGGCGGCTGATCGAAACAGAGGGGAAGCTTGTCGCCATACGTGAGGAAAAAGACGCAACACTCGAAGAAAAAACAATAAATTTCTGCAATGGCGGGCTGATGGCCATTCGTGGCGACCTTGCGTTGCCTCTGCTCGATGCGGTCCGCAACGACAATGCCAAGGGTGAGTTCTATCTGACTGATATCGTGGAGATCGCGCATCGCCAGGGCAAGAGGGTGACGGCCATAGACGTGCCGCTGGATAATGTGATCGGCATCAACACGCGCGTCGAACTGGCCGAGGCGGAAGCCGTCTGGCAGGACCGCAAGCGCCGCTCCGTCATGCTCGCCGGCGTGACCATGATTGCGCCTGAAACGGTATTCTTCTCGCATGATACACTGGTCGCGGCCGACGCCGTCATTGAACCCAACGTCTTTTTCGGCCCCGGCGTACGCATCGCATCCGGCGCACTGATCCATTCCTTCTGTCATCTGGAGGGCGCGCATGTGGGGCCGAATGCGGAGATCGGCCCGTTCGCGCGGTTGCGGCCCGGCGCCGATCTCGGCGAGAAGTCGAAGGTCGGTAATTTCTGCGAGGTCAAGAATGCGACCGTCGCCAAGGGGGCGAAGATCAACCATCTCTCCTATATCGGCGATGCCTTTGTCGGTGCTGGTGCCAATGTCGGGGCGGGAACCATCACCTGCAATTATGACGGCTACAACAAATGGCGGACCGAGATCGGCGAGGGCGCATTCATCGGCTCGAACACATCTCTGGTCGCCCCGGTTTCGGTTGGCGCCAATGCCTATATCGCATCCGGCAGCGTCATCACCGAAGATGTGCCCGACAGCGCCTTGGCCTTCGGACGGGCGAGGCAGGTGACCAAGGAAGGGCGCGCTGCCGTTCTGCGGGAGCAATATGCCGCGATAAAGGCGACGAAGAAGGCAGAGAAATGATGAATTTCTTGCTGCTTTTGGATGAATTCAATCGCGAAAGAAATTGAAATCTATTGTGAATATCCGACGCGGCGATCGGGGTTTAGAGCAAATCCAGGAAAAGCCGCAACCGCGCTGATCGCACGGCTGATTTTTAGTCTTTGAGGGAAGGGAAACGCTTTTATGTGTGGCATTATCGGGATCGTCGGCGTCAGGCCTGTTGCACCGCTTCTGGTCGATGCATTGAAGCGTCTTGAATATCGCGGCTATGACTCGGCCGGCGTCGCCACATTGGAGGACGGTGCGCTTGATCGCCGCCGCGCTGAAGGCAAGCTGGTCAATCTGGAAAAGCGGCTGATTGCGGAGCCGCTGGAGGGAACGATCGGCATCGGCCATACGCGCTGGGCCACCCATGGCGCTCCGACGGAGCGCAATGCCCATCCCCATGCGACGGAAAAGCTCGCCGTCGTCCACAACGGGATCATCGAGAATTTCGCCGAATTGCGCTCGGCTCTCGAAGCCGATGGCTATCTCTTCCAGACCGACACCGACACCGAGGCCGTGGCGCAATTGCTGACACGCGAACTCGATAGGGGGAGGACGCCGGTGGAAGCCGTGCGTGAAAGCCTGCCGCTGCTCAGGGGCGCATTCGCGCTGGCGATCCTGTTCACCGGCGAGGATGATCTGCTGATCGGCGCCCGCCGTGGTTCGCCGCTCGCCATCGGCTATGGCGATGGTGAGATGTTCCTGGGCTCCGATGCCATCGCGCTTGCCCCCTTCACCGATACCGTTACCTATCTCGACGATGGTGATTGGGCGGTTCTGACGCGCAACAGCGCCACCATCTATGATGAGAAGGGCACGGTGGTTTCCCGTGCGATCCAGAAATCCACCGGCACGGCCTTACTGGTCAACAAGGGCAACCACCGCCATTTCATGGAAAAGGAAATCCATGAGCAGCCGGAGGTCATTTCCCACACCCTGGCGCATTATCTCGATTTTACCAGCGGCAAGACTAGAGCCGAGAGCGTACCGGTCGATTTTTCCAAGATCGACCGGCTGGCGATCTCCGCCTGTGGCACCGCTTTTTATGCCGCTTCTATCGGCAAATACTGGTTCGAGCAGATTGCGCGCCTGCCTGTCGATCTCGATATCGCCTCGGAGTTCCGCTATCGCGAAATGCCCCTGTCGAAGGACAGCCTTGCGCTCTTCGTCTCGCAATCGGGCGAAACCGCCGACACGCTGGCTTCGCTGCGCTATTGCAGGAGCCAGGGCCTGAATATCTCCTCCATCGTCAATGTCAAGGAATCGACCATCGCCCGGGAATCGAACGTGGTGTTCCCGACCCTGGCCGGACCGGAAATCGGCGTGGCGTCGACCAAGGCCTTCACCTGCCAGCTCTCGGTTCTGGCCTCGCTTGCCATCGCCGCCGGCAAGGACCGTGGCACGATCGACGCCGGGGAAGAGCAGCGTCTCGTCCGCCATTTGTCGGAGGTGCCGCGCTTCGCCAATGAGGTGCTGCATCTTTCACCGCAGATCGAGGCCGTGTGCCGCGAACTGATGCAGGTCAAGCACGTTCTTTATCTTGGCCGCGGAACCAGCTTCCCGCTTGCCATGGAAGGTGCGCTTAAACTGAAGGAAATCTCCTACATCCATGCCGAAGGCTATGCTGCCGGCGAGTTGAAGCACGGTCCGATCGCGCTGATCGACGAGACGATGCCCGTCATCGTCATCGCGCCGCACGACCGGCTCTACGAAAAGACCGTCTCCAATATGCAGGAGGTGGCGGCGCGCGGCGGACGTATTATCCTGATCACCGATGCCAAGGGCGCGGCGGACGCCAATGTCAAGACGCTGGATACGATCGTCCTGCCCGATATGCCGGAGATCATCGCGCCGCTGATCTATGCTCTGCCTGTGCAGATGCTGGCCTATTACACTGCCGTCTTCATGGGCACGGATGTCGATCAGCCGCGCAATCTGGCAAAGTCGGTCACGGTGGAATAGGCAAGATTCCGGTTCATTTTGCGAAGACCCTGCGCTAGACCATTCTGGAGATAACGGCCATAGGGCAGGGTTGATGCATTTTCTGGAGATAACGGCATGATGCGGCTCAGGAACTATCTCCTGACCGGAATTGTCGTGGCGGCGCCGGTGGCGATCACGGCCTATCTGGTATGGGGATTCGTCGGCTGGGTCGACAGCTGGGTAAAGCCACTCATCCCCCACGCTTATAATCCCGACAATTATCTGCCGTTCACCGTGCCGGGCTTCGGTTTGATCGTCGCTGTCGTTCTGCTGACGCTCGTGGGCTTCCTGACGGCGAATTTCATTGGCAGAGCCATTATCAGGCTCGGCGAATATCTACTCGATCAGATGCCGCTCGTGCGCAGCGTCTATCGCGGGCTGAAACAGATTTTCGAAACCGTGCTTTCGGGAAAATCCAATACGTTCAAGCGCGTCGGCCTTATCGAATATCCGCGCAAAGGCATCTGGGCGATCGTATTCATCTCCACGGATGCGGAAGGCGAGATTTCCGATATCCTGGAAGAAAATGTCGGAAAAACGGCTGCCGTTTTTCTGCCCACGACGCCCAATCC
Source organism: Phyllobacterium phragmitis (assembly GCF_002980495.1). Classification (GTDB taxonomy): domain Bacteria; phylum Pseudomonadota; class Alphaproteobacteria; order Rhizobiales; family Rhizobiaceae; genus Paramesorhizobium; species Paramesorhizobium phragmitis. Next base: position 72,040 of record NZ_PVBR01000021.1, read on the forward strand.
CACTTCCGGATTTTTGCTCTACGTCCCGAAATCCGATATCGTCAATCTCTCGATGTCGGTGGAGGAGGGCGCCAAGCTGGTGATCTCGGCCGGGCTCGTCTCTCCCGAGTTCCAGGCGAGAACCAGAGCCTTGGCCGAAGAGGCCGGCGCTGTCGCCAAAACGGAGCAGGATTAAAGCGCGGTTCCTGTTTTGATGGAATCGCCTGGCCTTGCCCGATTCCATTGCCGAAGAAATGATTATCCGGATGGGGTGGTTGGGCTTCTCCACCCCCCCTCTGGCCTGCCGGCCATCTCCCCCTCAAGGGTGGAGATTAGCTGTCATGGATGACGGCACGTCACCTGCTGCGTGTGCGATTAGCGAAAGCGGAAATCATAGCCTAATCTCCACCCTTGAGGGGGAGATGGCCGGCAGGCCAGAGGGGGGTATCACCGCGCCAATGCTTCCGATGAAAAGTGAACCGCTCTATCCCGCCCGCAGCAGCCGCACCGCCTCGTCACGCCCGAAAATGTAGAGCAGGAGCCGCAATGCCGCGCCCCGCTCGCTTGCCAGATCCGGGTCGCGTTCCAGAACCAGACGCGCATCCTTGCGCGCGATCTCCAGGAGATCGCTATGAGCCTCGATCGCGGCCAGCCGGAAGCCGGGCGTTCCCGATTGCCGTGTGCCGAGCAATTCACCTTCGCCGCGAAGCTTGAGATCTTCCTCGGCGATACGGAAGCCGTCCTCGGTCTCGCGCATGACCTGCAGCCGTGCATGGGCGATTTCACCGAGCGGCCCCTTGTAGAGAAGCAGGCAGGTCGATGGCTTGTCGCCGCGTCCGACGCGACCGCGCAACTGGTGTAATTGCGCCAGCCCGAAGCGCTCGGCATGTTCGATGACGATGACGGTGGCGTCGGGGACATCCACGCCCACCTCGATGACGGTCGTGGCGACGAGGATGCGCGTTTCGCCACTCTTGAAGGCGCGCATCGCCTCATCCTTTTCCGCGCCGTTCATGCGCCCGTGGATGAGGCCCAATTGCTCGCCAAAGACCGGCTGCAGCGATTGGAAGCGCTCTTCAGCTGAGGTGAGTTCGACAAGCTCCGATTCCTCCACCAGCGGGCAGATCCAGTAGATTTTCTGGCCCTCGACAATAGCCGTGCGCATGCGGTCCACCAGTTCGTCCATCCGCTCCATGGGAATGGTCGCGGTGGTGATGGGTCTGCGTCCCGCGGGTTTTTCGGTGAGCTTGGATACATCCATATCGCCAAAGGCCGTCAGAACCAGGGTGCGGGGAATGGGCGTTGCCGTCATGACGAGCATGTCGGGTGCCGTGCCCTTGGCTGTCAGTTGCAGGCGCTGATGCACGCCGAAGCGGTGCTGCTCGTCGATGATGACCAGCACCAGATCGCTATATTCGACCTTCTCCTGGAACAGCGCATGCGTACCGATGATGATATGGATCGCGCCGCCCTTCAGATCGTCGAGGATCTGCTGGCGCTCGCGCCCCTTCTCGCGGCCGGTGAGGAGCGCTGCCCTGAGCCCGGCCTTCTGCGCAATCGGCGTGATGGTCGCATAGTGCTGGCGCGCCAAAACTTCTGTCGGCGCCATCAACGCCGACTGGCCGCCGGCTTCCGCCGCATGGGCCATGGCGAGCAGGCCGACCACCGTCTTGCCCGATCCGACATCGCCCTGGAGCAACCGCAGCATCCGGTCCGGCTCCTTGAGGTCGGCGATGATATCGTGCACCGCAGCTTCTTGACCGGCCGTCAGCGAATAGGGCAGCGCCGCCAGCACGCGGGTGACCAGATGCCCGTCGCCATCAAGCGGCCTGCCGGACAGTTTTCGCGTTTTTAGCCGCACAAGCGCAAGCGCAAGCTGTCCTGCCAGAAGCTCGTCATAAGCGAGCCGGCGACGCGGCGGGCTTTCGAGCGCGATATCGGTCGGGTCTTCCGGCTGGTGCAGTGTCTTTAACGCCTGTTCGTGGCTGGGGAACTGTTCGCGCGCCAGCAGCGCCGGCTCGATCCATTCGGGCAGCGGGGGAAGGCGAGTCAATGCCTCGCGTATGGCGCGCGTCAGCGTCTTCGGCGACAGGCCGGCGGTCAGCGGATAGACCGGCTCGACCAGCGGAAGCGAAGCCGCATCCTCGATGCTGGTAATATGATCGGGATGCACCATCGAGGCGCGGCCATTGAACCATTCCATCCGGCCGGAGACGATGATCGTTTCGCCCTCCGGCATCGTCCTTTCCAGCCAGGGCTGCTGCGCATGAAAGAACACCAGGGCGATTTCGCCCGTGTCGTCATGGGCGAACACCCGGTGAGGAACATTGCCGCGCCCGCGTGGCGCGGGCTGATGCCGGTCGACACGCACTTCGAGCGTGACGATGGCGCCTTCCTGCGCGAAGGCGATGCCCGGACGGCTGCGCCGGTCGATGATGCTGTGCGGCGGCAGGAAGAGAAGCTGGCCGACCCGTGATTCCGCGCCGGGTGCTTCGGTGCCAAGCAATTTTGCCAGAAGGGCGGCCACTTTCGGGCCGATGCCGGAAAGGGATCGAACTGAGGCGAAGAAAGGATCGAGCAGGGACGGGCGCATAGGATGCAGCTTTACCGCGTTCGTTTTACCTTGCAAGGCTGACAGGAGCGTCATCCCGCGCTATATGCACCGCAGCACTTTCCCGCTTCGATGATTAAGCGGCAATCTGGAGACATGATGGCAATGACGGGCAGCACGCGCACGAGCGCTGATCTCGATCCACGGCGACGCAAGCTCCTGTTTCGCTCCTGGCATCGGGGCATGCGCGAGATGGACCTGATCCTCGGCCAATATGCTGATGAATATATCGCGGAACTTTCCGACACTGATCTCGACGAATATGAAAGGCTGATGGAAGTGCTCGACCGCGATCTCCTACAATGGGTAACGGGCGAGGCCGCCACCCCTGAAGAATACGACACGCCGCTTTTCCGCGACATTATCGCCTTCCGTAAAAGAATGAAATTCTGAAACCACCATGCCTGTCTTTTCCAAAATCGGACTGAAACCCGGCCTCGCGCGTCATATCGTCATCGATGGTGTGGCGGATGGGTTCGAGGCATTCTGCCTTGCCCGCATCGTCGAGGAGATGGGCGAGGGCGGTCCCGTCCTGTTCATCGCGCGCGATGGCCAGCGCATTGCCGATATCGAGCAGACCTTAAGCTTCGTCCGTCCCGATCTCCCGGTTCTGAATTTCCCCGCCTGGGATTGCCTGCCCTATGACCGGGTTTCGCCGGGCGCCGATGCGGCTGCCCGAAGGCTTGCGGCAATGGCCGGCATGGTGGCGCTGCGGCAGAAAAAGCATCCGGGTATCATCATGGCGACGGCCAATGCCGTGCTGCAGAAGCTGCCGCCGCGCGAAACCATTGCCGAGCAGGTTTTCGTGGCCCGCCCGGGCAATCGCGTCGACATGAACGTTCTGGCGCAACACCTTGAAAGAAATGGATTTGAGCGCGTTCCGACGGTGCGCGACGTCGGTGAATTCGCCGTGCGCGGCGGCATTCTCGATCTCTATGCCCCGGGTTCGGACGAGCCGCTGCGCCTCGATTTCTTCGGCGATACGCTGGAGACGATCCGCGCCTTCGATCCGGCCTCGCAGCGCACCACCGGCACCCGCACGGAACTGTCGCTTCAGCCGATGAGCGAGGTGACGCTTTCGCCCGATGCGATCAGCCGTTTTCGCAGCAATTATATTCAGGCGTTCGGCGCGCCGTCTCGCGACGATGCGCTCTATCAGGCCATCACCGAGGGCAGGCGTTTCGCCGGCATGGAGCATTGGTTGCCGCTTTTCTACGACCGTCTGGAAACAATATTCGACCATACCGGCGATATGCCTGTCGTGTTCGATCATCTGGCGCATGAGGCATTGGCTGAGCGCCATAAGATGGTGCTCGATCATTATGAGGCGCGCAGACGCCAGGCGGACGGCAAGGAGCCGGGCGATGCGGTTCCCTATAAGCCGGTGGCGCCGGGAACGCTCTATCTCTCACCCGAGAAGGTGGAAGCCGCTGCCGCAGGCGCGGGAACACGCATCGACCTGACGCCCTTCAGCCAGCCGGATATGCCGGACCGCCGCGTCGTCCACGCCGATGTGCACAAGGGCCACAGCTTTGCCGAGGAGCGCGCCGCCAAGGATGCCAATCTCTTCGAAAGCGTCGTCAGCTACATCGGCGGCCTGCGGACTTCCGGCAAGAAGGTGCTGCTTGCGGCATGGAGCGAAGGATCGCTCGACCGGCTGATGCAGGTCCTGGACGAGCACGGGCTGGAAAAGATAGAGACGGTGCAGAATCTTGCGACTGTCAAGGCGTTGTCGCGCGACAAGATCACCGCCACCGTTCTGTTCATCGAAAGCGGTTTCGATGCCGGCGATCTCGTCGTGGTCGCCGAGCAGGATATTCTTGGCGACCGGCTGGTCCGGCATTCGAAGCGCCGGAAGCGCGATCGCGATTTCATCAGCGAAGTCGGGGCGCTGGCGGCGGGCGATATCGTCGTCCATGTCGATCACGGCATCGGGCGTTTCATCGGGCTGCGCACCATCACCGCGGCAGGCGCGCCGCATGATTGCCTCGAACTGCATTATGCGGGCGACGACCGCCTGTTCCTGCCCGTCGAGAATATCGAGCTTCTCTCTCGCTTCGGTTCGGAAGGGTCGGATGTAGCTCTCGACAAGCTCGGCGGCGGCGCATGGCAGGCGCGCAAGGCCAAGCTCAAGAAGCGGCTTCTCGAGATCGCCGGTCATCTGATCCGCATTGCCGCCGAACGGCAGATGCGCGGCGCGCCGGTGCTGTCGCAGCCCGATGGTGTTTATGCGGAGTTTGCCGCGCGCTTCCCCTATGACGAAACCGAGGATCAACAGACCGCTATCGATGCGGTTCTGGACGATCTGACGCTGGGCAAGCCGATGGACCGCCTGATCTGCGGCGATGTCGGCTTCGGCAAGACGGAAGTGGCGCTACGCGCCGCCTTTGTCGCTGCGCTCAATGGCTATCAGGTGGCAGTCGTCGTTCCCACCACGCTTCTGTCGCGCCAGCATTACAAGACATTCTCGACACGGTTTCACGGGTTGCCGGTCCATGTCGCGCAGGCTTCGCGCCTGGTCGGTTCCAGGGAACTCGCAGAGGTTAAAAAGGGTGCGGCGGAAGGCAAGATCGATATCGTCGTCGGCACGCACGCGCTTCTGGGGCAGGGCATCAACTTCAACAATCTCGGCCTTCTCATCATCGATGAGGAGCAGCATTTCGGCGTCAAGCATAAGGAGCGGCTGAAGGAGCTGAAATCGGACATCCACGTCCTGACGCTTTCTGCGACGCCGATCCCGCGCACGCTGCAACTGGCATTGACGGGCGTGCGCGAGCTTTCGCTGATCACCACACCGCCGGTCGATCGCATGGCGGTCCGCACCTTCGTCTCGCCCTTCGATCCGCTGGTCATCCGCGAAACGTTGCTACGCGAGCGCTATCGCGGTGGCCAGAGCTTTTATGTCTGTCCGCGCATCGCCGATCTGACCGAGGTGAAGGAGTTTCTCGACAGTCATGTGCCGGAGTTGAAGGTCGCCGTGGCGCACGGCCAGATGCCGCCGGGCGAACTCGACGATATCATGAACGCCTTCTACGACGGTCAGTACGACGTGCTGCTTTCCACCACGATCGTCGAATCGGGTCTCGATATTCCGACCGCCAACACCTTGATCATCCACCGCGCCGATATGTTCGGCCTGGCGCAGCTCTACCAGTTGCGCGGTCGCGTCGGGCGCTCCAAGCTGCGCGCTTTCGCGCTTTTCACCCTGCCGCCCAATCGCATGCTCACGCAGAACGCGGAACGCCGCCTGAAGGTGCTGCAATCGCTTGATACGCTGGGAGCCGGCTTCCAGCTGGCAAGCCACGACATGGATATTCGCGGCGCGGGCAATCTTCTGGGCGAGGAACAGTCCGGTCATATCCGCGAGGTCGGTTTCGAGCTTTACCAGCAGATGCTCGAGGAGGCCGTGGCTGAATTGAAAGGCACCGGCGAGATCGAGGATGCGCGCTGGTCGCCGCAGATTTCTATCGGCACGGCGGTCATGATCCCCGAAAGCTATGTGCCGGACCTGCAATTGCGGCTTGGCCTCTACCGCCGGCTTGCCGATCTGGAGGAGCCGCAGGAGATCGACGGCTTCGGCGCTGAACTCATCGATCGGTTCGGTCCGCTGCCGGAGGAAGTCCAGCATCTGCTCAAGATCGTGTTCATCAAGGCGCTATGCCGCAAGGCCAATGTCGAGAAGCTCGATGCCGGGCCGAAGGGCGCTGTGATCCAGTTCCGCAACAAGACTTTCGCAAATGCCACGGCGCTGGTGAAGATGATCGGAGAACAGGGTTCGATGGCCAAGATCCGGCCGGATCAGGGTATCGTGTTCATCCGCGATTGGCCAACGCCCGAAAAGCGCCTCAATGGCGCGGCGGTGATCATGATGCAACTGGCGAAGATTAGTGAATAGTGAATAGTGAATAGTGAGATAAAGCATTTTCTACCTCACTACCTCACTACCTCACTATTTACTCAGCGATCCTCCGCCGCTCCGGGTTCGAAGCCGTCGGCGGCCTGACGTATCGCATCGGCCAGGACATCGGCGGGCTGTGCGCCCATCACGGCATATTTCTGGTCGATGATATAACAGGGGACACCGCGAACGCCGATGCGGTTCGCGGTTTCAATCTCCTGCAGCACGCTTTCGCGGTCGGCATCGGTTGCAAGCAGGCTCGCCACGATCTGGCCGTCCATCCCCGATGCAGAGGCGGCATCGATCAGCACCTCGTGATCGCCGATATTCAGGCCCTGTTCGAAGTAAAACGAAAAGAGCTTGCCCACCAGTCGGTCCTGCGTTTCAGGCCTGGCCTGCGACGCCCACTGGATGACGCGGTGCGCGTCAAGCGTGTTGGGCGAGACCTCTATGGCGTCGAAATCGAATTCGATGTCTTCTTCTTCCCCAAGCTTGATCAGCTGGTCGTGCATTTCGTCCGAACGCGACAGGCTGCCGAATTTATCCTTGAGATAGACCTTGCGGTCCTTGCCGCGCGGCGGAATGGTGGGGTCGAGTTGGAACGGCCGCCAGCGAACGATAACGTCGAGTTCCGGCAGGAGATCGAGCGCCCGCTCCAGCCGTTTGCGGCCAACGAAGCACCATGGGCATACAATATCGGAAATCACATCGATTGTGATCTGCTTGTTCGTCATGTCGGTCTCCGGTGGTTGCCCGTGGTATCAAGCCGAATCTCTATGCAACCTATTTGGGATCATGCCACCATGTTGGCAACCGGAAACCGTAGAGGGACGTCTGTTCCGGATGCTTTATCCGCGACCATCGCGCCACCCATTGTTTCGGCAGATGATAGAGGGGAACATAATAGTTGCCGGAAATGAGGACGCGGTCGAGCGCACGGACCGCGCTGACGAAATCCTCCTGGCTGCGGGCCGCAATCAGGGCCTCGATCATCGCGTCGATGGCGGGTTCCGCTGCGCCCGGATAGTTGAAGCTGCCCTGGATGTCGCGCGAGGCCGCGCCCCAGCGCGCCCATTGTTCGTTGCCGGGCGACAGCGATGAGGTCAGCGCGCCGAGGATCATGTCGTAATCGAAGGTCTGCAGCCGCTGCTGGTATTGCGCGTCATCGACCGTGCGGATCGTGGCTGTTATCCCGAGCCGTCCCAGGGTCCGCGCATAGGCGAGGCTGACCTTCTCCTCTTCCGGTGTCCGTGTCATGATCTCGAAGGTGAGCGGGGTACCTGAGGGGGCGAACGCCTTTTCGTCATGGAACGTGTATCCGGCCTGCTTGAGCAGGTCGAAGGCTTTCCTGGTGGCCTCGCGGTCGCGCCCGGTGCCGTCTGTCGTCGGTGGACGATAGGTGCCGTCCATGACATCGGGCAGCACGGCATTGGGGAATTTCGCCAAGAGCGCTCTTTCCCGTGCATCTGCCGGATGGCCGATCGAGGAAAGCACCGAGCCGTCCCAGAAACCAGCCGTCCGTTCGTAGCGGCCATCGAAAAGATTACGATTGGTCCATTCGAAGTCGAACAGTTCCGTCAGCGCCTGCCTGACCCTGCGATCGGCGAATTTTTCCCGCCGCGTGTTGAAGACGAACCCCAGCATGTTTGCAGGTGTTCCCTTGGAAAAACGGTCCTTGATGACGAGACCCTGGCGGACCGCCGGGAAATCATAGGATTTTTCCCAGCGTATCGGGTCGCCTTCGATCAGGACATCAAGGATGCCCTTCTTGAACGCTTCGAAAAGCGACGTCTCGTTGCGGAAATACTCGACCGTGACCGTATCGAAATTGTCGGTGCCGCGCTTGGATGGCAGATCCTTGGCCCAATAATCGGGATTGCGCTTGTAGATGATGCGCTGGCCCGGCTGAACCTTGGAGACCAGATAGGGGCCGCTGCCGACAGGCGCGTTCAACGACGCATTGCCGAAAGTGGCTGGATCGACGGCATGTTGCGGCAGGATCGGCATCGTCGTGGCGATGAGCAGCGGAAATTCGCGGTTCGATTTGTCGTTGAAGGTGAAACGCAGGCCACGCTCGCCGACTTTCTCGATGCTGGCGATCCGATCCATGCGGTTATTGAAAGGAGGGCGGCCCTTTTCCGCCAAGAGTTTGAAGGAGAAGATGACATCATCCACAGTGACCGGCTGGCCATCGGACCATTTCGCATTGGGATTGAGTGTGAATTCGATCCATTTGCGCTCCGGGTCCATCTCGACCTTTTCCGCGATCAGCCCGTAGAGCGAGAAAGGCTCGTCGGCGGAACGCTCCATCAGTGGTTCGAAGACGAGATTTCCGAACTCGCCGTCGAGAAAGAGGCCGCGCGCCGTCGTGCGCATGCTTTTCAGCACGAAAGGATTGAGGCTGTCGAAGGTGCCGACCACGCCATAGGTAATGGCGCCGCCTTTAGGAGCGTCGGGATCGGTATAGGGGAAATGGCTGTAATCGGCAGGCAGCGCCGGCTCGCCATGCATGGCAATGCCGTAGGTCGGTTCGGCATTTGCCGATACCAGGCCTGCAAAGCCTATACCGATGGCGATGGATATATTTCGAATAAATCTGCCGAGCATTTCGGTATTTCCAGTCGATACGGCCTGCTCCCGCGGGGCTGGCCGATGATTCGCGGTCAAAACTAACATGGATCTTATAAGCACGAATATGGTAGGTTGTTGGTAGCAGGCGCCGGTTTCTCCGAAGAAATGGCCTGCATCGAACAAAAAACGTCGCTGGATTTGCCTGACCAAGCAGTGTAACACCGCCTGCGAGCAAAGGGTCACGCTGTTGCCGCATTTTGGCACCACTGACAGGCCAATCGTGACCCATCAATTGGAAACCGAGATCAGAGCGTTGAAAGGAACCTGTTGATCATGTCCATGACGAAGACACTCGCTGCCGCCTCCGCTGTTGCCGGCGCGTTCGCCTTGCTTGCAACCGCGACCTTGCCGGCGTCTGCGCAGCAGACTCCTCAGGGATGGTTCAAGGTCTGCTCGAAGCAGGAAGACAACGATATCTGCAACACACAGAACATCGTGACTGCCGATTCCGGCCAGCTTTTGACTGCGGTCAATCTGATTGAGATCAAGGGCAAGATCAACCGCAAGATTTTTCAGGTTTCCGTTCCCACGGGCCGTATGATCCAGGCGGGCGTCGGCCTGCAGGTTGACGCCAATAAAACGCAGAAGATCGATTACGGCATCTGCTTTCCCGATCGCTGCATCGCCGAAGTGGCGCTGTCCGACGAACTGGTCAATGCCTTGAAGAAAGGCGGCAAGCTTACGCTGACCTCCGTCAACTTCCAGAACAAGCCAAACCCGATCAACGTTTCGCTGACTGGTTTTTCCCAGGCGCTGACCGGCCCGGGCCTGCAGCAGCCGGAACTGGAAGCACGCCAGAAGGAGCTTCAGGACGCGGTTCAGAAGCGCCAGAAGGAATTTGAGGCCAAGATGAAAGCGGAGCAGGAAAAGGCCAAGGCCGGCAACTGATCTGATCCAAGCCTCGCAAAAGTAAGAAAAAGGGACGCCACAAGCGTCCCTTTTTGTATTCGCACTCGCAAGATGTCTTGGAGCCGTTCACTTTCAGGCGAAAAGGAAGCGTTCAGGCGCTTCTCACTCGGTGACAACGTATGCCAACCGTAGCAACGCGGCATCGTCGAGGCATCTCCGCAATTCCGGCGGTGAAGAATAGTGGAAGGCCGGGCGATTTCGACAAAATAGGAACAGCCCTAATGCGCGTGCTGGATTTTCACCTTGTAAAGACCGTTCTCCACTTTCTCGAACAGATCCTTTATCTGGGGATGGCGCAGTGGCTCACCGCTGGTGTCGGGCAATAAATTCTGTTCCGAGACATAGGCGACATATTCGCTTTCCGCATTTTCAGCGAGCAGATGATAGAACGGCTGGTCCCGGTGCGGTCGCACGTCTTCGGGGATCGATTGATACCATTCTTCGGTATTGGCGAATTCCGGATCGACATCGAAAATGATGCCGCGAAAGGGGAACAGCCGATGCTTGACAACCTGGCCGATCTGGAATTTCGCGTGCTTGATCTGTGTTATGCCCATTGTATTTGATATCACTACCATATGCTGAACTCGGGTATGCCCTGACCTATCAGTCCCTCGCACATTTGTATCCATTAAAAATCAACGGTTTGCCCACTGATGGTCAGCATTCTCAACCTTGTTCTGCCCTTCTTCGGATTGATATTCATCGGTTTTGTCGTTGCCCGCATCACCCGGCAGCCTGTCGAGGCGCTGGGCTGGATGAATACCTTTATTATTTATGTGGCGCTGCCGGCCCTGTTTTTCCAGCTTTTGTCGAAAACGCCGGTAGCCGAACTCACGCAATGGCGCTTCGTCGTGGGCACCACTTTGTCCACCTTCATCGTGTTTTCGCTGATGTTCGCCATCGCGATGGCGCGGTCGCGGCGCAATATCGCAAGCAGCACCATCGAGGGGCTTGCCGCCGCCTACGGAAACATAGGCTATATGGGGCCGGGTCTGGCGCTACTGGCTTTCGGGCCGGCCGCTGCCGTTCCCGTTGCCATGGTCTTCTGCTTCGACAATGCCCTGCATTTCACTGTCGCACCGCTGATGATGGCGCTTGCCGGCGACGACAAGCGCGGCCTGCTGCCATTGATGGGTGATGTGGTGCTGAAGATCGTCACGCATCCTTTCATCATTGCGACGGTAGTCAGCATCACAGCAGCGGTGTTCGAGCTGCAACTTCCCCCCGCCGCGGCGCGCATCGTCGAGTTTCTTGCCGGCGCAGCGGCGCCATGTGCGCTATTCGCCATGGGTGTCACGCTGGCGCTGCGTCCCGTGAAGAGAGTGCCGACGGAGCTTTACCTGATCGTGCCGATCAAGCTGATCCTGCATCCGCTGATCGTCTATGTCGCTCTCAATCTTCTCGGAGATTTCCCGCCTGTTTGGGTGTTCTCCGCCATGCTCATGGCGGCGCTGCCCACGGCGACCAATGTTTTCGTGATCGCTCAGCAATATGGCGTATGGGTCGAACGCGCTTCGACCAGCATTCTGGCGACCACCGTTTTTTCGGTCATAACGCTGACGATACTGCTCTATTCCATGAAGGAAGGACTATTGCCGCCTGACTTTTGGGTGCCGCGCTGAGAGGATACCGCTGAAACCGCTGCCGGGGCGCAGCCCCTCGCGCATGAAGAAGCTGCGGAGCGGCGCAAACGAGCGCAGGAGCTCCAGCCCCATGCTGCGCGCCAGCTGCGCGGGCAGGAAGCCCGTCAGGAGCGAACGGTTCAGGGCATCGACCGACCCCGTGCGCGCCAGGACATCCGGACGCCGCAGCCTGTCATAGGCGCGGGTAACGTGTTCAGAGCCGACATCGTCTTGATCAGTCTTCAGCGCGTTCAGAAGTGTTTCGACATCGCGCACGCCGAGATTGAGCCCTTGCGCACCGATGGGAGGAAAGACATGCGCGGCTTCACCGACAAGAACGGTCCGGTTGGCGGCGAAGGCATTGGGGACGAGGCCCGACAGTGGCCAGGCTTGCTGTTTCGTTTCAACCGCGATCTTGCCGAGCATCGATTGCATACGCTCCTCGACATGCTGTGCCAGCGCAACCGGATCGAGTGCCATCAGCGTATCGGCAAGCGCAGGATTGGCGACCCAGACGAGGTTGGAACGGCGTCCGGGCAGGGGAACCTGGGTGAAAGGTCCGTCTTCGGTGTGGAACTCGGTCGAAATGTTCTCATGCTCGAGTGCATGGGTGAAAGACAGGACGACGGCCGTCTGCGGATAATTCCAGCGGCGGGTTTGGATTCCCGCTGCCTCGCGGGCAAGCGAACCACGTCCGTCGCAGGCGACGAGAAGCCGCGCAGCCATCTCATGGCCATCATCGGTTTCGATGACGACCCCGTTTGCCGAATGTCTGTAACGGGTTGCGGATGAAAGGATGCGACTGATGCGCCGGTTGACGTCGACGGCGCCGGAAAGAACCTTGTTCAGGACGGTGTTCGGCATATTGTATCCGAACGCCGCTTCGCCGATTTCGCCGGCGTGGAATGTGACGGCGGGGCTCCTGATCAGGCGGCCGGTGGCATCGACGATCCGCATGGTCGCCAGAGGCGCGGCCTCGGGCGAAATAGTTTGCCATATGCCAAGCCGTTCCAGAAAGCCGATCGCCGGCATCATCAGCGCCGTCGTCCGCTGGTCGTTTTCGCCGACGGCTGGTCCAACGAGCGTCACGTCATGGCCGTCGGCGGCAAGTGCCAGCGCCGCGATCATTCCCGCTGGGCCGCTGCCCGCGATGACGATTTCCTTCGCAATCTTGCCGACCATGTGTATTTCCTCGCGTCCCGATCCCAATCCTACTTGGCTCATTCGAACCTTGGCTCAAGCCTTGGTATTGCCTACGAAAGCATCATCTATGTCTGGACAAGGCAAAAGGCACGGAAAAATTGTCGCGCAAGCCATCTTCCATGGGATGAAATGCGATTTATGGGATAGCTCCCTTGCTCTTTAAGGATTATTTGAGAAAAGCTGACTGCACGAAAACGCCTTACATCAGGACCGGCAGAAAGAATCGGCAAAACACGTGAAAACGAAACTGGGTGGAAAAATCAGAACTAAAAGGGTCACTGCTCCGCAGGCCAAGGCTTTTTCGGTTCATCTGCTGACCGCGTCCGGTTCATTTCTGGCGTTCCTTTCCATCGTCGCGGCGAGCGAGGATCGCTGGACCGCCATGTTCTGGTGGCTCGGCCTGGCCCTGTTCGTCGACGGCATAGACGGGCCGATCGCCCGCAAGCTCGACGTAAAATATGTTCTGCCCACCTGGTCCGGCGAACTCCTCGATAATATCATCGACTATGTCACTTATGTGCTGATCCCGGCCTTTGCGCTCTATCAGAGCGGCTTCATGGGCGAGGGGCTTTCCTTCCTGTCGGGCGCGATCATCGTGATATCGAGCGCGATCTATTATGCCGATACGAGCATGAAGACGAACGAGAACTTCTTCAAGGGATTTCCCGTTGTCTGGAATATGGTGGTTTTCACGCTGTTTATCGTCAAACCGGGAGAATGGATCGCGTTCGCAACGGTGGTCGTCTCCGCGATCCTGTCCTTCGTGCCGGTCTATTTCTTGCACCCCGTCCGCGTCGTTCGCCTGCGGCCGCTCAATCTTACGGTTTTCATTTTGTGGTGCGCCCTTGGTGCGCTGGCGCTTCTCTATGCGCTCGACGCGCCGCTGTGGGTGCGCATCAGCGTATCGATTACCGGTATTTATCTTTACTGCATCGGCGCACTGATGCAGTTTTTCCCACGATTGGGGCGTGTCGGCGCCTCGGATAATGGAGCGTAACATGATCCACGCCATTCGCGTTCATCAAGTCGGCGGCCCCGAGGTTCTTTCCTACGAAACGGTGGAAATCGGCGAGCCGGGCCCCGGCGAGGCCAAGATTCGGCATGAAGCCATCGGCCTCAATTTCATCGACGTCTATTTCCGCACCGGTCTTTATAAGGCAGCCGCGCTCCCGTTCATCCCGGGCAATGAGGGCGCAGGCACTGTCATATCCGTCGGGCCCGATGTCAGTCATGTAAAGCCGGGGGACCGCGTCGCCTATGTCGCGTCGCCGGGATCCTATGCTGATGAGCGCATCGTCGCCGCCGATCGCCTGGTGATTGTGCCGGATGCCATCGATCTGCAGACCGCCGCTTCGGTCATGCTCAAAGGCATGACGGCGCAATATCTTCTGCGCCGGACGTTCAAGGTCAAGAAGGGTGACACCATCCTGTTCCATGCCGCAGCCGGCGGCGTCGGCCTTATTGCCGGGCAATGGGCAAAGCATCTGGGCGCAACCGTCATCGGGACCGCCGGATCGCCGGAAAAGATCGAGCTTGCAAAGGCCCATGGCTACGACCACGTCATCAACTATCGCACCGATGATTTCGTCGCGCGCGTGAAGGAATTGACCGACGGCCAGAGCGTCGATGTGGTCTATGATTCGGTCGGCAAGGACACCTTTCCAGGTTCGCTCGATGTCCTCAAGCCGTTCGGCATGTTCGTCAGCTTTGGCCAGTCCTCAGGTTCCATACCGCCATTCGATATAGGGCTCCTGGGGCAAAAGGGTTCGCTCTTCGCCACACGGCCATCGCTCTTCGCCTATATCGCCAAGCGGCAGGACCTTGAGACTTCCGCGAAGGATCTCTTTTCGGTTATCGAGAGCGGTGCCGTTTCGGTCAAGATAAACCAGAGCTACCCGCTGCGCGATGTCGCCAAAGCCCACGCCGACCTGGAAGGTCGCAAAACGACAGGCACGACGGTGCTTATTCCATAGGCGGGCGTTGCCGCTGCATCTTTGATGTGCGAAATTCACGGTGCGTGAGCTTTTCCACTTCCCAATATTGCCGGTGCCGTCATAAGATCGCCGACAATAATGCCTTTGGGGAACTATGTCAGTCACTTCCACGGACCAGCCTCTTCTGGATGTTCGCCGGATCACCAAGAATTTCGGTAATCTCGTAGCGTGTGACGCGATCGATCTCGTCATTCGGACCGGTGAGATTCATGCTCTTCTCGGCGAAAACGGCGCGGGAAAATCCACATTCGTGAAAATGCTGTTCGGCTCGCTGCAGCCGGTATCGGGTGAGATCTTCTGGAAAGGGCAGACCGTCGGCATTGCCAGCCCTGCCGTCGCACGTTCTCTCGGCATCGGCATGGTTTTTCAGCATTTTTCGCTTTTTGACTCGCTGACGGCAGCTGAAAATATCGCGCTTTCACTCGACAAGGCCATTCCGCTGTCCGATATAGCCAATCGCGCACGCGACATCGGCCAGGCCTACGGACTGCCGCTCGATCCCGATGCGCTGGTCGGCGATCTCTCGGTGGGCGAACGCCAGCGCATCGAGATCATCCGTTGTCTTCTGCAGGAACCGGATCTCATCATCCTGGATGAGCCGACATCTGTCCTGACCCCGCAGGAAGCCGATCGCCTGTTCGTCACGCTGGAACGGCTGCGATCCGAGGGAAAGTCCATCCTCTATATCAGTCATCGCCTGGAGGAGGTGAAACGGCTCTGTGACCGCGCGACCGTGTTGCGCCACGGCAAGGTCGTGGCGCAATGCGATCCCCGCCAGGAAACGGCGGCATCGCTGGCGCGGATGATGGTCGGCAACGACATCCAGGTCGTTCATCGCGAGGCTCCGGCTGGCGGGGAGGGCGAGGCGCTGCTTGAAATCGCCGGGCTGAGCCAGCCGCCGCGCGGGCCTTTTTCCACGGCGCTGCGCGACATGCGACTTTCCGTTCAAAGTGGCGAGATCGTCGGGATCGCCGGCGTCGCCGGCAACGGGCAGGGCGAATTTTTCGAAGCTGTGTCGGGTGAGGTGACGCAGGCCGGCCCCGATATCATTCGTATCGGCGGGGTCGCTGCCGGACGGGCCGGCATTTCGCGGCGCAGGCAGCTTGGCGCGGCATTCGTGCCCGAAGAACGCCTGGGACATGGCGCCGTGCCGGAATTGCCGTTGACCGACAATCTGTTCCTCTCGCGCTACAGCACCGACAGCAGGACATTCCTGCGCGGCGGATCGCTCAAAATGCTGGCGCAGGACACATTGCAATCTGCCGTAAAACGCATCGTCAAGATGATGGATGTCCGCAAGAGCGGCGAAAATCCCGATGCGTCGGCACTTTCCGGCGGCAATCTGCAGAAATTCATCATCGGGCGCGAATTGGACCGCAAGCCCGCCGTTCTCGTCGTCAACCAGCCGACATGGGGTGTCGACGCGGGGGCGGCGGCGCATATCCGGCAGGCGCTGATCGATCTGGCGCGCAGCGGATCCGCCGTCCTGATCATCAGCCAGGATCTGGATGAATTGCTGGAAATCTGCGACAGGATAGCAGTGATGAATCACGGCACCCTTTCCGAAGCGCTTCCCATACGCGACGTGACGCTGGAGAAGATCGGCCTGATGATGGGCGGTGCCGATGCGGGGCATGCAAGTGTGGGCGGAATGGCGTAATGCGTATCGAACTGGTCAAGCGGCCACAGCATTCTGTCCTGTTCAGTGCGCTTTCTCCGCTTATCGCGCTGGCTCTGACGCTGATTGCCGGCGCGGCGCTTTTCGCCCTCATGGGCAAGGACCCGCTGACCTCGCTTTACGTCTATTTCGTCGAACCGCTTCTCGATGTCTGGTCCCTGCACGAACTCATGGTCAAGGCGGCCCCGCTGGTCCTCATCGCGGTCGGCCTTTCGCTTTGCTATCTCTCCAACAACTGGAACATCGGCGCCGAGGGCCAGTTCATCGCCGGCGGCATTGCCGGCTCGATCCTTCCCGTCATGTTCCCCGAATTCCAATCCTGGATCGTGTTGCCGCTGATGCTGCTGATGGGCATGGCCGGCGGTGCCGCTTATGGCTCCATTCCGGCTTTCCTGAAGGTCCGCTTCAACACCAATGAGATCCTGACGAGCCTGATGCTGGTCTATGTCGCGCAGTTCTTTCTCGACTGGATCGTGCGCGGCCCTTGGCGCAATCCCGAGGGCTATAATTTTCCGGAGACGCGGCAGTTCAACGATTCCGCCATCCTGCCGGAAATATGGACGGCATCCGGCCGAGCCCATTGGGGCATCATCCTGGCCCTCGTCGCAGCGCTCGGACTTTGGTTCCTCCTGTCGCGGACGATGAAGGGCTTCGAGGTCAGGGTATTGGGAAACAGCCCGCGGGCAGGGCGCTTCGCCGGTTTCAGCGCGGGCAGGATGACGTTCTTCGTCTTCCTCGTCTCCGGCGCTCTGGCCGGGCTTGCCGGAATCTCGGAAGTATCAGGCGCAATCGGCCAGCTGCGAACGAGCATTTCGCCGGGATACGGCTTCACGGCCATCATCGTCGCCTTTCTGGGAAGGCTCAATCCGCTGGGGATCGTGGCGGCCGGGTTTGTCCTGGCATTGTCCTATCTCGGCGGCGAGGCGGCGCAGGTGGCTATCGGCATTTCGGAAAGATCGGCCCGTGTCTTCCAGGGTATGATCCTGTTCTTCGTTCTGGCGAGTGATACGTTGATCCACTACCGCATCCGGCTGGTTTCCACGCCGGTCGGCAAGCCTGTGCGGGAGCGATGACGATGGACATGACACAAGCCATCCTCCTGACGATCGCCACGGCCGCCACGCCGCTACTCATAGCGGCGATGGGAGAACTGGTGGTGGAGCGCTCCGGCGTTCTCAATCTCGGCGTCGAGGGCATGATGATCATGGGCGCGGTGACCGGATTTGCCGTCGCGCAGCTAACGGGTTCCGCATGGCTCGGCATGTTCGCCGCCATCCTGGCGGGCGCCGCCTTCTCGCTGCTGTTCGGTTTTCTGACCCTGACGCTGGTGACCAATCAGGTCGCGAGCGGGTTGGCTCTCACCCTTCTCGGTCTCGGCGTCTCCGCCATGATCGGCGAGCCTTTCGTTGGCCTGCCAGGCATCCGCTTGGAGCCAATCCGAATTCCCTATCTTACGGAGCTTCCGCTGGTCGGACGGTTTTTGTTCGGGCAGGACCCGATCTTCTATCTGTCGATCCTGCTGGTCGCAGGCGTCAGCTGGTTCCTCTTCCGCACAAGGGCCGGATTGACGCTGCGCGCCATCGGCGACAATCATGGTTCGGCCCATGCGCTCGGCGTCCACGTGGTGCGCACGCGCTATCTCGCCGTGCTTTTCGGCGGCGCCTGTGCCGGCCTTGCCGGGGCGCAGCTGTCGCTCGTCTATGTCCCGCAATGGGTCGAGAACATGACAGCCGGGCGAGGCTGGATCGCGTTGGCGCTCGTGGTCTTTGCCTCGTGGCGGCCATGGCGGGTCCTGGTCGGCGCCTATCTCTTCGGTGCGGTGACGATCGGCCAGCTGCATGCGCAAGCCCTGGGGATCGGCCTGCCGTCGCAGCTTCTTTCTTCTCTGCCCTATCTGGCAACGATACTGGTTCTTGTTCTAATCTCGCGGAATAGGCGGCTGACGATGATGAACACCCCGGCTTCGCTCGGGAAACCATTCGTTCCGGACCGATGACAAGTACAAGGGAACATTCCTGTCATTCAGGATGCGTTATCAACAGGAGAACAGGCAATATGAAAAAGATGCTTCTGGCGCTGGCCGCGGTGGCGAGCTTCGCTTTGGGTGGCGCCGCCCATGCTCAGGAGAAGCTCAAGGTGGGCTTTATCTATATCGGCCCGCCCGGTGATTTCGGCTGGACCTATCAGCACGATCAGGGCCGCAAGGCGCTTGAGGCCGCGCTCGGCGACAAGGTCGAGACGACTTTCCTGGAAAACGTGCCGGAAGGTGCGGATGCGGAGCGCTCGATCGAGCGTCTGGCGCGTGCGGGCAACAAGTTGATCTTCACTACATCCTTCGGCTATATGGATCCCACGATCAAGGTCGCCAAGAAATTCCCGGATGTGAAGTTCGAACACGCGACCGGCTACAAGACCGCCGAAAACGTTTCGGTCTATAATTCGCGCTTCTATGAGGGCCGCTACATCCAGGGCCAGATAGCCGCCAAGATGTCGAAGGCCGGTGTCGCCGGCTATATCGCCTCGGTTCCGATCCCCGAAGTCGTGCAGGGCATCAATTCCTTCATGCTCGGCGCGCAGTCGATCAATCCGGATTTCAAGGTGAAAGTGATCTGGGTGAATTCCTGGTTCGATCCAGGCAAGGAAGCGGACGCCGCCAAGGCGCTGATCGACCAGGGTGTCGACATCATCACCCAGCACACAGATTCCACCGCAGCCATGCAGGTGGCGGCGGAGCGCGGCATCAAGGCGTTCGGTCAGGCGTCTGATATGATCAAGTTCGGTCCCGAGACGCAGCTGACATCGATCGTCGACAATTGGGCACCGTATTATATCGAGCGCGCCCAAGCCGTTCTTGACGGCACATGGAAATCGCAGAACATCTTCCACGGCATGCATGAGGGGCTGGTCGTCATGGCGCCCTATACAAACATGCCTGACGATGTGAAGAAAATGGCCGAGGAAACCCAGGCGAAGATCACCTCTGGAGAGCTGAAGCCCTTCACCGGCCCGATCAAGAAACAGGACGGATCGGAATGGCTGAAGGAAGGCGAAACCGCCGATGACAAAGCCATTCTCAGCATGAATTTCTACGTCGCAGGCGTCGACGACAAGCTGCCGCAATAAGGGATTTCGATCTCCAGCGAAATATGAGGGGCGCGGGGAAACCGGCGCCCTTTGATTTCGGAGTGGGTCCCAATCTGATGGAAACGCCGGGCCTTACATTCGGCACCGTCGGAACTGTGGAGATGGTGAGGCATGGATTCCTGTGACAAGCACAGGAATCCATGCCTCGCCGATGCCGCTGTTGCTACGGTTGGAATAGGGTGATTGCCACCGTAAAGATTGAGGAATGACTGAACGTATCGTTTCCGTCTAAAAGTGAACCGCTCTACAGCGTCAGCTTCATGCCCTCGTGGCTGTCGACAAAGCCCAATGATTTGTAAAAGCGGTGGGCATCGACACGCGACTTGTCGGTCGTCAGCTGCAGGACACCACAATTGCGTGCCCGGGATTGCTCGATCGCCCAGCCGATCATCTTTCGGCCGATGCCGCCGCCGCGAAAATCGCGCGCAATCCTTACGCTCTCGATCTGGCCGCGCCAGAGGCCGATGCGCGACAGACCAGGAATGAAGGATATTTGTAGGCAGCCGACAATTTTGTTTTCGGCTTCCACAACGGCAAGAAACTGGTTGGGATCACGGTCGATCGCCTCGAACGCCGAGAGATATCTCCCATGTAAGGGGAGGCTCGTATCCTCCCGCTTGGCTCCGAGTTCATCATCCGCCAACATCGCAACGATATCAGGCAGATCGCGGAGGACGGCTTTCCTGAATGTCAGTGCGTCCTCATTCTTCTGCATTAGATGGCCATCCCGTGCAAATCCCAAACGTCGCTTCGTTCGATCTTGACCGTGACGAGCGCGCTTGGCCGCTTAGCATAAAGACGGTCATTTCGTAAATGCCCGCACATCATTGATCGCCGCAAGCATTCGCAGAAGCAGCCACTGAAACGAAACGACCGGGTTTTGAACCCGGTCGTCGTCATCCCATCATCGTGCGAACGGTTATTCCGCTGCATCCGCCGGGGCTGCATTGAGCAGTCCGTAGCGCTCCTCGCCGATCTTGGCGAGCAGGTCGAGCTGGGTTTCGAGGAAGTCGATATGGCCTTCCTCATCCTTCAAAAGCTCGTCGAAAAGCTGTTTGGTAACGTAATCACCAAGCTCGTCGCAGATTTCGCGGGATTTCTTGTAGGAGGTGCGGGCATCATATTCGCCCTTGAGGTCCGACTCCAGCACTTCCTTGACATTCTGCCCGATGTGCAGCGGTGCGACGGTTTGCAGGTTGGGATGACCTTCGAGGAAGATGATGCGTTCGATGATGCGGTCGGCGTGATGCATCTCTTCGATGGATTCCGCCCGCTCCTTGTTGGCGAGGCGCTTATAGCCCCAATCATCGAGAAGCCTGTAATGCAGCCAATATTGATTGACCGCCCCCAGTTCGAGGAACAGAGCCTCGTTAAGCCGCTCGATGACCTTTATGTCGCCCTTCATGCTGTATGCTCCCGTATTGCTGACGTAGCGAACGAACACGATCGATAAACGATATGACTTCGTTATCGTTCTGGTCGTGCCGAAGATGATATTCTTCAGTCACTCTTATGATCGTTTCGACAACGTTTGGGAAGCATCCACAGCAGCGCCCGCGCTTCTGGAGAGCATGGTAGACTTTTGCGGGAACAATGAGTTGCCAGCAATCTTCATCGAGGAGCGAGACAATCATGTCCTCGATCTCTTTCTGGGTAATAATGTTGCAATGACACACAAGCATCAGAATGCAAAACCCATGTCAGGACCAGCGCCACGCAAATATATGGTGTTTGGGCAACAAGTCTTCGGCGAGGAAGCGCCAAGATGAAGGCGCACTTCCAGCGCGGAATATCTTTGTCTGTTCCAGAGAGACGCGGCTGCTTTATTGAACAGCCATGGTGAACCGACCACAGGTTCCTCCAATCGCAAGGGTTAAAGGCCCAAACATCAAAGGGTTGCACTTCACGAGTACCCCCTCATATGGGGGAGGAGGGGCCGAAATGTCAAATTCTATCTTTTGGAATAGTTCTAGATATCAATAGGTTAGAATAATTCTAAACTTGAGTGAAAGTACCAGCTTTAAATGGAAAAATGCGTTCCGGCGTGTCGGAAAACTCATTGTTTACAGCTGAAACAGGGCGATGCGTCAAATCGCCTCATAGATGGATCTCCCCGGGTTTCACGGCCCGGGGAACGCTTCTCGGCACTCGATAAGGCGCGCTCAGGTGGAATCAGACTCCTTCGACGACGTTGAAACCTTCGAACTGCGGCGGCCCCAGATAGAGCACGTTGTTGTTGCCGGCATTCTTGTGCGCATTGCGGAAATGCTCGGATTTGGTCCAGGCGATGAAATCGTCCTGGCTGCGCCAGACGGTGTGCGAGGCATAAAGCGTGTAGTGTTCATCCGCATTGTGGGGCCCGCGCAGAAGATGGAACTCCACGAAGCCGGGCAATTCCTTCAGGCTCGAATCGCGGTTTTTCCAGACGGTTTCGAACGCTTCCTCGGAACCATCCTGAACTTTGAACCTGTTCATGGCGATATACATTCATGCATTCTTTTCAATAAGGCAGCGGCTGTCAGATGCCGAAACGGACGGACGATTTGGAGCTGGTCTTCAGCTGCCGGATGCAGGCACCCTCGGTAACGCCTTCGCCCGAACATTCCGTCGCATCGTTGATCAATATACGGCTGATGTTGTCGCATGCGATATTGGCAAGATCGAAGCGGCGTACCTTGGTCTTTCCCGCAGGCAATGTCTTGAAATCGAGGAGGGCCAGGCGCTCGACCCTTTCTTCTGCATTGAAGAGAACCATCTCGAACGTCACCTTGTCCAACTGGACGCTCAGCTCATTGGCGGCCACGAAGGTCAGGCGACACCCTTTGTCGGATGTATCGAGCGCATTCAACTCGAGATTTAGGGCAGGCGTCGAGCCGGGTTCCTGCGGGGAGTCCTGACTTGACGCCTGCCCTGCCGCACCCAGTGAAAGCGCCAAAACCGCGGTCAGAAATCGGCATGTCTTCACTAGGTCGTAGTGACGATTTAACTATTTGAGCCAGATGGCGATTGCGGCGAGTTTGACGAACCCCATGAAATTGGAGAGGAGCTTGTCGTATCGAGTTGCGACGCGTCGGAACTGTTTGAGCTTGTT